>NZ_WTYD01000001.1:0-1200000 GCF_009827295.1 Qipengyuania pelagi | reverse complement strand
ATGAAGCCGCGTTCGAAATCGGTATGGATCTCGCCCGCCGCCTGCGGAGCCTTGGCGCCCGCCGGGAAGGTCCAGGCACGCGCCTCCTTGGGGCCTGCGGTGAAGAAGGTCTTGAGACCCAGCAGCTTGTAGCCCGCGCGGATGATGCGCGAGAGGCCGCTTTCCTCGAGGCCCAGCTCGGACAGGTATTCGCGCCGCTCTTCGGCTTCCATCGCGACCAGCTCGGCTTCGATCGCGGCGGAGACGACCACCGCCTGCGCGCCCTCGCGCTCCGCCTTGGCGAAGACTTCGGCGGACATGGCATTGCCCGTCGCCGCATCTTCCTCCGCCACATTGCAGACGTAGAGGACCGGCTTCGCGGTCAACAATTGCGCCTGGGCGAAGACGCGCGCCTCCTCCTCGTCGTTTGGTTCGACCAGACGGGCGGGCTTGCCTTCCCGCAGCAGGGCGAGCGCCTGGCCCAGCACGCTGGCGATCAGCTTCGCTTCCTTGTCGCCCGCCGTCGCGCGCTTTTCCGCGTTGGGAACGCGCTTTTCCAGGCTTTCCATGTCGGATAGCAGCAGCTCGGTCTCGACCACCTCGGCATCGGCGAGGGGATCGACCTTGTTGGCGACGTGCTGGATGTCGTCATCCTCGAAGCAGCGCAGGACGTGGACGATCGCGTCGACTTCGCGGATATTGCCGAGGAACTGGTTGCCCAGGCCTTCGCCCTTGCTCGCGCCCTTCACCAGCCCCGCGATGTCGACGAAGGCGAGCTGGGTCGGCACGATCTTGGCCGATTTCGCGACCGCCGCGATCTTGTCCAGCCGCTCGTCCGGCACGGCGACCTGGCCGACATTCGGCTCGATCGTGCAGAACGGGTAGTTCGCGGCCTGCGCGGCCTGCGTTTCGGTAAGGGCGTTGAAAAGGGTGGACTTGCCGACATTCGGCAGGCCGACGATCCCGCAGCGGAAACCCATCGTAAACTCCGGTTTTAGATATGGCTCGCGCCCTTAGCGGCGGTGCGCGCGATTGGCCATAGCCGGATGGGATCGGAACGGAGGACGGGCCGGGGAGGAAGCCGGGTGACGGCCTTGGCGAATCCCTTCGCGATCCGCATATTGGGACGATGTTCAAACCCTTCGTGCCCCTGCGTGTCCTGTCCGCCTATTCGATGCTGGAGGGTGCGATCGAACCCAAGGCGATGGCGAAACTGGCGAAGGAGCGCGGCTTCCCTGCGATCGCCCTGGCGGATCGCAACGGGCTGTATGGCGCGGTCATGTTCGCCAAGGCGTGTTTCGACGACGGAATCCAGCCGATCGTCGGCGCCCTTCTCGGCGTGGCGCGGGATGTGGAGGGCAAGCAGGTCGATTACCTGCCCCTCTATGCGCAGGACGAGACCGGATACGACAATCTGTGCCATCTGGTCTCGAAGGCGCATCTCGACCGGCCGCTGGAGTTCGAACCGCATATCGGGCTGGGCGACCTCGAAGGCCATAGCGAGGGGTTGATCGCCCTTACCGGAGCGAGCGAGGGCGCGGTGACGCGATTACTCGCCGATGGGCAGGTGAGCCACGCCGAGACCTATCTCGACCGATTGCAGGCCTTGTTTCCCGAGCGGCTTTATGTCGAGCTGGCACGCCGCGGCAATGCGGTGGAGGAGGGCGCGGAGGCCGCGCTGATCGATCTGGCCTTCGCGCGCGATCTCCCGCTGGTCGCCACCAATCCCGCCAATTTCGCCGAACCGCATATGTACAAGGCGCATGACGCCATGCTGTGCATCGCCGGATCGACGCATATCGATGCGGAGGATCGTGCGCGCTCCAATCCCGAAGGCTTCGTCAAGACGGCGAGCATGATGATGGAAGCCTTCGCCGACCTTCCCGAAGCGACCGCCAATACGATCGTGATCGCGCAACGCTGCGCCTATGCGCCGCCGAACCGCGCGCCGATCCTTCCGAGCCTCGCAGGCGATCTCGAAGGCGAATCGCGGATGCTGGCGGAGGATGCGCGGCGTGGGCTCGCGGCGCGGCTGGCGCTGTATTATCCCGATGCCTCCCCTGAGGGCCTCGCCGAAGCCCTTGCCGCGACCGGCGAGGCGCGCCAGGCCGCCATCGAAGCGCTCGGCTCGCGTGGGGTCGGCGAGGAATTCGCCGAATACGCCGAGCGGCTCGAATTCGAGGTCGGCATCATCAACCAGATGGGTTTTCCCGGCTATTTTCTGATCGTTGCCGATTTCATCAAATGGGCCAAGGATCACGATATCCCGGTGGGGCCGGGGCGCGGCTCGGGCGCGGGATCGCTGGTCGCGTGGGCACTGACGATCACCGATCTCGATCCGATCAAGCTCGGCCTTCTGTTCGAACGCTTCCTCAATCCCGAACGCGTGTCGATGCCCGACTTCGATATCGATTTCTGCGAAACCCGCCGGGGCGAGGTTATCCGCTACGTGCAGGCGAAATACGGCCACGATCATGTCGCGCAGATCATCACTTTCGGAAAATTGAAGGCACGTGCGGTGCTGCGCGACACCGGGCGTATCTTGCAGATGCCCTATGGGCAGGTGGATCGCCTGACCAAGATGGTGCCCAACCACCCGACCGATCCGTGGACCCTGCCGCGCACACTGAATGGCGCGGCGGATTTCAAACGCGAATACGACAATGACAATGATGTGAAGCGGCTGGTCGATCTGGCGATGCAGCTGGAAGGCTTTCCCCGCAATTCCTCGACCCATGCGGCGGGGGTGGTGATCGGCGACAGGCCGCTTGCCAAGCTTGTACCGCTCTACCGCGATCCGCGTTCGGACATGCCGGTCACGCAATACGACATGAAGCATGTCGAGAGTTCGGGTCTGGTCAAGTTCGACTTCCTGGGCCTCAAAACTCTATCCGTTCTCAAGAAAGCGACCGATCTCCTTAAGAAGCGCGATATTTCGATCGACCTCTCGCAGCTCGCGCTGGATGATCCGGCGGTTTATGAATTGCTGAAGAGCGGCCACACGGTGGGCGTGTTCCAGCTGGAATCGGAAGGGATGCGGCGCACGCTGACCGCGGTCAAACCGACCAATTTCGGTGACATCATCGCGCTCGTTTCGCTCTACCGTCCCGGTCCGATGGACAACATCCCGCTGTTCGGCCAGCGCAAGGCGGGCGAGGTCGAGATCGCCTATCCGCATCCCAAGCTCGAGGGCATTCTGGCGGAGACCTATGGCATCTTCGTCTATCAGGAACAGGTCATGCAGGCCGCGCAGATCCTGGCGGGCTATTCGCTTGGCGATGCCGATCTGCTGCGCCGCGCGATGGGCAAGAAGGTTCAGGCCGAGATGGATGCGCAGCGCCAGCGCTTTATCGATGGGTGCGCAACCACCAGTGGAATCGATGCGAAGAAGGCCAATGAACTCTTTGACTTGATTGATAAGTTTGCAGGGTACGGCTTCAACAAATCGCACGCCGCCGCCTACGCTCTGCTCGCCTATCAGACAGCCTGGCTGAAAGCACATTACCCGGAGGAATTCTTCGCAGCCTCCATGTGCTTCGACATGCATCAATCGGAAAAACTGGCCGTTTTCGTCGACGATGCGCGCCGCTCTCCTCTGCGTGAGGGCGGGGTCAAGCTCGCACCGCCCTGTATCAACAACAGCGAGGCGGAATTCACCGTCGAACAGACAGATGACGGCTATGCTGTCCGCTATGCGCTGGCGGGCATCCGCAACGTCGGCGAACGCGCGATGGAAGCGATCGTGGCAGAGCGCGAAGTCTCGGGGAAATTCGATAGTCTCAAGGACTTGTTCGAGAGAGTTCCGAAAGGTTCGATGAATTCGCGGCAGCTGGAAGGGCTTGCGGCGGCGGGTGCGCTGGACGTTTTGGAACCCAATCGCGCCAAGGTCTTCGCCAATTGCGATCTTCTCCTTGCCGTCGCCGATGCGGCGGCGCGCGAGCGTTCGAGCGGGCAGGGCGGACTGTTCGGGGGCGAGGAACAGGACAATTCCGATCTGCGCCTGAAGGATACCGATCCATGGCCGCGCGCCGAGATGATGGAGAAGGAACGCGAGAATTTCGGATTCTATTTCTCCGACCATCCGGTCCAGGCCTGGCGCCAGGTCGCATCGGCCAATGGGGCGCGAAGTTACGCCTCGCTGATGAGCGGCGGTGCCCCGGCGGGCGGACGTGCCCCCGCTGTCATGGCGGCCATGGTTGAGAAGGCGCACAAGAACACCACGCGGCGCGGCAAGCCCTTCGTCCGGGTCGAGTTCTCGGATGCCTCCGGCCAGTTCAGCGCCGCCTGTTTCGAAGAATCCATGGTCGATAACTTTCTGAAATGGGCTGACAACCAAACCTGCATCTTGCTTCAGGTCGAGCTTGACAGTCCGAGCCCGGACGAACCCCCGCGGATTACCATACGCGGCGGCCAGCCCCTCGAAGCGGCGTCGCAGAATGCGCGCATGACCTTGACGCTCGACGTCCTGGACGAAGACGCGCTTGCGCTGCTTCGGGCCGAACTCGGCCAGGAAAAGGGCACGGGCGAGGTCGTCGCGACGCTGCGGACGGGCACCGCGATCGAGCCGACGCTGTGCCTGGGCCGCGCCTTCGCGCTCGACGGCGAAATGGCCGAACGCTTGGCAAGCGCGCCCGGCCTTGCCAAGGTGGAATTAACGACAAGACGCGGCGGAGGACATTTGCGCCTCGTTGCGTGATAAATCACGAGGAGAGGCGAAATATGTCGATGGGTTCGGAATCCACCGGTTCGGGTGGCGCCATGCAGGATTGGTCGATGCGAGTGACGCATGTGATCGACCACGCGGCGCGTGAGGCTGGCTCGCGCGAGATCGTCACTCGCTGGGGCGACGGGACGCAGACCCGCACCGACTGGGCCGGCATTCGCCGGGATGCGCTGAAGATGGCGCAGGCGCTCGAGGTGCTTGGTCTGAAACCCGGCGACAAGGTGGCGAGCCTCGCCATGAACCATGCGCGCCATCTCGTCAGCTGGTATGGCGTGGCCGGGATGGGCGGCGTGCTCCACACCGTCAATCCGCGCCTGTTCGAAGACCAGCTCGAATACGTCATCAATCACGCCGATGATCGCGTGCTGCTATACGATGCCGCCTTCCAGCCGATCGTCGACCTGATGCGCGATCGCTGGCCGAATGTTGAGCATTACATCTGCTTCGATCCTCCCGCCGGGTCCGATATGCGCGGTTTCGAGGATTGGATCGGCGAGCAGGACGGCGATTACGAATGGGTCACAGGCAGCGAGCGCGATCCCTGCATGATCTGTTACACCAGTGGGACGACCGGCAATCCCAAGGGCGTCCAGTACGAGCATCGTTCCACCCTGATGCACGCCATGGCCGGGTTGCAGCCCGCCGCCTTCAATTTCAGCGCGTCGAGCGTGATGCTGCCCGTGGTGCCGATGTTCCACGCCGCCAGTTGGGGCCTGCCCTATGCAGGGGCGATGGCGGGTATCAAATTCGTGTTCAGCGCGGTCAACGATCCCGCAGTCCTGCACGAGCTGATGCTGAGTGAGGGCGTCACCGACAGTGCGGGTGTGCCGACGGTCTGGCTCGCGCATTTCCAGTATTGCGACAAGGAAGGCATCGATCTCCCGCCATTGAAGGCCGCGACGATAGGCGGGTCCGCCGCTCCGAAATTCATGATCGAGCGGCTGATGAAGAACGGAACGCGGGTCCAGCACGCCTGGGGCATGACGGAGACAAGCCCCATCGGCACGGTCGGCGGACCGACTGCGGATTGGGAGCATCTCTCCTTCGACGAGAAGGTAGCGAAGACCATGAAGCAGGGCCGGCCGATCTTCGGCGTGGAACTGCGCACGGTCGACCTCGACGATTTCACCAAGGTCCTCCCGCGCGATGGCGAAACCTCCGGTGCCCTGCAAATTCGCGGGCCATGGGTGGTGCAGCGCTATTTCAAGGCGGATGAGGACGCAGTGACCGAGGATGGCTGGTTCGACACCGGCGATGTCGGCATCCTCCATCCCGACGGCACGCTGCAACTGACCGACCGGACCAAGGATGTCATCAAATCAGGCGGCGAATGGATCAGTTCGGTCGAGCTGGAGAATGCTGCGGTCGGCCATCCGGCGGTCGCGGAAGCGGCCTGCATCGGAATGCCGCACCCCAAATGGGATGAGCGCCCGGTGCTGTTCGTGGTCCGCAAGGAAGGGGCCGCGTGTTCCGATACCGAGGTCGTCGAATTTCTCAGCGACAAGGTCGCGAAATGGTGGCTGCCCGACGCGGTCGAATTCGTCGACGACATCCCCCACACCGCTACGGGCAAGATCAGCAAGAAGGATCTACGCGATCGCTTCGCGGATTACCGGTTGGAAGGGTGAGGGGAACAGGCATGACCGACATCTATATCGATCCGAGCCGCGCCAATTTCGAGGCGTTCAAGGACCTGCCGCGCGACGAGCCGATCCACATGCTCAACCTTCTACAATATCGCGACAAAGCCGATTATCCCTCGGGTCACGACCATGCGGAGAAGGGGTGGAGCGGGCGCCGGGCTTATGAGGAATACGGCAAGACCAGCGGCCCGATCTTCCGCCGCGTGGGCGGGAGCATCCTATGGCGCGGCATTTACCAGACGGTGGTGACCGGGCCGGATGCGATGCAATGGCACGATGGCTTCATCGCATCCTATCCGAGCGCGGCGGCGTTTTTCGAGATGGTCAAGGATGCGGATTATCAGGCAGCCGTCGTCAACCGGACCGCCGCCTTGTCGGACAGTCGCCTGGTACGGTTCAGTCCGAGCGAAGGCGGCGAGGGCTTCTGACAGCTTCATAGCAGGCGCAACTGGCCGCCGACCTCCGGTCGGCGGAACCGCGTGCAGTCGAGTTCGAATTTCGCCTTGCCGATCCCCGCTCGCTTGCAGGCGACGCGGAAGCGGGATCGGAACAGGTCGGCCCAGACGCCGGTCGGATTGAGGCGCGTGAAGAAATCGGGATCATTGTCGCGACCGTCGCGGATTGAGCGGACGATGCTCATCACCTTGTCGCCGCGTTCGGGAAAATGGACCGCCAGCCATTCGCGGAACAGCGGCGCAACCTCATGGGGCAGGCGCAAGGGTATCCAGCCTATGCTTGCAACTTCTAAGGCAGCGGCGCGCTCGACGATGTCTTCCATGAATTCGTCGGTGATGGCCGGGATGACGGGGGCGATGGAACAGTGCGTCGGCACCCCCGCTTCGGCTAGCTTTCCCAACGCCGCCAGACGCTTGGCTGGCGATGCTGCGCGCGGTTCGAGCTTTGCGGAGAGTCTCGGATCGAGGCTTGTCACCGAAATCGCGACCGCGACCAGTTGATGGCGCGCCATTTCGGCAATCAGGTCGATATCGGCAAGAACCCGGTCGGACTTGGTCGTGATCGTGACCGGATGCCGCGCATCGAGGCACACTTCGAGCACGGCGCGCGTGATCCGGTAGCGGCTCTCGATCGGTTGATAGGGATCGGTATTAGTCCCCATCGCGATGGGTTTTGGCTGATACCGCGGCTTCGCAAGTGTCTCTCGCAACAGACCGGCCGCGTTCGGTTTTGCGAAAAGCTGCGTTTCGAAATCAAGCCCAGGCGACAGATCGTGATAGGCGTGAGTGGGCCGCGCGAAACAATAGACGCAGCCATGTTCACACCCGCGATAGGCATTTATCGAGCGGTCGAAAAAGATGTCCGGCGACTGGTTGAAGCTGAGGATCGTCTTGGGTCGTTCCTCCGTCACATGCGTGCGCAGCTTGACCGGAGGCGCGCCTTCCTCCGCGGCCAGCGCCTCCATATGGTCGCGCCAATCGCCGTCAACCTCGCGCGTGGCGAGGCCGAAGCGCGTCGGCACGGCAGCGGATTGCGCGCCGCGACCGGAGATGGCGGGATCGAGTCGGCGTTCCATAGCTGGAACATAAACGGAACATATGCGCTTGGACAGCGCGGATGTCAGCTTTCCCGCAAGCGCGGCATCAGCTCGACGAAATTGCAGGGACGATGGCGACTGTCGAGCTGGGATACGAGGATCCGGTCCCAGCCATCCTTCACCGCTCCGTTCGAGCCGGGAAGGGCGAAGATATAGGTACCTTTTGCGAGAACGGCGCAAGCGCGGCTCTGGATCGTGCTGGTGCTGATCGTCTCGAAACTGATCCAGCGGAACAACTCACCGAAACCGGGGATGTCCTTGTCCTTCACCCGGTCGAGCGCTTCGGGCGTCACGTCGCGGCCCGTCAGTCCGGTGCCGCCGGTGGATATCACGCAATCGACCGTATCGTCATCGATCCAGCCTTGGAGCAGTTCGACAAGCGCATCCGCATCGTCGCGAATAATCTCGCGCTTTGCCAATTCGTGACCCGCCTCTTCTATCCGATTGGCGAGGATATCGCCCGACGTATCGTCGGCCCGAGTGCGCGTGTCGGACACCGTCACCAGCGCGATGCGGATCGGCTTGAAGATGCGGCTTTCGTCGATCGGCATCTCAGCGCTCGCTTGGAAATTGCGGCCACTGGTTCTGCGCGAGCGCCACGCGGCTCGGGGCCGGGGCGTTGGCCTGCCGCAGATACATCCAGTAATTGCGCATCACGATATTCACGTAGCTGCGCGTCTCCCAATAGGGCACCGATTCCATCCAGGTAAGCGGATCGCCCTGATCGCGGACCTCGCTGTTCCAGCGCGCGACCGGGGTCGGCCCGGCATTGTAGGCGGCCATGACCTTGGGCAGGTAGCCGCTCGAATAGCTCGACTGGGCCAGGGCCTCGAGGGCCCGCTGCCCGAAGGCCAGGTTTGTTGAAGCTTCCTTGAGGTTCGCATCGGCCGACAGGTTTATGGAAGCCGCATATTCGCGCGCGGCGATCGGGCGGATTTGCATGAGGCCGATGGCGTTGGCCCCGCTCACCACCGCCTCGCGGAAGTTCGATTCCTGCAGGGCGTGGGCGAAGGCCAGCGCCGGATCGACCGTCCAGCCGCCGCGCGGGGTCTGGTCGGTCACCGGCCAGCGCAGGCTGGGCGGGGGCGCGGTCCCGGCAGGCGCGTTATAGGCCATGAAATTCTGCGCGCCGGGCAGGCCCAGAGCGCGCGCGAGCCGGGTGAGAGCCTGAAATTCATCGGGATCGCCGACCCGCGCCTGATAGACGAGCGCCTGGGACGCCGCATCCCGCCGGTTCAATTCGGTCAGCATGACCGCCTGACGCGCGGCGGGCTCGTCGGACAGCATCTGCCAATCCCGCGCGGTCAGATCGGGCAGGGTATGATCGCCGGGCAGGACCTGCCCCAATTGCTCGCGCGCCAGCATTCCGTACAGCGTTTCGGTAAAGCGCGCCGCGCCGCGCAATTGTTCGTCGGCCTGTTCCGGCTCGCGGCATCGCACGAGCGCACGGTGCGCCCAGTAATGGGCGGCGGCGGTCAGTTCGGGATCGGTCGATTGGGTCGAGGCATTGCGGAACCCTTCCGCCGAAGTCCGGCAATCGCCAAGCCTCCATGCGGCCAGGCCAGCGACCCATTCCCCTTCCGCGACCCACGGCCCGCTTCCTTGCGAAACGGTGAGCGCCAAAGCCAGGGATTCGGGATCGCGGTTCTCGATGTAATAGCTCCACGCCACTCTCTGGCGCCACTCCGCCCGCGCCTGGGGGGACAGCGAGGCATCGATCCCGTCGAGCAGCAGCCGCGCCCCATCGGGGTCGTCATTGCTGATGTGCTGGAGGATGGCGCTCGAGATATCGGCGGGCATCGTCCCGTCCTCGATTCCGCGCGGACGGTTGCGCCGCGTGATGCCGGGCTGGCTGCGCAGGCTGCGCGCTGCTGGCAGGCTGGGCGTCTCGACCGCTCCACGCGCCACGGCAAGCCGCGCGATCCCCTCAGCCTGAGGCAGGTCGCGATACCGGCCTAGCCAGTCCTGAAGCCGCTCCAGCGGGATGCGCGGGCTTTCGGGGTGAAGATAATATTCGGCAAGCGCCGCACCGTGCAAGGGCCCCTCGCTGCGTTCGCCGAGCAGGATTTCGACACGATCCCAATTGCGCGCGTCGACCGCTTCGAACAGCGAGGCGTAATAGAACCTGTCCTGCTGCGTCAGCAGAGCCGGCAGGGCGCCGCTCTTGCCTTGCGTGAAATAGGCGATGCTTTCGGGGTTTGCCGAAGCGGGCGCGGCCACGGCCAGAGAGCCAAGGGCAAGCGTACAGAAAAGGAGGGGGCGGGTCATGCGGTCCAGTCGAGCCATTGGTTCCAGAAATGTTTGCGATGCCCCGGCATACGCATCAGCCGATCGAGCCGCGGCGCGATCATCAGCGGAACGGAGCCGCCGGGCAGGTCGAGCGCGGGCGGAGCGGCTTCCTCGGGCGCAAAGACGCGCGTGAAGACGGGCAGCAGGCCGCGTCCGAAAACAAGCACGCGCTGCGGCTTTGCAAGGGCGATGTGGTGACGGGTCAGCTCCGCCAGTCCACGCTGAGCGAGCTCCGCCCAGTCCGGCAGGGGAAGCGTGCGCGGCAGCACGCTGGCATGATAGATCTCGGCGTCGGACAAACCGGCGGCGCGCGCGAAAGACGCGACCAGCGAGCCGAGTTGGCCATCGAGAAGCCGCTCGCCATCCCCGTCTTCGGGTTGCGGGACCAGTATCATGAGGCGCGCGCCGACTTCACCGCGCGGTGGGACGCGCATCGACAGCGCACCTTCCGCCAGGTTCGGTTCGGTGAGCCAGAAGTGCCGGAAAGCGTCGAGTTCGTCTGGCCAGCTTGCGCGGGCGCCGCCGATCGCGGGCCGCTCCGCCCCGTCGAGCGCGCGTTGCAGGGGCGTGGTCGGGCGCGGCGCCTCCACCTTGGGCGGGAGAGGCGTCTTTTCAGCGGGCTCTTCGGGGAGTTCGAGCCAACCTTCGGCGTCATCCGCGAAGCTGCAATCGACGCCCGCCTCGCGCCACCATGCAAGCACGCCTGAAAGCTCGCGCTGCGAGAGCGCGCCTCCATTCGCTGCCGTATTCGAGGGGGCGTCGAGCATCGTCATCCGTCTGGCGCAGGTCTTGACCTGATACGCCCCAGCAATCAAGGCAAGGGCAAACGATATTGCGACGAAAAGAGAGAGATATGAGCGAACGCGAATCGATGCCCTGCGATGTCGTCATCATCGGCGGCGGTGTGGCCGGGATGGCGGCGGCGATCCGGCTGAAGCAGCTCAACGAGGAGCTGGAGGTCGTCGTGCTCGAGAAGGGCAGTGAAATCGGCGCGCATATCCTGTCGGGCGCGGTGGTCGATCCGCGCGCGCTCGACGAATTGCTGCCCGAATGGCGCGAGATGGACTGCCCGCTCGCTGAAACGCCCGTCACCGACAACCAGCATTGGGTGATGAGCGCGTTCAAGAAATGGGAAATGCCGCACCTGCTGATGCCGCCCTTTCTTTCGAACGACGGCAATTACACCTGCTCGCTGGGTAATCTGACCCGCTGGATGGCGGAACAGGCCGAAGGGCTGGGCGTGATGGTGTTCCCCGGCTTCCCGGCGAGCGAGGTCATGTTCGACGAGACTGGCGCGGTCTCGGGCGTGATCACGCAGGACATGGGCGTGGCGGCGGACGGATCGCACAAGCCTGACTACCAGCCCGGCATGGAAATCCACGCGAAATACACGCTCTTCGCCGAAGGCGCGCGCGGCAATCTCACCAAAAAGATGAAGGCGAAGTTCGATCTGGAGGCCGATTGCCAGCCGCAGATCTACGGCCTTGGAATCAAAGAATTGTGGGACATTTCTCCTGAAAAGCATGAACCGGGCCGGGTCATCCACACGCAGGGCTGGCCGCTATCCGAAAGCGAGAGTTGGGGCGGGGGCTTCCTCTATCATCAGGCCAACGGCCAGGTCGCGCTCGGCTTCGTCACCGCGCTCGATTACAAGAACCCCTATGTCCGCCCCTATATGGAGTTCCAGCGCTGGAAGCATCATCCGGCGATCGCGGAAATCCTCGAGGGGGGCAAGCGCGTGGCCTATGGCGCGCGGGCGATCAACGAGGGCGGGTGGCAGTCCGTGCCCAAGCTTGCCTTTCCGGGCGGCGCGCTGATCGGATGTGCCGCGGGCTTCGTCAACGTGCCCCGGATCAAGGGCAGCCACACTGCGATGAAGAGCGGGATGCTGGCGGCGGAAAGCATCGCGAATGCCATTGCGGCAGGTCAGGAGAAGACCGAACTCACTGATTACGATAGTAATTTGCGCGAAAGCTGGATCGCAGTCGAGCTTAAGAAAGTGAAGAACGCCCAGCCCGCCGTTTCCAAATACGGCGCGGATATCGGGACGGTGCTGGCAGGCATCGATATGTGGATGCGCACGCTCAAGATCGGGCTGCCGATCACGATGAAGCACGAGCCGGATTACGAGCATCTCCAGCGTGCCGACCTGTTCAAGCCGATCGATTATCCCAAGCCCGACGGCGTGCTCAGTTTCGACCGGCTGACCAATGTCGCCTTCAGCTTCACCAACCACGCCGAGGACCAGCGCAATCACTTGCAGGTCCAGGATATGGAATTGCAGCGCGAAAGCGAGTTGGGCGTCTATGGCGGGCCTTCCACCCGCTATTGCCCGGCCGGCGTCTATGAATGGGTGACGGAGGACGAGGGAGAGCCCAAATTCGTCATCAATTCGCAGAACTGCGTCCACTGCAAGACCTGCGACATCAAGGATCCGAACCAGAACATCGAATGGACCACGCCCGAAGGCGGCGGCGGGCCCAATTATCCGAATATGTAGGCCCGCGCTCCGGCTTCGGTTCGGGACGGATCCCTATATGAGCGAAACCGCCTTCGCCAAGATCAACCTCGCGCTGCACGTCCGCACGCGGCGCGAGGATGGCTATCACGAGCTGGAAACGCTGTTCGCTTTCGTCGAAGCGGGCGATGTCCTGACGGCACGGGCTTCGCCGAGGGACGAAGTGCGCGTCACCGGCGAGTTTGCCGGAGGTCTCGACAATCCCTTCGACAATCTCGTCTCGAAGGCGCTTTCAGCTCTGCCGCGTACTGATGGGCTGGCGATAACGCTTGAAAAGAACCTGCCCGTGGCTGCCGGGCTGGGCGGCGGATCGGCCGATGCAGGGGCGGTCTTCCGCATCGTGCGGAACCGCTATGGCCTGCCGCAGGACTGGACGGCGCGCGCCGCCAGGCTGGGGGCTGACGTTCCTGCCTGCGTCGAAAGCCGGACCTGTATCGGGCGCGGCACCGGCACCGAACTCGAGCCGCTGGTCGATGACAGTCTGGCGGAGGTCTTCTGCCTCCTCGTCAATCCGCGCGTCCCCCTGTCGACCGGACCGGTCTTCGCGAATTGGGACGGCACGGATCGCGGGCCGCTTCCGACAGGCACGGCGCGGGAGATCGCGCTCGCCGGTCGCAACGATCTCGAAGCGCCCGCAATCAGTCTGTGCCCCGCGATCGCAGGCGTCCTGGCTGCTCTGGCGGAGACCGACCCGCTCCTTCATCGCATGTCCGGGTCGGGCGCGACCTGCTTTGCGCTTTATGAAAGCGCGGAGGCATGCGAAGACGCCTCAGCGCAAGTCGCTGCCATTCATCCGGGGTGGTGGCGAATGCAAGGTGCCCTTCGATATTGAGATTTTGACGAGATGCTGATCGACGAAAAGCCCTATCGCCAGGTGGGCGAGGCCGGCCCTGCCGAACTGATGTGCGTTGCCGATCACGCATCGAATTTCGTGCCGGACGATATCGAACTCGGCATCGATCCCAAGCTGCTCGACGAGCATATCGCGGTCGATATCGGCGTCAACGGCGTGGCGGACCGGCTTGCGCGGCGGCACGGCATCCCCGCCCATATCGCAACCGTCAGTCGCCTCGTCTGCGATCTCCACCGCAAGGAGGATGAGCCGGCAGCGGTGCCGACGGAAAGCGACGGGCATCTGATCCCCGGCAATATCGGGGCGAATATCGGACGCCGGATGGCGCTCTACCATCGCCCGTATCACACCGCGCTCGGCGACATGATCGACAGAGTGCAGCCGAAACTGCTGCTGGCGGTGCACAGCTTCACGCCAGAACTCGCCACCAGTTCGCAGGAGCGGCCCTGGGAGATCGGATTGCTGTATAATCAGGACGATCGCGCGGCGCGCCACGCTATCCGGCTTTTCGGCGAACAGGGGCTGACGGTGGGTGACAATGAACCCTATTCGGGCAAGCAGCTGAATGCGACGATGGATCGCCACGCAGAGGCGCGCGGCATCCCCTATCTGACGCTGGAAATCCGTCAGGACCAGATTGCCACCGAGGCGGGGCAGGCGCGCTGGGCCACTTTGGTCGCGGATGTGGCGGGCCGGGTGCTGCTCGCGCTTGAGAGCGCCTAAGGAAAGCTAGGGGGCGAGGCTCTTGCCTTGCCGCGCTCTCCCGGCGAAAGCTCTCGAAGCGCGCCGATAGATCCCGGCGAATTCCCGATGACGGTCCGATGACGGAGAGTGACATGCCGCAATTCGACAAATCCCGGCTTCCCAGCCGCCACGTTTCGGTCGGCCCCGAGCGCGCACCGCATCGCTCCTATTATTACGCCATGGGCCTGAGCGAGGAAGAGATCGCCCGGCCTTTCGTCGGCGTGGTCAGCGCGGGCAATGACAGCGCGCCGTGCAACACGACGCTCGATGCGCAGGCCGATGTCTGCCGGCGCGGTGTCGAAGAAGGGGGCGGGATGCCACGCCGCTTCAACACCATCACCGTCACCGATGGTATCGCCATGGGCCATCAGGGAATGAAGAGCTCGCTGGTCAGCCGCGAGGTCATTGCGGACAGCGTCGAATTGTCGGTGCGCGGGCATTGCTACGATGCGCTGGTCGGATTTGCCGGCTGCGACAAATCGCTGCCGGGGATGATGATGGCGATGCTGCGGCTGAACGTGCCCAGCATTTTCGTCTATGGCGGCTCGATCCTTCCCGGCACTTATCGAGGGCAGGATGTCACCGTGGTCGACGTTTTCGAAGCAGTGGGCCAGCACGCTGCCGGGAATTGCCCGCTCAAGGATCTGACCGCGCTCGAAAAGGTGGCCTGCCCCGGTCATGGTGCCTGTGGCGGACAATTTACCGCCAACACCATGGCCTGTGTCGGGGAGGCCATCGGATTATCCCTCCCGAACAGCAACATGACTCCCGCTCCTTACAATTCGCGCGAAGAGATTGCCGTGGCGGCTGGGCGTCAGGTCATGGCTCTGATCGAGCGGAACCTGCGCCCGCGCGATATCTGCACGCGCGCAGCGTTCGAGAATGCCGCGCGCGTCGTCGCCGCCACTGGCGGGTCGACGAATGCGGCCCTCCACTTGCCCGCAATGGCGCATGAAGCGGGGATCGCTTTCGATCTTCACGATGTCGCAGAGATATTCAAATCAACGCCTTATATCGCAGACTTGAAGCCCGGTGGGAAGTATGTCGCCAAGGATATGCACGAGGCGGGCGGTGTCTACATGGCGATGAAGACGCTGCTGGATGGCGGCTTCATCGATCCCGAACCTCTTACCGTCACTGGCAAGACGTTGGGCGAAAATATCGAGGAAGTGACCTGGAACCCCGACCAGAAAGTGTTTTACGAGGTTTCCAATCCCATCACGCCTACGGGCGGCGTGGTCGGCCTCAAGGGATCGCTGGCGCCCGATGGCGCGATCGTGAAGGTCGCGGGTATGGCGCGGCTGCAATTCACCGGCCCGGCGCGCGTTTTCGAATGCGAGGAGGAGGCCTTTGCCGCCGTCGAGGCCCGCGATATCGCCGAAGGCAGCGTGATCGTGATCCGCTACGAAGGGCCGAAGGGCGGCCCCGGTATGCGGGAAATGCTCGCCACCACCGCTGCACTATATGGGCAGGGTATGGGCGAGAAGGTCGCGCTGATCACCGATGGGCGCTTCAGCGGGGCGACCCGCGGCTTCTGTATCGGCCATGTCGGCCCCGAGGCTGCGGAAGGCGGCCCGATCGCGCTTGTCGAGAACGGCGACACCATCGCGATCGACGCCGAAGCGGGGACGATTGACCTGGTCGTGGACAAGGCGGTGCTGGACGAACGCCGCTCGGCGTGGCAGCCGCGCGAGCATGACTATCAGTCCGGAGCCTTGTGGCGGTTCGCCCAGAATGTCGGTCCCGCCCATCAGGGCGCCGTTACCCATCCCGGAGCGGCGCGCGAAACGCACGTTTTCGCCGATATCTAGCGCGATTCTGCTGGCCGCCTGTTCGAGCGGGCCGGTCCAGGAACAGGCTGACGCGGGCGCGGTCCCCATCGAATGCGCGGTCGGACCGGGGAGCGAACTTGCACCGGATTGCCTCGTCGAAGCCAACGGGGAGGCTCTGGTGATCCGCCATCCCGACGGCAGTTTCCGCCGCCTGATCCGCGATGGCGACAGCCTGTCGTCGGCGGACGGAGCGGGCGAGCCGGTGATGGCGCGCGAAGGAGAAACGGTCGAGTTCACCGTGGATGGTGATCGTTATCGCTGGCGGGCGGGGCAGTTGGATGGCCGATAACGCCGTCTTGACCGTTGCCCAGATGCGCGCGGCGGAAGCGGCTGCGCTGCGCAATGGCGTCGAGGAATGGGAACTTATGCGCACCGCGGGTCGTGCGGCAGCCGCCTGGGTGGCGCGCATGGCAGCGGGACGATCGGTCGCGATCTTGTGCGGACCGGGCAATAATGGCGGCGACGGCTACGTTATCGCCGAGACGCTGCGTGCCTCCGGCCACGACGTGAAGGTCATCGCTCCGGTCGAACCCAAGGGGGCGGTGGCGGAGAAGGCGCGCGCCTGTTTCGCTGGTACACCCACTCGCGCGGGCCGGATCGACACGGCAGTCGTGGTGGATTGCCTGTTCGGATACGGACTGGACCGCAGGGTAGAAAGCCCGTTCGCCGATCTGCTCGAGGAACTCGGCCGCAGCGATGCTTTTCGGATCGCAGTCGATGTACCAAGCGCGATCGCGAGCGATAGCGGGGAGGTGCTGGGTCCTTTCGCCGATTACAATCTCACGCTGGCGCTGGGCGCCTGGAAGCGCGCGCATTTCATGATGCCCGCCATGGCGCGAATGGGTGAGAAACGTCTGGTGCCGATCGGCTTGGACATCGAGCCATCGAATTGCGTTCTGTCGAAACGACCGCATTTCGCACCACCGGAGCCCGACAGTCACAAATATCGCCGCGGTCTGCTGGCGATCGTGGCCGGGAAGATGCCGGGCGCGCCGCTCCTGTCAGCCAAGGCCGCCATGCGTTCCGGGGCCGGTTACGTGAAATTGCTGAGCGACCATTCGCATCCCGATGCGCCTGCGGAACTCGTCGTCGCAGATGATCCGCTCGATCGCGCGCTCGCTGACGAGCGGATCGATGCGATACTGATCGGACCGGGGCTGGGGCGGGACGAGGCAGCTTCGCAGCGTCTTTCCGAGGTGCTTGCAGCGGGGCGTCCGACCGTATTGGATGCCGATGCGCTTCACTTGCTGACGCCCGACCTTCTCGACACCCGTGGTAAAACTCCGCTGATCATGTCCCCGCATGAAGGCGAATTGTCCAGGCTTTGCAAGAGTTTCGGCATCGGGAGCGGAAATAAGCTCAATACAGCTTCATGTTTGGCGAAATCGAGCGGCGCATTCATCCTGGCCAAGGGACCGGACACCGTACTGGCTTCGCCCGAGGGCCAAACCATGGTCTTCCCGAGCGGGTCGAGCTGGCTCTCGACCGCAGGCACGGGCGACGTCCTTGCGGGCCTTGTGGCGAGCAGACTGGCGCATCATGGCGACGCCATGCAGGCAGCAGAGGAGGGGGTCTGGCTGCATCACGAGGCCGCGCGCCTCGCCGGGCCGGGCTTCACGGCAGGCGAACTTGCCGATGCGGTGCGAACTGCCATGGCGCAGCTTTCGTGACGGGATCGCCGATCATCCGCATCGCCGCCAAGGGCGACGGGGTCGCGGCCGATGGGCGACACGTGGCGGGCGGCGTGCCGGGCGATATGCTGTTGCCGGATGGATCGCTGGAGGCGGGGCCGAATCGCGTGGCGCCGCCCTGCCGTCATTTCGCACGCTGTGGCGGGTGTCAGCTGCAACAGGCTGATGAGGAAGCGCTTTCCCGCTTCGTTACCGATCGGGTGACGTCCGCTGCCGCCTCGCAAAAGATTGCTGTCGGCGAGTTGCTCGAGACACACCTGTCGCCCCCTCACAGCCGCAGGCGGGCGACGCTGCATGGGCTGAAGACCGCTGGAAAATTCGTACTCGGATTTCGCGAGGCGGGGTCTCACAGGATCGTCGATATCACGGAATGTCCGGTTCTGCGGGAGGAATTGTTCCATATTGTTGGTCTGTTGCGCGCGATACTTACAAAAATTTCGAACAAGGCGCCGGTCGATGTCGCATTGACGCTGACCGATCAGGGCGTCGATTGCACGCTGACTGGGATACATCTCGACGGGCTGGGGCCGACCGAGGCCTTGCTCGATTTCGCGCGCGAACACGCATTGGCGCGGCTTTCGCTCGATCAGGGGTATGGGGGTGAGACCCTGTGGGAGCCTGAGCCCGTCACGGTCACGGTCGGCGGGGTGGCCGTGGCCTTTCCCGAACAGGGTTTCCTCCAGCCGACCCAGGACGGCGAAGGGATCCTGGCGCGGGATGCGCGCGAATTTCTCGAAGGAGCGCAGACGATTGCGGATCTGTTCGCAGGTCTGGGCACATTCGCTTTTCACGTCGCGAACCCGGCCAAGGTCCTCGCAGTCGAAGCGGCGCGCGATGCGCATCTGGCGTGCAAGGCCGCCGCGAACGCATTGCGGCTGCCGGTCCACGCCATGCATCGCGACCTGTTCCGCAATCCGCTCCAGCCCGAGGAGATTTCACGCTTCGATGCTGTGCTGCTCGATCCGCCGCGAGCTGGCGCGCGCGAACAGGTGGCGACGATCGCTGCGAGCGAGATCACGCGTGTCGTCTATATCAGCTGCAATCCGGCAAGCTGGGCGCGCGATGCGAAGACGCTGGTGGAGGCCGGTTTCCGGCTCGAAAAGCTGCGACCGGTCGGCCAGTTCCGCTGGTCCACCCATGTCGAGCTGACCAGCCTCTTCGTGAGGTGAACAATATCTCGATAGAGATTTAGGTTTGATCGAAAAATCTCAGGATTTCAAAGATGAAAGCCAGGCCGATTAGTCGTGCAGGGCCTCAAGCAGGCGGGCTTCGAGCCATTGCCGGGCGTGTGGCTCGACATAGGCGTGGCCCGCATTCGGGCAGCGCGCGATCCTCGTATCGCTGGCATCCCAGTTCTCGATGAAGACCTGCGCGGTGCGATCGGCTTCGGCGAGGAGAATGCGGACCGGGCCCGAAAATCCGCCCAATCCATCGCGCAGATCACCAGCAAGCGTGCTCGGCGCGGGTTTCGGTCCCACCGCCCGCGCGATCCCGCGCAACAGCTTGCGGTAATCGACGCCGCCAGACAGCAACCGCGCAATCTCGCGCGGGTTCTTGAGTTTCGCGATGTAGCGCGCGCGGATCGCACTGGCGGGTGGCGTCGTATCGGCGCCAGCGTCGTCGCCTCCGTTGCTCGCATCCCCCGCTTCCTCGATCGTCCACGGGTTTGACAGGACCAGCGCACTGCAGCCTGCACCGCCCGCCAGCATCAGGGCGCTGGCCGCATCGCAATTGCCGAAGCCGACGATGCGCGAAACATGTGGCGCCGCTCCGCGAAAGGCGGCCAGAGCGGCGCGGATATCGGCCTCTTCCTCGCGAAACCCTCGGTTGACGCCCTCGCTGTCGCCCACTCCGCGCCGATCGAAGCGAAAGACCGGAAACCCCTGCTCGGCCAGCGACGCTGCCAGAGCGGCCTGCCCGGAAAAGGCACCGCTGCGGATTTCGTTGCCGCCCGAAACGAGCAGAAGGCCAGTCGTATTGCTGGCTTCGTCGATCGTGCCGGTAAGGCGGTCGCCTTCACACAGGAACGTCAGGTGCCGACGGGTCACGAGGCGAGCTCCATGGCGATGATCGCGGCGAGGGCATCGGCCTGATCGGCATCCTCGCTCGGCTCCGCGCGCAGCCAGAGCGGCGACCCGCCGAGCGTGGCTTGGTCGATGACGCGAAGGCGCGGATCTGCGGGCGCTTCGGCCTGTTCGAGTTCCGCAATCATCCTGGCGGATAAGTGCCACCCGGCCAGTTCCAAACCCTGCTCGCGACCGGTCTCAAGCAAGGTCTCGACCTTCTCCTCGCGCCCCGCTTCGCGCGAGGCGATGGTGCGCGCCCGGAGCAGTGCACGCAGGATCTGGCGGCCTTTCGCGGGAGCATAGAGGAAACCGGGTAGGTGATCGGGCGCGATCAGCGCACCGCCGCGAATGGCCAGAACATGCGTGGCTTCGAAATGGTGCGCCGCTTCGCCGATGGCGGCGCGCCAGTCGGTGAGCGATTGAGTCTCAAGCGGGGCAGGGCTTTCATTGCAGCCTGGAAGATCGGGCAGGACGCTGTCGATTCCAGCCCCATCGAGACGGCGCATCACCTCGACGATCTGTCGACGCAGCTTGTTGTGCTCGTCGAACAACGGCGGAAGGACCAGCAGACGCGATCGCCGTCCCTTCTCGAAGGACAGCACAAGTTCCTGGCTTCGCCCGTGATCGCCCAGGGGCGCGTTCCAGCTTGCGTACACGCCGTGTCCGCTCAGCCCTGGACTGCCTTGGCCTCGGCAAAGGCGAGGAGGCCGCCATAGGTTTCGAGCATTTCGCCGTCGATGTCGTCGTCCTCGATCACGATATCGAGGCGATCCTCCATCTCGGTGAGGAGGCCAGCCACGGCCATGGAATCGAGTTCCGGCAAATGGCCGAACAGGCCTGTTTCCGCATCGAAACGCTCCACCCGCTCCTGATCGAGGCCGAGCACATCGCACAGGATGGCGCGCAACGTCTTGTCGACTTCGCCGCGGCTCGGCCCGGTGGCATCGGTTTCGATGGCGTCGGTCGGGACGGCTTCGGTCCGGCTTGCGGTCATGATGTGAGTATCCCCTGCATTTGCGGATGGGCGCTTACCCGCGCCTCGGACGCGAGGCAAGCGGGCGCACTTTTCCGCCGGTCAGCACGTCGACCCCCTTCGCGACAACTTTGGCAGCCAGCAAGGCGGCCCCGCGCGGCTGTCGCCAGTCGATGCAGGTGAGGGCGTAGCGCGGTCGTTCCTTGTCCATCCAGTCGCGCTTGTAGCCATCGCTGCCGGTTCCGAAATCGATCAGCTCGACCCGATCGCGATCGATGACATATTCGAAGAGGGCCGCGCTGAGTGTGGTTCCGGCTGACAGGTGCCGGTGCTCGGCATCATAGGCCAGCTTGTGGATGTAGGCTGTGCCGCCTTCCACGGTCCAGAACTGCGCGGCGACCGGCTCGCCATCATGGCGCGCGACACCCATCCGCAGGCGGCCCGCCTCTCCCTCGGCGCGTGCAAAGGCTTCGAGCAAGGCGTAATCCGGTTCATCGCCCTTCCAGCTGCGGCCGTAGATCGCGCGATAGGCATCCCAGTCGTCGGATCGAAATTCGGTGGCGATCGAGACGCTGACCTTCTTCGCCTTGCGCTTGAGGGTCGTGCGCATCTGGCCCGGCCGACCGGCCCAATATTCGGCGAAGCTGCGGCCTCTTACCTCGAGGACGTGATTGGTATCGCAGACCGAGCGATGCGCGATCCATCCGGCCTTGCGAAAGGCGCGGGTGAGGCGCACGGCGCTATCGTCTTCGCTCCCATCCTCGCCGGGCAGGCATTCGAACGCGACGCGGTAGGCTTGGGATTTCAGATCGCGCGCGATCGCGGTGAGAAGAGCGTCGCCCAAGGCGCCTTCGGGTGCAAGCGGTCTCCAGGTGAAGGCGAAGGGGTGGTGCAGGCTTTCGCGGGCGTTTGCCCGCCGCGCCAGGGGCAGAGCCGCCACGCCGTACTCCGCTTCGGCCAGCGCGAACAGCGGCTCCCCACTGGTTTCCTTAAGGCCGTGTTGATCGAGAAGGCGATACCAAGACAGGCGATCGAACGGCCCGGTCGCGAACCGGTCGAGCGCCTGGCCATGGGATGCTTGCAGTTTGCTAACACTCTCGTGATAGCTGACACGAGCATGGGGCGCCGCCGAGGCGGTTTCCTCCCATGACGCCACCGAAGAATGCATTGCCGTCAAACCGTCCTCCAGGAGCACTCATGCCGATCGCGCCAGACCCGGTCCCATTTCCGCTCGACCATCTGGTCGTCCGCGGCAAGGATGAAGCAACGGCGCTCATACTGCGTGACCGGCGGTTTAGCTATCGAGAGTTAAGAGCGCGTGTAGCTTTGCTGGCCGCCTGGCTCGCGGCCGAGCTTCCCGAGGGTGCTCGCGTGGCGAGCTGGGCGGCGAAGGGCGAGACGACCTGCCTGCTCCCTCTTGCCGCAGCACGCGCAGGACTGGTTCACGTCCCGATCAATCCGCTGCTGAAGCGCGCCCAGGTCTCCCACATCCTCGCCGATAGCGGCGCCGAGATGCTGATCGGAACCCGTGCGCGGCTCGGTACGCTGGAGCCGGGCGACGCGCCTGCCGCCTGTCGGCTTTTGGACGAGGAGGAATGCTGGCACGAGGCCGAAGCGTGCGGTGGCGATCTCGGCCCGTCTTCGCGTGATCCCGACGAATTGGCGGCGATCCTCTATACCAGCGGCTCGACCGGCAAGCCCAAGGGCGTGATGCTGAGCCATGCGAATATGTGGCTGGGCGCGGTCAGCGTGGCGCATTATCTCGGGATGGAAGCCGATGACGTCACGCTCGCGGTCTTGCCATTGAGTTTCGATTACGGCCAGAACCAATTGTTTTGTACATGGATCGTCGGTGGCGCAGTGGTGCCGCTTGACTACCTTTTCCCCCGAGATGTCGCCAAGGCCTGCGCGAAGCATGGGGTCACGACGCTGGCCGCCGTGCCGCCTTTATGGGTACAATTGACTGAGGTCGAATGGCCGGACGGTTCGGCAAAGACCTTGCGGCGCTTGACCAATAGCGGCGGGGCCCTGACACGCGAACTGGTCGCCGATCTGCGCGCTCGCTTCCCTCAAGCGAGACTGTTCCCGATGTACGGGCTGACGGAGGCGTTTCGATCAACCTATCTCGATCCCGATCTGGTCGACAGCCATCCGACCTCCATGGGCACGGCAATCCCCTTCGCCGAAATCCTGGTCGTGACGGACGAGGGCGGTCTGGCCGCGCCGGGCGAGGAGGGCGAACTGGTTCATTGCGGCCCGCTGGTGGCGCAAGGATACTGGCAGGACGAACAGCGCACTGCCGAACGCTTCAAGCCTGCGCCCAGGGATAGCGAATATGGCGGCATGGCAGTCTATTCCGGCGATCGGGTCCGCCGTGACGCGGGAGGGTTGCTGTATTTCGTCGGGCGGCGCGACGCGATGATCAAGAGCGCGGGCAATCGCATCAGTCCGCAGGAGCTGGAAGACGCCGCGCGTGCGACCGATCTCGTCAGCGAAGCGGTTGCGCTGGGCGTGCCGGACGAGCGGCTGGGTCAGGCGGTCCATCTGGTGGTGCGCGGCGATCCAGCGCGCGATGCGGACCTCAAGGCCGCGCTGGCCAAGGAGCTTCCGAATTTCATGCAGCCGCAAGCCATCCACTGGCGCGAGACGTTGCCGGTGAACCCGAATGGAAAGCTCGATAGAACTTTAATTTCGCAACAGATAATGGCGGAGATCCGCGCATGAGCGACACCGGAAAACCGGTCGGACCGATCCCGACGGGATATGAAACGCGCGATGGCGAACTCGCCGTCGACGGCCAGACGACCTCGCAACTGGTCGAGCGCGCGGGCCGCACCCCGCTCTTCGTCTATTCCAGCGCGATGATGTCGCGCCGCGTCGCCGATCTGCGCGCGGCCATGCCCGAGCGACTGAAGATCAATTACGCGATCAAGGCCAACAGCTTCGCGCCGGTGCTCAAGCACATGGCGGGTCTGGTCGACGGGCTGGACATCGCATCGGGCGGCGAGCTCGACATGGTGCGTGCCGCGGGAATCGATTGCGCGCGAGTCAGCTTCGCAGGACCGGGCAAGCGCGACAGCGAATTGGGAAACGCCATCCGGCATGGGGCCACTCTCAACCTCGAAAGCGAAGGCGAGGCCGAACGCGCGCTTGCCATCGCAGAGCAGCTCGGAACGACGCCCCGGCTCGCGATCAGGGTCAATCCCGATTTCGAATTAAAGGGGTCGGGAATGAAGATGGGGGGCGGTGCCAAGCCGTTCGGGGTGGATGCGGAGCGCGTGCCCGCTCTTGCGCGTCGGATCGTCGATGCGGGGGCCGAATGGCGGGGTCTGCATATATTCACCGGCAGCCAGGCGCTCGATGCCGACGCCGTAATCGATGCGCAGGCCAACGTCCTCGATCTGGCACAGCGTATCGTTGAAAAGGCTGGGGTTTCCCTGCCGAAGCTGAATATGGGTGGAGGTTTAGGTATCCCCTATTTCCCTGGCGATACCCCGATCGATGCGCAGCGGATCGGCGCGGCGCTGGACGAGCGATTCGCCGCCCGATCGGATACGATGGCGGACACCGATTTTTTCATCGAGCTGGGCCGCTATCTGGTGGGCGAGGCGGGCGTCTATCTGACCCGGATCGTCGATCGGAAGATCAGCCACGGCGAAACCTATCTGATCACCGACGGGGGCCTGCACCACCAGCTCGCCGCATCGGGGAACTTCGGCACGGTCGTCAGGCGCAATTACCCGGTCGCCATCGCCACGCGGTTCGACGAGGAGAAGGCCGAAATCGCCAATGTCGTCGGTTGTCTGTGCACGCCGCTCGACCGGCTGGCCGACAAGGCGCATCTTCCCCCTGCGGAGGTCGGGGACATCGTCGCGGTGTTCTGCGCGGGAGCCTACGGCGCAAGCGCGTCGCCGAGCGCGTTTCTGGGACAGGGTCCGGCAGCCGAAATCATGGTATGAGTGCCCGTCCCGATGTGGGACGGCAGCTGTGCAGAGGCTGCAATTGTGCGCGCTCCGGGCTGTGGATAACCGTATGTTCACCTTTCTGCTGCATTAAGGACGGTGAAATCCGGGGGAAAATGCCGTGCGTTTGCGCTGGCCGATCTCCCATACTGACGTCAGGAATTTCCTTTATGCGTTTCAATCGCTTGTCCGCCGTGATCGCGACATGCTGTGCGGCGATGCTGAGCTTGTCCGGCTGCGCTTCGTCCAGCGCCAGCGGCGAGCTTCCGCCCGCTACCTTCGTCGCTCTGCAGGAAGGGCCGGGCGAGGATTACGTGATCGGCCCGCTCGACAATCTGACGATCCATGTCTGGCGCAATCCCGAACTGGGCGCGGAAAAGATTCAGGTCCGCCCCGACGGGCGCATCACCATTCCGCTGGTCAAGGATATGCCCGCCGTGGGCAAGACGCCGTCCATGCTGGAAGAGGATATCCGCCTCCAGCTGAGCCAGTATATCGAGGATCCGCTGGTCAGCGTGATCGTCAACGAATTTGCGGGCACGTTCAGCCAGCAGGTCCGCATCGTCGGCGCGACGGAAAAGCCCGCTTCGCTGCCCTATCGCGCGAATATGACCGTGCTCGACGCGATGATCGCGGTCGGCGGCCTCAACGAATATGCCGCAGGTAACCGCGCCAAGCTGATCCGCTTCGACAAGCAGTCCGGCCGCCAGCGCGAATACGAACTGCGCCTGACCGACCTACTACGGCGCGGCGACAGCGACGCGAACGTCATGCTCAATCCGGGCGATGTGATCATCATCCCTGAATCGGTCTTCTGAGGACTCTCCCGCGATGAACGAAGTCTTCGAGGAATTGCGCGCAGCGCTTCACCAGGTGTGGAACCGCCGCTGGCTGGCGCTCGCGGTGGCCTGGGGCGTCTGCGTCCTCGGCTGGTTCGTGGTCGCCATGATCCCCAACAGCTATATGAGCCAGGCGCGCCTCTACGTGCAGCTGGACGATGTCTTGTCCGAACAGCTCGATATTTCGGGCGACGGCAAGCAGGAGATGACCCGGGTGCGCCAGACACTGGCGAGCAGGGTCAACCTCGAAAAGGTGATCCGCGGCACGCGCCTTGGCGAAGACATCGCGACCGATAGCGAGATGCAGGGCGCGATCGACGGTCTGACCAAGGCGGTCACCGTCAAGAGCGAGCAGGAAAACCTGTTCGAGATCGCCGCCACCATCGGCAAGGGCGATCTGAGCGATGCCGAGAACGCCAAGCTTTCGCAGGAAGTCGTCCAGAGCCTGATCGACATCTTCCGCGAGGACAATATCGCGGGCAATCGCGGCGAAGTCGCCGATACGATCGTCTTCCTCGATCAGCAGCTCGAAGACCGCAAGGCCGAGCTGGAGGCCGCCGAGCAGCGCCGCCTCGCCTTCGAATCGCAATATCCCGAACTGATCGGGGGCACCGGGTCGGTCGGCAACCGCTTGCAGACCTTGCAGACCGAGATGCGAGGCGTCGATGCCGACATCGCCGCTGCGCAGTCCGCGCTGGCCGGGATCAGCGGGCAGCTTTCGGGCACGCCGCGCACCATCACCATGCCTGGCATGGGCGGTGGCGGGGCGAGCGGGGCGCTGGCGCAAGCCGAAGCGCAGCTCGCCGGAATGCGCTCGCGCGGGTTGACCGACAGCCATCCCGACATCCAGGCGACCGAACGCCAGATCCAGCTGCTGCGGCGCCAGGCGGCGCGCGAGGGCGACGGATCGATGGGCGCGCCCAATCCGGCCTATTCCTCTCTCGTCGCCATTCGCGTCGAGCGTCAGGCCAATCTCCAGGCGCTTCAGGCCCGCAAGGCCGCGCTCCAGTCGGATATTTCCTCGCTGATCGCTGCGCAGGCGCAAGAGCCTGAGGTCGCCGCGGAAGCCAATCGCATCAGCCGCGATTACGAAGTGCTGAAGTCGAAATATGACGAGCTTCTGAAGGATCGCGAGGAGATGCGCCTGCGCGGCCAGGTCCAGACCGAGCGGAGTTCGCTGCAATTCCAGGTGGTCGATCCGCCTGCCGTTCCGCGCAATCCCGCGGCGCCCAATCGGCCGATCCTGCTGCTGGGTGTCCTTTTCGCAGGTCTTGCCGCAGGGGCCGGAACCGCCTTCGTGATCGGGCAATTGCAGGCGAGCTTCACCACGGCGGACAAGCTCGAGCGTGTTCTCGATCTCCCTGTCGTCGGCACCATTTCACGCTCGATGACCGATATCCGCCGCGCGCAGGAGCGCAAGCAGTTCAAGCAATTCGCTGGTGGTCTCGCCGGTCTGTTCGGGGTCTGCGTGATCCTGCTGGCCGTCGAATTCATCCAGGTCGGATCGGTGGCGTGAGGAGCGCGTGGTGAACAAGCCTACCAAGATTACGCCGCCGGACGGGCACGAGGACCAGCAGGATCGCAAGCCCGCAAAGGGCGAGCGTGCCTCGCTGCTGGAAAGGGCGGGCGGGGCCTTCGGGTTCGACCGGCTGATGCCGGCCCGCGTGCCCGCCAAGCTGCCCGAGGGGAAATCGGTCAGGATGCCGAAGCCCCCACGGAGCGTGACCCCTTCGGCGCCTGCTGCCGAGGTGGCGGCGCCAGCTCCTGCCAATCCGGCCGTTCAGGCGGCGCCGGTAATCGTTCCGGCCAAGCCGATCGACGATGACGTCCCCGCCGCTCGCCTGCCGCGCGATGCCAAGACGATCGACCGCGAAAACCTGCGCAAGCAGGGCTTCGTCAATCCCGACGCCGGCGCCAGCGCCCTGCGCGAGGAATTCCGCATCGTGAAGCGGCAGGTTCTCGCCACCGCCCATGCCGATGGCTCCCCCCTGTCGCGCCGGGTCCTGATCTGTTCGCCTCATACGGGTGAGGGCAAGACCTTCTGCGCCGTCAATCTCGCCCTTTCGATGGCGAGCGAGCGCGATATCGAGGTCGTGCTGATCGATGCCGATTTCGCCAAGCCCTCGATCGCATCGACCTTCGGTATCGAAACCGGTCAGGGGTTCATGAACGCCCTGAAGGACGAGACGATCCGTCCCGAGGAGCTTGTCGTGGCGACGGATGTCGCGGGCCTGTTCCTGATGCCTGCGGGCGAGCGGACCGGATCGGATGCGGAATATCTCGCCAGCGACCGAACGGCCAAGGTGCTCGACCGGCTGACGCGCGGCGCGAAGAACCGGATACTGATCTTCGACAGCCCGCCGGCCTTGGCCGCATCGCCAGCCGCGGAATTGGCAAAGCATGTCGGCCAGGCCTTATTGGTCGCGCGCGCCGATACGACTGCCCGTGCCGCGCTGGAAGACGCCGTCGATCTGCTTTCCGCCTGTCCCGACATTCGCCTGATCCTGAACGATGCGACATTCAGCCCGAGCGGACGCAAGTTCGGCTCCTATTACGGGTATGGGGAGTAAACCCATGACTTTACGCACGATATCGGCGCTGCTTGCCGGTGCGGCTCTGATGAGCGGACTGCCCGCTTTCGCCCAATCCTATCAGGGGCGGGACAGCGGTGATTCGGCCTCAAGCGGCGCGCAGGAAGAGGGCGGGGAAGCTGGAACGCGCAGCGGCGGGCGCCGCCTGGCGGTCCAGCCCTATATCGAAGCCTCGCAGATTCTGACCGCCCAGCTTTCGCCCGGTGACGATGTCGTCACTTATACGCAGCTCGCCGCAGGGGTCGATGCCTCGATCAATGGTCGTCGCAGCGCGGGCACGGTGTCCCTGCGCTACGAGCGCAATTTCGGCTGGGGCAATGCGTCGGACAGCGATACCATAACCGGCATCGCACGCAGCTCGTTCGAAGTCGTCCCGCGCACGGTGACATTGGAGGCAGGCGCGCTTGCCGCGCGGACTTCGGTCGATGGTAGCGGCGCCAATGTCTTTACCGGCCAGAACAACGCTGATTTCACCACCCAGACCTATTCGGCCTATGCCGGACCGCGCGTGCAGACCCGCGTCGACGATGTCGAGGTCACCGGCCAGTATCTGATCGGATATACGTGGGTGGAATCGCCCGATGTCGTCACCGCGAACGGCAATGCGGTGGATGTTTTCGACGAAAGCGTATCGCAACAGGCACAGGCCCGCGCGGGCTTCGCGCCCGGCACCTATCTGCCAATCGGCGTTGGCGTCGGCGCGGGCTATTTCCGCGAGGATATCGATACGCTCGACCAGCGGGTGATCGACGCCAATGTGCGGGCCGATGTGACCGTGCCGATCACGCCGACCTTCGCAGTCGTGGGTGGGGTCGGATACGAGGATGTCGAGGTCTCCAGCCGCGATGCCGTGCGCGATGCGAACGGGGTTCCGATCCTGGGTCCGGGCGGGCGGGTCGTCACCGACGAAGCCAGCCCGCGCGTCATCGCCTTCGAATCGACCGGCCTGATCTGGGACGTCGGCGTGATGTGGCGACCGAGCCGCCGGACCTCGCTCCAGGCCGGATACGGGCGTCGTTACGACAGCGATACGTTCTATGGCAGCTTCAGCTTCGCCCCCAATCCCAACACCAATCTTTCGATCGGCGCGTTCGACGGCATTCGCGGATTCGGCGGACGCCTGACCAATTCGCTGGCCTCGCTCCCCACCGATTTCGACGTGGTGCGCGATCCGATCACCGGCGCGGTCGTCGGCTGCGTCAACGCGGTTACGGGAGGCAGCTGCCTCGACGGGCTGCTCGGCTCGATCCGCTCTTCCGTGTTCCGTTCGCGCGGCGTTGCGGGCAATTTCTCCCGCCGCGTCGGCCGCTATACGGCGGCGATCAGCGCAGGCTATGAACAGCGCGAATTCATCGGTGCACCGGGAACCGTGCTCGCCGCCGCCAATGGCGTGACGGACGAGAACTATTATGTCGCCGGCACGGTCGGTGGCGAGATCGGACGCCGCGGCACCTTCACCGTCGCGACCTACGCCAACTGGTTCGAAGGCGGCTTCGGCGCGAACGATCTGTTCGGCCTCGGCTCGTCGGCGTCCTATTCGCACGCCTTCACCCAGAGCCTGTCGGGCCGGGCGGCGGTGGCCGTCAATTATCTCGACAGCGACTTCACGACCGAAGATCTCAAAACCGCGTCCGCCCTGGTCGGCTTGCGCTACGGTTTCTGATAGGACCTCTCTTATGTACGAACAGTTCTACGGCTTTTCAGAGCGGCCCTTCCAGCTCACGCCCGACCCGGCCTATTTCTTCGAGAGCGTCACGCACAAGAAGGCGCTGTCCTATCTGGGTTACGGCCTGAACCAGGGCGAAGGCTTCGTGGTCATCACCGGCGAGGTCGGCTCGGGCAAATCGACGCTGGTCGCGCATCTCAAGGAGAAGCTCGACGACCGGATGAGCGTGGGCGAGGTCGTCACCAGCGCGCTTGATGGCGAGGAGATGATCCATGTCGCCGCGCGCAGTTTCGGCCTCGATGTCGAAGGGCGTGACAAGGCGGCAGCACTCGCCGCGATCGAGCATTTCCTCCACGAGGAAGCGCGCAACGGCAAACGCTGCCTGCTGATCGTCGACGAATCGCAGAACCTCTCGATCGGCGCGCTCGAGGAATTGCGGATGCTGTCGAACTTCCAGCTCGGCGCGCATCCGCTCTTGCAGACGCTTCTGCTCGGCCAGCCTGAATTCAAGCGGTTGCTGGCCAGCTCCGACGAGCTCGAACAATTGCGCCAGCGCGTGATCGCGGCGCATCACCTCGAAGCGATGCAACCGGGCGAGATCGAGCCCTATGTCCATCATCGCCTGAAGCATGTCGGCTGGGATGGGGAGCCGGATTTCGAGCGTGGCCTGTTCACGCGGATACACAAGGCGACGGGCGGTATTCCGCGCAAGATCAACCAGGTCATGACCCGGCTGCTGCTGCTCGGCGCGGTCGAGGAGCAGTCGACCATCGACCTCGCCATGCTGGACGCCGTGATCGAGGAGATGACCGGCGATTCTTCGGCCGACGAGGCGGTCGTGGACGATCGCGTGCGGCCCGATCCGAACAAGAAGGCAGCGCAGGCCGTCGCCGATGCGAAGCGCGAGGAGCAGGACCGCGCCCGCGCTTCGCAGCCAGAAAGCGGTGGCGGGCAAGGCCTCGCCGAAGCGCAGATCGCCGCGATCGAGGCGGCTTTCGGCGGCCACGAGAACCAGATCGCGAAATTGCGCCGCGAGGTTTCGGAATTGCAGCAGGCGGGCGCATCGTCGAGCGAGACTGTTTCGGATGCGATCGAGAACCGTCTGGCGGAAATGGAAGCGCGCCTGTCCGAACAGGAAGCGTCGATCCGCCATGTTCTTTCGCTGCTGATCGAGCATTTCGAGGCCGACGGCCGTCGCGCTGCCGCCTGAGGCGAGGACGTTAGGCGTGGAACAGCGCACGATATCATCCTCCCGGATCCTCAACGGCCTGTCGGTCGATGTTGAGGACTGGTTTCAGGTCGGCGCGTTCGAGAACACGATCGATCGCGCGGATTGGGATGGTATGGCGCTGCGCGTTGCGGACAATGTCGGCTTCGTGCTCGACCTGTTCGATGCCTGCGAGGTCAAGGCGACCTTCTTCACTTTGGGCTGGGTGGCGGAGCGCGAACCGGGCGCTATCCGGGCTATCGTCGAGCGTGGGCACGAACTGGCCAGCCACGGCTACGATCACGCGCGGGTCTTCACCATGACACGCGAGCAATTCGCCGCCGATCTCGCGAAGACCCGTGCCATCCTCGAAGACGCGGGCGGCGCGCCGATCAGCGGCTATCGTGCCCCGAGTTTCTCCATCGATGCGCGCACACCGTGGGCGCACGAGGTTTTGGCTGAGCAGGGCTATCGCTACAGCTCCAGCGTCGCGCCGATCGTGCACGATCATTACGGCTGGCGCGAGGCGCCGCGCTTTGCCTTCCGCCCGGTGGACGGGAGCGAGCTTGTCGAAATTCCGGTGACCACCGCCCAGATCGGGGAGCGGCGTCTGGCGGCGGGCGGAGGCGGCTTCTTCCGCGTGCTCCCCTATGCGTTCTCGAACTGGGCGATCCAACGCGTGAACCAGCGCGACGAGCGCCCGGCCATCTTCTATTTCCACCCTTGGGAAATCGATCCCGAACAACCACGGGTCGAAGGCGCGCCGCTGCGATCGCGCGTGCGCCATTACACCAACCTGTCGAAAATGGCGGGCAAGCTCCGGAAACTCGCTGGCGATTTCAGCTGGGGCCGGATGGACGAAATCGCTCGGATAGAAGCGCAGCGCTGCGTTCCCTTCGGATCGTGAACGCGCCGACGCGCCTCGTCATGCCGAACATCTCGCTCGTTCGACTGGACGATCCGGGCGAGGCCGCACGGATCGAACGCTTCGTTGGCGAGAATGGCGGATCGGTGTTTCATCGACCGTTGTGGCTACGCGCGATCGAGCGGGGAACCGGCCAACAAGCCACGGGACTCGCGCTGGAGCGAGCAGGGCGCCTCGCTGCATGGCTGCCGCTGACGCTGGTGCATTCTCCCCTTTTCGGGCGCGCGCTGGTGTCGAGCGGGTTCGGAGTGGGCGGCGGGGTGCTGGCCGGACGGCGTCAGGACGGCGAAACACTGTGTCGGGCAGCCGAGGAACTGGCGCTTCGCACCAATGTCAGCTCGATCGAACTGCGCGGCGGGGATGCTCCCGAGGATTGGGAACAAACGTCCACGAGCCATTGCAATTTCATCGGTGAACTGGCGACAAGCGACGAGGCGCAATTGCTCGCCATCCCGCGCAAGGCGCGCGCCGAGGTGCGCAAGGGGTTGAATGGCGATTTCTCGATCGCTGTCGGAGCGGATGAAGACGAACGCGCGGCGCATTACGCCGTCTATGCCGAAAGCGTCCACAATCTTGGCACTCCGGTGTTTCCGCGCAGCCTGTTCGATGCCGTGCTGGATTCGTTCGCAGCGGATGCCGACATCCTGACTGTGCGCCATCAGGGAAAGCCGGTGGCGAGCGTTCTGTCGCTCTATCATGACGATGGAAAGGGGCTTGCCGTCATGCCCTTTTGGGGTGGAGGCACCTTTGCGGCACGCGGTCTGCGCGCCAATGAGCGGATGTATTACGAACTGATGCTGCACGCTCGCAAACGCGGCTGCACGCGTTTCGATTTCGGACGGTCCAAGACCGGAAGCGGCCCGTATCACTTCAAGAAAAACTGGGGGTTCGAACCGGAACCTCTCACCTATTCGAGCTGGAGCGCGCCCGGAGTGGCGGCGCGCAATATCGATCCCACGGATGCGAGCTATGCGCGCAAGATCGAATTGTGGAAGCGCCTGCCCCTGTCCCTAGCCAACGCGATCGGTCCTCATATCGCGCGCGGACTCGGTTGAGCGACGCGTGGGGGACATCCTCTTCCTCGCCCACCGCGTGCCCTTTCCGCCCGATCGCGGCGACAAGATCCGCTCGCATCACCTGCTCAAGGGGTTGGCTAAGCTCGGGCGCGTGCATGTCGGTACATTCGTCGAGACCGATCAGGATCGCGAGCAAGAGGCAAGCCTCGCCGCCATCGCGGCCAGTTATTGCCTGCCGACACGGTCGAAATCCCTGCCGCGCGCCGGAATGGAGGCGCTGCTCGGGAACCGTGCGGTCAGCCAGGCGGCGTTTTTCGACGCGGAGCTTGCGAAGTGGGTAGGCGACACGCTGGCCAGGCACCCGATAGATAAGATCTTCGTGTTTTCGGGCCAGATGGGGCAATATATCCCGTCCGATTTCGCGGGTCAGGTGGTGGTCGATCTCTGCGATGTCGATAGCGAGAAATTCGCGACCTATGCGCAGGAGAGCGGCTTTCCACGCTCGGTCCTTTACCGGCGGGAGGCGGCTTTGCTGACAGCCGAAGAGGTTCGGCTCGCTCGGTCAACAGACACGACGCTCCTGATCACCGAGAAAGAGGCAGACATCCTGCGAGCGCGCCCGGGCGCCGAGCGGGCCGACATTCGGGCTCTGGGCAACGGCGTCGATACGGAATTTTTCGATCCCGCCGCCACCGATCCGCATCCGGCCCTGGCCGGGCAAGGGCACCACATCGTCTTCACCGGACAGATGGATTATCCGCCCAACATCGCGGCGGTCGAACGGTTCGCACGGCGGATCCTACCCGCCATTCGTGAGCGGCTTGCGGCGCAGTTCCACATCGTCGGCCGCGCGCCGACACCGGAGGTGGCGAAGCTCGCATGCATCGCAGGGGTCAAGGTCTGGGGCGAGGTCCCCGACGTTCGACCCTTCCTGCGCAGTGCGGATGCAGTCGTGGCACCGCTGATGCTTGCGCGCGGCGTGCAGAACAAGGTGCTGGAGGCGATGGCCATGGCCCGCCCAGTGCTTGCGAGCGAAGAAGCGGCGACTGGTATCGACGCCACAGATGGCCAGCAGTGGCGGATCTGCCGCGATGACGGGGCTTTCGAGCGCGCAATCCTCGACCTGGCTGCGGACGAAGGTCAGGCCAAAAACATGGGGCGGGCAGCGCGGCGCTTCGTGGTCGAAAACATGAGCTGGGAAGCCGTCGAAGCCGGTCTCGCCGATATTCTCGGCCAAGCCGAGGCGCGCCATCACGATGCAGCGTGATCTCCCTCTCTCATCGGCACGAAGTGAGACCCTGCCGTCATGGAAGCAGGCGCTGACGGGGCTCGCTCTGCTTTGCGGGGCGGTGCTGGCCCTGACGCTGCGCGAATGGGGGGAGATGGCCTGGCAATGGTGGAACAGCGATAGCTATGCGCACATCCTGCTGATCCCGCCGATCATCCTATGGCTGATCTGGGCAAAGCAGGACGCGCTGGCCGAGATAGAGCCGCGCTCCTGGTGGCCGGGGCTGGTGCCGTTCGGTCTGGCCCTTGCGCTCTGGGTGATCGGACGGGCGAGCGGCATTAACCTGATCGCCCATGCGGGCGCTGTCGCCGCTCTGGCGTCGAGCGTGCCGGTCGTGCTGGGCCCGCGCGCGGCGGCGCTGCTGGCGCTCCCGCTCGGCTTCATGGTGTTTCTCGTGCCCTTCGGGGAAGAGATCGTCTGGCCGATGCAGATCCTCACCGCCCGCCTCGTGATCCAGTTGGCGCATCTTAGCGGGATCGACGCGGCGCTCGACGCGATCCATATCACGACGCCGTTCGGCCTGTTCATCGTCGCCGAAGCGTGTTCGGGCGTCAAATTCCTGATTGCGATGATCGCGCTCGGCGTTCTCGCGGCCTTCACGGCATTCTCGAGCTGGAAACGCAGAATCCTCTTCCTGCTTGCCTGTGTGATCGTGCCCATCCTCGCCAATGCGGTCCGGGCGTGGGGCACGATCTATATCGCCCAGTTCATCGGCGCCGAGCGGGCGGGCGGGGTCGATCACCTCATCTATGGATGGGTGTTCTTCGCCGTGGTCGTGGCCATCGTGCTCGGCCTGGCGTGGCGCTGGTTCGAACGAACGCCGGACGAGGCGGGATGGTCGCTCGCGGAGCTGGAACGCAGTCCGCTGCTCGCCCGTCTCGAGGCATTCTCGGCGCCTCTGCCCATCGTTCTGGGCGCGGCGATTGGTTTGGGCATGATTGCCGGAGCCTTCGCGATTGGCCTTTCCCCCGCATACGGTTAGGAGCGAGCGCCATGTGCGGGATCGCCGGTATCTTTCATTGCGGCACGCCCAAGCCGGTCGAGCCCCACCGGGTCGAGCGGATGTGCGACGCGATCGCCCATCGCGGCCCGGATGGGTCAGGCGTGTGGACCGCGCCGGGCGTCGGTCTCGGCCATCGCCGCCTTTCGATCATCGATCTTGCCGGATCGCCCCAGCCGATGCATTCCGTGGACGGCCGGGCAGTGCTGGTCTTCAACGGCGAAATATACAATTTCAGAGCCTTGCGGCGCGAACTTGAAGCAAAGGGCGCGCGGTTTCGTACCGATGGCGACAGCGAAACCATCCTGGCGGCATGGCAAGCCTGGGGCCCCGACTGCCTGAGCCGCCTCGAAGGCATGTTCGCCTTCGCGCTGTATGACCTTTCGACGCGGCAGCTTTTCCTGGCGCGCGACCGGCTCGGGGTGAAGCCGCTCTTCACCGCGACGCTCAGCGATGGCAGCCTGATTTTCGCGTCCGAACTCAAGGGATTGCTGGCGCATCCTTTGATGCGGTCGCAGGTCGATTCGCTGGCGATCGAAGATTACATGACCTGGGGCTACGTTCCCGATCACCGGTCGATCCTGAAGGGCGTCGAGAAGCTGCCCGCCGCGCATTTCCGGCTGCTGGAGCATGATCGCCCGCCATCACCCCCGCGCCGCTGGTGGGACGTCTCGTTCGAACAGCGGGCGCGCGGGTCGGTCGCGGACCAGTCCGCGCAGCTTCTCCACCATTTCCGTGAAGGGGTGTCGAGCCGCATGGTCGCAGACGTCCCGCTCGGCGCCTTTCTGTCGGGCGGAGTCGACAGTTCCAGCGTGGTCGCGCTGATGGCGGAAGCAAGCCGCGAACCGGTGACGAGCTGTTCGATCGGCTTCGATGTCGCGGAGGTGGACGAGACCAGCCACGCGCGGCTGGTGGCCCATCGGTTCGGGACCGATCACCGCGAACGAATCGTTTCGCCCGGCGATGTGGCCGATCTCGACCGGATCGCCGCGATCTTCGACGAACCCTTCGCCGATGCTTCCGCTCTGCCGACTTTGCGGGTCTGCGAACTGGCGCGCGAGAGCGTAACGGTCGCGCTGTCGGGTGACGGCGCGGACGAGGCGCTGGCTGGGTATCGTCGGCAGGTTTTCCATCATCGCGAGGAGCAGGCGAGGGCGGTGCTGCCGCAGACCTTGCGCGGGCCGATCTTCGGCGCGCTGGGCAAGGTCTGGCCGAAAGCGGACTGGGCGCCGCGTCCCCTGCGCGCGAAGACGACCTTCCTCTCGCTCGCCGAAGATGGCGCGGCGGGATATGCGCGGGCGCTGGCGATCCTCGACCAGGACGCGCGTAGGCGGCTCTATGGCGAGATGCTGCTGCGCGAACGCGGCGAATATCGTGCGGAAGACGCGCTGATCGAGGTCATGGACTGCGCCCCGGCGCGCAGCGGACTGGACGCGGCGCAATATGCCGACCTCACCTTCTGGCTGCCGGGCGACATCCTGACCAAGGTCGACCGCACCAGCATGGCGGTAGGCCTGGAAGCGCGCGAGCCGCTGCTCGACCACCGCCTGATCGAATATTGCGCCACTCTGCCGGAGAGCCGCCGGATTCGCGGCCGGCAGGGCAAATGGCTGATGAAGCACGCGATGGAACGGTATCTTCCCGACGAGATTCTCTATCGCCCGAAACAGGGCTTCGTGACGCCGCTGGCCGAATGGTTTCGCGGTCCGCTGGCCGGAATGGCGCGGGGCGTGGCGCGGAGCGAGGCTTTGGTGGGAAGCGGATGGTTCGATCGCGGCGCGCTGTCGCGTCTCGCGGAGCGGCACATCAGCGGCGCTGCGGATAATGGCCGCGTGCTCTATCAATTGGTCATGCTGGAAAAATCGCTCGCCCGGCTCGGGATCGGGTGATCCGACCGGGCGAGCGTTCGATTAGCGAGCGTCCACCATCACCACTTCCGCATCGTCCAGCGCCTCGACCACGATCTCGGTCTCTCCGGTGATCGCGACGCCATCGCGCGGCTGCGCCTCCTTGCCGTTGACGCGGATGCGGCCGGTCGGTGCGACCAGATATTGATGGCGCGATCCGTAGCTGGTCCAGGTCGCGCTCTGCCCCGCCTTGAGCGTGGCGGCGACAACCTTGGCGTCCGTGCGGATCGGTAGCGCATCGTCCTCCTCCGGCGTGCCGCTGGCGAGGATGGCGAAGCCGCCTTCGCGCCCGGCTTTCGGAAATTCGCGCTGCCCCCAGCCGGGCGCCTCGCCGCGCTGGTCAGGGAGGATCCAGATCTGGAACAGAGTCGTCGCCTCGTCCTCGACATTGTATTCGGCGTGGGTGATCCCGGTCCCGGCACTCATCACCTGAACGTCGCCCGCAGCCGTGCGGCCCTTGTTGCCGAGCGAATCCTGATGGGTGATCGCCCCGCTGCGCACGAAAGTGACGATCTCCATGTCGCTGTGCGGGTGGGGCGGAAATCCGCTTTGCGCCGCGATCGTATCGTCGTTCCAGACGCGGATATTGCCCCAACCCATACGGTCGGGATCGTGATAGCTGGCGAAAGAAAAATGGTGCCGCGCGTCCAGCCAGCCATGGTTCGCATGGCCGAGCGTGTCGAAGGGTCGGATATCGATCATGGTGTCAGTCCACATCGGCGGGGGTGTTGACCGCCGGGAATGAAAGCTAGCTGGGGTGGCGTCGCCCGCTGTGCAAGCGTCTCTCAGGCTACGCCATGGCCGCGCGCCATGTAGTCCGCGCTCTGCATTTCCATTAATCGGCTCACCGTGCGTTCGAATTCGAAGGCGCCATCCCCCGCCACGTAGAGGTCTTCGGGTTCGGCGGCGGCGGTCGCGAAGAGCTTGACCCCGTTTTCGTAAAGCGCGTCGATCAGCTTGGTGAAGCGCATAGCCTCGTTGCGATTGTCGGGTGACAGGCGCGGGATGCCGACGACGATTACGGAGTGAAAGGCGTGGGCGATGGCGAGATAATCCGCCGCGCCGCGATTTTCGCCGCAAAGCCGCTTGAAGCTGAACACGCCGACGCCCTTGAGGCTCTTGGGCACGTGCAAAAAGCGCCCGCCTCCCAGGTCAAGTTCGCCGGAGGGCACATTGGCGGCGTCTTCCGGCGCATAATCGGTCAGGCGGAAGAACGCCTCGCGAACCTGCGCGGTGGCCTCATCGCCCAGGGGGGTGTGCCAGGTGTCGAGATCGCCCAGCCGGTCGAGCCGGTAATCGGTGGGCCCGTTCAGTGGTACGATATCCAGTTCCGCCTCGACCAGATCGATGAAGGGCAGGAAGAGCGAGCGGTTCAGTCCGTCCTTGTAGAGATCGGACGGAGGCCGGTTGCTCGTGGTGACCACGCTGACTTTCTCGTCGCAGATAAGGGCCGTGAACAGGCGCGCCATGATGGCTGCATCGGCGGTGTTGGTGACTACCATCTCGTCGAAGGCGAGGCAGCGGACGTCCTTCGCGATTGCGGCGGCAACGTGCTTCACCGGCTCGCCCTGACCCGTATCGCGGGCCGCCTTCATCCGGCGATCGACCTCGAGCATGAATTCGTGGAAATGCGTGCGGCGCTTTTCCGCGATACCGAGAGTCTGGACGAACAGGTCCATCAGCATGGATTTGCCGCGCCCGACGCCGCCCCACATATAGACGCCCTGGGGCGGGGCCTCGTCCTTCGAACCGAACAGGCGCGACAGGAGTCCGCCGCCGGGCCGCTCTTTCTCCAATTCCTTCTGAAGCCGATCGAGCCGTTCGGCGGCGCGGCGCTGGTCGGGGTCGGGCTGCAATTCGCCCGCCGCCACCAAGTCCTCGTACCGTGCGAGCAACCCGCTCACAAAGGCGCTGCAACGCTATCGGAACGGGGCCGCATCTTTCGGACGATGCCCGAAAAGGATGCGACCCGGTGATCGCCCTGTTCGACCAGACCGCGCACGAAGACGAGCTTCCCGGTTTCTTTCACGATTTCCGTGACAGCATCGAGCGGCGTCGCGATCTTCCCGCCGCCGACGAACTGGGTCGAAAGCTCGAGCGTCACCGAAGGACCCGCATTGCCGCTGCCCAGCGTGTGCATGGTGGTGAAAAGCGCGATGTCGATCAGCGAGAGCGTGACGGCCCCGTGGATGATGCCCTGAAGGTTCTCGTGCCGCCGTTCGGGGAACATGCGCAGCCGCGCCTTCCCGTCATCGTCGACGCGCGTGATGAGCCTGCCCATCACCGCGCCGTTGAACAGCGTCTCGTCCTTCAGGTTCCAGTGGTTCCAGCCGGGATTTTCCGGGTCCGGCCCGTGGTCGAAAACGTCTTTCGCGAGCACCTTAGATCGCGCGCTCGGCGATCATCTTCTTGGTTTCGGCGATCGCCTTGGCGGGGCTCAGGCCCTTGGGGCAGACATTCGCGCAGTTCATGATGGTGTGGCAGCGATAGAGGCGGAACGGGTCCTCCAGCTGGTCGAGCCGTTCGCCGGTCATCTCGTCGCGACTGTCGGCGAGCCAGCGATAGGCCTGGAGCAAGATCGCCGGGCCGAGGAACTTGTCGCTGTTCCACCAATAGCTCGGGCACGCGGTCGAGCAGCAGGCGCACAGGATGCACTCGTAAAGACCGTCGAGCTTCTCGCGCTGATCGGGCGATTGCAGACGTTCCTTGCCGCTGGGCGTGGTCGATACGGTCTGCAGCCAGGGGCGGATGCTGGCATACTGTGCATAGAAGTGGGTGAAATCGGGTACGAGGTCCTTGATGACCTCCATGTGGGGCAGGGGGGTAATCCGCACCTCGCCCTTCAGATCCTCGATCGCGGTGGTGCAGGCGAGGCCGTTCTTCCCGTTCATGTTCATCGAGCACGACCCGCAAATCCCCTCGCGGCACGAGCGGCGGAAGGTGAGAGTCGGATCGACGTCGTTCTTGATCTTGAACAGCGCGTCGAGGACCATCGGGCCGCAATCGTCGAGATCGATCTCGAACGTATCATACCGCGGGTTTTCGCCGCTGTCGGGATCGTAGCGGTAGATCTTGAAGGATTTGACACGCCCGGCGCCCTCCGCCTTGTGCGCGCGGCCCTTGCCGCTGATCTTGGAATTCTTCGGAAGGGTGAAGGTCGCCATGGCGCAATTCGGTCCTGTTGCTACTTGCAACCCACTTAGCCGTTCGCGCGCATGGTGCAAGGGCCGGGAACCCGCAATGTCCGCTGCAAGTCTTGCAGGATATGGAAGAGTCTTCATCAGGTTTGCGCACCGCAGCCGTTTTCGGGGCGAGCGGCGGCATCGGCAGGGCGTTGAGCGCGGCTCTGGTCGACCGGGGACTGACGGTGTGGGCAGGGAGCCGATCGGGCGAAGAGCCGGTCGACGGGACGAGGCCGTTCCGGTTCGACCTGAGCGATGAGGAAAGCATCATGGACGCGGCTGATGCGATGCGGGACGATCCGCCCGACCTCGTCATCGTCGCGACCGGGGTTCTGACGCTTCCCGATGGCACTGGTCCGGAACGCAGCGTCAAGGCGATCGACGGAGTGGCGATGGCGCGAATTTTTGCGGCGAACACGATCGGTCCCGCCCTGATCGCCAAGCATATGCTCCCCCTGATGCCGCGCGACCGGCGCTGCGTGTTCGCGGCGCTGTCCGCGCGGGTCGGCTCGATCAGGGACAATCGTCTGGGCGGATGGCACAGCTATCGCGCGAGCAAGGCGGCGCTGAATATGCTTGTCAGGAATTTCGCCATCGAATTCGCCCGCACGCACAAGCACGGGATCGTCGCGGCGCTTCATCCGGGCACGGTCGATACCGCGCTGTCGGAGCCTTTTCAGGGCAACGTGCCCGATCGACAATTGACGACGCCATCGCAGGCGGCGGAAAACCTTCTGGCTGTGATCGATGGGCTGAGCCCCGTAGATAGCGGCGGTCATTTCGACTGGAAGGGCGAGGCGATACCGGCCTGATCGGGCTAGTATGTCGTGGAAGGGTGACAGGCGGGGACGCCGATGCCATCGGATGCCGCGATGCGTATCGCAATCTACGACTTCGACCGCACGCTGACGCGCAGGGCCACTTTTACGCCTTTCCTGATCTTCGCAGCCAGGCGAGTGGCGTCATGGCGGCTGACGCTCTTGCCGCTGTGGCTTTTCGCCATGCTCGCTTATCGGCTCGGTGCGATGTCGCGGGCGCGGCTGAAACTGTTCGGAATGCAATTATTGGTCGGGCGGCGGGCGCATAGCGAGCTGGAAGCGCTCGGATCGCAATTCGCCGCGCGCGTCTTGGCCGATGATGGGCTCATGCCGGGTACGTTGCATCTGCTCGAAGAAGACCGGAAGGCGGGCGCACGCCTCATCCTCGCGACCGCCGCCTTCGACGTTTACGCTAAAGCCTTCGCGACCGCTCTTCGTTTCGACGAGGTGGTCGCGACCCGATGGGAGGGATTCGAACGCGTGCCCGACAATTGCTACGCCGACACGAAGCTCGCCAGCGTGCTGGACCGCCAGCCCGCGATCGGCGAAGCGCGGACGCGGTTCGTCAGCGACAGTTTCGCCGACGCTCCCCTGCTGGATAGGGTGAGCGAACCGATCTTCGCGACCACCTCGAATCGCAAGGCGAAGAAGGCCGCTGCGCGCGGGTGGCGCGTCATCGATCCGCGCGAGATTTGATGGCTTCCAGGATAGCGTCGGCGGCCCGCTCGCTTGCAGGGCGATCGCCAATATCGATGGTATAGGCGAACAGTTCTTCCTGGCGCGCGCGATAGCTTTTGCCGATCGCCTCCATGTCGGGAAGCAGGGCGGCGAGCGCATCCACGCTGCGCACCACGGGGCCGCATTCCCAGAACAGGTGCCATTCGTCATCCTCCGCCTTCACATCGCGGCGCGCGTCAATGAAGAAGGCGGGGCGCGGGCGCACCAGGAATTCGTAGATCTGGCTCGACGCATCGCCGATATAGCCATCGGCGGCGAGCGTGTAGGTCATGTCGAACAAGCGCGGACTGTCGATGTCGATCAGGATATTGGCCGCCTCGCGCGCTTCGTCGGGGATGTCAGGCCGCCGCCGCGCGATCCCGTATTCGGGCGAAACGTGAAGATCCTTGCGGAACAGCATGACATGGGGCGCGAAGATCAGGTTGAAACCCTGTCCGGCCTCGCTTGCGAACCAGCGCAATATGTCCGGGCCATGATCGTACCAGCTCGACAGATTGGGATCGAAATGGGGATTGTAGACGAGGGTGGGGCGGCCGTTGTCGAACAGGCGTTGCCGGGCGGCGAGGTCGATATTCTCGAACTTGGGATAGCCGATGACGACCAGTCGCTCCGCGTCGACCCCATGCGCGACCAATTGGTCGACGACTTTTTGGCCCGCCACGAAGCTGCGATCGAAGCGGGTGTAATCGGGGTGGTAACTCACGCTGCGATCGCCAGCGCCGTGCGGCACCTTGGCGAAGAGCGGCATGGAGTCCTTGGGAATACGCTTTTTCAGGCGCAAACAGGTCCGCTCGGTCGAGACGATCATATCGGCGCTCGCGAAGAGCGGCACATGCGCGTTGAGGCGCATCAAACGGCTGGCCGGCAGCACCTTGTCGAACAGGCCCGCGACGGTCCGCGCGATCGGCCCGAGCGTCAGTTCGTACCAGCGGATTGAGGCGCCGCCCGTATCGCCGACAAGTCCCTCGATGCGGGCCCTTATCGCAGAGCTGGCATAGGCGATGACGGTTTCGACCTCGGGATGGAGGCGCGCCATCGCGGCGGCGATACCCGCCAGATGCGCGACCTGATGGGCCGCATCGTGATTGAAGAGAAACACCACCCGCATGACCGGCTGCATTAGGCATCCCGCGCGCCGCCGCAAAGCATGGATTTGCCAGCCGCGCGCGCATCGTTCAAAGGGCGCTCGAGATGGATGGTCAAAGCACGCCTGTGCCCGCACGCAACGGGCTGCTGAACATCGTTCGCAATCTGGCCTGGATTCTCGGCGGCAAGACCTTCGGGGCGATTTGCAGCCTGATCTATCTCGCCGTGCTGGCAAGATCGCTGGGCTTGCGTGATTTTGGGCATTTCTCCCTCCTTTTCGGCACCGCGCAGGCGCTTGTCGCGATCGCGGGCTTCCAGACCTGGCAGACGCTGGTGCGCTTCGGTGCGCGGCACCGGCTGGACGGTGACGAAGCGGCCTTCGGGCGGCTGATCTGGTTCTGCACCTTTGCCGATCTTGGCGGGGCGATCACCGGCTGCGCGATCGCGGCGTTGGTCTATTACGGCTTCGGCTCGTTGCTCGAATTGAACCCGCGCTACATCGATCTCGGCTTTCTCTTCGCCTGCGCGCTGATCTGGGCACGGCTGACCACGCCGAGCGGGATCGTACGCGTTCTTGATCGATTCGATATCGGCACCTATGTCGAAGCGATCGTGCCGACCGGGCGCCTGATCGCGAGCGGCATCATCCTCGCCACCGGACCCAGCGTGGCGAAATTCGTTTTCGCCTGGGCCCTGTTCGATCTGATCGCGGCCGCGGTCTACTGGATCATGGCGCGGCGCCTCGCACGCGATGCGTTTCGCCTGCGCCATGCAGGGGGGTGGCGACGGATGCTGCGCGAGAATCCCGGCATCAAGGGCTTCTTCGCCGTGACCTATGGCGCGACCACGCTGGACGCCATCGTCAAGCAGGGGCCCCTGCTGGCAGTCGGGTATTTCTTCTCGACCAGCTCGGCAGGGCTCTATCGGCTGGCAGACCAGCTGGCACAGGGGGTGAAGCAGTTCGCCGTCCTGGTGGCGAGGGCGGTGCTGCCAGAGTTCGCCGTGTCCAGCATTGCCGACGAGGCGACGCGCTTTGCGAAGCTGGTCCGCAGCGTGACGCGGATCGCGGCGCTGGCCGGTATCGTTGTCCTTCTGACCGCCGTCCTGTTCGGCGAGCAGGCCTTGGTCCTGATCGGCGGTTCCGATTATGCACGGGCAGCTACCGTCCTGATCCCGCTGGCTTTCGCCGCAGCCTTCGAACTGGCCAGCGTGTCCTACGAACCGATGCTCTATGCGACCGGCCATGCCGCACGCGCCCTCAAGGTGCGGGCGATCGCGGTGGTGACGTTGATCGTGTCGATCGTCGCCCTCCAATCCGGCGGCGGCCCGGTCGAGATCGGCTGGGCGGTGGCTCTGTCGATGGGCGTCTTCTATCTCTGCATGAGCTTCGCCGCCTGGATGACCCTGCGGCACTTGCGGAAAGCGGAAACCGAGGCATGACGGGAAGTGCGCTTGTTCTGGCAGGGACGAGGCCGGGCGGCGATCCGCTCGCGCGGGAACTCGGCGTGGCCCATAAGGGATTGATCGATATCGCGGGCAAGCCGATTTTGGAGCGGGTGGTGCTGGCCTTGCGCGCGGCGGGTATGAGCCGCGTTCTGGTATCGGCCGACGATCCGGCGGTGGTCGCTCTCGCAAAAAAGCTCGGCGCGGAAATCTGCCCTCCGGCCTCCGGGCCGAGCGAGAGCGTGGCGGCCGCGTTCGAGAGGACCGGCGCGCCGCTTGTTGTGACCACGGCGGATCACGCCTTGCTCGATCCCGCATGGGTTACCGAACTGATCGCCAGGACCCCGGCGGGGGCGGACCTGTCGATCATGATGGCTCGGCGGCAGGATATCGAGCGCGCCCTGCCGGGTACGCAGCGGACCTATCTGCGGTTTGCCGATGGGGAATGGTCGGGTTGCAACCTGTTCTATCTTGCCAGCCCTAGGGCAAGTGCGGCCCTCGCGACATGGCGCGCGGTCGAGGCCGATCGCAAGCGCCCGTGGAAGCTCGTCGCGCGTCTCGGCCTCCCCAATCTTGTCGCCTACGCTCTGGGCCGATTGACCCTGGAAGACGGTTTGGCCCGATTGGGGCGCCGGATCGGCGTGAATGCGGCACTCGTGCGGGCGAGCGACGGGCGGGCCGCGATCGATGTCGACAAGCCGCGCGATCTCGCAGACGTCCTTAGCCTGATCGCGCGGGAAATTCTCTAGAACCAAACGAAATCGGGGGCCGATCCGAAGACCGACCCCCGCATTTTCTTTACCGCCCTGAAGCGATCAGTCGCCGAAGGTGCGCTGCCACCACCCGCGCTTGGGCTTCGCGGTTTCGATGGTTCCGGCGCTCTCGTCAGCGGGCGGGGCTGCCTCAGCTTCGGAAGCGGCGGGCTCCGATCCAGCCTCGTCGGCGGCTTTCGCCTTGGGCTTGCGCACGCGCTTCGCGGCGGGCTTGGGCGCTTCCGCGCCTGTCGCCTCACTCGCCGCTTCGGCTTCGACGGTTTCCGCCGCCGCCTTTTTGCTGCGCGAGGCACGCTTCGGCTTGGGTGCTTCTTCACTCGCCTCGACCGGAGTTTCGCTGGCAGGAGCGTCCTCGGTCACCGCCTTCTTGCGCGGAGCCCGCTTGCGCTTGGGCTTCTCGGCCGGTGCGGCTTCATCCGAACCGGTCTCGACGGCTTCGGTCACAGCGGCCTTCTTGCGTGGTGCCCGCTTGCGCTTCGGTTTTTCCTCCGCAGCGGGTTCGTCAGCCATCGCTTCGGCGGTTTCGGGCGCTTCGTCCGGTCCGGCGACGACCGCCATATCGTTCACGACATGCTGCGAAACCTCTTCGAGATTTTCCGCATCACCCTCGTTCACCTCGTCCTGGCGCGAACGGTTGCGACCACCGCGGCGCCCACGTCCGCCACGGCGGCGCTTGCGCCGGGGGCGATCGTCGTCCGAACCCTGCTCGTCACCGCGATTGCCGTTCTCGCCTTCATCAGCGTCGGCCTCGTCCTGACCATCATCGCCCGAGCGTGCATTCCCGCGCTCGTCATCGTCCGAACGATCGCGCTTGCGATTGCGATTGCGACCGCCGCGGCGGCGCTTGCGCTTGCCTTCGCCCTCATCCTCGTCCCGATCCGAACGGCGCGCCTGGCGCGGCTCTTCCTCCTCGTCGAGATCGTCTTCCTCGATGTCGGGATCGTCGTCCTCGTCGAAAGCGATCGGCTCGAATTTCGGCGCGTCCTTGGGCTTGGGCCCATGGCTGGAGACGTTCATCTTGGCGCCTTCGTCCTCACCTTCGGGCACGACTTCGACGGTTACGCCGTAACGCTGTTCGATCTCCATCAGATCGGACCGCTTCTCGTTCAGCAGGTAGATCGCGGCTTCCGTGCTGGCGGCGAGGCGGATGACTGTGCCCTTGCCCTTGGCCGCCTCGTCCTCGATCAGGCGCAGGGCGGAAAGGCCCGCGCTGCTCGCGGTGCGGACCAGGCCAGTGCCGTCGCAATGGGGGCATTCGCGCGTGGTCGCTTCGAGAACGCCGGTGCGCAGGCGCTGGCGGCTCATTTCCATCAGGCCGAAGCTCGAGATGCGACCCACCTGGATGCGCGCCCGGTCGGTCTTGAGCGCGTCCTTCATCGCGCGCTCGACCTTACGGGTGTTCGAATGCTGCTCCATATCGATGAAGTCGATCACGACCAGGCCCGCCATGTCGCGCAGGCGCAGCTGGCGGGCGATTTCGCGCGCGGCTTCGAGATTGGTGTGCAGCGCGGTCTGCTCGATCCCGTGCTCCTTGGTCGAACGGCCCGAGTTGATGTCGATCGAGACCAGCGCCTCGGTCGGGTTGATGATCAGATAGCCGCCCGATTTCAGCTGCACCATCGGATCGTACATGGCCTTCAACTGATCTTCCGCGCCATAGCGCTGGAACAGCGGGACCGGATCGGAATAGGCCTTAACCCGGCGCGCATGGCTGGGCATGAGCAGCTTCATGAAGGCCTTGGCGGACTTGTAGCCCTGCTCGCCCTCGACCACGACCTCCTCGATCTCGCGATTATAGATGTCGCGGATGGCGCGCTTGATCAGATCGCTGTCCGAATGGATCAGCGCCGGGGCGCTCGACGACAAAGTGTTCTCACGGATTTCGTCCCACAGGCGCGCGAGATAATCGAAATCGCGCTTGATCTCGGTCTTGGTGCGCGAAAGACCCGCGGTCCGCACGATCAGGCCCATCGAACGCGGCAGGCTGAGATCGCCGACGATCTGCTTCAGACGCTTGCGATCGCTCGCCGAGTTGATCTTGCGCGAAATGCCGCCGCCATGGCTGCTGTTCGGCATCAGCACGGTGTAGCGCCCGGCGAGGCTGAGATAGGTGGTCAGCGCCGCGCCCTTATTGCCGCGCTCTTCCTTCACGACCTGAACGAGCAGCACCTGGCGGCGCTGGATGACGTCCTGGATCTTGTATTTGCGGCGCAGCGCCATGCGGCGGGCGCGTGCTTCGTCGACTTCCTTGGCGCGGGTGCGCGGCTTGCCACCCTTGCCATTGCGACCACGCTGGCGGCGGCGACCGCGCGAACGAGTGTTGTCGTCGTCATCGCTCTCGTCACTGTCTTCGCCATCGTCGTCATCGTCGGAATCGCCGGCGACGTGGCCTTCCTCGATCGTCGCGACGTCGTCCTTGTCCGACGTATCGACCTCTTCAAGCCCGTCCTCGGCGAATTCTTCGGCCAGCGCTTCGGAGCTTTCCTCCTCGGCGTCGTATTCCTCGCCCGGCATCTGGCCGCGCGCTTCCTCGTCTTCGCGCAGGCGCTGCTCTTCCTCGGCCACTTCGGCTTCGGCAGCGAGCAGGGCGTCGCGATCTTCCTTCGGAATCTGGTAATAATCGGGGTGGATTTCACCGAAGGCCAGGAAGCCGTGGCGATTGCCGCCGAAATCGACGAAGGCCGCCTGGAGCGAGGGTTCGACCCGCGTGACCTTGGCTAGATAGATATTGCCTTTGATCTGCTTGTGATCGGCAGATTCGAAGTCGAATTCCTCAATCCGATTGCCTTTGAGGACCGCCACCCGGGTTTCTTCCTGGTGGCGCGCATCGATTAGCATGCGCGTTGCCATTGATATGTCTCCAAGCGCAGGGGGGCGGGTGCGACCCGGCCTCGCCCGTGCGCGAATTGTTATGGGAACCGCCTCTGCCGAACTTCGAACGGGTGAGGGCGGTCGATAGGAACCGGTCGAGGCGCACAGCGCGTCCGAGCCGGAAATGCGTGTCTGCGAAACCGATCCCGCGCATGGTGCGCGTTACCTGGCCCGCACCAGCCACACCGCCGGCAGATGCCTGCGTGTGGAAGAGCGGGAAGGGCTTGATCATGTGTCGCATCAACCTGTTTCGAGGGATCGCGATAAATACAGGCGATCCCGCGCCGGGTCCGATTGGTTTCGGACTCTTGCGAAATCCGCGCTAGCATCAGGGCAGGGGCACGGCAACCTTATTGCGCGAACGGGTTATTGCGCGATGACCCCGTAACCCCGTAATGCGGCCCCTGCGATGCAGCGCCGTCCTCATCCTTACGTGATCCTGGCACTCCCCGTCGCGCTGTTCGCAATGGCGATGGGCGTGGCGGCTACAAGCGGCCGCGATCTGCCGATCCCGCATTTCGGCCGGGATTATGCGCCTCGCATCGTGCTCGAAAACAACGCGGCGGTGGACCTTCCGCAAATCGAAGGTGACGAGGGCGATGACCGTCCACTGGTCGTGATCGATCCTGGCCATGGCGGGCACGATCCTGGTGCGTCCGGTGTCGGCGTGGTCGAGAAGGATCTCGTCCTCGATCTCGCGAAAGCGTTGCGCGATGCCCTGCTGGAACAGGGAGACGTCCGCGTCGCTCTGACGCGGAGCGACGATCGCTATCTCCTCCATGCCGAACGCTTCGAAATCGCGCGGCGGCTCGGTGCGGATCTGTTCGTGTCGATCCACGCCGATTCCGCAGGCGAGGCGAGCGAGGTTGAGGGTGCCAGCATCTATACTCTTTCCTCGCAGGCGAGCAGCGAGGCGGCGGCGCGCTTTGCCGAGCGGGAGAACCGCTCCGACCGGATCAACGGACAGGACGTCGCCGGGCAGAGCGATGTGGTGAACACCATCCTCGTCGAATTGTCGCAGCGGCGCACGCAGGCGGAATCGCGCCAGTTCGCCGATCTGATCCAGCGCGAAGCCGAGGGCGCGATCCGGTTCCATCCGCAGCCGCGTCGCTCCGCCGCTCTCAAGGTCCTGCGTGCGCCGGACGTGCCGAGCGTCCTGTTCGAAAGCGGGTTCATCACCAATCAGGAAGAGGCCGCGCGCCTCGCCTCGCCTGCGGGTCGCAAGCGTTTCGCCGATACCCTCGCGCGCGCCATCCGCATCTATTTCGTGCGCCAACGGGACGATCTTCTGGGCGAGGAAACCGACGAGGCGAACGAGTCGACCGCGGATGACGCGCCGACCGAGACGACATCCGATGCGGGACCAGAAGCGGCGGACGAAGCACCGGCGGCCTGACGGTCGATTGCCGTTCGCTTCGTTATGGCGCGCGACAGGCTTGGCGTGCTAGGGGGCCGACACCGGACGATGGGACCCAGATGGCCGAGCAATCCACTTTAGACTATTATCGCTACCGTATCCGCCGAGACATCGGTGGAACTCTCGCATGGTTCGCGGCCAATTGGCGCGAGCGGCGCTGGTTCAGATATGGCAGCATCCTTGTCGGTCTCGCGATCGCGGGCCTGCTCGCCGCCTGGGCGCTGCTGGCGCGCGACCTGCCGGATGTCGAAACGCTGCTCGAATACGAAACGCCGCTGCCGACCGTGGTGCGCGGCGGCGATGGCGAGATCGTCCACTCCTATGCCCGCGAACGGCGCGTGCAGCTGCAATATGTCGATTTCCCGACCCAGCTGATCGAGGCCTATCTGGCGGCGGAGGACAAGACGTTCTTCAGCCATGGCGGCGTCGATCTGAGCGGCACGGCCAATGCCGTGTTCGATTACGCCAGCAAGATGGGATCGGGCGAACGCGCCGTGGGCGGCTCCACCATCACCCAGCAGGTCGCCAAGAACATCCTGCTCGGCGATGAATATTCGGTCACGCGCAAGCTGAAGGAGATGATCCTCGCCCGCCGGATCGAGGATACGCTGAGCAAGCGGGAAATTCTCGAACTGTATCTCAACGAAATCCCGCTCGGCCGTCGCAGTTTCGGCGTCCAGGCCGCCTCGCGCGCCTATTTCGACAAGGATGTCGGCGATCTCGATCTGCACGAAATGGCGTTTCTCGCGATCCTGCCCAAGGCGCCTGAACGGTATGGGCGCGAACGGTTTCGCGACATGGCGATCGAACGGCGCAATTTCGTGCTCGACCAGATGGTGGCCAATGATTTCGTCACCGCCGCTGCCGCAAACGCGGCCAAGGCGCAGGATCTCGGTCTGGTCCAGCAGCGCGAGGAACGCTCGGCGGATGCGGGCTATTTCCTCGAAGAGGTGCGCCGCCAGCTGATCGACAAGTTCGGCGAGAATGCGGAAGACGGACCCAACAGCGTTTATGCGGGCGGTCTCTGGGTTCGGACATCGCTCGATCTGGAATTGCAGGACGCGGCGCGCGATGCGCTGCGGGCGCAATTGCTGAGCTATCAGGGCAATCGCGGGTTCTCCGGCCCGATCGCCACCCTGAACCCCGACAATGGCGACCTGATCGGCCAGCTTCGTTCCTCCAATCTTTCGATCAATTACGAAGATTGGCGCGTGGGCGTGGTGACCGAAGGGGGCTCGTCGCCCAAGATCGGCCTGACCGGTGGCGAGACCTATTCGCTGCTCGGCGCACCCGGTTCGCTCAATATCGGCGATGTGGTCGCGGCGCAGCAAGCGGCGGGCGGCTATCGCCTGCGCACGGTTCCCGAAGTCTCGGGCGCCTTCCTCGCGCAGAACCCGCAGACCGGGCGCATCCTCGCTATGCAGGGCGGGTTCGACAGCCGCCTGGGCAGCTTTAACCGCGCCACGCAGGCGCTGCGCCAGCCCGGATCGACGATCAAACCGTTTGTCTATGCCACCGGTCTCGACCACGGCCTCACTCCGGCGAGCGAAATTCCCGACCAGACCTATTGCTTCTATCAGGGCGCGAATCTCGGCGAGAAATGCTTCCGCAATTTCGGCGGCGGCGGGGGCGGGGTGCACACGATGCGCTGGGGCCTCGAACAGAGCCGCAACCTTATGACCGTCCACATCGCGATGGATGCGGGTATGCCGAACGTCATCAAGACCTTCGAGAATATGAATATCGGGAGCTACGATCCCTATCCCGCCTTCGCGCTGGGTGCCGGTGACACCACGGTCGAAAAGATGGTCAACGCCTATTCGGCGCTGGTCAATTGGGGGCGCCTCAACCAGCCGAGCGTGATCGACTATGTGCAGGATCGCCGGGGCAAGGTGATCTGGCGGTCCGACACGCGCGACTGTACGGGCTGCAATATGGCCGAATGGGACGGACAGCCCATGCCGCGCTTCGGTGCCAAGGGCCGTCAGGCGATGGACGCGCGCACCGCGTTCCAGACGGTCCATATGCTCGAAGGCGTGGTGACGCGCGGCACGGCGGTGCGCCTGCGCAGTCTCGATATGCCGCTGTTCGGCAAGACCGGGACCACCACCGGGCCGACCAATGCTTGGTTCGTGGGCGGCAGTCCGCAGATCGTGGCGGGCATGTATGTCGGCTTCGACCAGCCCCGCAATCTGGGCGGGTGGGTGCAGGGCGGGAATACCGCCGCGCCGATCTTCAAGCGCTTCGTCGAGGCATCGAAGGACCGCTGGGAAGGCGACGAATTCATCGCCCCCGCCGGTGTGCGCATGGTGCGCATCGATCGCCGCACCGGCAAGCGGGTGTTCGACGGCATCCCGTCCGACGATCCCAAGGCCGCGGTTATCTGGGAGGCGTTCAAGCCCGATACCGAACCGCCCCGTTCCACCCGCCAGGACCAGATCGCGGCCAAGCGCAACGAGATCCTTGAAATGATCAGGCGCGGGCGCGCGGCGGAGCAGCGCACCGTTTCGGCGGCGACGCCCCGGATCGAGACGCAGACCGACTTCGTCGAGGAGCAGGGCGGGATTTACTGACCCCGCGCCCGCTTCACGCAGTCCTGCCCATGGGCCGCTGAACTTTACAAACCGCACCTGCCCGCTAAGCGCGGGTGGGTAAGACACTATCTCTCGAAGGATTAATACCATGCGTGCCGAAGGGCAGGCCTATATCGACCGTATCGAAGCCGCCTTGTCGCTGGTCCGCCAATCGCTGGACTGGGAGCGCGCCCTGCGCCGTCTGGACGAGCTCAATGCGCGCGTCCAGGACCCGAGCCTGTGGGACAATCCCAAGGAAGCGCAGGCGATCAATCGCGAGCAGAAGCAGCTCGAAACCGCGATCGCGACCGTCAACGAAATCTCCTCCGAAATGTCCGATGCGATCGAATTCGTCGAGATGGGCGAGGCGGAAGGCGACGACGAGGTCGTGAAGGACGGTCTCGTCAGCCTGGAAAAGCTCGCCACGCGCGCCGATGCCGACAAAGTCCAGGCGCTGTTGTCGGGTGAGGCGGATGGGAACGACACCTATCTCGAAATCCACGCGGGCGCGGGCGGCACCGAAAGCCAGGACTGGGCCGAAATGCTCTTCCGCATGTATGCGCGCTGGGCGGAAAAGCGCGGCTTCAAGGTCGAGACGGTGGAGTATCAGGCGGGCGATCAGGCCGGAATCAAATCGGCAACGCTGCTGATCAAGGGCGACAATGCCTATGGATACGCCAAGACGGAGAGCGGCGTGCATCGCCTCGTCCGCATCAGCCCCTATGACAGCTCCGCGCGGCGCCACACCAGTTTTAGCTCGGTCTGGGTCTATCCCGTCATCGACGACGATTTCGAGATCGAGATCAATGAAAGCGACCTGAAGATCGACACCTATCGCGCCTCGGGCGCGGGTGGGCAGCACGTCAACACCACCGATTCCGCCGTGCGAATCACGCACCAACCGACCGGGATCGTCGTCGCCAGCCAGAACGACCGCAGCCAGCACAAGAACCGTGCGACCGCGATGAATATGCTCAAGGCCCGTCTCTACGAGCGCGAGATGGCCGAACGCGAGGCCGCGGCGGGCACCGAATACGAGAGCAAGACCGACATCGGATGGGGCCACCAGATCAGGAGCTATGTGCTTCAGCCCTATCAGATGGTGAAGGATCTGCGCACCGGCGTGACCAGCCCGACGCCCGACGATGTGCTCGACGGTGCGCTCGACCCGTTCATCTCCGCCGCGCTGGCGCAGCGCGTAACGGGCGAGACGGTCGAGATCGAGGACGTGGAGTGATCCTGCGCCGGGCCGCCTCGGTGGGCTTGCTGCTGGCGCTTGCCGCCTGCGGTCAGGCGCCCGGCGACCGGCCCGAAACCTCGGTGGAATTTCCCCGTCCCGATCGGCCGGTGTCCGGCCTCGGATCGAACCAGTTCAGCACCGAAACCGCGCGTGACAATCGCGGCGAGGCCGAAACGGTCATGGACCTCGCCGGGATCGAGCCGGGGATGACGGTGGCCGATATCGGCGCCGGGAACGGCTATTACACGGTGCGTCTGGCAGAGCGGGTCGGCGAGGATGGCCGGGTGCTGGCGCAGGATATCGACCGCAGCGCGCTTGAGCGACTCGGCCGTCGGGTGGAGCGGCAGCGGATCGACAACGTCTCCATCCAGCCCGGCTCGCTCGACGATCCGCACCTTCCCGAGGACAGTTTTGACCGCATCTTCATGGTCCATATGTATCACGAAATCGGTGAACCTTACGCGCTGCTCTGGCGGATGTGGCCCTCGCTGACGCCGGGCGGTCAGGTCGTCGTGGTCGATGTCGATCGTCCGACCGACCAGCACGGCATCGCGCCGATGCTGCTGGCCTGCGAATTCGAGCGGGTGGGGTACAAGCTCGTCGCTTTCAAGGATGCGCCCGAACTGGCGGGGTACTATGCACAGTTCGAACGGGGCGCTAACAGACCCGAACCGGAGAGTATCGAACCGTGTCGTGGAGACACGGTGGCCAAGTCGGCGGCATCCACGCGATCCGCTACCTGAAAAGACGCGAACGAAAGACGGATCATGGCATTCAAGGGTCTCGAACCCATTCAGTATGGCGGGCGCGAAGTGTGGCCGCTGGTCGAAGGTGGCAAAGGCGTTTCGGCGACCAACCACTTGAGCTCCGGCGCCTGGGCGGCGGCGGGCGGCATCGGCACGGTCAGCGCGGTGAACGCCGACAGCTATGATGCCGAGGGCAAGATCATCCCACAGGTCTACGACCAGCTGACGCGCAAGGAACGGCACGAACAGCTGATGCGCTATGCGATCGACGGCGCCACCGAACAGGTGAAGCGCGCGCATGACATCGCGGGCGGCAAGGGCGCGATCAACATCAACGTGCTGTGGGAAATGGGTGGCGCGCAGCAGATCCTGGAAGCCGTGCTGGAGAACACCAAGGGCCTCGTCGCCGGCGTCACCTGCGGGGCGGGAATGCCCTACAAGCTGGCCGAGATCGCGGCGCGCTACAATGTGAGCTACCTGCCGATCGTCAGCTCCGCGCGCGCCTTCCGTGCCTTGTGGAAGCGCAGCTACAGCAAGGTGCCCGATCTGATGGCCGCCGTGGTCTATGAAGACCCGTGGCTGGCGGGCGGACATAACGGCCTGTCGAACGCCGAGGACCCTCGCAAGCCGGAAGACCCCTACCCCCGCGTCAAGGCGCTGCGCGAGACGATGCGCAATGAAGGTGTGTCCGAAGATACCGCGATCGTCATGGCGGGCGGCGTCTGGTTCCTGCGCGAATGGAACGACTGGATCGACAATCCCGAGCTTGGCCGGATCATGTTCCAGTTCGGAACGCGGCCCCTGCTGACCGAGGAAAGCCCGATCCCGCAGGAATGGAAGGATCGCCTGCGCACGCTCGACGAAGGCGATGTGCTGCTGCACAAATTCTCGCCCACGGGCTTCTATTCGAGCGCGGTGAAGAACGATTTCCTCTGGGACCTCATCCACCGCTCGGAACGCCAGATCCCCTACAGCAAGGTCGAGGCGGGCGAGCATACGAAACAGCTCGATATCGGCGTGCGCGGCAAGAACTTCTGGGTCGCGCCGAAGGATTACGACCGCGCGCGGGCCTGGTTCGCCGAAGGGCAGACCGAGGCGCTCAAGACGCCGGACGACACGATCGTCTACGTCACCCCCGAAAGCCGCGACACGATCCGCAAGGACCAGAAGGACTGCATGGGCTGCCTCAGCCACTGCCAGTTTTCGAGCTGGAAGGATCACGACGATTACACGACCGGACGCCTCGCCGATCCGCGCAGCTTCTGCATTCAGAAGACCTTGCAGGACATCGCTCATGGCGAGCCGGTGGACGACAATCTCATGTTCGCGGGCCATGCGGCCTACCGCTTCAAGCAGGACCCGTTCTACTCGAACAACTTCACCCCCACGGTGAAGCAGCTGGTCGACCGGATACTGGCGGGGGATTGAGATGGAGATCGGCCTCGCCAATTTGGACGATGCCGATCTTCGCGACCTGCTGACCTTGCACCAGCGGAGGATGGTCGAGTCCTCGCCGCCGGGAACCTCCTTCGCGCTCGATCTGTCGGGACTCGCCCATCCCGATGTCAGCGTATTCGCGGCACGCCATGATGGCAGTCTGATGGGTGTCGCGGCGCTCAAGCAGATCGAACCGCGTTCGGGCGAGATAAAGTCGATGCGAGTGGTCGACCGTGAATTGGGCGCGGGCGTGGGGTTTGCGCTGCTTTCGCATTTAATCGGTGTAGCGCGCGATCGTGGCTACCGGACGCTGATGCTGGAAACCGGGACGGGCGAGGCCTTTGCCGCCGCGAATGCGCTCTATTTGCGCAATGGCTTCGTCAGGCGCGGTCCCTTCGCCGACTATGCGGCGAGCGACTTCAACATATTCTACGAGCGCGCGTTGTAACGGCTCATCGCCACAGCTGCATCGCCCTGACCGCATCGCTCATCTTCGGGTCCTCGTCGGGGCGCGAAAGAGTGCGTTCGATGATGCGCCACTGGCGGCGGACCTTGGTCTTCTGCCACAGGTCCATCATCCAGGTTTCGCCCGCCCATTCGTGGTCGCCCATGCGCGCTTCCAGGCTCATCTGCGTCGCGAACACCGCGACCGAGCCGTGGCGGCGGACATAGACCTCGCCGAAGCGGTATCCGTTGCATTTGAAGCGCGTCGTCGCCGCCTCCAGCCAACTCGCGCGGTCCAGGAGCGCGGCGCGCGTCGATCCCAGCAGGAAGATGAAATCGCGCGCCGCGAGTTTCTTCATCGCATTGCGGTCGCGCTGCATCCAGCTGCGCATCCATTGATGTTCGAGCGCTTCGATGCGGGCGGCGAAATCATCCATGTCTCGGTTTTCCTCAAGCCAGTCCGGTGAGGACCTGATCGGGTGGGCGATGGCCATCGGCCCACATGCGGATATTGGCGATGACGCGGTGGCCCGATTCCTCGCGCCCCTCACGGGTGGCGCTGCCGATATGGGGGAGGGTCATCACATTCGGATGGCGGATCAGCCGCGCGTCCACATTCGGTTCGTCCGGGTAGACATCGAGTCCGGCGCCCGCGAGATGCCCGCTTTCGAGCGCTGCGATCAGTGCTTCCTGATCGACGAGATCGCCGCGCGCCGTGTTGATGAGGCTCGCGCCCTCTCTCATCAATCCGATGCGCCGCGCGTCGATCATGCCGCGCGTGCTGTCGCTTGCGGGACAGTGCAGCGTGAGGATATCGGCCTCGCTCACCAGCCCGTCGAGCGTGCCGACATAGCGCGCGCCGAACATCCGCTCGACCGCTTCGGGCAGGCGTTTGCGGTTGTGATAGGCTATCTCGAGGCCGAAGGCGCGGGCGCGATGCGCCACCGCCTGGCCGATCCGACCCATGCCGACGATGCCAAGCACCTTGCCCGCCAGCTTGCGGCCCAACAGCGCGGTCGGCGTCCAGCCGGTCCACTGGCCGGAGCGGATCAACTCGACCCCCTCGCGCACCCGGCGCGGCACACCGATGATGCCCGCCATGGTCAGATCGGCAGTATCCTCGGTGAAGACGCCGGGCGTGTTCGTCACCATGATACGCCGCGCGGCTGCCGCCTTGAGGTCGATATGATCGGTCCCCGCACCGAAATTGGCGATCAGGCCGAGGCGATCGCCCGCCTGTGCCAGCATATCCGCATCGATCCGGTCGGTCACCGTGGGGACGAGCACGTCGCAATCGCGCATCGCCGCGATCAGTTCCTCGCGCGACATCGCCTTGTCGGCGGAATTGCATTGCGCATCGAACAGCTCACCCAGCCGCGATTCGACGGTCGGCATCAGGTGGCGCGTCACCACGACGCGGGGGGCATGGTCGAGACGCCGGGGGACGGTAGGGGCGGGGGCGGAATCGGGCATGATTGCGGGCTAGGCGCTGCGCTCGGTTCCGGTCAAGCGGCGAACCATGCCTTTATGCAGACGCTTGAACGGGTTGGGGGCGTCGGGTAGGAAGCCGACCTCGATGCGCGCCGCTACCCTGCCTGTTTTCGCCGCCCTGATGGCTCTTGCCGTTCCCGCGACCGCGCAGGATCGCGAGGTGCCCTATTGGGCGAGCATCCGTGCGAGCGAGCTGAATATGCGGGTGGGGCCGAGCGCGGATTACAAGATCGCCTGGGTCTACCACCGCGCCGGCCTGCCGGTCCGGGTCTTGCGCGTGATGGAAGGTTGGCGGTTGATCGAGGACCCGGATGGGGAGAAAGGCTGGGTGGTCGCGCGGCTGCTGAGCCCGGATCGCACCGCGATCGTCACCGAAGGCTCGCCCGCCGCAATGCGCGCGGCCCCTGACTCTTCATCCGAGGTCAAATGGCGATTGGAGGCAGGCGTTACCGGCGCGCTTGGCGAATGCAATTCGGGCTGGTGCGAATTGCAGCTCGACGATCGGAGCGGATGGGTCGAAGAAAGCCGGTTGTGGGGCGACGACGGGGACTGATCCCCGCCGCCGCGCCTCGATCAATTAAATGTAGTCTCAGGCCGCAGGCTGCGCTTCGACCTTGCGGACCGTCGCGTTGACATCACCCGCATCGTCACGGATTTCGAACGCACCATCCGGGCCGGGCTCTCCCCCAGCGTAACATTGTTCGGTCGCCGCATCGCCTTCGGGCTTGTAGCAGAGCTGATCGCCCTGCTGGCGCCAGGTGCCGCGCTCGCTGATCTCGCCGTCGATCCGGTCCTCATAGGTGCCATCTGCGGAGAGGGTCTGCATGGTCACCGTGCCGTCGGGCAGGGTGACCTCGTAGGTGCCCGCCATCGCAGCGGGCGTTACCGTGTCGGGTGCGGGCGTCGCGACCGTGACATCGGCAGGAGCAGCCGCGGCGTCCTCCGCCTCGTTCGATCCACAGGCTGCCAGTGCGAGGCAACCGGCAAGCGTCAGATACTGCTTCATCAGGAGATGCTCCGTTCTACTGGCGGTCAGACCATTTCGACCGCGACGGCGGTGGCTTCACCGCCACCGATGCAGAGCGAGGCGACGCCGCGCTTCTTGCCCTGCTGCTTGAGCGCGTTGAGCAGCGTCACGATGATGCGCGTGCCGCTGGCGCCGATCGGATGGCCGAGCGCCGTGCCGCCGCCATTGACGTTGATCTTGTCGTGCGGAATGCCGATGTCGCGCATGGCGAACATCGCGACGCAGGCGAATGCCTCGTTGACTTCCCACAGATCGACCTCGTCCGCGCTCCACCCGGCGCTCTTCAGCACCTTCTCGATCGCGCCGACCGGGGCGACGGTGAATTCGCTCGGTTCCTGGGCGTGGGCGGCCATGGCGACGATCTTCGCGACCGGCTCCTGACCGTTCTCCTTCGCCACGCTCTCGCGCGAAAGCACCACGGCGGCGGCACCGTCCGAAATCGAACTGCTGGTGGCCGCCGTAATCGTGCCGTCCTTGGCGAAGGCCGGGCGAAGCTGGGGGATCTTGTCGGGCTTGCCCTTGCCCGGCGCTTCGTCCGTATCGACGGTCTGCTCGCCCGCGCGGGTGGTGAAGGTCACCGGGACCACCTCGCCGGAGAACGCGCCGCTTTCGATGGCGGCGTTGGCGCGGCGCAGGCTCTCGATCGAATAATCGTCCATCTGCTCGCGGGTGAGCTGGTATTCGTTGGCCGTCTCCTGCGCGAAGGTGCCCATGGCGCGGCCTTCCTCGTAGGCATCTTCCAGCCCGTCGAGGAACATGTGATCATAGGTGGTGTCATGGCCCAGCCGCGCGCCGCTGCGGTGCTTCTTCAGAAGATAGGGCGCGTTGGTCATGCTCTCCATCCCGCCCGCGACGACATAGTTGACCGAACCGCTCGCCAGCGCTTCGGCGCCCATGATGACGGTCTGCATCCCGGAGCCGCAGACCTTGTTGACGGTGGTTGCCTGGACGGATTTGGGCAGGCCCGCCTTGATCGAGGCCTGGCGCGCGGGCGCCTGGCCGAGGCCTGCGGGAAGGACGCAGCCCATATAGGTGCGGTCGAAACTCTCCGGCGCCACGCCCGAGCGCTCCACCGCCGCCTTCACAGCCGTCGCGCCCAGGTCGGTCGCCGAGACATCGGACAAGGCGCCCTGCATTCCGCCCATCGGCGTGCGGGCATAGGAGAGGATGACGACGGGATCGTTGGCAGCGAACTGGGTCATGCGGGAGTGGCCTTTCGGTTTTTGAATTTCGATCGGAAATGCAATATCGGTTGCAAGAGAAGACTTGCCATACCGCCAGATTAGGAGCGGAAAGCGGCGAAATCAAACGGAGAGAGCGATGGCGGGCGACCGGACGAAAGAGATGCAGGATGTCCTGAAGCGGCAGCGCGCCGCGCACGAGGCGGATCGCCCCGAGCCGATGGATATGCGAAAGGATCGGGTGAAGCGCGCCATCGCGATCCTGAAGGAGAACGCCGACGCGCTGTGTTCCGCGATGAACGCGGATTTCGGCAATCGCTCGCCCAGCCAGTCCATGCTGACCGACATCGCCGGGACGATCAATTTCGGCAAATACTGCCTCAAACATGCCGAGAAATGGGCGCGGCCCGACAAGCGGCATCTGCAATTCCCGCTCGGGCTTTTGGGCGCGAAGGCGGAAGTCCGCTACGAACCCAAGGGCGTGATCGGCATTCTCAGCCCGTGGAACTTCCCCCTCAATCTGAGCTTCGGGCCGCTGATGCAGGTCTTCGCGGCGGGCAATCGCGCGATGATCAAGCCGAGCGAATTTACCGAGCGCACCAGCGGATTGTCCGCCGAACTGGTCGATCGCTATTTCGCACCGGAGGAATGCGCGGTGTTCGCTGGCGGGCCGCAAGTGGCGGCCGCTTTCAGCGAACTTCCCTTCGATCACCTCGTCTTCACCGGATCGACCGCGACGGGCCGCAAGGTGATGGAAGCGGCGGCCAGGAACCTCGTCCCCGTCACGCTGGAACTGGGCGGGAAATCGCCGGTAATCATGGGCGAAAGCGCGGACTTCGCCAAGGCGGGAGAGCGGGTGGCGCTCGGCAAGATGCTCAATGCGGGGCAGATCTGCCTCGCCCCCGACTATCTCTACGTTCCCGAAGCGAAGGCCGATGAGGCCGTCCATGGGATCTGGCAGGCCACCGCGGCGATGTATCCGACCCTGCTCGATAATGACGATTATGCGAGCGTTGTCACCGATCGCCACTTCGACCGCTTGCAGGATATGGTGAAGGATGCGCGCGACAAGGGGGCCGAGGTGATCGAGATCAATCCCGGTGACGAGGATTTCTCCAGCACCAATGCTCGCAAGATGCCGCTCACGATCCTGCGCAACGTGACCGACGACATGCAGGCGATGCAGGAGGAAATCTTTGGCCCCGTCCTGCCGGTCAAGACCTACGGCCAGATCGACGAGGCGATCGACTATGTGAACCGGCGCGACCGCCCGCTCGGCCTGTATTATTTCGGCAGCGACGACGGCGAGGAGCGGCGCGTGCTCGAACGCACGATTTCCGGCGGGGTCACCGTGAACGACGTGGTCTTCCATGTTTCCATGGAGGACCTGCCCTTCGGCGGCGTCGGGCCGAGCGGAATGGGCAGCTATCACGGGATCGAAGGCTTTCGTGAATTCAGCCATGCCCGCAGCGTCTATTCGCAGGCCAAGATCGACGTGGCGAAGCTTGCCGGATTGAAGCCGCCATACGGGGAAGCGACCCGCAAGGCATTGCGCGGCTTGATGAAATAGGACGGCGGACGCACAAGCGCCACGCGCATTTCCCGCACGTTTTCATGCGGGAAATGCGCCGATCCTGCCCTTGCGTGTGAGGCGCGAGAGGCCTAGAGGCGAGCCGAATGAGCGCGCTTTAGAGGCGCCGAAACCGTTAGGAATCGCACGTGGTCGATCTCGAGCAGTATCTGCCGATCCTCATCTTTCTCTTCATCGCCGTCCTGCTGTCGGCGGCGTTCGTGTTTCTGCCGATGGGCGTGTCGCGCCTGACGGGCGCGCATAATCCCAACGCGGAGAAGCTGAGCGAGTATGAATGCGGCTTTCCCGCCTTCGAGGAACCGCGCAGCCAGTTCGACGTGAAATTCTACCTCGTCGCGATCAGCTTCCTGCTGTTCGATCTCGAGGCGGCCTTCCTGTTTCCGTGGGCGGTGAGTCTCGAATTCACGCAGTGGACGGGATGGATTGGCATGATGGTGTTCCTCGGAATCCTCGCGATCGGCCTCGCCTATGAATGGAAGATGGGGGCATTGGACTGGCAGTAATGAGCGATCAACGTACGATATCCCCGCAGGGCCGCGACCCGTATCTCCAGCCCACTGCGCAGCCGGGCGAAATCCGCCAGCCGGACCAGGACTATTTCAACGCGCTTCAGAACGAGGTGAACGACAAGGGCTTCCTCGTCGCCAGCACCGAGGACCTGTTTCAGTGGGCGCGCACGGGATCGCTGTGGTGGATGACCTTCGGCCTCGCCTGCTGCGCGGTCGAGATGATCCACGTCAATATGCCGCGCTACGACATGGAGCGGTTCGGCGTCGCCCCGCGCGCATCCCCGCGCCAGTCGGACGTGATGATCGTGGCCGGAACGCTGTGCAACAAGATGGCCCCGGCCCTGCGCAAGGTCTACGACCAGATGTCGGAGCCGAAATACGTCATCAGCATGGGCAGCTGCGCCAATGGCGGCGGCTATTACCATTACAGCTACAGCGTCGTGCGCGGTTGCGACCGGATCGTGCCGGTCGATATCTATGTGCCCGGCTGCCCTCCGACGGCCGAGGCGCTGCTTTACGGTGTGATGCAATTGCAGCGTAAGATCCGCCGCAGCGGCACGATCGAGCGATAGGGGCGCAGGCATGGCGACACTCCACTCCGCACCCCGCTTCATCCAGATCGACGGGTTGAAGGAAACGCTTTCGACCGCGCTCGGCGGGCACCTGATCGACGCACACGACGAGCATGGCGAACTGCTGTTCACCGTCCGGCGCGACGCGATCGAAGATGCGCTGCGCATCCTGCGTGACGAGCATGGCTATCAGCAGCTGATGGAAATCGCCGGGGTCGACTATCCCAGCCGCGAAGAGCGGTTCGAGGTGGTCTACATGCTGCTTTCGCTGACGCGGAACAGCCGCATCATGGTCAAGTGCACCGCCAGCGAAGATACGCCGGTCCCGACCGTGACGACGCTGTGGCCCAATGCGGGCTGGCTCGAACGCGAGGTGTTCGACCTTTATGGCGTGCTGTTCGACGGGAATACGGATTTGCGCCGGATCCTCACCGATTACGGGTTCGAAGGGCATCCCTTCCGCAAGGATTTCCCGCTCACCGGCTATACCGAGCTGCGCTATTCCGAGGACGAGAAGCGCGTCGTCTACGAGCCGGTCGAACTCGCACAGGATCTGCGCCAGTTTGATTTCATGAGCCCGTGGGAAGGTGCGGATTACGTCCTGCCTGGTGACGAGAAGGCGGACACGCCGCCGGTCGCCGATCCCAAGGTGACCGAAAAGCCGTCCGACACCGGCGCTGGCGCCAAGGCGGACAAGGAAGCGGCCGACAAGGTCAGCAAAGGTGCACCCACCAAGGAAGAAAGCGGCAAAGACGCGCCATCTCCGCCCGAGCCGACCGAGGATCGCAAAGATCGTCCGGCGCGTGAAGGCAAGACGACCGACACCGCCGAGGCGACCGAACCGAAGGGGGATGGCAAGGATGCGTAAGCTGATGCTTCTTGCGGTTCCGCTCGCGCTCGCGGCGTGCAGCCAGGAGCCTGCACCCAGCTCTTCGGATGCGGACGATTTCGCCGCGCGCGTCGGTGCGCCGGGGACCAGCACGACCGGCGGAACAGCCGTGGTCGTGCCGAATGCGGTTGAGACCACCGCAGCGCGCATCGCTCCTCCGCCCAATACGGACGTCACCCAGCTTGAAAGGCTCGGCAATATCGGCGGCGTCGATCTCGGTCCGCGCGCGGGCGGTTGCACGTTCAGCGCCGATGGGCAGGAAATGCTCGTCGCCGCCGGGCCGAACGATCGCTCGCTACCCGGCAAGGCGACCGTGCGGGCCGGCGGCAAGCTGATCCTTCTGGATGCGCCTCCGGGGGGCTACGATCAGGTCAAGGCGGGCACGACCTTCAATGGCGAGGGCTTTTCGGTCCTCGTCCAGCCGACCGGCCGCGACACCGGCCAGATGACGATAACCGACGTCCAGGGACGCCAGAAAGCCTTTAACGGCAGGTGGGTCTGCTCATGAGCATGCAACTCGAACGCTCGCCGACGACCGGCGACGAGGTCATTTCCAACTACACGATTAATTTCGGCCCCCAGCACCCGGCGGCGCACGGCGTGCTGCGCATGGTGATGGAGCTGGACGGCGAGATCATCGAACGCGTCGATCCGCATGTCGGCCTGCTTCATCGCGGCACCGAAAAGCTGATCGAGCACAAGACCTATCTTCAGGCGCTGCCCTATTTCGACCGCCTCGATTACTGTTCGCCGCTGTGTCAGGAGCACAGCTACGTCCTCGCGATCGAGAAGCTGCTGAATGTCGAGGTGCCGGAGCGGGCCAAGTATCTGCGCGTGCTGTTCGCCGAGCTGACGCGCATTTCGAACCACATGCTCAATATCGGCGCGCATGTCATGGATGTCGGCGCGATGACGCCGAACCTGTGGGTGTTCGAACTGCGCGAAGACTGCATGAACTTCTTCGAGCGGGCGAGCGGCGCGCGGATGCACAGCGCCTATTTCCGCCCCGGCGGTGTCCATCAGGACGTGCCGGAAAAGCTGCTGGTCGATATCGGCGAATGGCTCGACACGCGCCTGCCCGAACTGTTCGGCGACGCGATGAGCCTGGTGCTCGACAACCGCATCTTCAAGCAGCGCAATGTCGATATCGCCCATGTCAGCCGCGACGACGCGATCGCCTGGGGCTTTTCCGGCCCGATGATCCGCGCCGCAGGCATCCCGTGGGATCTGCGCAAGTCGCAGCCTTACGACGTCTATGACCGGATGGAGTTCGACATTCCCGTCGGCACCAATTCGGACTGCTACGACCGCTTCGTGGTGCGCGTGAAGGAAGTCTACGAAAGCGCCAAGATCATCAAGCAGTGCCTGGCGCAGATGCCGTCCGGCCCGATCGCCAGCGACGACCGCAAGGTCGCTCCGCCCAAGCGCGGCGAGATGAAGCAGTCGATGGAAGCGCTGATCCACCATTTCAAGCTCTACACCGAAGGCTTCCACGTGCCTGCGGGCGAAGTCTACGTGGCGACCGAAAGCCCGAAGGGCGAATTCGGCGTCTATCTGGTCAGCGACGGGTCGAACAAACCCTATCGCTGCAAGATCCGCCCGACGGCGTTCAGCCACCTCCAGGCGATGGATTTCATGTGCAAGGGCCACATGCTACCCGACGCGACCGCCATTCTGGGCGCGATCGACGTGGTGTTCGGGGAGTGTGATCGGTGAATTTTAGCCCCTATTCCGTCATCCCGGACTTGATCCGGGATCCCGCTCTACTTCTGCTGTCCTCCAAGGCAGCTGGACCCCGGATCAAGTCCGGGGCGACGATCTGGAGGGATCGCCGTGGCTGACCGTTCGCCCGCACCCGACACCCCCGAACTGCGCGAGCGCTGGGGTGGCTTCGAGTTCACCGACGCCTACCGCGCCAAGGCCGACAAGGCGATCGCGCGCTATCCCGAGGGTCGGCAGAAGTCGGCGGTGATGCCGCTGCTCGACCTTGCCCAGCGCCAGGTCGGCGAGGAAACCGATACCCAAGGGTGGCTGCCGCTGCCGGTGATCGAATATGTCGCCGATTATCTCGATATGCCGGTGATCCGCGTGCTCGAGGTCGCGACCTTCTATTTCATGTACAACATGCAGCCGGTGGGCAAATTCCACGTCCAGGTCTGCGGCACCACGCCCTGTATGCTGCGCGGCTCGGACGCCCTATTCGAAACCTGCAAGTCGCGGGGGATGAAGAAGGGTCACGTGTCCGACGACGGTCTGTGGACCCTCACCGAGGTCGAATGCATGGGCAATTGCGCCACCGCGCCGATGGTCCAGATCAATGACGACAATTACGAGGATCTGACGCCCGAACGCCTCGACGCCGTGCTCGACGCACTGGCGGCGGGCGAAACGCCGAAGCCCGGCACGCAGGAGCCCGGGCGCCATACGAGCGAGCCTGCGGGCGGTCCAACCACGCTCGCCGAGATGGTGGACGCCAATCACGATTACCGGGGGGAATGGTGATGTCCTCCAAGCAGATGTATCGGCTTGCAGGTATCCTGTTCCTCGTCGCGGCCTTAGCATTCTTCGTGACGGGACAGACCGCGCTGGGCGCCGCGTTCATCGCCATCGGTGGTTCTTTTGTGGCGATTTCGTCCACCGCGAACGAGAACGGTGAAATCTGCGAGGGCGAGGACCGGCCGTGAAACGCGCGCTCGTCTCACTCGGGATCACCCTGTTCGTCGCGGGGGTGTTGATCGACATCTTCACCGATCGCGATGTTATCGGGACGACGATTCTCGTCGCGGGCGCGATCCTCGCGCTCGTCGCCGGACGGCGTTCGCCCAGATCCGACCAGAGCCTGCGCCGCAAGTAATGGATATCGTCACCATCATCGTCGCGCTCGTGCTCGCCTTCATCGCCTGGAAAGTGCTGATGGGCGTGATCAAGTTCGGCGCCATCGCGCTGATTGCCGTCGCGGCGATCTGGTTCATTTCGCAAGGGAACGCTTTCTGATGCTCGCCGACAAGGACCGCATCTTCACAAATCTCTACGGCTTCCAGGACTGGGGGCTGAAGGCGGCGCAAAAGCGCGGCGATTGGGATGATACCAAGGCGCTGATCGCGCGCGGGCAGGATTCGATCATCGAAGAGGTCAAGGCGAGCGGCCTGCGCGGGCGGGGCGGGGCGGGCTTTCCCACCGGTCTCAAATGGTCCTTCATGCCCAAGGAATCGAAAGACGGACGGCCGAGTTTCCTGGTCATCAACGCCGACGAATCCGAGCCCGGTTCGTGCAAGGACCGCGAGATCATCCGCCACGATCCGCACAAGCTGATCGAAGGCGCGCTGGTGGCGGGTTTCGCCATGCGCGCGCGAGCGGCCTACATCTATATCCGCGGCGAATATATCCGCGAGGCCGAGACGCTTCAGGCCGCGATCGACGAGGCGTATGATGCCAAGCTGATCGGCAAGGATGCCAGCGGCTCGGGTTACGATTTCGACGTATTCCTCCATCGCGGCGCAGGGGCCTATATCTGCGGCGAAGAAACCGCGATGATCGAAAGCCTGGAAGGCAAGAAAGGTCAGCCGCGCCTGAAGCCGCCTTTCCCGGCGGGCGCGGGCCTCTATGGCTGCCCGACCACGGTCAACAACGTCGAGAGTATCGCGGTCGTCCCCACGATCCTGCGGCGCGGCGGATCGTGGTTCGCAAGCTTCGGGCGCGAGAACAACAAGGGCACGAAGCTCTTCCAGATCAGCGGCCATGTGAACAAGCCCTGCGTGGTGGAAGAGGCGCTGTCGATCCCGTTCAGCGAGCTGATCGAGAAGCATTGCGGCGGCATTCGCGGTGGCAAGGACAACCTCCTTGCCGTGATCCCCGGCGGCTCGTCGGTTCCGCTGGTCCCGGCCGAGCAGATCTGGGACGCGCCGATGGATTTCGACGGGCTCAAGGAATTGGGTTCTGGCCTTGGCACGGCGGGCGTGATCGTGATGGACAAGTCCACCGACATCGTGCGCGCGATCAGCCGCCTCTCCTATTTCTACAAGCACGAAAGCTGCGGCCAGTGCACGCCCTGCCGCGAAGGTACGGGTTGGATGTGGCGCATGATGGAACGACTGCGCACCGGCGATGCGGCGATCGAAGAGATCGACATGCTCCAGCAGGTGACGAAACAGGTCGAAGGCCACACCATCTGCGCGCTGGGCGATGCAGCTGCGTGGCCGATCCAGGGCCTGATCCGCCATTTCCGGCCCGAGCTGGAGCGCCGGATCGAAGAACACAATGCACAGTTTGCCGAGGCTGCCGAATAATGCCTAAAGTCACCGTAGACGGTCAGGAAATCGAGGTTCCGGACGGCGCCACCGTCCTTCAGGCCTGCGAGCTTGCGGGGAAGGAAATTCCGCGCTTCTGCTATCACGAGCGCCTGAGCATTGCGGGCAATTGCCGCATGTGTCTGGTCGAAGTGAAGCCTGGGCCGCCCAAGCCGCAGGCGAGTTGTGCGCTTCCGGCAACCGAAGGGCAGGAGATCCGCACCGATACGCAGATGGTGAAGACCGCGCGCGAAGGGGTGATGGAGTTCCTGCTCATCAACCATCCGCTCGACTGCCCGATCTGCGACCAGGGCGGCGAATGCGACCTTCAGGATCAGTCGATGACCTATGGTCGCGGCGGCTCGCGCTATCACGAGAACAAGCGCGCGGTGACCGAGAAATACATGGGCCCGCTGATCAAGACGATCATGACCCGTTGCATCCACTGCACTCGCTGCGTGCGTTTCAGCGAGGAGATCGCAGGCGTTGACGAGATCGGCGCGGTGGGTCGCGGCGAGGATATGCAGATCACGACCTATCTCGAACAGGCCGCCGAGCATGAGCTCAGCGCCAATGTGATCGACCTGTGCCCGGTGGGCGCGCTGACCAGTCGCCCCTATGCTTTCGAGGCGCGCCCGTGGGAGCTGAAGAAGACGCTCTCGATCGACGTCAGCGACGCGGTCGGCGCCAATATCCGGCTAGACAGCCGCGGCCGCGAGGTCATGCGCGCACTTCCGCGCATCAATGACGACGTCAACGAGGAATGGCTTTCGGACAAGGGCCGCTATCAGGTCGACGGCCTGATGCGCCGCCGCCTCGACAGGGTCTTCGTTCGCCGCGATGGCAAGCTTGCAGCGGCGAGGTGGGACGAGGCCTTCGCGATGATCGCCGACGCCAAGCCTGGTAACAGCATCGCCGCGATTGCGGGCGACCTCGTCGATTGCGAAACGATGTTCGCGGCCAAGGCGCTTCTCAAGGCCAGCGGGTCGACCCTCATGGAAGGCCGCCAGACCGGGATGGACTACGATGTCTCCAATCTTGCGGCGGTGAATTTCAATTCGACGCTGGCAGGCATCGAGAACGCCGATGCGATCCTGATTGTCGGCAGCCATGTCCGCTGGGAAGCGCCGCTCGTCAATGTCCGCCTGCGCAAGGCGGCGAAGCGCGGTGCGAAGATCTTCCTCGTGGGTCCGCGCTGGGACACGACCTTCGGCGGCGAGTTTCTGGGCGGCGATCTCGGCGTTCTCAACGATCTGCCCGGCCATGTCGCCGAAGCGTTCGACAAGGCGGAGCGTCCGGCGGTGATCGTCGGCGGTGCCGGTCTCAAGGGCGCGCATCAAAAGGCGCTGGCGCTGGCCGCTGGATGGGGTGCGGAATTCAACGTTCTGCACATGGCGGCGAGCCGGATGGGCGGGCTGATGCTCGGCTATGCCCAAAAGGGCGGCATCTCCGATATCGCTAATGCAAAGCCCAAGGTCTTGCTTTCGCTCGGCGCGGACGAGATGGACTATTCCGCCTTCGCCGACAGTCTCAAGGTCTATATCGGGCACCATGGCGATAGGGGCGCGCATCATGCCGATATCGTCCTCCCCGGCGCCAGCTATGCCGAAAAGGACGGGACCTACGTCAACACCGAAGGTCGCGTGCAGTTCGCCGAAAAGGCGGTCTTCGCGCCCGGTGACGCGCGTGAGGATTGGACGATCCTGCGCGCGCTGGCCGATGCTCTCGGCGTTGCGGTCGGGTTCGACAGCTTCGCGCAGTTGCAGGGTGCGATGATCGCCGATGTTCCGGCGCTTGGCGAGGAAGGTCTCGCCGATTATGGCGCCTTGCCCGAGGCCGATATGGCGGCGAAGGCGGAAGGGGCCATCGCGTCCTATCCGATCAGGGATTTCTATCTCACCAACCCGATCGCACGGGCGAGTGCGGTGATGCAGCAATGTTCGGCCGAACTCCTCGGCCCCGAGCTCGCGGAGGCGGCGGAATAATGGCGGTCCCGATCATCCCCCTGGCGCTGATGGGCGCGGGCGCATACGCGGTCTATCGCGCTTTCGGCGAGAACCGTCCGCACAAGTCCAACGCCGCGAATGGCTGGCGCAACGAAGCCTTTGCGAGCAAGGACGCTGAAAAGAACCGGGGCCGCAAGAAGCCGACCGGGAAGGACAAGACGTGACCGAATTCTTCCAATCGCTCGGACTGACCTATGAATGGGCGTGGGGTCTGGCGACGCTGTCGGGCGTGCTGCTGATTGCGCTGCCGCTGATGCTGGCGGTCGCCATGATCATCTATGTCGATCGCAAGGTCTGGGCCGCGATCAACCTGCGGCGCGGGCCCAATGTGGTCGGCCCCTTCGGCCTGTTGCAGAGCTTCGCCGACGGGTTGAAGGTGTTCCTCCAGGAAACCATCATTCCCAGTGCGGCGAACAAGGGCATCTTCATCCTCGCCCCGATCGTCACTTTCACCGTGGCGCTGGCCGCATGGGCGGTGATTCCGTTCGATGCGGGGGTGGTGCTGGCGGACATCAATGTCGGCCTGCTCTACATCCTCGCGATCAGTTCGCTGTCGGTTTACGGCGTGGTGATGAGCGGTTGGGCGTCGAACTCGAAATACCCGTTCTTCTCCGCCATGCGCGCCGCAGCGCAGATGATCAGCTACGAAGTCTCGATCGGCTTCATCCTCGTCTGCGTGGTGCTCTACGCGGGCAGCTTCAATCTGACAGAGATCGTCAATTCGCAGCGCGGCCACGGTTTCGGGATCGTCAACGGCTATTATTTCAACCTGTTGCTGTTCCCGATCTGGGTGGTGTTCTTCATCTCCTGCCTCGCCGAAACGCAGCGCGTGCCCTTCGACTTGACCGAGGCGGAGAGCGAGCTGGTGGCAGGCTACCAGACCGAATATTCCAGCATGAGCTTCGCGCTGTTCTGGCTCGGCGAATATGCCAACATCCTGCTGATGTGCAGCCTCAACACGCTGCTGTTCTTCGGCGGGTGGCTGCCGCCGGTCGACTGGGCGCCGCTCTACCTCGTGCCGGGGATCATCTGGTTCCTGCTCAAGACGTTCTTCTTCTTCTTCATGTTCAGCTGGGTCATGGCGACCGTTCCGCGTTATCGGTACGACCAGCTGATGCGTCTGGGCTGGAAGGTCTTCCTGCCGATGAGCCTGCTGTTCGTGGTCGCGATTTCGGGCTGGCTGATGATAACCCGTTATGGAGGTGCGGCATGAGCGTCGCCCATTTCGTCAAATCGTTCACTCTGTGGGAATTCGTGAAGGCGCACGCCCTCACGCTGAAGTATTTCTTCAAGCCCAAGGTGACGATCAACTACCCGTTCGAGAAGAACCCGCTGTCGCCCCGTTTCCGCGGCGAACATGCGCTGCGCCGTTATCCCAACGGGGAAGAACGTTGCATCGCCTGTAAATTGTGCGAGGCGGTGTGCCCGGCGCAGGCGATCACGATCGAGAGCGAGCCGCGCGACGATGGATCGCGCCGCACCACGCGCTACGATATCGACATGACCAAATGCATCTATTGCGGTTTCTGCCAGGAAGCCTGCCCGGTCGATGCGGTGGTCGAAGGACCGAATTTCGAATATTCGACCGAAACGCGCGAGGAACTGCTGTACGACAAGGCGAAATTGCTGGCGAACGGGGACAAGTGGGAGCGGGCGATCGCCGCGAACCTTGAAGCCGACGCGCCCTACCGCTAACCGGCGCGCGAACCAGACTGGGGCCCCATGATTCAGACAATCGCCTTCTACCTGTTCGCCGCGCTGGTGATCGCGTCTGCGGTCATGGTCATCATGTCGCGCAATCCGGTCCATTCGGTGCTGTGGCTGATCCTCGCCTTCTTCAACGCCGCGGGCCTCATGGTGCTTGTGGGCGCGGAATTCATCGCGATGCTGCTGGTCATCGTCTATGTCGGCGCGGTCGCGGTGCTGTTCCTGTTCGTCGTCATGATGCTGGACATCGATTTCGCCGAGCTGCGCGCCGGATTCATCAAGAACTTCCCGCTCGGAATCGCGATCGCGCTGGTCCTGCTGGCGGAGCTGGTGCTGGGCATCGGGGCGTATCGCGCAGGCGCGATCGCGCTGGGAACGCCCGACGGAATGGCCGCACCGATCGTCGGCGTGAGCAACACCGAGGCGCTCGGCGCCCTGCTCTATTCCGATTACATCTTCCTGTTCGAAGCCACCGGCCTCGTGCTCCTCGTCGCCATGATCGGCGCGATCGTGCTGACGCATCGCAAGAGCGCAGGCGACCATCGCGGGCAGCAGGATATCGCCAAGCAGAACCGCCGCAATCCGAACGAGGCGACCGTTATGAAGCGTCCTACCGTGGGTGAGGGGGTCGAGCTGTGATCGGCATCGAACACTATATCGTCGTGAGCGCGATCCTGTTCGTGCTCGGCGTGCTGGGCATCTTCCTCAACCGCAAGAACATCATCGTCATCCTGATGGCGATCGAGCTGATCCTGCTGGCGGTAAACATCAACATGGTCGCCTTCAGCGCGTTCCTGAACGATCTCACGGGTCAGATCTTCGCGATGTTCATCCTCGCCGTCGCGGCTTCCGAAGCGGCGATCGGGCTGGCGATCCTGGTGATCTATTTCCGTGGTCGCGGCACGATCGCGGTCGACGACGTCAATCGGATGAAGGGATAACCGCCCGGTGCAGACCTCCATCATCCTGATCGTCTTCCTGCCGCTGTTCGCCGCGATCATCGGCGGCATCATCAACAAGTCGATGCCGAGCGTCGTCACCAAGGCGGTGACGACCGGCGCGCTGTTCGTCGCCTGCGCGCTCAGCTGGCCGATCTTCCTGAGCTTCGTCTCGGGCGATGCGACGGCCACCGTCGTGCCGGTTCTTCAATGGATGCAATCGGGCGATCTGACCTTCGACTGGGCGCTGCGCGTCGATACGCTGACGGCCGTGATGCTGGTGGTGGTGACCACGGTGTCCGCGCTCGTTCACCTCTATAGCTGGGGCTATATGGAGGAAGACCCGGATCAGCCGCGCTTCTTCGCCTATCTCTCGCTTTTCACCTTCGCCATGCTGATGCTGGTGACGGCCGACAATCTCGTCCAGATGTTCTTCGGATGGGAAGGGGTGGGGCTCGCCAGCTATCTCCTGATCGGTTTCTGGTTCAAGAAACCGAGCGCCAATGCCGCCGCGATGAAGGCCTTCGTCGTCAACCGCGTGGGCGATCTCGGCTTTATGCTCGGCATTTTCGGGACGTTCCTCGTGTTCGGGACGGTCTCGATCCCTGAAATTCTCGCGGCCGCGCCGGGCATGTCGGGCGCGAGCATCGGTTCCCTCGGCTATCGTGCCAACACGATGGATGTGCTCTGCGTGCTGCTGTTCATCGGTGCGATGGGCAAGTCGGCACAGCTCGGCCTTCACACCTGGTTGCCCGACGCGATGGAGGGGCCGACGCCTGTGTCCGCGCTGATCCACGCGGCCACCATGGTGACGGCGGGCGTGTTCATGGTCTGCCGTCTCTCGCCCATGTTCGAAGCCGCGCCGTTCGCGCTCGGCCTCGTCACCTTTATCGGCGCGGCGACCTGTATTTTCGCGGCGACCGTCGGCACGACGCAGTGGGATATCAAGCGGGTCATCGCCTATTCGACCTGTTCGCAGCTCGGCTACATGTTCTTCGCCGCTGGCGTCGGCGCGTATGGGGCGGCGATGTTCCACCTCTTCACCCACGCCTTCTTCAAGGCGCTGCTGTTCCTGGGCGCGGGTTCGGTCATCCATGCGATGCACCACGAACAGGACATGCGCTATTACGGGGCGCTGCGTAAGGAGATCCCGTTCACCTTCTACGCCATGCTGGCGGGGACGCTGGCGATCACCGGGGTGGGTGTCTATCATCTCGGCATTGGCTTCGCGGGTTTCTGGTCGAAGGATGCCATTCTCGAGGTCGCCTATGCGCGCGGGACCGAGCTGGGCCAGTTCGCCTTCTGGATGGGTACGCTCGCGGCCCTTCTGACCAGCTTCTATAGCTGGCGCCTGATGTTCCTGACCTTCTGGGGCAAGCCTCGCTGGGCGGATAGCGAGCATATCCAGCACGCGGTCCATCACGGTCACGACGAACCGGAAGAGCACAATCCGCCGGTCCAGGAAGATGCGGGCGATGATGTGAAGCATCACGTTCCCTCGCCGAATTACCTGGCGGGCACGGCGGGCTATCACCCGCATGAAAGCCCTATCTCCATGCTGATCCCCCTCGGCATATTGTCGCTCGGCGCGGTGCTGGCGGGCCAGTTGTTCGCGCCCACCTTCCTCGACAGCGCGAGTTTCTGGAATGGCGCGATCTTCTACAACGAGCCGCTGATCCATGCGATGCACGCGACGCCCTATCCGGTGAAGTATGCCGCCGCGATCGTGATGCTGCTCGGCCTGCTGGCAGCGTGGATGGCCTATATCCGCGACACCTCGCTGCCTGCGAAGGGTGCCGAACAGCTCGGCCCGGTCTACCGCTTCTTCTACAACAAGTGGTATTTCGACGAGCTTTACGATCGTGTCTTCGTGAAGCCTTCGCTGTGGCTCGGGCGGCAGTTCTGGAAGCTCGGCGATGTCGGTACGATCGATCGCTTCGGCCCCAACGGTGCGGCCTGGGTGGTCGAGCGCGGCAGCGTGCTCGCGAAGCGGGTGCAGAGCGGGTACGTCTACAGCTACGCGCTGGTGATGCTGCTCGGCCTGGTTGCGGCTGTTACATATGTTCTGGTTTAAGGCGGTTCTGGTCTGATGGAATTCCCCATCCTTTCGACGATGCTGGCCGTGCCCCTGGTGGCGGGGATCGCCTGCCTGTTCCTGCCAGCGGCAAGCGCACGGCTGACGGCGCTGGTCGCAACGCTGGTCAATCTGGCGCTCGGCATCGCGCTGTGGCTGAACTACGATATCGGCGGGACCCAGTGGCAGTTCACCGAACGCGCGGACCTTTTCGCAGTGTTCGATTACGCGCTGGGGATCGACGGGATCGCGCTGATGCTGATCATGCTCAGCGTGTTCCTGATGCCGATCTGTATCCTTGCCAGCTGGGACGGAATCCAGAAGCGCGTCGGCGAATACATGGCCGCTTTCCTGATCATGGAAACGCTGATGATCGGCGTGTTCGCGGCGCAGGACATGTTCCTGTTCTATATCTTCTTCGAAGCCGGCCTCATCCCGATGTATCTCATCATCGGCGTGTGGGGCGGGGATAACCGCATCTACGCCAGCTATAAATTCTTCCTCTACACGCTGCTCGGATCGGTCGTGATGCTGATCGCGATGATGTGGATGGTGAACCAGGCGGGCACCAGCGACATCCCCACCCTGATGCAATACGATTTCGCGCCCGGTGCGCAGACCTGGCTGTGGCTCGCCTTCTTCGCCAGTTTCGCGGTCAAGATGCCGATGTGGCCGGTCCATACCTGGCTTCCCGATGCGCACGTCCAGGCGCCGACGGCGGGCTCGGTCATCCTCGCAGGCGTTCTCCTGAAGCTGGGCGGGTACGGGTTCATCCGATTCAGCCTGCCGATGTTCCCCGAAGCGAGCGCGCAGTTCCTGTGGCTGGTGTTCGCCCTGTCGATGGTGGCGGTGATCTACACCTCGCTGGTTGCGCTGGTGCAGCACGACATGAAGAAGCTGATCGCTTACTCGTCGGTCGCGCACATGGCGATCGTGACGGCGGGCCTGTTCGCCTTCAACGTGCAGGGCATCGAAGGCGCGATGATGATCATGCTTGGCCACGGGCTGGTCTCGGGCGCGCTGTTCCTGTGCGTGGGCGTGATCTACGACCGGCTGCACACGCGCGAGATCGGACGTTATGGCGGGCTCGCGATCAACATGCCGCGCTACGCCTTCTTCTTCCTCCTGTTCACCATGGCGAGCATCGGCCTTCCGGGCACGAGCAATTTCGTCGGCGAATTCCTGGCGCTGGCCGGGGTCTATGAAGTCTCGACCTGGGCCACGCTCATCCTCACCACCGGTATCATTCTGGGCGCTGCCTACATGCTCTATCTCTACCGCCGCGTCGTTTTCGGCATTCAGAAGAACGCCGATGCGGCTGCGATGCCCGACCTGTCCTTGCGCGAATGGGCCATGCTCGGTCCGATCGCGGCGGCGGTTCTGTGGATGGGTGTCTATCCCGAAAGCTTTCTTGCGCCCATGCGCGCCGATATCGCCGCGCTTGAGGTGCGCCTCGCCCGCGCCGCGCCGGCTGGTGACAGCGGGCTGGCTATCGGTCAGCCGCGCGCCCATGCCGCGAATTACGTTGCGGGCGCTCATGGCGCCGAGACTACGGGATCGGCCGCGGCGGAGGGCGCGCACTGATGACTTACGCTGCTTCCTTCTACCTCGCCGCGCCTGAAATCATCCTCTCGGTCGCAGCGCTTATCCTGTTGCTGGTATCGGCGTGGATGCCCAAGGTCAGCCGCGCGGTCACCATCGCTGCGGTAGCGGCCCTGTTCGGCGCCATGGCCTGGACTGGCCATCTCCTGTTCGATCCCGCCTATGCGACGGGCGGGGAGGCGTTCGGCGGACTTTACAGCGCGGACGGCTTCGCCGGATTCGCGAAGATCGTGATCTACCTCGCGACGATCGCCTGTCTCGTCGTCACGCCCCGCTTCTTCGATGCGCGCGGCGCCTATCGCCCGGAATATCCGGTCCTGATGCTGTTCGCTGCTGTCGGCATGGGCATCATGGTCTCGGCGGTCGATCTCGTGACGCTCTATGTGGGTCTCGAACTGTCGAGCCTCGCGAGTTACGTGCTCGCCGCGTTCCTGCGCAATGACGGGCGTTCCAACGAAGCGGGTCTCAAATACTTCATCCTCGGCGCGCTGGCCTCGGGCATCATCCTTTACGGGATGAGCCTCGTCTACGGCTTCTCGGGCACCACATCCTATTCCGGCATCCGCGTCGCGTTCGCTGACGGGTTCTCGACCGGGGCGCTGTTCGGTGTGGTGTTCGTTCTCGCCGGGCTTGCCTTCAAGATCGCGGCGGTGCCGTTCCATATGTGGACGCCCGACGTCTATGAAGGCGCGCCGACGCCCGTCACCGCCTTCTTCGCCAGCGCGCCAAAGGTCGCGGCGGTCGTCATGCTGTCGCGCATCGCGCTCGATGCGTTCGGCGCGCAGACCGATGCCTGGCGCCAGATCGTGATCTTCGCGGCGCTGGCCTCGATCGTGGTCGGGGCGCTCGGCGCGATCGGCCAGCAGAATCTGAAGCGCCTGCTTGCCTACAGTTCGATCAACAATGTCGGCTTCATCCTGATCGGCCTCGCCGCCGCGACGCCCGAGGGCGCGAGTGCGGTGCTGGTCTATCTTGCCATCTACGCCGCGATGACCATCGGTTCCTTCGTGGCGCTGCTGATGTTGCGCGACAGTTCGGGCGAGCAGATCGAGACCTTTGCCGGTATTTCGGGCCTGTCGACGACCAAGCCCGCGCTGGCATGGTGCCTGCTGATCCTGATGTTCAGCCTCGCGGGCATTCCGCCGCTGTTCGGATTCTTCGGCAAGTTCGTGGTCTTCCAGGCCGCGGTCGAAGCCGACCTGATCGCGCTCGCCGCCATCGGGATCGCTGCCAGCGTCATCGGGGCGTTCTACTATCTGAAATTCGTCAAGGTGATGTTCTTCGACGAACCGCTCAGCACCGCGCCCGAGGGAGACGCCGTGATCGCGGACAGCCCGACCGGCCACTGGGTCGTTCTGGGGCTCAGCGCGCTGCTCATGTCGCCGCTCGGCTATCTCGCCATTCCGTGGCTGGTCAGACTGGCCGACCGTGCGGCCAGCGCGCTTTTCACCGTCATCTGATCCGCGCGCGCCTTTGATCCGCACTATCGCCGAGACCGGCTCTACCAATGCCGATCTGCTGGACCGCCTTCGGGCAGGCGAGCAGGCCGCGGAAGGTGAGTGGCTCGTCGCCGATCGCCAGACCGCTGGTAGAGGTCGCCAGGGGCGGGGCTGGTTCGACGGGCATGGGAATTTCATGGGCTCGACCGTCGTCCGGACTTCAGCGGGGGACCCACCGGCGCCTACCCTGTCGCTGGTCACGGGAATCGCGTTGCATGAATCCGTCAGGCCTTTCTGCCCAGATGACCGTGTGCCGATGCTCAAATGGCCGAACGATCTGCTGCTGAGCGGAGCGAAGCTGTCGGGCATCCTTCTGGAATCGGCCGGCCCTGCCGTGGTGGTCGGGGTCGGCGTCAATCTGAAGCAGGCACCCAACCTGCCGGACCGTGCGACGATCGCCCTCTCGGCGTTCGGCCCCGCGCCCGACCGCGATTTCTTTGCCGCCGAACTCGCCCGCAATTTCGCGGATATCCTGCAAAGATGGCGGACCTACGGGTTGGAGCCGATCCTGCGGCAATGGAGCGCGCTGGCAACGCCCGAAGGGACGCCCCTCAGCGTGCACGAACCCGATGGGGCGCTGATTTCGGGGCAGTTTGCCGGGATCGCCGAAGACGGTTCGCTGCGACTGCGCTTGGCGGATGGGACATCCCGTGCCATTTACGCCGGCGACGTGATGCTCGCCTGAGGAGAGACCGATGCTGCTCGCCGTGGATGTCGGCAACACCAATATCGTCTTCGCCCTGTTTGAAGGGACCGATATCAAGACCCGCTGGCGCATCGCCACCGATGCGCGACGAACGGGTGACGAATACGCCGTCTGGCTGCTCCAGCTGCTCGCCATCGAAGGGTACGGCAAACAGGACGTGTCGGCGATCATCATCGGATCGGTGGTACCCCGCGCGATCCACAATCTGACGGTCCTGGCGCAGAAATATTTCGGTGTGGAGCCGATGATCGCGGGGCTGGGCCAAGCCGAATACGGGTTTCATGCCGATATCGAGCAGCCGAGCTCACTCGGCGCCGATCGCGCGCTCAACACGATCGCCGCTCATGCCAAATATGGCGGCGATCTGGTCGTGATCGATTTCGGCACCGCGACCACGTTCGATGCGGTCGATTTCAACGGCGCCTATAAAGGCGGCATCATCGCGCCGGGCATCAATCTTTCGCTCGATGCCTTGGTCGGGAACACGGCGAAGCTGCCGCGCATTGCCATTGAGAAGCCGCGCACCGACAGCGTGATCGGTCGCAACACCGAAGATCAGATGCTGATCGGGGTGTTCTGGGGCTATGTCGCGATGATGGAAGGGCTGGTTTCCCGTATCAAGGCCGAAATCGGCCGCCCGGCAAAGACGGTGGCGACCGGTGGATTGGCCCTTTTGTTCGACGAACACACCGACCTGTTCGACGCGGTGGACAGCGACCTGACGCTGGAAGGCCTGGCGATATTGGCCGAACGCGCGCGCGATCGCGCGACCTGAAAAGAGGTATTGTGAAAAAAAATTACGCGCCCGAAGACGAACTGCTTTTCCTGTCCCTGGGCGGCTCTGGCGAGATCGGCATGAACGTCAATCTCTATGGCTGCCAGGGGCGCTGGATCATGGTCGATCTCGGCATGACCTTTTCCGGCGACCAATATCCCGGCATCGACCTGGTGTTCGCCGATCTCGAATTCATCGAGGATCGTCTCGACAGTCTCGAGGCGCTGGTGATTACCCACGGGCATGAGGATCATATCGGCGCGATCCCCTATTTCGCGGCCGATCTGGGCGTCCCGATCTATGCGACGCCCTTCACCGCCGAACTCGTGCGCCGCAAATTGCAGGAAGCCGGTATCGCCGACCAGATCGAGCTGCATGTGATCGACGACGATCACGGCGAATTCTCGATCGGGCCGTTCGACCTGACCTATCTTCCGCTCGCCCACTCGATCGCGGAGGGCAATGCGCTGCTGATCGAGACGCCGCATGGCCGCGTGTTCCATACCGGCGACTGGAAGCTGGACGAGGACCCGATCATCGGCGAACCGACCACCGAAGAGGAGCTGCGCGCCATCGGAGACGAAGGCGTGCTCGCACTGGTGTGCGACAGCACGAATGTCTTCAATCCCAATCCCAGCGGATCGGAAGGCGCGGTCCATCGCGGGCTGATGGAGGAGATCAAGCGGCATGAGGGGAAGCGCGTGCTGGTCACGACCTTCGCCAGCAATGTCGCGCGCCTGCACACGCTTGGCGAGGTCGCGCGCGAGAGCGGGCGGCAGATCTGCGTCGCCGGGCGATCGCTCGACCGGATCATCGCGGTGGCGCAGGACAATGGCTATCTGCTCGATTTTCCCGAGCCGGTCGATTTCGACACCGCCATGGGCCTGCCGCGCGGTGAGGTTCTTATCGTCGCGACCGGCGGGCAGGGCGAGCCGCGCGCTGCCCTGTCGCGCATATCGGAGGAGAACCACCCGCTGGAGCTGACGCGCGGTGACGTGGTGCTGTTTTCCAGCCGCCAGATACCGGGCAACGAGATCGCCATCGGCGCGGTGCAGAACCGCCTCGCCGAGCGCGGCATCGTCATGATTACCGACCGTCAGAGCGAGATCCACGTCTCAGGCCATCCCGGTCGTCCGGAACTGGAAGCGCTGTATTCCTGGCTCCGGCCCGAAATCCTCGTACCGGTCCACGGCGAGATGCGCCATCTGTTAGAGCAAGGGCGCCTCGGCGAGGAGTGCGGCATCCCGCACTCCGTCATTCAGAAAAGCGGCGAAATCGTGCGTCTGGCGCCGGGGGCTCCCGGAAAGATCGCCGACGTCCATGCAGGGCGCCTGGTGCTGGACGGAGACATCATTTCGCCCGCCAATGGTGAGGCGGTCGTCATGCGCCGCCGCCTGTCGCGCGACGGCGTGATGTTCGTGGTGCTGGATGACGAGCTTCGCGCCCGGATCGAGACTCTTGGGCTGCCGCTGGATGAGGATCAGGACGAGTTTTTGGCGGAAGCGTCTGCCGATATCGACAAGGCGATCGGGCGCCTCAAGGGCAAGGATCGCGGCGATCCCGGCGCGATCCACGAGGCCGCCCGCCTCGCGGCGCGCCGCGCGGCACAGCGCTGGTCCGGCAAGCGCCCGCAGGTCAGCATCGTGATGCCGAACGGGCGATAGGGAGGGTTCCCATGCATTGGACCTCGATCCTGGCGATCTATGTCCTATTCTGGGTGATGAGCGCATTCGTGCTCCTGCCGTTCGGCGTGCGCACGCATGACGAGATGGGGATCGAGAAGGTTCCGGGACAGGCGGACAGCGCGCCTGCCAATTTCCGTCCCCGGCGGCTACTGGTCAGGGCCACTCTGCTCGCTGCGGTGCTGACCGCGCTCTACGTGCTCAACTACATTTATGGTTGGGTGGGATACGAACAGCTCGATCTGTTCAATCGCGCGCCGTCCTACTGAGGGCCTTCGCTTACTCGCGCAGTCTCTCGATCGCCTGGGCCATTGTCACGTAGAGCTTGCCGATATCGGAACTCAGCACGGTGACGCCCAAAGCGTGGCCATCGCGGGTCGACAGCAGCATTCGCAGCATCGCTTCGAAATCGTGGATGTAGCGGCTGACATGTTCGCGGAAATCCGGCTCGCGGTCGTAGAGTTCGGCGATTTCACGCGCTTGCGTATTCTCGAGCAGGCGCACGGCGCGGCGGGTGAAAATCCCCCTGTCGCCGCGTAGATACGAGGTCCACGCGGTGTCGGTGACCTCGGTCGACAAAGCCTTGCCGATATCGATCGCGTTCGAGTTCAGGCTTTCGGTGATGAGAGCGACGCGGCGCGAGAAGTCGTTGTCGACCTGCTCTTCCGCGCGTTCGCGTGCGCGGGCGATGCGCGATTCGAGATTGCCGGCCAATTCGTTCACCTTGACGAGCTGATCGCGCAATTGCGTCGCCACCGCGTGGCTCGCCTCGCTCGCGCGGGTGCCTGCCTCGTCGAGCGATCCGATCGCTGCCTCGATGCGCTCTTCCAACGCCTCGTCGATGGCCTTGGTACTCGCGTCACCGATGCGGCTCGCAAGCGCGTGAATCCGGTCAGCCTGCGTGTCCTCGATACCCGCAAGCGCGTTCGCAGCGTCCTCCTGCAATTTCGCGATGGCGGCACTCAACTCCTCGCGCGCCTGCGTCGCGATGCGGGCATTGTCGCCCTCGATCCGTTCGAGCTTTTCGGTGAGGGCGTCGAGAGCGGCGGCCTGATCTTCGATCGTGCCCGAAAGGCCCTCGCTGAAGGCATCCAGCGCCGCGGTCGCCTCGCGGCTGCGATGTTCGGCATTCGCAACCGTTTCGCCCAATTCGCTGCCGCTTCGATCCGCGTCGGCGAGGGAGGTGCGCAGGCTCTCGGCGCGGCTTTCAAGATCGGCCAGCGTGCCCGCAAACGCTTCGATCGAACGGGGGAGGTCCTCCTCGCTGTGCGCCGCGCTGGCCTTGATAAGCTCCAGCAAGCGGACGGACCGGTCGGTCAGATCGCCGACCCTGTCCCCGGTCCCGTCGAGGGACGCCCGGCTTTCCGCGAGATTTTCGGTCAGCCGCGCCACGGCCGCCGCCAGCGTGTGTTCGGCTTCGCCACCCTGCCGTGCAGCCTCGGCGATATGGCGAGTGAGCGCGTCGATTTGCTCTCCGGCCGCTTCGTTTCGTTCGCTGAGCGTCTCGAGATGATCGAGGTGCCCCGCTCGCTGCTCCGCGAGATGGGTATCGAAGGAAGCGATCCGATCGGCGAGCGTTTGCAAGGCTTCGTCTTCGAAGGCGCTGACCTGCGTGCGGCGTTGCGCGATCTGATCGTGATAGGCGCGGTTGCGCTCGTCCATCAACGTGTCGACGGCTTCCGCTTCCGCCACCAGTTCGCGCAATTTCGCCTGGGAGTTTTCGAGGGACAGCGCATCGATCCGCGTGACTTCCTCGATGATGGAGACGAGCCTGTCGCGCAGCGCTTCGATCTGGCCCGACCATGCGGCGAGCGCTGCCTGTTCGCCCTCGCGCAGGGTGCTTGCCGTCGTCGCCGCTTCCTCATTCAGCCTGGCGATCCGCTCCGAGAGAACCGCAAAGGATGCCTCCGCGTCGGAGTCTCGTGCTTCGGCGAGCTGGGTGCATTCCTCCTTCAGAGCCTCGGCGCGGCTGTGAATGGCGGCCAGCGCCGCGACCTCCTGTGAATCGATCGTTTCGCGCAGGCGATCGCTGTTTTCGCGGATGGTGGCGAAGCGGGCCGTCGCGGCGCCTTCGATCTGGTCCAGGCGCTCTGCCATCTCGTCCAGCAGCGATCCGAGCCGGTCGCCCACCGATTCGACCTGCCGCTCGCTTGCCGTGCCGAAAGTGTTCAACCGTTCGAAACCGGCAACCAATTCGGCGAGTTGTTCGCTGGCGGTCTGTCCCGCGCCTGCGATGCGGTTGGTCACGTCGCGCGCGGAATTGGCGATCACGGGGAGATCGCCGCGCAGCTTCTCCATGTTTTCCAGCGCGGTCGAGCTGACATTCGCGATTGCGTCGACCTGATCGCCGTTTTCACGAACGAGCGCCTGCAGGCGATCGGCATGGGTCGACAAACGCTCGGTCGCGGTACGGCCGAGATAATCGAGGTCGCGGTTCTGATCCGCGAGGAATTCGCGCGCGAGGCTGAGTTCGCGGTTCACCGCGAGCAGCCGTTCCTCCAGCCTCTCCGATTCGAGCGAGAGCAACCGGGCCGCATCGCCGAACCGGCCCGCTTCGCGCGACGAAAGGCGCATCGTCAGCAGCCAGACCGTCAGGATCAGAAGGACAGGAACCGACCATGCGGTGACCCATCCGATCCACCGCTCCGCCGTTCCGCCAGCCAGCATTTGCGCGCGGTAGCTCCAGGCGAAGAATCCCGTCCAGCCAATGATGGCGAGCGTGAAGAGGGCAGGGAAAATCCAGGCTTTCGAGCGGTTCGGGGCAGGTTCCTCGACCCATTCGAACTCTTCGCCGACCTCCTCGTTATCGACCGGAAGGGCGTTATCCGCATCCTCCTGCCCAACCGACTGGTCTTCCTGCGATTCGTCGTGCCCTACAGCGCGGATGTGGTCCCTGCTCATCCGCAGAAGGTATCACGATTCCCCGATCCTTAAACCCCGCATTAACCGCGTGGACCTAAGCCGATCGCATGGCGTTCCATCCCGGCCCCTTCGATCACGCGCTTGCCGCCGCCGCTGGCGACGATCGCGCCCTGGAAGCGCAATTGCGAACCGGCTTCGTCGAAAGCGTCGAGCGCCAGCTCGATCTCATGCAGCGCGCCCGGTGCGATGCGAATTGGCGCCTAGCGGCACAGCATCTTCATGCGGTCGCCGCCGGTTTCCATGCCGAAGAGATCATGCATCTCGCAGACGAGGCGGCGCAGGGCGCGCCGGGCGATCCCGCCGCGACCCGCAAGATCGCCGATATCCTGGACACCATCCGTGATCCGCGAAACGATTAGGTTCGACCTGACGCGATCAGATTTTGGCAATTCGCGCGCACCCCGCTAGGCGTCGAGGATATCGAACGCCGATTGAGGACCAATTTCTTGCGTATCGCCTTGCTGACAGCGCTGGCCGAAGAGTCGGGACGGGCCTCGCGCAAGGCGGCGTTCCGCCCCTTCGTCGGGCGAAGCGTGCTGTCGCATCAGATCGATTGTGCTCGCGCGCTGGATTGCGACATGGTGGTGTGCATGATCCGCGGGCTCGGCCCCGAAGCGATCGTCTGCCAGCATCGCGCGGAAAGCCTGGGAATGCGGTTTCGTGCGATCGAGGATTTGCGCCGTCTCTCGGGCGCGATCAGCGCCGATGATCGGGTGATCGTCATCGCCGATGGCCTCGCGCTCGATATCGAGACTGCGCAGGCCGCGATCGGCGGGAAACCGGGGGTCGCGACGTTTCCGGCGGATGTGGCGGTCCCGCTCGGATTCGAACGGATCGATGCCGAGAGGGCCTGGGCCGGCCTCCTGGCGATCCGCGGTGATGCGGTCGAGCGATTGTCGGACCTTCCGCCCGATGCCGACGCGGCTTCGGCTTTGCTCAGGATAGCGCTTCAGTCAGGCGTGCGCACCGCGCCCCTCGACCTGTCCACGATCGAGGACATGGCCGCTATCGGACCCGAAGATGAAGCCAGTCTTTCCGCGCGGGAGGGCCGCTGGATCGCCCGGCGAGCCCAGCCGGTTTCGTTCGCAGCGCCCGGACGCGCGATGGCCGAGCGGATCGGAATAAGGCTGGCTCGCGATGTCGTCGGCTCGCGGTTCGAGCGTGTTCCCTTGATGGTGGCGGTGGCGGCCGGAGTGCTCGCAGCTATTCTAGCGGTGTTCGGCAAGCCCCTGACAGGACTTCTGATTTCGGGGTTGATGGCAGCCGCACTGCCTATCGCGGATATCGTCCTTCGATTGGCGCGGCCGCCGGGAAGAGAGCCACGGATGTGGCACGCCACCGCGCTGCTGGCGGGGGCGGGCGATGTTCTCCTGATCGGTTTGATCGCCATGGCGGGGCGCGTGACAGGCTCCTGGATCGACCTGTTCCTGCCGCTGATGCTCATGGGGCTGCTGCGGATCGGAGCGCGCATCGCACCTATCGCCGTCCGACCGCTGATGTCAGACCGGATCGCCTTGCTAGCGGTACTGGTCCCGGCGGGATATCTCGGGCTCCTCCAGCCGGTTGTCGCATCGCTGGCGCTGCTGGCCCTGATTGCGATCTACCACGCGACCCACGCCGATCGGCTAACGGCGCCTTAACCACGCGATGCTACGCGAGAGCGCATGATCGAGCCGACGACCGGGCCTTCCTCCACAGCGACTCCCCGCGCCGATCCGCAATGGCCGGAGGGCGAGGCCCTGCGCCTGGCGCTCGCACAAGGCGATCAGGCGCTCAGCCGGATCGGACCCATTCTCGGCCATCTCCTGTCGACGCGCGACCAATCGCTTTTCAGCGATGAATTGGTGGCGCGCATCAGAGCCATGTTGACGCATCTGGCCTGGCAGATCCTGCGCATCCAGGCCGAGGCGACGGGGGTGAAGGGCCGCGAGGAATTCGCCGCTGCGCATGGCGAGGCCTTGTCGGAGCAGCTCTTCGATACGCCTGCATTGGTGGCGCATTGCCACGCCCTGGCTCTCGAATGGCAGCTGACCGCCCGGCTCGAAACCAATCACGGGCTCGATCCGGTAATTTCGCCGCTGCTCCAAAGTCTGATCGGTAACGAGGATGCCGCCCTCGCCAGTGCGGCGATGGCGTCGCTCGCGGCCCAGGCGCGCTTTGCGCAGAGCCAAAGGCGGATGCAGCTGCCGCTCGGCGAATTGCCGGGCGATCTGTTCCACGCACTGCTACTGGCGTGGCGCGGCTATAATGGCGAGGATGCGTCGGATGCGCTGGTGCGCGCCGAAGTTCGCCTTCGTGCCGATTACGACGAGGCAGCGGGGCGGCTATCTTTGCTTGAGCGCGTCGTGACCCTGCTGGGCAAGGACGGGGCGCATGCCCTGATCTTCGATCAAGCGGGGGTCGCGCTGTTCCTGTCGGCGCTTGCGCTCAGGACCGGACAACCGCGCGATATCGTCGCCGTCTCCCTTCATGACAGCCAAATGGCGCGGTTCGCCGTCGGGTTGAGGGCGGCAGGGCTCAAGCCGCAGGATATCGAGGCGCAGATCCTGCGCCTTCACCCCGACCGCGATCCTCCCGAAGGCCTTGCCGATATCGGCACGCGCGAGGCGCTCAATCTGCTCGCCCGCAGCGCGGGCTGGGCGGGAGACTGACGATGGCGACGATCGGGACCAAATTCATCGCGCGCGCAAGTGTCGATGCGGACGGGATGCTGACGGAAGCGGAAGAGCCGCTGGCGAGCTTGCAGGTCGAATGCGGCGGGCAGATCGGCGGGCCGGTGGCCGTGCCGGAATTGCGCGCGCTGGTCGAAAAGGCGCAGCGCTTCGGCCTTCGCCTCGCCCGCCAGTTCCGCGCGGTCGATGGGCAGGATCGCATCACCGCCTGGATCGAGATCGAGCCGCTGCACGGGCCCGATGGCTCGCCGAAGGGGTGCGAGCTGGGTCTGGTCTCCTGGCATTCGGAGGAATTGCCGCCCGAGGACGAGCTTGAGGCTGCAAGGCGCCGCGCCGAATTGAGCCGCAACCTCGCCGATCTCACCGCTCGGCTCGATCCTTCGCAGCGCGTTCTTTCGGTCGCGGTGGAGGCGCCCGATCTCACCCGCCTCCAGATCGCGATGGAGGGCGGCGTGGGGCGGCCATGGACCGATTTCGTGACCTTTCCCGGCAATCTTCACGAACAGCCCCTGCACTGGCGGCTCCTCGACGGGGCCGAATGCCTGATCGAGGGGTCGAAGCGGCGCTGGACCGCCCATCTCGAACCTCTGGGCCAGCCCGAGCCGGGGAGTGCGGGCTTTGTCCTGCATCTCCTCGCGGATCGCCCGCTGGGTGCTGGGGCTCTCGACGAAGCGAGCGATCCGGGATCGGAACCGCCATCTCTCGGCCGCGACCTTTCCCCCGTCCTGCGCCAGCCGATCAACCGCATCATCGCCAATGCGGAGACCATCCGTACGAAACTCGCCGGGCCGCTGGCCGAGGAATACAGCGATTACGCCGCGGATATCGCGGCGGCCGGTCAGCACCTTCTGGCGCTGATCGACGATCTCTCCGATCTCGAAATCGTGGAATCGGAAGATTTCGTCACCGCGCCGGACCGGATCGATCTCGGCAATGTCGCGCGCCAGGCCTGCGGCATCCTCGGCGTGCGGGCGCGCGAGAAGGGTATCGAATTGAGCGCGCCGCCCAATGGCGAGAGCCAGCTGGCCATCGCGGAATTCCGCCGCGTGTTGCAGGTGCTGATAAACCTCATCAACAACGCCATCCGCTATTCGCCGGAGGGCAGCCAGATATGGGTTCGGCTCGACCGGATCGGCCAGCGGGCGATGGTCACCGTGGCCGATCAGGGGCACGGGATCGACGAGGACCAGCAGAAGCGCATTTTCGAAAAGTTCGAACGGCTCGGGAGAAGCGGCGATGGCGGCTCGGGGCTGGGGCTCTATATCTCGCGCCGGATCGCGCGAGCGATGGATGGCGATCTGACGGTCGAGAGCGCCAGGGGGCAGGGCGCTCGCTTCACCCTCTCGGTTCCGGCGGCGGAGGATCTGCGCAGCGAACCGCGCGACGGGCCTAAGCTCGACAAATAGGGCGGGCGCACCCTTCCGACAGGGCAACGCGCAATAAAAAAAGGGGGCGCCGAAGCACCCCCTTCTTCTCGTCCCGTAAACCGGATCAGCGCTTGTCGATCGGCACGTAATCGCGCTGCGTCGGGCCGGTGTAGAGCTGACGCGGACGACCGATGACCTGGCCGGGATCGGAGATCATCTCGTTCCACTGCGCCACCCAGCCGACCGTGCGCGCGAGGGCGAACAGGGCGGTGAACATCGTGGTCGGGAAACCGATCGCGGAAAGGATCGCACCCGAATAGAAATCGACGTTCGGGAAGAGCTTCTTCTCGATGAAATAATCGTCGTTGAGCGCCATTTCCTCGAGCTGGAGCGCGACCTCGAACACCGGGTTGCTGACGTTCAGCGCATCGAACACCTCGCGCACGGTCTTCTGCATCACGGTCGCGCGCGGGTCGTAATTCTTGTAGACCCGGTGGCCGAAGCCCATCAGGCGGAACGGATCGTTCTTGTCCTTTGCCCGCTCGATATAATGCGGGATCTTGTCGGGCGTGCCGATCTCCTGAAGCATGTTGAGCGCGGCTTCGTTGGCGCCGCCATGCGCCGGGCCCCAGAGGCACGCAATGCCCGCCGCGATACAGGCGAACGGGTTCGCGCCCGACGAACCGGCAAGGCGCACGGTCGAGGTCGAAGCGTTCTGCTCGTGGTCGGCGTGGAGGATGAATATCCGGTCCATCGCCCGCTCGATCGCGGGATGGATTTCGTATTCCTCGGCCGGAACGCCGAAGGTCATGCGCAGGAAATTGCCGGTGTAGCTGAGCGAGTTCTGCGGCTGAAGGAAGGGCTGACCGATCGAGTATTTATACGCCATCGCCGCGATGGTCGGCATCTTGGCGATCAGCCGGTGGCTGGAAATCGTGCGGTGTTCGGGGTCCGAAATGTCGGTGCTGTCGTGGTAGAACGCCGACAGCGCGCCGACCACGCCGCACATGATCGCCATCGGGTGCGCATCGCGGCGGAAGCCCTGGTAGAACTGGCGCAGCTGATCGTGCACCATGGTGTGGCGCGTGATCGTGTAGGTGAAGTCGTCCAGCTCTTCCTGCGTCGGCAGTTCGCCGTTCAGCAGCAGGTGCGAGACTTCCATGAAATTGGAGTGCTCGGCCAGCTGGCCGATCGGATAACCACGGTGGAGCAGGACGCCTTCTTCGCCATCGATGAAGGTGAGCGCGCTCTCACAGCTCGCGGTCGACTTGTAGCCGGGATCGTAGGTGAACTTGCCGGTCGATCCGTAAAGCTTGCGGATGTCGACGACATCGGGGCCGCACGTGCCTTCCAGGACGGGGAAATCCACCGAGCTGTCGCCGAAGTCCAGTTTCGCCTGCTTGTCGGCCATAGTCTGCTCCTTAAGCTATTGGTTTTCCGAGCCTGCCGGGGTGGCTTGCGCGTCGATCCGAGCGAGCGCCTCTTCCCGTCCCAACAGGACCAGAACATCGAAAATTCCAGGAGACGTGGTCGTCCCCGTCAGTGCCGCGCGCATCGGCTGCGCGAGCTTGCCGAGACCCAGTTCGAGCCGTTCGGCGAGCGCCTTCGTAGTGGCTTCCAGGGCCTCGATTGTCCAGTCGTTTTCCGCCGCCAGCGCCGCCGAAACCTCGGCGAGATAGCGACGCGCCTGATCGTCGAGCAGGCCCGCCGCCTTTTCCGTCATCGCGAGGGGGCGGGTGGCGAACAGGAAGCCGGCGCCTTCGGCCAGGTCGTCCAGCGAACGCGCGCGCGGTTTGAGGACCGGCATGGCTTCGGTCAGCAGCTGTTCGTCGGCATCCGGGCCGATCCGCTCGGCGACCAAAGCGGCGAGGCGCGCATCGTCGGCCTCGCGAATATAGTGCCCGTTGAGGTTCTGCAGTTTCTTCATGTCGAAGCGCGACGCGCTCTTACCGACGCCCTTGAGGTCGAACAGCTCGATCGCTTCCGCGCGCGAGATTTCCTCGCGGTCCCCATGCCCCCAGCCGAGGCGGAGGAGATAGTTGAACAGCGCTTCGGGCAGAACGCCCTCTTCGATGCGATACGCGTCGACACCGACCGCGCCATGGCGCTTGGACAGCTTCGCCCCGTCGGTCCCGTGGATCAGCGGGATGTGGGCATAGATCGGTTCGGGCCAATCCATAGCCTTGATGATCGGCAATTGGCGGAAGGCGTTGTTGAGGTGATCGTCGCCGCGGATGATGTGGGTGACGCCCATGTCGTGATCGTCGACCACGACGGCCAGCATATAGGTCGGAGTCCCGTCCGCGCGCAGGAGGATGTAATCGTCAATCTCCTCGTTGCGCACGGTGACGCGGCCCTGGACTGCATCGTCGATCACGGTTTCGCCCTCCTGCGGGGTCTTCAGCCGGATCGTGAAGGGTGCACCTTGGGGCGCTTCGGACGGGTCGCGGTCGCGCCAGCGCCCGTCATAGCGCATGGGCAGCTTGTTCGCCCGCTGCTCGGCGCGCATCGCCTCGAGTTCTTCGGGCGTGGCGTAACATTTATAAGCGTGGCCCGCGTCGAGCAATTGCTGGGCGACCTCTGCGTGGCGCTCCGTCCGGTCGGACTGGAACACCGGCGCATCGTCATAATCGAGGCCGAGCCAGTCGAGGCCTTCGATGATCTTGTCGATCGCATCCTGCGTAGACCGCTTGCGATCGGTGTCCTCGATCCGCAGCAGCGCCTTGCCGCCGTGATGGCGCGCGAACAGCCAGTTGAACAGCGCGGTGCGCGCGCCGCCGATATGCAGGAATCCGGTGGGCGAAGGGGCGAAGCGCGTGACGACCTTCGTCTGAGCCGCATCGCTATCGCTTGCCATTATACCTGCTTTCCGTTCTGATATCGTGATGGCGACGCGATCGGCGCCCCCGCTGGCTGGTTTGCCGCTGCATGGGGGCGATTTCCCCCATGATGGTGCAGCGCAGCGCCAATGGCGCAAGCGCCGTCGCTTGTCCAGTGTCGCGGCGGACCTCCTCAGGTGGGCGGACGCCTTTCTGGGCCGCGCGGGCTTCGATCGTGGGCCGTGGCTGGCGGTCGGTTTCGCGAGCGGGATCGGAGCGTGGTTCCTGCTCGATACCGTGTGGGCATGGGCGGCTTTCCTGCTACTTTGCGGGCTTGCCGCCCTCTTCGCCCTAGCGTGCTGGCGCGGGCGAGAGGACCGCTCGCACCTGCTGATCGCGGTGGTGGCACTCGCATGTGTGCTGGCATTGGGCATGGCGGCGATCTGGGCGCGTTCCACGACAGTCGGCGCCGAACCGATCGCCTATCCGCGCGTGCTGGCGCTCGACGGGCGGATATTGGCGCGCGAGGACCAACTGGCCGAAGCCCGCACCCGCCTCACGCTCGCCGTGCGGGACGCTGAAACCGGGTGGGCGATGAAGGTGCGCGTCAACGTGCAGCAGGATCGCGTGTCGCCATCGATGGAGGAGGGCGCACGAGTGCGTTTGAAAGCACGCCTGATGCCGCCCTCTCCGCCGATTCTGCCAGGCGCTTATGATTTCGCCCGCACGGCCTGGTTTGAGGGGCTGGCGGCCACCGGGTCGCTGATCGGCGCTGTGGATCTGATCGAACCTGCGAAAAAACCCGCTCCTTTGGCTGAAGCGCAACGCACGCTTTCGGCGCATGTCCGCGCCAATATGGAGGGGGCGGCGGCCAGCATCGCCGCTGCCCTGGCGAGCGGCGATCGCGGTGCGATCAGCGAAGCGGATGAAGCCGCGATGCGCGATTCCGGGCTGACGCACCTGCTTTCGATCAGCGGGCTTCATGTCAGCGCGGTCATCGCGGCGGCGTATCTTCTGGCGATCAGGCTGCTCGCTCTTTGGCCTTGGCTTGCGTTGAGAGTGCGGCTGCCCCTCGCGGCGGCTCTGCTGGGGGCTCTGGCTGGTATCGGCTACACGCTCCTGACCGGTGCGGAGGTTCCGACCGTGCGCAGCTGTGTGGGCGCCGTGCTCGTTCTGATCGCACTGGCCTTAGGGCGTGAACCCCTGTCGCTACGCATGGTGGCGGTGGCCGCGATCGTCGTGCTCGCGCTCTGGCCTGAATCGCTTGTGGGACCCAGCTTTCAGATGAGCTTCGCTGCGGTGATCGCCATCGTCGCTTTGCACAATGCTAGCTGGGCCAAGCGGTTTCTAGCGCCGCGCGAGCAGAGCTGGCTGGCGCGGACCGGGCGCCGGATCGCCATGTTGTTCGCGACCGGGCTGCTGATCGAATTCGCGCTGATGCCGATCGTGCTGTTCCATTTCCATCGTGCGGGCGTCTACGGCGCTTTCGCGAATGTGCTGGCGATCCCGCTGGTAACCTTCGTGACGATGCCGCTGCTGGCGCTGGCCCTGTTGCTCGATCTGGTCGGGGCGGGCGCACCTGCCTGGTGGGCGGCGCAAGTGTCGCTCGATCTCCTGCTGGGTCTCGCACGGTTTACCGCGGCCCAGCCCGGCGCGGTGAAGTTGATGCCGCAAATGGGGTTGGGCACGGTGCTGGTGATCGTGGGCGGGCTGCTATGGCTGGCGCTGTGGCAGGGAAGGGCGCGGCTGTGGGGACTGATACCGGTCGCGATCGGTGTGGTGGTCTTCCTGTCGACGCCAATACCGGACATCCTGATCACCCGCGATGGGCGCCATGTCGGCGTGACCGGCGAGAGCGATCGGCTGCTGGTGCTGCGCGACAGCCGCTCGGGTTTCGCGCGCGACAATCTGCTGGAGCTGGCGGGCGCGGAGGGCGAGGTACTGCTCTTCGAGGAATGGCCCGGTGCGCGGTGCAGCCGGGATTTCTGCGTCCTGTCGCTGGAGCGGGGCGGGCGCGAATGGCATGTGCTGATGGCGCGCAGCCGCGACATGGTCGAGGAACGCGCCCTCGCCGCCGCCTGCGAGCGTGCGGATATCGTGATCGCGGACCGCTTCCTGCCGCGAAGCTGCCAGCCCGCCTGGTTGAAGGCGGATGGACGCTTTCTCAGGCGCGAGGGCGGAACCGCGATCTACCTCGAACGCGAGACCATCCGCACGGTCGCGCAATCGCAGGGCGAGCATGGTTGGTGGCAGGGGGATCGCGGGCGATAATTTTACGGCGATCGAGCTTAGAGATCTTACGCCCCAACCCTCGAGAATGGCGGCAAAGAGCACTATCCCGCAGTCATCCTGCCACTCAGCTTCAGCCTCACTGTGGAATCAGTTTACTCAGACGGACCCGCACGGTGTCCGAGCTTCCGTCAATTCGATTCGATTGCCGAACGGATCGTCAACGTAACATCGCTTGAAACCCGCAAGCGGTTCGTCCTCCGCGACCGAAAAGCCCGCTTCGGCAAGGCGCTTCGCCAGATCGAAGAGATCGGCAACGCGAAACGCAGGATGCGCCTTGCGAGCAGGACGAAAGTCAATTTCCACGCCAAGGTGCACCTTGATCGCCCCGCTCTCGAACGAGCACCCGCCTCGTTGGGCGAGATGGGGCGGCTTCGGCACTTCCGGGATACCCAGAAGCCCCGCGTAAAAATCGCGCGCCTCGTCCTCGCCGCCAGAAGGCATGGCAAGCTGAACGTGGTCGAGCCCCACGATCATCGAACAGAAGCCGCCTTTCTGATCGCGAACGCCTCCCTTACCCCTATCAGTGATAGCGGCGCAAAAGCCCCGCCAGCTTACCCTGCACCTGCACCTGCGTCGGGTTGTAGATTTGCGCTTCATAGGACGCATTCGCCGGATCGAGCCGGACGCGACCGTTTTCGCGGCGCAGGAATTTAAGCGTCGCTTCCTCGTTATCGACCAGCGCCACCACGATCTCGCCATCGCGCGCCGTGTCGGTGCGGCGGATCAGGGCATAATCACCATCGAAAATTCCGGCCTCGATCATGGAATCGCCCGATACTTCGAGCGCATAGTGATCGCCCGGACCGAGCAGGGCTGCGGGCACGGGCAGGCTGCTCTGGCCTTCGATCGCTTCGATCGGCGCCCCGGCGGCGATGCGCCCGTGGAGCGGAATTTCCAGAACATCGTTGGCCGGTTCGGGCGCTCGTGCAGCGACAGCGGCGCCGACCAAATCGTTCGCCGCACTCGGTACGCCAGCCGATGCGGCGTTGCGCGCTCGGGGGCTCGAAACGGCTTCTTCCGGGGTCTTGAGGACTTCAAGCGCACGGGCCCGATTGGGCAGGCGGCGAATGAAGCCGCGTTCTTCCAAGGCGGAAATCAGGCGATGCACGCCCGACTTGCTCTTGAGGTCGAGCGCCTCCTTCATCTCTTCGAAGGAGGGCGAAATCCCGGTTTCTTCCAGCCGGGTCTGGATGAAGCGGATCAGTTCGTGCTGCTTGGCGGTCAGCATGGTGCAAGGCTCCTCAAGTTCGGATCCGACCCCATTCCAATGCAGGTCGTGAACGAATGAGGAACAATTAGGCAACCATTTCCTTCAAGTCAAGCGATTGCGCCATTTTCGAGCAGGTAGCATGAGACGAGCGCGCCTTCCGCTTGCACAGGTGCGCCGATCGGCCGGTCGATCAGGACATCGGCCCGGGCTAGCGCGGCGAGCGCGCTGCTGTCCCGCTCGTCGATTAGCGTGGCGCCTTCCGGCGATAAACGGGCGCGCAGGAACTCACGCCGCGTCCCGGCAGCGGGCAGTACACCTGCAAGCGGGAGGTTGATCGGCTGCGGGAGGGCGCGCTCTGATCCCGCCATTCGGCGCAAGGCGGGCAGGGCGAACAGGAATGCCGTGACGAAGGTGGATACCGGATTTCCGGGCAGGCCCAGCATCAGCTGAGAACCGCGCCGCGCGACGATCAGCGGCTTGCCTGGCCGGATTGCAACCCGCCAGAAATCCAATGTGAAGCCCGCGCGCTCCAGAGCGGGCTTGATCAGATCGTGCTCGCCTACCGAGGCACCGCCCGAGGTCAGCACCAGATCGGCGTCTTTCGCGTCGTCGAGGGCATTCACCACGGCCTCCAAGCGGTCGGGCACCAGCACGCGACTGCTCACCTCCGCGCCCACAGATCCGACCATGCACGCTGTCATCGCGCCGTTCGAAGCGGGCAGGCCGTCGGGCGGACAATCCACCGGATCGGCGCGTAATTCGTCGCCGCATTCGAGGATCGCCACGCGCGGTCGGCGGGTCACACCGATGGTTCCGACGCCCGCAGTTCGAGCGAGGGCGATATGCGGCGCGGCCATACGAGTTCCCGCCGCGAGCAGCGTGTCCCCCGTTTTGAAGTCGAATCCCCGGCGGCGAATGTGGCGGCCGGGCGTGGGCAGCGGATCGGCTCGAAGGACAGCCTGCGCGAGGCTCGCATCTTCCTTCACCACGATCCGGTCCGCTCCTTGGGGAAGCGCGGCCCCGGTCGATATGGCGACCGCCTGTCCTGGGCTTAGCGCGCGATCGAAGGCGTGCCCGGCCCGCGCTTCTCCGATTACGGCCCACGGCCCTTCGCCCGATGCCGCGAACCCGTCCATGGCCGAGAGATCGGCGTAGGGCTGGGTCCGCCGCGCGACCAGTGCCTCGCGCAGATAACGCCCTCCGCTTTCGTCGACAGGGATTTGTTCCGCCTCCAGCGGCGCGATCGATGACAGCAGCCGCTCCCACGCTTCGTCGAGCGTGATCACGGATCGACGCGCCAGTGGCCGGACTTGCCGCCCGTCTTCTCGATCAGACGCACGCCATCGATCACCATCGCGCGGTCCACTGCCTTGCCCATGTCGTAAAGCGTGAGCAGCGCGACGCTGGCGGCGGCCATCGCTTCCATCTCGACTCCCGTGCGCCCGGTGCAGGAGGTGGTGGCAGTGACGCGGATGGCATCGCTCTCGCGGGCGAATTCGACAGTTACGGCATCAAGCGCGAGCGGATGGCAGAGGGGGATCAGCTCGCCCGTCCGCTTCGCCGCCATGATCCCCGCAATGCGCGCTGTGGCGAGCGCATCGCCCTTGGGTCCGGTCCCGTCCCACAAGGCCGAGAGCGCCGCGTCCGACATGCGGATGCGCCCTTCGGCGATGGCCTTGCGCTGCGTTTCCGGCTTGGCGCCGACATCGATCATGCGCGCCGCGCCGTGTTCGTCGAGATGGGTAAGTCCACTCATCCTTCTAGCAATGTGCGGGTCGCGGCGGTGACATCGGCTTGCCGCATCAGGCTTTCCCCGACGAGGAAGCTGCGCACGCCCGACCGGGCCAGACGCTGGCAATCGTCATGCGAGGCGATTCCGCTTTCGCCCACCAGTAGCGTATTTTGAGGTGCGAGAGCAGCCAGACGCTCGGTGGTGGCGAGATCGGTGGTGAAGGTCTTCAGATCGCGATTGTTGACGCCGATGAGGCGCGAGTTCAGCTTCGCGGCGCGGTCCATTTCCGCCTCGTCATGCACCTCGACCAAGACATCCATCCGACGTTCGATCGCGGCGGCTTCTATTTCGGCCATTTCGGTATCGTCCAGCGCCGCGACGATGATCAGGATCGCATCCGCCCCGATCGCGCGTGCTTCGGCGACCTGCCAGGGATCGACCATGAAATCCTTGCGCAGGACCGGCAGTGCGCAGGCCGCGCGCGCCTGCATCAGATAGTCCTCGTGACCCTGGAAATACGGCGCATCGGTGAGGACGGAGAGGCAGGTCGCACCGCCAGCTTCGTAGGCGCGCGCGTGATCGGCGGGATCGAATTCGGCCCGGATCAGGCCCTTTGACGGCGAGGCTTTCTTGATCTCGGCGATCAGGCCGAAGCCGTCCCGGCTCGCCTTTCGCAAGGCCGCTTCGAAGCCGCGCGGCGCAGACTGCATCAAAGCGGCGGCGTCGAGATCGCCGATGGTGGAGCGCGAGCGGCGATCGGCCACTTCCTCGCGTTTGGTGGCGCAGATTTCGTCGAGCTTGTTCATCGTCATTTCGCCATGTCTATCCACCGCGCCAGCAGATCGCGCGCCTTGCCGCTGTCGAGCGCTTCCGCCGCCATTGCCGCGCCTTCGCGCCAGTCCCCGATCCGGCCTGCGACGATCAGCGTCGCGGCGGCATTCAATAGCACCGCATCGCGATAGGGGCCGGGGGTTCCGCCCAGCAGGGCTTCGAGTGCCTTTGCGTTATGAACGGCATCGCCGCCACGGATCGCTTCGATCGGCGCGTGATCCAGGCCCGCATCGCCCGCATCGATCCGCCGCATCGTGAATTCCGAACCCGCCACATCGGCCAGCTCGTTTCCGCCCGCGAGGCTCAATTCGTCGAGACCCTCGTCGCCCGAGACGATGAATGTGTGTTGCGTGCCGAGGCTCGCCTTGGCTTCGGCATAGATCGGGACATAGGCGGGCCGGGCGATGCCGATGAGCTGGCGTTCGACCCCGGCGGGATTGGAGAGCGGACCCATCAGGTTGAAGATCGTGCGGCGGCCCAATCGCTGGCGGATGGGCTGGATGCGGCCCATCGCGGGATGATGGTTCTTCGCGAAGAGGAAGCAGATGCCGAGTTCTGCGAGCGTCTTTTCCGCTGTGCGCCCAGCCGCTTCCATGTCGAGGCCGAGCGCCTCCAGCGTGTCGGCCGCGCCCGATTTGCTGCTCGCCGCGCGATTGCCGTGCTTGGCCACCGGCACGCCGCAGGCCGCTACCACGAGGCTGACGGCAGTCGAGACATTAAGCGTATGGTGTCCGTCGCCTCCCGTGCCGCAGCAATCCACCGCGCCCTCGGGTGCGGCGACCGGGATCAGGCGCGCGCGCAGGGCGCGGGCGGCCCCGGCGATCTCTTCCGCCGTCTCGCTGCGCTCGGTCATGGCGAGCAGGAAGCGGGCGATCTCGTCCTCGCTCGCTTCGCCATCGAGAATCCAGCCGAAGACTTCGTCGGCCTCGGCCTCGGTCATGTGGGGGACGGCAAGGGGCAGATGCTTCATGCCGGGATATTCGCTTCCATGCCGCAGATTTCGAGGAAATTGGCGAGCAGGGCGTGCCCATGCTCGGTCGCGATGCTTTCGGGGTGGAACTGCACGCCGTGGATCGGCAGCTCGTGATGGCGAAAGCCCATGACGCTCGTACCATCCAGACCCGGCGTCTCGCTCGTTGCGTTGACGTGGAGGACGTTCGGAATGTTCTCCACCACCAGCGAGTGATAGCGCGTGGCGATGAAGGGCGAGGGCAGGTTCGCGAACACGCCGCTCCCGTCATGGTCGACCGGAGAGGTCTTGCCGTGCATCAGGCCGCCGCGCACCACGCGCCCGCCGAAATGCTGCCCGATGGCCTGATGGCCGAGACAGACGCCGAGGAGCGGTAATTGGGCATCGGCACAGGCGGCGACGAGGTCGAGGCTGACCCCCGCTTCGTTCGGCGTGCAGGGGCCGGGCGAGATCAGGATACCCTTCGCTCCGCTCGCCACCGCCTCGCTGGCGGTGAGCGCGTCATTGCGCTCCACCCGCACCTCGGCGCCCAGTTCCATCAGATAATGAACCAGGTTGAAGGTGAAGCTGTCGTAATTGTCGATGACGAGGATCATGATGATTTTCAGAGCTTTTTGACATCTACCGATTGCATCAGCCTGACGATGTTCTCAACATCGGACTGTGACACACTGGCTTTCGGCACGTAATAATAAAATGTTGGCGAGCGATAAATTAGAATAAAATTCTCGTCCTCGGTCCAGCCATAGGCATCCTGCCATTTCAGCTCGCCGCCAAACATCGGGTCGGTTATCGTCAGCTTATCTTCGTCATATTCGAAGCGACATACCGCGCCCTCTAGTTTGTGGTCCGCAAGCCATGATTGAATTTGACGTTTTCCCGTGAAGCGGTTCGCTAGCCAAATTGCGCCACATAGCGCCGTCCCGACGAAAAGGGATAGAGCCACTGATGGTACCCAATCTTCTCCTGTCGACGCTTCCGACCTCCCCCAAAAAATGAAAAAGAAGGTGACCGAAAAGATCGCTCCAGTAATTAGATAGTTGCGCCTAGTCCACTGACGAGAGCAATGGAAACGTAGCGCTTCGGCGGCGTTTTCTTCGCAATAAACCGTTTCGAACCGGCCGCCGACCGAGCTCACCTTACTTCGCCGCCAATTTGTCGGTCGCGCGGACGAGACCGTCGATAATGCCCTTCTCGCCCGCGCTGTGGCCCGCATCGTTCACGATCCAGAGCTCGGCTTCCGGCCAGGCCTTCTTCAATTCCCAGGCCGATGTCGGCGGAGTGCAGATATCGTGGCGGCCCTGGACGATGATGCCGGGGATATGGCGCATTTTGTCGAGATTTTTGAGCAGCTGCGCTTCCTCGAGGAAGAAATCCTCGAGGAAGAACCGCGCGCAGATGCGCGCGAAGGGGATGGCCTTGGCGGGATCGCCGAAGCTTTCCATCAGCGCTTCGTCGGGCAGCAGGGTCGCGACGCTGCCTTCCCAGAGCGACCATTCGCGCGCGGCGGCGAGGCGGGTGTCCTCGTCATCGCTGGTCAGCCGATCGTAATAGGCCTGCACCAGATTGTCGCGTTCGCCTTCGGGGATGAGCCCGGCGAAATCGTCCCATTGTTCGGCCATGATCTCGCTCGCGCCGTAGCGATAGAGCCAGTCCTTTTCCTTCTGCCGGGCAAGGAACACGCCGCGCAGCACCAGTTCGCTGACCCGCTCGGGATATGTCTGGGCATAGGCTAGCGCGAGGGTGGAACCCCAGCTGCCGCCGAAGGCCTGCCAGTTGTCGTGCCCGCACATCTCCCGCAGGCGCTCGATATCCTCGACGATGCGCCATGTATCGTTCTTATCGATCTCCGCGAAGGGCGTCGATTTGCCGCAACCGCGTTGGTCGAACAGCAGGACGTCGTATTTCTCAGGGTTCCACTGGCGCCGGTGATTGGCGCTCATCCCGCCTCCCGGCCCACCATGAAGGAAGACCGCCGGTTTCGCACCGGGCGTGCCGACGCGCTCGTAATAGAGCGAGTGCCCTTCGCCCACATCGAGCATCCCGGTCTCGTAGGGTTCGATCTCGGGATAGAGCGGGCGGCGTTGCTGCGGATCACTCATCAGGTACTTCCTTTTTCTCGACCACCAGGATCGGCCCGATCGCCGCGCCGCCATCGGTGCGGCCCGTGGCGGGATTCCACAAGGCCGACACGCTGCCATCGAGATAGAGCGCGTTGGGAGTCTTCAATTCGTCCCGAAAAAACCGAGCGAATTTTCCGAACGAGAGCGGCGCGTTCGAGATCACGAAATGCGCGCGCCCCTTCTCGTCGACGCCCACCCCGTTGCGGATCAGGCGCGAGGGGCCATCCTCGGTAATCTCGGGGTGCACCTTGCCATCGATCAAAAGCATCGGCCCCGATTGCGTACCGAATTCGGGCCGATCGGACACATTGGCGAGGAAATCATCGGTTGTGCGGATTTCCCATTTGTCGCCCGTGCCGAAGAAGACACCGTTCGGCTTCATGTGGAAATTGCCCTCACCATCCGCGGTGTTGAGCGTCTTCAGGCGTTCGGAATCTTCCACGAAATAGCCGATCGGATCGCCATCGTCGTCATACATGCCCGCATTCATCGCGAAGGCGACCGTGTCGCCGTCCATCGCTTCCGCGAGCTTGGCGAGGCTGCGGTAATTCTCGCCCGAAGCATTTGCCAGCGCGGTTTCGATACGATGGCGCGAGGGAATGGCGAGGCAGTGGGTGAGCGAGGTGTTCTCGAAGATGACCGAGCGGCAGGCGGATTCGACCTGGCTGGCGATGGTGGCATCGTCGCTCGGCATGGGGGCGGGGGCACCGACGCTGCCGTCGATCTTGGCGCGGGCGACCGGCTTGCCCTCGGGCTGGGCATCGCACCCCGTCAGGGCAAGGGCGCCCATCAGCAGAGAGGTTGCGAGAAGCTTCATCGGCGCTTCTCCGCCTGGCGGAAGGCTTCGGCGGCGGCCGCGCGCAGGGCGCCCGCCTTGGCCTCGCATTCGCGGCGTTCGTAATCGGGATCGCTGTCCGCGACGATACCCGCGCCCGCCTGGACGTGCATCATCTGGTCCTTCACCACCGCGGTGCGCAGGACGATGCAGCTGTCGAGCGATCCGTCGGGCGCGAAATAGCCGACGCCGCCCGCATAGGGTCCGCGCGCATCGCGCTCCAGTTCCGCGACGATCTGGCAGGCGCGCAGCTTGGGCGCGCCGCTGACCGTCCCGGCGGGGAAGCCCGCGAACAGGGCGTCGATCGCGTCGAATTTCGGATCGAGCCGCCCGACGACATTGCTTACGATATGCATGACATGGCTGTAACGTTCGATTGTAAAACTGTCAGTGACTTCGACGCTGCCGCTCGTCGCGACCCGACCCACATCGTTGCGCCCGAGGTCGAGCAACATCAAGTGCTCGGCCCGTTCCTTCGCGTCGGACAGCAGCGATTCCTCGGCAGCCCGATCGGCCTGCTCGCTCGAGCCGCGCGGGCGCGTGCCGGCGATGGGGCGAACGGTGACTTCGCTGGCGCCGCCCTCGCCGGGGCGGACCCTGACGAGGATTTCAGGGCTCGATCCCACGACCGCGAAATCGGGCAGGTCGAGGAAATAGAGGAAGGGGGACGGGTTCACCCGGCGCAGCGCGCGGTAGAGTTCGATCGGGGGCAGGGGGAAGGGGCAGGTATAGCGCTGGGACAGGACGACCTGGAAGATGTCGCCCGCGACGATGTAGTCCTTCGCGCGCTCGACCATGCTTGTGTAGTCCGCTGCGGACACGACCGGGTCGAGCTGTGCGGTGGGCATGGGCAGGGACGAGGTGGGGCTGTGGGATGGAGCGCCGCCCCCAAGCCGTTGCAGAGCCGTGTCGATGCGGCTGCGAGCCTGTTCGATCAATGCTGAGGGATCATCGCCGCTGTCGGGCCATATCGGGGCGATGCAATGCAATTCGTCGCCGAGGCTATCGAAGACCAGCAGCAGGGTGGGGCGCGCGAACACCATGTCGGGCAGGCCCAGTCCGGGCCCGGCGGCGCGCGGCACGTCCTCGACCATGCCGATCGTCTCATAAGCGAAATAGCCGACCAGACAGGCCAAGGCTGGGGGCAGTCCCTTCGGCACGTCGATGCGGCATTCGTCGGCGAGAGCACGCAAGGCCGCGACGGGATTGTCCGTGCTCTCTTCAAAGGCCGCGCGATCTCTTCGCCATTGGCGATTGATCGAGGCCCGCCCCTGCTCGGCGCGAAAGACCAGGTCGGGGTCGAGGCCCAGCAGGCTGTAGCGCCCGCGCACCGCGCCGCCTTCGACCGATTCGAGCAGGAAATCGCCGCGTTGCGATTCCATCAGTTTCAGCGCCGCGCCGACCGGGGTTTCGGTATCGGCGACGATCGTCTGCCAGATCAGCGCCGGATGGCCCTCGGCCAGCGCGGCTTGCGCTTTATCTTCACCGCGCATTCGGATCAGCTTTCGCTCGCGATCACTGCCGCTCGCCGACCAGCTGGCGGCGCACCGCATCGATCGCGTCTTCATTGCGTTCGATGCCCACCTCGCCCCGCATCGCGGCGACGAGCTGCTCGGTATATTCCTGACCGAGAGTCGAGGCGAGCTGTTCGCGCGCCTGCCCGATCAGCGGATCGTCCGCCTCCATCGTGCCGACCGAAATCTCTTCGAGGTCGACCACGAACCAGCCGAGATCGCGCGCTGCAGCGAGCTTCTTCGCCGTGCCCTGCGCCATGCTGAACATCAAAGCGAGGGGCGGGGGAATGCGGCGGTCCTGCTGGCGCGCCAGATCCTCGCGCGTCAGATTGATGTTCTCGGGCGCGGGCAGATCGACATCCTCCGCCTGCAAGGCTGCCGCCATGGTCGCGCCTCCGCGCAGTCGCTGGATCAGGCGATCGGCAGCGGCGCGTGCGGCCTTCGAACCCTGCTCGAGCCGCCATGCGGCGGTGACCTGATCGCGGATCTCGGCAAGCGGCGGCGTTGCGGCGCCGTTGATGCGCGTGACTTCGAAGACGAGATAGGTCTCACCGCGCTCGATTTCCGCGACCTGGGGTTCGCTCTCTTCCATCTGGAACGCGGTCGCGAGCGCCGGGGCGAGCACGTCGGGCGCGGTCTCGTCGACGCCATAGACCTGGCCATTGGCCGTGAGCGGCTGCGTCGTTTCGACCGCGATGCCGCGTTCCCGCGCGACTTCGGCGAGCGTCGCTCCCTCCTCGAGGCGCTCTTCGATTTCGGCGGCGACATTGGCGAGCGCGCGGGTCCGCTTTTCCTCGCGCACCGTATCGGCGATCTCGCCACGGACCTGTGCGAGACTGCGGGCTGGCGTCGAATTGACGGCATCGATCCGCGCCACGTGCCAGCCCAGCGCGCTGCGCGCCGGGACCGCGACCGTACCTCGTGCCGCGCCGAAGATCGCCTCGGCGACCGCAGGCGACGCATCGGATGCCAGTTCCGCGCGCGTGACCGCCTCCTGCTGCACGGTGCGGAAACCTGCTTCCCGTGCGACCGCTTCGAGCGAAGCCCCACCTTCGACGCGCGCTCTCAAGGCGTTGGCAGCCTGCTGCGTCGGCACGATCAGCTGGGTGTAGCTGCGCGTCTCGCTCGCCGCATATTGCGCGCGGTCCTGCTGGTAGCGTGCGGCGATTTCATTCTCGGTCGGCTCGATCTCGTCGGCGATCGCATCATTGTCGAAGGTCGCATAGCGCACGACCCGGCGCTCGGGGCGAATGAAATTGCCCCGGTTTGCTTCGTAGAAAGCCTGCAATTGCTGGGCGCTCGGCGCGGCTTCGGGGGCAAAGGCAGAAGAGGGAAGGAAGCCGATCGCCCCTTCGCGCCGTTCGCGGAACAGGCCGGCATAGCGCTTCGCCAGAGCCTGCGGCATCACAGCGCCGAAAGCGGCGGGACCCGCGATCTGCTGGGCGAGCAGGCCCGAGCGGATATCGTCGCGCACCTGCGCATCGGTCAGCCCCTGGGCGGCGAGAGCTTGGCGATAGGCGTTCTCGTCGAAATTCCCGTCCGCCCCGCGAAAGGCGGCGATCGTCTGAATTTCGCTGTTTATCAGATTGTCGCCCGCCCTGAGGCCGTTGTCGCGCGCGAAGGCCGAGATGACATAGCGGTCGATCAATTGGTTCAGCACCTCCTCGAAACCGCCCCCGGCGATGAAGGCGGGCATAGACAGGGTAGGATCTTCCTGGCGAACTCGATCGAGCGCGCTCGTCGTCGCACGGCTCAATTCCGCACTGTCGATCCGCTCGTCACCGACGACCGCGACCCGGTTGCCCCCGGCGACTCCGCCGAACATCCCGGTGCTAGAGACGTCGGCACTGGCGAAGGCGAAGGCGATCAGGCCGAGAAAGGCGAAGGTAAGGCCAAGGCCGATCTTGGACTTGAAGAAGCTGCGGAAGAAAGTGAGCATGGCTGCGAACGGCATCCTGTCGGAAGTGATGGCCGGCCACCGGGGGCCGAACGGTTCGGCGCGCTTTATCCGGGCTGCGACCTTGCCGCAACAGGTGTCGAAGGTTTTGACCCAGGCCTTCGGGTCGGCTAGCGGACCTCGCCCGGCATGACCATATGGCGGGACACAATCTGAAATCTGCAGGAAATGACTATGGCCGAACGGCCCTACATCGTTGGAAACTGGAAGATGAACGGCACGCGCGCCATGCTGTCGGAAGCGCGCGCCATCGACCGTGCGGCGCAGCGCTACATGAAGGTCGAGGTCGCTCTGGCCCCTCCCTTTACGCTGCTGCACGCCGTCCATCGCGAAGCCGAGCAGATCGGGGTCGGCGCGCAGGACTGCCATGCGGAGCCGGACGGCGCGCATACCGGCGATGTCAGCGCCACGATGGTCGCCGATTCGGGTGCGAAATTCGTCGTTCTGGGCCATAGCGAACGCCGCGGCGATCACGGTGAGAGCGACGCGCTGATCGCTTCGAAGGTTTCCGCCGCGCTCGAAGCGGGGCTGCGGATCATCCTGTGCTGTGGCGAGAGTGAAGCGACGCGCGATGCTGGCAAGGCCGAAGATTTCGTCCTCGACCAGCTGCGCGCGGGCCTGCCGAAGCTGGAGGATGCGTCGGAACGCATCACCGTCGCCTACGAACCTATCTGGGCGATCGGAACCGGGCGCACGGCGGAGGCCGCCGATATCGCTGCCATGCACCACGCCATTCACGGCCTGTTGGTCGAAACCTATGGCGAGGAGCAGGCTGCGGGTGTCCGCATTCTCTACGGCGGCTCGGTCAAGCCCGACAATGCGCGCGAGATCCTCTCGCTCTCTCATGTCGGTGGTGCGCTGGTCGGCGGGGCGAGCCTGTCTGCCGAAAGCTTCCTCGGCATCGTCGTCGCCGCGTCTGAAGCGGACGAAGGGTGAGGGAAGGGCGCGCCCTTGTGCGCGCCGCCGACCGGACCTAGTTACACGTCACTTGAATCCAGAACGGATATCCGATGTTCTTTTTCCTCACCGTCGTTCAGGCCATCGTCGCCGCCGCCCTCGTGGGTGTCATTCTCATGCAGCGTTCCGAAGGGGGCGGGCTGGGTATCGGCGGCAGTCCTTCGGGAATGCTGAGCGCGCGCGGCGCGGCGGATTTCCTGACCCGCTCGACCAAGTGGCTGGCGGTCGTCTTCGTGGTCCTCTCGATTGCTCTGGCAGCGATCGCGGTCGAAACGACGCAGGGCTCCTCGCTCGAGACGACTCTGGATCGCAATGTCACGCCGATCGAACAGCAGGACCCGTTGGGCGGAACGCCGGTGACCGGTCCGGGCGAAGCCGCTCCGGCTCCGGCGGCCCCCGCTGCTCCCGCCAATGACGATCCGCTCGCGCAATAAACGCTTTCGTTCGACATAATTGTGGACGGGCGAGCGTCTGATCGCTCGCTTCGTCCGGTTTACGCTTGCCCCGAATCACGACCGGGGCTTAAGGCCCGGCTCCCATGGCGCGGTACATTTTCATCACCGGCGGCGTGGTCTCCTCGCTCGGCAAAGGTCTCATGGCGGCATCGCTCGCAGCGCTCTTGCAGGCGCGCGGCTACAAGGTCCGCATTCGCAAGTTCGACCCTTATCTGAACGTCGATCCGGGCACGATGAGCCCGTATCAGCACGGCGAGGTGTTCGTGACCGATGACGGGGCGGAGACCGATCTCGATCTCGGCCATTACGAGCGGTTCACGGGCGTTTCCGCGCATCAGGCGGACAATGTCACCAGCGGGCGCATCTATCAGCAGATCATCGCCAAGGAACGGCGCGGCGACTATCTCGGCGCGACCGTGCAGGTCGTTCCGCATGTGACGGACGCGATCAAGCAGTTCGCCCTGGCCGATCAGGACGATCACGATTTCATCCTGTGCGAAATCGGCGGGACGGTCGGCGATATCGAGGGCCTGCCCTTCATGGAGGCCATTCGCCAGCTGAGGAACGAGCTTCCGGTCGACCAGACGTTGAGCGTCCATGTGACGCTGGTTCCCTATATCGCGGCGGCGGGCGAGCTGAAGACCAAGCCGACCCAGCACAGCGTGCGCGAACTTGCCAGCCTCGGCATCAAGCCCGACCTGCTGCTGTGCCGCGCGGAGCATCCGATCCCCGAGAGCGAGCGGCGCAAGATCGCCCAGTTCTGCAACGTCCGCCCGGAATCGGTCATACCGGCGCTCGATGCGCCCTCGATCTATTCGGTCCCTCTCCAATATCACGGCGAAGGTCTCGACAGCGAGGTGCTGCGCGCCTTCGGCATCACCGACGCGCCGGAGCCCGATCTTTCCCGCTGGTACGATGTGGTCGATCGCCACTCGAACCCCGAAGGCGAAGTCGTGGTCGGCGTGATCGGCAAATATGTCGGCCTCCAGGACGCCTACAAATCGCTCAACGAGGCGCTGATCCATGGCGGGATGGCGCATCGCGTCCGCGTGAGGATCAAGTGGCTCGACGCCGAGGTGTTCGAGCAGGATGACGATGCGATCTCCGCGCAGCTCGAACCGATGCATGCGATCCTCGTGCCCGGCGGGTTCGGCGAGCGTGGATCGGAAGGGAAGATCGCGGCAGTCCGCTTCGCGCGCGAGCACAAGGTTCCGTTCCTCGGCATCTGTCTCGGAATGCAGATGGCCTGCATCGAAGGCGCGCGCTCGGCCGGTGTCGCGGCGGCGTCCTCCACCGAGTTCGGCGAAACCGAGGAGCCGGTCGTCGGCATCATCACCGAATGGATGAGCGAAGACGGCCTCCAGGAACGCGAGGCCGGCGGCGATCTAGGGGGCACGATGCGCCTCGGCGCGTACGACGCCAAGCTGGCACCCGACAGCCGCGTCAGCCAGGTCTATGGCGGCGTGACCGAGATCTCGGAACGCCATCGCCATCGTTACGAGGTCAACAGCCACTATATCGATACGCTGGAAGGGCAGGGCCTGGTATTCTCCGGCATGTCGCCCGATGGCCTCCTCCCCGAAATCGTCGAGAGGCCGGACCACCCGTGGTTCATCGGGGTCCAGTTCCACCCGGAACTGAAATCGCGCCCCTTCGATCCGCACCCGCTCTTCGCCGGATTCATCGGCGCCGCGTTGGAGCAGGCGCGCTTGATGTAAAATTTTTCGTCTTTCGCGTTAATAATCTAAACGATTGAATCGAAAGGGCGATGGCGGATCGGATCGGCGGATTGGCCGGTTCGCATTCGAAACCTTTCCCGAAAGTCTTTATTTATTCACGAGTTTGGGGCAGAACCGTGCTCGCGACTGGGGGCTGGCGCGATTTTCTTTCAATTTGGCCCGCATTGGCGCAACAAGGTTATAGGCTTGCCTCGAAACCTGCCGTCTTCTGCGACCCGGACGGCGAATTCCGAGGCTTGGCGGCGCCTCGCGTCGCGGGGGCAGTGCCTTCGGGCATTGCCCCCTATCGTCTTGATCCTATCGATCGGCACCAAGCAGAAAGGGCGGAGCCGCGCGGCCCCGCCCTTCGCTATTTTGGATAGGATCGAAGATCAGGCGACGTCGCGGTCGCTGGTCTCGCGCGCATCGTCGGATTTGTCGCCTTCGACCACTTCGAGCTTGCGAGTGCCGCCGATCATGACCTTCTTGGGCTTCATCGCGTCAGGCACTTCGCGCACCAGCTCGATCGTCAGCAGGCCGTCCGCCAGATCGGCATTCGCAACGCGGACGAAATCCGCGAGTTCGAACCGGCGTTCGAAGCCGCGATTGGCGATGCCGACATGCAGCATTTCGCCCTCCACCGACTCGTCGCGCTTCTTGCCCTGAATGGTCAGGAGGTTCTGCTGCGCGGTGATATCGAGATCGCGCTCGCGGAAGCCCGCCACGGCAAGCGTGATGCGGTAGCTGTCCTCATCGCGCCGCTCGATATTGAAAGGGGGGTAATTGTCGCCCGCATTGTTGCGCACCTGGCTTTCGAGCAGGTCGAACAGGCGGTCGAAGCCGACAGTGGTGCGGCGATAGGGGGAAAAATCGGTACGGTTCATCGAAACAAATCCTCTTATGAGCGATTTTCATAGTAAGGGTCAGCCCAGATCGGCACTGTCCCCGAACGATGTGCCCGATGCGCCTTGCGGCCGCTTCGGACCGTTCCAAGATAAGTGCGGCGCCGGGGGCGTTCAAGAACCTCCGATGCGAAGCCGCTTCGCCCCAACATAAGGATCACCCAGCATGAGCACGCCCGAAGTCACCATCTACACCAAGTTTGGCTGCGGATATTGCAGCCGGGCCAAGCGCCTGCTCGACGAAAAGGGCGTGGACTATACGGAACATGACATCACCATGGGCGGTCCTAAGCGGGAAGAGATGCTGGAAAAGGCGCCTGGCGCACGGACGGTCCCGCAGATCTTTATCGGGAGTACGCATGTGGGAGGCTCCGACGATCTGGCGACCCTGGAACGGCAGGGCGAGCTGGACGCGCTGCTCGCCGGGTAAGCGCCTTGGTACGGATCGCGCTTTTCCAGGAGAATACCGGGATCGATCCCGGTAGAAACGCCGAAGAACTCGCTCAAGCTGCCGACCAAGCGGCCGAGGGCGGGGCGGCGATGCTCTTCACGCCCGAGATGAGCAATCTGCTCGATCGGGATCGGGAGCGCGCCGGCCAAAATCTCTCGAGCGAGCGGGACGATCGGGTGCTAGCCGCCATGCGCGAAGCCGCCGCGAGAACCGGGCTTTGGATAGCGCTCGGTTCTTTCGCCTTCGCCAATGCCGATGGCTCGCGCGCCAATCGGGCGGTTGTCATCGATCCGGCAGGAGCCATCAGGACCTCATACGACAAGATCCACATGTTCGACGTTGATCTTGCCGACGGGGAGAGCTGGCGCGAATCCAATGTCTACCGCGCGGGAGACAGATTGGGGCTGGTCGAGGATACGCCGATCGGGCGCCTCGGCCTGTCGATCTGCTACGATATCCGCTTTCCGGCGCTGTTCGATGCGCTCGGCAGGGCGAAGTGCGATGCGATCGCGATTCCGGCCGCCTTCACCGTTCCGACAGGGACTGCGCATTGGCACATCCTTCAGCGCGCGCGGGCCATCGAAGCGAGCGCGTTCGTCATCGCAGCGGCCCAGGTCGGCCAGCACGAAGACGGGCGGCGCACCTATGGCCACAGCCTGGTGATCGACCCCTGGGGCGAGGTTCTGCTCGATATGGGCGGAGAAAGCGCGGGGGTGGGGTTTGCGGATATAGACCTTGCGCGCATCGAGGAGGTCAGAGCCCAGGTGCCGAGCCTTGCCAATCGCCGCGTGATTGTGGAGTAGCGCGCGGATGATCGTGTTCGACCTCCAATGCGGGAACGGCCATCGGTTCGAAGGGTGGTTCGGATCCTCGACCGACTTTGCCGATCAGCAGGCGCGCGGCCTGCTCGCCTGCCCCACTTGCGATGACATCGAAATTGCGAAGGCGCCCATGGCTCCGGCAATAGGCGTCAAGGGCAATGAGGTTTCTCGAGGTGCTGAAGATCGCCGGGAAATGGAAGCTACCGGCCAGCCTGCTCGTCCCGAAGTGTCGAACCTGCCGATACCTGCCGAACTGAAAGAGGCCTTCAGGAAAATCGTGAAGGCCCAGGCGAAAGCCTTGAAGACAAGTTCGTGGGTCGGCGACAAATTCGCCGATGAAGCGCGATCGATGCATTATGGCGAGAAGGACGAGAAGCCCATCCACGGCAGAGCCAGCGCAAAGGAAGCGCGTGATCTGCTGGAGGAGGGGGTCACCGTGGCACCGCTGCTCATCCCGATCGCGCCTCCCGACGAACTCAACTGATCGCGCCTCCGATTGCGCACGGCGTCAAGCCTGCTAAACGAGGCGCGGGCGCCCGTAGCTCAGCAGGATAGAGCACCAGATTCCTAATCTGGGGGCCACAGGTTCGAATCCTGTCGGGTGCGCCAGCTTTCCCATTTAAGCCTCTTTTCCCAAAGGGTTGTCGGAATCTTTGGCTAACTTGGTTTCGAGGTTAGCCATTAGGATTGCTCCAGCAGCATCGGAAAGCGTCAACTGATCGGCGGCGGCAGTGTACCGAGACACCTCTGAATCGGTCGTGTGTCCGGTCCAGGACTTGATCTGCTGATTGGTGCAGCCAGCCTCGGCCAACCGTCTGGCGGCGGCCTTTCTAAGCCCGTGAGCGGTGCAATGGGGTAGGCCAGCATTCGTGCACCATTTGCTGAATCGCTGCGGGAAGCTCTTTGCCGAATAGGGCTTGCTATGCGCGCTCAGAATGAACACCAAGCCACGAGTAGGCGTTGCCAAGATGGATCGGGCCAAGGGCGCAAGGATCGGTAGCGAGACCTTCGCACCAGTCTTCGACTGCACGATGTTGATTCGCTTGTCTTGGATATGCTGAGGTCCGAGAACACGGATGTCGCCTCCACGCTGACCAGTCCACAATAGAAGGTCGAAGGCAAGGCGCGGTATAGTGCCAGTCGGGTGGAATGCCTCGAAACGCGCAATCTCTTCATCCGTCCATGTATGATAGCCGGTTGATTTGGCTTTGTAGGAGCGAATTGCGCGCACAGGGTTCTTGTCCGCAAACCCCAGACGGATTGCGAAATCCATCAGGAAGGACAAGCGCTTCCTAAGAGTGTTCGCCGAATGAACGTGCGGAAGGCGTTCAGCCAACATGTCGGCAACGTGGTGTGATTCCAAGTCCCTGACTGAAGCACCCCCGTACTGCCGCCGCCACCTTTCAAATTCGCGACGGTAAACGGCTTGCGTTGTGCTCCTAAGTGCCACGAACTCGGCTGAACGGTAGTAGCGTGCGAGAAGATCATCCACGCTGCCCGGTGTCACTTTGTGCGCTTGGAGCGCAAGGCGATTGTCATCCCCATCAAGACAGGCCTGATATTCCTCCCTGAACTCTTCAGAGCCAGGATCATTTTTGAAAGTGTAGTTCTCAAAGCCCTTGCGGCGGAATCGGTAGTAGCTCTTGCCGTGCCGACTACGGTATTCGCTAACCCACTTGGGCAACCAACGCTTTTTCATTTCAGCTTGCTCATTATCTCATCGAAGGTGTTTTTCTTGGAGCCGGAGGCGGTCGGATCAAACGTGACGGTTATGTCGCCGGTATGAGGGTGTACCGTGAGGCTGTGAGGCGTCAGACCTGCGCTGTTTGTAGCCTTTAGGATTTTGACCAAGTCAGCCTGCTTGTAGGCGGAGGGCGCGGTCATTTATCCTCTGCCTTGCCAATCACGGAAACGTCGCTGGGACGAGCCCTCAACTCATCAGCAAGCCTATTTCCGAGGCTCAGCAAATCGACGACCGTCACTACTGCAGACCCCTCGCGGCTCTCCAACTCTCCGAGCGTATCTCGGGAATCCCCCACGGCAACGGAGTCGGTGAAAACGGCAAACCGCCCTGCATGCTTTTTGGAGACGCTCTTCTTCCAAGAGCGATAGGCAGTTTCATCCGTCCAAGAGCCAGGCCTATCCAGTGCGAAAGCGACGATTGCAGGCGCATGCTTCTCGACGAAGGACTGCACACTCTTTGGCCCCAAGAGGCGCTTGCTGATCTGGCCGAGATTGATCGCTCCCACATGGGACGTATCGAACGTGGCGAGCGCAATGTCACGATCCTCAATCTGAGAAAAATTGCGAAATCTTTCGACAAGACGATGGCACAGCTTTTGGAAGACGCGCAAATTTAGCCAAGAGGCCATCCCACTGGTCTGGCTGACTTGTCGCTCGCAACCTAGCAATAGCTAGGCGACCCTCCTTTTTGCAGACAGAGGCAGTGCAAGCCTCTCTAGGCTCTCCAAATCTTCAGTCGAATGCCCGCTTCCAAATTTCGGCGGAACATACGCAACTTCGAACGAGCCACCACCCTTCCAATTGAGCGCGTTAGTGATTCCACCGGTGTCATGACCGTCAATTACCGCCTGCAGCCTTGGAAAGGTAAATTTCTCAACAGTGTGCAGGTTTCTTTCTGCCAATAGCCACCGACGTCCCATCTTCTGCGCGACAGCCCCTGTGGTTCCACTCCCAGCGAAAATATCGACGACAAGATCGCCCTCGTTTGAAGCGACGTGGACGATCCGTTCAATCAATTCCTCAGGCTTCGGCGTGTCGAAGACTGATGAAGTCGGAAATAGTGAAAGGAGATGGCGTTTCGCATCGTCGTTGGTTCCGGTCTCTGAACTCCCCCAAATTGTGAATGGCACGAGGCCACGGAGTTGGTCATTGAAAAGTTTTAGACGCGGTGATCCATCACCACCTTTCGGGAACCAGATACGGTTTTCCAATAGAAGCTTCTTGAACGTTGGTTCGGTGGCATACCACGAGCGACCTCGAGGCGGCGTAAGGACCCTGCCGGATGGTGTCTTGATACGGTATTGTTGAGCCGGGCGGATTCCTGGAGCGGTAAATGGCGCGTCGGCCCATGGGCCCCGGGGGTCATCATCTCTATTGGTTAGACCCGATGCATCTTTCGGCAGTAGATTCCGAGAGGCCTTCCAAGCCTTCGCTCCGGCAGGAGCATAAACTAGAATGGTATCGTGATTGCTTGAGAATGCCGCTCGCGATTCGCGTGTCGTTCGCTTTTGCCAGATAACTGACGAAACGAAGGCCTCCTCACCAAAAACCTCGTCAAAAACGAGCCGTGCACGATGCACCTCACAATCATCCAAATGAACCCAGATGCTTGCGTCCGCAGCTAGATGCGGTTTGAGCGCTGAAAGTCGATCGCGGAGCATGCCCAGCCACATCGACCGATCCAAGTCGTCCTTGTAGCAGGCAACGTCCGCATTCGTATTGTACGGGGGGTCGACATATACCAGCCGCACCCCATTCTCGAAAAAGTCTGTCTGGTCGGCGAGCGCCTCCACGACATCAAACCCGTCGCCCACAATTATGGCGTTCGATTTACGATCTGGAAGCTTGTTAGAGAGTTCAGATATCCGAACGGCTGAACTCGTTTTGCCATCGTTCGGCTCAACCCAAACGTACTCCTGTTCCCCGTTCGCTCTAACCGCTAGGTCCTTGTTCTTCCAACTGAGAAAAATTTCTGACATCTTACCTCTGTGCCTGACGGCATTCGCTTGTTACTCAAGCGGACCGTCCCACCATATCACCGAGCAAAATGGCTCTAGCCGACAGCAACCGCATGAACCGACCCCAAACACGAGCCGAGCAATCTGAATTGCTTCTGCACTCTGGTGCCAAGCCAACGCGAAAGCCGTTCATTCGCTGGGTTGGCGGCAAGAGTAGGCTACTGCCTCGCATCCTTCCACATGTCCCGATAGATATCCAAGATTATTTCGAGCCCTTTCTCGGGGGTGGGGCCGTCTTCCTTGCTTCAATGCCGAGAATCAAAGGAACAGCGTACCTAGCTGACCTAAACGAACATCTGACTTCGGCTTGGATCGCATTGCGCGATCAACCCTCCGGCTTCTTTGCTCGGCTCGATTGGTATGCAGAAAACGACAGCAAAGAGTTCTACTACGAGACGAGGAGCAAGCTACCGACTGATCCAATCGAGAAGGCTGCTCGATTTCTCTACCTCAATGCTACGTCTTGGAATCATCTATGGCGGGAAAACTCAAAAACCGGTGCGATGAATGTTCCTTGGGGAGACCGCACCTTTAAGGGGTTCGGCGATGACGAACTTGGAGAGATTGCGAAGATACTAGAAGGTGTTGCGATTGAGAACCGAGATTTTCGCGAGGTCATATCTCAGGCGGGAGCGGGAGATTTTGTTTACCTTGATCCGCCGTATCTCCCTATTTTCTCAAAGCCAGGAGTGGAGAAAGAGCCAACAGCAAAGTTCAACAAATACACCGCGAAGACCTTTGAGCTAGCCGATCTAATCGAACTAGCGGCGCTCTGCGATGAGATGAGTGAGCGAGGTGTGCGCTGGATCATGTCCAACCGGGATACTGAAGTCGTTAGAGAGCTATTCTCAAGGCATGAGATTGTGGGGTTCACTACCCATAGAGCGTTGGCGGCCCAGAGCCGCAGAGAAGTGGAGGCGCACAAGTCCCCAGAGGCGTTGGTGATCGGAGCAACGTTGTGAGCGTTCTGCCGGTTGAGTGGATACTGATCGTTCGGTTCAACTTGTCGGCGCATCGAGCGACATACGGACGATTGCCCGGCACCCATTACACCAAGGACTATCTACAACTTTCTCGCAGACCTGACTTCATTGACGACTTACAAGCGGCTTTCCCGTCGATTGCAGTCGGGAGCGGCAAGGCATCCATAACTTATCGGTGGCCGGGCGGGTCTGCTTCCGGTGAGGTCCTAAAGAGATCATCAGATCGCCCCCACCTTTCATGGGTTACAACAGACAAAGCTCCTCCACCTTGGAGAATGTTGCCCACTCCTTCCCAGACGACGATCGAGACCATTAGGGGAAATCCAGATCACAAGGATGCGGCACAGGCGGATGCCGAATACGATGCATTGATTTCTTCTGACTTCGGGCAACCGTATCTAGTCGCGGTCAAAAGGGTAGGGGAAGAGGACGTTCTCCATCTTCGCGTCCTAGTCGACACCCCCGGGCCGAGCGCTGATTGGGCTGATGTCAAATTAGCTCCCCCAATAGTGCAAGAACTAGTTGCTAAGACGTCTCCGAGGTCTGCCGTCGCCTCGGAGCTTCTGGTGGACGAACAAACGCTGGTTTTTGACGACTCTCGAAAGATCAATCCGTGGCTACCCACCGCGCCTACTGCTGGCGATCCGACAGAGAAAAACGATGAACCGGCTACCAACGGAGATTTGAGCGACACTGTTGAACCCACTTCAGACGCCGCAGCTGAGGAAGCGGAGTATTCCGACGAAGAAGTCTCGGCCCTTGAACGCCAAACTGAAGAGGGTGATTACGAAGTCCCAGACGCGACAGCCAACGTCAAGACTAGGGGCAGCGCTCAAAGGGTCTTCGCAAAAAAGGTCAAAGAGAACTACGGTTGGCGGTGCGCGCTTACTGGCATCGCAACACGATCTTATCTAATCGCATCTCATATCGTTCCTTGGGGGCACGACCAATCAATCCGATTGGACCCGGCCAATGGCATTTGTTTGTCGGTTTTTGTGGATCGAGCCTTCGAGCAAGGCCATCTCCTTATCGAAGATGATCTGACCGTCCGTGTGAACTGGGATCATGTGGACCAAGATAAGGTCTTGGCAGATAAGTTGCGTCCCTTTGATGGCAGTTCACTAGCACAACCAAAGGCCAGCCCGCCAAACCCCGACTACCTCCAACGGCGACGAGAAATGTCGCCCTAGGGTTTCATCGAGTTGTGTTCACCGACTGAGGCTTCGATCAATATCAAGCCTAGCCAATAGCCGGGCAACGGAAGTGGGATACCAATGCCCTCCAGTTCTCGAAATTACACCTGCCCTGTTGAGAGCATTTGCAGTTGATTGCAGGGACCCGTCTGGCTCGATGCCGTGTGCGACCATCTGTAAATAGACTTGCCTTGCAAACCGTTCGGCTCCCTCCTTGTTCTTCCGTGCCAAAACCTTGCCGTGGCGACCAAGCTGCACGCCGCGCAACTTTGCGGCCTGGAGAGCAGCCTTAGTGCGCTCGCTGATCCTACGCCCTTCCTCCTCGGCCATCGCAGCAAAGATACGGAGCATGAAACGGTCTGCCTGTGGCATGTCGGCGGCGACGAAATCGACCCCACTCTCCATAAGGCCACTGATGAAATGAACGTTGCGAGCCAACCTATCCAGTTTTGCAATTACAAGCTGCGCCTTCGATTTTCTGCAATGAGCGAGTGCAGCTTGTAGCTGCGGTCGGGATGCCTTCGTGCCGCTTTCGACCTCGATAAACTCAATAAACTCGACGTCGCCAATCAGTGCCACAATTGCGCTACGCTGGGCTTCCAAACCAAGCCCTGATTGCCCCTGCCTTTGGGTGCTGACACGCAAATACGCCGCAGGCTTCGGATTGTCGGCTTTGTTACAGGTAAAGGTTGGTTTGCCCGTTCCGCCCGCCATCATCCAATCTCCCAGATCGGGTAATTGGCTGATGCGGCTCTGAAGACCGATAGGCCTTCGAGGAAAGATTGCTTCGATAGTCGAAAGCCGACAGAACCGGCTTGCGCTCTTACCTTCTCGGCTGGTTCAGGCGATTTCCCTTAGGATCGAACTTTCCCCCCTAAGCGAGGGGTGCTGACGATCTGCGGCACCACCCCTCCCATGCTGAGGAATGGCCTGTGTGCCTATTTGTCGCATCGTTAGGTCTTCGATCCAGCGTATGTCCGTTCGATGACAAGTTCGGCCAGGAGATGCAGCACGGCACCCACCAGCCCGCCCAGCAGCACCTCCGTGCCGCGGAACAGGCCCGCTTCCCAGAGCGGCGTACCCGGCGTGCCGGTCAGGAAGACGAGCGGGCAGGTCCACATGCAGACCCTGAGCGAGGGGAATCGCCGCGCGGCCACGGCGGCCAGCGCGACGGCAATCGTCATTTCGACGATGATGCTCGTGCCCAGCCATTCGCCCAGCATGCCGATCGCCACCGCGATTCCCACGCCGACCAGCGTGCCGAAGAAGCGCCCGATGGTCGCCTGCCGCGTGTCGCCCAGTTTCTCCTGGCCGACGATGATCCCCGAGATCGCGGCCCAGACCGGATGTGGCAGCGCGACGGCCCCCGCAAGCACGAAGGACAGGGTCGCCGCGCCCGAACAGCGCAGCACGAAGGCCAGATCGCGCGCCCGATCTTCGGTCACGACAGCCACCGTCAGAGCCTGAGATTGGTGCGCGCCAGTTCGACCACTTCGTCGCCGCGCCCGTTGATGATCGCCTTCAGCATATAGAGGCTGAAGCCCTTGGCCTGTTCGAGCTGCACCTTGGGCGGCATCACGAGTTCCTGCTTCGCGGTCACGACGTCGACCAGCACCGGCCCGGGATGGGCGAAGGCCTCTGTCAGCGCCGCGTCGAGTTCCGCCGAATCCTCGACGCGGATGCCCTTGATGCCCATCGCATCGGCGGCGGCGGCGAAGTCCGGATTGTGCAGATCGGTGCCGGTGTCGAGATAGCCGCCCGCCTTCATCTCCATCGCCACGAAACCGAGCGTGCCGTTGTTGAAGACCACGACCTTCACCGGAAGGTTCAGTTGCGACAGGCTGAGAAAATCGCCCATCATCATGGTGAACCCGCCGTCACCCGACAGCGAGACGACCTGCCGCTCCGGCGCCGCCGCCTGCGCGCCGATCGCCTGCAGCATCGCATTGGCCATCGATCCGTGGTTGAACGAGCCGATCAGGCGGCGCTGACCGTTCATCTCGAGATACCGCGCGGCCCAGACCGTTGGCGTGCCGACATCGGCGGTGAAGATGGCGTCTTCGGTCGCCAGCTCGCTGACCCGGCGCGCCAGATATTGCGGATGGATGGGACGGCCCGCCGGGGCGGGCACGGCCAGCGCGTCCAGCCCTTCGCGCGCCTTGCGGTAGTGGCGCAGCGCCGCGTCCAGAAAGCTCCGCTCGCTGCGCTCGTTCAGATGCGGAAGGAGCGCGGCGATCGTCTCGCCGACATCGCCCACCAGCCCCTGCGTCAGCGCCGCGCGGCGGCCGAGCGCGCCGGGATCGAGGTCGATCTGAACGATCCGCGCGCTCTTCGGATAAAAGGCGCGATAGGGAAAGTCGGTGCCGAGCATGACGATCGTGTCGGCATTCTCCATGGCGTGATAGCCCGAGGAAAAGCCGATCAGCCCGGTCATGCCGACATCGAAGGGATTGTCCCATTCGACATGTTCCTTGCCGCGCAGGGCATGGACGACCGGCGCCTTCAGCCGGTCGGCGAGCGCGACGACGGCATCATGATGACCCGCGCAGCCGCTGCCGGCCAGAATCGTGATGGCACCCCCTTCGTTCAGAAGTCCGGCGAGCCGGGCAATCTCCGTGTCGGACGGCAGGATGCGGGGCGGGGCGGGCAGGGCCGGAACGGCTGCCGCCTTGCCCGGCGCGGCGGCGAGCGCGACATCGCCGGGGATCACCAAAACGGCGACGCCGTTCTTGCCGATCGCCGTATTCAGTGCCCGGTTGAGCACGCCGGGCAATTGCGCCGGGTTCGAGACCAGTTCGACGAAATCGGAGCATTCGCGGAACAGTTCCTGCGGGTGCGTTTCCTGGAAATAGCCAAGGCCGATTTCGGAGGAGGGGATATGCGCCGCGATCGCCAGCACCGGCACATGGTTGCGCTGGCAGTCGAACAGGCCGTTGATGAGATGGAGATTGCCCGGCCCGCAGCTGCCCGCGCACACGGCGAGCTGCCCCGTGACGGCGGCTTCGGCCCCCGCGGCGAACGCGGCGGTTTCCTCATGGCGGACATGCTTCCATTCGATCCGCCCGAGCCGCCTCAGGCTGTCGTTGAGGCCGTTCAGGCTGTCGCCCGTAACCCCCCATATCCGTTCAACGCCGGCATCGGCGAGGGTTTGGGCCAGCAGGTCGGCGACGGTCATCGGCATGACAGAATTCCTCAATTTGGTCGAAGGATCGTTCTGGCTTGAAAGATAGAAAGTCTGCGGCATAGGTTCCAATATATGGATGCAGGAGAATCCATATATGAAACTCGATGACATAGATCTGCGCCGGCTGCGCTACTTCCTTGTCGTGGCGCAGGAGCTGCATTTCACGCGCGCGGCGGAAAAGATCGGGATTCGCCAGCCCCCGCTCAGCATGCAGATCCGCAAGCTCGAAGAGACGATCGGCGCGCGGCTGTTCATACGGCATTCGCGCAGCGTGGAACTGACCCCCGCCGGACGGGAGTTTCAGGCGGCGGCGATCGATATCGTCGCGCGGCTGGAGGATGCGGTGGCCGAGGCGCGCCGTTATCAGGCGGGCAATAGCGGTCGGCTGCGGCTGGGTTTTGCGGGGGCGACCTATTTCCACCCCGCCATCCCGATCATCATGCGGGCCTATCGCACCGCGCATCCCGACGTCGTGCTCTCGCCCGAACAAAGCAATACGCCCGCGCTGCTGGCGGGATTGCGCGAAGGGCGGCTGGATGTCGCCTTCATCCGTCCTCCGGCGGAGGAGGGCGATCTGCTGACGCTCCGCCTGTGTCTCGACGAGGACATGGTGATCGCGCTGCCGGCGGATCATGCGCTGGGGGATCAGGACCCGCTGCCGCTTTCGGCCATTGCGGGCGAGGAGCTGATCCTGTTTCCGCGCGACATCGGGCCGGGCCTGTACGACAGCGTTCTGGCGGCCTGCCACAAAGCGGGGTTCAGCCCCCGGCTCGGCCAGGAAGCATCGCAGATCGCCTCGATCATTCCCTTGGTCGCGGCCGGTTTCGGTGTGGCGGTGGTGCCCCGCTCGGTCGGCTCGATCCGGGGCGAGGGCACCATCTATCGCACCATCGCCGACGTCTCGCCGCGCGCACCGATCGCTCTGGCATTCCGGACCGACGATCGCTCCCCCCTCGTCGCCGACTTCCTGGCAATGGCTGCGCGAACCGCCAGGCGTCACGCCAAAATGCGTCCGGGCACGCTCAAGAGAGGCCTGTAGCAGGGAGATAGATCTCCTGTTCAGCCGCCGCGGCGCGTCATTTCGAGAGGCAAGAACTTTTCGGATGTCCTAGCGATATAGGTGCCCACTCTTTCGCGTCGGGCGCACCATCATTTCACGTTCGCCGACCCTCCGCCCGGCAGACTATGCGGCCTCGCCTACATCCTTCCCCAAGGGAATTTTCTCCTTGAAGGTATGGGTGACATAGGGGAACGGAATTTCGATACCCGCATCGTCCAGGCCAGCCTTGATCGCGCGGACCACTTTGTCCTTGCTTTCCCACCCGGAACGGGGAGTCGAGCCGGCCCACCAGCGGACGAGGAAATCGACCGAACTCGCGTTGAATTCCTGCGCGAAGATATCAAGCGTCTTTTCGCTGTCGACTTCCTCCACGCCCTCCACCGCCCGGCGGATGACATCGGCGGCGTGATCGAGATTGGTGTCGTAGCTTACCCCGACCACGACCTCGTGGCGGCGCTTCACCTCGTCGGTCAGGATCTCGACCGGGTTCTTGAACAGCATCGAGTTCGGCACGAGTGTGACTTCGCCCGAGAGTTTGCGAACGTGGGTTTCGCGCAAAGTAATATGCTCGACCTTGCCAACGATCCCCTCGCACTCGATGATGTCGCCGATGCGCATCTTTTCACGCAGCATGATCAGAACGCCGGCCATGAAATTCTCGAAGATGTCCTGAAAGGCGAACCCGATCGCAACCGCGCCGATGCCGAGCCCAGCAAACAGGCTGGCGGGCGTCAGGCCGGGCATAACCACGATCGCCGCGATCATAATTCCGATGATCCAGATGACCAATCGGACGAGCGTGTCGATGAGGTTCTTGAGGCTGGGGCGGACGTCGGTCTTGCCGATCAGCAGGTCGGCGATGCGAGCGGCGAACCGCGCCACGATCCATGTGACGAGGAGAACGACGAGCGCGATGGCAAGGCCGGGCAGGGCGCGGACGAACCCTTCGCCCATCCCGACCAATTGGTCCTGCAAGGTGGCAACGGTATCGACACTCGTCGCGGATGTGGAATGTGCTGTGGCGTCAGCTGCCTGAGCCGCCGTCTGGCTGACCTGCATGAATTTTCCCTCGTTTAGGGCGCATAACGGGCAGAAACCCGTCGCGGTTCCGAAACGAGGGAAAGGTGGTCCTTGAGGTCAGGCCGATTTGGCGGCGTTTTCCTTGCGCGCGATCTCGTGGAGCCAGTCCGCGTGTTTCGGCGCAGTCTTCGTTTCGCTCCATTCCTCAAGCATAACCGGCGCGACACGCTTGAGCTCGGCATATTGCTCGTCCGTGCCGATATCGGTCGCCAATTCGACGCGGTGACCGTTGGGGTCGAAGAAATAGATCGATTTGAAAATGCCGTGATGCGTCGGGCCGAGTACGTCGATGCCAAGGCTTTCGACATGGTCCTTCGCCGCCAGCAATTCCTCCTCGCTTGCGACCTCGAAGGCGAGATGCTGGACCCATTGCGGCGTGTTCTCGTCGCGGCCCATATCCTTCTGGTTGGGCAGTTCGAAGAAAGCGAGGATGTTGCCGTTACCCGCGTCGAGGAAAACGTGCATATAGGGATCGTAATCCCCGGTCGAGGGAACGTGATCCTCGGCAAAGGCGGTGGTGTAATCCATGCCCAGGACCTTGCCGTACCATTCGACGGTCTCCTTCGCATCCTTGCAGCGATAGGCCGCATGGTGGACGCCGCCGAGCTTGATGGGGTGGGGGGCCTGGTTGGTCATTCCGCCGGCTCCGCTTCGACGGTTTTCGCCTGTTCGACAGACAGGGTGCCGCGCTTGATCTGATCGCGCTCCATGCTTTCGAACAGGGCTTTGAAATTGCCTTCGCCGAAGCCTTCATCGCCCTTGCGCTGGATGAACTCGAAGAAGACCGGGCCGACCTGCGCTTCGGCGAAGATCTGGAGAAGCAGGCGGGGCTGGCCGCCCTCGGTGGTCCCGTCCAGCAGGATGCCGCGTGCCTTCAATTCATCGACCGGCTCGCCGTGATCGGGCAGGCGTTCGGGCAGCATCTCGTAATAGGTTTCGGGCGGCGCGGTCATGAAGGGCACGCCGAATTCCTTCAACCGGTCCCACGCCTTGACGAGATCGTCGCAGATGAGCGCGATGTGTTGGATGCCTTCACCGTTGAATTCCTTGAGGAACTCCTCGATCTGGCCCTTGCCGCCTTCGCCTTCTTCATTGAGCGGGATGCGGATCTTGCCATCGGGTGCGGTCAGCGCCTTGGAGGTCAGGCCAGTATACTCGCCCTTGATGTCGAAGAAGCGGATCTCGCGGAAATTGAACAGGGTCTCGTAATAATCGGCCCAGTATTTCATCCGTCCGTTGTAGACGTTGTGGGTCAGGTGATCGATGACATTGAACCCGGCGCCCTCGGGATGGCGTTCCACACCGTCGCGATATTCGAAATCGATGTCGTAGATCGAAAGACCCTGACCATCCTCGTTTTCGTAACGGTCGATCAGATAGACGATAGCGCCGCCGATCCCACGGATTGCAGGAATGCGCAGTTCCATCGGCCCCGTTTCGACCGACACCGGCTCTGCGCCCCGCGCGAGCAATTCATCATAGGCCTTGGCCGCGTTCTTGACGCGGAAGCCCATTCCGCAGGCAGAGGGGCCGTGTTCGCGCGCGAAGAACCACGCCGCGCTCTTCGGTTCGTAATTGACGATCAGGTTGATGCGGCCCTGGCGCCACAATTGCACATCCTTCGAACGGTGGTCTGCCACATGGCTGAACCCCATCGCTTCGAAGACCGGTTCGACCATCCCTTTTTCAGGAGCGCAGAATTCGACGAATTCGAAACCGTCGAGGCCGATGGGATTTTCGAAGAGATCGGGCATGGGAGATCCTCTGTCTGGTTATAGTTTCAATGGAAACTAGTTACCGAAGCGAGCCAAACGTGTCAAGGATGCAACGGCTCGGCGCTCGTGCAAGTTCCGCAAGGCTTTCGAGGCACAAGAGGGCTTGCGCGCGGCGGGCAAAAGTGATTCTGTCGCAATGTGAAACGCAAACGTGCAGTTTTGGGCAAGACTCGCCAGGGCAGGGTGCAAACCTTCGCCCTGCTTGCTCTGTTGCTCATGGGCGGGTTCGCGATCGCCGGTCCGTCCGGCCTGCTCGCCTGGAGCGAGAACCTGCGGCTGCGCGACCAGCGACAGGCGCAGCTGGCCGAATTGACGGCGGAACGCGATATGCTGCGCAACAAGGTCGAACTGCTCGACCCCGAAAGCGCCGATCCCGACATGGTGGGCGAGCTGCTGCGCAGCCAGCTGAACGTCGTTCACCCGGACGAGGTCATGATACGGCTCGAAGATCCGACCGACTGATTAACCCGATCCCGCCGTGAAGTGCGGCGGTTCCGTAACGTTTTTGTATGCAAACATGGTCCTCGCCGTTGCGCGGGTGGCGAGCCTGTGCCTATAGGCGGGTGAGCGCCGATCCGGCGCAACGAACGATCATGAGAGGGAAGAGCACCTTGGCCAAAGCTCCTGCAAAAGCGAAGAATCCCGCGCCCGCCACGCAACCCAAATCCGATTCCGAGGATTTCGCCCTCCGCAGCCTGCAGCAGGAGCTTGAGCAACAGAAGCGCTTCGATGCCTCCGACGAACAGATGCTGCATTTCTACGAGCAGATGCTGCTGATCCGCCGGTTCGAGGAACGCGCCGGGCAGCTATATGGCCTCGGCCTGATCGGCGGGTTCTGCCATCTCTATATCGGCCAGGAAGCGGTCGCGATCGGGCTTCAGAGCGCGCTCGACAATGATCGCGACAGCGTCATCACCGGCTATCGCGATCACGGCCATATGCTCGCCTACGGGATCGATCCCAAGGTCATCATGGCGGAACTGACCGGACGCCAGGCGGGGATTTCCAAGGGCAAGGGCGGCTCGATGCACATGTTCAGCACCGAGCATAAATTCTATGGGGGCCACGGCATCGTGGGTGCGCAGGTCGCGCTGGGCGGCGGTTTGGCCCTCGCGCATCAATACAACGAGGATGGTGGCCTCTGTCTCGCCTATTTCGGCGACGGGGCGGCGAACCAGGGGCAGGTCTATGAGACCATGAACATGGCGAGCCTGTGGAACCTGCCGATCGTCTTCGTGGTCGAGAACAACCAGTACGCCATGGGCACCGCCGTCAAGCGCAGCTCCGCCGAAACCGAATTCTATCGTCGCGGCACTGCCTTCCGCATTCCGGGGATGCACGTGAACGGGATGGACGTTCTCGAAGTGCGCCAGGCGGCGGAAATCGCGTTCAAGCATGTGCGCGAAGGCAACGGCCCCGTGCTCATGGAGTGCAACACCTATCGCTATCGCGGGCATTCGATGTCCGACCCGGCGAAATACCGGACGCGTGAGGAAGTGCAGGATTATCGCGACCACAAGGACCCGATCGAAGCGATCAAGAAGCTTTTGATCGAGAAGGGAAAGAGCGAGGACGATCTGAAGGCCATCGACAAGGATATCCGCAACGTGGTGAGCGAAGCCGCCGATTTCGCCGAGAATTCGCCCGAGCCCGATCCGGCCGAACTCTATACCGATGTCCTGGTGGAGGAGTATTGAGCCATGGCGATCGAACTGAAGATGCCCGCACTGTCCCCCACCATGGAGGAAGGCACGCTCGCCAAATGGCTAAAGCAGGAAGGTGACACGATCGAGATCGGCGACATCATCGCCGAGATCGAGACGGACAAGGCTACCATGGAATTCGAAGCGGTCGACGAAGGCACGCTGGGCAAGATCATGGTCGCCGAGGGCACCGAGGGTGTGAAGGTCGGCGAAGTCATCGCCATGCTTGCAGGCGAGGGCGAAGATGCCTCTTCTGTCGAAGCACCGTCTTCGAGCGAGGTCGAGGACGTGCCGGGCGAGGGCAAGGATGTCGGTCGCGGTGATAGCGAAACCGATGGCGAGGATAAGGCCGCCAAGCCTGCGAAACAGTCACGCACACCCGCCAGCGATCCCGAGATACCTGCCGGCACCAACATGCTGACGATCAGCGTGCGCGAGGCCTTGCGTGACGGCATGGCCGAAGAAATGCGCCGTGACGAACGGGTGTTCGTGATGGGTGAGGAAGTCGCCGAATATCAGGGCGCCTACAAGGTCACTCAGGGCCTGCTCGACGAGTTCGGTCCCAAGCGTGTGATCGACACGCCGATCACCGAATACGGCTTTGCCGGTATCGGCACCGGCGCGGCGATGGGCGGCCTTCGTCCGATCGTCGAATTCATGACCTTCAATTTCGCCATGCAGGCGATCGATCACATCATCAATTCGGCGGCCAAGACCAATTACATGTCCGGCGGCCAGATGCGGTGCCCGATCGTGTTCCGTGGCCCCAATGGTGCGGCGAGCCGGGTGGGCGCGCAGCACAGCCAGAATTACGGCCCGTGGTATGCCAGTGTGCCCGGCCTGATTGTGATCGCGCCTTATGACAGCTCGGACGCCAAGGGTTTGATGAAGGCCGCCATCCGCAGCGAGGATCCGGTTGTCTTCCTCGAGAACGAGCTGGTCTACGGCCGCAGTTTCGAATTGCCGCAGTTGGACGACCACGTCCTGCCGATCGGCAAGGCGCGTATTGTCCGCGAAGGATCGGATGTGACGATCGTGAGCTATTCGATCGGCGTCGGTTTCTCGCTGGAAGCGGCGGAAAAGCTCGCCGAAGAAGGGATCGAGGCGGAAGTCATCGACCTGCGCACGCTGCGCCCGCTCGACAAGCAGGCGATCCTCGACAGCCTGGCGAAGACCAATCGCCTCGTCATCGCCGAAGAAGGCTGGCCGACCTGCTCGATCGCCTCGGAAGTGACGGCGATCTGCATGGAGGAAGGTTTCGACCATCTCGATGCGCCGGTCCTGAGGGTCTGCAACGAGGATGTCCCGTTGCCCTATGCCGCCAATCTCGAAAAGCTCGCGCTCATCGATGCGCCGCGGATCGTCGAGGCGGTCAAGAAGGTCTGTTACCGGGACTAAGTGGACGCGAGTGGAAACTCAGCGGCGATCGCATCCCGCTGCGTTTCCGCAACCGCTGGTTTTGGCGGTGTAGGCTTCTCCGGCAGCGAACACATCGCGCGAAATCGCAGCGGAAGCGACGGGCTGGGTGTTCGGCAACAAGAAACCTGTTCCCGTATCGGCCATCTGCTGGCGCAATGTGGTGATCTCTTTCTGCTCCGATCCCTGTCCGACCGAGACAGGTTCGCTGCGAGCGAATGTCGTCACCCCATCGTTCGAAGGCGAGGCTGACGAGCCCGCGATTGCCGCAGAAGTGTCCGCTTCGGCGCTCGTCGCCGGTGCGTTGCTATCGGGCTCGAAATCCGACGGGAAAAACAGGATGATGCCCAACACGATCGCGCCGACCGCCCAAAGCAGGTGATTCTTCCTGATGCCAATGGGTGGGTCCGAATGTCGCATCAGATCGTCCGGTATTTGTCGCACGTCATGCGCTTGCTCGATTCGACATTGTTGGCGAGGCCTGCGGACAGGTTGCGATTATCGCGGATCACCATTGCGGCCTCTTGAGACAGCACACGCTCGGACATGAAGGTCGTGCCGAATAAAGGCGTGTAGCGATAGAACACTTCCACAAACATCACCGCGCTACCCGGCTCCGCCGTCGCGATGGCTGTTCCGCGCCCCATGCCCAGGAACGAATTATCAGAAGCGCCCTTGCCTTCGCTCCCATACATGGAGCCGCGATTATAGACGCCCGCGCATCTCTGCCAGTGTATGGTTTGCCCGCCGGTCGCATTGCGTTCGAGGCTCGAGATGACGATCCGCCCCTTCTGCATCATGCCGAGCGTCTTGGTCTGGAGCGAGGCGCCTCTCAGCACCGTGTTGATGTCGCTATCAGTAATGGTTGGAGACAGCGTGTTGGTGTCGGTCTGGCCGAGACGGGAGGCGTTGTCGGCCAGCATCAGCGCGACCTGGCTGGTGCGCATGTTGGCCGTCGCGAGAAATGCGATCTCGGCTCCGAACATGGCGAGCAGCATGAAAATCGGTAGCGAAAAGGCGAACTCGATCAGCGCGAGCCCGGACTGAGCCCCCGGCAGAGCACGCCAGCGGCGGCGTACTCTCGAGCGCATCCCCTTCAGTGTCCGCGACTTCACGGGCATACTCCCGTGACGGGCTGGCGGGCTTGCTGCTGCTTGTAGGGCTGCGTCTTGAGGTAGGTCTTGCTCGAAAGGTTGACGATGGAAGACCCGCCGATGAAGCGATAGAAGGGAAACAGGGCCTCGTACGAAACGTTGGCGGTCAATTCGACGATGTCGCGCGCGCCGCCAATGCCGGTCGCCCCGGCATCCGCGTCCCAGCGGCCGTTGCGATTGAGATCCTCGAAAGCCTCGTTGTTGTTGCAACGCCCGTCGCTGTTGCCGTCCGCCCAAACCTCGGGCTGGTCGACGGAATCATAATCTTTGTAATTTTGAGCCGTCAGCGAAATCGTGGCCTGCGGCATGATGGGTTGGATCTGAGATTTGTAGCGCTTCTCGATTTCCCCGAACTGCCCGTTTGCCGTTTCCAACGACACCTGCCGCGATGCTTCCTCCAGCGCGCCCTGCATTACGGCATTGATGTAGATCTGGTGCCCGAAATGAAACGCCCCCATGATGAGCATCACAAAAACGGGCAGCGCAAAGGCGAGCTCGACGACCGTCGCGCCCCGTTGATCGCTCCCCATCGGTCGGCGGATCATTGCACGATCCTGAGGTCGGACATGCTCTTGGCGATGCGCTCGAAATTGTCATTGAGCTGCGCTGCGTTGGTCGAAACGAAAGCGCTGTTCGGGCTGGCGCACTGGACCAGATTGCTGTCGAGACTGGTGGCGAAGGCGACCACCCAAAGACGGATATTCTTCGCCTTCACCGCCTCGCAAAGGGCGAGGAAGCGAGCCCTGTGGTTCGGGTTCTGCTTCGCCTGGATCCCTGCCGCGTCCCAATACGCTCCGGTCCAGTTGACGATCCTGTGATCATTCCATTCGTTTCCGTAGGAATTCGAATCGTAAACAGTGGTGGATAATTCACCATCGGTCATGAAGATCATGTTGCGCGAAACGAACCCATTATTCGGAGCGGTTTCGTTTACGTTCGAAGAGAAGATTCCATCGGGGGAAGAGAGACGCGCCCCCCAGAGGATTCCTATATCGTGATACGTTCCACCCAGCGCTGCCAAGCTGTTCACGTAGGCATCGAAAGCACTCTTGTTCAATTGCGCCAGATTGGTCGCAGCGGGCGGGCAAGCACCATAGACATAACCATAGGTATATGGGGGATTGGTGCTCGAATCCGTAATGCTTACTTTATTGGGGTTCCCTTCCCGGTGATAGATAATCTCCGGCCATAAAGGTTTCCAGCGATCCGAATTGGTGCTCGGCACGAGATCGATATTGAGGTCTTTTGCGGCAGTCGGCTCGATACGGCCTGACAGTGTGTTGAAGGTGAATGTATCGGAGTTGACAGTATCCGGTTCTCGAAGACAACCCGCCCAGCGGTCGCTGTAGGAACCGTGTTCCGAAGGCCGCGTGACAACGGACCCATTGGTCAATGTGTTGTAATATGCGTTGATCGGGGTCGCGACCTGTTCATAATCGTAGCGAAGGAACCGCGCGTTCGGCGCGTTGCGATCGTAGGTGATCGCCTTGCGGATCGATCTGCGCTGGCACGTCCGCCAGTAGGATGACCCCCGCAGGTAGGTGTTGGGATAGGCTGTCGAGCCGTTCCAGCTGTAATATTGAAACGTGTAGGTGCCGCTGGAATCGCCGGATTTCGTCGCGTTCTGACCTTGCGTGTAACCATCATTGCTTGGTGCCCACCAGCCGGTGATGGGCTGGTTCTTCGAATACAGCTCATAGCACTCGTAGGCATCGACATCGGTGAGCGTCTCGATCCGCGTTTCCGTCGATTCGTAGACTGGCCGCCTTGTCGAAAAATTGACGGTGTCTGCGATGTTTCCGCCGACGATGAAGGAAGGGTCACGCGTCTTGACCAGACGTGCGGCGTTCACGCTTTGCGAATAGGGAACGAAGGAATAGCGGATGCGCGCGCCTGAGTTCGCGCTGGCCGAAGCCATCGTGTCGTAGAAGTTCTTGGTCGCCTTCTTGAGCGCTTCTATTCGGGTCGTCGTACCTCCGGCACCGTCGGAGATCGACCATCCCATGGAACCGGTGACGTCGAGGACCATGGTCACATCGGTATTGGTAATTTTGAAAGTCGCGGCACAGTCGGCAGTCAAATTTTGCCGCTTGTAGCCGAAAATCTTCATGATCGCGGTCGGGACGCTGGCTTTGGCGATTCCATTGACGGTAATTCCGTCATCGGGCGAGGAGGGCGTGAAGCTCAGATCATAGCTACCCGCGTAGGATTTCGGGTAGTTCGCGTTGAACATCTTCGTCGCCTGGGCCGCCGCAGATGCGTCGTAGCGATTGGCCCCGACTGCCTTGCGCCCGGCGAGGACGCCCGCATCGCAAGCCTGTTGCAGCCGGGTCATCACCATGTAATTGCGGCTCATGTCGACCGCGCCGCCGATGACAGCCAGAATGGGAAGAACGCTCGCAGCCGCGATCGCCAGCACATTGCCGCCGGTGTTACGGCGCAGCGCCGTCAACGAGAACCTGTAGCTCGGTCGTGCTGACATCATGTGGTCTCGGCGCGATAGTCCATGGCGGGCCCTATGCGATGGTTGCGGTTAAGCCTACGTACCGCTCCATGCCTAACAACGTGTAAACCGGGGCGGATTGCAGGACGAAACGTGGACCGCGCACACATCCATCGCATTGCGAACAGCTACACTTCCGGTGCGGCGAGATCGGCCGTCGACACCTTGCTTGCGCTGGATGCGCAGTTCGCCAAATTCGTCTTCACGGTCAGCGAACCGATCCTGGCACAGATGCGGCTCGCCTGGTGGCGGGACCGGTTTGCCGAACCGCGCGAGAACTGGCCCGTCGGCAATCCGATCCTGTCGGAATTGGCCTCGTGGGACGCCGACGTGTCCGGGTTGGGACGTCTGGTGGATGGCTGGGAAGCGCTGCTCGCGAATACGCCGCCGCGGAATGCGGATTTCGAAGCCTATCGAGAGGGACGTGCGGTCGGATGGCTCGTCCTTGCGGACCATCTCGGGTCGAAGGCTGACAAGCGGGCGATCGCGCTCGCGAGCGGGCGGTGGAGCATGGCGGACGCTGCGGCGAGTATGAGCGAGAGCGAAGCGAGAGAACTGGCACGCCGCGAGGGGCTCGCGCTACCGAACGCACCGCGCCTGCCGCGGGCCTTGCGGGCGCTGATTGTATTGGAGACGATCGGGCGCCGCGCGCTGGAGAGCGGGGCGGCACCCCTTTCACGCGCAGGCGACCTCCTATCGGTCTTGCGACGAGGACTGACCGGGCGCTAGACGGGCTGTCTGATCGGGGGAGACCCTCTTTATGCGAAACGGGTTGTTGGGGGCATTCTGCGCCTTGATACTGGCCGGGATCGGCTTCTTCTGGTGGCAGGGCCGGGCCGAGGTCGAGCGCGGTGCACCTCCGCCGCTGGTCGAACCGACCGAGAGCGCCGACGATTCCCAGTTACCAAGCGCCGATGCGACCAATCTGCGCGGGCCGGAACCGCCGGAGGCGACCGAACTCACCCGCGAACAGCGCCGCTTCTTCCGCTACGACCGCAATCGCGACTGGAAGATCTCGCGTACCGAGATGCTATCCAGCCGAACCGACGCCTTTCGCAAGCTCGACAAGGACGGGAACAATTTGCTGACCTTCGAGGAATGGGCGGTCGCCACGGTCGACAAGTTCGAAGGCGCCGATGCGGACGGAAATCTCTCCCTGACGCCGGCGGAATTCGCCACCACTGCGCCCAAGCCGAAACCCAAGCCGGCCTGCCGCTGCTGAATCGGGCTCAGGCGGGCACGCGCTCCAGAATGGGCAGCCATTGGCCGAGATCCGCCTTCGCCCGCGCGGTATAGGCTTCCTTGCGCTGTTTCTTGCCGACATCGTGGAGCGGCGGAAAGAGGCCGAAATTCACGTTCATGGGCTGGAAGGTTTCCGCTTCGGCATCGCCGGTGATGTGCGAGAGAAGCGCCCCTAGTGCCGTGGTTCGTGGGGGAGGGGCCCAGTCACGGCCCGCCAGTTCGCTCGCCGCCATCAGCCCCGCCATCAGACCCACCGCCGCGCTCTCGACATAGCCTTCGCAGCCCGTCACCTGCCCGGCAAACCGGATGTGGTGTGCACGATTGAGCCTGAGCTGGCGGTCGAGGACCAGAGGAGAATTGAGGAAGGTGTTCCGGTGCAGACCGCCAAGCCGGGCGAATTCCGCGTTTTCGAGACCGGGGATCGTCCGAAACAGCTCGACCTGCGCCCCGTGCTTGAGCTTGGTCTGGAAGCCGACCATGTTCCACAGCGTGCCCAGTTTGTTATCCTGGCGCAGCTGGACGACCGCATAGGGCCAACGGCCTTGCGGAAATTCCGGCGTCGTGTCGCGCGGATTGTCGAGGCCGACCGGCTTCATCGGGCCGAAGCGCAAGGTCTCGACGCCGCGCGCCGCCATCACCTCGATCGGCATACAGCCATCGAAATAAGGCGTGTCCTTCTCCCATTCGCGAAATTCGGTCTTCTCGCCGTCCATCAGGCCTTGATGGAAGGCGTAATACTGTTCCTTCGTCATGGGGCAGTTGATGTAATCGCCTTCCTCGTTCGAGGCTTCGGTGCGCTTGTTCCAGCGCGACTGGATCCAGCAGATGTCCATGTCGATACTGTCGCGATGGACGATCGGCGCGATCGCGTCGAAAAAGGCCAGCCGGTCCTGCCCCGTGGCTTCGACGATGCTTTGCGCCAGCGATTGCGCGGTCAGCGGGCCGGTGGCGACGATCGTCGGGCCGCTATCGGGCAGGGCGTCGACACGCTCGCGCACGACGGTTACATTGGGATGTTCCAACAAAGCGCGCTCGACTTCCGCCGAGAAGACATCGCGATCCACCGCCATGGCCGATCCGGCGGGAACGCGGGCTTTTTCGCCGGCCATCATGACAAGGCTGTCCAACCGCCGCATTTCGTCATGCAGCAGGCCGACCGCGTTCTTGTCGCTATCGTCCGAGCGGAAGCTGTTGGAGCAGACCAGCTCAGCCAATCCGTCGGTCTGGTGGGCGGGGGTCATGTCGCCCGAGCCGCGCATTTCGGACAGGCGGACGCGGAAACCCCGCTGTGCCAATTGCCAGGTCGCTTCGCTTCCGGCGAGCCCGCCGCCGATGATGTGGATATCGTGAGCCATCATGGCGCCCGCTACGCCAAACGGGGCGCGCTTTCAACGTGAGGGGAGTGATGGCTTGCCGGTAGGGCCAAACCACGCCATTCGCGGGCAATGCCCACACCCGCTCGCACAGCCCTGATCGATCATCGGCCCTGGTTGCTGGCCAGCATCGTCGCGTCGCTTGGCTATTTCCTGCTCTCGGATCAGCTTCCGGGCCTTTTCGTAATGGCCCTGAAAGGCGCTGGCGTCGGCCTGCTGGCGATCTACGCCGCGCGGCGAAGCAGCGGGATCGACGGAGCCCTGATTGCGAGCGTCCTCGCTGTGGCCGCATTGGCCGACATCGTGCTCGAGATATCCTTTCTTATCGGGGCGGGGCTGTTCGCGCTGTCGCACCTCGTTGCGATCGCGCTCTACTGGCGCAATCGCAGAAAGACCTTGCGGGCCAGCCAGAAACAGACGGCGATCGCGATCCTGCTGCTGGTCCCGGCGATCGCGGCGCTGTCGGCCTGGCCGCAGGCGAACTGGCAGCTTGCGACTCTCTATGCCGCTACCATTGCCGCAATGAGCGCGTCGGCCTGGATCAGCCGTTTCCCGCGCTACCGCGTCGGGATGGGGACACTGTTGTTCGTCGCGTCGGACCTGATGATTATCGCGCGCGAGGCGGGACGGTTCGATCCCACGGCGGCGGACTGGATGGTCTGGCCGCTCTATTATATCGGCCAGCTGATGATCGCGACCGGCGTGGTGCAGGCCCTCCGCAACGAAGTGGCGAAGGGCCTGCACCGATAGCGCTCAGTCGCTGTCCGGTTCGTCCTCGATATTGTCGTCCGAATGAGCGGTCGTGTGCGGCGTGGTCGGGTGGATCGAACCGCCATGGCTGGCGATCTCGTCCGCGACCGCTTCCTCCGCCTCGTTCTCCGGCTCTTCGGTTTCGTCGATCGGCGCGGCGCCTACGATCTGCTCGCCCTTCGCCACGTTGAAGATGCGAACGCCTGATGATCCGCGGCCCGAGATCGAATAGCCCGCATGGGTGTCGAACCCGCCCTCGATCAGGTGGCGGAAGGTGATCGGCAGGCGGATCAGCTTGGCCTGATCGGTCACCAGCATCAGCTGCGACCCGTGCTTGACCGGGAAGCTGGCGACCACCGGCCCGTTGCGGTCCGGGTTCGAGGACGGCTCGCCGATATTCGTGAGGCCCTGGCCACCGCGCCCGATGGTGCGATATTCGTAGCTCGACGTAATCTTGCCGTATCCGTTCGCGGTCAGCGTGAGGATGAACTCTTCGCTTCCCGCCAATTCCGCGATCTTCTCGTCCGGCAGGTCGATTGCAGTGTCGTTGTTCTTCCAGCTCGCGCCGCGCAGATATGCGTCGCGCACTTCGGTTTCCGGCTCGCCAGCGTCGAGCACGGCCATTGAGACGACCTTGGCGCCGCCCTTGAGCAGCATACCGCGCACACCGATGCCCGTGCGGCTCTTGGTTTCGCGCGCATCGGTCGCCTGGAAGCGGATCGCCTTGCCCGAATCCGAAGCGAGGAAGATTTCCTGACTTTCATTCAACAGGCGCACGCCGACCAGCCGGTCACCGCTATCCTCGACGAAGCCCATCGCATATTTGCCGTTGGAGGGAACGTTGGTGAAGGCATCCATAGAATTGCGCCGCACCATGCCCTGTTCGGTGGCAAAGACGATGTTGAGCTTGTCCCACTCAGCCTCATCCTCGGGCAGCGGGAGCACATTGGTCACGCGCTCGTCATCGCCCAGCGGGAGGAGGTTGACCATCGGCCGCCCCTTGGTCTGCGGCCCGCCTTCGGGCAGCTTCCAGACCTTAAGACGATAGACCCGGCCGGTATTGGTGAAGAACAGCACCGGATTGTGAGTCGAGGTGACGAAGAGTTCGACCACCGCGTCCTCGTCCTTGGTCGCCATGCCGCTGCGGCCCTTGCCGCCGCGCGCCTGCGCGCGGAACGTCGTCAGCGGGGTGCGCTTGATGTAACCACCATGGGTCACGGTGACGACCATCTCCTCGCGCTCGATCAGGTCCTCGTCCTCGAGGCCGTCCCAAGCCGGTGCGATCTCGCTGAGGCGCGGCGTGGCGTAGAGATCGCGGATTTCCTGCAATTCTTCGCGCATCACGGCGTAGAGTTTGACCCGGTCGGCAAGGATCGCGAGATATTCCTCGATCGCGACCGCGAGTTCCTTCAACTCGTCGGCGATCTCGTCGCGGCCAAGCGCCGTCAGTCGGTGCAGTCTGAGGTCGAGGATCGCCTTCACCTGCCGTTCGGACAGGCGATAGGTTCCGCCTTCCTGTTCGGCATTGGGTTCGATCGCTTCGACCAGCGCGATATATTGCGCGATCTCGCCGATCGGCCATTCCTTGGCGAGCAGTTTCGCGCGCGCCTCGCCCGGATTGGACGAGCCGCGGATCATCGCCACGACCTCGTCCATGTTCGACACCGCGACTACGAGGCCGAGCAGGATATGGGCCCGCTCGCGCGCCTTGTTCAGTTCGAACTTGGTGCGGCGGGTAATGACCTGTTCGCGGAAGCTGATGAACGCCTGGATGAAGTCGCGAAGCGTCAGGACTTCCGGGCGGCCACCGCGGATCGCCAGCATATTGGCGGGGAAGCTGGCCTGCGCGGGGGAATAGCGCCAGATCTGGTTGAGTACGACTTCGGGCGAGGCGTCGCGCTTCAGGTCCACGACCACGCGCACACCCTCGCGCGAGCTTTCGTCGCGGATGTCGGAAATCCCCTCGATCCGCTTTTCCTTCGCGGCTTCGGCGATCTTTTCGACGAGACCGTTCTTGCCGACCTGATAGGGGATCGAGGTGAGGACGATCGACCGCCGCTCTCCGCGCTTTTCCTCGATTTCGTGCCGGGCGCGCATCAGGATGGAACCGCGGCCGGTGGTGTAGGCGGAGCGGGCACCGGATTTGCCCAGGATCAGCGGCGCGGTCGGGAAATCGGGGCCGGGGATGATCTCGAACAATTCCTCCGACGTGATCGCCGGGTTGTCCATATAGGCGAAGCAGCCGTCGATCACCTCGCCCAGATTGTGCGGGGGAACGTTGGTGGCCATGCCCACCGCGATGCCGCCCGCCCCATTGACCAGCAGGTTCGGGAAGCGCGCGGGCAGGACAGTGGGTTCCTGCCGCGACTGGTCGTAATTGTCGGTGAAATCGACGGTATCCTTGTCGAGATCGTCGAGCAGGGCGTTGGCGACGCGCGCCAGGCGCGCTTCGGTGTAGCGCATCGAGGCGGGCGGATCGGGGTCCATCGATCCGAAATTGCCCTGGCCGTCGACCAGCGGGACGCGCATCGACCAGTCCTGCGTCATGCGGGCAAGCGCATCGTAGATCGCGCTGTCGCCGTGCGGGTGGTAGTTGCCCATCACGTCGCCGACGATCTTGGCGCTCTTGCGATAGGGCCTTCCGGCGACGAAGCCGCCTTCCTGGCTGGCGAAGAGGATGCGGCGGTGGACCGGCTTCAACCCGTCGCGCACATCGGGAAGCGCGCGGCTCACGATCACGCTCATCGCGTAATCGAGATAGCTGGTCTTCATCTCATCGACGATGTCGATGCGGGCGTATTCGTCCCCGCCATAGGGCGCGGGAGTGATCATGTCGGTATCGTCGCTCAAGACTGCGTCTTCTCGATAGTCAGCGGAAATGCGGAATGGTGGGAGGCTAGGGCAAAAAGCCGCCCTGCGCCACCGGAACCGGGGAACCGGCCCGCCCTGTCGCGCGCTTTATCCACACATCCGGCCCGGACCAACGGGCGGGCCGAAATGAACTGCGGCATTTGTGGACATTCAAACGCTATTCAGCCCACTTTGCCTAGACCGATTTGCAATGAAGGAGCCTTGTCGCCAAAGGTCCGCCCGATCGTCGGGCGATCCGGTAACAAGGATCACCTGTACCACTCTTGGGAGCACTCTTATGCGATTTACCGTTTTCTCCAAGCGCTCGTCCACTCTCGCTCTGGCGCTCGCGCTGGGCATGGGCGGCGTTCTGTCCGTGACCGCGCTCGAAGCGCCTGCTGCCGCACAGAAGAAAAAGAAGGATGGCGATGAAGCCGCCAAGCCGCAATATTCCAAGGCTTTTATCGCGGCCTATAATCCGGTTCAGACCCAGTTCGACCAAGGCACCGATATCGCGGCAGTCAAGGCGGCGCTGCCCGGAATGATCGCGGCTGTCGAAAATAACGATGATCGCTTCGTCGCGGGTAATTTCACCTATGCGGTCGGCACCAAGGCAAGCGATCGGTCGCTCCAGCGCCAAGGCATCGCGATGATGCTCGAAAGCGGGAAGGTTCCTGCCGCCAATCAGCCGCAGTATAATTTCCTCGCCGGTCAGTATGCTTATCAGGATCGCGATTTCAGCGCGGCACGTAGCTATATGGAGCAGGCGGTTGCGTTGGGTTACACGGAAAACGATCCGGAGGCCCTGATCGCTGAGACCTATTTCGCCGAAGACCGCTTCGCCGATGGCATCACCTATCTTAGCCAGGCGATCGAAGCGAAGCGTCAGGCCGGTCAGCCGGTCGACGAGGCGTGGATCAAGCGTGGTCTGGCCATGGCCTATAACAACCAGCTCGATCAACAGGCGCGCGATTATGCCGCGATGTATGTGCGCGATTATCCCAGCGACACCAGCTGGGGCGATGCCATCGGCATCCTTTACAACACCGCGGACGTTTCGGGTCAGGATTCGCTCGACCTGCTGCGTCTTGCACGGCGCGTGAACGGCATCCGCCAGGCCAACCAGTATCTCGAATATGTCGAGCAGGCCGATCCTCGCAAACTGCCAGGCGAAGTGGTCGCGGTCATCGACGAGGGCTATTCCAGCGGGATGCTGGACCGCAGCAACAGCTTCGTGAGCGAGGCGCGGGCCGAAGCGGCGCGCCGCGTGAAGATCGACGAAACCGAACTGCCGGAACTTGCGCGCGATGCGCGGGCCTCGAATGCCAACCTCGCCACCGTCATGGCGGCGGGTGACGCCTATCTCAGCTACGGTCGCGGTGCCGAGGCCGAGGAGTTCTATGCGAAGGCTTCGGCCATGTCGGGTGCCAACACCCCGCTCGTGCTGACGCGCATGGGTATCGCGCAGCTCGACCAGGGCAAATATTCGGAAGCCGAGGCGACCTTCAACAAGGTCCAGGGTGCACGTCAGGCGATCGCCAATCTGTGGGCGATCTACGCCACGCAGCAGGCGGGCTCCTGATCGCACCAAGCCTTCGGTAAAAATGGAAAAGGGCGCGGCGGCTTCGGCCTCCGCGCCCTTTTTGCGTTTGAGAGGGTTCGGCGGTCAGCGCAGGCGTTTGACGTAAATGCCGTTATTGTCGCGCCGGTCGACTTGAAACTGGTCGATCGCCTCGAACAGGTCGGACAGGCGCTTATATCCGTAATTGCGCACATCAAAGCTGGACCGATTGCCCGCGATCTTCCCGACTTCGCCCATCGGGGCAAAGCCCTTGTCGTCGCGTTTGGCGGCTTTCCATGCGGTGCCGAGCAATTCCACCAGTTCGTCGTCGATCTGGCCTTTGCCCGGCGCGGCGCGCGCCTTGGAAGTCTCGGGCTCGTCCGATGCGCCCTTGATTAGCGCGTCGATGTCGATGAAGCGGGTACAGGCGCTCTTGAAGGCGGCCGGCGTCTTGCTGGTGCTGCCGAAGCCGTAAACGACCAACCCGTCCTGCCGAAGCCGCGTGACCAGCGGGGTGAAGTCGCTGTCCGAGCTCATGATCCCGAACCCATCGACCTTGCCCTGATACAGAAGGTCGATCGCGTCGATCGTCATCGCCATGTCGGTGGCGTTCTTGCCCGCCGTCAGGTCGAATTGCTGCTGCGGCCTGATGCCGTAGCGGTGGGTGATCTTGTCCCAGTTGGCGAGATTGTTCTTCGCGAAATTCCCGTAAGCGCGCTTGATGTTGACCTGGCCCAGTTCGGCCATGACGGTCAGCACCGGGTCGATCCCCTTGGGCGTGGTATTGTCCGCGTCAATGAGGAGGGCGATGTTCTTGAGGGTCTGCTCGGTCATGGCCTGCCCATGGCCCGCCAGCCGGTCTCGCGCAAGCGCGGGACCTATTCTGCCGGTGTGAAGGTTCCGCTATCCTCGTCGAGCTGGCGCAGAATCCCGTCCGCAATGGCGAAATGCGCGCCGTGGAGGGTCAATTCGCCCGACCGCTCCTTTTCGCTGACAAAGGGGAAGGTCCGCAGATTGGCCAGGCTCTCGCGAACCGCTGCGAGCTCCATTTCGAGCTCGGCAGTCGCGCCGTCGCTGCCGTGCTGGTCGACAACCCGATCGCGGGCCTCATCCAGCATCGACACCCAGCGGGCAACGAAGCCCCCTTCGCCCGGATCGTTGCCGTGGAGATCGCGGGTCAGGGCCGCCTTGCACCCCCCGCACGCGCCATGCCCCATGACGACGATCTCGCGAACCTTAAGGAACTGGACGGCGAATTCCACCGCCGCGGACACGCCGTGATTGCCGGGTGTGGTCTCGTAGGGAGGGACCATCGCCGCGACGTTGCGCACCACGAAGATCTCGCCCGGCGCGACATCGAGGATCTGGGCCGGATCGACCCGGCTATCGGAACATGAAATCACCATCACCTGCGGCGATTGCCCGTCGCTCAACTGCGCCCAGCGTTCGCGCTGTTCGCGCCAGTCGCCGCTACGGAACCGGCGATAGCCGTCGATCAGGTCTGTATACGATTTCATGGCGTTCTCCATCCCGGCTGCCCATGCCCACGCCCATTGCCTCTGGCAAGTCCCACGCCTAGATGGGCGACGACATGAACGATCTTTCTTCCGCTCCGCAGCCCGAAACCCCCAAGGACGAACCGCGCCCCGCGCGCCAGCGCAAGCCGGACTGGATCCGGGTCAAGGCGCCTGTCAGCAAGGGCTATCACGAGACGCGCAAGCTGATGCGCGACTTGAAGCTGAACACCGTGTGCGAGGAAGCGGCCTGTCCGAATATCGGCGAATGCTGGGACAAGAAGCACGCGACCGTCATGATCCTGGGCGATGTCTGCACGCGCGCCTGTGCGTTCTGCAACGTCAAGACGGGGATGCCGCGCATCGTCGATCCGATGGAGCCGGAAAACGTCGCCATCGCGGCGGGACAGATGGGCCTCAACCACATCGTCATCACCAGCGTCGATCGCGACGATTTGCCCGATGGTGGGGCGGGGCAGTTCGTGAAGGTCATCAACGCGCTGCGGCGCGAGACGCCCGAAACCACGATCGAAATCCTCACCCCCGATTTCCGCAACAAGATGCGCCCTGCGGTCGAGGCGATCTGCGAGGCGGGGCCGGACGTATATAACCACAATCTCGAAACCGTGCCGCGCCTCTATCCCACCATCCGGCCCGGTGCGCGCTATTACGCCTCACTGCGCCTGCTCGAAGAGGTGAAGGCTCACGATCCGATGATCTTCACTAAATCCGGCATCATGCTGGGGCTGGGCGAGCAGCGGCTGGAGGTCCATCAGGTGATGGACGACATGCGCAGCGCGGATGTCGATTTCATCACCATGGGACAGTATCTTCAGCCGACGCCCAAGCACGCCAAGGTCGAGGATTTCGTGACGCCCAAGGCGTTTGCCGCCTATGGTTCGATCGCGCGCGCCAAGGGGTTCCTGCAAGTCGCGGCGAGCCCGCTGACCCGCTCCAGCTATCACGCCGGCGACGATTTCGCCCAAATGCGCGCCGCGCGGGAGGCGAAGCTGGCGAAGAAAGCCGCGCGCTGATGCCGGGCAGCCGCGAGACGCGCAGGCTCCCCTATAGCTGCGAGCAGATGTTCGACCTAGTGGCCGATGTCAGGCGCTATGGCGAATTTCTGCCGTGGGTGGTCGCCACGCGTGTACGATCAGACGGCGAACACGAGATGACCGCCGATATGCTGGTGGGCTTCAAGGCCATCCGCGAGAAATTCACCTCGCGCGTCACCAAGGACCGGCCCAACCGGATCGACGTCTATTATATGGATGGTCCCTTGCGCGATCTCGACAATAGCTGGGTTTTCCGTCCGACCGAGGATGGTGGGTGCGAGATCGATTTCTGCGTCCAGTTCACCTTCCGCAACGCCGTCTTCGAAGCGCTGGCAGGCCAGTATTTCGATCGGGCATTCCGCAAGATGGTGGAGGCGTTCGAGAGGCGGGCGGACGAACTCTACGGCCGTGAGCAGGCACCCGGCAGCGCTTAATCGGCGCTGGCGCCCGCATCCTCGCGCTGTTTCGGCAGGAGCAGTTCGAGCGCCCACAAGGCCGCTTCCTTGCGGATCGCGGCGCGATCGGGTCCGTCGAACAGTTTGAGCTCACCGTCGGGCGTGTTTTCCGAATTGCGCGTGACGCGCGCGAAGACGACGGTTCCGACCGGCTTCAGGGTCGTGCCGCCGCTCGGACCGGCCACACCGCTAATCGCGACCGCCACGTCGGCGCCGCTCCGTTCGAGCGCGCCTTTCGCCATCGCCCAGACGCAGGCGATGGAGACCGCCCCGAAAGTCTCGATGATCTCGCTCGGCACGCCCAGCATTTCGCGCTTGGCGGCGTTGGAATAGGTCACGAAGCTGCGGTCGAAGACGCTGGAAGATCCCGGCACCTCGGTCAGCGCGGCGGCGACCAGGCCTCCCGTACAGCTTTCCGCCAGTGCCACCGTGCGGCCTGCCTGCGCGTTTTCTTCGACGACTTTGCGCGCGAGAGCCTCAATATCTTCGGGAAGCAGGCCGTAGGTCATCGGCCCGCTCCTGAATTACCGGAAGCTCCGACAGGCGCAGCGATTCCAGCGAGGCGGAGCAGGTTCATGATCATCAGCGCGGTGCCCCTCAATTGCGGATCAGCGTGGCGACGGCTTGCGCCGCGATCCCTTCGCCGCGGCCGGTGAAGCCGAGCCGTTCGGTGGTGGTTGCCTTCACCGATACGCGATCGATGTCAACGCCGAGCAGGTCCGCGATTCGTTGGCGCATGACGGGGCGGTGGGGGCCGATCTTCGGCTCCTCGCAGATGATCGTCAGGTCTATATTGCCGACCGCATAGCCCTGCGCGGCTACCAGCTTTGCCGCATGTTCGAGGAACTGGCTCGACCGCGCGCCCTTCCATTGCGGGTCACTGGGCGGGAAATGGCTGCCGATATCACCATCGCCGATCGCGCCCAGCAAGGCGTCCGTCAGGGCGTGGAGGGCAACATCCGCATCGCTGTGACCGGACAGGCCCTTATCGTGCTCGATCTGGATGCCGCCCAGCCAAAGCTCTTCGCCCGCTACGAGGCGATGGACATCGTATCCCAGGCCGGTGCGCACCGGCGGTGTCATCGGCATGAAATCCTCCGCAAAAGTCAGTTTGGCGAGCCGTTCGTGCCCTGCAACCATAGCGACGCTTTGCCCGGCGGCGCGCAGCACCTGCGCATCATCGCCCGCGATCGGTTCGCCCTTCCATTCGCGATGTGCGGTGAGGATCGAAGCAAAGCGGAACGCTTGAGGGGTCTGCACACGCTTGAGGGTCTCGCGATCGCCGGTCCCGTCCATCATTCCGTTCCGATCGACGGCAAGGCTGTCGATGACGGGGAGGACGGGTATGGCGCCCTCGTGGTTGCCAAGGGCAGCTAGCAACCGTGCCGTCACCTCTTCGGGCAGATCGGGGCGCGCCGCATCGTGGATCAGGACGCTATCGGGAGCTTCATCAGCGAGCGACTCCAGTGCGCGCAATACGGATAGCTGGCGGGTCTCCCCGCCCAAAACGGTTTCGACCCGATCGAGGCCGGAAAGGGCCGCCTCGGCAAGATTCTCGCCCCCCTCCGGGATCGCGATCACGATCCGCTGCGCCCCCTGCTCCAGCAGGGCCTCGACCGAATGGCGCAGGACTGGCTTGCCGCGCCAGAGCGCGAATTGCTTGGGCACCGGCTGCCCTGCACGCAGGCCTTGGCCCGCCGCGACGATGATCGCAGCGAAAGCGGGTGCGGAAGAAGGGGAGGGACGTTCGGCCATTGGCCTCGCGGGCTAGCGCCTTGCCGATTTCGCCGCAATGCACTAAGCGCCTGCCCAATATTTAGGCACGCATTCGACATGACCCAGCTCACTCCCCCGCCGGTTCCGCCCCGGCCCATCGCGATCGGCAATGTGACGATCGATATGCCGGTAATCCTGGCGCCGATGACCGGCGTCACCGACCTACCTTTTCGCAAACTCGTCCGCCGCTACGGTTCAGGCCTCAACGTCACCGAGATGATCGCGAGCCAAGCCGCAATCCGCGAAACGCGCCAGAGCGTGCAGAAGGCAGCGTGGGACCCGATCGAGGAGCCGGTGTCGATGCAGCTCGTCGGGTGCGATCCGGTCTCGATGGGAGAGGCGGCCAAGCTCAATGCCGATCGCGGCGCCGATATTATCGACATCAATTTCGGCTGCCCGGTCAAGAAAGTGGTCAACGGCCTCGCCGGATCGGCGCTGATGCGCGAAGTGCCGCTGGCGACGAAATTGATGGAGGCCACGGTCAAGGCGGTTGACGTGCCAGTGACGGTCAAGATGCGTATGGGGTGGGACCATGCCAGCCTCAACGCGCCCGAACTGGCGAAAATCGCCGAGGATTTGGGCGTGAAGATGATCACCGTCCACGGGCGCACCCGCAACCAGATGTACAAGGGCAGCGCGGACTGGGCTTTCGTGCGCAAGGTGAAGGAAGCGGTCTCGATCCCGGTGATCGTCAATGGCGACATCTGCACGCTTGAGGATACCGCCGCGGCGCTCGAACAGTCGGGGGCGGATGGCGTGATGATCGGGCGAGGGGCCTATGGCAAGCCGTGGCTGCTGGCGCAGGTCATGCATTGGTGGAAGACCGGAGAGCGGCTCGTCAGCCCGAGCTTTCACGAGCAATATGAGGTGCTTGTCGGCCATTATCGCGAAATGCTAGACCATTATGGCGAGGAGGTCGGCGTAAAGATCGCGCGCAAGCATCTGGGGTGGTACACCAAGGGGATGCACGGTTCGGCCGAATTCAGACACCGGGCGAACTTCATCGACGATCCGGCTGTAGTGCTTGCCGAAATCGAGAAATTCTACGAACCGTTCCTGCATCGGCGCGCCGCATGACGACCGCGCTGGCGGCGCCCGATCCGGCGGTGCTGATCGCGGGGCTGGTCTTCGCGGTTCTCGTCATCGATCCCGATCACCGTCTCGCCCGGGCCAATCCTGTGGCCGAGGAACTGTTCGGGCAGAGCGAGGCGCGGATGCAGGGCAAGCCCATTGCCCAGATCGCGATGTTCGAGGAACCCCGTATTGCCGCGCTGCTTACCGACGCCGAAGCGCAATTCGTGGCGCGTGACCTTATCTTGGGAGTCGAGGCGGGGCATCGGCGCGTCAATCTCACCTGCTCGCCCGTTCCCTCGCATCTTGGCTGGCGTGTTTTGACGTTTTCCGAGATCGGGCAGGGCGAGCGCGATGCCGACGGTGACGAGCGCGTCGAGCTGCGCGCTCCCGCCGTTCTCGCGCATGAAATCAAGAACCCCCTCTCCGCGATCCGTGGCGCCAGTCAATTGCTCGAACGCCGCGCGAACGATCGCGACCGTCCGCTCGCGAGGCTGATCGCGGGCGAGGTGGACCGGATCGCGGAACTCGTCGACCGGATGCAGCAGCTCGGCAGTCGCCCTGCAACGCCCTCGAAAGAGCCCTGCAACCTCCATCAGGCGATCCGCAATGCCATTTCGACCGTTTCGACGGGGCGGGATGGCGCAGTTTCCATCGAGGAGGCGTTCGATCCCTCGCTCCCTCCGGTCGCGGCGGATGCGGCGACTTTGGAACAGGTGCTGATCAATCTGGTGGCGAATGCCTGCGATGCGGCGTGCGATGCCGAAAGCCCGCGCGTGACCGTACGGACGCGGTTTGCCAGCGGGCTGGTGTTCAACGCGATCCGGTTCGGCAAGAGCACGCGCCTGCCGATCGAGATCATCGTCAGCGACAATGGCGCTGGCGTCGATCCTGCCCTGCGCGATCATATTTTCGAACCCTTCGTGACAGGTAAGACAGGGGGGCAGGGGCTCGGCCTCGCCTTGGTGCGCAAGCTGGTCCGCGATCTTGGCGGGCGGGTTTCGCATGAACGCGACGAGCGCGCGGGCCTCACCCGATTTCGCATCAACCTGCCGGTCGCCGAAGGAGCGGGCGCATGAGCCATTCGGTCCTGCTGGTCGAGGACGATCGCGCGATCGCCACTGTCGTGTCCGAGGCGCTGGGTGAAGAGGGGTATCGGGTCACCGCCTGCACCTCGATCGCGCGGCGCGACGCCTTACTGGCCGAGGCGGAATTCGACGTCATGCTCACCGATATCGTGCTCGAGGACGGTGATGGGCTCGACGACATCGCGGCGCTGCGCAGCAAGGCCCCGGCCATGCCGGTTATCGTCCTGAGCGCCCAGAACACGCTCGACACCGCAGTGCGCGCCAGCGACAGCGAGGCGTTCGAATATTTCCCCAAGCCCTTCGATCTCGATGCGCTGCTGCGCGCCGTGGCGCAGGCCGTCGCGCGAAACGAAGGGGGCGCCGCTGCCACCGGGCCGAGCGATGAAGGGCTACCCTTTATCGGTCGCAGCCAGGCGATGCAGAGCGTCTATCGCATGATCACCAAGGTCCTGCGCAACGACCTCACCGTGCTGGTGACCGGTGAATCGGGCACGGGCAAGGAGTTGGTGGCCGAAGCCATCCATCAATTGGGCTCGCGGCGGACTGGCCCGTTCGTGGCGATCAACATGGCGGCGATCCCGCACGACCTCATCGAAAGCGAATTGTTCGGCCACGAACGGGGCGCTTTCACCGGCGCGGTCGCGCAGGCGATCGGAAAGTTCGAACAGGCGAATGGCGGCACGCTGTTCCTCGACGAGATCGGCGACATGCCTGCGGAGGCGCAGACCCGGCTGCTGCGCGCCCTGCAATCGGGAAGTATCCGGCGGGTCGGTGGGCGGAACGAGATCGCGGTCGATGTGCGGATCGTCGCTGCCACCAACCGCGCGCTCGCGCCGATGATCGCGGCGGGCACCTTCCGCGAGGATCTGTTCTATCGCCTCAATGTCGTGCCGATCGAACTGCCGCCCTTGCGCGACCGGCGCGAGGATATCGGCGCTCTGGCCCGCCATTTCCTCGGTCAGGCCGAAAGCGAGGGCCTGTCGCGCCACACGATCACCGACGCGGCCGTCGATGCGCTTGCCGCTCTTTCCTGGCGCGGCAATGTGCGGGAATTGCGCAATGTCGTGTTTCGCCTCGCGCTCAACGCGCGCCAGGACGCGATCGACCGGACGCTGGTCGAGGAGGTCGTGGCGGGGGAAAACCATTCGACCGAGGCCGAGACGAGCGATAGCTTCGCTTCGGCACTCGACGCTTTCCTTGCTGAGGCCAGCCCGCGTCCGGGCACGCTCTATCACGCGGCTCTCGCCCGATTCGAGAAACCGCTGATCGAACACGCGCTGCGGTCGATGGACGGCAATCAGCTTCGCGCCGCGGAACTGCTCGGCATCAATCGCAACACGCTGCGCAAGAAGCTGGACGAGCTCGAAATCAAGCCCGAGCGGTTCGCCCGGCGACGATAGCGGGCGGTTCGGCGAATTTGGGCTTGCATATAAACCACACCATCGTTGTAACTACGCAACGATGGCGAGCCAGGCCTATTCTTCTTCTTCACGCCCTCCGCCACGCTGGCTGCGCCGGTTCGTGGTCGCGGCCCGGCGTTCGAACGTCTTTCTGCTGCTCGAAATATTCTTCGCCGGCGCCCTTCTCGCAGTGGTCGCCAGCACCTGGCTGACATTCGCGGATGCGCCGCCTGGCGGCCAGTCATTGCCGCCGAGCCAGGTAGCCGGCCTGCTGATCGGGGGGCTGGTTCCGGCCATGGCCCTCCTCGTCCTGCTCGGGCGCAGGCTCGCGATCAAGCGGGCCGCGGGCAGCACCGCGCGCCTCCACGTCCGGCTCGTCTTCCTTTTCTCGCTGATTGCTGCGGTTCCGACCTTGCTGGTTGCGGGTTTCGCGGCCTTCCTCTTCCAGTCGGGCGTCGATTTCTGGTTCTCCGACAATTCGCGCGGCCTGATGGAAAACACGCGGCAGCTCGCCGAGAGTTTCTACGAGGAAAATCAGGTCGATGTCGGAAACGAGACCGTGGCGATGGCGGGCGATATGCGGTTCTACCTCGAACGCGGATCGCTCGTGGACGAGGCGTTTCCCAACTTCTATCGCTATCAGGCGGAACCGCGCGACATCAGCGAAAGCGCGATCCTTCAGGCCATGCCGGACGGGACGGTGCGCACCGCGTTTCTCTACGGGGTCAATGAAGGCACCGAACCGGCTTCCTTTGCCGAACGCTTCCTAGCCCCGGTCCGCAGCGGAGAGCCGGTCGCGATTGCGGGGAGCGAGGGCCGCATCGAAGCCCTGGCGCCGATCGACCGGGAAAGCGGAATCTATCTTTACAATTCCCGCACGGCGCAGGCGGATTCGTTCCGCAGCTGGCAGGCCGCGACCAATATTTCGACCGCTTATGATGCGCTGACCCTACGCGCGCGCGCGCTGCAATTGCGCTTCAATCTGGCGCTGTTCTTCGTCAGCCTCGGTCTGGTCGGTCTCGCGGTGTGGTTCGCCCTGCGCTTCGCCGATCGACAGGTCGAGCCGCTTACCAGCCTGGTCGCCGCGGCGCGCGAGGTGGGCGGAGGCAATTTCGCCATGCGGGTCGACGGGCGTACCGGCGCCGACGAGATTGGCCTGCTTAATCGCGCCTTCAACCGCATGACCGCGCAGTTGGAGAAGCAGACCGATGCGCTCGTCTCTGCCAATCGCCAGCTCGACGAGCGGCGCGATTTCATCGAGGCGGTGATCGAATCGGTCAGCGCCGGCGTCATGTCCATCGACGCGAAGGGCCGCATCCTCCTCATGAACGGTCCGGCGGAACGGTTGCTTCTCGGTCACCGAGCCGATGACCCGACCGGGCGAGATGGGGAAGGAGAAGGGGAGCGGACTGTTCACAGCCTCGTTCCGCAGATCGCGGCCATGGTCGCGGGCGGTCTGGAGCAGGGTATCGTCGGCTACACCAAGGGGAGCGACCTTTTGACGCTGGCCGTGAAGATCGCGCGCGAACGCGATGGGCACGTCATTACGTTCGAGGATATCACGCGCCAGCTGCTCGACCAGCGGCAGGCCGCCTGGTCCGACGTGGCGCGCCGGATCGCGCATGAGATCAAGAACCCGCTGACCCCGATCCAGCTCGCCACCGAAAGGCTGAAACGCCGCTATCGCCGCCAGATCCATGAAGACGGCGAATTGTTCGACGAGTTGACCGACACCATCAAGCGCCAGGTCGGCGATCTGCGGACGATGGTTGACGAATTTTCCAGCTTCGCGCGCCTCCCCAAGCCTGTCTTCCGCCCCGAGGACGCGCTCGACCTGACGCGCCAGTCGCTGTTCCTCCAGGAAGTCGGCCATTCGGAAATCGATTATCACCTGACCGGCGACATCGAAGGTCCGATCCGTATCCAGTGCGACCGCCACCAGTTCGGCCAGGCGCTGACCAACGTGCTCAAGAACGCTGCCGAAGCGGTCGAGGCCGAAGCGACGCGAAAGGTCGGACCGGATTATCGGGGCCGGATCGAGGTCGCGATCGAGACAGCTGAAGACAGTATCGCCATCGCGATCGCGGATAACGGTGTGGGCCTGCCCAAGGATCGCGAGCGGATCGTCGAGCCTTACGTGACGACCCGCGAGCGCGGCACCGGGCTCGGCCTCGCGATCGTGAACAAGATCGTCGAAGAACATGGCGGCGACATGCAGTTCGCCGTCCGTCCTGAAGGTGGCACGCGGGTAACCCTTCGTTTCGCGCGCGATCCGGGACACCCCGGCGATCAGGCGGGCGAGCCTGCGCGTGCCCCCAACGCGCCCGACGACGCGCAAGACGACGCGCAAGATAATAAAGATACGAGGTAGATTACCATGGCACTGGACATCCTGATCGTCGACGACGAGCGCGATATTCGCGAGCTGGTCTCCGGCGTCCTCAGCGACGAAGGCTATGATTGCCGCACCGCGGGCGACAGCACTTCCGCGCTGGAGGCGATCGACGCCAAGCGGCCAAGCCTCGTCCTGCTCGACGTATGGCTTCACGGCAGCCCGATGGACGGGCTCGAAGTGCTCGACGCGATCAAGGTGCGCGAACCGGACCTGCCGGTGATCATCTTCTCGGGCCATGGAAATATCGACACGGCGGTGTCGGCCGTCAGCCGCGGGGCCATGGATTTCCTTGAGAAACCGTTCGAGGCCGAACGCCTGCTCCTTCTCGTCGAACGCGCGACCGAAACCGAACGACTGCGGCGCGAGAACACGCGGTTGAAGAGCCATCTGGTGGGTGGCGAGGAGTTCAACGGGAACAGCAACGCGATCACGCAGGTGCGCGCCACCTTGAAGCGCGTGGCCAATACCGGCAGCCGCGTGCTGATCTACGGACCGGCGGGGGCGGGCAAGGAAGTCGCGGCGCGGCTCCTCCATTCCTGGAGCCCGCGCGAGAATCACGCCTTCGTCATCGTCAATTCCGCGCGCATCACGCCCGAACGCTTCGAGCACGAATTGTTTGGCGAGGAACAGGACGGAAAGCTCGTGCGGCCGGGCCTGTTCGAACTCGCCGACGGGGGAACGCTCTATCTCGACGAGGTGGCGGACATGCCGCTTTCGACTCAGGCGCGGATTTTGCGTGTCCTGACCGAACAGAGCTTCGTGCGGGTAGGCGGCTCGCGCCAGATCGGCGTTGATGTCCGCGTCGTTTCCTCGACCGCCCGCGATCTCCAGAAGGAAATGGAGGAAAAGCGGTTCCGCGAGGATCTGTTCTATCGCCTCAACGTCGTGCCGGTCACCGTCCCCTCTCTTGCCGAGCGGCGCGACGATATCCCCGCGCTGGCGGCGCATTTCTTCGCGCGCTACGCCGCCGAACAGGGACTGCCGCCGCCCACCATCAGCGACGAGGCCATGGCCGCGCTCCAGGCCTATGACTGGCCGGGCAATGTGCGCCAGCTGCGCAACGTGGTGGAACGGACGGTCATCCTGACCCCGCGCGAGGAGTTCGACACGGTCGAGCCGGGAATGCTCGCGGGCGAGGTTACCGGAGGCAAGCTGGGCGGGGGAGGGGCGCTCACCGCGATGATGGGCGCGCCTTTGCGCGAAGCGCGTGAAAGCTTCGAACGCGAATATCTCTCCGTCCAGATCCGGCGTTTCTCGGGTAATATCTCGAAAACGGCGACTTTCATCGGGATGGAGCGGTCCGCCCTGCATCGCAAACTGAAACTGCTAGGAATGACCGATCGCCGCGATTAAGCGGAACGCGATGCGATTAAGACCATTTGCGTAAGGTGTGGGGCATCGCCACATTCCAAGGCGCAAGTTACCGAATCTGTCTGCGTTATCATGCGATGGAAGGTTCAGATTGCGGCCCGAGGCTGAAGGGTCGCCAAATATAAAGGAGGCAGATCAATGTCCGAACGCACTCTCAGCGCCCGCCCGCGCCCTCCCAAGCCGGAGCCGGAAAAACCCGAAGTGAAAAGCAAAGCGGTGAAGGGCGGCGCGAAAAACGGGCGACCGCAGAACCTTCAGGATGCTTTCCTCAATCTGCTGCGACGCGATAAGACGCCGGTGACCATGTTCCTGGTCAAGGGTGTGAAGCTCCAGGGCATAATCACCTGGTTTGATAATTTCTCGATCCTGCTGCGGCGCGATGGGCAATCGCAACTCGTCTATAAGCACGCCATTTCCACCATCATGCCCGGATCGCCCGTCGATGCTGCGCAATTTGCCAGTCAGGGCTCGGGCGCGAAGCAGCGTCTGTTGCAGGACGTCTTCCTCAGCCGGGTGAGCGACGCCGAAGTCCAGGTCACCATGTTCCTGGTCAATGGCGTGATGCTTCAGGGCGCGATCGCCGCTTACGACCTGTTCTGCATGTTGCTGGAACGCGAGGGCTACGTCCAGCTCGCCTACAAGCACGCTGTATCGACGATCCAGCCAGCCACCGCGGTCGATCTGACCGAGGATGACGAGGACGACGACCTCTGAGTTTCGATGACGATCTGATGGGCGAGGTATCGCGCGGTGCGCGCGCCCTCGTCATCGTGCCTGACATCCGCGGCCAGTCGCGCGAACTAGATGCCGAGGCGCGGTTGGAGGAGGCGAAGGGGCTGGCGCTCGCGATCGGTATCGTCGTCGCGGAAGGGATCGTCCTGCCCGTGCGCGATGTGAAGCCGAACACGCTGTTCGGGTCTGGGCAGGTCGAGAATATCGCCACCACCTGCGAGATGGAGGACATCGAGCTGCTGGTGGTCGACGGTTCGCTCAGCCCGATCCAGCAGCGCAATCTCGAGGACAAGCTCAAGCGGAAGGTGATCGATCGCACCGGGCTGATTCTTGAGATCTTCGGTGAGCGAGCCGCCACGGCGGAAGGGCGCTTGCAGGTCGAGCTGGCGCATCTCGATTACCAGCAGAGTCGCTTGGTGCGCAGCTGGACTCACCTGGAGCGTCAGCGCGGTGGCTTCGGTTTCCTTGGCGGGCCCGGCGAAACCCAGATCGAGGCCGACCGGCGCATGATCCGCACGCGCATGGGGCGCCTGCGCAAGGAGCTTGAGCAGGTGCGCAAGACCCGCACTCTGCACCGCGAAAGGCGGGGCCGGGCTCCGTGGCCCGTGGTGGCGCTGGTGGGATACACGAACGCAGGAAAGTCCACTCTCTTCAACCGCATGACCGGCGCGCAGGTCATGGCTGAGGACCTCCTGTTCGCGACGCTCGATCCGACCATGCGCGCGGTCTCGCTGCCGGGGATCGAAAAGGCTATCCTGTCCGATACGGTGGGCTTCATTTCCGATCTGCCGACTCAATTGGTGGCCGCGTTTCGCGCCACTTTGGAGGAGGTCACCGCCGCCGACGTCATCGTCCATGTCCGCGACATGGCCAATCCCGATGCCGCGGCGCAGAAGCGCGAAGTGCTCGCCATTCTGGCCGATCTTGGCGTCATGGACGAGGATGGGATCAGCACGATCCCGATTGTCGAGGCGTGGAACAAGTGGGACGCGCTTTCGGACGAGAGGCGTGCCGAGATCGAACCGCTCGCCGCCGACGACGAGGACGTGATGGCGATTTCCGCCATGACGGGGGAGGGCGTCGACGCGCTGACCGAGCGGTTGGGGCGTCTGCTGACGAGCGGGGCGCGGCGCTATGCGATCACTTTGTCCGCTGCGGACGGATCGCGGATCGCCTGGCTGTACGCACACGGCGAGGTGTATGACGACAGTCCGGCGGAAAACGACGAGGCTCTTTTACAGAGCGGGCCGTGGCGCACGATCGAGGTACGCCTGACCGACAAGGAACTCGGCCGGTTCGAGGCGCTGGGTGGCGAAGCGGATGCGGAACCGCTTATTCGTCGCGCTTGACGGTCTGCCAGAGCTTTTCCTGCTCGGCGAGCGAGAGCGCGGCGAAATCTCCTGAGGCCTTTTCCTCCATTGCCCGATAGCGTCGCTCGAATTTGGCATTGGCCGCGCGCAACGCGTTTTCGGCGTCGATGCCGTGGGCGCGGACGAAATTCACCGTGGCGAACAGCAGATCACCAGCTTCTTCCTCTAGGGTTTCCGGGGAAGCGGTTTTAAGCTCTTTGATTTCCTCGATGATTTTCGCTTCCGGTCCATCAGTGTCCGGCCAGTCGAACCCATCACGCGCTGCGCGTTTCTGGAGTTTGTGCGCGCGCATCAAGGCCGGCAGCGCCAGCGCGACCCCGTCCATCGCACTAGTGCTTCCTCGCGATTGTCGTTCGGCGGCCTTGAGGGTTTCCCAGCGCGTTTCGCCCATTGTCCCGCCTTCGTCACCGAAGATATGCGGGTGTCGGGCCTCCATCTTGTCGGAGATAGACCGCGCGACATCCTCAAAAGCGAACAGTCCGGCTTCCTCCGCCATCCGGGCATGGAAGACGACCTGGAGCAGGAGATCGCCGAGTTCGTCTCGCAAATCCGCCATATCGCCGCGTGCAATCGCGTCGGCGACCTCATAGGCTTCTTCCAGCGTATACGGCGCGATCGAAGCGAAGTCCTGTGCGAGGTCCCATTCGCAACCGCGCTCGGGGTCGCGCAAGCGCGCCATGATCGCGAGAAGGCGGGTCAGTTGAGGGTTTTGTGCATCGGTCATGAAGGACCCACCGGATTGATAATATATATTATGTTAAATATAGGGGCGTCTGAAGCCATCAGGATATGGCATCCACGAACAGGACGGCGATGCCGAAAATCGCCACCCATGCCCCTGCCATGATGAGCGTTCGGCGCAGGTCGAGCCGATGGGTTCTCAGCGCTCCCAGCGCGAGGATCAGAAAGCCGATCAGCGAGATGACCGAAACGATCTGATATTCGTTCACAGTTTCACCTCGAGACCGTCGAACCCGACCGTGACGTTCTTCGGAACTTCCTTGGACAAGGTTTTGTAATCCATACTCTTGTCGAGATGCGTCAGGACGAGTTTTCTGGCTCGGCAGCGTTTCAGGAGATCGATCGCCATGCCGATCGTCGCATGGGACGGATGCGGATCACGGCGCAGGCAATCGCTGATGATGAGATCCGCACCGTCGAAACAGGCGACCATGGCATCGGTGATTTCGCTGTAATCGGTCGCATAGACCAGGCTCGCGCCGTCCGCTTCGAACCGATAGCCGGTGCTGGTGGTCGGCCCATGCGGCATTTCGACCGCGGCAAGGCCGAACCCTGCGACCATGCGGACATCTTCCACCGGCTTGATGTCGATCAGCGTTGGATACCCATGTTGCCCCTCGAAGATATAATCGAAGCGCCGCTTGAGGTTTGCCATGACCGGTGCGCGCGCCAGACCCGGCAGCGCGTTGCTGCGCGAATAGCGCATGACGCGCAGATCATCGATGCCGTGGCAGTGGTCGGCATGATCGTGGGTCCACAACACGGCATCCACGCGGTCGATCCGGTTGGCCAGCAATTGGTTTCTGAGATCGGGCGAGGTATCGACGAGAACCCTTTGGCCTGCATCGTTTTCCACCACGATCGACACGCGGCTGCGGCGGTTTCTCGGTTCCGCTGGATCGCAGGCACCCCAATCCTCGTCGATCCTAGGGACGCCGGTCGAGGTCCCCGAGCCGAGCATCAGGAATTTCACGGACGAACCGCCTTGGAGAACAGCGCGTAGAAGTTCTCGGTCGTGCGCGCGGCCAGCTCCTCCAGCGTATCGCCGCGAAGCTCGGCTAGGAACCCGGCCGTGTCTCGAACGAAGCCGGGTTCGCACGTTTTCCCGCGATGCGGGACCGGCGCGAGGAAGGGACTGTCGGTTTCCACCAGCAGCCGGTCTTGCGGAACGGTCTTGGCAACCGCCTGCAAGTCCTTGGCATTCTTGAAGGTTACGATTCCCGACAGCGAGATCGACAGGCCCAGATCGAGGACTTTCTCGCCGAACTCCGCCGAGGCCGTGAAGCAATGGATGAGCGCGGGAAACGCCCCCTTCCCCATCTCGTCCGTCAGGATGGCGAGCGTATCCTCCTCGGCATCGCGCGTATGGATGATGAGCGGGAGGTTCGTGCGCCGCGCGACCGCGATATGGAGGCGGAACAGGCGCTGCTGCACGGCGCGGTCGGAATGCTCGTAATAATAGTCGAGCCCCGTTTCGCCGATACCGATGACGCGCGGGTCCTGGGTCGCTTGATAGAGCGCCTCTTCAGTCAAATCCTGATGGTCGTCCGCGTTATGCGGGTGGATGCCGACGCTCGCATAGACATCGGGCGCGCGATGTGCGGTCTCGACGACCTGATCCCACTCGCTCCTCTTGGTCGAGATATTCAGGAACGCACCCACACCGGCCGCTCGCGCGCGATCGAGAACGGCGTCCTGATCTTCGACCAGGCCCTTATATTCAAGGTGGCAATGGCTATCGACCAGCATCAGGTTGCCTCGGCATCGGGCAGGTCAAGGCGCGGGAATTGAGGCTCGGGCTTGCCGATCCGATGCCCTGACGAAACGAGCGCGCCGTACCAGCTCTGGTTGGCAAGGTCGGCATAAGTGCGCTGGTCTTCGGCGATGCCAAGCATATCCAGCACGGCCTTGGCCTTGCTGGGCACGACGGGCTGGATCGCGAGCGCGAGATCGCGGATCGCGACGTAGAGCGTCAACAAGACCGCCTCCATCCGCTTCGGATCGGTCTTGCGCAACGCCCAGGGGGCCTGCTCGTCGACATACTGGTTGCACGCCCACACCGCCTGCATCCACGCTTCGATGCCGGTGCTGAAGGAAAGCGCCTCGAACTCGCGCGGCAGAGCTTCACGGCAGGCCGATTGTACCATGGAAAGCAGGGCCTTATCTTCACCCGATGCCTCGAAATCAAGGATGGCGCCGTCCATGTTCTTGGCGATCATCGACAAGGTCCGCTGCACCAGATTGCCGAAACTGTTGGCGAGTTCGGCATTGCAGCGCGCCACGATCGCCTGCGGGGAATAGCTGCCGTCCTGCCCGAAGGCGACTTCGCGCATCAGGAAGTAGCGCAGATTATCGACGCCGAACGTCTCGGCCAGCGCGAGCGGATCGGTCACGTTGCCGAGCGACTTCGATTCCTTCTGCCCGCGATTGAGGATGAAACCGTGGCCGAACACCTTTTGCGGCACCGGGAGATCGGCGCTCATCAGGAAGGCCGGCCAATAGACGGTGTGAAAACGGACGATATCCTTGCCGATCAGATGCAGGCTGGCAGGCCAGAATTTGCGCCATTCCTCGGTATCTTCCGGGTAGCCGAGGCCGGTGATGTAATTCGTGAGCGCATCGACCCAGACATACATCACATGGTCGTCGCTCCCCGGTACCTTCACGCCCCAGTCGAAGCTGGTGCGGCTGACCGACAGATCCCGCAGGCCCTGCGAGACGAAAGCGATCATCTCGTTGCGGCGGCTCTCCGGTTCGAGGAAGCCGGGGTGGTTGAGCAATTCGAGCAGGCGATCCTGATAGTTGGAAAGGCGGAAGAACCAGCTTTCCTCGACCGTCCATTCCACCGGGGTGCCCTGGGGCGACAGCTTGGCGCCCTCGGCGTCCTCGCTCAGCTCGCTCTCGTCGTAATAGGCTTCGTCGCGGACTGAATACCAGCCTTCGTAGCGATCGAGATAAAGGTCGCCCTTCGCCTCCATCGCGCGCCAGATCGCCTGGCTGGCGGCATGATGATCCGGCTCCACCGTGCGGATGAACCGATCGTAGGAAATATCGAGAGTGTCGTCCATCACTCTGAAATATCCCGACATTTCGTCGGCAAGTTCGCGCGGGGTGCGGCCCTGTTCCTCGGCCTTGCGCGCCATTTTGAGGCCGTGTTCGTCAGTCCCGGTCTGGAAGCGGACGTCGCGCCCGCGCAGACGCTGGAAACGTGCGATGACATCGGCGGCGATCGCCTCGTAGGCGTGGCCGATATGGGGGCGACCATTGGGGTAATTGATCGCCGTCGTGATATAGAAGGGTTCAGACATTGGCGCGTTCGCTAGCCGGGGCGGCTCCGGCGAGCAAGGTGCCGATTTCCATCGCCAGCAGGCCGGGGTCGTAATTGTAGGTCGCCAGCTCGCCGGTCAGGCGCACCAACTCGGCATGGGCTTCGACACGCGGCGTCAGTGTGTCCGCCGGGAGCGTGTCGAGGTCTTCGTCGAGGATGGAGCGCGCGAGATCGAGTGCGGCTTCGAGCTTCGCGCGATCGGGGCGCGCACCGAGCGAGGCGGCGAGTTCGCCGCGCAATACGAACCCGGCATCCCCCTCGCCCAGGATCCTCCGCATCAGCTCCGCGACCGGACCGAGGCCGCTGGCAATGAAACCGAGCGCGCGACCGGGCGATCCAGCGGCTGCGGCGATCGCGGCGGAGCGGGTGGCGGCATCGCAATCGGATGCCTGTTCGACGAGGATCGCTTCCATCGCATCGTCCGGCAGGGCAGCGAAGCGGAGCGTGCGGCACCGCGAGCGGATCGTGGGCAGCAACCGCGAAGGCCGATGGCTGACGAGCAGGAAATAGGTGCCGCGCGGCGGCTCCTCCAGGCTCTTCAGCAGGGCGTTCGACGCGTTGCGCTCCATATCGTCGGCCGGGTCGATGATGATCGCGCGCCTTTCGCCCAGTGTGGGGCGGGTCGTCAGCCGTTGCTGCATGGCGCGGATCTGCGCGATCGCGATATTGCGCTTGGTTTCGTAAGGCTTGCCCTCCTCGCGCTTCTTCTCTTCCTTGTCGTCCTTGGGGAGATTGGTGAGTACATGGATATCGGGGTGCTGCTCCAGTCCCGGCGCGGCCCCGACCAGCTCACGCGCCGCGGCGAGGGCGAACTGCATCTTGCCCAGCCCCGCCTTGCCCGCCAGCAGCCAGGCATGGTGCATCCGCTCGCCCTCCAGCGCATCGCGCCAGGCCGCGCGGGCGTTATCATGCCCGATCAATGTCATGTACCACCGTCGAGCAAAGGCGATACCGCCTGCCAGACACGCTCGGCGACCTGATCCGGCTCGCCCATTCCATCCACCACCGCGAAGCGATCGGGTTCCGCCTCGGCGAAGCGCACGAAGGCAGCATTGACGCGCGCGTGATAGGAGGCGTCCCGCCCGCCGATCGCATCACTCGTATCGCCATCGCGCGCGGACAGCCGGGACGCGATCGTCTCGGCATCGGCGGTGATAACCACGGTCAAATCCGGCAGCAGTCCCTCGCTGCCCCGATCGTGCAGGGCGCGCACCAGATCGTCCCCCAGATCGCCGGCGAGCCCCTGATAGGCGCGACTCGAATCCAGGAACCGGTCGCAGACGACCCATTTCCCGTGCGACAAGGCAGGCCGGATCAGCTGCGCGACATGATCGGCGCGCGCGGCGGCGAACAGCAGCGCTTCGGCGCGCATGGGCCAGCCTTCGCCCGGAGGATCGAGCAGGAGCGTTCGGATCGCCTCGGCACCAGGCGTACCTCCCGGCTCGCGCGTAAGCACCGTGTCGAGATTGCGGGCACGAAGCCGTTCGGCCAGCAGGCGCGCCTGCGTGGACTTGCCGGTCCCCTCCCCACCCTCGAACGCGATGAAGCGCGCATTCTCGTCCGCGCTCATCCCGCCCAGCCCCACAATCCGTTAAAGACACGCTGGATCACAGTCGCTTCGGTCACCGGACGCTCGGCATAGAGCGGCAGCGTATTCACCTGCTCGCCATCGACCGTCACGATAAGGCGAGCCACCTCCTCGTCATCGGCGATCGGCGCGCGTAGAGGGCCCTCATAACGCACGGCGAGATCGACCTTGGGCATCCTGCCATGCGGAACCGATAGCCGCACGGGCCGGTGCGAAACCAGCCCGATCTCGGATACCCCGCCATCCTGTACCTTTGCGGTCGCGATGCGCTCGTTCGTTTCGAAGAGGCGGCGGCTGTCGAAATTGCTAAAGCCCCATTCGATCAGCGCGCGGGCCGCGTCATTGCGCTCCCGCCCGCGCGGGGAAGCGGCCACAACCATGACGAGCCGCCGTCCATTGCGCTCCGCACTGCCGAGAAAGCCGTAGCCCGCCTGATTGGTGAAGCCGGTCTTGATGCCATCCGCACCCGGCACGACGCCGCGGATGGGATCGTGATTGTTCTGGCGAATGCCGTTATATTCCAGCCCCTTCTTGCCCACGAAGTGGTGATATTTCGACGGGTGGCGCCGGATCATCGCGCTACCGAGCGTGACGAGATCGCGGGCGGTGACGAAGGTCTGCCCGTCATCCATCCACCCGTTCGGTGTGTTGAAATGGCTGTCCGCCATGCCGAGCCGCGCGGCCGTGTCGTTCATCGCCGCCGCCCAGCGCGCGACCGATCCGGCGGCGCCTTCCGCCAGCACGACCGATGCATCATTGGCGGAAACGGTGGTAATTCCGTGCAGCAATTCATCGACCGTGATGCGCGCATCGTGCGGCAGATACATGGTCGATCCCTTGCGGTTCCAGGCGCGGAACGTGTCGGGCCGGACAGTCATCACCTGTTGCGGGAAGAGCTTGCCGCGCTCCATCCATTCGAACGCCACCATGGTGGTCATGACCTTGGTGATGGAGGCGGGCATGAAACGCCGGTCTTCCTCGCGGGCGAACAGGGTCTGCCCACTCGACAGATCGACGAGCATGGCGATTGGTGCTTCGTAGGGTGTCGGAATGCGCGCATCCACAGCGGGGGCTGCGTGACCTGCCGAGGTGGCCGCCAATGCGCCGCCCAGGCCGAGACTCAGGAATTTCAAACGAAGCCGCACTTTCGCTCCCGCACCGGAAAGCGTCCGGCGCTCTATCTGGTAGTGACGATCTGCGCGTCCCTATAGCCCGCTCCGCGCACCTTGGCGAGCGCGCTGGCCGCCTCTCCACGGTTGGCGAATGGCCCCACGCGAACCCGGAAGAGCGATCCCGCCGGTTCGAGATAGCCGCCGATGGCGTCGGCCACCTTCTGGGCCGAAGCGCGCGAGGAATAGGCGCCTGCCTGCACCGCGAAATCCCCGCGCGCTGCCGGTGTCGCTGCGGGAGCGGGCGGAGTCACGTCCTCGGTCGCCGCCGGGGATGCCGGACTGGGGGCAGGAACGGGCGAAGGTGTCGGGCGCGCTTCGGTCGGCGCAGGCTCGATCTGCGTCGTCGGGTCGATAGTCTCGATAGGCGCACGCGGGGTGTCGCCCGCTGCGCCTGTTCGTGCGCCGCTCGTCTGCTTGGCGAGCGAGACGCTGCCGACTTCGGGCAATTGGCGCTTGAGCACGTCGAGCAGGCCCTGCGGCGTCTCCATGCGCGGATCGACGCTGCGGTCGGCGCGCAATTCGGCGCGCTGATCCTCGGGCGGGTTGACGCGGCGCACCCGCACGGGAGCGCCCTCGCCCACGCCCAGCTGTGCCGCTGCCGCGCGCGAGAGGCCGAGCAGGCGGGTATTGGTCATCGGGCCGCGCCTTTCGACGCGGGCGAGGATCGTGCGCCCGCTTTCGAGCGAGGTGATCTCGACATAGCTCGGCATGGGAAGCGTGCGATGGGCGACCGTAATCCCGTCCGCCGTGTCGTCGTCGAAAGTCGCGTATCCGACCTCGTCGTAATTATAGGTATCCGCAGGCGTATAGGTGATCCCGTCGATGGTGAACGGTTCACCCAGAACCATGGGGTAATCGGCAGCCGGACCGGTCGGAATCGAACGCGCCGCGCTCGGCGCTGAAGCCTGTGCAGCCGAATCCACGCCCCCGAACCCGCCAAGCCCGCACGAGACTAGCGACAGCGTCGATGCGCCACAAAGCAGGAGCGTTCCTGTGCGCGACAGCGGAAGGCCTATGCGGCTAACGGGAAATCTCATCGGCCAGCAGCCCCACACTCATCGCGTAATAGTTCGAACAGTTATATTCGAGGATAACCCGATAATTTGTGGTTAAGAGCCATGCCGGTGTGCCCGGCCCGTCCGGGCGGAAGAGGGACACCATCGTTCCGGCGGGCAAGGGCCGCTGGGGCTGGATGCCCAGAGCGCGCCATTCTTCCACGGTCTTGAACTGGCTGTGCCGTTCGTGGACGCGCGGACAGACCGGGGCGACCAGTTCGGTGGCCACGCTGTCGGTATTGAAGCTCGACGGCACGTAGGCAGGCACGCCCCAGGGCTCGCCAGTCCGCCATCCGGCATCGCGGAAATAATTGGCGATCGAGGCTAGCGTATCGCTGCGATTGGTGAAGATGTTCGCGCGCCCGTCGCCATCGCCATCGGTGGCGAGGCGCAGATAGACGCTGGGGAGGAATTGCGGATTGCCGAACGCCCCCGCCCAGCTGCCCTTCAATTCGGAGCGCGAATAGCCCTTGTCAGCGACCTTGAGCAGATCGATGAACTCCGCCTCAAACAGATCGCGGCGGCGGCCTTCCCAGGCGAGCGTCGCCAGCGCCTGCGACAGGTCGAACCCGCCGCGCACCGCGCCATAGGCCGTCTCATGCCCCCAGATGGCGACGAGGATATCGCCGGGCACGCCATATTCCTGCTCGATCCCGCGCAACACGCCGCTCGCCGAACGGTATTCGCGCCGCCCGCCATTGATCCGCGCGGCATCGACATGGCGATCGATATAGGCGGACAGGGGCGGGTATCCGCTGCCGGAAGATGAGCCGGGCTGGTCGCGGTCGAGTTCGATCACCCGCGAACTCGGTTCGAGCCCGGCGGTCATCCGCGCGATGGTGCTCTCGCTCACCCCCTGGGCGCGGGCCTTCGCGATGACCAATTGCAGGTAGGCGTCGAACGACAGATTGCCCTGGGCCGCAGCGGGCGAGGCGATCGCCAGGGACGAAAGGGAAAGCGCGGCGCTGGCGAGGAGGTGCTTGATTTTCATAAGGCGCTTGTCTCACAGGCGGGATGAACAAGAAATGTCGTCTGTCGCTTACCCGAAACGGCCTGTCTTCGTTCCCGAAATTTATCCGCTTGCGATGTCTGATTCCAAGCGCGATTTCGAGACGTGACATCGGCGCAGGTTCACAGTAGCGCGGACGAACCGCGGACAGGTGGCAGAGCGGTTGAATGCACCGGTCTTGAAAACCGGCGAGGGTGCAAGCCCTCCGTGGGTTCGAATCCCACCCTGTCCGCCATCCATTCCGAGCCACGCAATTTTTGAAACAAAAGCCGGACCGAATCGAAATCCGGCCCGGCCCTGTCGTAAACGGTCCGCTTATTCGCCCTTGTCAGGCGATGGGGTCAGCGACTGATCCTGCCGCTGCTTTTTCGGATAATCCTCGGGACTGGCGCTCGACTGATTTTTCAGCGCGATATGGTCTTCAACCAGACCGCCATCCCGATCCCCTTCCGGTTCGTCACGCAAGCCCTGCGGTTCGTCATCGATTTCGTATTCCATCGCAAACTCCTCTCCGACGACCAACGTTTGAACAAAGACATGGCTCCGCCATGGCCGACCGTTGCGCCGAATCGCTGGATAATCGCGCCTGAGCGAGTGAGGGGGGCTCAGGAGGGGCGTTTGCGCAGTATATCGTCCATCTGTTCGCGCAGGATCGGGTCCCATTCCGAGCGCAATTCCCGCACCCGCGCAATCAGCGCCTCGTTCTCGTGATAGGGAATGTCGAGGCGGTAGAGATTGGCGATGTCGCGCATGGTGCTGCGATCCATGGTCTCGAACGCGTCAGCGGCCGCTTCGGCCTGGGCCTCGTCCATCCCCAGCGCCTCGAACGCGGAGCGGCCCATGCGCAGCGAACTGTCATAAGTCTCGCGCACGATGTCGCGGCATCCGTAAGCCCATAATTCGTAGACGTGGTTGCGATCGATCGCGCGGGCGAGGACGTGGAGGTCGGGGAAATTCTTGACCGCGTATTTCACCAATCTGTCGATCTGCTCCCGCTCGTCGAGCGCGACGACCAGCAGCCGCGCCTTCTCGATTCCCGCCGATGCGAGCAGGTCGGGCCGGGTGGCATCGCCGAAATAGGTGCGGAAACCGAATTTCCGCACGATCTCGAGCTGGTGCGAATCGTAATCGATCACGGTGGTGGAATAGCCAGCGGCTTGCAGCATCCGGTCGACGATCCCGCCCATGCGCCCGCGCCCGGCGATGATGACCGGATTTTCCTCCTCGATCGCGTCCGCCTCGCGCTCGTCGCCCGCGCAATAGGCATGGGCGATGACCTTGTCGTAGAAGATGAAAAGCAGCGGCGTGAGCAGCATGGTCAGCGCCACAACCAGCAGCATCAGATCGGCTAGCGCAGTGTCGAAGACCGCACTTGCGATCCCGAAAGAAATCAGGACGAAGGCGAACTCGCCCGCCTGGGGCAGGCTGAGCGCGAATAGCCAGAGCGCCTGCTTGCGAAGCCCGTAGAGCCAGCCCACGGCCAGCAGAACCGCCATCTTGGCCGCAATCGTCACCACCGCCCAGAACAGGACGGTCGGCCAGATATCGCTGGCGAGGCCGAAATCGATGCCTGCCCCGACGGTGATGAAGAACAGGCCGAGCAACAGGCCTTTGAAAGGATTGATGTCGCTTTCCAGCTCATGCCGGTATTCGCTGGTAGCGAGGACGACGCCCGCGACGAAGGCGCCCAGCGCCGGGCTGAGACCCACCAGCGACATAAGGAGAGCGATGCCGATCACCACCACCAGTGCGGCGGCGGTGAAAAGCTCGCGCAGATTGGCGGCGGCGATATAGCGGAAGAGCGGACGGATCGCATAGATCCCGAGCGCGACGACAGCGCCCACCGCCGCGAGGCGCACAAGGGCTGCCAGCCAGACCGGCATGGCCGCGGTCAGGTCGATCCCGCTATGATGTGCCGCATCACCCGCATGTGCGCCCGCCACCGCCAGCAGCTCCGGCATGGCGAGAAAGGGCAGCAGAGCGAGGATCGGGATCACCGCGACATCCTGCACGAGCAGGACGCTGAAACTCGCCTCGCCCCCTTCGGAGCGCATCAGGTTTTTTTCAGTCAGGGTCTGGACGATAATGGCGGTGGAGGACAGCGCCAGGACCATCCCGATCGCCAGCGCCGTTTGCCAGGGCCGGTCATCGATCAGCGCGATGCTGGCGATGGCGAGCGTGGTCAGCAGCACCTGTCCGCCGCCCAGCCCCAAAAGCTTGCCGCGCATTGCCCACAACCGCTTCGGCTCGAGTTCCAGCCCGACGATGAACAGCATCATCACCACGCCGAATTCGGCGAAGACCTGCAAGGCCTCGACATCCACCCGCAGCGCCGCGAGCAGCGGACTGATCGCCATGCCTGCGAGGAGATATCCCAGTACCGAACCGAGCCCGAACCGGCTCGCCAGCGGGACGGCGACCACGCTGGCGACGAGGATCAGGAAAGCGAGAATGAGGAAACCGGTCATCTCGCCCCGACCCTTTCAGCAGACGTCATCAGATATGCAGCGCCCGTCCATAGCTCGCAAGCACGCTTTCATGCATCGATTCGCTGATCGTGGGATGCGGGAAGACGGTGTTCATCAGCTCCGCTTCGGTCGTTTCCAGCGTCTTGCCGACGACGAAACCCTGGATCATCTCGGTCACTTCGGCACCCACCATATGCGCGCCCAGCAATTCGCCGGTCTTGGCGTCGAAAACGGTCTTCACGAAGCCTTCCGCCTCGCCCAGCGCGATGGCCTTGCCATTGCCGATGAAGGGGAAGGTGCCTGCCTTGACCTCGTGACCCGCTTCCTTCGCCTTCGCTTCGGTCAGACCGACGCTGGCGATCTGCGGGTGGCAGTAGGTACAGCCGGGGATGTTGCCGCGGTCGAGCGGATGCGGATGAACGTCCTTGTTGCCCAGTTCCTTGGCGATCGCTTCGGCGCAGGTGACGCCCTCATGGCTCGCCTTGTGAGCCAGCCACGGGCCGGGCGTGCAATCGCCGATGGCCCACAGGCCCTTCGATTTCGTGCGGCCATAAGGATCGATCTGGATGAAGCCGCGATCCATCTCGGCGAGTTTTTCGAGACCGATATTCTCGGTGTTGGGCACGATGCCGATGGCGGTGATGCAGTGCGAAAACTCGGTTTCGGCGACTTTGCCGTCCTTGCCTTTGATCTTCGCTTTCACGCCCTTGTCGGACACCTTGATGTCCTCGACCCCGGCGCCGGTCATGATCGTCATGCCCTGCTTCGTGAGCGATTTCTCGAGGAAGGCGCTGACGTCCTTGTCCTCCACCGGCACGATCCGGTCGAGCATTTCGACAACGGTCACATCGACGCCCATATCGTTGTAGAAGCTGGCGAATTCGATCCCGATCGCGCCCGATCCGATAACCAGGAGCTTGGTCGGCATTTCGCTCGGCGTCATGGCGTGGCGATAGGTCCACACACGCTTGCCGTCGGCCTTGGCGAAAGGCAGGTCGCGCGCGCGGGCCCCGGTGGCGACGATCACGTGCTTGGCGGTGAGCTTCTCCTCGCCCTTTTCGCCCTTGACGGTGAGCGAGGTCGGGCCGGTCAGCGTGCCCTCGCCCATATGCACAGCGATCTTGTTCTTCTTCATCAAGTGCGTGACGCCCTGATTGAGCTGCTTCGCGACGCCGCGGCTGCGCTTCACCACCGCGTCGAGATCGGCCTCGATTGCGCCCGCGATCTTGAGCCCGTAATCCTTGGCGTGCTGCGCGTAATGCAGGATTTCCGCGCTCCGCAGCAGCGCCTTGGTCGGGATGCAGCCCCAATTGAGGCAGATCCCGCCAAGCAATTCGCGTTCGACGATGGCGGTTTTCAGTCCCAACTGCGCGCAGCGAATGGCCGCAACATAGCCGCCGGGACCGGAGCCGAGAACGATGACGTCATAGGAAGTGTCAGCCATAAACCTCTCTAATCGTTAGCCGAAAGTGCAGCTTGCGCTGCCATGCGAACGGGCCGTGGTTTGTCCTCGTCGTCGAGGAGGACGAATTTGAAAATGCCTTGCGCGACCTTGGTCTCGGCCTCGCCATTGCGGGTGCGCGCGATCGCTTCGACAGCAATGGTCAGCGAGGTGTTTCCGGTTTCGGCGAGGTCGCCATAGACGGACAATTCGTCGCCCACCGCCATCGCGCCGGGGAAGCCGAAATCGCTGGCCGAGACGACCACCGCCTTGCCCTCGCCCACGCGGCTCGCCAGCGACCCCGCGCCCAGGGCCATCTGGCTCATCAGCCAGCCGCCGAACACGCCGCCATAGGGGTTGGTGTCGCTCGGCATGGCGGTGACGCGGATTAGGGGAGTGCGTTCAGACATCGTCTATCCGGCCATCAGCTTGAGAAAATCTTCATCGACCCAGCCGGAGCGGCATGGCCCGTCATAAGCTCGGCGCGTCGGCACAGGCGACCCGGTGCCGCAATCGATCGGATCGTTCGCATCGGGCGCATACACCACGCCAACCCAGTCGCCGACCTTCTGGCACATGGAGACACCACGCCCCGCCCTGATCCGGTCGACTATCTCCGCGCTTCCCGCAGGCGCGGCAAGCACTGGAAGACCCTCCCCACCAGATGCCAGATTGGTCACCCGACCGAAACTTGCACAGGCATCGAAGCGCGGTCCGTCGAACCCGATCTGCACCGCGCGTTCGCTCGGACCGTTGCGCACCAGCGAGGCATCTTCGCTGGCGCCATAGGAACCGGTCGGGCCATCGCCTTCACTGCAAGCGGCGAGAAGCAGGGGAAACGCCAGCATGAGAAGACGTCCACGCGGCAAGATCAGACCACCAGCCCCATCGGATTCTCGCACAGGTTCTTGAAGGCTTCCATCAACTGCGCCCCATCGGCACCATCGATGGCGCGGTGGTCGAAGCTGCCGGTGGCACTCATCACGGTGGCGACGCCCAGCGCGCCGTCGATCACGTAAGGCCGCTGCTCGCCCGCGCCGACGGCGAGGATCATCGCCTGGGGCGGGTTGATCACCGCGTCGAACTGCTTGGTGCCGAACATGCCGAGGTTCGACAGACTAGCGGTGCCGCCCTGATATTCGTGCGGCTGCAATTTCCCGTCGCGCGCCTTGCCGGCCAGTTCCTTCATCTCGGTGCCGATCTGCGCGAGGCCCTTGCGGCCCGCATCGACCACGATCGGCGTGATGAGCCCACTGGGCGCAGCGACCGCGACCGAGATATCCTGACGCGTATACTGGTGCAGTTCGTCGCCCTGGAAGCTGACATTACAGGCGGGCACGCGCTGGAGGGCACGGGCGAGCGCCTTGATCAGAAGGTCGTTGACCGACAGCTTGACCCCATCCGCCTCCAGCGAGGCGTTCAGCTGGCTGCGCAGCTTGAGCAGCGCGTCGAGGCGCACGTCCACGGTGAGGTAGATATGCGGGATGGTCTGCTTGGCCTCGGTCAGGCGGCGCGCGATGACCTTGCGGACATTGTTGAGCTTCTGCGCTTCGTACGGTGCGCCGAAATCGCTTTCCGCCGGGGTCTTCGCAGGTGTCTTGGGATCGGTCATCGCTTTGTCGGCGGTAGCGGATGCCTTACCCGGTTGGGCCTTCTCCACATCGGCCTTCACGATGCGTCCGTTGGGGCCGCTGCCCTTGACCTGCGACAGGTCCAGGCCCTTCTGTTCCGCGATACGCTTGGCGAGCGGCGAAGCCACGATCCGATCGCCGGTCGGTTGAGGCGCGGGAGAGGGAGCGGGCGACTGCGCTTCGGCCTTCGGTTCTTCGGTCCGCTTCGCTTCCTGTTCGACCTTTTCCTCGCGCGCGTCCCCGGCATCGCCGGCAGGCGCAGCCTTGGCCGCTTCGTCCACATCCTCGCCCTCTTCGGCGAGCATGGCGATCACGGTGCCGACCTTCACGCCCTCGCTACCTTCCTCGACCGCGATCGAGGCGAGCGTGCCTTCGTCCACGGCTTCGAATTCCATCGTCGCCTTATCGGTCTCGATCTCGGCCATGATGTCCCCTGCCTGGACCTTGTCGCCCGGCTTGATGAGCCAGCGCGCAAGCGTGCCCTCCTCCATGGTGGGCGACAGGGCGGGCATCTTGATCGGAGTAGGCATGTTTTACGTTACGTCCTCGCAAGGGAAGCTGACGGTTCGGTTCGCAGCACCTCTGCCCAAACCGGGCGTCCGCCGCAAGGTCCTTGCGGTGATTATGAATTTGCCGGATACGCGCAGCGTGCCCAGGCATGAGCAAAGGGACGGGGCCAAGGGAGAGGGACCGATGCGCATTTACCTGGTTGTGATGGACGAAACGGAGGAGGCGAAGATCGCGCTCCGCTTCGCCAGCCTGCGTGCCGCACGGACCGGCGGTGCGCTGCATATCCTGGCGCTGGTGCCTCGCCAGAATTTCAACGCGTTCGGCGCTGTGCAGGCGACGATCGAGCAGGAAGCGAAGGATCGGGCCGAAGTGATGGCCAGTTCCGCCGCCGGAAATATCTTCGCGGAAAGCGGCAAGATGCCGCAGATCGCCGTGCGCAGCGGCAATCCGCAGGAAGTCGTGCGCAATTATCTGAACGAGCGTGAGGATATCGCCGCGCTGGTTCTCGGCGCCAATCGCGAAGGGGGGCCGGGACCGCTTATCACCCATTTCGCCCACGATGCGGGCAGTCTCCCCTGCCCGCTCTACATCGTGCCCGGAGGCCTCGATAACGAGGCGCTCGACCGCCTCGCTTGAGCGTGTCGATCAGGTGAGCGTGCCGCGCGTCGGATAATCCTTTTTGATCGTGAACATCATCCCTTCGAGCAGATCGTCCAGATCGGGGCGGGTGAACGGGGCGTTCTGCACGACCGCGAAATGCAGGGTTCCGTCCGGCTTGACGACAAACAGGCCCGGTTCGGAGAAGACGTCCGGCTCCTCGCTGCCCTCGCGCTTTTCCGAGATATAAAGACCGTATTCGCGCGCCTTGTCCTCGCTCAGCGAATGGGCGAGCGGGAGATCGTGCGTGTCCCATTCCTCATGGCTCACCGCCGCCCGTTCGGGGCTGTCCATCGAGATCGCGAAGACGTTGATGCCCTTATCGGTGAATTTGTCGAGCTTGCCGCCGAGTTCGGTGAGATATTTCCTGCAGATCGGGCAATGTTTCCCGCGATAGAACACCAGCATCGTGAAATTCTCGGGCTTCTGCTTCTCCAGTTCGAAGCGCGCCTCGATCGTAAGCGGCAGGTCGAGGGCGGGAACGGGCTGGCCGGGCTTGAGCATCGGTGAAATCTCCTTTGCCCGTTAAATGGCCCGCGCCCCGTTCCCGTTCCGTCATTTCTTCTTGCCGCGCCCCTGATGGCGGATGTTCTTGGGGCGGCCGCGCTCGCCCTGAGCGTGTTTCTGACGAGGTGCGCCGCTGCCTTTGCCCGGACCCTTGCTCGGACCCTTGCTCAAGCCTTTGCGATGCCCTTTTTTGGGCGGGGGACGGTCTCCGCGCTTCTCGATGCTCTGGCCGTCGCTGTCGGGGACTTCGAACTTGAGCGCGCCGGTCAGCGCATTCGCTTCGGCAAGCTTCAGCTTGAGGCGATCGCCAACGGCGTATTCGGTGCCGCTGCTTTCGCCGATCAGTTTCTGCGCCGCCTCATCATAACGGAAATATTCGCGGCCCAGCGTGCTGACCGGCACGAGACCGTCACCGCCGAGCTTGTCGATCGTGGCGAAGAAGCCGAAGCCTTGGACGCCGGTGATGCGCGTGTCGAAGGTCTCGCCCACGCGGCCCGAAAGCCAGGCGGCGACATAACGGTCGATCGTGTCGCGCTCCGCCTCCATCGCGCGGCGTTCGGTCTGGCTGATCGCGTCGGTGACGTTGCTGAGCGCGGATTTGTCGCGGTCCGACAAACCCGTGGCGTCAGGTAGGTCGAGCTTCGTCTTCGGCTGTTCGAGCTTGTAGGCATCCACCAGCGAACGATGGACCAGCAGGTCCGCATAGCGTCTTATGGGCGAGGTGAAATGGGCGTAGCTGCCCAGCGCCAGGCCGAAATGCCCGGCATTGGCTGGTCCGTAAAACGCCTGCGTCTGGCTGCGCAGCACCGCTTCCATGATCAGCGCCTTTTCCGCCGGATCGGACACGTCCTTGAGCATCCGGTTGAATAGGCCCGGCGTAATCACCTGACCCAATGCGAAGCTGCGGCCCTGGCTTTCGAGATAATCCTTGAAGGCGCTGAGCTTCTCGCGGCTCGGCTGTTCGTGGACGCGGTAGACCACCGGGGCCTTCTTCGCTTCCAGCGCCTTGGCGGCGGCGACGTTGGCCGCGATCATGAAATCCTCGACCACGCGATGCGCGTCGAGCCGTTCGCGCACGGCGATCTCTTCGATCACCCCTTCATCGTTCAGGCGCACCTGGCGTTCGGGCAGGTCGAGGTCGAGCGGATCGCGGGCCTGCCGCGCCTTGTAGAGCAGTTTCCAGGCGCCCCAGAGGTTTTGCAGCACCTTGTCCGCCGATCCGTCGTCGATCGCCTTCTGCGCGTCTTCATAGGCGATATTCGCCGCCAGTCGCACGATCGCGCGGGTGAAGCGCCAATCGGTGATCTTCCCCTCGGAGGAAATAGTCATGTGGCAGGCCATCGCCGCGCGGTCCTGCTCCTCGACGAGCGAGCAGACATCGGCGCTCAGGACTTCGGGGAGCATGGGGACAACGCGGTCGGGGAAATAGACCGAATTGCCGCGCTTCCTCGCCTCGCGGTCGAGCGCGCCGCCGGGGCGGACGTAATAGGACACGTCGGCGATCGCGACGATGGCCCTGAAGCCGCCCTTTCCGTCCGGTTCCGCCCAGATCGCATCGTCATGGTCGCGCGCATCGGCGGGGTCGATCGCGACGATGGGCACCTCGCGCAGATCCTCGCGCTTGTCTTCCGACAGGGGCAGGTCGACGGCGCGCTCCGCCTCGGCCATCGCTTCCTCGGGGAAGATATGCGGGATGCCATGCTTGGCAATGGCGATCAGGCTGAAGCTCTTGGGCGCCAGTGGATCGCCGATCACCTCGACCACCTTCACGCCCGCGCGCGGCGATTTGCCGGTGCGTTCGGCGAGGACGAGCTCGCCCTCCTCCGCGCCGCCCAGATCGGAAATGGGCGAGGAATTGCGGACGCGCTTGTCCACCGGCGCCAGCCAGGGCTTGCCGCCCCCATCGATCTCGACGACGCCCATCAGGCCCTCGCTGCGAGCGGGGAGCTTCTTGATCGGGGTGGCGCGCCAGCCGCGCTCGGTCTCCTCGTTACGGGCGAGAATGCGGTCGCCGCGTTTCAGCGCCGCCATCTTCTTCGATTCTTTGACGAGCAGCCGAGGCGGCTTCTCGTCGCTGTCCGGATTCCAGTTCTCAGGCTCGGCAAAGACCTCTCCGTCGTCGATGTCCACCACCTTGAGAACGGTCACCTTCGGAACACCGCCCATGCGATGATAGGCGGTCCGCTTGCCGTCGATCAGGCCCTCTTCGGCCATGTCCTTCAAACGCTTCTTGAGCGCGATCTTTTCCTGCCCCTTGAGACCGAACGCCTTGGCGATCTCGCGCTTTCCGGCGGGAGTTTCGGAGGTCTGGATGAATTCGAGAATCTGGTCTTTGCTCGGCATACCCACCGCCTTCTTGGGGGCTTGCCGGTTCTTGTTCTGTTTTGTCATGGGGCCGATATGGGGCAGGTGGGCGCATTTTCCCACCCCTGCCCCGTATGGCGGGCCACTGCGCTCAGTACGCTCGCGCCAGCAATATCCGTTCGACCGCGGGCTCTCCGGTGAAGATGCAGGCGCCGTCTACCGGCGCGCCGTCGGTCGGCACGTTGCGGATCGTCAGCTTCAAGGCCTTCAATCGTTCGACCACCTGATCGAGCGCGGCCCCGGTCGGTTTCGACCACTGGACCTCGACCCAACCGGGATATTTCGCGCCCGAATTGAAATGCTTTTCGACCGCGTCGTAACTTGCGACACCGCGCGTGATGTTCGCTTCGCGCTGGTCGCGCGCTTCGGTCAGCAACGCGGCCTGCATATCGGCGAGGATTTCCGGGATGGTCTGCCCGGCGCTTTCACGGGTGGGAGTTTCGAAAGCAGGCTTGCCCGAATTTTCGTCCCACAAACGATCGCGGCGCAGCATCGAGACCACGCCGTTCTGCATGTCGCGCCCGCCGACCTCGACGATGACCGGCGCGCCCTTGCGCACCCAGTCCCAGCGCTTTGCGGCCGCCTTGCCGGGCTTCGTATCGAGCAGGACGCGCAGTTTCTCGCCCAACACTTGCTGCCCGGCGAGTGTGGCGCGCAGGCCTTCGCAATAGTCGATCAGCGCCGCGTCCTCGTCATTGTCGCGCAGCATGGGCAGGATGACGACCTGCCACGGGGCGAGGCGCGGAGGGACGCGCAATCCATCATCGTCGCCATGGGCCATGATCATGCCGCCGATCATCCGCGTCGAGACGCCCCAGCTGGTGGTGTGCGCCAGCGTCTCGGTCCCCTCGCGGTTCTGGAAGCTGATGCCGGACGCGCGGCTGAAATTGGTGCCGAGATAATGGCTGGTCCCGGCCTGCAGGGCCTTGCCGTCCTGCATCATCGCCTCGATCGACCACGTCTCGACCGCGCCGGGAAAACGCTCGTTCTCCGGCTTTTCGCCCGCGATCACGGGGAGCGCCAGATCCTCTTCGGCACACTGGCGATAGACTTCGAGCATCCGCAGCGTGTGCTCCTTCGCCTCCGCTTCGGTTTCGTGCGCGGTATGGCCTTCCTGCCAGAGGAATTCGGCGGTGCGCAGGAACATCCTTGTGCGCATTTCCCAGCGCACGACATTGGCCCATTGGTTGAGCTTCAGGGGTAGGTCGCGCCAGCTCTGCACCCAGCGCGCCATCGCATCGCCGATAATCGTCTCGCTGGTCGGACGCACCACGAGGGGCTCTTCCAGCTTCGCCTCGGGATCGGGGATCAGCCCGCCATCAGGTCCGGCGATCAGGCGGTGATGCGTGACGACCGCCATTTCCTTGGCGAAACCGTCGACATGCTCGGCCTCACGCTCGAAATTGGCGAGGGGGATGAAAAGAGGGAAATAGGCGTTTTCGTGCCCGGTTTCCTTGATCCGGTCGTCGAGCAGGCGCTGCAACCGCTCCCAGATGCCATAGCCCCACGGTTTAATCACCATACAGCCGCGCACACCCGATTCCTCGGCCATATCGGCAGCGGAAATCACTTCCTGATACCAGGCGGCGAAATCGTCGGCGCGTTTGGTGGTCAGCGCGTGGCGGATCTGGGCCAAGGGTAAGCGTCCTTCAGTGGAAAGTTCGAAAGCGCGCCCTTAGCCGGGCGGAGAGGCAGGTGTCGAGCCGGAGCGCTGAGCGCCGGACTTTAGTCGCCCATCTCGTCCAGCTTCTTCTGCATAGCCGCCATCTGCGCGCGCAGTTCGGCGAGTTCGTCGCTTTGCGTGGGTGACGGCTGAACCGATCCGCCGGGGATCCAGGCCTGCGCCGCGCCCTGCATCATCTTGAAATTGGTTTCCGCCAACCGGGCAAAGGGGTTGGCCGCGATCCCTTGCTGGAATGCCTCGTGGAGCTGTTCGCGATTCTTGCGGAAGCTGGCCATGCTCGCTTCGAGATAGCTCGGCATCATCGACTGCATCGAATTGCCGTACATGGAGATCAGATCGCGCAGGAAGCTCACCGGCAGCATCTGTTCGCCGCCCGAAGCTTCCTGGTCGACGATGATCTGGGTGAGGATCGCATGAGTGATATCCTCGCCCGTCTTGGCGTCCACGACCTCGAAATCGGTGTTGTCGCGCACCATCGTCGCGAGGTCGTCGAGCGTGATGTAGCTCGAAGTGTCGGTGTTGTAGAGGCGGCGATTGGCGTATTTCTTGACGACGATCGGATCGCCTTCCTTGCGGTTCTTGGCCATTTCGGTGCGATCCTTCTCGATTGCTTCGCGCAAGCTTAGCAGGTGCACAAGCTGCGACGCAATATGACACCTACGTTAAAGCGCGCTCGAACCGGTTGCCGAGCAGGGTCAGCAGTTCGTATTGCGAAAGCCCCGTGCGACTTGCGGCTTCAGGCAGGTCATAGGGCAGCGCCACCCAGTCCCCCTCGCCCAGTTCGGGAGCCTTCCCCAGGTCGAGCGCGATCATGTCCATCGAGATGCGGCCGAGGATCGGCAGGTCCGTGCCGTCATGTGTGAAGACCGCATCGCCCCAGGATCGCAGGATTCCATCGGCATAGCCGAGCGAGACGATGCCGATCCGCATGGCGTCGGGCGCGGTGAACAGAGCGTTGTATCCGACCGTGTCACCGCGTTCGAGTTTGCGGACCGCGATCAGCCGCGCTTCCGGCCTGGCGACCTGCCGGATCGTATCGCGCAATTCGGGGCGCGGGATGCCGCCATAAAGGGCGAGGCCGGGGCGGGTCAGATCGTAATGGTAGTTCGCGCCCAGCGCGATGCCCGCACTGTTGGCGAGGCTGGCGATCCGGTGGGGTATGCGCTCGCGAACGCTCTCGAATGCGTGAAGCTGGCTCGTGTTCATGGCGCTGTCCTCGTCCGCACAGGCGAGGTGCGAGAGCAGCGCGTGAATGTCGAGGGCGCGGATCGCGTCGCTCCGTGCCTCGTCGGGGCGAATGCCGAGGCGGTTGATCCCGGTATCCACCATCAGATGACACGGTCCCCCGCCCGCCGCCTGCCAGATCTCGGCCTGGCGGAGACTGTCGATCACGGGCAGCACGCCCATCGCGCGGGCGAAATCCGCTTCCTCGCGCGTCACGACGCCGTGCAGCACCGCGACCTGATCGGGCGGAACATGGCGAAGGACGGGCGGAACCTCGCTCCAATGCGCGACGAAGAAATCGCGTGCGCCCGCATCGCGCAGGATCGGGACGCAGGTGTCCACCCCCAGGCCGTAGCAATTCGCCTTCACCGCCGCGCCCGCCCTCGCCGTGCCGCTCATCGCATCGAGACTGCGCCAGTTCTGCGCGAGCGCGTCGGTGTCGATCGTCAGGCGTAAGGTAGGCGGCGGCAGGTCAGGCATGAGCGTCTTCGAAATCCTTCGGCGGGCCGTTCGGCAGGCCCCACCAGGCGACCAGCAATCCGAAGGCGACCACGCCCCAGGTGTACCACAGGCCCGAATAGGCGTTCCCGGTCATCGCGACGATATAGCTTGCGATCAGAGGCAGGAACCCGCCGAGATAGCCAGCGCCGATATGGTAGGGGATCGACATCGAGCTGTAGCGGATGCGCGCCGGGAACATTTCGGTGAGGAGCGCCGCGACCGACCCGTAGGTCAACGCAGACAGCATCCCGAGCACGAGCAGCAGGCCGACAATGCTGAGGATGTTGGCCAGCGGCGGCGTTTGGCGCTCGAAGGAATAGCCGAGCGTCTCGAGCCGCTGCTGCACGGCTTCCCGGCGGGGGCCATCCTCACTGGGGAATTGGCTGGCCGCGAACAGAGTGGGAGGGCTTTCCACGCTTTGGGTGCGGACCGGAAAGTCGCTGGCCGCGATTCCCTCGGCAATGGCACCCTGTTCCTGCGCCGATAGGGGGGCGAGGATATCGTAGGGAACGCCCAGGGACGTGAGATCCTGCAAAAGGCGTCCGCAGGCGCTGGCCTGACGCTCGGCGAAGGGATCATAGCTGCACGCCTCACCCGCGACCGTGACCGGCGCCTCGCGCGCGCTGCGTTGCAGGTCAGGGTTCGCCAGCGCGCCGATGCCCCAGAACACCGGGAACAGCAGGAACAGCGAAGCCAGCGCGCCGAACACGATCGGTTTCTTGCGCCCTACCCGGTCGGACCATTTGCCGACCACGATGTAGAAGCCCATCGAGATCGCTCCCGCGGCCAGCAGCATCCATTCGACCGCGCTTTCCTCCACCCGCATCGGCCCGCGCAGGAAGCTGAGGCCGGAGAAGAAGGCGGTGTACCAGATCGTGGTCAGCACGCCGGTGATCCCGAACAGGGCGACGAAGATGCGCTTGGGATTGCCCGGATAGGTCAGGCTTTCCTTGAACGGGTTCGAACTGGTCTCCCCCGCCGCCTTCATCGCCTGGAACACCGGGCTTTCCGATAGCTTCAGGCGCATCCAGAGCGAGATGCCGAGAAGGACGATCGAGAGCAGGAACGGCAGGCGCCAGCCCCAGGCCGCGAATTCGTCGGCCGGGATGAGCGCGCGGCAGGCGATCACCACGATGATCGACAGGACGAACCCGCCGACGACGCTGGCCTGAATAAAGCTGGTGTAGAAGCCGCGCTTTTCGGGCGGCGCGTGTTCCGCGACATAGATCGCCGCGCCGCCATATTCTCCCCCAAGGGCCAGGCCCTGAAGGATGCGTAGACCGATCACGATGATCGGCGCGGCGATGCCGATACTGGCCGCGCTCGGGATCAGACCGACCCCCGCAGTCGCCACGCCCATCAGCGTCACTGTGACGAGGAAGGTGTATTTGCGGCCCAGGCGGTCGCCGAGATAGCCGAACAAGATCGCCCCAAGGGGTCGGAATCCGAAGCCGACTGCGAAACCCGCCCACACCAGCAGCAATTGCAGCGTCTCGTTATCGCTGGGGAAAAAGGCCGCACCGATCAGCGCGGCGAGCGTGCCGTAGATGAAGAAATCATACCATTCAAAGATGGTGCCCGCACTGCTCGCGGCGATGACGAGGCGGATTTCCTTTTCGGTGGGTTGGCGCTGGCCGGGTGGCGACGCTGCGCCGGTATCCGTGGCTTCGATTTGCGTGACCATCCTGTCCCTCCCCTTCCCGCTTGATCCGGTGGCCCCGCTTCCTTCGGCGAGGCGGGCGAGGCTTACCGCGCGTCGACCGGGTTGGAAAGCGCCGCTTCCGCAGCCTTCCACGGTAGGAGGACCGCCTCGTGGCGGCCCGGATGGGCGAGCGCGGGATCGAGCATCTCGAGGCGAGGCCAGTCGGGCCTGTCCCCTTCCCCGGCGAGCCAAGCGGAGATTTCGCTTCGAGCTTCTGCGATCCCGGCCCCGTCCCGCCCGATGGCGGCGCTGGCAAAGATCGCCGCCGCCGCCTGTCCGACCGCGCAAGCCGTCACCCGCAATCCCAACGTCGCGATGCGCCGGTCCTCGTCAATCGAAACACTCAGCAGGATCGTGCTGCCGCAAGTGCGCGAGCGAAGCTGGCTGGTCGTGCCGCTCTCAGCGTCGAAGGGGTAATCGGCCAATTCGACCGCCAGCGACAGCATGGCTGGCGAATAGAGGGGCGTAGCGGCGGACTGGCTCACGATGCGGGAGTCTCGTCTGCCTCTTGCCCTTCGATAAGGCGCTGGCGCCGCTCGGCCACCATGACCGCCAGACTGCGCGAGCTTGCATCGACGAAATCGTAGCTGCGTGCATTGGCGATCCAGTCCGGGCGTCCGGCATAGCCCCAGACCGTGTCATAGCCCAAAACCAGCAGCGTGAAGCCGATGACTGCGATGACCGCGCCTTTCAGCGCTCCAAACCCGAACCCGAGCACGCGGTCGATAGGGCCGAGAACGGAATGGCGCGAGGCCTTGCCGACATTGTTCGCGATCACCTTCATCGCGGCATAGGGGATCAGCAGCAGCAGCGCGAAGGCCAGAACGGCGGTCGCGATATCGCCGCCGATATAATCGCGCAGCGCCGCCGTCAGCGGAACGTGCAGATATTTGATCGCGAAGATCGCCAGAATCCACGCGGCCAGCGACAGGATTTCCTGCACGAAACCGCGCTGGAAGCCGCCGATCGCGGCGATCCCGACAATGCCGAGAAGCAGGAAATCGAAACCCGTCATACGCTGCTGAGGTTATGCCCCGCCCATGATCCGGTCAACGAGATTGGCCAATTGCGTGAGCCCGCCATACTGCAATTTCGACGAAGCGCCATCGAGCTCGGACGGGCCGTATCCCCGCTCGAACCCCAATTTCGCCGCCTCGCGCAACCGGAGCGACCCATGCGCGACCGGGCGGATCTCTCCCGCCAGCGATACCTCGCCGAGCCACACGCTGCGCTGCGGAAGCGGTTTGTCGGCCAAAGCGCTGACGAGCGCGGCGGCCACGGCGAGGTCGGCTGCGGGATCGGACAGGCGGTATCCGCCCGCGACATTGAGATAAACTTCGGCGGAACTGAAATTCAGCCCGCAGCGCGCCTCCAGCACCGCCAGCAGCATCGCCATGCGGCCATTGTCCCACCCCACGACCGCGCGGCGCGGCGTCGCTCCCGATTGCAAACGGACGATCAGGGCCTGAATCTCGACCAGCACGGGCCGCGTCCCCTCGATCGCCGGAAACACCGCGCTGCCCGCCAATTGCTCCTGCCGCCCGGACAGGAACAGCATGGACGGGTTCTCGACTTCTTCCAAACCCTCCTGCGCCATCGAGAACACGCCGATCTCGTCCACCGCGCCGAAGCGGTTCTTGAGCGCGCGCAGGATGCGGTATTGATGGCTGCGCTCGCCTTCGAAGCTCATCACCACGTCGACCATATGTTCCAGCACGCGCGGCCCGGCGATGCTGCCATCCTTGGTGACATGGCCGACCAGCACCAGCGCGACGCCGTTTTCCTTGGCATAGCGGATCAGCTCGAAGGCACAGCCGCGCACCTGGCTGACCGTGCCCGGTGCGCCTTCGATGGTGTCGGAATGCATGGTCTGGATCGAATCGATCACGAGCAGGCCCGGCGGCTCCATCCCGCCAAGCGTGGTCAGGATATCGCGCACGCTGGTCGTCGATGCGAGGCTGACGGGTGCATCGGCGAGCCCCAGCCGAGCCGCCCGCATCCGCACCTGCGCGGTTGCTTCCTCGCCGCTGACATAGACGCAGCGCCGTCCCGCTCGCGCAATCGCGGCGGCGGCCTGCAACAGCAGCGTCGATTTCCCAATCCCCGGATCGCCCCCCATCAGGATCGCCGATCCCGGCACCAGCCCGCCACCCAACGCGCGGTCGAATTCCGCAAGGCCGGTCGACTGGCGCACCGGCACTTCGCCGGGTTTGTCGAGCGAAACGAATTCGACCGCCCTGCCCCCGCTCGACAGATCGTGCTTCTGCGAGAAGACCGTGGCGGGCGCTTCCTCGCTCAGCGTGTTCCATTCCGCGCAATCGGGGCACTGGCCCTGCCAGCGATGATGGACGCTGCCGCAGGCCTGACAGATGAAGCGCTTCTTGGGTTTCGCCATGGTGCCCGCGATAGTCGGAACATAGGTGGAACGCAATTGCCAAACCGGCTTTGTCCCGCCACACTCACCCGCGATGCGGCAAAAGGAACTGAGGATCGCACTGGTCTGCTATGGCGGGGTAAGCCTGGCGGTCTATATGCACGGCGTCACGAAGGAGCTGTGGCACCTCGCCCGCGCGAGCCGGGATGCGGAGAGTGTGCGGCCCGGCGCGGGAGGGAGCGCGCGGGTCTATCGCCGCCTGATCGAACATATTCGTGACGATGCCGAATTGAAGCTGCGCGTCCTGCCCGACATTCTGAGCGGGGCGAGCGCGGGCGGGATCAACGCGATCTTCCTCGCCCAGGCGGTGCATTCGGGACAGTCGCTCGATCCGCTGACCGATCTCTGGCTGGAAAATGCCGATATCGACAAGCTGACCGACGAGGATGCGCGGCCCCTGTGGCGGTTCGCCAAGTTCTGGGCGCAGCCGATCGCCAGCTGGGTGCTCGACCGGCCGGGAAATGCAGTCAGCGAGAGCGTCGCGCCCGAAACGCGCGAGGAGGTACGGACCAAGGTATCCCGCCTCATCCGCGGCCGCTGGTTCGAGCCGCCGTTCAGTGGCGCGGGCTTCTCCGACCTGCTCGAAAACGCCTTCGCGGCGATGGAGGCAGCGCCGCTCGAACCGCCTTTGCTGCCCGCCGGCCACCCGCTGGACCTGTTCGTGACGGCGACCGATTTCCACGGCCACCTGTCGCTTTTGAGGCTACATTCTCCCGCCGTGGTACAGGAAAGCGAACACCGCATGCCGATCGCCTTCCGTGCCCGCACGCCTGCGCAGGAAGGCAAGGGGCTGGCCAATACGATCGAGCTGGTGCTGGCCGCGCGCGCCACGGCGAGTTTTCCCGGCGCCTTCCCGCCGTTGCGCCTGGAAGAGATCGACGGGCTGGTCGCGCGCAGCGGGCGCAGCTGGCCCGAGCGCGACACGTTTCTCGAACGGATCATGCCCGTCCATGTGCGCCAGAATACGGTTCAGGGCGTCTCGCTCATCGATGGATCGGTGCTGGTCAACAAACCGTTCGAAGGAGCGATCGCCGCGCTTCAGGGGCGCCCCGCCCAGCGCGAGGTCGACCGGCGCTTCGTCTATGTCGATCCCCGGCCCGATCGCACGGGTTCCGCAGCCAACCCCGAACGACAGCGCGACAGCACGGTCGGCTTTTTCGCCGCCATTTTCGGATCGCTCTCGACCATCCCGCGCGAACAGCCGATCCGGGATAATCTGGAATCGCTTGAGACCCAGAGCCGCGAGGCCATGCGGCTGCGCCTCATCATCACGCGCCTGCGCCCCGAGGTGGAAGGCGCGGTCGAGACCCTGTTCGGGCGCACTCTTTTCTTTGATCGTCCGACGCCCAAGCGGCTCCAGACCTGGCGTCAACGCGCGCAACAGGCGGCTGCGGTGTCGGCGGGCTACACCTTCCAGGCCTATGCGCAGGCCAAGACATCGGCGATTGTGGCGCGCCTCGCGAAGCTGGTTCTGACCGCCGCAAGCCATCTCGACCTTGCAGGGCCCGAACCGATCGAGATCGCCCTGCGCGAGGAATTGTCGCGTCGGGGGCTGGATTCGCTCTCCGCACCGGGCGGCGGAGCCCATGCGGACGCCATCGCCTTTTTCCGGGCGCATGATATCGGCTTCCGCATCCGGCGCCTGCGCCTGCTCGCCCGCAGGCTGGCGCGCGACTGGGAGGCTGACCCGGAGATCGCCGACGATGCGCTGGAACAGGCGCGCGAGGCGATCTATGCCATCATGGCGCTCTATTTCGAGCGCGAAGACGGGGATGGCCTAGGCGACGATTTCGCAGCAGCCAGCGAAGCGGTCTTGTCCGATCCGGGATCGGTGCTCGATCTGCTCGAGGAAAAGCGGCTTCTCCCGGAAGTCGATGACCGGGCCGAGGCGATGCTCGCCGAAGCCTTGCAGGCGATGCCGGGCAATCTGAAGCGCCGGATGCTGCTGACCTATCTCGGCTTTCCCTATTACGACATCGCCACCCTGCCCCTGATGCACAACCAGGATCTCACCGAATTCGATCCGGTAAAGGTCGATCGCATCTCGCCCGAAGATGCCACCGCGATCCGCGAAGGGGGGACTCATGCTACCCTGCGCGGCACGGAATTCTACAATTTCGGCGCTTTCTTCAGCCGCGCCTATCGCGAGAACGATTACCTCTGGGGCCGGCTCCATGGGGCGGAGCGGATGATCGACATCGTCTGTTCGACACTCGACGAGGAACTGCCCCGCGCCACGCGCGACGGATTCAAGCGGGACGCCTTCCTCGCCATTCTCGACGAGGAGCGGGAGGCGGGCCGCTGTTCGACCATCCTGCTCGAGCAGTTGCGCAGCGAAGTGGCGGCGCGATTGGCGTGACGATCAGCCGCCCAGAACTTCCCTGATCTTGTCGAAGAAGCCACGGCTTTCCGGGCATTCCTCGCCTGTCTCGGTCTCGCGGAACTGTTCGAGCAGGGACCGCTGCTCCTTGCTGAGCCTGGTCGGCGTTTCGACCAGAACCTCGACCACCAAGTCGCCGCGTCCGCGCCCTTGCAATACGGGCATTCCCGATCCGCGCTGGCGCAACTGGCGGCCCGACTGGATCCCCGCCGGGATCGACAGAGTCACCGGGTTTCCAGCCAGATCGGGTATTTCGATTTCCCCGCCCAGCGCCGCTTTGGTGAAACTGATCGGCACGCGCGTGAGCAGGGTCGTGCCGTCACGCTCGAAGATGGGGTGCTGCTGGATGTGCAGGAAGATATAGAGATCACCCGCCGGGGCGCCGCGCGCGCCTGCTTCGCCCTTGCCGGAAAGCCGGATGCGCGTGCCGGTGTCGACACCGGGCGGGATCTCGACATCGAGCTTCTGCGGCAGGTCCACCCGGCCCTCGCCGCCGCAGCTGCGGCATGGATCGGTGATGACCTCGCCGCGCCCGTGGCAGTTGGGACAGGGCCGTTCGACCACGAAGAAGCCCTGCTTCGCGCGCACCTTGCCGATGCCGGAACACAGATTGCAGGTCCGCGCCCTCGTGCCGGGCCGCGCGCCGGTGCCATGGCAATCGTCACACGCCTGCGAGACCTCGATCTCGATCTGGGTATCCTTGCCGTGGAAAGCTTCTTCCAAGCTGATCTGCATGTCGTAGCGAAGATCGGCGCCGCGGCGCGCCTGGGTGCGTCCGCCCCCGCCGAAGGCCTGGCCGAAGATCGTCTCGAAGATATCGCCGATATCCCCGAAATCGCCGCCCGCATGACCCCCGCCGCCTTGCTGGAACGCGGCATGGCCATAGCGATCGTAGGCCGCACGTTTCTGCGGGTCCTTGAGGCAGTCATAGGCGACGCTGATCGCCTTGAATTTCGCCTCGCTCTCGCCGCATCCCGGATTGCGGTCCGGGTGGTGCTTCATCGCGAGCTTGCGATAGGCGGATTTGATGGTCCCCCCGTCCGCATCGCGCGAAACGCCGAGGATTTCGTAGAAGTCGATTTCGGTGGCTGACATGTTTTCCCCGCCCGAAAAATCAACCGCCACCGGTGCGGGTGTGCACCGGTGGCGGCTCGTAGTTCATGAGACCGATCAGGCCTTGCTGTCTTCGTCCACTTCGGAGAATTCGGCGTCGACCACGTCGTCGTCCTTCTCCGCAGTGTCGGCGGCACCGGCATCCGCATCGCCAGCCTTGGCCTGCTCGGCTTCGTAGATCGACTGGCCCATCTTCATGGCGGCTTCGGTCAGATCCTTGGCCTTGGCCTCGATCTCGGCCACGTCGTCACCTTCGAGCGCGGTCTTGAGCGCTGCGATCTTGGTTTCGACGTCGCTCTTCAGCGATGCGTCGATCTTGTCGCCATGCTCTTCGAGCTGCTTTTCGGTCGCGTGGACGAGGCTGTCGGCCTGGTTGCGGGCTTCGGCGCTTTCGCGGCGCTTCTTGTCCTCTTCGGCGAACTTTTCCGCGTCCTGCACCATCTGGTCGATGTCGCTGTCGGACAGGCCGCCCGAAGCCTGGATGCGGATCTGCTGTTCCTTGCCGGTGCCCTTGTCCTTGGCCGAAACGTTAACGATGCCGTTGGCGTCGATGTCGAACGTCACCTCGATCTGCGGCACGCCGCGCGGCGCGGCGGGAATGCCGACGAGGTCGAACTGGCCGAGCATCTTGTTGTCGCTCGCCATTTCACGCTCGCCTTGGAAGACCCGGATGGTCACCGCGTTCTGATTGTCTTCGGCGGTGGAATAGGTCTGAGTCTTCTTGGTCGGGATCGTGGTGTTGCGGTCGATCATCTTGGTCATGATCCCGCCCAGCGTCTCGATGCCGAGCGAAAGCGGCGTCACGTCGAGCAGCAGCACGTCCTTGACGTCGCCCTGGAGAACACCCGCCTGAATGGCGGCGCCCATGGCCACGACTTCATCGGGGTTCACGCCGGTATGCGGCTTGGAATCGAAGAACTTCTCCACGACTTCGCGCACCTTGGGCATACGGGTCATCCCGCCGACCATGATGACTTCGTCGATCTCGTCCTTCGAGACCCCCGCATCGGCCAGAGCCTTCTTGCAGGGTTCGAGCGTGCGCTGGATCAGGTCGCCGACCATCTTTTCGAGGTCGGAGCGGCTGATCGTTTCGACGAGGTGCAGCGGCGTGGACGAGCCACCTTCCATGCGCGCGGTGATGAAGGGCAGGTTGACCTCGGTGGTCTGGGCCGAGCTCAGCTCGATCTTGGCCTTTTCCGCGGCTTCCTTGAGGCGCTGCAGCGCGAGCTTGTCGCTCCGCAGATCCATGTTTTCCTTCTTCTTGAACTGGTCGGCGAGATATTCGACGATCGCGGTGTCGAAATCCTCACCACCCAGGAAGGTGTCGCCGTTCGTGGACTTCACTTCGAACACGCCGTCGCCGATCTCGAGGATCGAGACGTCGAACGTGCCGCCGCCAAGGTCGTAGACGGCGATGGTCTTGCCGTCTTCCTTGTCCATCCCATAGGCGAGCGCGGCCGCAGTCGGCTCGTTGATGATGCGCAGGACTTCAAGCCCGGCGATCTGGCCGGCATCCTTGGTCGCCTGACGCTGGGCGTCGTTGAAATAGGCGGGGACGGTGATGACGGCCTGCGTCACGGTTTCGCCGAGATAGCTTTCGGCGGTTTCCTTCATCTTCTGGAGGATGAAGGCGGAAACCTGGCTGGGGGAATAATCCTCGCCACCCGCTTCGACCCACGCATCGCCGTTCTTGCCCTTGACGATGTCATAGGGGACGAGATCCATGTCCTTCTTGGTCAGCGGATCGTCGAACCGGCGACCGATCAGGCGCTTGATCGCGAAAAGGGTGTTGTCGGGATTGGTGACGGCCTGGCGCTTGGCAGGCTGACCGATCAGGCGCTCGCCATCCTTGGTGAAGGCGACGATCGAGGGCGTGGTACGCGCGCCTTCGGAATTTTCGACGACCTTGGGCTTTCCGCCATCCATGACGGCGACACAGGAATTGGTCGTGCCGAGGTCGATACCGATTACTTTGCTCATGCTTTCCCCATTCAAGAAAACGGTTGTTGGACACCGCTCCGTCGGCTTCCCATCAGGCGAAACCCCTTGGCGGCTCGGGTGATGGAAGGGGATATAGGTGCGCGAAATCTTGGCACAAGGGACGCTCCCCGCTAGGACGATCGCGATGGAGACGAGAGGGATATCGCCATGAAGAAGAGTGTTTTCGCCGCCCTGCTGCTGGCCACCGCGCCGCTGGCGCTGGCCGCCTGTTCGCAAGCCGAGGCTCCCGCGGAGCAGAGCGATCCGAACGCAATCGCCGGCCTCACCGTCACCGATGCGCGCCTCATGCTGCCGCCCGTCGCGGGCAATCCGGCGGCGGTCTATTTCACCGTCAAGAACGATGGCGACAAGAACATCGCCCTGCGCAGCGCCAGCGTGGAAGGCGCGGGCAGCGCGCAGCTGCACGACATGATGGAATACGATTTCGAGATGACGATGGGGGAAATGCCGCCCCTGATGCTGCAACCGGGCGACAGCGTGGTGTTCGAGCCGGGCGGCAAGCATGTCATGGTCTACGATCTCGGCCCGAACCTTGCCGAAGGCGGCACCGCGCAGGTCACGCTGACCGCAGCGGGCGGGCGCAACCACACCTTCCCGGCGCCGATCCAGGCTGCGGGCGAAGAGCGCTAGGGCGCGCGGAGGCGGCGCTGGCGCATCCGGTCGATCTCGAAGCCGAAGCGCCGCCCCCCTGCCCTGTCGGCGGCGAGCGCGCGCTGACCTCCGGCGAGAGGCGCATCGCGGCTTCGGTCTTCGGCACGGCGATCGACTATGACCGCGTCACGCTGAAACGCCGTAAATGGGCATTCTTCCAGCCTCGCAAGACCACGATGGCCCCACGCGGGCATATACATTTTCATCCCGGCGGCCAATCCTATTGCGACGATTTCGCGCGCGAGAGCGTGATCCGTCAGGGCCTGCTGATCCACGAACTGACCCATGTCTGGCAGACCCAAACGCTGGGCCAATGGTATCTCGTGACCCACCGGATGCCGTGGGCGCGCTACGATTACAGCCTCAAGCCGGGCTGGCCGCTCGATCGCTACGGGATCGAACAGCAGGCCGAGATCGTGAAGCACGCCTTCTGGCTCAGGAACGGCGTCAAACTGGCGGGCGCGGCAGATGTGTCGGCCTACGATCTGCTGGTTCGCTTTCCCGGTGCGAGTCCGGCATGATCCGCGGATGACCGATTTCGAATTCATCTTCGCGCTCTATGCCCTCTTGCTGGGCCTTTCGCTGGTTTCCCTGATCGGCGGCCTCGGCAATGTGCTGGAACGCGAGTTCGCCGACGATGTGAAGACGGGGGCGGAATTTCATGGAGGGGAGAACGCCTTTCGGATCGGCTGGCTTACGCCCTTGATGGCTGTGTTCGTAGTGCTCGACCTGATGTCCTTCTGGGCCTTCGCCTGGTCGGTGCGAACGTTGCTGTCGGTGACGACGCCGACATTGCTGGGCGTGGTGATGTTCGCCAGCGCCTATTACCTTGCCGCGCGCCTCGTCTTCCCAGGCGATCCGCGTCGCTTTGCGGATCTCGATATCCATTATTTCCGCGTCCATCGCACGATCTTTGCGATCCTGATCGCGCTGGTGGCGGTGCAATGGGCCTATCTGATGTCGATCGAGGCGCTGCGTGGGGTTCTGATGAGCCCCCTCTCCATCGGTGCGACGCTCGTCTTCATTGCGCTGATGATCGCCGCTGCGCTGGTTCGCAGCCCAAAGGTGCAGATCGTTCTACTGGTCCTGCTGATCGCGCGGTATCTCGTTTTGTATCTGCTAGCTTGACTGGCGAGTAAGAAAACGGCCCGCCTCCGCATTGGTGGAGACGAGCCGTCCTTTTAACGGTCTGAAAAACGATCAGCGGCGCGGATCGACCGGATAGCCTTGCGTGCCGAAGCAATCCTCGTCGAGATAACCGTCGCGGTCATACCCGTCACATCCATCGTTCTTGTCGACGAAATAGCCTGCCAGCGCACCAGCGGCGGCACCGGCCAGCGCGTATCGCGAAATGTCGCCTCCGGTCACGGCAGCGATGCCGGCCCCGATGGCTGCACCGCCAAGACCGCCTTCCGCCGCATAGTTCTCAGCACAGGCGCCGAGGCTCATGGTCGAAAGCGCGAGCGCGGGGGCGAGGATCATCTTGGCGTTCATCGGGTCTCTCCTGAATTTTGAAAGCTTCGGAGGGACTTACGGTTTGGCTGGCCGCCCGTTCCCGCTGACGCGGCGGTTCAGTCGTAGGTCACCTGCGGCAAACCCTGACCGCCATCAGCGATGAAGGCGTCGATCCTCGCCTCGAGTACCGGGAGCGGAACTGATCCCAGCGCCAGCACGATATCGTGGAACTTGCGGATATCGAACGCCTCGCCCAGCTCCGCTTCGGCCTTGGCGCGTACCCGGCGGATCGTCAGTTCGCCCAATTTGTAGGACAGCGCCTGTCCCGGCCAGCTGATATAGCGATCGACCTCGGTCCCCACCTCGTGCTGCGACAGTGCGGTGCGACTGGCGAGGTAGTCCACGGCCTGGTCCCGGCTCCATCCGTAATGATGGATGCCGGTGTCGATCACGAGCCGCGCGGCGCGCCACATTTCGTAGCTCAGCCGCCCGAAGCGTTCATAGGGCGTGCGGTAAATGCCCATCTCCTCGCCGAGATATTCGACATAGAGCCCCCACCCCTCTCCGAAGCCGGAGAAATAGGTCTGCCGACGGAAGGCCGGCGCCGCCTCGCGCTCCAATGCCACTGCCGCCTGGAAGCTGTGGCCCGGAATGCATTCGTGCAGCGTCAGCGCAGGGATATTGTAGAGCGGGCGCGAGGGGAGATCGTAGGTGTTCATCTGACACGCATCGAGCCCGCCCCGCCCCGCCGTGTAGAATGGCGCGATCGCGGGATCGACCGGGCGGATGGTGAAGCGGTGGCGCGGCAGGAAGCCGAAATAATCCGCGATCACGCCGTCGACACGCTTGGCGGCGTAGGCCGATACGCCCATCAATTCGTCGGGCGTGCGCGCCACGAATTGCGGATCGGTGCGCAGGAAGGTGACGAATTCGGGCAGGCTGCCCTCGAACCCAGCCTCCGCCTTCACTGCCTCCATCTCGGCGGTGATCCGCGCCACTTCGTCGAGGCCGATGCGGTGGATCTCCTCCGCCGTCAGGTCGAGCGTCGTGTATTCCTCGATCTGCTGCTGATAATAGGCAGGGCCATCCGGCATGGCTTCGGCTGCCAGCGAGGTGCGGGTCTGCGGAAGATAGTCTTCGCGGAAGAAGCGCAGGAAATCGGCAAAGGCGGGCGTGACCTTGTCGTCGATAACCGCGCGGCCTTCGTTTCGCAGCCGTTCGCGCTCGGCGGCAGGGAAGCGATCGGGGATCTGCGCGAAGGCGGCCCAGAACGGGCTGGTCTCGGGATCGTCGACGACGTAGGCTTCGAGCGACGCATCGCGCCCTGTCAGCGTCACGCGGGGGACGGAAAAGCCGCGTGCCAGCCCGGCCCGCGCATTCGCCTCCTGTTCGGAGAAATAGCGCGGAAGGTCGTTCAACCACGCGATATAGCGGTCATATTCCTCGACGCTGCCTAGCGCGCTCCGCTCGGCGAGGTAGCCCCAGAAATTGCTGTCGCTGTCAAAGGGCATTTCCCATTCGCGAAACCGTGCATCGCCGATCTCCGTTTCGAGCAGATGGCGCAGCACTGCGGCATCGATCGCCGCTTCGGCAGAGAAGTCTTCGGGATCCAGAGCATCGAGTTGCGCCAGAAACCGTTCCGCCTGCGCGGCGCGCGCGGCGTTGGCCTCGGGCGTGACCGACGCGAGGCGCGATCCGCGCGATGTCGTGCCGTCGGCTTCGACGATCCGGCCGGATTGCTCGATTTGATAAGTGCGATAGGCTTCGGCGAGCGCGTCGAGCTGCGCATCGGCATCGCCCTCCTGCGCCGCAAGCGGCATCGCAAGACAGGCAGCGACGAGGACCGCCGCTTTGACCATGGCAGTCCTCATCGTCTTATCCCCTCGTTCAGCGATCAGTCGGGCTTCTTCGCCACGCCGACCATGGCGGGGCGCAGCAGGCGATCCTTGATCATGTAACCGGCCTGCATTTCCTGAACGATCGTACCCGGTTCGTGATCATCGCTCGGAATTTCGATCATGGCCTGATGCTGGTTGGGATCAAGCGGCATCCCGGTAGAGGCGATGCGGGTGATGCCGTGCTGGCCGAAGACCTTGTCGAGTTCGCGCTGGGTTGCCTCGATCCCGGCGATGAAGCCCTTCAACTTCTCGTCCTCGCGCAGCGCCTCGGGCACGGACTGGACCGCGCGGGCGAGATTGTCCGACACGCTCAGAATGTCGCGCGCAAATCCGGTCGCGGCATAATTGCGCGCGTCCTGCACGTCCTTTTCCATGCGGCGGCGCACGTTCTGCGTTTCGGCCTTGGCGTAAAGCACGTCCTGCTTCGCGCTTTCGAGATCGCCGCGCAGGGCCGCCAGCGCGTCTTCGAGCGAGTCCTCGACCGCTTCGTCTTCGTCTTCGCTATCGTCCCGGAACTGCTCCGGTACGCCTTCCAGTTCCTTCTCGACCGCTTCGTCGCGCGGTGTCTGTTCGTTATCTTCGATCACGCGGAAATACCCATATTGTCAGATGCGTTTGCCCAGCTGGCGGGCGGTGAAATCCACCATGGGGACCACGCGCGCGTAATTCAACCGAGTTGGTCCGATCACCCCCAGCACGCCCACGATCCGCCCCTCGCGGTCGCGATAGGGCGCGGCGATGACCGAGGAGCCGGAGAGCGAGAACAGCCGGTTCTCGCTTCCGATGAAGATGCGCGTCGCCTGCGCATCGCGCGCCTGTTCGAGCAGGGCGGCGACCGATTGCTTGCTTTCGAGATCGTCGATGAGCGAGCGGACGCGATCAATATCGCCGAGCGCGGTTTCGTCGAGCAGGTTCGCCTGTCCGCGCACGATCAGAACCGGGCGCTTGGCCCCGTCCTCCGACCAGATCGCCAGTCCGCGCCGCACGAGATCGCGGCTCGCATCGTCCAGCGCGCTGCGGCCGCCCGCGATTTCCTTGTCGATCAGCGCCGCAGCTTCGGCGAGAGTGCGCCCGGCAGCGCGGCGGGTGAGATAATTGCTCGCCTGTTCGAGCGAGGTGCCGAAGGATGCGGCGGGAAGCGGCAGGATGCGATTTTCGACATGGCCGTCCTCACCGACCAAGACGGCAAGAACGCGGTTCGCATCGATGGAGGCTAGCGAAATCTGCGCCAGTCGATGCTCGCGCCGCGGCACCATCACCATGCCCGCGGCACCGGTCAGATCGGACAACAGCGCGCTCGTTTCCTCCAGTGCCTGCTCGATCGGGCCCGGTTCCTCGATCCGTTGGCGAATGGCGGCGCGCTCGTGATCGGTCGGTTCCGCAACCTGCATCATCGCATCGACGAACAGCCGCAAACCGCTATCGGTCGGCATCCGCCCGGCACTCGTATGCGGCGCGGCGAGGAGGCCCCGCTGTTCGAGTTCGGCCAGCACCGACCGGATCGAGGCGGGCGAGAGATTGAGGCCGGAGCCGCCTGCCAAGGTCTTCGACCCCACCGGCTGTCCGCTTTCGAGATAGCCTTCCACCACGAGCCGGAAGATATCCCGCGCGCGGTCGGTCAATTCGGTGATGGGCGGCGTCGGCATGGCATCAATCTAACCCATCCCCTTGCGGCCTCAAGCCCCAAGCGCGTATCGGACCGATCACGTTTTCCCAATTCGGAGATTCCCATGCGACCTTCAGGACGCGCGCCCGACGAGATGCGCGCCATTTCCATCGAGACCGGTTTCACCAAGCACGCCGAAGGATCGTGCCTGATCAGTTTCGGCGAGACCAAGGTGCTGTGCAATGCCAGCATCGAAGATCGCACCCCGCCCTGGCTGCGCGGCAAGGGCGAAGGCTGGGTCACGGCGGAATATTCAATGCTGCCCCGTTCGACGCACACGCGCAGCATGCGTGAGGCGGTGAAGGGCAAGCTCGGCGGACGCACGCAGGAAATTCAACGCCTGATCGGGCGCAGCCTGCGCAGTGTGGTCGATCTCAAGAAGCTCGGCGAGCGACAGATCACGGTCGATTGCGACGTGCTTCAGGCCGATGGCGGGACCCGCACCGCCTCGATCTCCGGCGCCTGGGTTGCTTTGCGGCTCGCGGTGGATGGTTTGATGAAGCAGGGGCTCATCAAGGAAGACCCGATCACCGCCCGGATCGCCGCAATCTCCTGCGGTATCTACAAGGATACGCCGGTGCTCGACCTCGACTACCCCGAGGATTCGAATGCGGAGGCGGATGCGAATTTTGTCCTCATCGAAGGCGGCAAGATCGCCGAGGCGCAGGCTACGGCGGAAGGCGCCCCGTTCGACGAGGAAGGCCTCCTCCGCCTTCTCCGCCTCGCCCGGATCGGGTGCGACCGTATCTTCACTGCGCAGGCAGACGCGGTGCGCGCGTGAGGAGGCTCGGCTCCGGCTCGCTGGTGATCGCCACGCACAATGCGGGCAAACTCCGCGAGATCGGCGCCCTGCTGGACCCCTACGGCGTGAAATGCCTCTCCGCCGGATCGCTCGGCCTGCCCGAGCCTGCCGAAACGGGCACCACCTTCGTCGAGAACGCGCTGATCAAGGCACGTGCCTCGGCAGAAGCGTCGGGCATGGCGGCGCTGGCCGACGATAGCGGGCTTTCGGTCAAGGCGCTCGACGGGCGGCCGGGGGTCTACACCGCTGACTGGGCAGAGCGGCAATGGTTCGAGGGCGAGCCGGGGCGCGACTGGTTCATGGCGATGGGCAAGGTCGAGGGATTGCTGCGCGAGCGTGGAGACGATGTCGACCGCAGCGCCGCTTTCCATTGCGTCCTCGCCATTGCCTGGCCGGATGGAGACTTTGCCGTTTACGAAGGGATCGCGCCCGGATCGCTGACCTGGCCGCCGCGTGGCGAACTGGGCTTCGGCTACGACCCGGTCTTCGTGCCCGAAGGCCACGACCAGACCTTCGCCGAGATCGCCCCGGAGGAAAAGCACCGCATCAGCCACCGGGCCGATGCCTTTGCGAAGCTGGTGGCGGAGCAGTTCGGCAGCTAGCTGTGCGAACCTAATGCGCGCGGCGGCCCATCACATTGCCGGCGGGGAAATAGCGGCACACCAGGACGTCGTTCCCACGCGCACTCGCCACCGCGCAGCCGACCTCGCGCGTATCGCGCCAGACGATCTGGGTGTAATGGCCGACATCCGCCCAGTTTCCGGTGTTCGACACATCGGGAAAGGTGGCGTGGCGGTAATGGCGACGCTCGTCGAGGAACATGCCGACCATGCCGTCGACATCCCAACCGCCAGACGTGCCCATCCACAGATTCTCGCCCGTCCCGTTGCGGGTGCGATCGTCGGCATGTTGCAGCACGCCGCTGCGGCTCAGATAAGTCGCCCATTCTGCGGCCTCGCGTTCGAGGTGGGCATTCCAGACGAGATCGGGCACGCGCAGGCGGCGGCGTTCGGCATTGTGCAGCGCCAGAATGCGCGAAGCGTGATCGGATGTCTGGCGGACCGAATAATTTGCCTGGCGGATCCGCTGACCTCTCGCACTGTACTCGCTTGGCGCGTTACGCGCGGAGGGTGCACGCTCGCTTGCGGAAAGCGGCGCTGCCGTGGCAATAGTCAGTGCGAGAGCGCTGGCGATGGCCGCGCGAAACCCTACCCGTCCCATGGCGCCGATTTCGCCTGATCGGGATTAAGATTTGCTGAAAGGTTTGGACAGAATTCGATGGCGCGCGCGCTTTACATCCACTGGCCGTTCTGTCTGGCGAAATGCCCTTATTGCGATTTCAACAGCCATGTCCGCAGCGGCGTCGACACGGCTGCCTGGGAAGCCGCCCTGCTGGCGGATATGCGCTTCGAGGCGGAGCTAGCTGCGGGCGAACCGCTCGAGAGTATCTTCTTCGGCGGTGGCACGCCCAGCCTGATGCCACCCGAACTGGTCGCGCGCCTCTTGTCCGAAGCCGAACGATTATGGGGCTTCGCGCCCGGTATCGAAATCACGCTTGAGGCCAATCCCTCCTCGGTCGAAACGAGCAAGCTCGGTGCGCTGGCGGCGGCGGGTGTCAATCGCGTCTCGCTCGGCGTGCAGGCGCTGGACGACAATGTCCTGCGCTTCCTCGGTCGCCTCCACGATGCGAGCGAGGCTCTGGTCGCACTCGACACCGCACAGCGCCATTTCGGCCGGGTGAGTTTCGACCTTATCTACGCCCGCCCCGGACAGAGCGAGGCGCAGTGGCGCCGGGAGTTGACGCGCGCGCTCGAATTCGGGACCGGCCATCTCTCGCTCTATCAGCTCACGATCGAACCGCAGACGCGCTTCGCCACCGATGTGCGGCGCGCGATCTTCACCCCGCTCGACGATGAACGGGCCGCCGATCTCTATATACAGACGCAGGAAATGACCCGGGCGGCGGGCCTTCCCGCCTACGAGATCAGCAATCATGCTCGCCCGGGCGAGGAGAGCCGCCATAACCTCACCTATTGGCGCTATCGCGATTATGTCGGGATCGGGCCGGGCGCGCATGGGCGGCGGAGCGCCATGGCGACCATGCGCCACAAGAAGCCCGAGAACTATCTCGCCGCCGTCGCAAAGCAAGGCAACGGCGTTCAGGACGAGCGTGCGCTGGGCCAATCCGAACAGGCGAGCGAGGCGCTGTTGATGGGTCTGCGCCTTGCCGAAGGCGTCGATCTCGCATCGCTCGGTGGCCGGTTCGGGTTTGCGCCGGAGCGCCTGATCGAAGCGGACAAGCTGGCACTCCACCAAAGGCTCGGCCTCGCGCGGCGGGAAGGCGACCGGATCGTCGTCACACCCGCCGGGATGCCCCTGCTCGACGCGCTGCTCGCGGACCTCGTGCCTGCCGATCTGGTCGCCGCGTGAGCAAGGCCGATCTTCTCGAGGCGTGGCATGGGCATCTGACAAACGGGCGGCGGCGATCGCCCCACACAGTGCGTGCCTATACCGTTGCGGCGCGGCGGCTGATCGAGGCAACCGACGCGCAGGATTTCGCAACGCTCGCACAGGTCGATACGGCGCGATTGCGCAGCCATTTGGCGGAGCGGCGACAGGACGGCCTGTCGAACGCCTCGGTTGCGCGAGAATTATCGGCCCTGAAGAGCTTTCTCGGTTTCGCTCGCGAACAGGCGGGGCTGGATGAGCGCGCCGCCCCGCGCCTGCGCGGGCCGCGGATCAAGAAGGGCCTGCCACGTCCGGTCACGCCCGATGATGCCGTCGGCCTCGCTGAGACGGTGTCGGAACAGGCGCAAGTGGAATGGATCGGAGCGCGCGACCGGGCGGTGCTGTTGCTGCTCTATGGCGCCGGGCTGCGCATCGCCGAGGCGCTGTCGCTTCGCTTCGAGGATGCCCCGCTCGGCGACCGGCTGACCGTGACCGGCAAGGGCAGCAAGCAGCGCGTGGTGCCGATCCTTCCGCTCGTGCGCGATGCGGTCGCGGAGTATCTCAGGCTTCAGCCATTCGCGGTTGGACCCGAGGATGCTCTTTTTCGCGGGGCCAAGGGCGGTCCGCTATCTCAGGGGATGGTGCAGAAGGCTGTTGCACAGGCCCGGATCGCGCTTGGCCTTCCGGCAACCGCCACGCCCCATGCGCTTCGCCATAGCTTCGCGACCCACCTGTTGGGCGCGGGCGCCGATCTGCGGAGTCTTCAGGAATTGCTCGGCCATGCGAGCCTCGGCTCGACGCAGATCTACACCAAGGTGGATGCGGCGACGATGCTGGACGCCTATCGCACCGCCCATCCGCGCGCTCACTCCCGCGCCGACGACTAGCGCCTGGCGCGCGGCTTCCAGGTCATGAACCGCCAGAGATAGCCGACCACCGACAGCACGATCGTCGCGATGACGATCCCGCTCACCACCCAGCCGCTATCCCCGAAAGTGCGCGCCAGCCATTGCGTCCCGCCGATCAGGATCGCGTTCCACAGGGCCGCGCCCGCTGCGGTGAAGATGCAGAATTTCCAGGGGTTCATATGCGCCAGCCCCGCCGGAAGGCTGATCATGGTGCGCATCACCGGCGTCGTGCGCAGGATGAAGACGACCCAATGGCCGTGCCTGCGGAAGAAGTGAGACGCCGCCTCGACATCCTCCCATTCGAGTGTCAGCCAGCGCCCCCAACGATCGATGAACGGGCCGAGCCGTTCGTAGCCCCATTTGTCGCCCAGCCAGAACCAGACGTAATTTCCCGCCAGCGTTCCCGCCGTTCCGACCGCGAGAATCTCCCAGAAGGTGAACGTCCCGCGCTCGATCGCCAACGCGGCGGAGCCCATGATCGCCTCGGATGGCACGGGCGGAAAGATGTTCTCCAGCGCCATGAGCAGCGCGATCCCGAACAGTCCGAGCCGCTCGACGATGGCGACGATAATATGGTCCATGGCTCGTCTAACGGACGGGCCCGCGAATGGTTCAGGCGTTCAGGCGCCGCTCGATCGCGTCCCAGATGCGGCCTGGCGTATCGGTGCCGTTGAATTGGTCGATCGCGACGATGCCGGTCGGGCTGGTGACGTTGATCTCCGTCAGCCATTTGCCACCGATCACATCGATGCCGACGAAGACGAGGCCGCGCTTCTTCAGTTCGGGGCCCATTGCAGCGCAGATTTCCTCCTCGCGCGCGGTCAGGGTAGCGGATTCGGCATAGCCGCCCTGGGCGAGGTTGGAGCGGAATTCCCCCTCCCCCGGCTTGCGGTTGATAGCGCCGGCGAATTCTCCATCGATCAGCACGATCCGTTTGTCGCCCTCGCTCACTTCGGGGAGGAAGGGCTGGACCATATGCGCTTCGGGCCAGGTGCGATTGAAGACTTCGAACAGGGCGGACAGATTACCGCCATCGGCGTCGATCTTGAAGATCGCCTTGCCGCCGTTCCCGTGCAGCGGCTTCACGACGACCGCGCCGTGCTCGGCCTGAAAGGCGCGTACTGTATCGAGGCTGCGCGCGATCAGTGTCGGCGGCATGAAGCGCGCGTAATCGAGCACGAACATCTTTTCCGGCGCATTCACGACCTCGCGCGGATCGTTGACCACCAGAGTTTCGCCACGCAGCCGGTCGAGGATGAAGGCGGCGCTGATATAGCCGAGATCGAAGGGCGGGTCCTGCCGCATCAGAACCACGTCGATATCGCGAGCGAGATCGATCCTGCGCGGGTCCTCGGCGCGGAAATGGTCCCCTTCGACCCGCTTGACCGTGACAGGCCGCGCGATCGCCGTGATCCTCCCGCGAGGACTGCCATCGCTTTCCCAGACGAGCGAGCCGACGTCGTAATGAAACAGCGTGTGCCCACGCGCCTGTGCGGCTTCCATCAGGGCGAAGGAACTGTCGCCCGCGATCTTGATCGATCCCAGCGGGTCCATCTGGACGGCTACTCTCAAGGGCATACCAACCTCGTTTCCGTTCGTCATTACGAGCGAAGCGAAGCAATCCAGGGGCGGATGCGCGCTTGGCTCCTGAATTGCCGCGTCGCCCCGCTCCTTGCCATGACGTTCGGAGCGAAGAGCAAACCCTTACGGCTGCCAGGCGTTGGCGATGTGGCGCGGCAGGGCGCCGGGTGCAAGCAGGATCACGTCGATGCGGATATCCTCGCCCTGGGTCGCATAGTCATGCGCTACGCATTCGACCGCTGCCGCCACTCTTGCGAGGCGGCGTTCGTCGATGGCGAGATCGAGATCGGCCTTGTTGCGCCGCCATTTCACTTCGACGAAGGCGATCAGTCCGGCGCGCTTCGCCACGAGGTCGATCTCGCCGCGCGGAGTTCTCACCCGGCTCGCGAGGATGCTCCAGCCCCTGGCACGCAGCCAGAACGCGGCGCGCGTTTCGCCTTCGCGGCCGTTCTTCTCCGCCAGCTGGCGCTTCATTCGCGGCGCATCTCCAACGCGCGGGCATAGAGCGCCTTGCGGTCCTCTCCGGTCGCCTTGGCCACCTGCGCCGCGGCCTGCGAGGGTTTGAGGGTATCCAGCGCCTCCCACAGCAGCGCCTCGATATCCGCGACTGAGGAATGGGTTTCGACCGGAGGACCGATTAGCAGCACGATCTCCCCCTTGGGCGGATGCTTCTCGAACCACGCAATCAGGCCGGGGGCGAGGCCGCGGCGCAATTCCTCGTGCAGCTTGGTCAATTCACGCGCAACCGCGATCTCGCGCTCGGGAAGCGCGTCTCCGATGGCGGCCAGAGCCTTCAGAAGGCGCGGCGCGGTCTCGTAGAAGACGAGCGTGGCGTCGATCCCGGACAGATCCGTCAGCGCGTCCCGCCGCGCCTTTTCCTTGCTCGGCAGGAACCCCGCGAACAGGAAGCGATCGTTCGGCAGGCCCGACAGGGTGAGCCCGGCAATCGCCGCGCAGGGACCGGGGATCACCGTAACCGGTATCCCCTCCGCACGGCAGTCATTGACGAGGCGATAGCCGGGGTCCGACACCAGCGGCGTTCCCGCATCGCTGACCAGCGCGACTGCGCGATCCCGCATCGAATTGACCAGCCTCTCGCGATCGCGATGCTCGCTGTGATCGTCATAGCGCCAGAGCGGTTTCGACAGGCCGAGATGTTTCATCAGCTTGCCCGTCACCCGCGTATCTTCACACGCGACGCCATCGCAACGCCGCAGCACGTCCACCGCACGCAGGGTGATATCCCCAAGATTGCCAATCGGGGTCGCCACGATGTAGAGACCGGGAGAAAGAGGTTGGAGATCGGGCGCTTCGTCGGTCACGTCGACAGCCATGAACCAGGGACCGGGGACCGGGCAAGCATGAAGACATTCGCAATCACCCGCCGATTGGCCATGGCGGCCGGAAGCGCGGCCTTGCTGGGCGCCTGTTCGATCATCCCGAGGGGCGCCGATGTACCGAGCCGCCCCATCGAGAACGCCCCCCTGCCCGAACCGACCGAGACCGGACTTCCCCAGGATCGGGACCGGCATCGCATCGCCCTGCTGGTGCCGATGTCGGGCGAAAACGGCGCGGTCGGCCAGTCGATCGCCAATGCCACGACGATGGCTATCCTCGATACCAATGCGAACAATCTGCGGATCACTGCCTACGACACCGCGATCAATCCGCGCGATGCGGCGCGCCGGGCGGTGGCCGATGGCAACAAGCTGATCCTCGGCCCGCTGATGGGCGAGAATGTCGGCGCTGTCCTGTCCGAGGCCCGCCGAGCCGATGTGCCGCTGATCTCGTTCTCCAACGATGCCGCCATCGCGTCTCCCGACGTGTTCGTGATGGGGCAGATTCCCGAACAGTCGATCCGCCGCTCGGTCGAATATGCGCGCGAAGCCAAGGGTGTGCGCGATTTCGCGGTCGTCGCGCCGGATGGCGAATACGGGCGCCGCGCCGAAGCCGCCTTGCAGACCGCCGTCGCCGATTTCGGTGGGCGCGTGGTCGGAAGCGAAAGCTATGCGCGCGGCAATACCTCGGTCGTATCGGCCATGGACAGGCTGGTGGCGCGCGGCGGCTTCGGCGGGCTCCTGATCGCCGACAGCGCGCGCCTCGCCACCCAGGCGGCGGGCCGGGTGAAGCCCGGAGGCGCTGGCAACACGCTCATCATCGGCACCGAATTGTGGAGCGGGGATGCCTCCGTCACGCGGGCGTCTGCCCTGCGCGGCGCGATTTTCTCGGCTGTCTCGGACGATCGCTATCGCCGCTTCGTGGACAGTTACGAAGCGCGCTTCGGCGCTCAACCCTATCGTATTTCGACGCTCGGCTACGATGCCGTGCTGCTGACCCTGCGCGTGGCGCGCGACTGGCGCGTGGGGCGCGATTTCCCGGTTTCGCAATTGCGCGACAGCGGCGGCTTCGTGGGTCTCGACGGCCCCTTCCGCTTTGGACGCAGCGGCGTGATCGAACGCGCCTTCGAAGTGCGTGAGATCCGCAATGGCCAGGTCGTGGTGGTCGATCCCGCGCCGAACCGTTTCGACGACTGAGCCTCAAACAAGCACCAGCTCTCGCCCCTTGTCACTCGATTGGGGGCAGAGCGTGGCGCGCGCTTGTGACCTTGCTGGCTGATGGGCATATATCGCCCATGTCCGACGATCTCTTCGAAAACACCCCCGCCTCCAGCGGCGATTACGATGCTTCCTCGATCGAGGTACTCGAAGGCCTCGAACCCGTCCGCCGCCGTCCGGGTATGTATATCGGCGGGACGGACGATCGCGCCCTGCACCACCTCGTCGCCGAGGTGCTGGACAATGCGATGGACGAAGCGGTGGCGGGCCATGCCACGCGGATCGAATTGCGGCTCGATACCGGCAACCGCGTCACCGTAGTGGATAACGGGCGCGGCATTCCTGTCGCGGAGCATCCCAAGTTTCCGGGTAAATCCACGCTCGAAGTGATTTTGTCGACGCTCCATTCGGGCGGCAAATTCTCCGGCAAGGCCTATGCCACCAGCGGCGGCCTCCACGGCGTCGGCGTCAGCGTGGTGAATGCCCTGTCCTCGCACACAAGGGTCGAGGTCGCGCGCGACCGGCAGCTTTACGCGCAGGAATTTTCGAAAGGCCAGACGCTCGGCGGGATCGAGGAATTGGGCCCGACACCCAACCGGCGCGGCACCACGGTCACCTTCACGCCCGACACCGAAATCTTCGGCGACCGCAATTTCAGCGCCAAGCGGCTGTTCAAGCTCGCCCGGTCGAAAGCGTATTTGTTCGCGGGCGTCGAAATCCGCTGGAAATGCGACGAGACGCTAGCGAGCGAGGAGGTGCCCGCAGAGGCAGTGTTCAAATTCCCCGGCGGCCTTGCCGATCACCTCGCCGAACAGATCGGCGCGCGCGAATGCGTAACCGCCCAGCCCTTCACCGGCCGTCAGGATTTCGCCGACGAGGCCGGACGGGTGGAATGGGCGATCGCTTGGCCGCTCTATTCGGACGGATCGACCAGCTGGTATTGCAACACCGTCCCCACCCCCGATGGCGGTACCCACGAACAGGGCCTGCGCGCCGCACTGGTCAAGGGATTGCGCGCCTTCGGCGATCTGGTCGGTCAGAAGAAATCCAAGGACCTTTCGGCGGACGACGTGATGGTGGGCGCGGAGGTGATGCTCAGCGTCTTCATCCGCGATCCGCAGTTCCAGTCCCAGACCAAGGATCGCCTGACGAGCCCCGAAGCCGCGCGCCTCGTCGAGAATGCGGTGCGCGACCATTTCGATCATTTCCTCTCCGACAATATGGATCGCGGCAAGGCGCTGCTCGGCCAGGTAATGGAGCGGATGGACGAACGCCTGAGGCGCAAGGCCGAGCGCGAGATCAAGCGCAAGACCGCGACCAACGCCAAGAAACTGCGCCTCCCAGGCAAATTGACCGACTGTTCGGGCGAGGGAGAGGGCGAGACCGAGCTCTTCATCGTCGAAGGCGACAGCGCGGGCGGCAGCGCCAAGCAGGCGCGCAACCGCAAGACGCAGGCGATCCTGCCGATCCGCGGCAAGATCCTGAACGTCGCCAGCGCCACCGCCGACAAGATCCGCGCCAATAGCGAGATCGCGGACCTGACGCTCGCCATGGGCTGCGGCACGCGCAAAGATTGCGACCCTGAACAGCTGCGTTACGACCGGATCATCATCATGACCGATGCGGACGTGGACGGCGCGCATATCGCAACGCTCCTGATGACCTTCTTCTTCCAGGAAATGCCCGAACTGGTCCGGCAGGGGCATCTCTATCTCGCCCAGCCCCCGCTCTATCGCCTGACTGCCGGCAAGGAGAGCCGCTACGCCCGCGACGAGGCGCATCGCGCGGAACTGGAAGCCACGGTGTTCAAGGGCAAGAAGGTCGAAGTCGGACGGTTCAAGGGCCTGGGCGAGATGAACCCTAATCAGCTGCGCGAAACCACCATGGACCCCGACACCCGCAGCCTGATCCGCATAACCCTGCCCCAGGAATTCGAACAGCGCGCGGTCGTCAAGGAACTGGTCGACCAGCTGATGGGCCGCAACCCCGAACATCGCTTCAACTTCATCCAGAACAATGCGGGCGACATGGACCGCGAGATGATCGATGCGTGACGACGATTTCGCGGATGGTGAAAGAGAAGACGACATCATGGCGGGAGAGCGGCGGATTTCGCGGACCGACACCGCCCTGCCCGACTGGTACGTATCCGATGCCGTCTATCGCCCGATCCCGATCGCGTGGTTCGCGGGCGCGCTGGTCCTTCAGGTGCTTTTGCAACCGGCGATCGTGTATCTCGGCTGGGCCGGCGGATCGTCGACCGGATTCATGCTCGCTTGCGCGATCGCGACGACCGGGCTGATCTGGTACACGACACAGCGGCGCGGAATGGCGGATGCCTCGCTTGCGTGGCGCGCGTCGACGATCGTCATGCTGCTGTTCTTCCTTGCGATCAGCGTGATAGCCTTGCTGGCCTAATCCTGCTTCGCGGTGCGCGTGTGCACATGCAATTCGCCCTCCAGCGTGCGGTGGACCGGGCACATGTCGGCGATCTCCATCAGCCGTGCGCGCTGGGCGTCGTCCAGTCGATCTCCGGCGAGAGTAATCTTGCGATCGATCGACTGGACCTTGGCGTCGCTTTCCTCGCAGTGATCGCAATCCTTCGCATGGTCGCGGTCATGCGTCAGATGGATCGAGACACCTTCGAGCGGCCACTTCTTGCGATCCGCATACATCGTCATCGTCATTGCGGTGCAGGTGCCGAGCGCGCCCAGTAACAGATCGTAGGGCGTCGGGCCGCTATCGTCGCCGCCAATGCTGCGCGGCTCATCCGCGACGAACCGATGCGTCGCGGTGTGGACCTCGGTCCCGAACTTGCCATGGCCGGTCCTGACCACGACGCCTTCGTCCGGCATCGGCCAATCCTCGTCCAAGGGCATGTAGCGGTGCGCCCAGCTGGCGATGATGCTCGCCGCGAAGCGGGCATCGGTCTCGTCCAGCAGCAGGTGGTCGGCGGCCTCCAGGCTGACGAAGCTCTTGGGATGCTTGGCCGCGCCGAACAGAGCGCTGGCGTTTTCGATCCCGACCAGTTCGTCGGTTGGGGAATGCAGGAACAGCAGCGGACGACGCAGGGCCGCGACTTCGGACAGGAGGTCGACGCCTTCCACCCGCTCGATGAATTCACGGCCCAGCTGGAACGTGCGCCCTCCGATCGTCACCGCGCCCTCACCGTCCTTGCGGATCGCCGCAAGATCGCCGTCGATGCGCTGGAGGACATGGGGGACATCGGCAGGCGCGGCGATGGTCGCGATCGCCGCCACCCGGCCCAGCCCGATCTCGTCCGCCGCCGCCAGTACCGCCGCGCCGCCAAGGCTGTGGCCGACGAGCAGGATCGGCTGTGCGAACCGGTCGTGGAGATAGGCACCGACCGCAACCAGATCGGCAACATCGGTGGCGAAGCCCGCGCGGCCGAACTCTCCCTCGCTATCCCCCAGCCCGGTGAAATCGAAGCGCAAGCAGGCGATCCCCTCCGCTGCGAGCGCGCGGGCGACATGGACTGCCGCGCGGCTCTGGCGGGTGCAGGTGAAGCAATGAGCGAACAGCGCCGCCCCGCGCACCAGCCCGGTCGGCAGTTCGAGCGATCCGGCGAGTTCGTTTCCGGCGGGCGAGGTGATGGTGAGGCGTTCGGTCGGCATGGCCACTCCATTGCAGATGCGATCGCCCCCTGCCTAGACGGTTGCGCAACAGGTTCGAAACCGCGATTGTGCCCGGCAGGAGAAAAAGGGGGGAATTTGATGCGTTTACCCACGATCGCCGCCGGGCTGGCACTGGCGCTGCTCATGCCCGTCCAGGCATCTGCGCATTCCGAAATGGAGGCGAGTGCGAGCGAGCAGGGCCCGCTCGACCGGCGCGCGAACGATGTCGTAGGCTGGCTACGCGGCGAGATCGCGCCTCAGGATCTCTTCACTGCGCAATTCCTCGCCCAGATCCCCGCCGAAACGCTGGCGCAGATGAACAGCCAGCTCGCCAGCCAGTTCGGCGCGGTGCTCGGGGTCGGATCGGTAGAACGTCAGGGGCCGCTTCGCGCGCGCATCGCGATCCGGTTCGAGCGGGCGATCGGATCGGGCACGATGGTCCTGGCCGATGCGGGCGAGGCGCGGATAGCGGGCCTGCAATTGTCCGATTTCACGCCTGTTATCAGTGAAGGCGCGGAAAGCGACTCCGATCAGAGCGATGCCGAAGCGATCGCTGCGGATCTGGCGGCCCTGCCCGGCGCCACGGCGGCCTGGTTCGGCCCGCTCGATGGCGAAGCAGTTTTCGTTTATGGTGATGTCGATCGCCAGTTCGCACTAGGCTCGGCCTTCAAGCTCTATGTTCTCGGCGCGGTGAGCGAAGCGGTGGCGGACGGGCGGCTGCGTTGGGATCAGGTGGTGCCCCTCGGCGAGGCGAGCTTCCCCAGTGGAATCACCCAGAGCTGGCCCGAAGGCGCGCCCATGACGGTCCAATCGCTGGCGACGCTCATGATCTCGATCAGCGACAACACCGCCACCGATACGCTGCTTCGCCTCGTCGGGCGCGACCGGGTCGAGGATTTCCTGCGCCGCACCGGCCATTCGGCGCCAGAGCGCAGCCTCCCCTTCCTGACCACCCGCGAATTGTTCCTCCTGAAGACGCTCGACACAGGACCCGCCTATGCCGCTGCCGATATCCCCACGCGGCGCGCGATGCTCGTCGGATTGGATGGCGACGGGGTGACAACCGACGAGGTCGTCGCGGCGCTGGGCGAACCGAATCTGGTCGAGGAGCTCGAATGGTTCGCCAGCATGGAAGACGAGCGCAAACTGCTGCGCGCGCTGGTGGCGCTGGACGATCCCGTGCTGTTCGACATCCTCGCCGTCAGCCCGCAATTGTCCGAAACGCAGCGTGCGGGCTGGGCCTATGCCGGGTTCAAGGGAGGCTCGGAAACCGGCGTGCTCAACCTGACCTGGCTGCTCAGGGACGAGGCGGGCCAGTGGCATATGCTTGCGACGAGTTGGCTGAACCCGGAGGCCCCGGTCGAAAATGCAGCCCTCGGCCTTCTTGCCGTGCGGATACTGGCGCTGCGGTAGCGAATGCGCCCGGACGCTCGCCGCGTCCGATTGGCCGCCCCTCTTGCTCCGAACCGCCACCACCCCTAACCGGGCATCCAGACGCATTCCGACGTAAGGACCATACATGACGCAGCGCTTCGAAGGCACCAGCTCCTATATCGCCACCGAGGATCTGAAAGTGGCGGTGAACGCTGCGGTGACCTTGCGCCGCCCGCTCCTTGTCAAGGGGGAGCCGGGTACGGGCAAGACCGTGCTGGCGCACGAAATCGCGAAAGCGGTGGATGCCCCGCTGATCGAATGGAACGTCAAATCGACCACCAAGGCGCAGCAGGGTCTTTACGAATACGACGCGGTGGCGCGCCTGCGTGACGGGCAATTGGGTGACGAGCGCGTCCATGACATCGCGAACTACATCAAGAAGGGCAAATTGTGGGAGGCCTTCACCAGCGAGCGGCTGCCCGTTCTCCTGATCGACGAAATCGACAAGGCCGATATCGAGTTTCCGAACGACCTGTTGCAGGAACTCGATCGCATGAGCTTCGATGTCTACGAGACCCACGAAACGATCGCGGCGAAGGAGCGGCCGATCGTGGTGATTACCTCGAACAACGAGAAGGAATTGCCCGACGCGTTCCTGCGTCGCTGCTTCTTCCACTACATCAAGTTCCCCGATCGCGAGACGATGCGCGAGATCATCGACGTCCATTTCCCGAACATTCAGAAGACGCTCGTCAGCCGCGCGATGGACATGTTCTACGAGCTGCGCGAAGTACCGGGCCTGAAAAAGAAGCCCAGCACCAGCGAATTGCTCGACTGGCTGAAATTGCTGCTGAACGAGGATATGCCGCTTGAAGTGCTGCAGGACAGCAATCCCAATTCGGCGATCCCGCCGCTGCATGGCGCGCTGCTCAAGAACGAGCAGGACGTGATGATGTTCGAACGCCTCGCCTTCATGGCGCGCCGCCAGAGCTAGACGTCCGCTCCGGCGTCAGGCACTCATCGAGTTGACGAGATGAAATAAGGAAGAGCGGGTCCGCTCCCCGCGCTGGCGCGACTCTCGTCCTCGATCATGTAAGCGAGTTCGAAATTGCCCCAGCGTCGGCCTTCGATCTCGATGGGCACATAGACGTTGCGGGTCACGCGAAATGTCTTGCCGTCGCCTTCCTGGCGATAAACCGCCATCATGAAATCGTCGGGGCAGACTTTCGCCTTCTGGTCGATCGGATCGAAGATCTTGCGCCCGTTCCGGCAAAAAGTGGTATCGTGCGTGAGATTGCCGGTCGGCGCCTGCGAATGCTTGGTCAGGTGGGTCGGCAGATAGCCGTTCATATCGGTACAGGCCGCTGCCAGGACGCCGGGCAGACCGGCGCTCTCGTCCAGCACGGGACGCCAGTTTTCATGCGCCCAATCCATCAAAGCGGTGCGGAAGCGGGGAGGATTGCTGCCTTCGATCGGACGATAATCCGTATCGAAGAGATCGCGCATAGTCACCGCGCCCGACGCGAGGGCGTCCTGCGCGATGCGCGTCACCTGCGCCGCGCGCTCCTTGGCTTTTTCAACCATGAGCGCGTCCTGGGGTGACAGGTCCGCCTTCACGATCCGGTCGAACATCTCGCTGGCAACCAGTTCGAGATCCTCGATCTGCGCGTGGGCGCTTTGTAGTTTGCTTTCGTTGTCGCTTGCCGCACGGTCGAACTGATCGAAGACGGTCTGAACCCGCGCAACGCCCGCGGTCATCATCCCATTCGCCTTTGCGATCTGGTCGTTCTGCGAATCGACATCGCGCACCAGCGAAACGACATTGCCAAGCATTTTCTCAAAATTGCTGACCGATGTCTTGGCCTCGCTGCTCGCCTTCGCTCCGATCTCGATCCGCTCGATCACTGTGGCGGCCTCGCTACCGAGCGTTCCGATCACGCTGGAAATCTCGTCCGTAGCCTTGCGAGTCTCCGCCGCGAGCGATTTTACTTCGTTGGCGACGACCGCGAAGGTGCGCCCCGCGTCTCCGGCCCGCATCGCCTCGATGGTCGCATTGAGCGCGAGGATATTGGTGGTTTCGGCGATCTGTTCGATGTCCTGCGAACACCGCTGAACCTGCTCCATCGCCGCCGCAAACCCGGTCACATGCGTGGCGAGCGTTTCGACGAGGTCGAGAAGGCCGGAAATCTGTGCGAGCGAGCCTTCGATCTGACTGGCGCCCTGCCCCAGGCGATCGATCGCACGCGCGGACAGGATGCGCGCCTCGTCGCTGGCTTCGGAGACCCGCCGCTGATCGCGCTCGAGCTCGCGGACCGTATCCTGCAATTCCGCGTGTTCGTCGCGAAGGCGCGCCGAGCTGTCGATCACCGCCTGGACGATGCCTGCGACCTCGGAACAGCCAACGGTCACCTTGCCGCAGGACTCAGGAATGAGGTCGAGCGCCTTTGCCGCACGCACGTCCAGTGGCTTCATATCCATTCTTGGCGGTCCCCCATTGATGGTCGCGGGCCCGTCTTGCGTCCGATTTGGTTAGAACGGGGTAAACGCTTTCGATTTTCGACGATCGTTCTTGCGCTGGCGTCGCTATCGCATCTCCGATAGAGCACCGATCATGTTCTTCAATTTCGTCGACGAGCTGCGCGAGGCGGGCATTTCCGCCAGTTTCAAGGAACACCTGACCTTGCTCGAGGCACTCGACAGGCAGGTGATCGAAGAAACGCCGGAAGCCTTCTATTATCTCAGCCGCGCCACCTTCGTTAAGGACGAAGGGCTGCTCGATCGCTTCGATCAGGTGTTCCAGAAAGTCTTCAAGGGTATCCTGACCGATTACGGCCAGAACCCGGTCGAGGTGCCGGAAGACTGGCTGAAGGCCGTGGCCGAGAAATTCCTCTCCAAAGAGGAGATGGAGAAGATCAAGTCGCTGGGCGACTGGGACGAAATCATGGACACGCTCAAGAAGCGGCTTGAGGAGCAGAAAGAGCGCCATCAGGGCGGCAACAAATGGGTCGGCACGGGCGGAACCTCGCCCTTCGGCAATTCCGGCTACAACCCCGAAGGCGTGCGGATCGGCGGCGAAAGTCGGCACAAGCGCGCGATCAAGGTGTGGGACAAGCGCGAGTTCAAGAATCTCGACAACACCAAGGAGCTGGGCACCCGCAATATCAAGATGGCGCTGCGGCGCCTGCGCCGTTTCGCGCGCGAAGGGGCGGCCGACCAACTCGATATCGATGCCACGATCGAAGGCACGGCGAAGCAGGGCTGGCTCGACATCCATATGCGGCCCGAACGGCGCAATGCCGTCAAGCTGCTGCTGTTCCTCGATGTCGGCGGGTCGATGGACCCCTTCATCAAGATCACCGAGGAATTGTTCAGCGCCGCGACGAGTGAATTCAAGAACCTCGAATTCTTCTATTTCCACAATTGCCTGTACGAAGGCGTGTGGAAGGATAACAAGCGCCGCTGGCAGGAACGGACCAAAACCTGGGACGTGCTTCACAAATACGGCCATGACTACAAGGTCGTGTTCGTAGGCGATGCGGCCATGTCTCCTTACGAGATCACGCATCCGGGCGGCAGCGTGGAGCATATGAACGAGGAAGCGGGCGTAACCTGGATGAAGCGGGTCACCGATACCTATCCGGCGACCGTCTGGCTCAATCCCGTGCCTGAAAAGCAGTGGTCCTATTCGCAGTCGACCCGTGTGATGAAGCAGCTGGTCAATGCTCGGATGTATCCGCTCACGCTGGACGGGCTGGACGATGCCATGCGCGAATTGAGCCGCAAGCAGGGGCATTGAGCCAGTCCGGCGTTCAGCTCGCGCTCACGCACCGGAGCGCAGCGCAGCCTTACTGGGGAGATTTATCATGCGTATCATCGCTCTGGCCGCAACCTTCGGCTCGCTCGTAACCGGCGCCGCTCTGGTCGCTCAATCGAACGAGACGGCTCCCGATCGCTTCGACATGCCCTCCTATCAGGACCCGGCACGTAGCTGGCGCGATATCGAAGACCCCATCAAGCGTGCGCGCTGCGAGGAGCAGATCCGCAAGGCGCGCAGCGATGCGGGCCAGCCCGAGATCGAGCGCGAACCGGCCGATGCCGAGAATCCGCTGATGCTGGCCGCCGTGCACCAGACAATCGAGGATTGCCCGGTTCTGGTGATGAAGCACGACACCAGCGATATCCGCCCGGTGCCTGATTTGCGCGAAGGACCGGTCAGGATCGAACCGGCGAACTGATCCGCGCTTCTGACCGCTCGGCTAGCGATAGAGCAGTATGTCCTCGATCTCCTCGCGCCACCGGGCCTCGTCCGCACGCGCCATTCCGTCGAGATCGCCTGGTGCAGCCTCGGCATCTTCGACCCATTCTCTCAAGGTCGGACCGCCATTGATGACATCGATGGCGAGCCGTTCCAGCTCGTATTCGTAGGGAAAGTCGCGCCAGATCGCGTAATCGGGATAAAGGCGTCGGATCGCCTTGAAGGCCAGCGCCTGCAAGCGCCAGGGGCGGAACGCGGCGTGATCGTAGAACGGCCCTTCGGCGTGGATCATCAACCCGTTGCACAGCTCGCCCGCGTGCTTGTGGAAAGTCGGTTCGAACCAGCATTCGCGGATCGCGCAGCCGTTCAGCCAGTCGGGAGCCATCCGCTCCATCTCGGCCATAACCGCCTTGGCGTCCACATCCGGCGCGCCGAACAGCACTTCGAGCGGGCGGGTGGTGCCCCTTCCCTCGCTCAGATTCGTGCCCTCGAGCATGACCGTTCCGGCATAGGCGCGGGCCATGTTCACATTGGCAGCGTTGGGTGAGGGATTGATCCAGATGCGATCCTGCGGCCAGCCGAATCCGGCTCCTTCGGGCTGCCAGCCATCCATTTCGATCACGCGATAATCCACGTCGAGCCCGAAATGCTTGACGAACCAATGACCCATCTCGCCCAGCGTCAGTCCATGACGCATCGGCATCGGCGCGGCGCCGACGAAGCTTTCCTGACCGGGCACGAGCAGCGTTCCTTCGACCGGTCGCCCCGCCGGATTGGGGCGATCGAGCACCCAGACAGTCTTGCCATGCCTCGCCGCCTCTTCGAGCATATAGAGCAGCGTCGTGACGAAGGTGTAGATACGGCAGCCGAGATCCTGGAGGTCGAACAGGAACACGTCCGCGCTCGACATCATCTGGCCCGTCGGGCGTCGCACCTCGCCATAGAGGCTGAAGACGGGGATGCCGTATTGCGGATCGGTCTCGTCCGCGGTTTCGACCATATTGTCCTGTTTGTCGCCCTTAAGCCCATGCTGCGGGCCGAAGGCGCTGGTGACGTTGATGCCCGCCGCGATCAGCGCATCGAGGCTGTGCGTCAAACGCTCGGTCACGGAAGCGGGATGCGCAACGAGCGCCACTCGCTTGCGTTCGAGCGGACGGCGAAGGTCTGGGTCGGCGAGGAGCTGGTCGATACCGAATTTCATGGTGAAACGGGTGGCGCAAGCGTCGCGGCGAAGCAAGTGCGATGGTGGAAGTCGGGATCGCCGGGTGGATGGGCCAGCGCCCAGAAGCTCTTCGCGCCCCCCTCTTCCTCGATGACCGCGCTGATCGCGAGCGCGCCCGAAAGGATGGCAGCGCGCGGAATCGCCACATCGAGGATAGCTAGGCTGGAGCGCCCGCCGCGCCATGAGATCGTTGGCTGGGGCGACACCGGCCTGTCGCGCATCCCCTCGCGATATCCGTCGAAATCGTAAGCCGCCCAGGCTTCCGATGGCGCGAAATTGAATTCGGCGTAGGACGGCCCATCGCCGCAGAACAGTTCGAAACAGGTCGTCCGCCACAGTCCGTCCGCGCGCCTGCGTCCGGCGAAGACTGGCACCACGATCGCGCCCGCCCCTTCTACCCGCCAGCGCGCCTGAAGCCAGCGCGGGTCTTTCTGCGAGACCGAAGCGAAGATCCGCGTGACATGACGCGGCGGAAACGCGGGATGCGGGATCAATTCCATAACCGACGATTCCAGCGTTTGCACCATCCCTCCCCCATGCTAGCGCGGCGCCCGTCATGAGCAGCTACACATCCGATCTCCTGCGCGTGCTCGACGAGCGCGGCTATATCCATCAAGTAACCGACGCGGAAGGGCTCGATGCCGCCGCCGCGGGAAAGATCGTGCCCGGCTATGTCGGTTTCGATGCGACCGCGCCCTCGCTTCATGTCGGCAATCTGGTTTCGATCATGCTGCTGCGCCGCCTGCAACAGGCCGGGCACAAGCCGGTAGTGGTGATGGGGGGCGGGACCACGCGGATCGGCGATCCGACCGGCAAGGACGAGGTGCGCAAGATGCTCACCGACGCCGCGATCGAGGACAATATCGCTTCGATCCGCACCGCCTTCGAAAAGCTGCTGACCTTCGGCGACGGGCCGACCGATGCGGTGATGGTCAACAATCACGATTGGCTCGGGCAGATCGGCTATATCGAGATGCTGCAGAAGGTCGGCACGCATTTCACCGTCAACCGGATGCTGTCCTTCGATTCGGTGCGGCTGCGGCTCGAACGCGAACAGCCGATGACCTTCCTCGAATTCAACTACATGATCCTGCAAGGATACGATTTCCGCCATCTCAACCGCGAGATGGGGGTGCGGCTGCAAATGGGCGGCAGCGATCAATGGGGCAATATCGTCAACGGGGTCGAGCTGTCGCGGCGGATGGATGGCGAGGAGGTGTTCGGCCTCACCACCCCGCTCATCACCCGCGCGGATGGGACCAAGATGGGCAAATCGGTGTCCGGCGCAGTCTGGCTGAACGAGGCGCAGCTGCCGAATTACGATTTCTGGCAATTCTGGCGCAACACCGACGATCGGGATGTGGGCCGTTTCCTGCGCCTTTTCACCGACATGCCGCTGGACGAGATCGCGCGGCTCGAAGCGCTCGAAGGCGCTGAAATCAACACTGCGAAGGTCGCGCTGGCCAATGCGGTCACCGCGCTGGTGCGGGGAGAGGATGCGGCGCGCACGGCCGAGGCGACGGCGTCCGAAACCTTTGCGGGCGGTGGTTCGGGCGAGGATCTGCCCGCGCTCGATATCGGTCCCGATGGCGTGCGCATCGGCGCGGCCCTCACCGAACTGGGCTTCACCGCCTCCAATGGCGAGGCGAAGCGCAAGCTGGCCGAAGGCGCGGTCAAGATAGACGGCGAGACCATCACCGACCCGGGCCATCTCGTGACTTTGGCCCCTGGCGAGCAGGCGCGACTCAGCCTCGGCAAGAAGAAACATGCGATCATCCGCGCCTGAGCGGCGACGGGACGAACGAACAAGGGCCTATCTTTCCTTTCTGTTTTACGATTCGTCAGCCTTTCTCCGGTAAATATCGGCCTTCCCCCGGATCGTCCGGGTCATTCATCGGAGGGTCCCAATCCATGTCTGCCGGAGCCCAGCTCAGCGTGACCGACCAGCGACGCATGGCGCGCCATCCGGTCGACCATCCTGTGATTGCGGAACATTATCGCGATGGCGACGTGCGGATGCATATCGCGAATATCTCCGCCAACGGCTTCATGATCGACGATGCCCGCCAGACGGAGCGCGGCGATCGCGTGATCGTACGCCTCCCGGTGATCGGCCGGATCGAGGCCTATTGCATCTGGAGCCGCGACAATCGCGCGGGCTATCAGTTCGAGCGAATCCTCAGGATCGACGATTTCCTGGCCATGATCGATACGCTTCAGCCCAATCCGCGCCTGCGCAAGCTGCGCTGACGCTTCTGCTTCGTGACAAGTCCGGTGCGTGAGCCGGACAGGCGAACTTGCTTTGCAAGGCACGACGGCTTTGCCAATGCGCGCATGTGAGCTCTACCGAACACACTACTGCGATCGATCCGGACGCTTCGCCGCTCCGCATCCATAATTTCCGCTCCTATCTCGTCGCGCGGTTCGCGATGGTGGTTGGGCAATATGCGATGATCCTGATCATCGGCTGGCAGACCTACACAATCGCGCGAGAGAGCGGGATGGATGCCTTTGCCGCCTCGGGCCAGCTCGCGCTGATCGGCCTTCTCCAATTCCTGCCGCTATTCGTGCTATCGCCGTTTTCCGGGCTGGCTGCCGATCGGTTCAATCGCAAGACGGTGGCCCGACTTACGATCCTGCTCCAATTGGTGGGATCGGTGATCCTCGCCTGGCTGACTTTTACCGGAGAGCTGCAGCTTTCCTCGCTCTTCGCCGTCGCGGTCTTGCTTGGCGTCGTGCGTGCCTTCAACGGCCCGGCCCTGTCCGCGCTCGCGCCCAATCTCGTGCCCAAGCCAATCCTGCCCAATGCGATCGCGCTTTCTTCGATCGCTTGGCAGACCGGCATGATCGTCGGCCCGGCAGTGGGCGGATACGCCTATGACCAGGCCCCGGCCCTGCCCTATGGGATAGCGAGCGTACTGTTCCTCGTCGCGATCGTCGCCATCAGCACGATCGGAAAGGTGCCGCGATCGCCGATCACGGGGGCGCAGCGGCCGATCGGACAGGTGATCGACGGATGGCGCTACGTCATCCGTAACAAGATGGTGCTGGGCGCGATTACACTCGATCTGATGGCGGTGTTCTTGGCTGGAGCGACCGCGCTGTTTCCGCCCTTCGCCTATGACATTCTCCAGGTAGGGGAGACCGGCCTTGCCCAATTGGCGGCGGCGCCCGCAGTGGGTGCGGCGATCACGGCGATGTGGTTCAGTTTCCGCCCGCTCAAGACAAACGTCGGGCCGAAGATGCTGTGGGCGGTCGCGGTCTTCGGTATCGCCACGATCGTCTTCGGCGTGTCGCGCTCCATGCCGCTATCGCTCGCCATGCTGGTGATCGTGGGCGCGGCGGACATGTTCAGCGTCTATATCCGCCAATCGCTGATCCAGCTGCACACGCCCGACGACAAGCGCGGGCGCGTCTCTTCCGCCAGCCTGCTGACGATCAGCGCCTCCAACGAAGGGGGCGACGCGTTTTCGGGCTTCCTTGCCAGCGTGTTCGGTCCCGCCCTCGCCGTGGTCGCCGGCGGGATCGGCGCGATCGTGACGGTCGCGCTATGGGCGCGTATTTTTCCGGTCCTGCGGATGACGAGGACCTTCGACCCTCCCCAGGAGTTGGTGGAGGAAACCCCCGAAGAAAAGCTCCAGGAGCGTATCTGATGAAAGCCCAATCCGTCCTCGAAACCATCGGCAACACGCCGCATATCCGCCTTTCGCGCCTGTTCCCCGACCACGAGGTCTGGGTGAAGAGCGAGCGGGCCAATCCCGGCGGATCGATCAAGGACCGCATCGGCCTCGCCATGGTCGAAGACGCGGAAAAGGCAGGCAAGCTCAAGCCCGGCGGCACCATCATCGAGCCGACCAGCGGCAATACCGGCATCGGCCTCGCCATGGCGGCGGCGGTCAAGGGCTATAGGCTCGTGCTGGTCATGCCCGAAAGCATGAGCGTCGAGCGCCGACGCCTGATGCTCGCCTATGGCGCCAGTTTCGACCTGACGCCCAAGGAAGGCGGGATGAAGGGCGCGATCGCGCGTGCACAGGAACTCGTCAGGGAAACCGATGGCGCCTGGATGCCGAGCCAGTTCGACAATGAATCGAACTGGAAGGTCCACGTCCGCACAACGGCGGAAGAAATTTACGAGGATTTCAAGGACAACCCCATCGACGTGATGATTACCGGCGTCGGCACGGGCGGCCATCTGACCGGCTGCGCCGAACTGCTGAAAGAGCGTTGGAGCGGCTTCAAGGCCTATGCCGTCGAGCCTGCGGCTTCGCCTGTCATCAGCGGCGGCCAGCCCGGCCCGCACCCGATCCAGGGCATCGGCGCAGGCTTCGTCCCGGACAACCTCCACACCCAGTCGATCGACGGGGCGATCCAGGTCGATCCCGAGGATGCGAAGGACATGGCGCGGCAATGCGCGGCGAAGGAAGGCCTGCTGGTGGGCATTTCCAGCGGCGCGACTCTCGCCGCGATCAAGCAGAAGCTCGGCGAACTCGATGCGGGCACGCGCGTCATGGGGTTCAATTACGACACCGGGGAACGCTATCTTTCGGTGCCGGATTTCCTTCCGACCGAATAAGGTCTGGTGGCGGAGGGTCCGATCGCCCTCCGCCCCTCTCACCGGCGAAGCGAGGCGCGGCGGCGGGATTCGACTAAAAAAGCGCTGTCCCGAGTGCGGGTTTCTATGGCCTAATCCACGCCATGGACGAACCAGACATTCCCTCCGATTCGCCTCCCAAGGCCAGGCAGCCCCGGCGCAATGCCGATTATCGCTGGACCGTTCCGAAGGTCTCCGCCTTCCTGCGCGCCCTGTCCGAATGTGGGAGCGTGGCGGAAGCTGCGCGGAGCGTGGGCATGAGCAGGCAGGCCGCGTACAGATTGCGCGCACGGCTCGATGGCGAGAAATTCCAGGCCGCCTTCGAAGACGCGCGGCGCCGCGGCCTCGCCGTGAAGGCCAAGGCGCGTGCGGATCGCAAGAGAGTCGATACGCGACCGATTTCGCCGTGGGAGGGCCCCGGACTGGACTCGCTCGATCACCTGCGCACGAAGAACAAGGCGACACAGAGCGAGGAGTAAAGTTACAGACATTCACGCAAGGTCACACTTCGATTTTTACAAAGCGACACACCTTCCGTCCAAGGTTACATATCTAGATTGACAAGGTGACGGTCTGTCCGCGCAGCTTATCCCACGACACGCGCGAAAAAGCCGCCCCGAGAAAACCCGAGGCGGCTGAGAATGTCCGATCCGTTTCGCGGATTTACGCGGCGGTGGCGAAGGCCTCCTCGCCCAGCGCCATCAAACTGTCCGACCCCGCTTCGAGCTTGCGCCGCAGGGCGCCCGCATCGGGGAGATAGCGGTCCATGTAATAGCGTGCCGTCGCCAGCTTGGCTTCGTAGAACGCCTTGTCGTCTCCGCCATCCTCGAGCTTCTGCGCCGCGACCTTCGCCATGCGCAGCCACATCCAGCCGATCGAAACGATGCCCATAATGTGCATGTAGTGATGCGCACCGGCACCCAGATGGTTGGGGTTTTGCATCGCGTTCTGCATGAACCACATGGTGGCCGCCTGCTGCTGGCCCAATGCCTTCTCAAGCTGCTCGGCAAGCGGAGCCAAGGTCTCGTCCGACTTGGCTTCGGCGATATCTTCACCCATCGCCTTGAAAAAGGCCTGGATTGCCGCGCCGCCCTTCTGGGCCAGCTTGCGACCGCACAGGTCCATCGCCTGCACGCCATTGGTGCCTTCGTAGATCTGGGCGATGCGCGCGTCGCGCACGAACTGGCTCATCCCCCATTCCTCGATATAGCCGTGACCGCCATAGACCTGCTGCATATTGGTCGCGATCTCGTAACCCTTGTCGGTGCCGTAGCCCTTGATGACAGGGGTCAGCAGACCGATCAGCTGGTCGGCCTGTTCACGCTCTTCCTCGGTCTGGGCGCTATGGGTCAGGTCGACCTGCAACGCGCCCCACAGGCACAGCATACGGAAGCCTTCGGTGAAGGCCTTGGCATCCATCAGCATCCGGCGCACGTCGGCGTGGACGAAGATCGGATCGGCCTGCGCTTCGGGCTCGGCCGGGCCGGTCAGCGCCCTGCCCTGACGGCGGTCGAGCGCATAGGTCACCGCGTTCTGATAGGCGACCTCGGCCTGGCTCAGCCCCTGGATGCCGACGCCGAGGCGCGCGGCGTTCATCATGATGAACATGGCAGCGAGGCCCTTGTTCTCCTCGCCGACCAGCCAGCCCTTGGCGCCGTCGTAATTGAGGACGCAGGTCGCATTGCCGTGGATGCCCATCTTGTGCTCGATCGATCCGCAAACGACGCCGTTGCGTTCGCCCAGCGATCCATCCTCGTTCACGAGGAATTTCGGCACCACGAACAGGGAAATACCCTTGGTGCTGTCCGGCGCACCGGGCGTCTTGGCGAGAACGAGATGGATGATGTTGTCCGCCATGTCGTGTTCGCCGGCGGAGATGAAGATCTTGGTCCCGGTGATCGCATAACTACCATCGGCCTGCGGTTCGGCCTTGGTGCGGATCATGCCCAGATCGGTGCCGCAATGCGGCTCCGTCAGGTTCATCGTTCCGGTCCATTCGTTGGAGATCATCTTGGGGAGATATTTCTCCTTCTGCTCCTGCGAACCCTTGGCGAGAAGAGCGGAGACCGCACCGTTGGTCAGGCCCGGATACATGCCGAAGGCCTGATTGGCGCTGGACACGAACTCCTCGAACGCGAAGCCGAGGACGTGCGGCATCCCCTGTCCGCCGAATTCCTCAGGCTGCGACAGCGTGCTCCACCCGGCCTCGCGGAACTGGTCGAAAGCCTGCTTGAAGCCCTTGGGGGTCGTCACCGACCCGTCTTCGTGGCGCGTGCAGCCTTCCTGGTCACCCGACAGGTTGAGCGGGGCGAGGACCTCGGCGCAGAACTTGCCGCCTTCGGACAGGACAGCGTCGGTCACGTCCGGGCTTGCCATTTCGAAGCCCGGCAGATTGCCGTAGCTGGCGAGGTCCAGCACTTCGTTGACGATGAAACGCGCATCGCGGGTCGGGGCGGTGTAGGTGGGCATTGCGGGGTCCTTGAGCAGAGCGGTGATTTGAAGGGTCAGGAAGCGATCAGTTGTCGATCTCTTCGATGTGGTTGATGAAGTCGCTCAGTTCGGTGATCGAGCTGTCGATATCGGCGCGCTGGCTTTTCAGCTTCGCCACATGCGCGCGGCATTTCTCGATCGTGACGCGGCGCTGTTCCACGCGGCCATCGCCTAGATCGTAGAGATCGATCATCTCGCGGATCTCGGTAAGCGAGAAGCCGACATTCTTGGCCCGCATGATCCAGGCGAGCCGTGCGCGATCGCGCTTGGAATAGATACGGGTGAGCCCGACACGCGACGGGGCGATCAGGCCCTCGTCCTCGTAGAAGCGCAAGGCGCGTGCGGTGCAGTCGAACTCGGTCGTCAAGTCCGAGATCGAGTAGCGTTCGCGCGCCAGAGCGTCGGGTCTGTCAAGCAGCGCACCGGAATTGCCGGCGCGGCGCTGGAATTCGTCAGTGTTCGGGTTTGCCGCCATGCCGATTGGTCTAGCAGCACCTTACGTAAGCGTCAAGCTTTGACGCATGGGACAGGTCAAACGCGATGAAGCGATCCGTCCTCCAGCCGGCGATAGAAACAGGACGCCGCGCCGGTATGGCAGGTCGGCCCCTGCGGGTGGCAGCGCAGGACGAGCGCGTCCTGATCGCAATCGACTCCGATCTCCGCGACCTTCAGGACGTGCCCGGAACTCTCTCCCTTCTTCCACAGCCGCCCGCGCGAGCGGGAATGGAAATGCGCCTCCCCACTCGCGATGGTCGCATCGAGCGCCTCGCGATCCATGAAGGCGACCATCAGTACCTCCGCCGTCTCGGCATGGGTGACGACAGCGCTCAACAGGCCGTTGCTGTCGAATTTGGGTAGAAATTCAGAACCTTGCTCTCGGCACTTCGGTTCGATGGGATCGGTCGTCATCTGGTGTTCCTGGGCAACCCGTGTTGCGCGACGGCAACAAATCTTCCGCAAAATACGGCTCTATCATGTATTGCTGTTTGATGAACCCGCCAACGGTGAGATGTATGTCTTCGCAGCTCGCAAGGGCCGCTATCCCGAACGAAGGTGCCGCAGAACGCGCCATGGTTCAGGGGGGTCCCGATATCGCAGCCAGCCGGATGGCATGGCGCGATCGGAAACGATGAGGGATTGAATCCAAGGCGCATGCTGGGGGGCTGCGCCGGTCTCGCGAGAGAGGGTTCGCATTGATTCGTCACGTGGCGCCCGGATCCTTCGTGGATCCGGGCGTTTCGCGTTCCGGTGGAGCGCGCAGGTCGATCGCTTCGTCGAGCACGCGGGCGAAGCAGCAAATGGTCACCGACGTCGCGCCCGCCTTTTTCAGCGCTGCCACGCACACGCTCGATGTCGCTCCGCTGGTGAGCACGTCGTCGACCAGGATGACGTGGCGCCCGCGCAAGGCAGCTGCGTAACGCGGATTGACCGTCACGGCTCCGGTCAGAACCCGACGCCGCGCCTTCGCCCCCATCCCGCCCAGAGACGGGGTGCGCCGGGTGCGGATCAGCCCGTCGACCATCAGCCGTCCATGGCCGAGCCGCGCGATCTCACGCGCCAGCAATCCGGCCTGATTGAAGCCGCGCTGCCACAGGCGCCAGCGATGGAGCGGAACGGGAATTATCAGGCGTTCGGTTGACGATGGCCGCAATCTCGCCGCCATCAACCGCGCCAGCATGGGCGCGAGCGCGATCCGCCCCCCGTGCTTGAGCGCCAGCACGAGCTTGCGCGACACGTCGTTGTAGAGCGTCGCTGCCGCGATGCCGTCATGCTTCGGCGGTTTCGCAAGGCACGGCGCGCAGATCGCCCCGTCATCCGGTCCGCTTTCTCCGAAGGGTCGCTGGCACGTCCCGCAAGACGGCGCCGAGGGGATCACGAGTTGGTCCCAACACTCGGCGCACAACCCGACCTGGCGCGCGAGGCCAGCGCCGCAGGCGGGGCAGCGTGGCGGATAGACAAGGTCCACCAGCGGCGAGAGCGTGTCGGCAAGAAGCGCGCGGGGAGACATGGGAAGAGTGCTGGACCGCTTGCGCGACGCTGGCAAGCACGGCAGGGCCTCAGGTATGGCCGTTCGCCCCCCTCCCCGCATTTTTGCCCCCACTCGCCGCCGCTCCGCTCGGTTGCGTGCGCTGACCCGGCAGGCCGCGCCGGACGCAGCCCGCTTTGTCGAGGAAGCCGTGGTCGAGGATATGATCGAGCGGCTGCAGTTTACGCGTCTTGCGCCGCCGCGTTCGCTGGTGATCGGCGAATTGGGCCGCGCGCTATCGGACTATCTCTCCATCACCGGAGATGTCGTGCGCGTCGATCCATTCTCTTTCGACGAGGAACGGCCCCTCGATAGCGGCCCGTTCGACTTCATCGCCAATCTTGGCACTCTGGCCACCGTCAACGATCTTCCGGGTGCCCTTCTCCATCTGCGCGCAGGCTTGGCGCCCGACGGTCTGCTGATGGTGAGCCTGGTCGGCGCAGGCAGTCTGGCCCATCTGCGCGGTGCAATGATCGCGGCCGAACCGAATCGCGCCGCGCCGCGGATGCATCCCGCGATCGATACGCGATCGGCCACCGCCCTGCTCGAGCGCGCCGGTTTTCGCCGGTTCGTCGTGGATAGCTGGCCAATTTCGGTCGGCTATCGCGGGCTCGACAGGCTGGTCGAGGATCTGCGGGATCAGGCCCTCGGCAATCAGCTCGCGCAGCCCGGACCGGCGCTCTCGCGAGCCGCTCTGGAAAGGGCGCGCGCAGCCTTCCTCAAGACGGCGGACGAAGAGGGCAGGGTTGTCGAGCGGTTCGAAATCCTGACCCTCACAGGCTGGGCCTAGCCCTTCGGAGCCATCCTGAGCGCCGCTTGGGCCGCTGCGAGGCGCGCGATCGGCACACGATAGGGCGAGGCGCTGACGTAGTCGAGGCCGACGCTTTCGCAGAAGGTGATACTGGCCGGATCGCCACCATGTTCCCCGCAAATGCCGAGCTTGATGCCGTCACGCTGCCCCCTCCCGCGTTCGGCGGCCATTTCGACCAATTGGCCCACGCCGTCGATGTCGAGGCTGACGAAGGGGTCGCGGGCGAAGATACCCTTGTCGACATAGGGCGCGAGGAAGCGCGCGGAATCGTCGCGGCTGACGCCCAGCGTCGTTTGCGTCAGGTCGTTGGTGCCGAAGCTGAAGAATTCCGCCTCCTGCGCGATCTCGCCCGCCATCAGCGCGGCGCGGGGCAGTTCGATCATGGTGCCGACCAGATATTCGATCCGGCGGCCCGCCTGAGCGAACACTTCTTCCGCCACCCGATCGACCAGCGCCCGCAGTATTTCTAGCTCGCGCCGGGTCGCAACCAGCGGGATCATGATCTCGGGGACGGGAGCCTCGTCTGCCTCGCCTGCCACCTCGCACGCCGCTTCGAAGATCGCGCGAGCCTGCATCTCGTAGATTTCGGGATAGGTGATCCCGAGACGGCACCCGCGATGCCCGAGCATCGGGTTGAATTCATGCAGCTCGCTCGCCCGGCGGCGCAGATGGTCGACCCCCACCCCGCTCGCTTCGGCCAGTTCGGCGAATTCGGCATCGCCATGCGGCAGGAATTCGTGCAGCGGCGGGTCGAGCAGGCGGATCGTGCAGGGCAGGCCCGCCATGGTGCGGAAGATCGCGACGAAATCCGCGCGCTGTTCGGGCAGCAATTTGGCGAGCGCGGCGCGGCGGCCTTTCTCGTCCTCGGCCAGGATCATCTGGCGCACCGCGCTGATCCGGTCGGCATCGAAGAACATGTGTTCCGTCCGGCACAGACCGATGCCCTCGGCCCCGAACTGGCGCGCCAACGCGCAATCGCGCTCGGTCTCGGCATTGGTGCGGACCCGCATCCGGCGGTGTTCGTCCGCCCATTCCATCAAAGTACCGAAATCGCCCGCCAGTTCGGGCTCGATCGTCGCGACCTCGCCCGCCATGACTTCGCCCTTCGCGCCGTCGATGGTGATGACGTCGCCTTCCTTCAGCTCGCGATTCCCGATGGTCAGCGTGCGGCCTTCGCGCGCGATCGCGACTTGCGAGGCGCCGGAGACGCATGGGCGGCCCATCCCGCGCGCCACCACCGCGGCGTGGCTCGTCATGCCGCCGCGCGCCGTGAGGATCCCCTTGGCGGCGTGCATCCCGTGGATATCCTCGGGGCTGGTCTCGATGCGGACCAGGATCACCTTGTCGCCGCGATTGGCCCACAATTCGGCGGTATCCGCATCCAACGCGATCCTGCCGCTCGCCGCGCCGGGGGAGGCAGGCAGGCCGGTGGTGAGGATATCGCGCGGCGCATCGGGATCGAGCGTGGGGTGAAGCAATTGGTCGAGCGCCATCGGATCGACGCGCAGGATCGCCGCCTTGCGGTCGATCAAGCCCTCCCCAACCATGTCGACCGCCATTTTCAGCGCAGCCTTGGCGGTGCGCTTGCCGTTGCGGGTCTGAAGCAGCCACAGGACGCCCTGCTGCACGGTGAATTCGATGTCCTGCATGTCGGTGTAATGCCGCTCCAGCAGGTCGAACACGCGCGCGAGTTCGGCAAAGGCATCGGGCATGGCCTCTTCCATGCTCGGGCGATCGGCCCCTGCGGCCTCGCGCCGGGCCTTGGTCAGATATTGCGGCGTGCGGATGCCCGCGACGACATCCTCGCCCTGCGCATTGACCAGCCATTCGCCGTAATAGGCTTTCTCGCCGGTCGAAGGATCGCGCGTGAAGGCGACGCCGGTGGCGCTGGTGTCGCCCATATTGCCGAACACCATGGCCTGGACGTTGACGGCGGTGCCCATGTCGTGCGGAATGTCGTTGAGGCGGCGATAGATCTTGGCGCGCTCGGTATCCCAGCTGTCGAACACGGCGGCGATCGCGCCCCATAATTGTTCGACGGGGTCCTGCGGGAAAGGCCGCCCCAACTCCTCGGCCACGATGCGCTTGTATTCGCCGACCAGCGCGCGCCAGTCATCGGCGGAAAGGTCGGTATCGGCATAGAAGCCGTTGTCTTCCTTGGCGATCTCCAGCGCTTCCTCGAACAGCCCGTGATCGACGCCGAGCACGACATCGCCATACATCTGGACGAAGCGGCGATAGCTGTCCCAGGCGAAGCGCGGATCGCCCGATGTCGCGGCAAGGCCCTCGACGGTCTCGTCGTTGAGGCCGAGATTGAGGACGGTGTCCATCATGCCGGGCATCGACACAGCCGCGCCGGAGCGGACCGAGACCAGCAGCGGGTCCGAAGCATCGCCGAACCTCTTGCCCACCGTGCGTTCGACATGCGCCAGCGCCTCGGCCACCGCATGGCGGAGATCGCTCGAAAAATCAGCGCCTTCGCGCAGATATTTGAGGCACTCCTCGGTCGCGATCGTGAAGCCCGGAGGCACGGGCAGGCCGATGCTGGCCATCTCGGCCAGATTGGCGCCCTTGCCGCCCGTGATGGTCTTGTCCTTCTGGCGCGCATTCGTATGCGGCGCATCGCCACCGAAGATGAAAACCGTCTGCGCCATACGATACTCCCAAAAATCTACGGGCGGGCCGAGCGAAAAGGCCGCTCGGAAAATCCCGCCCCTAACTCGATCCATGCCCAGGCAAAGGGCTAATCGACCTCACCCATCCGCGCCTTCGAACGCGGAGCGGCGACTCATCGGATCACCCCTCGATGCGAGAGAAATCAGCTACTTTGTGCACTGCAGCACGGAAGCGTGCAAGCAGGTCCAAGCGATGTGCCCGCTTGTTTTCTTCTTCCGCGTTTACCGTGACTTCCTCGAAGAAGCGATCGATCGGCGCGCGCAGGCTGGCGAGCGCGGCCATGGCGGCGGCAAAATCCTCCTCCGCCAGTGCCTTCGCGGCGCGCGGTTCGGCCTGAGACAGCGCGTCGGCCAGCGCCTTTTCCGCAGGTTCGAGCGCGTAATTCGCTTCGCCCGCGTGGCGCGCGGCCATCTTGGCGTCGATCACCGCCTTCATGTCGGGATCGTCGACGAGCGCCAGCGGGTCTTCCTCGCCAGTACGCGCGATCTCGCCTTCCGTGCCGTACCAGTCTTCCTTCTTCAGGATATTGGCGGCGCGCTTGTATCCGGCGAGGAGATCCGCCCCTTCGGCGGTTTCGATATAGACCTGCAACGCCTTCACCCGCGCCAACAGACGGACGAGATCGTCCTCACCACCCAAAGCAAACACGGCGTCGATCAGGTCATGACGGACACCCGCCTCGCGCTGCTTGACCTTGAGACGGTCAGCAAAAAATCGCGGCAGACGTCGTATACCAGCGAAGACATTGGCGTTGGTTGCACCAAAAGGACCCCGATAATCTAAAGGTGATGCCTCGTGCTTATCTTCCGCATCGATATCCCAGTTGAAAGCCGATAGTGCCGCCTCAAAATAGGGTCGACCAACATCCTTCGGTTCACAATAGAAGAACGCGAGATGTGGTTCAGCAGCCTGCCGAAAGAGCGTCGTCATTGAAACACGAAGCCTGTCGGCCGTATAGGCTAGCACGCCGAAAGCCGCCCTTCGTAATGCAAAGGGGTCCTTAGACCCGGTTGGAAACTCTCCAGCTAGATAAAAGCCGATAATCGTATCCAGCTTGTCCGCCAAACTCACCGCCACCGTCACAGGAGCTGTCGGCACCTTGTCGCCCTGCCCGACCGGCTGATAATGGTCGCGGATCGCATCCGCGACGGCATCGGGCAGGCCTTCGGCGCGGGCATAGTAGCCGCCCATAAGGCCCTGCAATTCAGGAAACTCGCCGACCATTTCGGTGACCAGATCGGCCTTGGCGAGGCGGGCGGCCTGTTCGGCCATATCGGGATCGGCATCCTTCACGATGCCCTCTTCGACCAACCAGCGGGCCAGCTTCGCCACCCGGTCCACCTTGTCGGCGACCGTGCCGAGCTTTTCGTGGAAAGTGATCCGCTCCAGCCCCTTGGCGTGCTGCGCGAGAGTCTTCTTGCGATCCACGTCCCAGAAGAAGCGCGCGTCGGAAAGCCGCGCCGCCAGGACCTTGCGGTTGCCGTCCACGATCGCGGCGCCACCATCCTCAGCCTCGATATTCGCGGTGCAGATGAAGGCGTTGGCCAATTTCCCGGCCCGATCCTCGCAGACGAAATATTTCTGGTTCACCCGCGCGGTCAGCTGGATGACTTCGGGCGGAACCTCGAGATACGCCTCATCGAAGCGCCCAAGCAGCGGGATCGGCCATTCGGTGAGGCCGGCATTCTCGATCACCAGCCCCTCATCCACGACCAGTGTCAGTCCCGCTGCGCCGGCGACCTTCGCCGCGCCGCTGCGGATCAGGTCCTGCCGTTCCTCATGATCGACGATGACATGGGCCGTGCGCAGCTTGATCGCGTAATCGTCGGCGCTACCGATCGTGATGTCGCCGCTGTGGTGGAACCGGTGGCCGAGCGTGACCGCGCCGCTGGTGACGCCGTGGACCTCGCATTCGACCAACTCGTCCCCGAACAGCGCGACGATGCCCGACAGCGGGCGCACCCAGCGCAAGGATTCCGTGCTGAGCGAAGCCGCGCCCCAGCGCATCGATTTGGGCCAGCTGAAATCGCGCACGATCGCGCCAATCGCCTCGCCCAGAAGATCGCGCATTGCGCGCCCCGGCGTTTCGATGACGGCGAAATAGGTCGGACGGCCCTTGACCTCGCGCACCTCCAATTGGTCGCGCGTTACGCCCGCCTTGCGGCAAAATCCCTCCACAGCCGCATCGGGCGCGCCTTCGGGCGGACCCTTCGCCTCCTCGCTCACCGCCTCGGTCGCGGCGGGAAGGTCGCGCGCGATCAGCGCAAGCCTGCGGGGGGTGGACCAGACCGTGATCTCGCCCGGCGCGACACCAGCGGCGGTCATCTCGCGCCGGAACAGCTTTTCCAATTCGGCGCGGGCGCCTGCCTGCATCCGGGCGGGGATTTCCTCGCTGCGCAGTTCGAGGAGGAAATCCTTGCGATTATCGGCGCCGCTCATTTCGACCACTCCGGGTATTGTTCCGCCCATCGTGGCGCTTCCTTGGCCATGTGGGCCTCGCACGATCCTCGCGCCAGATCGCGCACCCGGCCCATATAGCTGGCACGTTCCTGCACGCTGATCACGCCGCGCGCCTGCAAGAGATTGAAGATGTGGCTCGCCTCGATGGCCTGTTCATACGCCGCGATCGGAACATTCGCATCGAGCGCGTTGCGGCATTCCGCCTCGGCCTTGTTGAACAGGTCGAACAGCGCGTCGGTATCGGCGACCTCGAAATTCCATTTCGACATCTGCTTCTCGTTTTCGAGAAACACCTGCCCGTATGTCACCCCGCGCCCGTTGAAATCGAGGTCGTAAACATTGTCGACGCCCTGGATATACATCGCCAACCGCTCGAGCCCGTAGGTCAGTTCCCCCGCGACCGGCTTGCAGTCGAAGCCGCCCATTTGCTGGAAATAGGTGAACTGCGTCACCTCCATCCCGTCGCACCAGACCTCCCAGCCGAGGCCCCAGGCGCCCAGCGTGGGCGATTCCCAATCGTCCTCGACGAAACGAATGTCGTGCTTGAGCGGATCGATACCGATCACGCGCAGGCTTTCGAGATAGAGGTCCTGAATGTCAGGCGGGCTCGGCTTCAGGATCACCTGATACTGATAGTAATGCTGCAACCTATTGGGGTTCTCGCCATAGCGCCCGTCGGTGGGGCGGCGGCAGGGCTGGACGAAGGCGGCGTTCCACGGCTCCGGCCCCAGCGCGCGCAGGGTCGTGGCAGTGTGGAACGTGCCCGCCCCCATGCGCATGTCGTAGGGCTGCAAGATCAGGCATCCCCCCTTGCTGCTCCAGAAATCGTGCAGCGCGAGGATCATGTCCTGAAAGGAGTTTTGCGGGTTCCGGTCCATGGCGAGCGGCCATGCCGCAGGTGCGAAACCGGGTCAATGTCGCGGAAGCTGCGAGCCGTGTAATGCGGCCCGCTTCCCATGAGATGTCAGGTTCTGTTGACATAGTCGGGCAAGTTCGACATTTAGTCATGTATACCTGACACTCATCGCGGATGATCCATGCCTTACGACCCTTTCGCTCCCACTGAAGCTGACCGTTCACGCTCTTACTGGCTGATCTGGTTCGGGGCGGCGGGCGCCCTGCTGCTTGCAATCGATCTCTTCGCCGGTCTCGATCCGCTCATTACCGCTCTGGCAAGGGGCGCGGCTTCGGCAGGTCTCCTCATATCGGCCATGCCCGCACGGACCGATAGCTATTTTCAGAGCCTGTGCTCGGTCGGCCACCGCTGGGCCGTCGCGGCAGTGGGCGCCTACATGATCGTGTTGTTCTTTCTGGACATTACCGATGTCGCTTACGGCGCGGGCTATCGGCTGGCGAGCGGTGTCGCCCTCTCGGAATCCACCGCCGACCAGTCGATCCTGACGGATGGCTGGATCACCCTGCTCGGCGTATCGATCGTCTTTTACGCTGGCTATGCTTATGCATGGGCGCGCGATCGCTTCGGCCGCGCCGAATGAAGAATCGTCTTCGCGTCCTTCGCGCCGAGCGGGAGTGGAGCCAGGCCGAACTGGCGATGCATCTCGAGGTCTCGCGCCAGGCGATCAATGCCATCGAGACCGGCAAGCACGACCCCTCGCTCGCCCTCGCCTTCCGGATCGCGCGACTTTTCGGCATGGCCATTCACGAAATATTCGACGACGGGCTGTAATGGTAGCCGCCTGGAAATCCCGATCCTTCCATGGGATCGCATGAGAGTGCCCACCCGATGCAACTAGCCTTTTCGGTTCTCGCCGGTCTTGCAGCCGCCCTGCTGGCACCTGCCGCATGGGCACAGGACCTCGACGCCGATGTCCTATCGCGGCACAAGCAGCCTGCCCCGGCCGTCACGCAGGATTACGAGCCGAGCCCGGCCATCTGGAAGCTCGCGGACGAGGACACCACGATCTATCTGTTCGGGACCTTCCATGTCCTTCCAGATGGGTTTCGCTGGCGAAGCGCCGAACTCGATCGCGTCGTCGGGGAAGCCGACGAGCTGGTGCTGGAAACCAGCGATGCGGATGGCGAGGCGGAGTCGCAGGATCTGATGGTGCGTATGCTTTCCGGCATCGAGAAGCGCGTGCCGACATCGCAGCGCCTGAGCCCGGAAGCGGGCGAGAAATGGCTTGCGCTGGCGAAACTGACCGGAACGCCCCCCGCCGTTTTCGACCGGATGCCGCCGATCCTGGCGATCATGGCGGTCGGTCTGGGGCAGCTCGACGCCATGGGCTCGGTGCGCGAAAACGGTGTCGAAACGGCGCTGCAGAATGAATTCGCCGCAGCTGGCAAGCCGATCGGTTCGATCGAGAATTCCGCCGATGTCTTCGCCAACGTCCTCGCCATCGACGAGGATCTGCTGCTCGCGGAACTGGAGGAAGATCTGATTGCCTGGGACGGAGAGGACCCGGAGGGTTTCTTCCTGGGTGAGGGCACCGAAGCGGACGGGCTCGACCTCGCGCTCGAACATCGTTGGGCGCAGGGAGAGCCGATCGACGATCTCGATTTCGGCGATGGCGAGTTCGGCGTCCTGTTCGAGAAGGTGCTGCTGGAAGATCGCAACCGGGCATGGGCCGAATGGCTCGACGGGCGGCTCGACCGGCCGGGGACGGTTCTGGTGGCGGTCGGCGCCGGGCATTTCTCCGGCCCGAAATCGGTTCAGGTCATGCTGGCCGAGCGCGGTCTGGCTGCCGAGCGGCTGGATTGATGCCGCTTCGCAAATCCAGTTTGAAAGCGACGCTGAACCGCATTCTCGCGCTGCCCGGCCTGCTGGCGCTCGCCGCCTGCGGATCGGAGCCCGGCCCTGCCAGCGAGGTCACGGCCAAGCCCATTCTGCTGGAGGTCGCGAGCGATAATGGCGCGGTCGAGGGGTGGCTGTTCGGAACGATCCACGCCCTCCCGGACGGGGTATCGTGGCGCACGCCCGCGCTGAAGAAGGCTATCAAGGATGCCGACCTGCTGGTCGTCGAGGTCGCCAATCTCGACGAAGGCAGCGAGCTGACGGACATCTTCGTCCGGCTGGCCTTCGACGAACCGACCGGGCCGCTGGCCGACCGGATCGATCCCGCTCTGCGACCGCAATACGAGGTGCTGCTGACCAAGGCCAAGGTGCGCAGCGATCATTTCGACGCGATGGAAAGCTGGGCGGCGGCGCTGACGCTGGCGCAGGTCGTCCAGGTGGCCAAGACCGAAAACGGGGTCGACCGCGCCCTGATCCGCGACTTCAAGGGGCGGGATATCATAGAGATAGAAGGTGGGGAAAAGCAGCTCCGCATCTTCGATGCGCTGCCGGAGCAGGACCAGCGCGACCTGCTCGATGCGGTCATCGCCGAGACCCGCGATTATGACGACGACATGGGCCGCCTCGCCCGCATCTGGAGCGAGGGAAACGCCAAGGAGCTCGCCAAATTGACCCGCGAAGGCATTCTGGCCGACCCCGAATTATACGAAGCGCTGCTCGCCGGGCGCAATCGCGCCTGGACCGCGCAACTCGAAAATCTCTTCTCGACCGACAGCCGCCCCCTGGTCGCGGTCGGTGCGGGCCATATGTTCGGGCCGGACGGGCTCCCCGCCATGCTGGAGGCGAGCGGTTATACGGTGCGCCGGGTACAGTAGCGCCTACCCTATCTCCCATACCCGCTCGAAGCTTGCTTTTACGCGCCGCCGCGTTATAGGCGCGCCCTTCGGACCCGCCATGGTCATCCCTGGAGGCGTGGCGTCCGATGAACCAAGCAACTCAACGCATACTCGAAAGGCAAGACCCATGAGCGACGCTCTGACCCTGCCGGCCGAAGCGCGCGAACGGGCTGGCAAGGGAGCCTCCCGTCAATTGCGCCGCGAAGGCCGTGTCCCCGCCGTGATCTACGGCGGCAAGGAAGAACCCACGATGATCCACGTCGAGGAGAAGGAACTGGTCCGCCAGCTTGGCACCGGTCACTTCATGAACTCGATCGTCACCATCGAAATCGACGGCAAGAGCGTGCGTACGCTGCCCAAGGATGTGGCGCTGCACCCGGTCAGCGACCGTCCCGAGCATGTCGACTTCCTGCGTCTTGCCAAGGGTGCCAAGGTCGACGTGAACGTCCCCGTCATCTTCACCAACGAAGACGCCAGCCCCGGCCTCAAGAAGGGCGGCGTTCTGAACGTGGTCCGTCACGAGCTGGAACTGGTCTGCGAAGCGGACAAGATCCCGAGCGAGATCGAGATCGACGTCACCGGCAAGGAAGTCGGCGACTCGATCCACATCAGCGAAGTGAAGCTGCCTTCGGGTAGCGAAAGCGCGATCACCGACCGCGACTTCACCATCGCCACTCTGGTTGCCCCGTCGGCGCTCAAGAAGAGCGAAGGCGAAGAAGGCGACGATCAGACCGGCGCCGATATGGAGCCGGGCGAAACCGCCGCGACCGAACAGGGACCGGACGACGACGCCGCTCTGGAACAGCAGGAAAAGAGCGCCGACTAAGCGGTTCTCCCCTGCTGAAATACGAAGCACCGGCCTGGCGACAGGCCGGTGTTTTCGTTTGGGCTGCCTTCCCGAATGGCTCTGTGGTTGTTAGGGCGCGCCCATGCAAATCTGGACTGGCCTCGGCAATCCCGGCCCGCAATATGCGATGCACCGGCACAATATCGGCTTCATGGTCTGCGACGTGATCGCGGAAATGCACGCCTTCGGCCCAGCGCAGAAAAAGTTCTCCGGCTGGGTTCAGGAGGGCAGGATCGGCACGGAAAAAGTGCTGCTCCTAAAACCCGCCACCTTCATGAACGAAAGCGGCCGCGCGGTGGGAGAGGCCCTGCGCTTCTACAAGCTCGGCACCGAGGCGCTGACCGTCTTCCACGACGAGCTCGACCTTGCTCCGTTCAAGGTCAAGGTCCGCACCGGCGGCGGGCTGGCCGGTCACAACGGTCTGCGCAGCATCGACAAGCATCTCGGCCCCGATTTCCGGCGCGTGCGGATCGGGATCGGGCATCCGGGTCACAAGGATCGGGTGACGGGCCACGTCCTCGGCAATTACGCCAAGGCGGAGCAGGACGATCTCGTCCAGATGCTCGCCGCGATCGGCTGCGAGGCGGATCGGCTGGCGGCGGGCGACGACGTGCGCTTCATGAGCGATGTCGCGATGCGGATGCAGGGCTAGGCGGCGCCGCTCCGCCGCGTCCACCCGAACGTGCGCATACAATCGGTGAAGAAAGCGGGCCGTGCTTTTTCCTCCGTAAGCCGTCCAGCCTGCGCCTCGCAGGTCTGCTCCGCCTGATGGAATGGCTTGCGTCCGCCGCCCGTCCATTCGTCTTCGTTCGTGGTTTCGCACGACGAAAGCGCCAGCACCACGCCGAACAGGGTCGTCAGAGAAAGCGCGGACCGAAACATAGCTATCCTGCTTTTGCCCGATCGCGCTGACATGCAAGCGATAAATCAACAGCTGCACGCGCGATGGCGATCGAATTATGCGCCTTAATCAGCAGAGCCTTGGTCGTCTCACGGCGTGACAGGCAGGCCAGTTTGCGTCTTGCCCCGGTCCGCATTCCGGGGCATTTCCTGGGCCATGCTGTATTACGAAGATATCGAAGTGGGCACCCGGCAGAGCTTCGGCCGCTACGAGGTGACTGCCGACGCGGTGCGCGATTTCGCCGAGAAGTTCGACCCCCAGCCCTTCCATCTGAGCGACGAGGCGGCGGCGAAGACGCATTTTGGGCGCATCTCCGCCAGTGGGTGGCACACCTGCGCCATGACCATGCGGATGCTGGTCGAAAACATGTCGGTGGTGGAACAGGCGGGCCTCGGCTCGCCCGGCATCGATCAGCTGCGCTGGGTGAAGCCGGTTTATCCGGGCGATGTGCTCCGCTGCGAGACCGAGGTGATCGAGAAGCGCCGCAGCAAGTCCCGGCCCGATATGGGCTTGTTCAAGAGCCGGGTGAGCACTTTCAACCAGGACGATGTGCTGGTGCTGGAAATGGTCAGCAACGGGCTCATCCGCGTGCGTGATCCCAGCGCGCCGGTGGATTGACCGATCAGCTGCCGCAGCGCGCCACGCCGTCCTGCTGGTAGACGATCCGGTCCCTCCCGTCGCGCAGCGTCAGGGTGGCATCGTAAAGCGTGGTCTCGCCCCCGATCGCCTCGCCATCCCCGCGCATGGTCATTTCCAGGCCGAACCGGGTTCCGTCATAATTGGAGCGGGTGCCGAACGGCATTTCGGCGCTTCCCATATCGGGCGCGAGCCGCTGGATTTCGTTGTCCTGCTTCACGTAAGCCGCCTCGACCATCGTCACCGCCATCGCCGCATCGGCATTGCGCGCCAGGGCAAAGCTGCACCCGATCCCGATCAGCTCGTTCGCCTCGATATCGGAATAGGCGATCGGCTCCAGCGTGACGGGAATAGGCGGCGGCACGTTCGCCGCGCGGATCTCCGCCGAAGCCGCCGCATCGCTGGCCGCCTTCTCTTCCGGGCTCGGCTCCGACCCGCAGGCCGCGACGGTCAAGGCCAGCAGAAGGATCGGTGCGCGCATTTGTTTCTCCCGGGCGGTTAAGCTGGACCTGCGATCGAGGTTAGCAGCGATTGGTGGCCCGAATGCAGAGACCATTTTGGATCAATCGGAGCAAGGGCCAAATCTCGCGAGGAGGGAACGGCAAGCCGGGTTGAGTGTCAGCTTACCGGTTAGCCGACCCGACCGCCGTACGTACGATTTTGGGGTGGGAAGCGGACACTAGGCCGCACCAGCCAAAAGCTCTTCCATCACCTTATCCAACGCTGGCGCCTTCGGCTCGCTTGGCCAATGATTGATGCGCAGCTCTTTATTACGTGAGAGGTATGTCTCGAAGTGGTCGGAATAGATTTCGACTTGGAGGCTATCCCATTCGCCGCTCACCAGCCAATCAAAGCAAATCGCGCTCGTATAAGGATTAAGCGAGATGTCTTCGCTTTCGATTTCTCCGAGGGCAGAGCCTTGAAGAGCCGCAAGTAACGCGATAGCGTTACTAAGCTGTGCAGCATCATCAGCTAGTTCTTCCACCCGACGTTCGAGCATTCCCTTGGGCATTCTTGCAAGGGTAGCGCCTTTTAGAGCATCCGCAATAGGGTCGTTTGCCGACCGTCCGCTTTCGGCTAGAAACTTTGGCAAGCCGACATTCCCCGAAGCATTTGCAGCACCTCACTTCCTCCCGAAAAGCCTCTCCACATCCTCCATGCTGAGCTTCACCCACGTCGGTCGCCCATGGTTGCACTGGCCTGAGCGCGGCGTGCGTTCCATTTCGCGTAGGAGAGCGTTCATTTCGTCGACGCGTAGGACGCGGCCTGCTCGGACCGAACCGTGGCAGGCCATGGTGGCGAGGACGAGGTCGATCTTCTCTCCGAGCAGCAGCGCCTCGCCGTGCTTGACCAGATCGTCGTCGATATCGCGCAGCAGCTTTTCGGGATCGCCCTGTTTGAGCGAATGCGGCACGGCGCGAACCAGCATGGCGGAGGGGCCGAAGCGCTCGATGACTAACCCGTAGCGCGCGAGGCCATCGGCGGCATCTTCGAGCCGGTCGCAGGCGGTCTCGTCCAGTTCGACGACATCCGGCATCAGCAACGCCTGGCTGCGCGAAACCGCGTCCTCCGTGCCTGCAGCCCTCAGGCGTTCGAGGACGAGGCGTTCATGCGCTGCGTGCTGATCGACGAGGACCAAGCCATCCTTCGCCTCGGCGACGATATATGTGTTGGCGACCTGTCCGCGCGCGATGCCGAGCGGATAGTCCTCCTCCTCCGCGACCGGCGCGGCTTCCTCGGCGCGGCCTCGCGGTTCGCCCAGCACGTCCGCGGTGGCTCCGCGCCACGCAGCGCCCGCCTCCGCCACAGAACGCGACGGGGCCGACCAGTCGCGGCCGCTGAAGATGGACGCGAGCGCGGGTGAAGGCTCGTCGCGCGCATCCCCCTGCCCCGGCTCGCTCGTCCAGCGCGCCATCGCGCCGCGATCGGGCGTCTGCGCGCTGCGTCGGTCCCCGCTCGCCAGGGCCTGGCGCAAGCCCGAGACGATGAAGCCGCGCACCGCATTCGCATCGCGGAAGCGCACCTCGGTCTTGGCCGGGTGGACGTTCACGTCGACCTCTTCCGGGGGAAGATCGAGAAACAGTGCCAGCACCGCATGACGATCGCGCGCCAGCATATCGGCGTAGGCGCCCCGCACCGCCCCGGTCAGCAGGCGATCCTTCACCGGACGCCCGTTGACGAACAGATACTGATGGTCGGCGATCCCGCGATTATAGGTCGGCAGGCCCGCTATCCCGGACAGGCGGATCGGCCCGGCCTCGCCCGGCCGCTCGAGATCGATCGCAACGCCGTTGGTCTTGAGTTCGCGCGCGACGACCTGCGCCACGCGCTCCGCGATCGCCTCATCGGGCTGAAGTGCCAAGATGCGGCGCTCTCCATGCTCCAGCGTGAAGCCGATATCGGGGCGTGCCATGGCGAGCCTTCGCACGACATCGAGGCAGGCGGCGTATTCGCTGCGCGGCGTGCGCAGGAACTTGCGGCGCGCGGGCACGTTGGCGAAGACCTGTTCGACTCGAACGCGCGTTCCGGGCGGGAGAGCGGCAGGCTCGTCCGCCACCATCGCGCCGTGATCGACTACTTTGCGCCACGCCTGTTCGGCATTGCGCGGACGGCTTTCCAGCGTGAAGCGCGACACGCTGGCGATCGAGGGCAGCGCCTCGCCGCGAAAGCCCAGCGTGGCGACCTGCTCGATCGCCCCATCCCCGACGAGGCTTTCGGGCAATTTCGAGGTCGCATGGCGTTCGAGCGCGAGTGCCATCTCGTCCGGCCTCATCCCGCATCCGTCATCGCTCACTTCGAGCGAGCCCAGCCCGCCTTCGACCAATCTGACCGCTATCCGCGTCGCACCTGCGTCGATCGCGTTCTCAACCAGTTCCTTGAGCGCTGCGGCGGGGCGCTCGACCACCTCGCCGGCGGCGATGCGATTGACGAGCGTTTCGGGAAGGCGGCGAATGGTGGGCATGGCGGGGCCGGAAAGCTAGCGACGAAACGCCATGATTTCGAGACCAGACGCTGAACTTTCCCCCGAAGCCGCGAGGGAATGTTTGGCATTTTCGCCACACCTTCGCTAAGGCGACCGCTCCGCTGTCAAAATCGGGTCGGATCGCTCTCAAAATCGAGGCGCAAGGCCCTTATCCATTTACGGAATCGGGTAAGAATGAGCTTCTGGAACAATCTCTTCAAGTTCGGCTCGCAGAACATGGCGATCGATCTCGGCACCGCCAATACGCTGGTCTACGTCCAGGATCAGGGCATCGTCCTCAACGAACCTTCGGTCGTCGCGATCGAGACGCTGAATGGCGTGAAGCGCGTGAAGGCCGTGGGTGACGATGCGAAGATGATGATGGGCAAGACGCCTGACAGCATCGAGGCGATCCGCCCCTTGCGCGATGGCGTCATCGCCGACATCGAAATCGCCGAAGAGATGATCAAGCACTTCATCCGCAAGGTGCATGGTCGCAAGAGCCTGATGCGCTATCCCGAAATCACCATCTGCGTCCCTTCGGGATCGACCAGCGTGGAACGCCGCGCGATCCGCGATGCCGCGTCGAATGCGGGCGCCAGCCAGGTCTTCCTGATCCTCGAACCGATGGCCGCCGCGATCGGCGCGGACATGCCGGTGACCGAACCGGTCGGATCGATGGTGGTCGATATCGGCGGCGGCACGACCGAGGTCGCGGTGCTTTCGCTGCGCGGTCTTGCCTACACCACCTCGGTGCGCACCGGGGGCGACAAGATGGATGAAGCGATCGTCAGCTATGTCCGCCGCCACCACAATTTGCTGATCGGCGATGCCACGGCGGAGCGGATCAAGAAGGATTACGGGATCGCCGTCGCGCCGGAAGACGGCATCGGCGAAGCGATAACCATCAAGGGTCGCGATCTCGTCAACGGCGTGCCCAAGGAAATCACGATCAATCAGGGCCATATCGCCGAAGCGCTGTCCGAACCGATCGGGGCGATCGTGGAAGGCGTTCGCATCGCGCTCGAGAACACCGCGCCCGAACTCGCGGCCGACATCGTCGATCAGGGCATCGTCCTGACGGGCGGAGGTGCGCTGATCCAGGGGCTCGACGAATATCTGCGCGAGGAAACCGGCCTGCCGGTGACCATCGCGGAAGATCCGCTGTCCTGCGTCGCTCTGGGCACGGGCCGCGCGATGGAAGACGAGATCTATCGCGGCGTGTTGATGACGGCGTAAGCCGCACGATCTAACTGGGGAGCACGGCCGCCATGGCGCCGACCGGGCAACGGCGTTCGAGCTATTCGCGAAGGGCGCAATACAGCCTCTTTACGGGCTATATCGCCGCGGGCGCGGGTGCGCTGGTCGGCGCCATACTGCTCGGCCTGTCGCTGTGGCAGCCGCAATTCCTGTCGGGCTTGCGCGGGGAGGCGAACGACGCCGTCGCGCCCGCCACCCGCACGGTCGCCACCGGGCGGACCGAGAGCAAGAGCCTCTACGAAAGCGTGCGCGGCTATCTGCGCGCCGGATCGCAGAACGCGGCCCTGAAGCGCGAGATGGAGATCGCGCGCATTCGCCTGAAGGAAGCTGCCGCGGTCGAGCAGGAGAATCGGCGGCTGAAGTCGCTCCTGTCGCTGGAGGATACCGATACCGCCCCGGTCGCGACGGCACGGCTGATCGGTGCCACCTCGGCGAGCACGCGGCGCTTCGCCTATCTGGGCGCTGGCGCGGCGGATGGAGTCAGGGTCGGAATGCCGGTGCGCTCGCCCCGCGGCGTGGTCGGGCGCATCCTCGAAGTCGGCGACCGGAGCTCGCGTGTCCTCCTCTTGACCGACAGCGAAAGCGTGCTCCCCGTGCGGCGCGCTCAGGACGAGGTCGTCGCCTTCGCGGAAGGGCGCGGCGACGGCCTGATCCGCATCCGCCTGATCAATCTTGGCATCAATCCGATCAAGAAGGGCGACCTGTTCGTCACGAGCGGCGCGGGCGGTTATTACCAACCCGGCATCGCGGTCGCCATCGCCACCGAAATCACCGATGATGGGGCCCTCGCCCGGATCGTGACCGATCCCGCCGCCGCCGATTTCGTCTCGGTGCTGCCGATATTCGAACCCGCCGCCCTGCGCGGATCGAGAACGCCGATCGAACGCGAACTGGGCGAATAATGGAGCGGATGAACCCCCGCTCCCGCAGCGATGCCTATGGCAGCCGCATCAACCGCTCCCATTCGACCGTGCTGGCGACGGTCATCCCCTATATCTCGATCCTGATCGCATCGGTCCTCCCGCTGATCGTGATCGCCAGCGCACTGCCGATCGTACCGCCGCTGGGATTTCTCATGCTGATCGGATGGCGACTCGTGCGTCCGGGCCTCTTGCCCGTCTGGGCCGGGTTCCCGCTCGGCCTGTTCGACGATCTGTTCAGCGGCCAACCGCTAGGCAGCGCCGCCCTGCTATGGTCACTCGCCATGATCGCGATCGAGCTGGTAGAGACGCGCTTTCCCTGGCGCAGCTTCGCGCAGGACTGGTTCACCGCCGGTTTAATCCTGCCCGTGTATCTGCTGGCGGCAATGCTCTTTTCCGGTGGCGAACCCTCTCTTCCCATGCTGATCGCGCTCGTGCCCCAGATCGTCCTCTCGATCCTTCTCTTCCCGCTCGTCGCGCTGTTCGTGGCCTTTCTCGATCGCAAGCGCCTGACGCGCTGGCGCAAGCTGGGCTGAGGGTGGCGACGTGAAGCTCGGATCGCGCAAGAACACTATCGTCACTGCGTCGACGCTCGACAATGCGTTCAAGCGACGCAGTTTTCTCGTGGCTGCCGGCATGGGCGGGATCGCGACCCTTCTGGCCGCGCGCATGGGCTATATCGCCATCGCGGAGAACGAGCGGTACGAGCTCGAGAGCGAAAGCAACCGCGTCAACCTGTCGCTGATCCCGCCGCGCCGGGGCTGGATCCTCGACCGCAACGGCGCCCCCCTCGCCTCAAACCGCGCGGATTTCCGTGTCGACGTCATTCCTGACCAGCTGGCCGATGTCTCCGGCACGTTGGGCGCGCTGGGCCGAATCCTGCGCCTCGACGAGGCGGCGATGGCGGATGTCACCAAGCGGGTGGAGGAAGCCGCCGGGTTCCAGCCCGTCGAGGTCGCGAGCGGCCTCGATTACGAGGATTTCGCCGCCGTCAGCGTCCGCCTGCCCGATCTTCCCGGCGTCGTCCCTCAGCGCGGCTTTTCGCGCCATTATCCGACCGGGCCTGCGGTGGGCCACCTCATCGGCTATGTCGGGCCCGCCAATGCCGAGGAATATGAGGAAGAGGGCAATCCCCTCCTCATCACCCCTGGCTTCAAGATCGGCAAGGACGCGCTGGAGCGCCAGTTCGAGAAGGATCTGCGCGGCGTTCCCGGCGCTCGCCGGGTCGAAGTGACCGCCTCGGGCCGGATCGTGCAGGAACTCGAAACGCGCGAGGACATTCAGGGCGATCCTGTCCGCCTCACCATCGATGGGCCGTTGCAGGATTATGCCGCGCGCCGGATCGGGCTGGAAAGCGGCTCCTGTGTGGTGATGGATTGCGAGAATGGCGACATCCTGTGCATGTCCTCCATGCCGAGCTTCGATCCCAACAGCTTCTCGCAAGGCATCGGCCGCGTCGAATACGCCATGCTGCGCGAGGACGATCGCGTTCCGTTGCGCAACAAGGTGCTGAAGGGGCTGTATCCTCCCGGCTCGACCGTGAAGCCGATGCACTGCATGGCCTTCCTCGAGGCGGGGATCGATCCCAACCGGACGATCACCTGCGGCGGCGGGGTCAGGATCGGCAACCGCTTCTTCAATTGCTGGGGCAATCACGGCCAGGTCGACATGGCCAAGGGGATCTATCAGTCCTGCGACAGCTATTTCTATCGCATGGCGCTCGAGGTCGGTTTCGACAAGGTGGCCGATTTCGCCAAGTCGATCGGCATGGGCAAGCAGTTCGATCTGCCGGTCATCAGCCAGTTCTACGGCACGGTGCCTTCGCCTGCTTGGCTGGAGGAAAAATACGATCGCCAATGGCAGGCCTACGACACGGCCAATGCCTCGATCGGCCAGGGCTATTACCTCGCGAACCCCTTGCAACTCGCGGTGATGACCGCGCGGCTCGCCACCGGGCGGCACCTCTATCCGCGCCTCACCCGCTCGAACAAGAGCACCGGTGCGGACCAGATCGACTTTCCCGAAGATCACGTCGCCTATGTGCGCCAGGCGATGAGCGACGTCGTCAACGGCCCCGGCACCGCCGGACGCGGACGGCTGCCGTTCGACGATATCCTGATGGCGGGCAAGACCGGCACGGCGCAGGTCGTCTCGCTCAGCAAGTCCGACGGTAAATCCGGCCCATGGAAATATCGCGACCACGGCCTGTTCGTGTTCTTCGCTCCCTTCGACAAACCGAAATATGCGGGCGCCGTGGTGATCGAGCATGGTGGCGGGTCCGGCTCGGCCTACCCCATCGCGCGCGATGTGATGACCTTCATGTTCGATCCCCAGAAGGGAATGGACGCTCTGCGCGCTCTCGAAGAACAATGGGGCGGCACGGCGCAGGAACGGCTGACGCGCAAATATATCGCCTACGCCACGGCGGCGGGCGAAGCCGTTCCGCCCGCCCCGAGCCGGGACGAGGAAATCTTCGACCTCGTCGAAGCCGAAGCCCGCGTGGCCGCGCGCCAGAGCGAAGCGATCGCCGACACCGTCATCACGCCGCGTGAAGAGGCCAATCCCAGCAGCGACGCGCCTCCGCCCGATTCCGTGGTCGCGCCGGAGACGGCTGCGGCTCCGCAGGCGGCAGCGCCCGAGGCGCCCTCACCCGCGCCCGCTACTGCCGGAACGCCCCGCCCGCAATGAGCGTCATTCCCGCACCCGTCGCACGCCAGCCCTGGGCGATGCTGTTCCCGCTGTTCATCCTGATCGGGTTTGGCGGACTGGTGCTCTATTCCGCCGCCGGAGGGTCGCTCGAACCCTATGCCGGATCGCATCTGATCCGGTTCGGCGTATTCCTCGTGATGGCGATCATCCTCGCGCTGTTTCCACCCGATCTGGCGAAGCTTGCGGCCTACCCCATCTATATCGTGCTTCTGATCCTCCTCGTGATCGTCGAGGCGATCGGCTTCGTCGGCGGAGGGAGCCAGCGCTGGCTCAATCTCGGCTTCATGCAATTGCAGCCGTCTGAGCTGATGAAACCCGCGCTCGTGCTGGTTCTGGCGCGGTTCTACAGCGATCTGCCGGTGGGGATGATCGGAAGCTGGCGCGCGCTCGTTCCGGCGGGCATTCTGATCGGCCTGCCCATCATGCTGGTGCTTGCGCAGCCCGATCTGGGGACCTCGCTCGCCATAGCTTTCGGCGGCGGCGTGGTGATGTTCCTCGCCGGACTGCCGATGCGCTGGTTCCTGATGGGCGGCGCGGCGGCAGCGGTGATCGCGCCCCTCGCCTTCTTCTTCGGGCTCCAGCCCTATCAGCAGCGGCGGGTCTTCACCTTTCTCGACCCCGAAAACGATCCGCTGGGCGATGGCTATCACATCACCCAGTCCAAGATCGCCATCGGATCGGGCGGCTTCAGCGGCAAGGGCTTCAACGAAGGCACGCAGAGCCATCTCCATTATTTGCCCGAACCGCACACCGATTTCATCTTCGCCACTATGGCGGAAGAATGGGGTTTCGTCGGCGGCGTCGTGGTGATCGGCTGCTTTGCGCTGATCCTCTATTGGGCCCTGTCCGTGGCACGCAATTCGAACGACCGGTTCGGCAAGCTGCTGGCGGCGGGCATGGCGGCGACGATCTTCTTCTACGTCGCGATCAATCTGATGATGGTCATGGGCCTGGCACCAGTGGTCGGCATCCCCCTGCCCTTCATGAGCCATGGGGGCTCCTCGATGATGACCAACATGATCTGCATCGGCACTTTGATGATGGTTTATCGCTGGAACCGCCTGCAGGGCCGCAAGGGAACGCTTGGCTGAAGGCGGGGCTGAACGGTCGGGTCGGCAACACTTTTTCAGAAGATGCGCGCGCACCCCCTTTTCATCGGACGAAACCCGGCTATATGAGCGCCTTCCCGATTCGGGGCGCGGCCATATGGTCTGCGAGTGGACGCATAGCTCAGTTGGTAGAGCAGCTGACTCTTAATCAGCGGGTCCTAGGTTCGAGCCCTAGTGCGTCCACCATTGTTTTTCCTAGGAAATATCCGAATTCCGGCCGGAGCAAATTCGCCGGTTGGGAGCTCAGTTGGGAGATTCCACCCTCTTCTCCAGCTTCCTGATGGCACTTTCAGCGAGCTGCGAATCGCGGCTCAGATAGTGTGCATCCAAGATGGCGTTCACGTCCTTGAGCGAATGGCCAGTGACTGTGGCGATCTCTGGAGACGTGCATCCTGCCAATGCGAGCCTGGTGACCGCAGTGCCTCTAAGGTCATGGAAGGTTACATCAGCGACGCCAGCTTTAGCGCATGCTTTGCTCCACGACGTTCTGAAACCGTCCTCAGTCCAAGCCTTCCCCTTTTGCGTTGTTAGAATTGTCGACGAGCTCAAATCCAAAGCGTCACTGTGGCTGCTTACCTTCGATTTGAGAGCATCCAGTGCACGTCGAAGTGGGGTGCCCACCGGGATGACTATGCGCCTGTTTGTTTTCTTCTGCTTGAGGCGAATGCGCCTTCCGTCATAACCTGCCCATGTGAGGGCGAGTAAATCCCCTTGGCGCTGCCCGGTCCAAAGAGCCAGCATAAGGGCCAGATGAAGGTGCTCAGGAGCTCGCTCGTAAAAAGCGGTTTCGTCATGGGGTGTCCAGACGCTATCCACGCGCTCTGAGTGATATAAACGGCCCGGATTCTTGCATGGGTTTGCCGGGGCATCCCCGCGATCGACGGCCCAAGAGAGAACACGCGCCAGGACGCTGAAACGATAGTCTGCCTGACGAGGATTTGTTAGACCGATCTTGTCGCGCCACTCAAGAAACTCGCCTCGGGCCTTTTTATCGCTCAGCGCAACAAGCGGAAAGTCACCAAAATCATCTTCAATGGCGCGTATGTGACGACTATAATCCCTCCGTGTTTTATCAGCTAGTCCGAGAAAATCCGGAGACGCGAGATATTTTCTTAATACGCTCTGAAGCAGTCCATCCGGTTTGACGCGGCGATTTTCCAAAGCCGAATTATAACTGTCGATGAATTCGGGCGATCCCGGATTCCCTTTTAGTCTAGGACCCCCCTTCCATGCGTAGTAGTATACGACCTGCGATCCATCGGCTAATCGCTTTTTGACGCGGTTTATCCCTTTAAGACGGACGCGCATTTTTCTTCTCCTTCCATTGATCAAATGGAGAGATTTCCGCCACAGTATTTTGATTGGTTATGAGGCTGACTGAGCCATCTGAGCTAAGCTCGACTCGTTGTATCTCAAGCCCGCAAGCTTGAACTGCGCGAATAGCGCGTGCCAGGTTGGCTTGACGAATTGTCGAGCTCGTTTTTGTCATTTCAGCTTCGGCTGAATTCAGGAGACCAAGAAAAAGCAGGATCAGCGTCGATCGCTTCGCCGCATGAAGGTCGAACTGCTCTTTGCTTGTCAAAAGGACGCTGTCTCATTCCGAGGGCGCTAGACGGTGTCCAAGGAATGCAGGCGTCACCTACCCCCTTACGGCATTCGCTCTTCCAGGAGTTTCTTTCGAGGTAGGGAGCTAACTAAAGAGCCAGCCGGTGTTCCGGGATGACGTCCAACAGATAAAACGTGCGCCTAACATCTCCGAACTCGCTCTCGTAGTCGGTCATGGCGCGTTGGCCTCTCTCGGTTACGAAAGCTTTCGCAATCTGGATTGGATTCCGGCCTGCAGCTGGCTCACGGTCCGGGTAATCATACCCCTCGTCCTTGAAATCTTTGTCTTGCAAAATGTCGCGCCGCAGCATGAACAGCATATCCTTCGCCGCAGTAAACCAGTCCGCGCCCAATTTTTCTGCGTCGAAAGGAGGCATTGCGGTATGGTCTCTAAATCTTCGGGGATGCTCTCCATCGCGCTCGTCAATAAGATTCAAAATTTCCCGTTCGCTTTGCAGATATCGAAGAATTGAAACGGAAACCGCTTGGGTGATCGAGAGGCCGGAGAACCATAAGGCATTGAAACTGCTTGGGAGGCCATTCTCGCTAACCGAGCTGTCGAGCATTTGACGCCAAGCTACGTTTCCCGGGATTGGGGTTATGCGGATGTATTCAATCAGCTGGTCGAGTTGACCGATGGAATTTGTCAGATTGATCCCGTGGAATTTCGCTACAGCTTCAATCTGCCGATACAGCGGAAGCATGGTTTCTGGCACATTGTCGATCGTTGCCAGAGGCTTACCGCCGGTATGCTCCAGCGAAGTTGTGTAGTCGGCGACGATCTTTTTGAGGATGATAAATAGCCGACGGGCCTGGTTAGCGATGTTCTCCGGCTTCAATTGGGTCATGCTCGTGCTGGCTAGCGCTTCTAGAGGATTTTCCTCTGCTTTGCCGGACCGCGCTGTAATCAACTGAACATCGCGCGCGCACCAAAGAAGACCGTGCTCAGCGATCAGGAGGCGCGTATCCGCCGCTGCCACTTTCGACCCCACTTCGGCTCTTTGTAGTATTTGCATCGCACTCCGATGCCGACCGGAAATGATCGCTCTATAAAGGTCGAAATCCGTTTCTTCCAATCGCGCCAAATTAGATGCATGCTTGTGAATATGGGAAGAACCTACGTTCGGATCCGCTCCGAAGCGTTTTCGAACTTCGTGTCTTTTGACAATTGTCGACGGCCAGCCAGAAACAACGAAATTGATGTAGTCATCTGATCCTTGGGTGGAGATCATCCAACGGCAGTGAGCCAAAATCTCTGTTTCTCCCGTCGGAAGAAGTTCATCCGGAAGAAGGCATTCCTTATCCCCAAGGAGGCCGATAGGGATCTTGCGTAGCGATGATATCGATTGATTAAAGAGCGAAAAACAGTGAGTCGACGTATTCTGCGATCCGCGGGTGAATTTATCGACGAGTTCAGCGATCGTTTGTGAAACGTCCTTCGGTAACTGCAGACCTGAGCTAAGAAGACTATGATCCATCATCAAAAACACAACGTTCTTTCGCGATTTTTTTGAGCTCGCTTTTTTTGTGGCCTTCTCTTTCTCCGATCGCGGTTTGACAGGATTCCTTTTGTCCGCTGCCGCCGCCCGGTTGTGGTAGTGCCCTTCCCGCGCCAGATCGGCCTTAGTCCTGCGAATTTCTTTCTTGGCCATCGGGTTTTTGTCCTCTGATGTTCCAGCTTGACTTCGGATCTTGCCATCGCAGGGTGAACATAGATTTTAATAATCGCGTCCGCGGCCTACAAAGATTGTAATTTTTTCTGGATTTGGTCTGAGATTTGTTCCGCGAGTTCGCCGAGTTCCATGGCAAGCTCGTTCATGGTGTTTAACTCGTGCTCGCCGGTTCTCCCATCAGCCAATGCATTTTCCACCGCTTTGACTGCTCGTTCGAACTCGCTTTCTTTAAGATGGAGCATCGCCATCGCTTCTTCGACGTCGACAGGTATGGCGATCATGATAGCTCCAGCGGTAATGGAGCCGGACGCTTAAAATATCGCGGATTGCCGTCTCTCTCATACAGCCAGTCAAAAGCGCATCCCTTCTTCGCGATATTCGGGTTTGCAATGCCCTCCAGCTTGCAGATCTGAGCGATCAGATAAAGCTGTTTGGACGAAACCGGATCGCACCTCCAACGCTGTTTTGCGCCCGCCTTTCCAGATGCGATGAAGGATGTGACCTCGGCCTCATACAGGGTGCGCATGCGTGTCCATGATAGATACCGGCCCCACTCCGCGCATCTTTCAGCGCGTCTATCGTCATCGAAAATATGCTCGATAAGTCGCGCCAAGTCCTGCGTTGCGCTACTCTGTCGGGCTTCGATGGACCATTTCAGCAGGTGATCGGGATGGGCCATAAGACCATAAAGCGCGTAGTAATCGATGTTCTCGAAACCGATCGTCAGAAGTAGACCGCCCAACTCGTAGCGCTTTTCGTCACGCGCGCGGCGCTTTCCGGCCGCCGCTGCCTGCCGCTTCAGTTCAGCCACGTTCTCACTGGCGGGGGTCAGCGCAGATCTTCCTAGCGCCTCAATTTTGGCCAGTTTATCAAGAAGATCAGGAAATAGGGCATAATCCATCCTACCCGCATTGCACACGCAGAGCCGCAATGGCTGTCACCTACCCCCTTGGGTTCTCACCTTTCGAGGTTTGCCGGGATAAGAATTCTATTTTTCATGTCGGTGGCGGACATTGAGCCGCTTGCGGACAGTCCGCTTTAGGGGGGCGACCTCGGCTATTCCGCCGCTTATGCGGGGATGGCGTAAGGAACATCTCGGCCACAGCATTGCTTCCCGAAAGTCCGCCTCTCATGTAAGAAAGAATGTGCGGGACCAAGCAACCTCCCGCTCAGACCTTGCCGGTTCAAGTGTTGCCTCATGGCTCCGCGGCTGTTGCGGACCAATAGTTGTGAGGTAAACATGTCGCGACCACAGCCGTCTCCTTCCTTCTTGCAGCTGGCACGCGCGTTCTGGCGTATCGGATTGCTCAGCTTCGGCGGACCAGCCGGGCAGATCGCACTGATGCACCGCGAACTGGTCGAGGATCGTGGTTGGGTCAGCGAGGATGATTACCTGCACGCCCTAAATTTCTGCCACTTCCTTCCGGGGCCGGAGGCGCAGCAACTCGCCACGTGGATAGGCTGGCGCCTCCACGGATGGCGGGGCGGCCTCGCGGCGGGGCTGCTGTTTGTCATACCCGGTGCCGTCATCATCCTTGCCCTCAGCATGCTTTATGCGGTCGCTGCCAACCTCGACTGGTTCGAGGCGCTTTTCCTCGGCGTAAAGGCCGCGGTGCTGGCAATCGTGCTGCAAGCCCTGGTCCGGATTGCGGGTCGCGCGCTGAACACGCGGTTCAAGCAGGTGTTGGCAATAGCAGCCTTCGCCGCGTTGTTTCTGTTCGACCTGCCGTTTCCCGTTGTCATACTGGGTGCAGGAATCCTTGGCTTGGCGATCGCCCGGGTCAGGCCGCACTGGCTGGCGGTATCAGCCACGCCTTCCAGGATTGCTACCGGACCGCGCCCGTGGCGGGCAACGCTGCAATCCATCGTCATCTGGGCACTCATCTGGGCAGCGCCGATGGGCCTTGTGCTCGCTACCTTGGGCCCGGAGCACGTATTGTGGGACATCGGGACCTTCTTCTCGCAGCTGGCCGTTGTGACCTTCGGCGGCGCCTATGCGGTTCTGGCCTATATGGCGCAGGAGGCTGTGCAGGGATTCGGTTGGCTAAAACCGGGCGAGATGGCGGATGGACTGGGCCTTGCCGAGACGACGCCGGGGCCGCTGATCATGGTGACGCAGTTCGTCGGCTATCTCGCCGCCTATCGAGCGCCGGAGCCGTTCACGCCTCTTGTCGCTGGACTGTTGGGAGCGGGACTCACGACCTGGGTAACTTTTGCACCGTGCTTCCTGTGGATCTTCGCCTTCGCTCCGTGGATCGACCGGCTGGGTAACGCCGTGCGTATCAAGGGCGGCCTGGCGGTTATTACCGCGGCGGTCGTGGGCGTTATCGCAAACCTTGCTGTCTGGTTCGCCATCCACGTGATATTTGCCGCGGTGGGAGAAGCGAGGTTTGGACCCGTGCGGCTCTACGTGCCGGATTGGGCAACGCTAGACTGGCGGGCAGCGCTGCTGACCGCGCTTGCCTGCGCTCTGGTCTTTGTCGCGAAGTGGTCGGTCGTGCGCGTGCTGGCGATCAACGCGGTGGGCGGATTGATCCTGTCCGCCTTATGAGCCGGTTTCAGAGCCGCACGCCGAAATGTCCGAGTGCCCAGACCATTGCGAGGTAGAGCAGCACCGTCATGGTGCATCCGATGGCGAGAGCGGGCCAGAAAGCGACGCCGCGGTTCAGCATGACCGGAATGGCGAGGAACATCGGCAAGCTGGGCAGGACGAACCAGAAGGTGGCGTAGGCGTGCTCGGCCATGCGCGCGGTATCTTCGGTATCGCGCCACAACCATATCATTCCCAGCACGGAGATCAGCGGCAGCGAAGCGATCAGGGCTCCCAGGCCCGGAGCACGGCGGGCGACCTCGCTGACGATCGCGATGATAATGCCCGACAGGGCAGCCTTGAGCAGGAAGTATCCCATCGCGCCTTCTCCTCAGCTGGCCGGTTCTGGCTTGGTAACGGTGCTATCATCGCCACGCTGTATCCTGTCGCGCAATCGGCCTACACCCCATCCATCCCGCGTCACCTTGAGGTAGATGGCGGGAAGCACCAGCATGTTGAGGACAGTCGAACTCGTCAGGCCGCACAGGATCACGATGGCCATAGGCGCCTGAATCTCGCTCCCCGGTTCGCCCATGGCGATGGCAAGCGGGACGAGCGCCAGCCCGGCGGAGATAGCCGTCATCAGTATCGGCACGAGCCTTTCCTCCGCGCCCCGCCGAACGGCCTCCGCCAGATCGCTGACGCCTTCGACCTCCTGAAGGTGCTTGATATGCGTCACCATCATCACGCCATTGCGCGTGGCGATACCGAACAGCGTGATGAAGCCGACGATTGTCGCCACGGACAGAACCCCGCCGGTCAGCCACAATCCGACAACGCCGCCTACCAGCGCTAAGGGGAGGTTGATCATCACCAGCGCCGCATCGTTGGAGGATCGGAACGCCTGGCGCAGCAGCAGGAACATGCCGACGAGCACGATCAGGCCAAGCGCCAGCAATGTTCGCGTGGCACTCGCAGCGCTCTCGAACTGCCCACCGAGTTCGATGTGCGAACCTTGCGGGAGATCGATACCTTCGAGCGCGCTTTCAACGTCTTCGACCACGGCTCCCAGATCGCGGCCGGAGACGTTGGCCATCACCAGCTGCATCCGCTCGACGCTCTCGCGCGTGATGGCGTTGGGCCCCTGATCGCGCACGACATCTGCCACCGCGGCAAGTGGCAGCAATTGTCCGTCGGGCGCGGCGAGCAGCATGTTCTCCATCTGTCCGGCATCGTTGTATTGCGCCGGATCGTAGCGCACCACGACATCGGTGATGACCGGGCGCTCGACAAGCTGGCCGACTTCGGCCCCGGCAATGGCGGCCTGTATCGCGCCCGTCACGTCTTCCACGGCAAGCCCGTAATTGGCCAGATCAGCGCGACGCAGGCGCACGCGGAGGTAAGGCACGCGGCTTTGGGTGTCCTTCTGCACGTCGACGGCGCCGGGAATGGAGGAAACTGCGCTTTCCACCTGCGTCGTGATCGTCTGCAGCGTGTCGGTATCGGGCGCGAAGACCTTGATCGCGATGTTGGCACGCGCGCCGGAGAGGATGTGATCGATCCGGTGACCGATGGGCTGGCCGAATATCGCCTGAACACCGGGCACCGCACCCACGGCCCCCCGTAGGGCGGAAACAAGCTCTTCGCGATCGCGGCCGTCCTCGGCAAGCGTCGCCTCGATCTCAGACGCGAAGACTTCCTGCGCGTGCGGATCGCCCGGCGCTCGGCCGGTCCGGCGCGCCGTGGTCAGCACTTCGGGCTGCGACAACAGCGCAGCCTCGACCTCACTTGCAGCCCGGTCGCTGTCTTCCAGACTGGTGCCGGGCAGCGTGGTGACGTTGACCGTCAGTGAGCCCTCGTTGAACTCGGGCAGGAAGGACCGGCCCGCCAAAGCGATGCCGATTCCGGCGGCACCGACCATCACCAGCGAGGCGATGGCAAGCACTTTCCAGCGGTCCAGCCAGCGCGACAGCACGCCATCATACCAGCTCTTCATGCGGATGACCCATTTCGGCTCGTTGCCGATATCTTCCGGCTTGCGGCTGAGCAGGTCGTAGCTGAGCGCCGGGGTCAGCGTGAGCGCCACGGCGAGACTGGCCAGCAGCGATACGCCATAGGCCAGCGCAAGAGGTTGCAGCAGCCTGCCTTCGATGCCCGTCAGGCCGAAGATCGGCAGGAAGACGAGAAGAATGATCAGCGTCGCGAAGATGATCGCGCCCTGCACCTCGCTGGTGGCGGCAGCGACTACCTTAATGTCGCTCTCCCGCTCTCCCTCCGGCTTCTCGCGCTCCAGTCGCAATCGCCGGACCACGTTCTCGACCACGATGATGGCATCGTCGACCAGCATGCCGAGCGCAATGGCAAGCCCGCCCAGCGTCATCGTGTTGATCGTGCCGCCGCCTGAATTGATGACGATGATCGCGCTCACCACCGAAACCGGGATCGCCGCGAGCGCCACCGCAGTCGCGCGCCAGCTGACAAGGAAGATGAAGACGATGATCGCCACGAGGACCAGTCCCTCGATCAGCGCGGTCGTCACGTTGTCTACCGAGCGCTGGATGAAGTCCGACTGGCGGAAGACCTGCGTCTCCAGCACCATGCCTTCAGGAAGGGTGCGCTGGATCTCGGCAAATACGGTATCGAGCCGGTCGGTCAGCTCGAGCGTATTGGCACCGGGCTGCTTCTGGATGGCAAGGATCACGGCAGGTTCGCCGTTGAATGCCCCGGTGCCGCGCTTTAGCCCTTCGCCGATGCGGATTTCGCCCACTTCGCGCGCCAGCACGGGAAGGCCACCTGTCTCACCGACCACGACATTGCCGAATTCTTCCGCGGTGGCAGCACGACCTACGCCTTCGATCAGCAATTCCTGGCCGTTCTCGACGACGACGCCCGCGCTCTGGTTGGCGCTGGCACTGCTCATCGCCTCCACCACCTGATTGAGGCCGATGCCCCGCGCCGACAGCCGCGCCGGATCGACCAGCAACTGCACCTGCCGCTCGTCTCCGCCGATGGTCATCACCTCGGCAATGCCGGGAACCGACATCACGCGGCGGCGCACGATCCAGTCGGCGGTGGATTTGAGTTCCATCGGGCTTGCCGTGTCGGACCGCATGGCCACGAACATGATCTCGCCCATCACGGAACTCGCCGGGGTCATGTGCGGCGGCGGAACATCGTCGGGCAGTTCATCGGTCGCAGTCTGGAGCCGTTCGGCGGTCACACGGCGCGCCTGCTCCGGCTCGGTGGACCAGTCGTATTCCATCGTCACGACCGCAAGGCCGGTCGCGCTGTTTGAACGGATACGCCGCAAGCCGGGTGCGCCGTTAAGCGCGGTTTCCAGAGGGATGGTGATGCGCTGCTCGACCTCGGTCGGCGTATAGCCGCCCGCATCGACCACCACGGTGACGGTCGGCGCGGTAAGGTCGGGCAGCACGTCGACCGGCGTGCGCATGGCGGTCCACGCGCCGAACGCCGTCAATAGCAGCGCGATGGCGTAGACCGCGACGCGGTTTTCGAGGCTCCAGCGGACGAGACGTTCAAGCATTGTCCGGCCCCTCAGTGTGCATGGCCGTGGCCGAATGCGCCGGGCGTTGCCGCCGCCGCACGCACGGCCGAGGCACCTTGCGATACCACGCGTTCGCCGGCCTCGATCTGGCCTTCCACGGCGACGCGGTCACCGCTGCGCGAGAGGACAGTCACCGCGCGGCGCTGGAAGGTCTCGCCACCCAGCATCACGTAGACGACGTCCTGCCCGCCTTCGTTCAGGATTGCGCCTGCCGGGATGGTCAACCGCTTGGTCGCGGTTCCGGTGCGCAGGCTGCCCTGCAACCGCTGCCCGGGACGAACCGCGCGGCTGTTCCATGCGAAGATGACGGGCAGTGTGCGGGTGGCTGGATCGATAGCCGCCCCGCGCTGGACCAGCGATACATCGCTGCGTCCGAGCGAGATGGTCTCGCCCGGCAGGGTGAGGTCGATGCCCTGCGGACTGCCAACCTGCGCGGCAAGGCTTTCGGGAACACGCGCCACCAGCCACAATGCAGCGGGATTGCCGATGCGCATAAGCTGTTCGCCGCCTTGCACACCCTTGCCCTGGACGAGCGAGCTTTCGAGGATCTCTCCGGAAATCGGCGCGACGACGGGCACACCGGATCCGCCCCCAGCAACGGCATTGCGCCGCTGCCGCGCCGAACGCAGCTGCGCTTCGGCGAGCCGCAGATCGGTCCGTGCTTCGTCGAGACGTCGGGATGGAACCGCTTCCGCCTCTACCAGGCTGTTCATTCGCGCAACCTCGCGCGCCGCGGCGTCGCGCGCGATGGACGCCTCGTTGACCGCAAACTCGAGCGTCGCGACATCTTCGCCCCCGCCAAGGGTCGAGGAAATGCTCGCCAGCGTCTGCCCGCGGCGGACAAAGCTGCCCGAAGAATAGACCCGCGGCGCGCGCACGATGCCATCGACAGGCGCGGAAACGATGGCTTCGGCCTGGGGCTGCATCTGCACGTCCACCGTCACCGGCACGGTTTCGGCAAGCTCCTCCATCGTCGCGGGTGCGGTCATGAAGGGAATGCGCCACTGCACTTCCTTGGTGAAGGCGATAGCGCCCTCGATCTCGGTTTCGGGTGGGGCCGCCTCTGCCCCTTCCTCGCTGGTGGCGTAGACGGTGACATCGCCAAGATCGTGTGAGGACACACCGCGCGGGTTGTCGAGCACGAGCCGCAGCCGTGCCGTGCCGCTCTTGGAAGCGGTCAGCAGCGGGCGGAAGATTCCTTTGACATCGCTAGGCCCGGCCTCCGCCGTATCGGTCGATCCGTCGGGCCATGTCAGTTCGGCAGTCAGGGTGCCGTCGGTCACCGGATCGTAGCTGTCGAGCCAGGTCAGGTGCGCGTCGAACCGGCGGTTCTTGCCCATGACCAAAGGCCTGTATTCGACGAACAATTCGGTCGTCTCGGTAAAGTCGGTGACCACGATCCCGCCGCCTCCGTGCCCATGCGCCTCTTCGGCGGGCGCATCGGCACCGTTGCCGCAGGCGACCAGCGACAAGGGAAGGAGGGCAGCGAGGCAAGCTGCGAGCAGGCGGGATCGGGTCATGGTCAGGATACTCGAAAGGTCAGGCTATCAATGTTCGTGCGGCACGGATTCGTCGTGCGGCTCTTCCTCGGCGACGGGTTCGGCCACCGGCTCAGGAGCATCGTTGTCGTCGTCCAGCACCGCCGTTTCGGTTTCAGCGGTGTCCTCGCTCGCGGTCTCGCCGCACGCGGTCAGGGCAAACATTGCCGGAACGGCGGCAAGCATCATCGTTTTTTTCATCAGTAAGTCCTTCCAATGGCTAGGTCGTATTCGACGGCCGCAAGGGCCGCATCGGTTGCGAGCGCGATCACCGACAGGTCGGCCTCGCGCGCGGCTTCATAGGCGTCGAGGAGTTCCACGACGCCGATCTCTCCCGCCTGGTAGGCGGTTTCGGCAATAGTCCCGAGGCGTCCGGCATCTTCGCGCGCACCGGCGGCAGTCACGGCCGCGTCGCGCGCGGCAGCAAGCCGCGCTGCCGCGGCATTCTGCTCCGCTTCAACCCGGCGGCGGGCAAGGAGAAGCTCGGATTCCAGCGCGGCGGCACGGGCCTCTTCACGCCGCACGGCAGCCGAGCCCGCGTTCCATAAGGGAACGGTGACGCCAACGGAAACGACGGGCCCATAGGCGGTGTCGATCCCATCATCCCGGCGCAGCACGCCAGCGCCCACGACAAGCTGCGGTAGCCGCGCCTGGTCGGCAGCGCGAACGCGGTATTCCGCCGCCTCGATCCGGCGCTCGTCGGCGATAAGATCGGCGCGCTCGCCGGGCTCCGCTGCGCTTGCAACACGCGTGATGGCCTCGCGTTCGACCTGCGGGTCTGCGATTCCGGTGAGCGATGCCAGCGCGGCGCAATCGGCAGCGACATCGCCGCGCGCCCGAGCCAGCTGCGCCTCGGCGGCCCGACGTTCGACCCGCACCCGGCGCACGTCGTAAACGGCGGTATCGCCTGCCTCGGCGCGCGCTGTGGAGACCCGCTCTGCCTCGGCCAATTCATCGGTATAGCGCTGCCAGACGTCGAGCTGGGCGCTCGCAGCGGCGCATTGCACATAGGCTTGGCGCACTTCGGCCACAAACACTTGGCGACGTCGCGCAATCTCGGCTTCCGTCGCGAGACCATCGGCGCGTGCAGCATCGCGGAGCGATCCGCGCCGCCCATTCAGGTCGATGGGCTGGACGATGCCCAGCTGGTATTCGTTCTCACCGCCTGCGCCCTCGCGCGACAGCTCGACAATCGGATTGTCACGCGGGCCGATGGCGTCGATCTCAGCCGCCGAAGCCGCGCGTTCGGCATCGTCACGAGCGGAAATGCCTTCGCGCGCTAGGGCACGCCCGATCGCCGCATCTTCGTCAACAACGTTCTGCGTTTGCGCCGCAACGGGCATGGCGCACAACAGAATAGCAATGGGAATGGATGCATCGTGCATCCGCAATTTGGGCATGGATTCCTCCGCGTGAACTGACAGCCGGGCAGCCGCCCGGCAGGAACGTCAGATCGCGCGGGGCGGTCGCAAGAGGGAATCCAGGCGTGAAAGCACCCTCAGGCGAAGTTCCGTCGGGCCTATTGCCGACCGTTCACCGATCACGGCTCTGACCGGCGAAATCTCCGGCAGTGGTATGTCTCCACCAACGGCGAAGGCCGGCTTGTGATCGTGCGTCAGATCGCCCGCCGCATCATCCTGTTCGGCATCAGCTTCGCCAGTCGCCGAATGTTCATGATCGTGATCGTCGTGGTGCGAGTGCACGGCACCAACCGAGCTCAGATTCTCATGCCCGCTCAAATGCGCACCCCAAGCCGCACGCGGCACGACTAGCGCGCTTACAAGCAGGACGAGGGTGAGAAGTCGGAACACACTGCTGCGATAACCGGCAGGAGCCCGCAACGCAATGCCGGTGATTTTCTTCGGTGCGCTGATCGTCCGCTTTTGGCGTCTCAACTGCAATCCGCGAATGACCGGGATTGAGGCGCATTGCAGACCGGCAGAAAGTGGGCCGGTTGCTGACAGTCCGGATCTGACAAGGAAATGAGCGAAGCGGACGTTCGGCTTTGGCGCCTAATTACGGACATCGAACCTTTTTCGATTTCCGCCTGAAAGCAGCCCTTCGAGGCGCCCGTTTACTTCGATCGGGTCATGCGGCCCTCAAAATGGGATGCCGTCCTTGGCAACGGTGAACCTCGATGGTGATGTGAGCATATTCTTCATGAATGGACAGGCGATCCGCATAGGCTTCGGACGACAAAGGCTCCGCTGCTACAAGAGCAGCGATGACACCGAACTGCCCGGGGCCCACGCGCCAGACGTGCAGGTCGGTGACGGACGCGTCTCCATCTTCGAGGGCTTCGCGAATTTCGTCGTATTGCTCGGGTGAAGCGGTGGCATCCACGAGGACCGCAGATGTGTCCCGCATAAGCGACCACGACCAACGCGCGATCACGATCGCACCAACGAGCCCCATAGCGGCGTCCATCCAGCGCCATCCAAGATACTGGCCCGCGAGCAGCGCGATGATGGCGAGCACTGAGGTCAAGGCATCGGCAAGAACATGCAGATAAGCCGACCGCAGATTGTTGTCCGAATGCGCATGCTCATGCCCGTGCGTATGGCCGTGGCCGTGGCCGTGGCCGTGCGCATGTTCATGATCGTGATGATGGTCCGCACCAAGAAGCCAAGCACTAGCCAGGTTCACCGCCAATCCCAGCACGGCGATCCAGATCGCTTCCGCATAGGCCACACCGACCGGAGCAATGAGACGCTGGAACGATTCCACCGCGATGCCGATAGCGAACATCGCCAGAACCAGCGCGCTTGCGAACCCGGCCAGATCGCCGACCTTCCCGGTGCCGAAGGTAAAACGCGGATTTCCGACATGGCGTTTGGCATACCAATAGGCGAATGCGGCGACACCAAGCGCGCCCGCATGCGTCGCCATATGAATTCCGTCCGCCAAAAGCGCCATCGATCCTGTCCAGAGTCCGGCAGCGATCTCAATGACCATCATGGCTGCCGTCAGGGCGACCACCCAATGCGTCCGCCGCGCGTGCTTATCATGCGAAGAGCCGAGAAAATTGTGGGAATGGGCTGAAGCGTGCTTATGGTCGTGATGCATAAGGCGATTTGTAGCGAAGAACGCCTTCTTCGCAACGTCCCATTATTCGTCGAGCATGCCCGAAACCCGTCATTCCGCTTCGCACCCACATTCCGCTTCGCACCCAGTAGTCGCCATCGGCAACAAGATCTGGCGACCTAAATTCGGCCGTTACAAGAAGACCTGAGGATCGGCAGAATACGGGCCGACTGCGGACTGGCGGGTATTGAGCATTGCGCGGGGAAAGCGGATATTCGTCCAGCTGGCTGCTGTGCCACAAAGATCCAATTTTGCATGGTGTGACAGACCCATCGAGTCCCGGAAAACAGTCGTCCGTTCATTGCGGCCGAAGACAAAAGCCACGCTGTCGCTTCGATGATCAAGAACACCCTCGATTTCGGCTCAAATCAATTCGGTCCCAACAGGCTCATTGACGCAGCTAACAATTCCGTCGATCCCTTTCCATAGTCGGTTGAAGGGGAGGCCGCGTGAGCGGTGCTGGCTATTGGAGATCGAGCGCGAAAGCCTGGATGCGGTCCTGCATCAGCTCTATCAGGACATCGACAAGCACGGGCGGCAGCACGGTGGCGGAACCCGTGGGGACAAGCTCGGTGGCACTGTCGAATTGCTAGGCGTCGCGCTGCGGATCACCAATCCACGAGCGAGGATCAGTCGATCTGAAAACCGGGGGAAGCCGTTCAGCGCGTTGGGGGAGCTGCTGTGGTATCTCTCTGGCTCCGACAAACTGGCTTTCATCAAGCCCTACGTCTCCGAATACGAAAACGACGCTGTCGATGGCGTCCTGGAAGGGGCCTACGGTCCGCGGCTCATGGCGATGCGCGGCGAGATCAACCAGTTCGACAGCATCGAACAACTTTTGCAGCGAAAACCCGGATCCAGACGCGCGGTCGTCCAGCTCTTCAACGCCGAGGATATCGTGACCGATCACAAGGAGATTCCCTGCACGACCACGTTGCAGTTCCACCTACGCGACGACCGGCTGCACCTGTCCGTCACGCTGAGATCGAACGACGCCTATTGGGGCCTGCCCCATGATGTGTTCTGCTTTACAATGATCCAGGAGATGATGGCGCGGCGGCTCGAGGCTGAACTCGGCGAATACTATCAATATGTCGGCAGTATGCATGTCTATGAGAAATATCTGCCGGACATGCGCGCCTATCTCGAAGAGGGGGTCCAGCAAGTCCATGCCATGCCCCCGATGCCCACCGGCAACCCCTTCGATCTGATTCCGCAACTGCTGGAGATCGAGGGCCGACTGCGCGAGGGGCAACGGGTCAAACCTGCCAGCGAAATGTCCGACCCTTACTGGGGTGACATCGTCCGCCTGCTGCAAGTATTCTGGTCGCGACGCCAATCCGGCAGCAAGGAGGAGCATGTTCGCCGGCTCGAAGAGATCCGCGGTGAACTGGCGTCGGCATCCTATAAGCCGTATGTCGATGGGAGAAAGGATCTACCGATCCGCGCCGCCGCCAAAAAGGCCGTCGGCGATTCAGAATCAGGAACCGCGGGCGATGTGGCCAAGTAGAGATGTGGAGCGCAAGCGTCTAGAAACGGAGCTGACGATCGCGAAGACCGCCCTTGGGCTGGCAGGCCTCGTGAATCAGGCGACGATCGAAACCCTCGCACTGCAGTTCGTCGCCAGCCAGCGTCGGGAAGACTACTACGAGCAAGTTCAGGCGAAGCCTGTCTCGGCCGCGCGAGCTGATCCCAACAGCTCGGCTTTTGACGCGGAACGCGCCGTCGCCCACCATATGCAGCAAGGCAACATCGACGAGGCTGGCTGGCTGATCTTTCTGATGACCCACTTCGCGCGCCCGGTCGGATCCAAGTGGCTGCGTCTCCAAGACGTCTATGGCAAGCTGGGGACCGGCACATGGAACTGGGCCAATGTCACGGCCAACCCCGCCGCGTTCTATGACTGGCTCGACGCCAACTGGCAGCAGATACGGGGTAAGTTCGGCAACCACCGGAAATACACGAGCCTACGACCGAATGCTCAGATCCCCATGCGCAAGACGGTTGCCGACTATCTTGCTTGGATTGGTCCAGCCGGACATGCGGGGTTCTTCGCGAACGCCGTCCACGCCGCTGGCAATGACCCGCACGTCATATTCGACCATCTATACAAAGAGATGAAGATCGGCACCTTCGCGCGGCTCGGCAAGTTCGACTATCTGTCGCTCGTGGGACGCTACGGTTTGGCCCCGATCGAAGCTGGGTCGGCCTATTTAAAGGGCGCTACGGGACCGGAGGCCGGCGCGCGGCTACTAGTGAATGGAGCCCGCAAGTCCGCGACGCCCCTCGGCTCGATACAGGGCAAGCTCGATGCCCTTGACCTTCGGCTTAAGGTCGGCATGGCGATTATGGAGGACGCACTTTGCAACTGGCAGAAGAGCCCCGCCAAGTTCGTCCATTATCTCGGCTGATCGAATAGCGCCGCGAGGTCGTCCCAGCGCCAGTGGCGCTTGAGGAAGTTCATCTGATCGGGACGGATCATCCGCCGGTGCTGCATCTGCCCGACGGTCAGACCTGGCGCGACGCCGGTCGACACGCTGAACCGAACGACCGCATCCTTCGCCGCGTATAACCTCTCGAACTCGTCCTCACGACGTTCGGGTATGATACAGCGCGACGCGAAGTCGTTGGCTTCGCGTTCGGTGTCATCCTGCGCCTCGGCGTCGATGTCGCTATCCACGAACGTCTGCGCGCGATGAAGGACGACGTGGCCGAGCTCATGGAACACGGTGAACCAGAAGCGATCGTCAGACAGGCCGCGAAAGCTCAGCAGGATCATCGCCTTGTCCGAGGCGACCATTCGGCTCGCGCCCGACGCGCGGCAGCCCTGCGGCGCGCGCTGCAGCACGACGGCGACGCCCACCTCGGCGCATAGCGACTTGAGCTTTGGCAGGAAGAGTTCGGGCCGGCGGATGAGCGACAATTTCCTGATCGCCTCCATCCTATCCAGCAGATTATCGACATGCAGCGGACGCGTCGAAACCATGTCTGCGCTCAATTCTCCCTCACGAAGCCACATCAGAACGGCGTGGTCATCCGAGCTGAATGCCTGAGACGTGCGAAACAGGGTTTCCGATCGGATCCGGCCGTAGCGCGTCTCCCACGCCGCGATCGTGCCGACGTTGAAGAACGCCAGGCGGCGGCGCACCTCGGACCTGCGGGTGTCTTCCGACATCCGCCCCCGCGGCTTCGCTCCCGGCACAGGAATCAGGAGCCAGTCGTCGGCGTCTGTCGCGAACGCGCGATCGACCGCCCGTTCCAGCGCGCCGTCGTAGTTCTCCTGCCGCTTGAGCCAAAACGTCGCAGTGCCGCCCAGCGATGCGGCTAGAGCGCTAGCGTCATCAGCTTGGATCGGTTGCGACCCGTCGAGCAACCCGCGGAGCGAGGCCATTCCACCTGAGAGACGAACGGCGACGTCTTCAGGACCGACACCGCGCCGCTGCATGAGGGCCCGTATCGAATCGCCGGGCTTCGAAAACCAGTCGGGTATGAACTCGTGCGCTTCCCTCAAGGCACCCTCGACACTTCCACCAGCTTCAACCTCATCACACTGTCCCACCGAATCCGGCCATCGTCAGCTCTCCTAAAGCGTGTTCCGACCACTACAAGGGCTGCGCGATAGTCTGCACTAAGGTCGACACGAAGGGAATCGTCGTCCAGCACAATGATCTCGCCGGCATGCAGGTCGATCAACTGCTCAGCGTGATCGAGCGCGTGCGCATCGGAAATGAAAGTGACGAGCGCCTGCGCCTCCACTCGACCATATTGCCGCTCCGCACGATCAAGGTCAGTGCAGATGTCGTGGAGCAGCTGGTCGTGGAACGAAACTGTGATCAAGAAGCGCACGCTCCGTTCGTCTTCGCGCCGCAGACGGGCATCGCTATGCCGCCGCCCCTCATTGCGGCAACGGCGACCCGTGGGGCTTGGCTTGCTGCTTCGCGCGGATCGTCTCGATGCGATCCCAATTTCGCTCAAGCTCCCGGTGGCCGGCGTCGTCCATGTTGATGCCCGATGCGCTGCACAACCCCGCCAAGGTCACCATCACGCCTCCGACTTCCTCATCAGGCCGCCCGACCGGCCTGCCGAACACGTATTCAACCAGCGCCAGCGCGTCATCACGCGAGCACCCATTAGCCTGCGCGAGCTCGAGCGCCTCTTCCAGGAAGCGATGGGTTCTCTCCGCCCGATTGGAACGGACTGCCGGCGGGAAGCAAGCGTCGAGCCACTGCTCCACCCGCCGCTGATAGGAACTCAACTCCGACGACATTCCTGCCGATCCCCCGGTGAGAAACCGAGGACTGGTCTCTCAATGCATTGATACGACCGGCCCCGGCGATGTCAAAGAGCAATGTCGGTCCGTTGCAGACTGGCGGTCGGCGACAATCATCATTCGTTTGAGTGGCGCCTCTGAGCGAAAGGCGGCTTTGTGGATAGGCTGTCGAACCCGCGGATGACCGAATTTAGGGCGCATAGCAGCCATAATGCCATGAAAGAGTTTAGAGGCCGCCACCGCTAGACCGTCGCGGCCTCTCCCCTTTTGTCTCGCGATCGCCTAGCTGACGTTCGAGGTTTGCCCGGCACTACGTAGCAACGCCTGCAACCGCTCATCCGCACGCTGGATCCCTTGATCTCTGTCCGAAGGCACTCGCCGTAAATGCACAATTTCATTAGCTTTTGCCCGGAAGCTCCCTTTTTGGCCAATCGGCGGAAGGACCAAAGCGCGACCATTCCCCGCACCAATATAAAGGCGGCAGCCTGAGATGATGTGAGTCGCGCCGTCGCGAGGCGCATAAAGTGTCAGTTCGACGAACCGATATTCGCCATTGATCCTTTCGAACCCAAGGTGAACGATATCTTCGTCGCTGTCTTTTGCAGCCATTGCCACCTGCAGTGGATTGTCCGGAGTGCGTCTATCTCCCGCGATCAGCGAAAGTCCTGGCTTCAGCGCTTTGCCTCGCAGCAGCATCTGATGAATGGCACCGAGATAGCGGGCCATGATCTGGTTTTCGGCTTCGACGTTCATCGTAATCTTCCTTGAATTTTCATCCCCCGATCCGGGGACATTTCCACCTCCAAAAAATTTTGTGTCTTCCAGACGATATCCCGCAGGACGGACTTCCCGCGGGATATCTGATCAGTTGTGCCCTCCGCTGCACCATCGGGTTTCAGAATAACTGGTGTCTGGTGCGACGGCCTGCGAACGAACGTCGTCACATGCTTTTTTTCAGAGCCTGCACCGCATCTCTGCCGCCCCTGTTCAGGAGTTCGAGCTCTACGCACGCCGAGGTTCAGCGCTGGATTTTCCAGGGCAATCCGCTTACGACGCCGACGGGCGTTTTCAGCGATACTCTCTTCGCGCTCGTTTGCCTTGCGCGTCTTCAAGTTCTGCGCGCTGCGAGCTGCCGCAGCTGCGGCCCGCAACTCGGGCGACCCACTCCTGATTTGACGCATCGACAGCTGCACAACGAGCCTCGTCTTTCTGTTTTTTTTGGGGGGGGGTGGGCGCGTTTGGGTTTCTCGACAGAAAAACCCTTTGTTGCGCACCACCCCCCCTTCCTTCCTCCTCCTACTCGCTGTTTCGTCAGGGGGCGGTGATTCCTACCCCCCCCCGGGGACGTCTCCCCAGTTGTCACACTTTTCAAACTGGAATGGTCGTGAGCTAGCTCCGCGGGGACATACCAGTGCGGGTTCCCCGCGATTGCTACCAAGCAGCTGCGAGCAATTCTGCTTGTTGAATCACGGTCTGCACGGCTGCGTCCTGCAGGTCCGGCGGATAACCATATTTGCGCAGGATGCGTTTCACCAGCACGCGCATCCTCGCACGAGCAGATTCGCGATGCGCCCAATCGACGCTGGCGTTTGCCTTGAGATTCTCGACCAGTTCAGCAGCGATGATCTTGAGACTGTCGTTGCCCATGATGTCGACAGCGCTCTCATTATCCGCCAGCGCTTCGTAAAAGGCGATCTCTTCGTCGGATAGCCCTCCCTCTTCGCCGCGCGCCAGCTTCTCGCGTATTTCTTTGGCGAGTTCGATCAGCGTCTGAAGCACCTCGACGGTACTGATCGCATTCGTGTGATAGCGCGCGATCGCGGCCGTCAACCTTTCGGAGTATTTCCGGCTTTCGACAGCGTGCGTTTGTAACCTGGACCGGATCTTATCGGCGAGCAATTTCTTAAGGGCTTCAAGCGCCAGATTGGGCCGCTCGCTATCGCGCATTTCGGCAAGGAACTCGTCGGACAGGATCGAGATGTCTGGCGAGGCCATACCCGCCGCCTGCAGTATATCGACAATTTCCGTCGAGACGACCGATCTGTCGATAAGCTGTTGAACCGCGAGTTCGCGATCCTTCCGAGATTTGGTCGCGCCGCTACTTTTGACCAGAGCGGCCCGCACAGTCTGATAGAAAGCGACCACGTCGCGGATGGCCTTCGCCTCATCGCTCGCAGACGCCAAGGCAAAAGCCTTGCTTAAGGCTAAAACCGCGTCTTGGAAGCGTCGATGTGCGGCCTTCCTTGCTTCGTCGGTTGCTTCCTTCTGCGCTGCATCTTGCTGACGAGCCAAAATCCACTCGAGCGCTTCGGCGAGACACTTCAATCGCTGGCTCGGTGTTCCATGCATTCCAGGCCCGCAATCGAAACCATGGAACATGGCGCTGACGATTTCGAACCGCTCGAGCATGACCCGGATCGCCAGCTTCTCGTCGATACCAGTCTTTTCACGGTCAGATGGGGAGTAGATGCCGAGCGCTGCTTTTAGGTTTTGGGCAATACCGATGTAGTCGACGACAAGCCCTGCTTCCTTATCGCGGAAAACGCGGTTTACGCGTGCGATTGCCTGCATCAGACCATGGCCGCGCATCGGCTTATCGATATACATCGTGTGCATCGACGGAGCATCAAAGCCGGTTAGCCACATATCGCGCACCAAGACGAGCTTGAGAGGGTCAGTCGGATCTTTGGCACGTTTAGCCAGCTCATCTCGGCGCGCCTTCCCGCCGATGTGCGGTTGCCATTCCTGCGGGTCCGATGCGCTGCCGGTCATCACAACTTTCACCGCGCCCTGCGACACATCGTCGGAATGCCACTCCGGACGAAGAGCAACAATCTCGTCGTAGAGCGCCACGCAGATACGGCGGCTCATGCAAACGGCCATTGCTTTGCCGTCCAACGCCTCCAGCCTTCGTTCGAGATGCTCAATCAGATCGTTTGCGACGAGCTTCAACCGGGCCTTTGAGCCCACTAAACGCTCGACTTCGGCCCATCGAGCCTTCAGCTTTTCCTGATCCGTGGCAGCCTCGTCCTCGGTGAGTTCCTCCACTTCAGCATCGATAAGTGGCACCTGATCTTCCGGCAATTCGATGCGCGCCAATCGACTTTCGTAGTAGATCGGCACGGTGGCCCCGTCTTCGACCGCGCGGCTGATATCGTAGATATCGACATAGTCGCCGAATACCGCTGGGGTGTTCACATCGTCCTTTTCGATCGGGGTTCCGGTAAAGCCGATGAAGGAAGCGTTGGGCAGCGCGTCACGCAGATATTTCGCATGGCCGTAAGCCCGCTTGCCGGTTCGCGGATCGATACGCGCGCGAAAGCCGTATTGCGAACGGTGCGCCTCATCCGCCATCACGATGATGTTCTGGCGTTCGCTTACAGGCGCGAAATCGTCCGCGCCCTCGGTCGCCGCGAATTTCTGGATCGTGGTAAAGATCACCCCGCCCGCTGCTCGGTCAAGCTGCACGCGCAGATCATCGCGGCTGTCGGCCTGAACCGGCTTCTGACGGATGAGATCGCTGCACATGGAGAAGGTGCCGAACAGCTGGTCGTCGAGGTCATTGCGGTCCGTGATGACTACAATGGTGGGATTTTCCAATGCAGGATCGCGAACGAGCAGACCTGCGTAGAACGCCATCAGCAGGCTCTTGCCCGAACCCTGCGTATGCCAGATGACCCCGATCTTCTTGTCGCCCGGCGCCTGCTCCGTCTGACTTGCCAGACCAAAGTTGAGCGGATTTTCGCGTAACGAGCCATCGGCTCTAGCAGTCGCATAGGGCAAGGCACGAAGCGTTGCTGACAAGGCGTTCTGAGCAGCGAAGAACTGGTGATACGCCGCGACAATTTTGACAATCCCCTTGCCGGTATCGCCAAACACTGTGAAATCGCGCAGCAGGCGAAGCAGGTTGCCCCGCTCAAACACCCCTTTAATGAGGGTTTCGAGCTGGGGATCGCTTGTAGGCGGGATGGTTTCGCCATCGACCGAACGCCAGGGCATGAAGCGCTCTTCATCTGCAGTCAGAGAACCGGCTCGCGCCTTGATGCCGTCAGACGTGACCAGGACAGCATTGGTTCGAAACAGCGAAGGGATTTGCGCCTTGTAGGTTTGGAGTTGGTTGAAGGCGCCGGACAAGGTTGCGTTCTCATCGCCTGGGTTTTTCAGTTCGAGAACACCCAGAGGCAGGCCATTGACGAACAGCACCACGTCCGGGCGGCGATTGTGTCCCTGCTCAATGACCGTGACTTGATTCACTGCCAGCCAGTCATTGTGATCGAACCCGTCGCTACCGCCGAAATCGATCAGGCGAACCCGGTCTCCGCGCATATTGCCGTCGTCGTAGAATTCGACGGGCACGCCCTCGACCAAGTATTGATGAAGCCGCCGGTTCTCTTCTACCAGCGATGGCGTTTCGCTTGCTAGAACGCGACGCATGGCCTCTTCGCGCGATTCAGCAGGGACTGATGGGTTCAGCCGCGCGACTGCATCGCGAAAACGGTCGAGCAAGACCACATCTTGGTAGGCAGCGCGCAGAGGCTGTGGGCTGTCCGGACACACATCAGGCCCGTGCGCGATCGTCCAACCCAGCTCGCCGAGCCATTCGAGCGCCGCTTCCTCGACGTGGTCTTCGACGAACTTGCCCACTAGGCGAGCTTCTCGAAGCCGCGACGCACCACTCCCGCCATAAGATCACGTCGTTGCCCAAGGAACTGGTCGTAAGGCATCGCCTCCCATCCAATGGGCAGGCCGTGGAACCTATGCATCTCGGCCCAATCCTCATCGGAGAAGCGAAGCCTGATCTGCGGCACATAGTCCTGTGGCGCCTTGGCGCTGATATCGATATTGTCCGGCCATTCCACCAGAGCGTAATTCGCCATTTGGTTGCGCATCCGCTGGTCGCTTACGCCATGCGCTTCAAGCCAGGCTTTGGGGAACAGATGGTGCCGCTCCAGCGCCTTCTTTGTCGTCTTGATGGTAGGGTCCAGCATATCGGAAACGGTCTTGTGCGAGAACAGCACTGGTGCGCCCAGCCGATTCTGCGCTGCAAAAAATGCGAACAGCTGCGGATTGCGGGCAGACGAACTGTCGAACTGCGATGGGAGGGTGATCTGCCAGAAATCGTTGGTCAGCTCGCTGGTGATCTCTCCGTCGAGCCACGAAAGGAAGGCTTCGCCGGTATCGATTTCGCGTATGCGGGCGAGATCGCCATCCATCACGGTTTCGGGCGAACTGGTGTAGCGACCGGTTAGAGAGGCGAAGAAGAACCAGCGACCGATTGCGCGTTGCAATTGATGTTCGGCCAGACCGAAGCGAACCTTACCGATCAGGTAGAAGGCATAGCCAAACAGCAGCGCATTGGTGGACGAAACGAGTTCGCCACTCCGGAAGCCCGCGCCCACCAGCGCTTTGAAATATTGGTGCCAGTTGTTGAGGTTGAGGACGTGCTCCTGCGCCTCCGCCAAGATGTCGAATTGATCCTGCCGCCGCTGTGGATCGTATTCGCCGGTGTCCGGATCCTTGCCCCGCAGAACCTGATACACGCTTTTCAGACGGCCACGGTTGAAGGCCAACGCGACCGCCACGCGCAGCAACTGGTCAGGGTCCGGCTCGAGAAAATGGTTGAACGGGGACGTGTCCGAACCCTTCGCCGGGATCCGTGCCGCCCGGCAGAACTGTTCGAGATCGGTTCGGCCCTTTTCCCAAAACACCGACAGCAGGGTAAGGATGAAGTCAGCCTGGTTGAGCTTCACCCCCTCGCTGTTGATCCGGACGAAGATGTCGGCAACCTGCTCTTCCTCGACCGATTGCGCGATTTCCAGCGCCGTGAACGGGTATTTCTGCAGGTCGAACAGGCGATCGAGATTGTGCGCGATGTGCTCTTCCTCGGCCTCGCTCAATTCCACCTTCTGACCCAGCTTTTCGATGAATCCATTCACCAGCTTGCGGCTGGAAGCACCCGATGACCACAACTGCGAGATGTTGGGGATCCACTCCGGATCGCGCCGAATGGCAGCATCCGCCACCTCGAATTTCCCATCGCTAGGGCGAAAGGCAATTTCGATCTGGCGGTAAGCGTAATTCTCGTCGAGCACCTTTTGGCCCCGAAACACAGCATAGAGCGAGGTGAGCCGCTGCTGCCCGTCCACGATCAGACGGGCGGGCACATCCCGCTGCTTTTCATCAAGCCCGATCTGCTTCGCACCGCTTTCGACGGCATTCTCCCAAAACAACAGGTATCCCACCGGGAAGCCGCGATACATGGAATCGAACAGGTCGCGGACCTTGGCATTCTTCCAGACGAAGGGACGCTGGATATCCGGCAGACCGATATCGCCAACGTCGATAAAATGTAGCAGGCTGGAAAGGTCATAATCGACGCGCTTGAAACAGGTCTTCAATTCACTCACGCGCACCCCCTGCTACGTAACCAGTAGTTTGCAAACTTGCGCAAATCCCGATCCCTCGCAATGCCTTACCAGCTCGCTGGTTTTTGAAATTGCCCAACTGCATCGGTCAGACCGGCAGCAAATTGCGCATTTGCGAGTGCGCCAGGGCGGATCGGCTTTATAAAATGCGCCAGCGGTCTCAGCGCTTGGCTCACATTCCTCTGCGGGTTTAAGAGGCCAATGGTCTTTCCAAATCTGTTGCGGACCTGTTCAATCGGTCCTTTGAGATCGCTATCGTTGCTGATGATGACTGCGCAGTCGAAAAGATCGTCGAAGGCATCCACGAGTAGCATGGTAGCCAGATTGACATCCGAGCCCTTCTCTTCCGTCTTGATCACCGTCCGCGCGAGATAGTTGCCGGCCCGCCATGCGGCTGCATCCGGCATTTTCACTTCATGCGTGAGGAAATGGCCGAGATGGATACTTATTTCAGGAACGGTCGCAAGTGCCCGAAAATAGGTCTGCTGCCGTGTTGCCTGATCAGGATCGTTGGGCCTGGAGCTGACTTGCGCGGTGAAGTAGCGCGTCCGGTCAATCTGGTTTCTTGGCAGCAAATTGCAGCACAGCGCGTGGACGTTCAGCCATTTATTCGGCTGCCCCTTCAGGCATCCATAATAAAGATTGAAGCCGTCGATATAGACCCTTGTCCGCATGGAGATGGTAGTAGGGTGCTGCGATTAAACAAGAAAGGAATTATCTGGCGCGATACACAAGCGAAATTTTTTAGAGGCCTGATAAAGCAGCGGCGACCCCGAAGGATCGCCGCGCACCTTGGCCCCGAAGCGCCAAGGGAGATATCTGCCGCCATATAATCGCCAATCGTTGCCGGTCAATGAATTTGCGATAATCGGAAGGTCGGCCTTAGAGCGCCTCCTCAATTTGACGCTCCGCTTCCCTAACGCGGATTTCGCCGGACATCAGCTTGGGCAGCAGCAGGTCGCGGGTTCGCGTCAGAGTTCGGCACTCAGTTTCATTGGTTCGAACTTTCTGATCGATTGGGCCTGCTAGCTCGTCGAAGGCCTTGAGCACGGCCGCGTCAGGCTCGACAGTTTCTAGTGCTTCAAACTGCTTCTTATTAATCGCGCCGAATACCGTTCCTGTATGCTGATAGATTTCCAATTTCGAACGAAGGGCTGCGGCGGAATAATACGTGAAGCTTAGCGATCCCGACTTATGCCGCAGTGCGGCGACCCCTCTCCCCACGCAGCTTTTCTCCCATGCCAAATTGATATCGCCGACTGGCGCACGCACGCTTACCAAGGTGTCCTCTGCCTCAGCAACGCGCTTCGGCGCATCGCAATACTTCCGATTTTCAGGGTAACGGAAGCCGAAGTCGGTTCGACCTTGAAAGAACGGCAAGCCCTCACCGTCGTCGTTGTAAGTATCGCCTGGTGGGGATTGACCCATCGTTAGGTTGAAACTGGAACCGATAGTGCTGCGTTTCCACCCCTTCGGCGCGCCCTCTTCGTCAAAGCGGTTGGGGAAGATGGACCAGAGGTCCGGCGCGAGATAGGGGGTGCCGCCCGCCATCTTGGCCTTCACCGGGCCAAAGTCGACGAACCAGTCGCGGAACAGCGCCCGCGCCTGCGCCTCCAGCGTCTCGTTCATCCGCCGATTCAGCTCGATCTTGTCGTCGAGGGCGGAGAGCAGCCCAGAGATTGCTTCTTGGTCGGCAATTGGCGGCACCGGCAACTCAAAATTTGGAACGTCTGCACAGCGCAAGCTATCGAATACTGCGCCCACATTGATGAACTTGGAAATTTGATCCCACCAGAGGGGACTTGATGCCAGCCAGCGAAGAAAACCGGGAGAGACACGTTCACCGCTTGCGCGCAGGAGCACCAGATTCTGACCGAGAGCGAAAGACGTGTCATCACGGACAGGCGCAATAACGCCGGGATTCGTTCTGCGAGAAAGCACGATATCGTGCATCTGCGGCCTTGCTTTGACCGTCCATTTTATGAAGTCAGCGTCAGATATTTTTCGAGCGTCGTCGAAGTCTAATCGACCATCCTTCATCTGTGGAATGCCAATATAAGGATAGCCGTTTTCGACAGCAGCGGGGGTAGCATGGACACAATCTATCAGTGTGACACCCGCTTCGCGCAGGGTCATAATTACCCACCCAGCCATCATATCAAAACCGACCCAAGCTTGCTCCTGATCAGCTTCGTTAGCCGTTCGCCTTCATCGAATTCCTGGTCCAAGGTCATTTGCAACGCTGCAAACTTCTCGGTGAATGGCACACCGTCATCTTCGGCTTCTTCGGCGCCGACATAGCGTCCTGGCGTCAGGACATAGCCGTGCTTCGCAACCTCTTCGTGGCTCGCCGAATAAGCGAAGCCGGGCACGTCTTCGTAATTCTTGCCTTCGCGCCAAGCATGGTAGGTGTCGGTAATCCGCGCGATATCCTCATCCGAGAACTCGCGCCGGGTGCGGTCGACCATATGGCCAAGCTTGCGAGCATCGATAAACAGGATTTCACCGCGCCGGTCGCGCAGCTTGGCATCGCCGACCAGCCCGTTCGACTTGTCCTTGGCAAGGAACCACAGGCACACCGGGATCTGCGTCGAATAGAACAGCTGTCCGGGCATGGCGATCATGCAATCGATGACGTCGCCTTCGACCATCGCCTGCCGGATCTCGCCTTCGCCGCTCTGCGTGGAGGACATGGAGCCGTTGGCCAGCACCACGCCTGCCGTCCCTGCTGGCGCAAGATGATGCAGGATGTGCTGCAGCCAGGCGAAGTTCGCATTGCCCGCAGGCGGAATACCGAACTTCCAGCGTGCGTCCTCACGCAGCCGGTTGCCGCCCCAGTCCGACACATTGAACGGCGGATTGGCGAGCACGTAATCGGCGCGCAGGTCCGGCAATTCGTCGCGGTGGAAGCTGCCATCGCTGTTCCAGCGGATGTCGGCATCGATCCCGCGCACCGCCAGGTTCATCATGCACAGGCGCCAGGTCGTATGGTTCGACTCCTGGCCATAGACGGCGATGTTGCCAATGCGCCCGCCATGGTTCTCGACGAACTTTTCCGACTGCACGAACATGCCGCCCGATCCGCAGCACGGATCGTATACGCGGCCATCATGCGGCTGCAGCATCTCGACCATTGTGCGAACGACCGAGCGCGGCGTGTAGAACTCGCCTCCACGCTTCCCTTCAGCCCCGGCGAACTGACCGAGGAAGTATTCGTAGACGCGGCCGAGCACATCGCGGCTTTGCCCCTCGTCGGACTTGAAGCCGATGCCGGAGATAAGGTCGATCAACTCGCCCAGCATGACAGGGTTGAGCGCAGGGCGGGCGTAATCCTTCGGGAGCACGCCTTTGAGCGTAGGGTTCACCTTCTCGATCTCGAGCATCGCCTCGTCGATCAGCTTGCCGATTCCGGGCTGCTTGGCGCTGGCCTGCAGGTGCGCCCACCGCGCGGGCTTGGGCACCCAGAACACGTTGTCGGCCCGGTATTCGTCCTCGTCCTCGACGCCCTCCGGATACTCTTTTTCGAGTTCGGCGCGCTTGGCCATGAAGCCATCGGAAATATGCTTGAGGAAGATCAGGCCTAGGACGACATGCTTGTAATCGGACGGCTCCATATTGGCGCGAATCTTGTCCGCCGCCTTGAAGAGCTCGGCCTCAAACCCGAGGTCGCCACCCTTCCCCGCTTTCGTCGATGGTCTGCCCAATCTCGCCCCCTCCATGCCTATCGATTTTGAGATTGCGGTAGGTGCGTGCATGATTTTGGTCCAGCGCCGAATGCTGCAGGATCAGTTCTGTTGCAGGAGAAGTGCCGCAGGTTATGACAGATCAATTCGCTTTGGGCTGCGCCCGGGGAACGCTGCACACGGTTGGATTTTTTGTGATAAGCTATTGATCTTATTAGCGGAGAAGTTGCTCCAGTTGGGAAAATTATCCAACGAAAACAATGGCGAACAGCTGACTCTTAATCAGCGGGTCCTAGGTTCGAGCCCTAGTGCGTCCACCACCTTCCTCCATTTTTCTGATCGTTCAACCGAGCTGTGCGCAACGGTTTGTCGCGCTCGAACGCCTTTGACACATCACTATGTGCCCCATTCGGTTTACAATCACATCGTGATGTGATCTAACGCTCGTATGAGCGACATTATCTCCCAGGTCCGCCGCCTCGTGCAGGATGGCGGCATGAGCAAGGCCGGCCTCGCGCGGGCGGCGGGGCTTCATGCGAACACGCTTCGCGATTGCACCGAGGAAGGCTGGAATCCGACCTCCGAAACCTTGCGAAAGCTTGCCGCCTTCCTGTCCGACAATGACGAGACGCCGGTCCTCGTCAGTGCCGAGGAGATTATCGAGGAAGCGCGCAACGGGCGCATGTATATCCTTGTCGATGACGAGGATCGGGAGAATGAGGGCGATCTCATCATTCCCGCCCAGATGGCAACGCCGGTCGCGATCAATTTCATGGCGACTCACGGCCGCGGGCTGATCTGCCTCGCGCTCGACCGCAAGCGGGTCGACGCATTGGGGCTCGAGCCCATGGCGCGCGACAATCGCGAGAGTATGCAGACCGCCTTCACCACTTCGATCGAGGCGAAGGATGGGGTCACCACCGGGATCAGCGCCGCCGATCGTGCACGCACCGTTTCGGTCGCCATCGATGCGAGCAAGGGCCCTGAAGATATCGTCACGCCCGGCCACGTCTTCCCCCTCACTGCGCGCGATGGCGGCGTGCTGGTGCGCGCCGGCCATACCGAAGCGGCGGTCGATATCTCGCGCCTCGCCGGGCTCAATCCCTCGGGCGTGATTTGCGAGATCATGAACGAGGACGGGACCATGGCCCGGCTCGACGATCTCGTATCCTTCGCGCGGCGGCACGATTTGAAGATCGGCACCATCCGCGACCTCATCGAATATCGGATGCGCAAGGACCACCTTGTCGAGCGGACGGGCGAGCGCAGCTTCACGTCCGATTATGGCGGCCAGTGGCGCCTCATCACCTATCGCAATACGGTCGACGGCACAGAAAGCTATGTGCTTCAGAAGGGCCATGTGATCGATGGCGAGCCGACGCTGGCCCGCGTCCATCCGATCTCGCTGTTCGACGATCTTCTGGGCCAGCCCGGCCCCCGCAAGCGCACCTTGCAGCGCGCGATGGAAGCGGTCGGCGAGCATGGCTCGGGGATCATCGTGATCATCACCCAGCCCGGCCCGCCCGTCCCTTCCGGCGCGGAGGAGGAGTATCGCAATGTCGGGATCGGATCGCAGATCCTGGCCGATCTCAATGTCAACGAGATGATCCTGCTCACCAATTCCACCCCCAACCTCGTCGCGATCGAAGGCTATGGCCTCGATATCGTCGGCCACCACAAGATCCCGGAGTAAGCGAATGGCACGGTTCCTGATCGTCGAAGCACGTTTCTACGACCACCTCAACGACAAGCTGATCGCGGGCGCGCGCGCCGCGCTGGAAGCGGACGGGCATGAGGTCGAGGTGCTGACCGTGCCCGGCGCGCTCGAAATTCCCGGTGCCATCGCGATGGCGGCGGAGATGGGGCGCTACGACGGTTTCGTCGCCATCGGAGTCGTGATCCGGGGCGAGACCTATCATTTCGAGATCGTGGCGGGCGAGAGCGCGCGCGGGATCATGGCGCTGACGATGGACGGGATCGCCATCGGCAACGGCATCCTGACGGTCGAGAACGAGGACCAGGCTCTGGTCCGCGCCGACCCGGCACAGAAGGACAAGGGCGGCGAGGCGGCCAAGGCCGCGCTCGCCCTCCTCGCTTTGTCGGAGCGTTTCGCCGCCTAGAGCGCGAAATCAGCCGCGCAGGCGCCCGAAACAGGCGGCCCCTGCGTAAACCGCGCTGTCGCCCAGCTCTTCCTCGATACGGATCAGCTGGTTGTATTTCGCGAGCCGGTCTGAACGGGCGAGCGATCCGGTCTTGATCTGCCCGCAATTGGTGGCGACCGCGAGATCGGCGATGGTCGCATCCTCGGTTTCGCCCGAGCGGTGGCTCATCACGGCGGTGTAGCCCGCGCGATGCGCGATATCGACGGCTTCGAGCGTTTCGGTCAGCGTGCCGATCTGGTTGACCTTCACCAGCAGCGAATTGGCGAGACCCTGTCCGATCCCGTCGCGCAGGCGATCGGGATTGGTCACGAACAGATCGTCGCCCACCAGCTGGATGGTATCGCCGATCCGGTCGGTCAGCGCCTTCCACCCGGTGAAGTCGTCTTCCGCCATGCCGTCCTCGATCGAACGGATCGGATAGTCGCGGCACAATTTGTCGAGATATTCGGCCATGCCTTCACCATCGAGCGACAGGCCTTCGCCCGATATCTCGTATTTCCCATCGCGGAAGAACTCGGTCGATGCGCAATCGAGCGCTAGGACGACATCCTCGCCCGCCGTGAAGCCTGCCTGGCCGATCGACTCCATGATGAAATCGAGCGCGGCGCGCGTGCTCGCCAGATCGGGGGCGAACCCGCCCTCGTCGCCGACTGCCGTCGCCAGACCCTTTTGCGAAAGGCCCTTCTTGAGGGTGTGGAAGATTTCCGCGCCCCAGCGCACCGCTTCCGCGAGACTGTCCGCACCCACAGGCATGACCATGAATTCCTGGATGTCGATCGGATTGTCGGCATGTTCGCCGCCATTGATGATGTTCATCATCGGCACTGGCAGGACATGGGCAGACACCCCGCCGATATAGGAATAGAGCGGCAGGCCGCGCGCATTCGCCGCCGCTTTCGCGACCGCCATGCTGACGCCGAGAATGCCGTTGGCGCCGATACGGCCCTTGTTCGCCGTACCGTCGAGGTCGATCATCGCCTGGTCGATATCGCGCTGATCCTCGGCATCGAAGGCGCCGATCAGGAGATCGCGCAGTTCGGTGTTGACCGCCTCGACCGATTTCAGGACGCCCTTTCCGAGATAGCGATCCTTGTCGCCATCGCGCAATTCCACCGCCTCGTGCGCGCCGGTCGATGCGCCCGAAGGGACGGCGGCGCGTCCGAAGCTGCCATCTTCCAGCAGGACGTCGACCTCCACAGTAGGATTGCCGCGGCTGTCGAGGATTTCGCGAGCGTGCAGGTCGATGATGGCTGTCATGGTTGGAGGCTCCGTTCAGAGGAAAGATCGATCGCGGACCCTCTATGCATCGGAACATTGCCGCGCAAGTTGCGTTGCAACATCATAGACCGGGCATGAACGTGCCCCGGTTTCGATTCAAAAAGAGACCACAGACAAGAGGGCAAGGACGAAACCGATGGCCGATTCCACCACTCCCGAAACCAAATCCAAGAAATCGAAGACCGACAAACCGAAATCCGCTCCCAAGCCCCGCAAGACGGTGGCGAAGAAGGGCGTTGCAAAGGAGACCGTTCCCGTGACCAACACTGCCACAACTTCCAGCGTCGCCGACACCACCGCGACCGCTGCCTCGACCAATCCGCATCGGGAAGAAGCCAAGTCACGCTTCAGCGCCGCGGTCCAGGAAGCCAAGGCCGGGGCCGCTGCCCTGCGCGCCGAAGCAGGGGAACGCGCCAGTGCCTACAAGGCGCAGGCCGATGGCAAGCGTTCCGACCTGAAGAGCGATGCGAAAGCCTATGGCGAAGAGGCGAAGGTGAAGGGTCACGAGCTCGCCACGCAGGGCAAGGCCAAGCTTTCCGAAGGGATCGCCACGCTCGGCCAGATGGTCAACGACAACGCGCATTACGTCGACGAGAAGGTCGGCGCGAAATATGGCGATTATGCCCGCAGTGCCTCGCGCTCCTTGAGCGATACGGCCGCCAAGCTCGATGCGAAGACTGTCGACGAGCTGGCCGATGATGGCCGGGCGATGGTCCGCCGCAGCCCGGCGACCGCCGTCGGCATCGCGGCTGTCGCGGGCTTCATGCTCTCGCGGCTTTTCAGCCGTCGCTGAGCGTCGAACCGGGGTGCGCACCACACATACGGCACAAGAGCCTGACGGGCTCGGCAAGATCGAAGGGGAGCGGACGGCGTTCGCTCCCTCTTCTTCGCATAGCGCGCGGGAGGCGGCCGAAGTCTTCGAGGAGCAGGCTGAACAGGACGAGTTGGCGGAGCCTCGGCATTCGCTGACCGATGATCTGTTCGCTCTTCTCGATGATGGGAAAACCTATTTCGAAGCCGAACTCGCTTTCCAGAAGAGCCGGACATCCTTCGTCGCCAATCGGGCAAAGATGGCGGTCACTTATGGGGCGGCGGCTTTCGGTATTCTCCATCTGGCGCTGATCGCGGTGACCGTAGGCATCGTGATCGCACTTGCGCCTTTGGTTGGCCCCTGGATCGCCACTCTTATCGTCGGCGGCGTGCTTATCGCTCTCGGTATCATCTGCGTTCGTATGCTGAAGGGCAAGATCGACGATATTCGCGCTGCCTTCAAAGGGGACGAATAATGGGCACTCGTCGCGCCAAGATGCTCGAAGACAAGCGTTTGCGTGATGCGGCGCGCGCGCTCGTCACGGCTGATATCGAAAATTTGAAATCCGACCTCGCCGTGAAGAGTCCGGGTGCGCGCCTCGCGGACCGCCTCGCGGAAGGGGCCAGCGACGTTTACGACGAAGCGCTCGACGTGGCCCGCGACCACAAGGGGGCGCTCGCCGCGATCGCTGCGGCCATGATCCTCTGGTTCGCCCGCAATCCCGTTCTGGCTACTTTGTTCGGTGACGACTGGGCGGAGGATCCTGATGCCGAATACGATGCCGAAGAGGATTACGACGAAGACTGGCCTCATTCGGAACAAGTCGGGCGATGAACCCGTTGCTTGACCAGAAACCAAATCTCGGAGATTTTCATGAGCAACGTCGCCACTCTCAACACCGAAACCAAGCCCCAGACTGATGAAGAGCGCCGCGAGGTTCTCCGTCAGCGCATCGAAGCCAGCGAACAGCGCAATGCGGAGCGCAGCTTTACCGATCAGGCGAAGGAAGTGCTCGATACCGCCACCGATTTTGCCAAGAAGCACCCCCTGACTGTGGTAGGCGGTGCGATCGGCGTCGGCCTGCTTATCGGTGCAATGACCCGTCCGGGCCGCCGTCTTGGCCGTCGCACCGGGGCGATGGCTGCGATGGCGGGCGATACGGTGCTCGGGTATGCCCTTGGCCTCGTGGATCGGGCGGAAACGGCCGGTGCCGCAGCCCTGCGATCCAGTTCGGACGCGTTCGAAGATCTGGGCGAAAGCGTCGGCTCGACTGCGCGCAGGCTTCGCCGCGATGCGGCGTATCGCGCCGATGCGACCAGCGATGCTCTCGCAAGTTCGCGCCGCCGCGCAAGCCGCAAGGCAAGCCGCGGACTGCGCGGTCTTAAATCGCGCCTCACCAACTGAGATACGCGATAGATCGGCCTCACAAGGCGATCCTTTCAGCGGCGCGTCAGACTTGTCTGGCGCGCCGCTTGCGTTATGGCGCAGGCGAAATCCGCAACTTCGATCGAAGGGCCATCCCATGGAAGAAACGACCGCCAAGCAGACCCTCTACCTCGTGATGGGTGGCCGCGTGAAAGATCCGCGCAGCACCGAATTCCAGGACCCCGAAAGCATCCATGTCGCGGGCGTCTATTCCGATTACGACAGTGCAGAAGAAGCCTGGCGCGCCAATGCGCAGCGCACGGTCGATGATGCGGAGATGAAATACGTGGTCGTCCATCTCCACAAACTGCTCGAACCGAAGGGCTGAGTCCGTCACGTACGCGATCCGCCTCTTTCGTGACGCGGATGCGAAGGCCTTGAGTGACATCCTGCTCCGGGCCATCGCCGAGATCGGGCCCCGCGCCTACTCGCCCGAACAGGTCGGCGCATGGCGCTCTCGCCATCCCGGCGCCGCGAGTTATCGCGAGCGCGTCGCCGCTGCCGACGCGATTATGGTGGCAGTCGATAATCGGGACCGTCCGGTGGGGTACGTGCTGGTGCAGACCGACGGTCATGTCGACCACCTCTATCTGCACCCTCACCACACGAGGCGCGGTCTTGCCGAGCGTCTTCTCGATGCCGCCGAGACTTTCGCGCGCAGCCAGAGCGCCGAGCGCCTGTTTTCCGAGGCGAGCGACTTGGCGCGCCCCGTATTCGAGCGCGCCGGATACAAAATGACGCACCGCCGCGACCTGTCGATCGACGGAGTGGCGATCCACAATTGGGCGATGGAAAAGCCGTTGGGATGAACAGCTGGCCTGACCAGCGCCTCGCGCCGACCAGTTGCCTTTACCGCGTCAGATGAACTCGATCTTCTCCACGAGATAGAACTTGTCCCCGCTCGGCACGGTGACTTCGATCTCGTCTTCGACCTGCTTGCCGATCAGGGCGCGCGCGATCGGCGAATTATAGCTGATACGCCCCTTGTTCGCATCCGCTTCGGTCTGGCCGACGATTTGATATTTGATCGGCTTGTCGTTCTCGTCGAGCAGGGTGACGGTAGCGCCGAACACTACTTTGTCGCCCGAAAGCGTCGACGGATCGATGATCTGCGCGCGCGAGACCTTGTCCTCGATCTCGGCGATCTGCGCCTCGATCTGGCCCTGGCGTTCCTTGGCGGCGTGATATTCGGCGTTTTCCGAAAGGTCGCCATGGGCGCGCGCTTCTTCGATCGCATCCACCACCAGCGGACGTTCCGCGCGCAGAACCTTGAGGTCGGCCGTCAGCTTTTCATAGCCTTCGGCAAGCATCGGTACCTTTTCCATGGACTTGGGCCCCATCTCGTTTTGGCCCCCGCACAGGCAATTCGATCGACCGTCCGCACCATCGCGGATCATGGCAGTACCGAATGTGTGGGGGGCAATCGCTGAATATTCGTCAGCTATAATAGTCCTGAAGCGACCTGACTTCAAGTTCACCGGGCGAAACTTCGGCGATGGCCCGTGCCGTGGCGAGCGCCGCGCTCGCCGTGGTGTAATACGGCACCTTGCGATCGAGCGCGCCGTGGCGGATCGATTGCGAGTCCAGCAAGGACTGCCAGCCTTCGGTGGTGTTGAAGATCAGGTCCACCTCGCCATCCACGATCGCATCGACGATGTGGGGGCGTCCCTCGGCCACCTTGTTGACCGGTTCGACCGCAAGGCCCTGTTCGGCCAGATAGCGTTGGGTGCCGCCCGTCGCGATCACGCGGAAACCCTGGTCCAGCAGGGTCTTAACCGCAGGCAGGATCACCGGCTTGTCGCTATCCTTGACCGAAACGAACAGCGTGCCCGTCCGCGGCAGCTTCATTCCTGCGCCGATCTGCGATTTGAGGAAGGCGGCAGGGAAGCCGGTGTCGATCCCCATCACCTCGCCGGTGCTCTTCATTTCGGGCGAGAGGACCGGGTCGGCGCCGGGGAAGCGCGCGAAGGGGAACACCGCCTCCTTCACCGCCATGTGCTTGGGCCGGATATCGAAAGGTTCGAAATTGGAGAGCGGTTCGCCCGCCATCACCCGCGCAGCGATCTTGGCGACCGGACGCCCAATCGCCTTGGCGACGAAGGGCACAGTGCGGCTGGCGCGCGGATTGACCTCGATCAGATAGACCTCACCGTCCTTGATCGCGAACTGGACGTTCATCAGGCCGCGCACTTGAAGGGCATGGGCGAGCGCCTCGGCCTGCCGCTCCATCTCGGCGACGATGTCGTCGGAGAGGCTGTAGGGCGGGATCGTACAGGCGCTGTCGCCGGAATGGACGCCGGCTTCCTCGATATGCTGCATGACGCCCGCGATGCGGACCTCGCTGCCGTCGCAGATCACGTCGACATCGCATTCGATCGCATCGCGCAGATACTGGTCGACCAGCACCGGGCTGTCGCCCGACACATTGACGGCAGTGGCGATGTAGTCGTCGAGCTGGGCTTCGCTGTCCACGACCTCCATCGCGCGCCCGCCGAGCACGTAGCTCGGGCGCAGCAGCACGGGATAGCCGATGCGGGCGGCCCAGGCGGCGGCCTCGTCGCGGTCCCGGGCGATGCCGTTCTGCGGCTGCTTGAGATCGAGCTTGTTGACGAGGCGCGCGAAGCGTTCGCGATCTTCGGCAAGGTCGATCGCATCGGGGCTGGTGCCGAGGATCGGCACCCCTTCCCGCTCCAGCGCGGCGGCGAGCTTCAGCGGAGTCTGCCCGCCGAACTGGACGATCACGCCGACAACCTCGCCGCGCGACATTTCGACGCGCAGGATTTCGAGCACGTCTTCCTCGGTCAGCGGCTCGAAATAGAGCCGGTCGGAGGTGTCGTAATCGGTGCTGACCGTTTCGGGATTGCAATTGACCATGATGGTCTCGAATCCGGCCCCGCCCTCGTCCGAACCTAGCGCGAAGCAGGCGTGGACGCAGCAATAGTCGAACTCGATCCCCTGCCCGATCCGGTTCGGCCCGCCGCCCAGGATCACGATCTTGCGGCGATCGCTGGGCTCCGCCTCGTCCTCGGGCTCGCCGAAGCTCGGCGCTTCGTAGGTCGAATACATATACGGCGTCGCGGCCTCGAATTCGGCCGCGCAGCTGTCGATGCGCTTGAACACCGGATAGACGCCCATCTTACGGCGCAGCTTGCGCACTTCTTCCTCGCTGGTCGCGCCCGCCATGGCGCGCAACGCATCGTGCAGCAGGCCCGACCGGCGCGCCTGCGTTTCCGCAAGGCCGCCCGCGACCCCGACCGAGCGCACCGCCAAAATGGCGAGCCGCTTGTCCGAAAAGCCCATCGCCTTCAGGCGCCGCATCTCGGCGGCATCGCGCGGCAGGCCGTTATGCGCGATCATGTTCTCTTCGTAGATGATCGCCTCGATCTGGCGCAGGAACCACGGATCGAACCCGGTGAGCGCCTGGATCTCGCCCATTTCGAAGCCCTCGCGGAAGGCCTGCGCGATTTTGAGGATGCGGTCGGGCGTGCGCTGGCTGATCGCGGCGGTGATGACCTCGCGGCTCTTGCCTTCGAGTTCGGAAACGCGGTTGAACCCGTCGAGCCCGGTTTCGAGGCCGCGCAGGGCCTTCTGCATCGATTCCGCGAAACAGCGGCCAATCGCCATGACTTCGCCCACCGACTTCATCGCGGTCGACAGTTCGGGCTTGGCGCCCTTGAATTTCTCGAAGGCGAAGCGCGGGATCTTGGTGACGACGTAATCGATCGTCGGTTCGAAACTGGCGGGCGTCGCGCCAGTGATTTCGTTGGTCAGCTCGTCCAGCGTGTATCCCACGGCGAGTTTCGCCGCGACGCGCGCGATCGGGAAGCCGGTGGCCTTGGAGGCGAGCGCGGATGAGCGCGAGACGCGCGGGTTCATCTCGATCACGATCAGGCGGCCGGACTTTGGATCGACTGCGAACTGCACGTTCGAACCGCCTGTTTCCACACCAATTTCACGCAGCACAGCGATGCTGGCGCTGCGCATGATCTGGTATTCCTTGTCGGTCAGCGTCAGCGCCGGGGCGACGGTGATCGAATCCCCGGTGTGGACGCCCATCGGATCGACATTCTCGATGGCGCAGATGATGATGCAATTGTCCGCCCGGTCGCGGACAACCTCCATCTCGTATTCCTTCCAGCCGAGCAGCGATTCCTCGATCAGGACTTCGGTGGTGGGCGAAGCGTCGAGGCCTTCGCGAACGATCCGCTCGAACTCGGTCTTGTTGTAGGCGATGCCGCCGCCGGTGCCGCCGAGCGTGAAGCTGGGCCGGATGATGGACGGCAGGCCGGTGCGTTCGAGCACGGCGAAAGCCTCATCCACCGTGTTGGCGACGCCGCTGCGCGCGCTCTCCAGGCCGATCGCATCCATCGCCTCGCGGAAGCGCTGGCGGTTTTCCGCCTTGTCGATGGCATCGGCATCCGCGCCGATCATCTGGACGCCGTATTTTGCCAGCGTGCCGTCATTGAACAAAGCCAGCGCGCAATTGAGCGCCGTCTGCCCGCCCATCGTGGGCAGGACGGCATCGGGCCGCTCCTTCTCGATGATCTTGGCGACGATTTCGGGCGTGATCGGCTCGATATAGGTCGCGTCGGCCATTTCCGGGTCGGTCATGATCGTGGCGGGGTTGGAGTTGACGAGGACCACGCGGTAGCCCTCCTCCTTCAACGCCTTGATCGCCTGCGTGCCGGAATAGTCGAACTCGCAGGCCTGGCCGATGATGATCGGCCCAGCGCCGATGACGAGGATCGAGGAGATGTCAGTGCGTTTGGGCATTAGAATCCTAAAGCTCCGCGAATCGTTGCTATGCAGACTGCCACCGAAGCGTACGCCTTAAACTTCGGGTGAGCGGTGAGTTTCTCAAGAAGATTGAGGTCCGGTTCGACCATCTGACAAAGCGCGACAAGTGCCTCGACCAATCTCTGAATGTCGATACGATCCGCTTCTGTTCGAAAGTTGATCGTCTGAACTTTCAGGTGCAGGTCTTGGACATAAGCGCGAAGTTCTCGCAGCTTCCTTGCGTCGCTCCATACGTAGCGAGGCCCAGTCCACGCTTCCGCATCATGTCTGTCATGCGTCTGATCAAGCCCTTCCAGCACCAGCTGACTGAATCCGGAAAGCTCGTATTGACCTTGGCTTGATAGGCGGAACGGAGTTTTCGCTATTGATTTAGCTTCGTACGTATCTACCAATCCATCCGAAACGAGATTTTCGACGGTTGCTTCAATATCAGCGACTAAGTCATTGGACGAAGCATACCCGGTGTCCCCTTCCCGCTTGGCAAGCTCCTGACCAAAGAGGAAGTTTAGCTGGCTTAGATTTACCCACGTCGGCTCACCACTTTCGTTCACAAGGTTTTGAAGTATCTCAAGCAGATGCGTTCGGAGACTACGTTCGGTGAAAGAGTAATCGTTCACTCCAACATCCCCACGAACTTCTCGAACAGGTAAAAACTATCCTGCGGACCCGGGCTCGCTTCGGGGTGATACTGCACCCCGAACGCCTTCTTGCCCCGGATCGAAATCCCACAATTCGTCCCGTCGAACAGGGACACATGGGTCTCGTCCACCCCCTCGGGCAGGCTCTCGCCATCGATGGCGAAGCCGTGGTTCATGCTGGTGATTTCGACCAGGCCCTCGCTCTCGCCCCACTCGCCCCCGACGCGCTGGACGGGGTGGTTGGCGCCGCGATGGCCCTGGAACATCTTGGCCGTCTTCGCCCCCGCTGCCAGGCCGAGCATCTGGTGGCCGAGGCAGATGCCGAACAGCGGCACGTCGCGCTCCAGCAACCCCTTGATGACCGGCACCGCATACTCGCCCGTCGCCGCCGGATCGCCGGGGCCGTTCGACAGGAACACGCCATCGGGTTCGAGCCGCATGATCTCGTCGAGCGAGGTGCGCGCGGGCACCACGGTCACCTTCGCACCCGCCTTGGCGAGGCTGCGGAAGATATTGTCCTTCGCCCCGTAATCGATCGCGACCACATGCGGCTTTTCATTGCCATGGTCGGTGTAGCCATGGCCCAATTGCCAGTGGCCGCCGCGCCAGTCTTCCAATACGCCGCGCGTCACGCCGGGGACGAGGTCCAGCCCTTCCAGCCCGCTCCATTCCGCCGCCTTCGCGCGCAGGGCCGCGAGATCGAACTCGCCGCGCGGGCTGTGGGCGATCACGGCGTTGGGCGCGCCATTCAAGCGGATACGGCGCGTCAGCGCGCGCGTATCCACGCCCGACAGGCCGATCTTGCCGTTCGCGCGGCACCAGTCGACGAATTCGTCGCGGGCGCGGAAATTGGAATGCGCGGTGACCTCCTGTCGCACGATGCAGCCCAGCGCGCCGAGGCCGCGGCTCTCGTGGTCTTCCTCGTTCGCGCCGACATTGCCGATATGGGGGAAGGTGAAGGTGACGATCTGGCTGTCATAGCTCGGATCGGTCAGGACCTCCTGATACCCGGTCATCGCGGTGTTGAAGCAGACCTCGCCCACCGCATTGCCCGTCGCGCCGAAGCCCTTGCCCCAGATCGCGGTTCCATCCGCCAGCACGAGGACGCCGGTCGCGCCTGATGGTTGCGCGTGCGAAGATGCGGACAGGGCCATGGGCGCTCCGTTTCAAGAAATTGCCGACGATGTGTGCTAAGTCCCAGCCGCTAGGGGCAGGTCGCGTGCCCGTCAAGCGGAACGCTTGGCTTTGCGACAGCTTGCTCTAAATGGACGCCAATTCATCCACAGATACCGATTACGAGGCACCATGCTGCGCGAGAACATCCAGGCCGAAACCGTCACCGCCATGAAGGCCAAGGACAAGGAGCGCACTGCCGCGCTCCGCCTGATCGGCGCCAAGATCAAGGATCGCGACATCGAGCTGCGCACCTCGGACAAGAAGCCCGAGGACGACGCTCTGGTGACCGACGTGCTGCTCAAGATGGCCAAGCAGCGTCGCGAATCGATCGAGATGTATGAAAGCGGCGGCCGCCAGGAACTGGCCGACAAGGAAAAGGCCGAACTCGCGGTGATCGAGGAATTTCTCCCCCGTCAGATGAGCGAGGAGGAAACCAAAGCCGCCATCGCCGACATCAAGGCGGAAACCGGCGCGGAAGGGATGAAGGATATGGGCAAGGTCATGGGCGAGCTGAAGGCGCGCCACGGCGCCACGCTCGACATGACGCGCGCGAGCGGCTGGGTGAAGGAGGCGCTTTCGTGACGTCGATGCGCCTGTTGCTTGTCTGCGCTCCGCTGGCTCTCGCCGCCTGCGGAGAGGCGCCTGAGCCCGAACCCGCGCCCACTGCGACGCCCACCGTGGCCGCCCCGCGCACGCTGGTTGCCGCCGATTTCGATCCCGCCACGCTCGGCGCGAAGATCGTCGGGCCGCAGGGGCCGGAACCCGAGGCCGCGATCATGGCGGACGGGCGCGAGATCGCGCGGATCAAGAGCTTCGTCGCCTGTCCCGAGGGCGTCACTGAATGCGTCCCCGCCGATATGCCCGAAGGGACAGTCTATACCTATGTCCACGAAGTCACGCTGGCCGACGATCTCGAACCGCAGGTGATCGAGACGCCCGAAGCTAGCGGCGCGGTGATGGAAGTCCCCGCCTCGCTGTTCCGCATGACCCAGGCGGCGCAGGGCTTCAACCGCTCGGTCGGCTATTCGCGCGCGCAGGCCGAGACCGCGCTTGGCGCGGGCGACGCGATCCAGGTCAGCAGCGATTCGGGGGAGATCATCTGGCGCGTGACTGCCGGTTCGGGCTGGAAGCCGGGTATGCCGGTGACCTTCTGGTGGCAATCGACCATTCCGCCTAAAGGCCCGGCGGACGCTTACAGCCTCGAAGTCAACGGTGTGACCGCAAGCGCGAAGGGACCGTTCCCACCCGCAGCGGAGTAGCATCGAGCCTGCTGGACTTGCCCTTGTCCGGCGAGGTAAGGCAGAACCATGCTGACCCCACAATGGCTCGACGAATTGCGCGCGCGGATCACGCTGTCCGCGATCGTCGGGCGCACGGTGCGGCTGACCAAAGCGGGGCGCGAATACAAGGCGTGCTGCCCCTTCCATAACGAGAAGACGCCCAGCTTCTACGTCAATGACGAGAAGGGGTTCTATCACTGTTTCGGGTGCGAGGCGCATGGCGATGCCATCCGCTGGATGACCGATCAGCAGGGCCTTCCCTTCATGGACGCGGTGAAGGAATTGGCGGCTGAAGCCGGGATGGAGGTCCCCGCCCCCGACCCGCGCGCGGCGCAGCAGGCGGAAAAGCGCGCCAGCCTGCATGACGTGACTGCGGCGGCGCAGGCGTTCTACGTTGACAGGCTGCGATCCGCGGATGGCGCCGCCGCGCGGGCTTATCTGGCGCGGCGGGGGTTTGCGCAAGGCGTGGTGGAGGCGTTCGGCTTCGGCTTCGCACCCGAGGACCGCCAGGCCATCCCGCGTGCCCTGTCGCAGTTCGACGAGCCGATGCTGCTCGAAACCGGGCTCAGGATCGATGTCGAGGGGAAGGAGCCCTACGACCGTTTTCGCGGACGGCTGATGCTGCCGATCCAGGATGCGCGCGGGCGGGTGATCGGTTTCGGCGGGCGCATCCTCGACGGGGATTCCAATCCCAACGCGCCCAAATATCTGAACTCGCCCGATACGCCTTTGTTCGACAAGGGCCGCACGCTCTACAATCTCCACCGAGCCGCTCCCGCCGCGCGCAAATCGGGGCGGATGATCGTAGTCGAAGGGTACATGGATGCGATCGCCCTCGCCCAGGCCGGGTTCGAGGAAGCAGTTGCTCCCCTCGGCACTGCCTTGACCGAGACGCAGATCGAGATGCTGTGGCGTCATGTCGAACGGCCGATCCTGTGTTTCGACGGGGACAAGGCTGGACAGAAGGCGGCCATGCGGGCCGTCTCGCGCGCTCTGCCGCTGCTGCGCCCGGCCCATTCGCTCGCCATTGTGCGCCTGCCCACCGGGCTCGACCCCGACGATCTTCTGCGCGAACAGGGTGCCAATGCGATGGAGCGTCTGCTGGCGCAGCCCGCCGGATTGCTCGACACCTTGTGGGATTTCGAGAAATCTGCAGCGCCGCTCGATTCCCCCGAGGACAAGGCGGGATTGAAAGCGCGGCTGCTCGATCATGTCGAGACGATCCAGCACCCCGATATCAAGGCGCTCTACAAGCGCGAATTGCTCGAACGGTTTTCCGCCTTCGCCTTTCCTCCCAAGCCCAGGCGCGAATGGACGCCGCAGTCCTTTTCGGGCGGACGCAAGGCACCCTGGCAGGGAAAAGCCGTTATCCCCGCCCTTTCGCAGGAAGCGAAAAGCCGTCTCGAACGCGCGATTTCCGGCGGCGCGCGCGATTCCTTCGTGGCGGCGATTATCGCCGGGCTCGCGCGCTTTCCCGACCAGATATTGCGTCATGAAGAGGCGCTTCTGGGGCTGGCTGCAAGTGATCGAAATGTCGGCCCTGCCATCGATTCCTTGATCGAAGCCGCCGAGACGCTTGATTTGCACGGCGAATCATCCATATCGCTGGACAACGGCCTTCCCGCCCCACCGGATAAAACCCGCTTCGCCTTCCTCGATGATGGCACCGACCCGGTAGATGCGCGCGAGGATCTGGCCGAAGCCGTGTCGCTCCTGGTCGAAAGGCCTGCGTTGGAAGCTGCCCTGATGGCGGCGACCGCGCGGTTCGATCAGGACCCGGAAGGCTCGATCGCCGAACAGGCCAGCCACCGCGAACGGTTGCTGGCACTGAACGACCGGTTGAAGCGGTTCGGGCGCAGGCGCGCCGCGGCGGCCGAAAGCAGGAATTGATCGATCGTGTGGGGCCCTCCCGCCCGGCACGCAGAAACGGACTGACCCACCTTCATGGCAACCAAGTCGAAGAAACCCGAAGCCGAAGACGCTCCCCTGATCGACCTCAACGAAGCGTCGATCAAGAAGCTCATCTCCAAGGCGAAGAAAAAGGGCTACGTCACCTATGACGAGCTCAACGCCGCCCTCCCCCAGGGAGAGATGAGCTCGGACCAGATCGAGGATATCCAGTCCGCCCTGTCGGACATGGGCGTGCAGATCGTCGAGAGCGACGAGGATGCCGAGGCCGAGGCCGAAAAGGATTCCGAAGTCGAGGAAATGCAGGTCGGCGAGGACGGGAAGAAGTCCAAGGCCGCCGGCACCAAACCGGTCGAAAAGAAGCTTGCCGCGGGCGAGCGGACGGACGATCCGGTCCGCATGTATCTGCGCGAAATGGGCGCGGTGGAATTGCTCAGCCGCGAGGGCGAGATCGCCATCGCCAAGCGGATCGAGGCGGGGCGCGACATGATGATCATGGGCCTGTGCCAGAGCCCGATCACCTTCCACGCAATCATCCATTGGTCGGAAGCGCTCAACAACGAGGAAATGCAGCTGCGCGAGATCCTCGATCTCGACGCCATGCTGTCCAAGGAACCGCCGCCTGAAAAGATGGAGGAAGGCGAGGACGAGGACGATGGCGAAATCTCGGAAGAGACCGCCGGTCCGACCATTCGCGACGACGACGAGTCCGACGATGACGATTCGGATGATGACGACGAGGATGGCGAGGAAGGTTCGTCCAAGAAGGACGATGACGAGGACGAGGACAACACCATGTCGCTCGCCCAGATGGAAGCGGCGCTCAAGCCCGATGCCATCGAACGCTTCGCCCGCATCACCGACCTCTTCCGCAAGTTCGAGAAATTGCAGGGCGAGCGGATGGATGTGCTCGCGCGTGGCGACGCTTTCCCGGCGGCGAAGGAGAAGAAATACGAGGCTTTGAGCGAACAGCTCACCGCCGAGGTCGAAAGCGTGCAGTTCCACGCGACCAAGATCGAATTCCTGGTCGACAATCTCTACGCCTTCAACCGCCGCCTGACCGCGCTGGGCGGCCAGATGCTGCGCCTGGCGGAACGCCACAAGGTCAAGCGGATCGACTTCCTCGATGCCTATATCGGCAACGAGCTGGACGACACCTGGCTGACCGACCGCGCCAAAAAGGACAAGAAATGGGCCGCCTTCGCCGAGAAGGAAGCCGACGCGATCGATCGCATCCGTACCGAGATTTCGGATATCGCCAGCCAGACCGGCATGGCGCTGCCCGAATTCCGCCGGATCGTGAACATGGTCCAGAAGGGCGAGCGCGAGGCGCGCATCGCCAAGAAGGAAATGGTCGAGGCCAATCTGCGCCTCGTGATCTCGATCGCCAAGAAATACACCAATCGCGGCCTGCAATTCCTCGACCTGATCCAGGAAGGGAATATCGGGCTGATGAAGGCGGTCGACAAATTCGAATATCGCCGCGGCTACAAGTTCAGCACCTACGCCACGTGGTGGATCAGGCAGGCGATCACCCGCTCGATCGCCGATCAGGCGCGCACGATCCGCATCCCCGTCCACATGATCGAGACGATCAACAAGCTGGTGCGCACCAGTCGCCAGTTCCTGCACGAGGAAGGCCGCGAACCGACGCCGGAAGAGATGGCCGCGCGCCTCTCCATGCCGCTTGAAAAGGTGCGCAAGGTGATGAAGATCGCCAAGGAGCCGATCAGCCTCGAAACCCCGATCGGGGACGAGGAAGATTCGCATCTCGGTGATTTCATCGAGGACAAGAACGCGATCATCCCCGTCGATGCCGCGATCCAGGCGAACCTCAAGGAAACGGTCACCCGCGTCCTCGCCAGCCTCACTCCGCGCGAGGAGCGCGTGCTGCGGATGCGCTTCGGGATCGGGATGAACACCGATCACACGCTGGAAGAGGTCGGCCAGCAGTTCTCGGTCACCCGCGAACGTATCCGCCAGATCGAGGCCAAGGCCTTGAGGAAGCTCAAGCACCCGAGCCGCAGCCGCAAGATGCGCAGCTTCCTCGACCAGTAATCCATTAAAAGCAAAGGACCGGGGATCGTGTGATCTCCGGTCCTTTTGCGTCCGGCCTGGACGGGCGGGCGCGTCTTTCGGAATCGCTTCAGAAGTGAATACCCACTGCCGCATTGTAGCTGGCCGTACCGTCGCCCAGATCGACGGCCACGCCTGCGCGGACGACCGGCATATTCGGGCTGTCGAAGGCCTTGCCGATACCCAGCGCGATCGCGGCCTGTTCCCGCCGTCCACCGATCCCCGCCACCATCATGCCCCTGCCCGGCATGATCGCCTGGGGAAGCCCCGCCAGCGCCGCCGTCCCCGCGCTCGCGCGGTCGATCTCTCGGCCAAGTTCCTCGCGCGTTCCATCGAGGCTCGCCCACATCCGGTCGAGATCGTCCATCACCGCCCCTATGGAACGGTCTGTATAGGCCCGCGCGCCTTGAAGCGTTGCAAGGTCCCCGCCGACCATCTGGCCCATGGTTGCCGCGTCGGTGGCGGCGATGCCGTTGGCGAGCCCAGTGAGGCGTCGCGCGCCCTCCGTGCCTTCGAAGGATACGGTCGCGCCGCCGCGATCGCTCGCCACCAGAACCGTTCCGTCCGCTGCGGCGCGGACCATCCCGATCCGGCCCTCGGCGACATCGGCCTGCAGCGCCGCATTGGCTTGGCTGTTGGCGAGGATCGCCGCCGTCTGGATGTCGTTGACCGCTACCGCATCGGCCAGCTCGCTGGTATTTGCCGCGATGCGAGCGGAGTGATCCTGGAGCTGGTCGTCCTGCCTCACATTGACGGCAGTGTTCGCGGCGATGTTGGTTTCGTTGTTCGCGATGCGGGTGGCGTGGACGGCTATGGCCTCGGAATTCGTCTCGATCCGCGCCGTATTGGCACTGATCGCGATGTCCTGCGCCTGATTGGTCGCCGCGTTCGCTGCGATGGCGACATCCTGCTGTATGTTCGTGGCCGTATTGGCAGCGATGGCCGCGGAATTCGTGTCGATCCGCGCCGTGTTGGCGCTGATCGCGATGTCCTGCGCCTGATTGGTCGCCGTGTTCGCTGCAATCGCGACATCCTGCTGTATGTTCGTGGCCGTATTGGCAGCGATGGCCTGCGCATTCACGTCGACATCGCCGCGCAATGTTTCGACCGCGCTGCTGTTGAAGGTGACCCTGCTGTCGATGGCGGCGAGAAGCGTGCCGGTCTGGGTGGCGGCGGATTCCAATCCACCCACACGCGTGTCGAGGGCAGCGAGCGCCTCGTCATGGTCGCCCACACGCACATCGAGCCCGGCCAATGCCGTGTCGTGACCGTCGACGCGCGCGTCGAGGACTGCGAGATCGACCTCGACCGTCGCGATCGCGGCCGTATTCGTATCCGTCTGCGAGGCTTGTACGGCGAGCGCACCGGTCAGATCGTCCACCCTGCCGGAAAGCCCCGTCAGGCTGGCATCGATTTCGGCAAGGTCGCCGAGAGACCCGGCAACCTGGCCTTCCAGGTCAAGCAATCGGGTGTCGTGTTCGGAAAGGAGCGCGGCGTTCGCATCGACGTCCGCACTCAGGCCATTGAGATCGGCGGTGACCATCGCGATGGCAGTCGTGTTCGTATCCGTCTGCGCGATCTGTGCGTCCAGTCGGGTGCCGAGCCCGCTCACCTCTCCCGACAAGCTTGTCAGGTCGGTCTGAAGAGTGACGACCGTTCCGTCCAGCGTCGTCAGGCGCGTCTCGTGGTCCGACAGCAACGCGGTATTGTCGGTAATGGCCGCTGTGTTGCTGCTGATATCGGTGCGCAGAACGGACAGATCGACATCGATCCGCCCGACATCGGCGAGCAGAGCGGCCCGCTCCTGCTCCGCCGCGTCCTGTTCGGCCTCGATACCCTCGACCCGTGTTGTGAGCACGTCCACCTTCAGATCGACATCGCCAAGCGTCAGCAATTGACCCATGGCAGGCGTGGTCGTCGCCAACGCCGCTGCCATGGCCGAAATCGCAATTCCGCGATTTTTCCGCATAGTCCTGCTCCCAAGTCTTCAGATCGTAGAATGCAGAAGACAGGTTTTAGCAGCCTTGACGTAGCGTTATGCGGATTTTCGCAAATTACGTCATTGGATTTGAAGAGAAATTTATGGCTTTTTTGCGTTCATCCCCTTTAAATCTACAAAAACGCTGGTATCGTTGCACAACTCTTAAGTGTCGTCCTCACGTAATTACGCAAGGTTGGTCATGAACCCAGAACCTCAGCAAAACGAAACGAGCGATTCGGAAGATACAACCACTTCTGTGGGCGCACCGCCGAGTTCGGCCACTTTGACGGAGGTCGTCCGCGATATGCCCCGCGTGCGCGCTTTGCTCGATCATGGCCCGGTGCAGATCACATCGCACAAGCGCAACGAATTCGTGATGGTGCCCCAGGCCGAATTCGAGCGGATGTCGTCGCTGTCCGGTGTCGACAAGAAAAATATCGATGAAAAATTGAGGCTGGTTATGGAGGCGGTAAGCTCCTGCATAATCATCATGGACAACACGCAGCGGGTTCGGCGCACGAATAAGGCGTTCCTCGATTATTTCGGATATCGGGAAAGCGATGTCATCGGGCGGCAGCTCGGCAGTCTGGCGAAGACCGCGACTGACAATTACATCCTGACCTGCATCAAACAGGTTCAGGAGAGCGGTCAGGAAAAGCGGTTCGAAATGGCTTCGTCTCACCGCGAGGGACGGTTCATTCGCTTTACGATACGCCCTTGGCCGGGCGGCGTGGCCGTCTTCGCTGACGACATCACCGAACAGACCCGCGCGACCGAACACGTCATGCAGGAACTGGCGCGGGATCAGGCCTCGAAGCATGTTGGCGGGGTAGGATCCGGCGTGATCGACGCCAATGGCGTCATTCGCAATGCGAGCCTGGGCCTGGGGGTCCTGCTCGGCGTCAGGCGTCGGCTGTTGATCGGCGCATCGATCTACCGCGTCCTTTCGCCCGATTGCCGTAACCAGGTGGAGCGATGCCTCCAGAGCCGCGGTCTTGAAACCGAGACGATCGATATCGAATATCTGGCGAGCGGATCGGAGTTTTCAGCCGCCCGGATGGTCTGCTCTCCTTTCGCGATCGGGCAGCTTCAGGATTGCGTCGCCTTCATCATCCAGGATTGCGCGCGGTGCGGAGAGACCACGCCCGGCCCTGAAATCGGATAAATTTAACAATTTTAATAGCTAGGCTGGAACCGGTTTCCTGCTTGCCGTTTTAGGCAGTAGGGGACCGGTCAGATCTGCCGGTGCATCCCCTGTGCTATGATATTAGGCCTGCCAGGACGGATGCCACGTGACTCTCGACTTCAAGAGCTTGCTGGACAATTCTCCGAATTCCTATGTGATGCTGGATCGCGACCTGACGATCGTCTGGGCGAACCGGGAATATCTCAAAGTCACCATGCGCCGTCTCGACGATATCGTCGGGCGCAATCTGTTCGAAGCCTATCCGAGCGAGGGCGAGAGCTATCGACAGTTACGCGCATCTTTCGATCGGGTGCTGGAAACCGGCAGACCGGACGAAATCGCCCATATCCGTTACGATATCCCCGACGAGCGCGGCAGCTTCGACACCCATTACTGGAGCGCCACCCACACCCCTCTCTTGAATGAGGCGGGCGGGGTCGAACTGATCCTCCAGCACACGGTCGACATCACCGAAGTCGAAGAGCTGCGCCGTATGCGCGAAGCGATGGGGGTCTTGCAGCGCGCACGGGCGGTCGAGGAACGCTATGCCGATGCGAACAAGGAATTGCTGCAATTGCGGGCTTTGCTGGAACAGGCGCCCGGCTTCGTCGCAGTTCTAGGGACCAGCGACCATCGCTTCGTCATGGCGAACGCCGCCTATCGCCACCTTGTCGGCGGACGCGACCTCATCGGTAAGACCGTCGGCGAGGCATTGCCGGAGATGATTGCGCAAGGTTATATCGATACGCTGGACAGGGTTTATACCAGCGGCGAGCCCTATTTCGGGGCCCGAGAAGAGGTGAAAATCCAACACGACCCCGACGAGGGGCTCCAGACCCTGTTCCTCGAATTCATCTTCCAACCGATCTTCAGCGATAGCGGTGAAGTGCAGGGCATTTTCATTCAGGGCCACGACGCGACCGAAGAGGTCCATGCCGAAGATCACCAGCGCCTGCTCATCAATGAACTCAATCACCGCGTGAAGAACACGCTGGCAATCGTGCAGGGGCTGGCGCAGCAATCGTTCCGCACGGTCGAATGCCAGCCTTCGATGGATACGTTCAGCGCGCGCCTCGCGGCCCTGGCGAGCGCGCACAATCTTCTGACCGAGCGTCATTGGGAATCGGCGGATATCGGGACCATCGTCAGGCGGGCCCTCGCCGCGACGGTCGGAACCGACGAGGACAGGGTCAGCTGTGCCGGCCCCAAGCTTGCCATCGACCCGCAGGCTGCCGTTGCCCTGGCCATGGTCGTCCACGAACTTTCGACCAATGCCATCAAATACGGGGCGCTTTCGCAAGAGGGGGGCAAGGTCGAGATCGAGTGGTCAGCGGCAATCGTCGACGAAGGGACTGACGTCACTTTTCTCTGTCGGGAAAGCGGTGGCCCCCCGGTCGAACAGCCCCAATCGAAAGGGTTCGGCTCGCGCCTTATCAAGCGCGGCTTCGGCGTGACGAATGGCAGCGCGAAGCTTGAATACCTGCCCGAAGGGTTCGAATGCCGAATCGAGGCTGTACTGTGACCTGGACGGGCAAGACGGTCCTGATCCTCGAAGACGAGCCGATCATCGCAATGTGCCTCGAGGATATGCTGCTCGATAACGGGGCACAGGTCATCGTTTCGGGAACGGTCACCCAGGCCCTCGCCGCGCTAGGCCGGGCCAGCCCAGATTGCGCAGTGCTCGACGTCAATCTGCATGGCGAAAAGAGCTACCCCGTCGCCGCGCGGCTGGACGAGCTAGGCGTGCCCTTCGTCTTCGCGACCGGCTATGGCGATGCCGAACATCCCCCCCGGTTCGCCAAATGCCCGACAATCACCAAGCCCTATCAGTTCTCGCAGATTCGGGAGCAGCTGGAATGCGGGGATTGATCGCGAACATGGTGGAAATGGAGGGCGATCGCTTCTATGCGAACGCACCATGCGTATCGCCATTGCCTCCGACCATGCCGCCATCGACCTCAAGGCCGAATTGCGCGACTGGATGATCGAACAGGGCCACGAGGTTGCCGACCTCGGGCCGGAGACGACCGACAGCGTCGACTATCCCGATTACGGCTACAAGCTCGCCAGCGTCGTCGCCGATGGCACGGCGGAACGCGGGGTTGCGCTCTGCGGCAGCGGGATCGGCATCTCGATCGCGGTCAACCGCAATCCGGCGTGCCGCAGCGCGCTCGTGTCCGAGCCCCTGAGCGCGGAGCTGGCACGCTCGCACAACGACGCGAACGTCATTGCCATGGGCGCCCGCCTCACCGGCTCCGACATGGCGAAAGCCTGCCTCGAGGCGTTCCTTTCGACCGATTTTCTCGGCGACCGGCATCAGCGCCGCGTCGACAAACTGTCCAATCCGGAGATGTGACTTGGCCACTCAGCCCGCCCCCGATCAAAGCCGCACCCCCACCGATCGCTTCTGGCATGACAGTCTCGCCGAAGCCGATCCCGAGATCTACGGTGCGATCCGCAACGAGCTGAAGCGGCAGCAGGACAAGATCGAGCTGATCGCGAGCGAGAACATCGCCTCCTCCGCCGTGCTGGAAGCCGCGGGCAGCGTCTTCACGAACAAATATGCCGAGGGCTATCCCGGCAAGCGCTACTATGGCGGCTGCGATTACGCGGATGTCGTCGAGACCCTGGCGATCGAGCGTGCGAAGCAGCTGTTCGGCTGCGAATTCGCCAATGTGCAGCCGAACAGCGGCAGCCAGATGAATCAGGCGGTCTTCCTCGCCCTGCTCCAGCCCGGCGACACCTTCATGGGCCTCGACTTGAACTCGGGCGGGCATCTGACTCACGGATCGCCGGTCAATATGAGCGGCAAGTGGTTCAACCCGGTCAGCTACGGCGTGCGCCGCGAGGACGAGCTGATCGACATGGACGCGGTCATGGCGACGGCCAAGGCGCACAAGCCCAAGCTGATCATCGCCGGCGGCACTGCCTATTCGCGCACCTGGGACTGGGAAGCCTTCCGCCGGATCGCGGACGAGGTCGGCGCCTATCTGATGGTCGATATGAGCCACATTTCCGGCCTCGTCGCGGGCGGTGCCCACCCCTCGCCCATCCCGCACGCCCATGTCGTGACGACCACGACGCACAAAAGCCTGCGCGGGCCCCGCTCGGGCGTGATCCTGTGGAACGATCCCGAGCTTTCGAAGCCGATCAACATGGCGGTTTTTCCGGGAATGCAGGGCGGCCCGCTGATGCATATCGTCGCTGCCAAGGCGGTCGCTTTCGCGGAGGCGCTGCGGCCCGATTTCAAGGACTATGCGGTGGCTGTGGTCGCCAATGCGCGCGCCCTTGCCGCCAGCCTTGAGGAGAACGGCCTTCGGGTCGTTTCGGGCGGGACGGACAATCACTCAATGCTTGTCGATCTCACTGCCAAGGACGTGACCGGCAAGGATGCCGAAAAGGGCCTCGATCGCGCCTGGCTGACCTGCAACAAGAACGGCATCCCCTACGACACGCGCAGCCCCTTCGTGACCAGTGGCGTGCGTCTCGGTACACCCGCAGGCACGACGCGCGGCTTCGGAACCGAGGAATTCCGCACCATCGGCAGGCTGATCGCCGAAGTCGTGGAAGGACTTTCGAGCAAGGGTGCGGAGGGTGACCCCGCCGTCGAGGAAAGCGTGCGCGATCGTGTCAGCGAATTGTGCGACAAATTCCCGGTCTATCCGGGCCGTTGAGGAGGACGACATGGACAATCGAGAACCGCGCCGCAACGACTGGGTCGAAGACGCGAAGGCGGAAGTCTCCGGCATGGCGAAGGGCGGCATGGACCATCCTTCGACCAAGCCTGTCCTTGCCGGGGCCGCGATCGGTGCCCTTGCCGGTGCTTTGTTGCCGGTGGTAACGCTCCCTGTAGGCGCCATCGTCGGGGCGGGCTTCGCATTCTACAACAGAATCAAGAAGTAAGCCTCTGAATGCGCTGCCCATTTTGCGCCAATGAAGACAGCCAGGTCAAGGACAGCCGCCCGACGGAAGACAATTCCGCGATCCGGCGGCGGCGGCAATGCGCCAGCTGCGGCGCGCGCTTCACCACCTTCGAACGCGTCCAATTGCGCGAGGTGACTGTGGTGAAGTCGGGTGGTGAGGGCAAGGAAGCACGCCGCCAGCCTTTCGATCGGGGCAAACTGGAACAGTCGATCGCCCTCGCCTGCCGCAAGCGCAGCGTCGATCAGGAACGGATCGACCAGCTCGTCTCCGGCATCCAGCGCCAGGTCGAAACCGCTGGAGAGGCCGAAATCCCGTCGAAACGCATCGGCGAGATGGTGATGGACGGCCTGCGCCAGCTGGACAGTGTCGCCTATATCCGCTTCGCCAGCGTCTATCGCGATTTCAGCGAGGCACGCGACTTCGAGGAATTCGCGAGCACGGTTCAGGAAGCCGCCGACGGACGCCGGGCTGAATAGAATGGCCGAAAAGCCCGTCATCGTCCTGGTCCGCCCGCAATTGGGCGAGAATATCGGCAAGGCCGCGCGCGCGATGCTCAATTTCGGGCTGGTCGAAATGCGCCTGGTCGCGCCGCGCGACGGGTGGCCGAACCCCTCCGCCGGGCCGGCCGCTGCGGGAGCGAATGTGGTTCTGGAGCGCGCCAGCGTCTTCGAAACCACGGCCGAGGCGGTGGCCGATTGCGCCCATGTCTATGCAACGACGGTGCGCAAACGCGGGGTGACCAAGCCGGTCGTCACGCCCGAGGAAGCGGCGCGCGAAATGGCAGGCGCCGCGGGCCGCAGCGCGATCCTGTTCGGCCCGGAACGCTCGGGCCTCGAAACCGAGGACGTCGCCCTCGCCCGCGCCATCCTCACCGTACCGATCAACCCCGACTTCGGATCGCTCAATCTGGCGCAGGCAGTGATCCTGTGCGCCTATGAATGGTCGAAGCATGAAGGCCTGGTGCAGCCGACGCAGGAGGATTTGCTACCCCCGGCTCCCCAAGAGGAACTGGACGGGCTGATCTCGCATCTCGAGACCATGCTGGAGCCCAGGGGCTATTTCCTGCCCGAATCCCGCACCGAAGCGACCCGCCGAACCTTGCGCGGCGTGCTGACCAAGCCGGGCTGGAACCATCTCGAAGTGCGCACCCTGCGCGGCGTGCTGTCGAGCCTCCAGCGCGGGCCGAAGCCGGACCTCAAGCCCTGATCCGGTCCCATTCGATGAGTTCATAGCCAATCGAGGTTTCGACCAGAAGCTCCCACATTTGTTCGATTTTGTCCGCTGGCAGTCCGCGTTTGCCGGCATCGCTCCGCGCATTTGCGATAACTTCGGCCTTGCGCGCCTCGTCACGCACCACGGTCCGATCGGTCTTGATCCGCGCGGCCGCGCGCATGTAGCCGAAGCGGCGATCGAGCAGCGCCATGAGTTCGCGATCGGTGGCGTCGACGCCGCGGCGCACCTCGGCCATGGTGGTGCAATCGTCGGGCAGGAGATAATCGGTGTCCATGGCTCAGCGCCCTGCCCGCCCGCGCCCGAATTGTCGAGCGCGGAACGCCTGCCTTGACGCGGATGCCATAACTGCTAAGGGCCGCGCTTCGCGAATTGGCTCCGCACCCCGGTGAAGCGGTGGCCGCGCATGGGAACAGCCCATGTGGTGCGATGCCGGGTTCAAGCGCCAGCCTTGATCCATGGTGGATTGGGGCGTGGTGACAGCAAATCGAAGGATACGACTTATGTCGAAGCGCAAGAGCGCCAAGTACAAACTCGACCGCCGGATGGGTGAAAACATCTGGGGTCGTCCGAATTCGCCGGTCAACAAGCGCTCCTACGGCCCCGGCCAGCACGGCCAGCGCCGCAAGAGCAAGATGTCGGACTTCGGCCTCCAGCTGCGCGCCAAGCAGAAGCTCAAGGGCTATTACGGCGACGTGACCGAGAAGCAGTTCAAGCGCACCTATCAGGAAGCTGCGCGTATCAAGGGCGATACCGGCCAGAACCTGATCGGCCTGCTCGAGCAGCGCCTCGATATGGTGGTCTATCGCGCCAAGTTCGCGCCGACCATCTTCGCCGCGCGCCAGATCGTCTCGCACGGCCACATCTATCTGAACGGCAAGAAGACCAACATCGCTTCGGCCCGCGTCAAGGTCGGCGACGTTGTCAGCCTCGGCAGCAAGGCCAAGGACATGGCGCTGGTCATCGAAGCGCAGAGCCTGCCCGAGCGTGAAATCCCCGATTACGTCGCGCCCGACGGCAACGACAAGGTGACCTTCACCCGCGTGCCCAAGCTCGACGAAGTGCCTTATCCGGTCACGATGGAACCGAATCTGGTCGTCGAATTCTATTCGCGCTGATCGGTTTTACCGGTTCCGCAAATACGAAAGGGCGGTCCTTCGGGGCCGCCCTTTTCGTTTGCGAGGACATCGTCGGACCGTCGCGTTTGGGATCGGAAGGTTTAAGTATATTTACCAAGTATCGCTACAGGGCGGGCGCAACCATGAGGGCGCTAGCCATGGCGGCATGACCCTCCCCACATCGATCCTTCCCTGCCTGCCCAATGCCAATGCCGTTCTCGAACTGCTGGGCGAGCGACGGCAGCCCCAGTTCGACGGACTGGCCAAGGCGACGGCGACGATGTTCGGCTGCCCGCTGAGCGCGATCACCGTGGTGGAATGCGATCGCCAGTGGTTCAAAGCGGCGACGGATCCGTCCTTGACTGAAATACCCGCCGAACAATCGATCTGCCGCCATGCCCTTGTCGGGACCGATCTGATGGTCGTGGAGGATCTGTCGAAGGACCCCAGGTTCGCCGGGAATCCGCTGGTCACCGAAGAGGGTATGCGTTTTTACGCCGGCCGCCCGATCTGGGTAAAGATCGCGCCGGACAGCGAGGCCGTGCCGGTCGGTGCCCTGTGCATGATCGATTTCGCCCCGCGCAGTTTCTCGGCCGAGGAGCGCGATACTCTGGAACAGCTCGGCACGGTCGCGCAGACGCTAGTGCAGGCCGCGATCGACGCGGCGGTGGCCGAACGCTCGGCGGAACAGCTCACCGAATTGCTGGCAGACCAGCAGCGTGCCCATCGTCAACTGCGACAGGGTGAAAAGATCGCAGGCTTCGGCACCTGGCGCCTGTGCCTCGCCGACAATCACTTGGAATGGTCCGACCAGGTCTATGCCATCCACGAAGTGCCCAAGGGACAGGAAGAGATGCTGGAGGACGCGCTCAGCTTCTATCCCCCGTCGGATCGCGCGATCCTCTCGGCGGCCATCGATCAGGCGATCTCGACCGGTCGGTCCTACGATCTCGAAGTCGATTTCATCACTGCGAAAGGCCGTCCGCGCCGAGTCCGCGCCATGGGCGAGGTCGAGCTGGACCACGGCAAGCCCGTCGCCCTGATCGGCGTGTTTCAGGACGTGACCGAACGCTATCGCCTCGAACAGGCGTTGATCCACAAGGCCAATACCGACGAATTGACCGGTATCGCGAGCCGGCGCCGATTCAACGAAAGCTTCGATGCGAAGACCTATGCGCCGCGCATCTCCGGTCAGGACGTGGCACTGATCCTCATCGACCTCGACCGCTTCAAGGAAGCCAATGACCGTTTCGGCCACGCGGTGGGCGACGAATTGCTGATGAAGACCGGTAAAGTCCTTACCGCGCCATGGCTGAAGGACAGCTTCGCCGCGCGTCTTGGCGGCGATGAATTCGTGCTGCTCATCACCGACACCCGGCTGGTCGCCAATCTCGAAGCGACGATCGATCGTCTACTGGTCAATTTGCGCCTGGCGCCCTCGACCGCACCGGATTTCGCAGTCAGCGGGACGATCGGCGCGGTGCGGATCGGCGATCCCACCATGGACCGCGAGCGAGCGACAGGCCTTGCGGATCGTGCCCTCTACAGGGCGAAGGAACGCCAGCGGGGAAGCGCCGTGCTTTCGCAGGGTGGGCGCGACATCACTGTTCCGCAGGCGCGTTCCGCCAAGGCGATCAATCGCGCCGCCTGATCGGGCGGGTCAGCACAGATAATCGCGCCGGAAATCGGCAGCGAAGGCAGCGAAGCGTCCTTCAGCGATGGCATCGCGCATCGTCTGCATCAGGTGCTGGTAGAAGGCGATGTTGTGCTCGGTCATCAGCATCGCGCCGAGGATTTCGCCCGCCTTGACGAGATGATGGAGATAGGCGCGGCTATAGGTCCCGCAGGTGTCGCATGGGCAGCGCGGATCGAGCGGCTCCTGATCCTCGGCGAAACGGGCATTGCGGAGATTGAGAGCGCCGTTCCAAGTAAAGGCCTGCCCGTTGCGGCCCGACCGGCTCGGCAGGACGCAGTCGAACATGTCGACCCCGCGCTCCACCGCGCCGACCAGATCGTCGGGCTTGCCGACGCCCATCAGATAGCGGGGGCGGTCCTGCGGCAATTGCCCCGGCGCGAAATCGAGCGTGGCGAACATGGCCTCCTGCCCCTCCCCCACGGCGAGGCCGCCGATCGCATAGCCGTCGAAGCCGATATCGGTCAGCGCGTCAGCCGAATAGCGGCGCAAATCCTCGTCGAGCGCGCCCTGCTGTATGCCGAACAGGGCGGCATTTTCGGCATGGTCGCCACCCGCATCGAAACCGTGGCGGCTGCGCCGTGCCCAGCGCATACTCATTTCCATGCTCTTCGCGATCGCGTCGCGCGGCTGGTCGGCACGCGGGCATTCGTCGAAGGCCATGACGATATCGCTGCCGAGCAGGCGCTGGATCTCCATCGAACGTTCGGGCGTCAGCATATGCTTCGACCCGTCGATATGGCTGCGGAATTCGACCCCCTGCTCGGTCAGCTTGCGCAGATCCGACAGGCTCATCACCTGATAGCCGCCGCTATCGGTCAGGATCGGGCGGTTCCAGTTCATGAATTTATGCAGGCCACCGAGCCGGGCAACCCGTTCCGCACCCGGACGCAGCATCAGGTGGTAGGTGTTGCCGAGGATGATGTCCGCACCCGTCCTGCGCACGGTTTCCGGCTTCATGGCCTTGACCGTGGCGGCGGTGCCCACCGGCATGAAGGCGGGGGTGCGGATGTCGCCGCGCCGCATTCGGATCGTGCCGGTGCGCGCCGCGCCATCGGTCGCGGCGATGGTGAATGCAAAACGGGGTGCGGTCATCTGGCGCGTCTCAGAAACCGTAGACCAGCGTGAAGCGGGTAAGCGTATCGGTGCTGACCGCGTTCAGCGGCGGATCGCTGTCGTAATCGACCGAATAGGAAAAGCGCGTGCTGATCCGGTCGCTGACCTTGGCGTCGAGACCGGTGATCAGCGACAGCGTGGTGCTCGGCCCGCCGATCAAGGCGACCGCCTGCCCGCCCGCCTCGGCAACCGCATTGGCGTCCTGCGTCAGCTTCAGCCCTTCGGCGAAGGTCCAGTCGAAATCCACGCCGAGCAGGGCCGCGAGGCTGCTTTCATTGTCGCCATTGACGAATTCGGTATGCCGCAAGGCAGGACCACCCTTGACCGATAATTGCAGGCTGTCGTTTTCCACGACCTTGTATCCAAGCCCGCCCGACACGGCATATCGCTGATCGAAGCCCTGGAAGACATTGCTTTCGAACTGGCCGAGCCCGTAGGCGAACAGGCGGTCCTCGATCTGGTAGCGCGGTTCGTAGGAGGCGAAATACTGCTCGCGGCTCGTGATCCCGCGCGAACGCTGGTAATCGGCGCGACCGCGCAGCTTGTGAGTCCAGTCGACCCCTTCGCGATCAAGCGAAAGCGCGGCGGTGAGCCCGAGATTGTCGCTGTTCCCGGTCGAGCGGAAAGCGCCGATCTCGCCGCGCCCGTTCCAATTGTCGAACAGGCCGGCCTCGCGAAGTTCGCGCTCTTTGACCGTCGCGGCGAGAGCCTCGCGCTCTCTCCTCGCTTCGTTGAAATCCTTTTCGAGCGCGGCGATCTCGGCGGCACTGTCTGGATTGGTTTTCTTCGCGGTCGCCGCAACTGCGCCGAAGGTGGCGGCATCGCCGGTTTCCGCTGCCGCTTCGAGCATGGCGCGCACCGGATCGGGCAAGGCCGATTTAACCGGTTCGGGCGCGCCCTCCTCCTGGGCCAGAACGGGCGCAGCCAGGCCCGAAGCCAGACACAGGGAAACGAGCGAAAGGGAGCGAAGACGTAACGGCATGGGTCTCATTTATATTCTTATGCGCGCAATCGCCACCCGGTCTTGAAGATGAAAGCGATCACCCCGACGCATAGGGCGAGGAACGCCAGCGTGATTCCGAAGCTGACCCAGATATTCACATCGCTGCTGCCGTAAAAGGTCCAGCGCAGTCCACTGACAAGATAGACGATCGGGTTGAACAGCGCGATCGTGTCCCACGGCTTGGGCAGCATATCGATCGAATAGAAGGTCCCGCCGAGAAAAGTCAGCGGAGTGAGGAACAGCATCGGGATAATGCCGAGCTTTTCGAAATTGTCCGCCCAGATGCCGAGGATGAAGCCGAACAGGCTGAAGGCGGCGGCAACCAGCATGATGTAGATCACGGCAAGGAAGGGGTGCGCGATCGAATAATCGACGAACAATCTCGCCGTGACGAGAATGATCGCCGCCAGGATCAGGCTCTTGGTCATCGCCGCGCCGACGAAGCCGATCAGCGTTTCCGCCACGCCGATCGGCGCGCTCAGCAATTCGTAGATCGTGCCGGTAAAGCGCGGCATGTAGATCCCGAAACTGGAATTGCTGGTCGTTTCGCCGAGCAGCGTCAGCATCAACAGGCCGGGAATGATGAAGGCGCCATACTGGACCCCGTCCAGATCGGGCATCCGGCCACCGATCGCCGCGCCGAAGACGATGAAATAGAGCGCGGTGGTCAGGACCGGCGCCAGCACGGACTGGAACGCAGTGCGCAGGAAACGCGACAATTCGCGCGTGTAGATCGACCAAGTCGAGCGCCAGGCGATCATGCGTCCTCTCCCAGCAGCGAGACGAAGATATCCTCGAGACTGCTCTCGCGCACGTCGATCCCGGTATAGTCGATATCGGCGGCGATCAGCGCCTTGGTGATCGCGGCGACCTCGGCCTTGCCCTTCCCCGTCCCGTCGCCGCCGCGATAGCAGAGCGATTTTCCGCCCTCTTCAAGCTCGACCGGATAGGCCGTCAGCGCGGGCGGGAGCGCGGCGAGCGGTTCGGCGAGCGAGATATGCGCTTCGGTGCGGCCCAATCGCGCCATCATCGCGTCCTTTTCGTCCACCATGATGATCTGGCCCTTGCGGATGATGCCGACCCGATCGGCCATTTCCTCGGCTTCCTCGATATAGTGGGTCGTGAGGATGATGGTGACGCCGCGCGCGCGCATCTCGTCGATGATCGCCCACATCCCCTTGCGCAGTTCGACATCGACCCCGGCGGTCGGCTCGTCGAGGAAGAGCAGATCCGGCTCGTGCGCCAGCGCCTTGGCGATCAGCACGCGGCGCTTCATGCCGCCCGACAGGGCCATGATCCGTTCGCCGCGCTTGTCCCACAGGCTGAGCGAGCGCAGGATTTCCTCGATCCTCTTGGGGTCCGGCGCGAGGCCGAACAGGCCGCGCGAATGCGCCACCGCGCGCTCCACGGGTTCGAACATATCGGTGGCGAGTTCCTGCGGCACCAGCCCGATCCGCGCGCGCGCCTTGCGCCAGTCACGCGCCAGATCGTAGCCGAAGGCGGTGATCGTGCCCCCGCTCGGCCGGACCAGACCGCATACCGCGCCGATCATCGTGGTTTTGCCCGCCCCGTTCGGCCCAAGCAGCGCGAAAATCTCCCCCCGCCGGATCGTCAGATCGACGCTGTCGAGCGCCTTAAGCCCGCTGGAATAGACCTTGGTCAGGCCGGAAATCTGAAGGATCGGGTCGGTCATCCGCTCCGATTACGGGAGCAGGAGGGAGGAGTCACCATAGGAATAGAAACGATAACCGCTGTCGATCGCGTGGGCGTAGGCGGCCTGCATCCGCTCGCGCCCCATCAAGGCGCTCACCAGCATGAACAAAGTCGATTTCGGCAGGTGGAAATTGGTCATCAGCCCATCCACCGCGCGGAATTGGTAGCCCGGCGTGATGAAGATGTCGGTATCGCCTTCCCAGCCCGCAATGCTCCCGTCGGGCGCAACCGCGCTTTCGAGCAGGCGCAGGCTGGTGGTGCCGACCGCAATCAGGCGCCCGCCCGCCGCGCGCGCGCCGTTCAGCCGCTCGGCGACCTCGGGCTCGATCCGGCCCCATTCGGAATGCATCCGGTGATCGGCGGTATCCTCCGCCTTTACGGGCAGAAACGTGCCTGCACCGACATGCAGCGTCAGGATTTCGCGGCCGATCCCGGCCTCGTCCAGCGCCGCGACCAGTTCGGGCGTGAAATGGAGCGAGGCGGTCGGTGCCGCCACCGCACCGTCGCGCGCGGCGAACATGGTCTGGTAATCTTCGCGATCCTGCGCGTCGGTCGAACGCTTGCCCGCGATATAGGGCGGCAGGGGCATGGTGCCCGCCCGCTCCAGCAGCAGTTCGACCGGTTCGGTGCCGGGGAAGGACAGGGTCCAGCTGCCATCGTCATGGCGGGCTTCGGCCACCGCCGTCACGCCGCCGCCGAAGGTGAGGATATTGCCTTCCTTCACGCGCTTGGCATTGCGGATGAAGGCCTGCCAGCGCCTGAGGTCGACCCGCTTGTGCAGCGTCACGCCGATCTTCGCCTCGCCGCGCCGCCCTTCGAGCTGGGCGGGAATCACGCGCGTATCGTTGAAGACGAGCACGTCGCCCTTTTTCAGCAAATCGGGCAGGTCGCGCACGCCGCGATCCTCGAACGCGCCGCCTCCCGCACTATCGGGGCGCACCACCAGCATCCGCGCGGCATCGCGCGGGCGCACGGGGCGCAGCGCGATCCGCTCGGGCGGCAGTTCGAAATCGAAAAGGTCGACCTTCATCGGATGCGAAATCGCTCCGTAGCGATCACTCGCCCAGTGGAGCGTTGAGATCGTCGGCGGTCATCTCGGCACCCGGAGTCTGCGGGCCGGGCGTCGGCATCGCCTGCATCGAGGGTTGCGGGCGATTGTCGCTGGCGATCGAGGCCTGCATGATGCGCGTGGGATTCTGCGGCGGCTCGCCACGCTGGATCGCGTCCACGGCAGCCATGTTCCCGATCACGCGACCGAAATTGGTATACCGCTTGTCGAGCGCGAAACGCGGATAGAAGACGATGAAGAACTGGCTGTTCGCGCTGTCCTCGCTCGCCGCGCGGGCCATCGCCACGGTGCCGCGAATATGCGGCATCGGATTGAACTCTTCCTTGAGATCGGGAAGCTCGGACCCGCCCTGCCCCGTGCCGGTCGGATCGCCGGTCTGCGCCATGAAACCGTCGATCACGCGGTGGAAGATCACGCCGTCGTAAAAGCCCTGCCGCGCCAGCGTCTTGATGCGCTCGACATGGTTGGGTGCCCAGCTGGGCATCAGGCGAATGGCGACGCGCTGCCCGTTCGACAGGTCGAGCAGGAGGATGTTCTCGCGGTCGTTCTCGATATTGTAGTCGATCTGCTCGTAGACCGGCCGGGCCGCGGGCGTTTCCGCCGCATCCTGCGCCTGTGCGTTGGCTGGGGCAGCGATCGGGCTCAGCGTCAGCGCTGCGAGCGCGCTCAGGGCGGTGGTGACCTTCAGCATCGGGAATCCGTCATAATTATCGGGGATAGGAGGCGGGCTCTAGCGAGCGCGCGCTTTCTTTTCAATGAATGGGACTTTTCAAGGGATGGGGTCTTCGGGGACGAAGGCTCGCGCCCGCGATACCCGCGGTACCCGCGATATCGGATCAGTAATCGCCGCGCCGCCCGATCGTCTCGACCCGCGCGATCACATCCTCGCACACCTCTCTGCTCACGAAAGGCTGGATATCGCCGCCGAACAGGGCGATTTCTTTGACCAGCTTGGATGCGATCGGTTGCAGCGAAACATCGGCCATCAGGAATACCGTCTCGATGTCGTCATCGATCTGCTGGTTCATGCCCGCCATCTGATATTCGTATTCGAAATCGGCGACCGCGCGCAGACCGCGGATAATTACGCTCGCGCCCTGCCGCTTCGCGAATTTCATCAAAAGCGCGTTGAACCCGACGATCTCGACATTGGCGAGCTTCATCGAATCGACCTCGCGTTCAACCATGGCGAGCCGCTCGTCGGTCGAGAACATCGGATCCTTGGATGGATTGGTGGTCACCCCGATGATGAGGTGATCGACCAGCTTGGCGCCGCGCCGGATAATGTCCGCATGGCCCAATGTGATAGGGTCGAAGGTCCCGGGATAGATGCCGATACGCTTGCTCATAGGCTTCCTCTCCGCGCCCGCGTCTAGCGGTCCCGCTCGATGACGAAGCGGGCCAGCGCTTCGAGCAGGCGCGCATCCGATCCGTGGCCCGCGACATGGCCGATCGCCTGATCGACCAGAGCGCGCGCCTGTTCGCGGGCTTTTTCGGCGCCCATCAACGTGACAAAGGTGGCCTTGCCCTGCTCGCCATCCTTGCGCAGCGCCTTGCCCGCCAGCGCCTCGTCACCCTCCACGTCGAGAAGGTCGTCGGCAATCTGGAAGGCGAGGCCGATATCGCGGGCATAGGCACGCAGATGCGCCCGCCCCTCGGGCGGGACGCGGCCCAGAATCGCGCCCATCTCGACACTGGCGCCCAGCAGAGCGCCGGTCTTCAATTGCTGGAGGCGCGTGACCTGGTGGAGATCGTAATCCTCCTCGTCCGCCGCCATGTCCATCATCTGGCCGCCCGCCATGCCTTCGTGCCCGCTGGCCCGCGCGAGGACGGAGACGAGCTCGCTGCGCACGAACGGATCGGAACTGACGTCGCTCTGCGTCAGGATGTCGAAAGCCAGCGCGTGCAGCGCGTCGCCCGCCAGCACCGCGGTTGCCTCGTCGAAGGCGCGATGGACGGTCGGCTTGCCGTGCCGCAATTCGTCATCGTCCATGCAGGGCAGATCGTCATGGATCAACGAATAGGAATGGATCGCCTCGACCGCGCAGCCCGCCGCGACCGCCGCCGAGCGATCGACGCGGTAGAGGTCGGCCACGGCGACCACCAGCAGCGGACGCACGCGCTTGCCGCCGCCGATCGTCGCGTGGCGCATCGCCTCGACCAGGCGGGCGCGGCTGTCGGACGGCACGGGAAGATAGGCGTCGAATGCGCGATCCACCTCGTCCTGCACCCGCGCCAGCGCGGATTTGAGCAGGTCGTCGCTGTCCGAAACGGCCATCGTCGTCATGATGCGGCGTCGAACGGAGCGGTGCCGGTCGCACGGCCCTGCCCGTCGGTCACGATCTTCTCGATCCGCGCCTGCGCCGCGTCGAGCCGCGCCTGACAATGGGTGCGCAGCGCCTCGCCCCGTTCATAGAGGTCGATGCTGCGATCGAGCGTGACCTCCCCGCTTTCCAGCTTGCGCACGATCTCTTCGAGCGCACGCAGCGCGTCCTCGAAACTCATATCCGAAATGGCGCGCGTCGCATCGCCCCGAGCATCCTGATCCATGGCGCCGAGCATTGACCGCACGTCGCGCCACGGTCAAGTAATGCGGCGGGGATTAGCAACGGGGCAGCGGGACATGGTGCACGGATGGAAGCTTGAAGCCGATCGGGACGCTCCATGTTCATAGGCCATTTCGCGCCCGCCTTCGCCGCCGGGGCGATCTCGCCGGAAAGCCCGCGGCTCGGCACGCTGTTCGTGGCCGCGCAACTGGTCGATTGGGCGTTCTTCCTGTTCGTCCTGGTGGGCATAGAGGAGATGCGGATCGTGCCGGGAATCACGGCGATGAACCCGCTCGACCTCCATTACATGCCTTACACCCACAGCCTTGCCGGGACGGCCGTGTTCGCACTGGTCTTCGGCGTGATCGTCTGGAGGATGTCCCGCAACGCGGTCGCGGGCGTTTGGGCGGGCTTGGTCACCCTCAGCCACTGGCTGACCGATCTCCTCGTCCACCGGCCCGATCTCACGCTGGCGGGCGGGCCGGACAGGTTCGGCCTGGGATTGTGGGACCGACCGCTGATCGCGATCCCGCTGGAACTGGCGATGACGCTGCTGGCCTTCGTCTGGTATATCCGCGCGACCAAGGGTCCGGTCGGCCCGCCTCTCGTCCTGATCGGCGCCATGCTGCTGTTGCAGACGATCTCTTGGTTCGCGCCCGAACCCACGGTGATGAGCGTGTGGCTCCCCATCACCGCGCTGGTCGCCTTCGCGATTCTCACCATGCTCGCCACCTGGGTAGGGCGGACACGGTGGCATAAGCGGCAAACCGGGCTGGCAGTGGCGAGCGCGCGCGGCTAAGGCGCGGCGCATGAGCGCAATCACTCCCGATGTCGTCGCCCAGCACGGGCTGTCCGAAGACGAATACCAGCGTGTGCTGAACGCCCTGGGGCGCGAGCCGAATCTGGTCGAGTTGGGCATTTTCTCAGTCATGTGGAGCGAGCATTGCTCCTATAAATCGAGCCGCCTGCACCTGAAGAAGCTGCCCACCGAAGCGCCCTGGGTGATCTGCGGACCGGGCGAGAATGCGGGCGTCATCGATATCGGCGATGGCCAAGCTGCCATCTTCAAGATGGAGTCGCACAACCACCCGAGCTATATCGAACCCTATCAGGGCGCGGCGACCGGCGTGGGCGGTATCCTGCGCGATGTCTTCACCATGGGTGCGCGCCCCGTCGCCAATGCGAACGCGTTACGCTTCGGGCGGCCGGAGCATCCCAAGATGCAGCATCTGGTCAAGGGCGTGGTCGCGGGCATCGGCGGATACGGCAATTGCGTCGGCGTGCCGACCGTGGCGGGCGAGACCAATTTCCACCCCGCCTATGACGGTAACATCCTCGTCAACGCGATGACCGTGGGCGTCGCCGATGCGGACAAGATCTTCTACAGCGCCGCCACCGGCGTCGGCAATCCGATCGTCTATGTCGGCTCCAAGACCGGGCGCGACGGCATTCACGGCGCGACCATGGCGAGCGCCGATTTCGAGGAAGACGCCGAGGCCAAGCGGCCCACCGTCCAGGTCGGCGATCCCTTTACCGAAAAGCTGCTGATCGAAGCCTGCCTCGAACTGATGGCGACCGACGCCATCGTCGCCATTCAGGACATGGGCGCGGCGGGGCTCACCAGCTCCAGCGTCGAAATGGCGACCAATGGCAAGGCGGGCATCCGGCTCGACATGAACAAGGTGCCCTGCCGCGAAGAGGGGATGACGCCTTATGAAATGATGCTGAGCGAGAGCCAGGAGCGGATGCTCATGGTGCTGAAGCCTGGCAAGGAAGAGATGGCGCAGGCCATCTTCGAGAAGTGGGAACTCGATTTCGCCGTCATCGGCGAAGTCACCGATACGCGCCACATGGTGCTGGAATTCGATGGCGAGGTCGTATGCGACATCCCGCTCGGCCCGCTTGCCGCGGACGCCCCCGAATACGATCGCCCCTATCTCAGCCGCGAGGATTATGCCGCCTGGGCCAAAATCGCGCCGATGAGCGAGCGGCCCGACACGCAGGATGTGGGCGAGGATCTGCTGAAGCTGCTCGCCAGCCCCAATCTCGCGTCGAAGGGCTGGATTTCGCAGCAATATGACAGCCAGGTGGGCGCCGACACATTGCAGACCGGCGGCGATGCCGGTGTGGTCCGCGTGCATGGCACCAAGAAGGCGCTTGCCATCAGCACGGATTGTACGCCGCGCTATGTTCATGCCGACCCCTATGAAGGCGGCAAGCAGGCCGTGGCCGAAGCCTATCGCAATCTGTGTGCGGTCGGCGCGCGGCCGCTCGCCATCACCAATTGCCTCAATTTCGCCAATCCGCAGCGGCCCGAGATCATGGCGCAGCTGGTCCATGCGCTCGACGGGATGGGCGCGGCCTGTCGCCTGCTCGACTTCCCGATCGTGAGCGGCAATGTCTCGCTCTACAACGAATCGAAGGCGACCGGCGGCGGCTCCGCGATCCTGCCCACCCCCGCGATCGGCGGCGTGGGCCTGATCGATGATTACGATCGGATGATGACCATGCCGTTCAAACAGGACGGCGAGGCGATCTACCTGATCCGCGCGGAAAGCTGGGCCACGCCCGATCCCGAACGCTCGCATCTCGGCAAGTCGTTGTGGCTCGACGTGGTGCATGGCCGCGACGAAGGCCGCACCCCGCCGACCGATCTGACGGTCGAAAAGAATGCGGGCCAGATCGTGCTGCAACTGATCGCGGACGGGCTGGTCAGCGCTGTGCATGACGTGTCGGACGGCGGCCTCGCCGTGGCGCTCGCTGAAATGGCGATGGCGGGCGGGATCGGCGCCGAGGTCGAATGGCACCGCGACTACACCCAGGCGCAGTGGTGGTTCGGCGAGGATCAGGGCCGCTATATCGTCACCGTGCCCGATACCGAAGCGCTCAACAAAGCGCTCGCCAAGGGGACCGAGAACGCGGAAACCGCCTCGATCGGCTTCCGCCGCATCGGGCGCACGGGCGGCGACACGCTGTTCGGCAAGACGATCGCGGAATTGCGCGCTGCGCACACGCGGTTCTTCCGCGAATGGATGGAAAGCTGAGCGGCACGACGCCCTTCCCGGCAGGGCCAGACCTGTCGGACGAGGAGCGGATCGCCCGCGCGCAGGCCGCTTACGAGCGGCTCTCCACCCGCCGCTCCTGCCGTGCCTTCGCCGACACGCCGGTGCCGCGCGCGGTGATCGAATACGCCATCCGCGCCGCCGGCACCGCGCCCAGCGGCGCCAACCATCAGCCCTGGCATTTCGCGGCGATCGGCTCGCCCGACAAGAAGCGCGCCATCCGCGAGGCGGCGGAAGCGGAGGAGCGGCGCTTCTATGGAGCGGAGGGCGATTCGCCCAAGGCAAGCGAGGAATGGCTCGCCGCGCTCGATCCGCTCGGCACCGATGCGTCGAAGCCGTTTCTCGAAACCGCGCCCTGGCTGATCGTCTGCTTCGCGCAGCGCAAGGGCGGGATCGAAGAGGACGGCGCGGCGCAGAATTATTACGTCACCGAAAGCGTCGGGCTCGCCTGCGGGATGCTGATTGCGAGTTTGCACGAGGCGGGCCTGGCGACGCTGACGCACACGCCCTCGCCCATGGGATTCCTGCGCGACATTTGCGGGCGACCCGAATGGGAAAAGCCGCTGATGATCGTGGTGGCGGGGCATCCGGCTCAGGATGCGAGCGTGCCCGATCACGCGCTGCGCAAGAAGCCGCTCGATACGATTTCCAGCTGGCTTTGAGCCCACCCCGCTGCGACTAGCGAGCAAGCTCGCAAGTCTCTTAACCCCTCCCGCTTGCGAGAGGGGGCGGTGCAGTTTGGTGAGCCGCAGGCGAACCTAGCGAACCGGGGTGGGTGCCCTCCCCTACGCAGCCTTGGCGAGCCCCGAATCTTTCCCCAGCAGATCGTAGGGGTCCAGCCCCTCTTCGCGCCAGATACGATGGCATTCGCGATACCAGTGCGGTTCGGGAATGTGCAGCAATTCGCGCGCGTCGCTCAATTGAGTCGCCAGCAATTCCTGGATCGGCAGATCGACCAGCGGCGGGCAGGCATTCCCCGTGCGATGCGCCTGACGCACCGCGCGCAGAACCGGCGCCTTGCTGCCCTTCGTCATGCTGCGGATGTTCAGCGCCCCGGCGTAGCCGATCAGGAGATGCCCGTGGCTCGGCTGTTGGCCGTAGGTGAACAGCAGCACGCATTGTTCGCCCAGCGCATCGCGGCCGTATCCGGTCAGGATATGCATGAGGTCGTGCACGTCGCGCGAGCGGAACGCATACCAGTCGGTGAGATCGCCGTATTTCGGACGGCCCAATTTATCCGCTTCGGCAACCAATCCCGCAGCGGAAAGCCCCTCGCTCTCCATGAAATCGCAATAGGCCTGGGCGACAGAGCCCTGCGGCATCTGGCGCAGGGTTTCGTGATCGTCGAGGATGGGCGGCAGGAAAGGTTCCGCCTTGCGCAGCCGTTCCCCCTCCGCGCTCAGCGTCAGACGGCGGACCCGCTCGGGAAAGTGCTTCGACGGCAGCGAATCGAAAATCTTGAAGACGTGGCTGGTCTCTTCCTTGTCCTCCAGCAGGTCGCGGAAATGGCCATAGGCCTTGGGCAGCGAATAACGCGGCTGGGGCCGGCGCGGATCGCGCAGCAACGTCCCGTCGCTGGCGGCTTCGAGGTCGGACTGGATCGGCGCTTGCTGGGTCATGGGAAGGGAAACCTCGCTGGGATACAAAGCTTACTTACACAAGTGTAAGCACGAGGTAAACGCGCTTCAAGTCACCCCTCGACCCATTCGTTTTGCGGGATGTTGAGCAGCTTGAGGATCGCGGTCAGGTTCCGGCTTTCGATCCGCCCGTTGGCCGCAGCGCGCGCCTTGGGTTTGGCGCGATAGGCGAAACCGTAATCGGCCGCTTCCAGCATCGGAATGTCGTTCGCCCCATCCCCGCTGGCGAGCACGCGCGCGCCTTCGCCCAGACGCTCCAGCTCTTCTTCCAGCACGCGGCGCTTCGTCGCCGAATCGCTGATGGCTCCGTCGAGCGCGCCGGTCAGCCTGCCGCCGGCGACGGCCAGGCGGTTGCCGACGACGCGCTCGAAACCGAGCATCTGAGCCACCGGATCGGCGAAATGGTGGAATCCGCCCGTGACCAGCACGGGGTGGCATCCCTTGGCCTTCAAGGTCGAAACGAGGACGCGCGCGCCCTCGACCGGCTCGATCCGTTCATCGAGACAGCGCTCGATCGCGCTTTCCTCCAGCCCTTCGAGCAGCGCGACCCGCTCGGCCAGCGCGCTGGGGAAATCCAGTTCCCCGCGCATGGCGCGTTCGGTGATGGCGGAGACCTGTTCCTTCAACCCCGCGAAATCGGCCAGCTCGTCGATGCATTCCTGACCGATCATGGTCGAATCCATGTCGGACACGAACAGGCGCGGGATCTCGATCTCGTGATCCGCCACCAGCAGGTCGCAGGCGCCGAAATGCTGTTCGAGGACATCGGCGACCGCAACCGGTTCGCCCTCCGCGAGCGATATCTGAAGGACGTCGCCGCAGAAATCGAGCATTCCGGCAAATGCGACCGGCGTTCCAGCCTGTGCGAGCGCGTTGCGAGCCCGTTCCAACCGCGTTTCGAGCGCGTTACCGATACTTGCCTGATCTGCTATCAGCCGGGCGATGATCACGCACGAATTCCTTGAAAACGCCGTTTCCGGCAAACCCGTCGCGCTCATCGCAGGGCCGACCGCCAGCGGCAAGAGCGATCTGGCGGTGCGGCTGGCGCGCAAACTCGAAAGCACGGGCCGCCGCGCGGTCGTCATCAACGCCGACAGCGCGCAGGTCTACAGCGATCTGCGCATCCTCAGCGCCCGGCCGAGCGAAGACGAAATGGGCGGTATCGAGCACCGCCTGTTCGGCAGCTGGGACGGCGCGATGGCCTGCTCTGCCCCGGATTGGGCAGAGGCGGCGAAGCGCGAGATCGACGATCTTCACGCCGAAAATGCCGTGCCGATCCTGTGCGGGGGTACGGGCCTCTATATGCGTGTGCTCCTCGAAGGGATCGCGGCGATCCCGCCGATCGATCCCGCGATCCGCGAAAGCGTGCGCGCCATGCCGACCGATATGGCGTTTGCCTTTCTCCAGGACGAAGACCCGCAACGCGCCGCACAGCTCGCGCCTGCCGACAGCCAGAGGATCGCCCGCGCGCTCGAGGTCGTTCGCTCGACCGGGCGCAGTATGCTGGACTGGCAGGCTGACACGCAGGGCGGGATCGCGCATCGCATCGATCTCCACCCGCTCATTCTCCTGCCCGATCGCGAATGGGTGTTCGACCGCTGCGATCGCCGCTTCGCCATGATGCTCGCGGAAGGCGGGGTCGAGGAGGTGCGCACCTTGCTCGACCGCGATCTCGATCCGGCGCTTCCGGTCATGCGGGCGATCGGCGTGCCCGAAGTGGCGGCCATGCTGCGCGGGGAGCTCACCCGTGAGGAAGCGATCGAGCGCGGGAGGCTGTCGACGAGACAATATGCGAAGCGGCAATTCACCTGGTTTCGCAATCAATCGCCAAGCCAATGGCCGCGTTCGCGCAATGAAACAATCTCTTTACGCGATATTTTTGTATCTTTGTTTCAAAAAAGCGTTGACATCCGGGCTTGAAGAAGAGATATGTCTCCCAGATCGGCCCGGCGCGCTAACCCCCGCCCCGGGCCGATTTCCATGATGGGCATGGAGCGAATCCCACCGACGAAGGAGAATAAAGTGTCGGAGCAGCGCAGTGGCGCGCGAGTCCTGATCGATACGCTGGTGCAGCAGGGCGTCGAATTCGTGTTCGGCTATCCCGGCGGCGCGGTGCTGCCGATCTATGACGAGCTGTTCGGCGAAGATCAGCGCGAAGGCGGCCTGCGTCACATCCTCGTTCGCCACGAAGCGGGCGCGGCCCATGCGGCGGAAGGCTATGCCCGCTCCACCGGCAAGCCCGGCGTCGTCCTCGTCACCAGCGGCCCCGGCGCGACCAATGCCGTGACGGGAATCGCCGATGCGTGGATGGATTCGATCCCGATGGTCGTCATCACCGGACAGGTGCCCACGGGCCTGATCGGGACCGACGCGTTTCAGGAAGCCGATACGGTCGGCATCACCCGCCATTGCACCAAGCACAATTATCTCGTGAACGACCCGAGCAAGCTCGCCGCCACGATCGAGGAGGCGTTTCGCATCGCCACCACCGGTCGCCCCGGCCCGGTCCTGGTCGACATCCCGAAAGACATCCAGATCGCGCTGGTGGACGAGGAAGAGACCGCCCCCCTCGCCTCGCACCGCTACCGGCCTCGCACCTCCGCCGCGGCTGACGAGATCGCCAGCGCCGTCGACATGCTCGCGGCGGCGGAACGGCCCGTCTTCTATACCGGCGGCGGCGTCATCAACGCAGGTCCCCGCGCCAGCGAATTGCTGCGCGAATTGCAGCGCCTGACCGGCGCGCCCGTTACCAGCACGCTGATGGGCCTCGGCGCGTTTCCCGCCGACCACCCGGACTGGCTCGGGATGCTGGGGATGCACGGGACCTACGAAGCGAACATGGCGATGAACCGGTCCGACCTGATCGTCGCGATCGGATCGCGGTTCGACGATCGGGTGACCGGACGGCTCGACGCCTTCGCCCCGCAGGCCAAGAAGATCCACATCGATATCGACCGGGCGAGCATCAACAAGGTGGTCCCCGTCGATCTCGGCATCGTGGGCGATTGCGCCGAAGTGCTCGAACAGCTGGTCTCGGCATGGGATAAGCGCGAGGCGCGCGACCTTACCGAGTGGCAGGCCCGCATCGCCGGGTGGCGCGCGCGGCACTGCCTCGCCTATCCGCAGAGCAGCGATGCGATCATGCCGCAAAAGAGCATCGAGCGGCTGTTCGCGCTGACGCGGGATCGCGATCCGATCATCACCACCGAAGTCGGTCAGCACCAGATGTGGGCGGCACAATATTTCGGCTTCATGGGGCCGAACAAATGGCTCACCAGCGGAGGCCTCGGCACGATGGGCTATGGCCTGCCCGCCGCCATCGGCGCTCAGCTCGGCAATCCCGACGCGCTCGTCATAGACATCGCGGGCGAGGCGAGCATTCAGATGAACATCCAGGAACTCGGAACGGCGAGCCAGTATCGCCTGCCGGTCAAGGTCTTCATCCTCAACAACGAATATATGGGCATGGTCCGCCAGTGGCAGGAACTGATCTATGAGAGCCGCTATTCCAACAGCTACTCCGACAGCCTGCCCGATTTCGTGGCGCTGGCCGAGGCCTATGGCTGGAAGGGAATCAGGATCGAGGACGAGAGCCAGCTCGATGCCGGGATCGAAGCGATGATCGCGCATGACGGGCCGGTCATCGTCGATTGCCACGTGTCGAAGAATGCGAACTGCCTGCCGATGATCCCCAGCGGCGCGGCGCATACCGAAATGCTGATGTATGGCGACAGCGTGGCGGGATCGATCGACGACAAGGCAAAGGCGCTGGTGTGATGATGGGACCGGACGACGAACGCCACGTCCTCAACGTGGTGGTGGACAATGAAGCGGGCATCCTCGCCAAGATCGCCGGGCTCTTCACCGCGCGTGGCTACAATATCGACAGCCTGACGGTGGCCGATATCAGCGAGGATCACGCCGTCAGCCGGATAACCATTGTCACCGGCGGTCCCCCGCAGGTGATCGACCAGATCCGCGCGCAGCTGGAACGGCTGATCCCGGTCCACAAGGTGATCGACCTCACCGAGGAAGGCCCGCATGTCGAGCGCGAGCTGGCGCTGGTGAAGGTCGCCGGCAAGGGCGAAATACGCGTCGAGGCGCTCCGCATCGCCGAACTGTTCCGCGCGAATGTCGTCGATACGACCACGTCGAGCTTCGTCTTCGAATTGACCGGATCGCCGGACAAGGTCGCTAGCTTCATCAGCCTCATGCGCGAACTCGGCCTGGTCGAGGTCGGGCGGTCGGGCATCGTCGGCATGATGCGCGGCGCGGACAAAATCTGAGAAAAGGGATACCATGCACATCTATTACGATTCCGATTGCGACCAGCAGCTGATCAAGGACCGCAAAGTCGCGATCGTCGGCTATGGCAGCCAGGGCCACGCCCATGCCCAGAACCTGCGCGACAGCGGGGTCGGCGAAGTCGTGATCGCGCTTCGCGAAGGATCGGCGTCGGCGAAGAAGGCCGAAGGTGCGGGCTTCACGGTCAAGACCGTGTCGGAAGCCGCAAAATGGGCGGATGTGCTGATGATCCTGGCGCCCGACGAGCATCAGGCCGCGATCTACGCGAGCGAGGTCGCGGGCAGGATGCGTCCCGGCACCGCGCTCGCTTTCGCGCACGGGCTCAACATCCATTTCGGCCTGATCGATCCGCCCGCCGATGTCGACGTCATCATGATCGCGCCCAAAGGCCCCGGCCACACTGTGCGCGGGGAATATCTCAAGGGCGGCGGCGTGCCGTGCCTGATCGCCGTCCACCAGGAAAGCAGCGCTTCCGATGGCGGCAACGGCTTCGCCAAACAGCTGGCGCTCTCCTATGCCAGCGCGGTCGGCGGCGGGCGTTCCGGCATCATCGAGACCGATTTCAAGGAAGAGTGCGAAACCGACCTGTTCGGGGAACAGGCGGTGCTGTGCGGCGGGGTCACGCATCTGATCCAGGCTGGATTCGAAACGCTGGTCGAGGCCGGATACGCGCCCGAAATGGCCTATTTCGAATGCCTCCACGAAACCAAGCTGATCGTCGACCTGCTCTATGAAGGCGGCATCGCGAACATGCGCTATTCGATCTCGAACACCGCCGAATACGGCGACATCAAGACCGGTCCGCGCATCATCACCGACGAGACGAAGGCCGAGATGAAGCGCGTGCTGAAGGACATCCAGTCGGGCCGATTCGTGAAGGACTTCGTGCTCGACAACCAGGCGGGCCAGCCCGAGCTTAAGGCAAGCCGCAAGGCCGCCGCCGCCCACCCGATCGAAAAGACCGGCGCTCAACTGCGCGCCATGATGCCCTGGATCGGCGCCAACAAGCTGGTGGACAAGGACAGGAACTGACCGGACGATTTGAGGACGGGATCGGTTCGCGCTAGGTCCCGTCAGCACCGGACCGTCCGACTTCAGGAGACTGTTATGAAGCCCATCGCCCTCGCCCTATCCGCTCTCGTCCTTGGCGTAGGTGGCGTCGCCGCGCTGGAGGCGCAGTCCGCTCCGCCGAGCAAGCCCGGCCTCGTCGACGTATCGCGCGTCACCGCCGGAACCTATACGACCGATGGGAGCCACAGCCTCGTCGCGTGGAGCGTCGATCATTTCGGCTTCAACGATTATTTCGGCCTGTTCGGCGATGTCGACGGGACGTTGACGATCGATCCCGCCGACCCGAGCGCTGCTACGGTCGATGTGACGATCCCGATCACCAGTCTTGCGGTCGTCAGCGAGGGCTTGCGCGATCATATGCTGCGCCCCGGCAAGGATGGCGAGGAACCCGATTTCTTCGGCCCCGAACCCGAGCCTGCCCGGTTCGTTTCGCGCGCGGTCCGTATCGGCGCGAGCGGCGTCACGGCCGAGGTCGACGGCGATCTGACGCTCAACGGAGTGACGCGCCCAGTCGAACTCTATGTCAGCTTCACCGGCGCCGGGACCAATCCGATGAACAAGCGCGAGACGATCGGCTTCGAAGGGCGCACGACCATCCAGCGGTCCGACTTCGGGATCGACTACGCGCTGCCGATGGTGGGTGACGCGGTAGAACTGGAGATCACCGCGGCCTTCGAAAAGGAATGAAGGCGCGTCCGAAAGGGTAATTTTCGAACGACAGGCTTGCATCGCACGATCGGATCGGCGATGCAGGGCCTATGAACGCGCTCGATCTGTCCGGCCTACGACTTATCCGCCCTTGGGCGTGACCCGGCGTGCCCGTCTGGCGCGCTGAGCGCCCAAGGGTTTCCGAACGTCGCAACCTTTAGACAGACCGAGTACTCCCGATGCCAATGCTCCGCGATCCCAGCGCGAAATACGCCCCTTTTCCGCAGATCGACCTGCCCGACCGGCAATGGCCGACGCGCACGATTACCGCTCCGCCCCGCTGGCTTTCCACCGACCTTCGCGATGGCAACCAGGCCATCGTCGATCCGATGGATGCGCATAAGAAGACCCGCTTCTTCGACCTGCTCGTCGAAATCGGCGTCAAGGAGATCGAGGTCGGCTTCCCCAGCGCGGGCGCGACCGAGTTCGACTTCATCAGCGGGCTGGTGCGGAGCGGCCGCATCCCCGACGACGTGATCGTTCAGGTGCTGACCCAGAGCCGCGAGGACCTGATCCGCACCAGCTTCGCCAGCCTCGACGGCGCGCGCGCGGCGATCGTCCATCTCTACAACGCGGTCAGCCCGGCCTGGCGCGAGATCGTGTTCGGCATGAGCCGCGACCAGGTGCGCGAGATCGCTGTGGCGGGCGCGAAGGTCATGCGCGACGAAGCGGGCGCGCGACCCGATACGGACTGGCATTTCCAGTACAGCCCGGAAACATTCTCGACCGCCGAACTCGATTTCAGCCTGGAAGTCTGCGAGGCCGTGATGGACGTGCTCGCGCCGACGCCCGACCATCCGATCATCCTGAACCTGCCCGCCACGGTCGAGGCGGCCACACCCAATATCTACGCCGATCAGGTCGAATATTTCATCCGTAACCTGCCCAATCGCGACAGCGCGGTTATCAGCTTGCACACGCATAACGATCGCGGAACCGGCGTGGCGGCGGCGGAATTGGCGCTGATGGCGGGCGCGGACCGGGTCGAAGGGTGCCTGTTCGGCAATGGCGAGCGGACGGGCAATTGCTGCCTCGTGACCATGGCGCTCAACATGTACACGCAAGGTGTCGATCCCGCGCTCGACTTCTCGGATATCGACCGGGTGATCCGCACGGTCGAATATTGCAACGAATTGCCCGTCCCCGCCCGCCATCCCTATGGTGGCGAGCTGGTCTATACCGCCTTTTCCGGCAGCCATCAGGATGCGATCAAGAAAGGCTTCGGCGCCCGTTCGACGCAGAATGACGAGCGCTGGCGCGTGCCCTACCTCCCGATCGATCCCGCCGATCTGGGCCGCAGCTACGAAGCGGTGATCCGCGTCAATTCGCAGTCCGGCAAGGGCGGATTTGCCTGGGTGCTGGAGCAGGACCAGGGCCTCAAGCTGCCCAAGAAGATGCAGGCCGATTTCAGCCCCCATGTCCAGCGCATGGCCGACGAATTGGGTCGCGAACTGAATGCCGCCGATATCTGGGAGGCCTTCCGCCAAACCTATCACGTCCAGACAAGGGACAAGCATTTCCAGTTGATCGATTACGAAGAGCGGCGTGCTTCGGATGGCAGCCGCCTGTTCAGCGGGAGGATCGAGGTCGATGGCGAGCGCCAGAGCGTGAGCGGGCGCGGCAACGGCCTGATTTCGAGTGTTCTAAGCACGCTGGAGGAGGCGTTCGGCTTGCAGCTGGAAATCGTCGATTACGTCGAACATGCTCTCACCACGGGGCGTGACAGCAGGGCGGCCGCTTATCTCGAATGTCGCACACCGTCCGGCCAGACGATCTGGGCTTGCGGTATCGACGAGGATGTCGCGACGGCAGGCGTGCGCGCAGTGCTGAGCGCCGCGAACAGCGCCATCGCCCGGACCTAGCGCCCGGTCAGCCCGCGTCGCCCATGACATGGCGGGGCACCACCCGCATCGGTGAGCCCCAGCTGCCCTCGCACTGAGCCACTCTTATGGCATTGCGACCGGCAGCCTTGGCGGCATAGAGAGGCGCGTCCGCGCAGTTCATCGCCACCGACGCGCTGCATGTTTCGACGATGCGCGCGATGCCGATACTGGCTGTGATGTTGAAGGTGCGACCGTCCTGGTCGGCCATGCGCTTGCCGGCGATCGCCTCGCGCAGATGCTCGCAGATCGCCAGCGCATCGTCGACTGCATCGCGTGTCACGATCATTCCGAACTCTTCGCCACCAAGACGGGCAAAAATACATTTGCGCGTCGTGTGTTCGCGCATGAGGCCGGCGATCCTTTTCAGGACCATGTCCCCGGTATCATGGCCGTAGGTGTCGTTGACGCGCTTGAAATGGTCGAGATCGATCAGCGCGAGAGCGAAGGGCGCTTCCTTTGCATCAACGAGTTGTTCCTCCAGCATGTCGAGGAAGGCGCGGCGGTTCGGCAGGCCTGTCAGCGCATCGGTGCGCGCCTCGCGCGTGGCTTGCAATTCATCGAGCTTGCGCGCGGTGACGTCACGGATCGTGACGACGAAAGAGCGCACCGCCCCCGCGGCGTAGACCGCGCGGATCTTCGCCTCCAGCCAAAGAGTCGCATGGCCGCGTGTCACTGAACGTTCGATGATCCGCGTGGCCCCCGGAGATGCGCGCGCCCCTGACAGGGCTTCCTCGATGATCTGATGGTCGAACGCCCCGAAAAAGGTGCTGAGCGGCTTGCCATCGAGATTCTCGAGGCCGCTCAGCGCCCGTGATGCCGGAGACGCGAACTGGATCAATCCCTCACGGTCGAGATGCAGCAGCGCGTCGTCCGAATGATCGGAGATCAAGCGCTGAAGCGCCTCGCGCTGGATGATGTCGGCGACCAGTCGCTCGCGCTGATTGAGCGCGATCGCAAGCGGCAGGGCAATCAGCAATTGCACCGCCAGATAGAATTGCAGGAACAGGGCTTTGCCGGCCATGGACAGATCGAGAGCGGCGAAATGTCCCGTATCCTGCGCGAGCGACGCCGCCGCGACCACTGTGACGACCAGGACACCCACCGTGGCGCCCAATCGTCCGAACCGATAACTTGCCAGCACCACGGGCACCATCGGAAGGAACAGCAGAGGAAATCCGGTCTGGAAAATCGTCGCAGTCGAAATGCCAGCGATCAGCGCCAGGACGAAGATGAATTCCACCGTCCTTCGCGGAGAAAGCCGCAGCGACATATCCGGCGCTCCGTCGCTCCTCGCATAGCCTGAGATAAGCAGGACAAGCGGCATCACCAGCATCGCGCCGAGCCCGTGGCCGACGATCCAGGCCATCGTATGCAGCCACCATTCACCGCCCACCGCCCGCCAGGCGATGAAGCTTCCGAAGAGCGACAGAGTGATGGGAACCGCGAAACCCGCTATCCCGATCAGGGCGAGGATGCCCGGCCCACTGGTGACGTAATCGCCTTGGGGCCGGAACTTTCGCAAAAGATGGGCGGTCAACAGTGCTTCGCTGACATTCACGAAGGCGAGCGGAAGCGCAGGCCCCGGACCGAAACCGAAGAAAGCGGTGGCGATAGTGCTGAGAACGAGCAGAATGCCAGCAGGCACCGCCCATTTGCGATAGGGCAAGGTCAGGAACAGCGCCGCCGCGATCGCCGTGCCCGGCCAGAACAGGGCCAGGCCGCCGCTATACCGGGTCCAGAAGATCGTAGCTGTCGTCGCCGCGAAGAACGCAGCGGCATAGCCGACGATGCTCTGAACTTCCCGTCTCATGACTTAACCCTTGCCCCTACCCATGCCCCTAACGCAGAACATTAAAAGAAGCCACCTTCGGCGCATTACGTAGAGCCACGCATCAAATGCTAGCCAGAGAGCGTTCCGAAATGGTTACGGGGAGATGAAATTATGGCCGAAACTATACTCGAACCCGATCTTCCGATCGTCGATCCCCATCACCACCTTTGGGATCTGCGCCCCCTGCTGCCCGCTTTCCCGACCCCGCGCCATCCCTTTCTCGAGGCAATCGCGGGTGCGGCCTATTACGATTTCGACGCGTTGCGAGAGGATGTGAGCGGATCGGGTCAGACACCCTCCCACCGCATTCTCGCGACGGTCTTCATGGAATGCGGGGCCTATTATGCGGCCGATCGCGAAGATGCGATGAAGCCGGTCGGCGAAGTCGAATACGCGAACGGCGTGGCGGCGCAGGGTGCAAGCGGCCTTTACGGCGATTATCGCCCATGTGCGGGAATCGTGGGACATGCGGACCTTACGCTCGGCGATGCGATCGCTCCGGTGATCGAGGCGCTGATCGCTGCCGGGAATGGCCGCTTCAAGGGTATCCGTCATGCAGGCGCGTGGGATGCTGATCCCGAGGTGCTCGGTCCTCCCTTCCACGCGCCGGAAGGTCTTTATCGCTCGGACGCCTTTCGCGCCGGCTTTGCCGCCTATTCGCGTTTCGCGCTGAACTTCGATGCCTGGGTGCTCGAACCGCAGCTTGGCGACGTGCTCGATCTCGCCCGCGCCTTTCCCGATCAGGCGATCGTGCTCGACCATTGCGGCACCCCGCTTGGGATGGGGTCGTATGCGGGCACATTGCCGGAGAATTTCGATCGCTGGCGATCCAGCATCCGCGCGATCGCCGAATGCCTGAACGTGTCGGTCAAGCTCGGCGGGCTCGCAATGTCGTTCTGCGGTATGCCCGACGAAGGTCCCGCCAAGGGATGCGGTTCGGAAGAGCTCGCGACGATGTGGCGGCCCTATATCGAAACCTGCATCGAGGCGTTCGGAACCGGGCGTGCGATGTTCGAAAGCAATTACCCGGTCGATCGCTGGGGCGCGAGCTACCCGGTGTTGTGGAACGCGTTCAAGCGGCTCGCCTCCGGCGCGTCGGCGCAGGAAAAGCGCGACCTGTTCTGCATGAACGCCGCGCGCACCTACGATATCGCGCACGTCCTGCCTAGCCTGCAGGACCTTCCGTAACGGCAATCTCGACAAGCGGGGCGGACCGCCATAACCCGGTTGGCATAACCAGCGAGAGGACACCCGACCATGCCCCTGCCCGCCCCCTTCGACCGCCTTCGCCTCCCGGTGATCGGATCGCCGCTCTTCATCGTATCCGGGCCCGAGCTGGTGATCGCGCAGTGCAAGGCGGGGATCGTCGGCAGCTTCCCGGCCCTGAATGCCCGGCCCCAGTCGCAGCTCGACGAATGGCTCCACCAGATTACCGAAGAATTGTCCGCGCATAATCGCGACAATCCCGACCGCCCCGCCGCACCGTTCGCGGTCAACCAAATCGTCCATCGCTCCAACGACCGGATCGAGGCCGACATGGCGACCTGCGGCAAATGGCAGGTCCCGCTCGTCATCACGTCTCTGGGCGCGCGCGAAGAAATCTTCGATGCTGTGCGCGGCTGGGGCGGGATCACCATGCATGACGTCATCACCGACCGCTTCGCGCGCAAGGCGATCGAAAAGGGTGCGGACGGGCTGATCCCCGTCGCCGCCGGGGCTGGCGGCCATGCGGGTACGTTGAGCCCCTTCGCGCTGATGCAGGAAATCCGCGCATGGTTCGATGGGCTCGTCGCGCTCTCCGGCTCGATCGCACATGGCCGCTCGATCCTCGCCGCGCAGGCATTGGGCGCGGATTTCGCCTATATCGGATCGCCCTGGATCGCGACGGACGAGGCCAATGCGGATGCGCGCTACAAACAAGGCATCGTCGAGGGCGATGCGGCGGGCATCGTCTACACCAACCTCTTTACCGGCGTGCACGGCAATTACCTGCGCTCCAGCATCGAGGCGGCGGGCATGGACCCCGACGATCTGCCGGTCAGCGATCCGAGCAAGATGAATTTCGGCAGCGGCGGCAACACGAAAGCCAAGGCGTGGAAGGATATCTGGGGTTCGGGTCAGGGCATCGGCACGGTCAAATCGGTCGGCCCGGTTTCGCAGATGGTCGAACGGCTGGCGCGCGAATACGAAGATGCGAAGGCCGCGCTGGGAAAAGCTACCGGGTAGAAACCCGGCGGGTCAGAAAATGCCCGCCTGAAGCCCCTCAACAAGACCCGCGCCGATTTCGCGGCAATGGTCGAGCGTGTCGTCCGGCACGCTTTTGTCAGCCAGAATCCGATCGGGCGTCTGCGCCGCGAAATTGACGATCAGAGGTTCGGCGACCCGCTTCAACCGCCAGCCCTTCGCGATCCGGTCGATCTGGCGCTGGGCGCCCTCCCCGTCCGATCCCGCCGCGATGATGGTGGCGTAGACGCGGCCCTCTATCCGGCCGAGGACGGGGTAATAGCAGCGATCGAACATGTCCTTCATCATCCCGCTCATCGTGGCGAGGTTTTCGGGACAACAAAACAGATAGCCGCGCGCAGCGAGAAAATGCTCGGGCTCGACGTCTTCGGCGGGCAGGCATAGAGCCACATCCCCTGCCCCCTCGAATGCCGCTTCGGCCATGGCGTGGCTGGCACCGGTGCGGCTGTGCCAGGCGATCAGGAGGGGGGCTTGCGACATCGCCTTCCACCATCGCAAGCCACTGTCGATTGTCAATCCGCGCTCCCTTGCGGTTCAGGAACAGGCGCCTAAAACCGGGACCATGCCCACAGATACCGCCCCTTCCGTGCTCGGGATCGAGCGATCGCTGTCTGGCAGGACATGGCGCTGGCGCGGTGGCAACATGGATTTGTCGCGTGGCGGCGCGGCGACTGTCAGTCACGACATCGTAACCCAACTCCTGCTCGCGCGCGGCGTGGCCGAGGACGATCTCGCTCGCAATCGCGCGCCGACCCTGCGCGATTTCCTCCCCGATCCGTCCGAGTTCAACGATATGGACAGCGCCGCCGATCGTCTCGCTCAGGCGGTGCTGAGTGGGGAGCGGATCACCGTCTACGGCGATTACGACGTCGATGGGGCGACCAGCGCAGCGCTATTGATCCGCCTGCTGCGCGATCTCGGAATCGACGCGGACTATTACATTCCCGACCGCCTGCTCGAAGGCTACGGCCCCTCGGGCAAGGCGCTGGTGAAGCTTGGCGAGCAGGGCAGTAGCCTCGTCGTCACCGTCGATTGCGGCGCGATGGCGTTCGATGCGCTGCAACAGGCGCATGACGCTGGCGTGGACGTGATCGTGGTGGATCACCACAAATGCGCCGCCGAACTCCCGCGCGCCCTCGCCCTCGTCAATCCGAACCGGCTCGACGAAAACGACCTCGCGGCGGGGCACGGCCATCTCGCTGCCGTGGGGGTCGCCTTTCTGCTCGCGATAGCTCTGGTGCGAACCTTGCGCGAACGTGGTTATTTCGAATCGCGTCGCGAGCCCGATTTGATGGGATTGCTCGATCTGGTCGCGCTCGGCACCGTGGCGGATGTCGCGGCGCTTCACGGGTTGAACCGCGCCTTCGTGGCGCAAGGCCTCAAGATCATGGCGCGCCGCGCGAATATCGGCATGGCGGCGCTGATCGATGCGAGCCGGTTGAAGCGCGCGCCCGCCTGTAGCGATCTCGGCTTCGCGCTCGGCCCGCGCATCAATGCCGGCGGACGTGTCGGCGAATCGACTCTGGGCGTGCGCCTGCTGACGACGCAGGACCCGGAAGAGGCGGCAGCCATCGCCGCCCAGCTTTCCCAGCTCAACGACGAGCGCCGCGCGATCGAGGCCGCGGTCCAAGAGGCGGCGGAAGAACAGCTGGCGGGCCAGCACAATCGCGCTGTCACGCTCGTCGCGGCGCGGGGCTGGCATCCGGGCGTGATCGGCATCGTCGCCGGTCGGATCAAGGAAAAGACCGGCAAGCCCGCGCTTGTCATCGCGATCGACGAGGAGACCGGTCAGGGCAAGGGATCGGGCCGCTCCATCGCGGGCGTCGATCTGGGCGCCGCGATCATCGCTGCCCGCGAGAGCGGGTTGCTAGTGGCAGGCGGCGGCCACGCGATGGCAGCGGGGCTGACGATCGACGCCGACCGGCTTGATGCCTTTGCCGACTGGCTGGACGAGCGTCTGGCGAAGGACGTTGCGCGGGCGAGCGCGGGGCAATCGACCGTGCTCGATCTCGCCGTCTCGCCCGGAGGGCTGGTGCCCGATCTGGTCGAGACGCTGGAAGGGGCTGGCCCGTTCGGCATGGGCTGGCCCGGCCCCCGCCTCGCTGTCGGCCCGGTGCGGCTCGTAAAATGCGACGTGGTGGGCACCGGCCATGTCCGCATCGTCGCATCGGGCGACGACGGACGTAGCTTCAAGGCGATCGGTTTCCGCATGGCGGAAAGCGAGCTTGGCCAGACTTTGCTGCATGGCGCGCGCGGGCGCAGGCTCTGGCTGGCGGGGCGCGCGAAGATCGACGATTGGGGCCAGCGGCCTGCTGCGGAGCTGCATTTGGAAGACGCGGCCTGGGCAGATTGAGCGTTTGGTGGACGGATTGAAAATTTGCCGCAATCCGAGGCTTGACGATATCCGAACAGCCCATTAGACGCCCGGCCACGCCACCGACCCGGCAACGGGACTGGCCCCTTCGTCTAGCGGTTAGGACGCGGCCCTTTCACGGCTGAAACACGGGTTCGATTCCCGTAGGGGTCACCATCGGTGGCGTTTTTGCGTTCAGAGCCCGCGCCATGCGCCGGAGCCGAACGGACCGTCTCCCAGTTGTCCGAGCTAACGCGCTATTACATGGCTGAAACGCCTGTTCACTTCGCGTGGGCGTCGGCAGACAGGTTTGAGCGTTAGATTGCCGAAATCCTCAGTCCGCCGACATCGAGCGCATATCAGCGCCATCCATCCCACCCTGGTGCATTCGCTCGCCAAGGTCGGCCATGACATACCAGGTGCCGCCCGCCATGATCGCAAGCAGGCAGACGGAGAAAAGCACCAGCAGCAGGTCCTCACGCGATTGCTCGCCCGAAAAGCTGAGATGCAGGAAATTGCGCAGGTGGACGACGATCTGAACGAGGGCGGCCGCGCAGATCAACGCGATCTTCCACGGCGCCGACAGTCCCGATAGGTGCGCGGCAAAGGCACCGCTCGTCAGCAGCAGGCTCGCGACGAAACCGATCGCATAGCTGCGGATTTCCGCGCGCGCAGTGTCCTTCGGATCCAGCTCTCCAGTGTTCGGTCTGCTCATGCGAGGGGCACCAGAAATACGAAGGAAAAGATGCCGACCCAGACGAGGTCGAGGAAATGCCAGAATACGCCCAGCATCGAGAGGCGCACCTTCACCGTATCGTCCATCCCGCGCTTGAGGATCTGCGCGGCCATGGCGAGGATCCAGATGATGCCGGACAGGACGTGGATACCGTGGAGGCCGACCAGCGCCCAGTAGGAACTGAGCCAACCGCTCGCCTGCGGCACGCCGCCCTCGCCTGCCTGCGTAATGAAATCCCTGACCTCGAAGACCAGGAAGCCAGCGCCAAGCGCGGCGGAGATCAAGAGCCACAGGATGACCTTCGCTCGCCCGGTTTCGTATTTGACCGCCAGCGACACGCCGCCATAGGCCACGCCGCCGACCAGCAGGAAGGCAGTCTGAATGGCAACGCTCCTGACGTCGAACAGGTCGCGCGGCCCCGGCCCACCGGCAAGCCCGATGGGATCAAGGTAAGAAGCATAGGATGCGAACAGGATTCCGAAAATGATGAGATCGCTCATCAGGAACACCCAGAACCCGAACACGGTGTTCTCGGCCTGATCGTGCGCATCGCCGTGCCCGCCACCAAGATTCAGGCCGGGATAGAGATTGGTGTCGCTCATCCGGCAAACTCCGAAACATCGGGCACGCCGCGATTGCGCTCCGTTTCCTCGTCCGCTCGCGTGACCGGCGCAAGATTCGCCACCTGCTGCCGGAAGCGCCGATCGGCATCCTCCACTTCCGCCGCGCGGATGATTCTGGGCTCGATCACAACCATTCCGCGCAGGATGAGCAGACCGGGTATCGCGAGCAAGCTGAGGATGGCCAGCCACCAGATATGCCAGACCATCGCGAAGGCGAGGCCGAAGGCGGCGCCCGCGATCAGGAGGCCGTGCGCGGTGTTCGCAGGCATTTCGATGTCGTCATAGCGCTCGGGCGCCTTCCAGGGGTCTTCCCCACGCTTCGCCTCTCCCCAATCGTCGCGCGCGACGACATGCGGGATGCGCGGGAACGTCCATTCGGGCACCGGGGCGGGCGTGGACCATTCCAGCGTCGCCCCGTTCCACGGGTCGCCACCCGGCACGGCCAGGGCAAGGCGATTGCGATAGCTGGTCCAGAACGTCCAGCACAGCGCGGCCAGCGCGCACAGCATCAGCACCGCACCGAATGCGGCGATATACATCCATGGGAGGAAATCGGGGTTCTGAAAGGTTGGCGAGCGGCGTGGCATTCCCATCAGACCCAGCACGTAGAGCGGCAGGAAGGTAAAGATGAAGCCGCCGACGAACAGAAAGGCCGTGCGCCGTCCCCATGTCTCGTCGAGGCGATAGCCGAAGGCCTTGGGGAACCAGTAATGGATACCCGCCAGCATTCCGTACAGCACGCCGGGGATGATCACATTGTGGAAATGCGCCACCAGAAAGGTGGAATTGTGCACCTGATAATCGATCGACGGGTTGGCGAGGATGATGCCGGACAGCCCGCCGATGACGAAGAGCAGAAAGAACCCGGTCAGATAGACGATCGGCGTCGTGATCCGCACGCGGCCGCGCCACATGGTCGCCATCCAGTCGTAGATCTTCACCCCCGTCGGCACACCGATGATCATCGTCGCGATGCCGAAGGCGATGTTGACCCCAGCGCTCTGCCCCATGGTGAAGAAATGATGCAGCCAGACGGTGAAGCTGATCACGGCGATGCTCATGCTGGCGATCACCAGCGAGGTGTAGCCATAGAGCCGCTTGCCCGAGAAGGTGGAACTGATTTCTGAAAAGACGCCGAAAGCCGGCAGGATCAGGATGTAGACTTCCGGGTGGCCGAACATCCAGAAGATGTTGGCATAATTCATCATGTTGCCACCGGCATCATTGGTGAAGAAATGGAAATCGAGATATCTGTCCAGCACCAGCATCCCGCTCGATACGGTCAGGGCCGGCATGGCATAGATCAGCATGATGGCGACGCACAGGCTGGTCCAGCAGAACAGCGGCATCCGCATGAAATGCATCCCCGGCGCGCGTTCCTTGAAGATCGTGACGGCGAAATTCATGCCCGTCAGAGTTGAGCCGACGCCGGAAATCAGGATCGCCCAGAGCCAGTAATCGACCCCCTCGCCCGGACTGAAGTCGATGCCCGTATAGGGTGGGTACATGGTCCACCCGCCGGTCCCGAACTTGCCGATCAGGAGCGAGACCATCACCAGCGCCGCGCCGACTGCCGTCAGCCCAAGGCTGACCTGGTTGAGCACCGGAAACGCCATGTCGCGCGCGCCCAATTGCTGGGGCAGAACGAAATTTATCAGCCCGATCAATAACGGCATCGCGACGAAGAAGATCATGATCGTCCCGTGCGTGCTGAACAGCTGGGCGAAATGATCCGGCGCCACGAGGCCGCTTTCCTGCTGCGCCAGGGTGCCCAGCGCAGTAGCCTGGTGCGCGCGCATGACGAAGCCTTCGATGATCCCTCGCGCCAGCATCACCAGCGCCAGCGCGATATACATGATCCCGATTTTCTTCGCGTCCGCCGAGGTCAGCCATTCGCGGTAGAGCGGCCCCCACCAGCGCTTCCAGGTGAGCAGCGCCACCCCCGCGATCGCGCCCAGAACCAGCACGCTCGCCGCTCCGGCCCCGACGATGGTGCTGCTGTTCACCTCGCGCAGCAGGTCGGTATAGGGCGTGACCGTCCAGTCGAGCCTGCCGAAGATCGGACTGGTCTCCCCGCTCACGCGCCGCCCTCCTTCGCCGTATCGGAAGGCAGACCGGTTCCGCCGAGGACGCTATCGCGATCGCCGGTTCCGCGGTGGTGATATTTGGCAATGATTTTGTCGAACAGATCGTCCACGCCAAGCCCCATGACGATCGGCTCGGCGCCCTTCTCCAACCCGAGCTCGCTGCGCGCTTCGGCCAGGACCGACTGGCGGCGCAGAATGGCATAGGTCGGTTCGTCGAGAACCAGTTCTTGGGACGCCGCGCTCGCCCAGTTCGCATAATCCGCCGGATCGAGCGCGCGCACGATGAATTTCTGACGCCCGAACCCCGTGCCATTGAATTGCGTGTTCTCGCCTTCGGCCTCCCCCGTTCGCGAGGCGGCGAAATTCAGCTTCGTCGTCATGCCCGGCATCGCATAGATCTGGCCGGTGAGGGACGAGATCAGAAGGCTCTGCATCACCGTGTCGGTGGTCAATGTCAGTTCCACCGGCCTGCCCACCGGCACGGCCAGTTCATTGACTGTCGCAATGCCTTCGTCGGGATAGATGAAGACCCATTTCCAATCGAGACCGATCGCCTGAACCTGCAAGGGTTCGGGCCCCAGAGGATCGTATGGGTCGAGCTTGGCCGTCGAATGCCACAGCCAGCCCGCCAGCACGAGGACCACCACGACCGGCACGCCCCAAAGCGCCCATTCGAGCCGTTTGGAAAATTCCCACTCCGGCCGATATTCGCCGCGTGGCCTGGCATAGCGATAGCGCCAGAGGATGTAGGGCACGCCGATCAGCACCGGCAGGATCACGATCATCGTGATGCCGATCACTCGCAGCAGGTGCGTGAACTGTTCTTCGGCGACGGGCCCCATCGGTTGAAGGAAGCTCTGGTCGAGGCCCGAGGATGCGTGCGCCACGCACGGCGCGAGCATCGTCAGCAAGGCCCCAGCCGTCAGGAAGACGAACCTCATGCTGCCCAACCGATGTCAGCCGATATCACCGGAACCGGCTACCCCCCTGGCTCACCGGCATCAGCTCGCCGTGGTAGCCGCGTCGGACCCGGACAGCGTGGCCTGGATGGATGCCGCCGCTTCCTGCAAGGCTTCGCTGTCTTCCGATTCCATCGCCATGCGCGCGGATTGAATATCTTCCGTCAGCGAAGGGCGCATGTCCTCGGGGAAATCGACGGGATTGTCGTTCACCAGACGGTCTAGGTCTTCCAGCGCAACCGACAATTCACCTTGCTCCAGATCGCCCGAAGCGATCCGCTCCGCCAGCGCCGCCGCTTCCGACCGCGCTTCGCCCGCAGTGACGGCCCCGCCGTCCACGCCCGGTTCGTCGGTCATCGCCGTTTCGGCTTGCCCCACTTGTTCCGCCTCCTGCGTGCCGCAGCCCGCAAGCGCCAGAGACATGATCAGAGGAAGAGCCAGAGCACGGCCGAAACCCGCGAAGGTAGTGGTAGGCATAAAAGGGAATCTCCTTATCGCGACAGAGGCCGCATATCCGTCTAACAGGGTATCGCGGCGCGCCGTCATCGCAAGAAATTATTGCGCAACAGGTCGACGACTTCCTTCGTGCGGCCATCGAGCACGGCCTTCACGCCGAACAATGCGGTCCCCGCGACCTGCGAGGCTTCGATCTTGGGCGGCATGACCAGCTCCATCTGGTTCACCTTCACATCGAGCAGCGCCGGCCCGTCATGGCGCAACCAGGCATCCATCGCAGGCTCCAGCGCATCGGCATTCTCGACGTGCCAGCCCGCGATACCGCAGGCTTCGGCCAGCTTGGCGAAGTCGGGATTGTGCAGGCCGGTATAATGGTCGACAAGGCCTTCGACGCGCTGCTCCATCTCGACGAAGCCGAACGTGTCGTTGTGGAAGACCACGAGCTTGAGTGGGATCTTTTCCTGCACCAATGTCAGCAATTCGCCCATCAGCATGGTCAGGCTGCCATCACCGCACATGGCGATGACCTGCCTCTCGGGATAAGCCAGCTTGATTCCCATCGCCTGCGGCATCCCGCTCGCCATGGTGCCGTGAAGCAGCGTGTTGAGGAAGCGGCGCCCTCCGGTGGCCTTGATATGGCGCAGCATCCACACCATCGACGTTCCCGCATCAGACACGAAGATCGCATCCTGCGCCGCCTTGCCGTCCAGCATATTGGCAACGAATTGCGAATGGATCAGCGCAGGATCGCTTTCCTCGCCCTGCTTGTCGTAGCCCGCAAGGTCGTCCTGCCATTGCCGTTGCTGGCGCTCCAGATGGCTCGCATCGGATTTTGCCGCGACGAGCGGTAGCAGGGCGGCCATCGTCGCCTTCGCATCGCCAACCAGGCCGAGATGGATCGCCGATCGCCTGCCGAGATGCGTGGGATCGATGTCGATCTGCACGATCTTCTTCGCTTCGGGATAATATTGGGTGTAGGCGAAATCGCAGCCCAGGCTGATGACCAGATCGGCATCCTCCAGCGCCTCGACCCCCGCCCTGTTGCCGAGGATACCGTTGACCCCGACATTATAGGGGTTGTCCGGTTCCAGAAATTCCTTCGCCCGCGTGGTGTGCACCATCGGGGCCTTCACTCGGTCGCAAAAAGCGATGATTTCCGGCCGAGCGTCACGCGCGCCGATCCCGGCATAGACGGACACCTTGCCCGCAGCATCGACAAGGGCGGTAAGCTCCGCGAGCTCGGCATCGTTCGGGCGGCAGACCGGTTCGGGGCGATAGACCTGCCAATCGATCGCGTCCGCATCCGTCTCGGTGAACATGTCCCCATTCACGATGACGACCGCGACGCCCTTTTTGGTCAGCGCCGCCTGCGCGGCCTTGGTCACGATGCGCCGCGCCTGCGAAGGGTGCGAGATATATTCGCAGAAATGGGAATGCTGCTCGTAGATCTTCTTCTGTTCGACCTCCTGCGGGAAATCGAACCCCTTTTCCGTGCGGGCGACATCTGATGCGATCAGAAGCACGGGCGCGCCGTTGCGATGGCTTTCATAGATGCCGTTGACGAAATGGAGCGACCCCGGCCCGCAGGTTCCAGCGCAGACCGACAATTCGCCGGTCATGTAGGATTCGCCCCCGGCGGCGAAGGCCCCGGCTTCCTCGTGCCGCACACCCACCCAGCGCAGGTCGCTCTTGGCGATTGCATCGGTGAGGTGATTGATGGTGTCACCAGGAATACCGTAAACCCGCTTCGCACCGGCCTTTTCGAGGGCATCCACCACGATCTCTGCAACTGTCTTCGGCATACGGTCTCTCTTGATTGGATGAACGCCCCATACCATCCGGGCAGCGGCCGATACATCCCCCTTCCCGACGCGCCACGAATTGTCCGTGTTTCGATGGCGATGCCGGGCGGCGCGTCGGGGAAACGTCGTGGTGCTCGGCTGGGGCTGGTCAGGTGGAGACCGGCTCGCTAGAGGCGCGCCTGTATGGGCGATCGCAGCAATTTCCCCTGGCCGGCAGCCGCTCTCGCCCTCGCAGCCGGCATCGTCATGTTGGTCAGCGGCGCCGGGATCGCGCTGGCCTTCGCCGTCACCCTTCTGTGGATCGCGACGCTCTGGATGGTCGGCGGACCGAAACCACCGCCGAGCGCCGACGTCGAACGCCAGTCGATGTCTGCGGAGCGGATGGGCGAATTGTTCGAATTCTCCGATACGCCCATCATCGTAACGCGGCGCAATCGCGTCGCCGTGGCGAACCGCGCGGCACGCAAGCTGCTCGGCCCGCATATCGTCGAACAGGATGTGCGGATGGCCCTCCGCCAGCCCGAAGCGGTCGCTTTGATCGATCGCGATACCGACGGATTCGCCGTGATCCGAGGACTAGCGCGGCGGCAGGATATCTGGCGGATCAATCGTAAGACCCTCGACGATGGGATGGCGGTCATCGAATTCGTCAATCGCACCGCCGAAGCGGACACCGCGCGCGCCCATACCGATTTCGTCGCCAATGCCAGCCACGAACTGCGCACGCCGCTCGCCTCGATCCTGGGCTATGTCGAAACGCTCCAGGACGATGCCGACAATCTCGATTCCGCCATGGCGAAGCGCTTTCTCGGCACGATCGAGCGCGAGGGGCGCCGCTTGCAGGACCTCGTCAGCGACCTCATGTCCCTGTCGCGGATCGAGGCGGAGAAGGATGATCTTCCGTCCAACACGATCAGCCTCGCCCCGCTGGTGCGACGCGCGGCGAGCGATGCCGCGGGGCAGGATCGCGCGACGCGGCTCGATATCGAGGCGGACGGGGAATTCCTCGTCAGCGGCGACACCCAGCAGCTCGAACAGCTCGTCCGCAACCTCGTCGACAATGCGCTGAAATACGGTGGCGAGGAGAGTTCGGTTTCGGTCAGCCTCCAGCCCCAGGGGACCAAGCGCGTCCGCCTGACGGTGGCCGATCGCGGCGAAGGGATCGCGCCGGAACATATTCCGCACCTCACGCGCCGGTTCTATCGCACCGATCCGGGCCGCAGCCGCGCCTCGGGAGGGACCGGGCTGGGGCTGGCGATCGTCAAGCATATTGTGGAACGCCACCGCGGCAGGCTCGACATCGAAAGTACGCTCGGCGAAGGAACCCGCGTCGCCGTGCTCCTGCCGATTCAGGACGATTCTAGGGACGATGCCGGGGAAGCCGATTGACGCGTGCTTCCGAATTAACGGCGCCAACAAACGCCGCAATCGGGGCAAGCTGTTCAAAACCGGGCGATGGGGGTCACGCAGTTGTCGCAATGCTGTAACACAAACTCGCTTTTGGACCGGCACCATACTCCCGAAGGAAAGCGAATCATGATCAAGCGCAGCCATATGGCCTTTGCCGCCCTCTCCCTCCTCGCCCTGTCCGCGTGCGGCGACACCGCAGGCGGCGGCGGTTCGCGCGAATCGATCCGCGCGGTCGGCTCGTCCACCGTCTTCCCCTTCGCCAAGCTGGTTTCGGAAAGCTTCGTGCGCTCCAACCCGGAATTCCCCTCGCCCATCATCGAAGCGACCGGCTCTGGCGGCGGCATCCAGCTGTTCTGCAGCGGCGTCGGCGCGGACAAGCCTGACATGGCCAACGCCTCGCGCCGTATGAAGGCGAGCGAGTTCGAGACCTGCCAGCAGAACGGCGTGACCGAGATCACCGAATTGCAGGTCGGCCTCGACGGGATCGCCTTCGCCTCGGCCAAGGGCGGGATCACGATGAACCTGACGCCCAAGATCGTCTACGAAGCGCTGGCGGCAAACCCCTATGGCGGCGAACAGACGAACCGCACCTGGTCGGACGTCGACCCCTCGCTCCCCAACGAGCCGATCCTGGTCTACGGCCCGCCCTCGACTTCCGGCACGCGCGATGCGCTCGCCGAATTGGTGCTTGAAGCGGGTTGCGATACCAATCCCGAGATGGAAGCGCTCAAGGAGAGCGACAAGGACCGCCATTCGCGCATCTGCACCGAGGTCCGTTCCGATGGCGCCTATGTCGACCAGGGCGAGCAGGACAATCTGATCGTCCAGAAGATCGAGAACAATCCGCGCGCCGTGGGCGTATTCGGCTACAGCTATCTCGAAGAGAACGCCGACAAGGTACAGGGTCTGTCGATGAACGGCGTCGAACCGACCTACGACAACATTTCCAGCTTCGCCTATCCGGGTGCGCGTCCGCTGTTCATCTACGTCAAGAATGCCCATCTCGACGCCATTCCGGGCCTGCGTGCCTATCTGGCGGAATGGGGCAAGATGTGGTCGCGCGGCGGACCGCTCGCCGATATCGGCCTGGTCGCTTCGCCCGACGATGTGATGGCGCGCAACACCCAGGCGCTGACGCAGTTCCCCACCCTCACCGCCGCCGACTTCCAGTAAGCGACAGCTAAAGCGAAACGCTCGTGTCTCCTGCCATCCTGCTTCTCCTCGCCCTGGCTCTGGGGCTTGCCGGCTGGCTGGCGGCACGGGCGCGCGCCTGGACCTTCAAGCGCGCCCAGCCCGGCGTAAGGCTCGCCGCCCTGCCCAGCTATCATGGCTGGTACGTGGCGCTCTGGATCGTCATTCCGGCGGTCCTGTTCGCCATGGTATGGGCGGCGCTGTCGCCCAATCTCGTGCTGCAATCGGTGCTTGCTAGCCCCGCCGCCGCCGATCTTCCCAGCTTCGGCCTGCAACGCCAGACCATGCTGGCTGAGGCCCGCAATGTGGCGCTCGGCAATTCGCCGGCGGTCTTCAATCCCGCCGCCGCGGGCCTCGTCGAACCGTTCCGCACCGCCATTTCGTTCTACAACTGGATCGGCCTCGCCGCGACGCTGGTGATCGCGTTTCTCGGCGGCGCATGGTCGTTCCTACGGCTGAGGCCCGATTTCACCGCTCGCACGCGGGTGGAAAAGATGGTGATGACCATCCTGCTGCTCGCCTCGCTCGTGGCGATCCTGACGACCATCGGCATCGTCGCCAGCCTTGTGTTCGAGACTATCCGTTTCTTCGGCATGGTCTCGCCGATCGATTTCCTGTTCGGGACCCAATGGAACCCCGATCCGATGAGCAATCCCCTGAACCCGCAGGGCGATCGCTACGGCGCGATCCCGCTGTTCTGGGGGACGATCTTCATCGGCGCGATCATCGCCATGATCGTGGCGATTCCCCTGGGGCTGATGAGCGCGATCTATCTGACGCAATATGCCGATCCGCGCGTGCGCGCCTGGGTCAAGCCCGCGCTCGAAATCCTCGCGGGCGTTCCCACCGTGGTCTATGGCTATTTCGCCGCGCTGACCATCGCGCCGGGCATTCGTGACATCGCGGTCTCGCTGGGGATCAGCAACGCATCGAGCGAGAGCGCGCTTGCCGCCGGCCTCGTCATGGGCGTGATGATCATCCCCTTCGTGTCCTCGATGGCGGATGACAGCATCGCCGCCGTCCCCGGCGCGATGCGCGACGGCAGCCTCGCCATGGGTGCCACCAGCAGCGAGACGATCCGCAAGGTCATGATCCCCGCCGCCCTGCCCGGCATCGTCGCGGGCGTGATGCTCGCAGTCAGCCGCGCGATCGGCGAGACGATGATCGTGGTCATGGCCGCCTCAACCGCCGCCAATCTCAGCGCCAATCCGCTCGAGTCCATGACCACGGTCACGGTACAGATCGTCGCCATGCTGACGGGTGAAGGCAGTTTCGACCATCCCGCGACCGTGAGCGCATTCGCCCTGGGCTTCGTCCTCTTCCTCGTGACGCTGGGGCTGAATTTCATCGCCCTGCGCGTCGTCAAGCGGTTCCGCGAAGCGTATGAGTGATACGGTGATCTCCGACACCCCCGCCCAGAGCGCTGCCTTGCGCGCGCCGACCCGCACGCCTGCCTTCGAAAAGCGGCTGAAGAAGCGCTACGCCGCCGAACAGCGCTTCAAGCTGCTCGGTCTGTCGGCGATCGTGTTCTCGGTCGTGGTGCTGATCTTCCTGCTCGCGACGATGACCATCAACGGGATCGGCGGTTTCCAGCGTGCGGAAATGCCGGTGACGATCGACTTCACCGAAGCCGGGATCGCGGGCGATGCGAACACGCTGGCGGGCCACGAAGGCATTCGCACATTGGAGGCGCAGGGGCTTCCGGCCACCGTCCAGTATTTCGCCGCCGAAACGCTCGGCGACGAAGGCGCGGCTCAGATCGGGACCTTCGCCTGGCGCGATGTGGCCGAGGCGATCCAGGCCGATCCCTCGATCCTGCGCACTACCGCGACCTTCGATCTCGCCGCCAGCCCCGATCTTGCCGCCGGCTTCGAAGGCGAAGGGTCGCCCGAAATGCAGGCGCTGGCGCGCTCGCTGGCCGAACGCGGCCTGCTGGAAAAGAATTTCGATGTCGGCTTCTTCAGCCGGTCGGACGCGACCAATCCGCAGGAAGTCGGCATCTGGGGCGCGCTCAAGGGCTCGCTCCTGACGATGGCGGTGACCTTGGTACTGGCCTTCCCGATCGGCGTGCTGGCCGCGCTCTATCTCGAGGAATATGCGCCCAAGAACCGCTGGACCGACGTGATCGAGGTCTCGATCAACAATCTCGCGGCGGTCCCCTCGATCATCTTCGGCCTGTTGGGCTTGGCGGTGTTCCTGTGGATCTTCCCGAATTTCCGCTCCGCTCCTTTGATCGGCGGCATGACGCTGGCGCTCATGACCATGCCAGTGATCGTCATCGCCGGGCGCAACGCAATCAAATCCGTGCCGCCCTCGATCCGCGACGGCGCGCTGGCGGTCGGTGCCTCGCCCGTGCAGGTCGTGTTCCACCACGTCCTCCCCCTCGCTCTGCCCGGTATCCTGACCGGCACCATCATCGGCATGGCCCGTGCGCTGGGTGAAACCGCGCCGCTGCTGATGATCGGGATGCGCGCCTTCGTCGCCACGCCGCCCGACGGGCTGACCTCGCCCGCCACCGTCCTGCCGGTCCAGATTTTCCTCTGGTCGGACGAAATCGATCGCGGTTTCGTGGAACGGACCAGCGCGGCGATCATCGTTCTATTGCTGTTCCTCCTGGTGATGAACGGCCTCGCCATTTATCTGCGCAACAAGTTCGAGAAACGCTGGTGACCGTAGTTCACGACAACCTTGAAGACACCGAAGCCAAGATGCGCGCGCATGACGTGAACGTGTTCTATGGGTCGAAGCAGGCGATCGATTCCGTTTCGATCGACATCCCGCAGAAATACGTGACGGCCTTCATCGGCCCGTCGGGTTGCGGCAAATCGACCTTCCTGCGCTGCCTCAACCGGATGAACGACACCATCCCCGCCGCGCGCGTGGAAGGCGAGATCACGCTGGATGGCGAGAACATCTACGACCCCAAGCTCGACGTGGTGCAATTGCGCGCGCGGGTCGGGATGGTGTTCCAGAAGCCCAACCCCTTCCCCAAATCGATCTACGAGAACATCGCCTACGGTCCGAAGATCCACGGCTTTGCCGAAGGCAAGGACGAGCTCGACGCGATCGTCGAGAAATCCCTGCGGCGCGCGGGCCTCTGGGAAGAGGTCAAGGATCGCCTCACCGATAGCGGAACCGCGCTGTCGGGCGGCCAGCAGCAGCGCCTGTGCATCGCGCGCGCCATCGCGGTCGATCCCGAAGTCATCCTGATGGACGAACCCTGTTCGGCACTCGACCCGATCGCCACCGCCAAGATCGAGGAGCTGATCGCGGACCTCTCGGGCCGCTATGCGATCGTGATCGTCACCCACTCCATGCAGCAGGCCGCCCGCGTCAGCCAGCGCACCGCCTTCTTCCATTTGGGAAAGATGGTGGAGTATGGTCGTACATCTGACATATTCACCAATCCGCTCGAACAGCGGACCCAGGATTACATAACCGGCCGCTACGGCTGAGGACAGGACGATGCAGGAACATACCGTCAAGGCCTTCGACGAGGACATCACGCGGTTGCGTGGGCTCATCGCGGAAATGGGCGGCCTCGCCGAGGTCGCGATCCAGCGCTCGCTCGAAGCTCTGGTCAAGGGTGACGATGCGCTCGCGAAGCAGGTTATCAAGGGCGACAAGCGGATCGACGCGCTCGAGAGCGAGATCGACAAGCTGGCGATCCGCGTGATCGCGCTGCGTGCGCCCATGGCGGACGATCTGCGCGAAGTGATCGCGGCGCTCAAGATCGCGGGCGTGGTCGAGCGGATCGGCGATTATTCCAAAAACATCGCCAAGGCGAGCCGCCAGATCGAGGCGGAAAACCGCAAGAAGTTCGAACCGCTGACGTTGCTTCCCGCCATGGCGGAAGTCGCCGCTGAAATGGTTCACGACGTCCTCACCGCCTATGCCGCGCGCGATGCGGAACTGGCGAAGGAAGTGATCGAGACCGATGCGAAGGTCGATGCCTTCTACAATTCGATCTTCCGCAATCTCGTCAGCCACATGGTCGAAAATCCGGCCACGATCAGCAACGCTGCGCAATTGCTGTTCGTGGCGCGCAATCTGGAACGGATCGGCGACCATGCGACCAATGTCGCGGAAATGGTGCATTTCGCGGCGACCGGGTCCTATTACCACGATGACGACGCGTCGGATGACGACAATCGCGGCACCGATAATGTGGATGGCGGCGACCGTTGACACATTCCTGTAGTGTGAGCGTCATATCAGGATGACGAACACAGGAACTACGGGACGATCCAGCGCCATGAACAGGGCGAAACTGCTGCTTGTAGAAGACGATCCGGCGCTGCTGGAACTGCTCGAATATCGGTTCAGCAACGAAGGCTACAATGTCCGCGCGACCGCCGATGGTGACGAGGCGCTGATCCTCGCGGCGGAAGACACGCCTGATCTCGTCATCCTCGACTGGATGATCGAAGGAACCAGCGGGATCGAGGTCTGCCGCCGCCTGCGCCGCGACAAATCGACCGCGCATGTTCCGATCATCATGCTGACCGCGCGCGAGGCCGAGGACGATCGCATTCGCGGGCTCGATACCGGGGCGGACGATTATCTCACAAAACCGTTCAGCCCGCGCGAACTGCTCGCCCGCGTCGGTGCGGTGATGCGGCGCATACGCCCCGCGCTGGCGGGCGAGAGTATCGAGGTCGGCGATATCGTGCTCGACCCCGTGGCCCACAAGGTCGTGCGGCGCGGCGAGACCCTGAAGCTTGGTCCGACCGAATACCGGCTTCTCAAATTCTTCATGGAAAGCCCCGGTCGCGTCTTCAATCGCGGCCAATTGCTTGACGGCGTCTGGGGCACTGGGAGCGACATCGAATTGCGGACGGTCGACGTCCACATCCGCCGCCTGCGCAAGGCGATCGAGATGCCGGGCGCCAAGGACCCGATCCGCACCGTGCGCTCGGCGGGCTATTCGCTCGAGGGATAAGGCGGCTCGCGCGTTGGCACCATGCATCGGGGGCGATAGTGTTTGCGGATGATGCGGCGCCCCTCCCTTCGCACCATCGTCACTCTGATCGCGCTCGTCATCGCGTTTGGCGCGGGCATGATGGTAACATCGCTCGGGGAGCCGGGCGAAAGCGTATCGTCGCAATCGGATAACTACGCTGGCGCTTCCACCACCGCAGACCGGCGCGAAGTCTATTCACCGGCGGTGCGGTCCGACCCCCATTTCCTCGCCCGACAGCGCCGCAATGTCGAATTGCTCGAGCGGCATTGCGAGACCAGCGGCGAGATGTGCGCCGAAGCCCGCGCCGCGCGGGCGGTGTTCGAAGAACTGCGCGAGGGTGACTAGCGACACACGCCCGACCAGCGCGGGCTCATGTCGAGATGGAAATGGTCGGCATGGGCCGCGTTGTAGTCCGGGCTCAAGGTCGTCGCGAAAGCGTCGCAGGCCCCGTCACGCGCGCGGCTCAGGAAGCGGGCCTTGTCGTCTTCGCCCTCCCAATCGCCAAGCACGCTGATGCGCGTCCCGTCTTCCAGGACGAAACCGGCGATGTCGATCGCATTGCCGGTCGCATGTTCGCTCCACGCCCCACTATCGCGACCGTAGAGACGGCGGCAGGAATAAGCGCCAAGATGCTCTATTCGTGCGATATCGCCGCCGAATATCTCCTGCGCGGCAGGTTCCAGGCTATCGGTCCGCCAGAGTTCCAGCGCGATCCCGACCGGGCAGGTCGTGGGCGGGCTCGAAGGTGATAGCGGATAGGTATCGAGCCGGGTCCGGTCGGGCCGCGCGCACGCCCCCTCCCCCTGCGGATCGAGCGCCGTGAACGCCACTTCCGAGCGCTCGAGCACCGCACGACATTGCGGCACATCGTCACGCAGGGCATGCAGTTTCGTCATTGTCGCCCAGCCCGGCGGATCGCGCAGATCGAGCGGCGCCCAGGGATCGTGCTCGGGATGCTCCGCCAGCCAGGTGCGCCCGGCAACGAGGAGCGCCGCCAGCACGAGCAGTGCGATGACACGACGATCCCCGACGAAACGCCCGATACGAGTGGAGATGCGTTGAGGGTTGTCGGCCATCGTCAATGAAAGTCGCGAGATTTGGGAATGATCCTGACATCGCGCGGATGCCCGCCCGACTGTGGCCCGTGGAACCCGCATTCACGATTACCCGCAGGCGGTTCCTCCCAGGGTTCGACGGGCTTGTAGGGATCGTCCGCCCCTTCGCGAAGGTCGTCGCGCGGATTGAATTTTGCCGAAAACGAGGACGGCAGGGGATTGCTGACATGGTCGGCGCGGGCGACCGGCGCGTTGAGCATATCGTCCGACAATTTGTGCAATTCCTCGGTCGCATCGGTCATGTGATGGGCGATGACGTGGATCACCTCGTCGTCATATTCCACGCGGCCGCGCACCTCCATCAGCCGCGCGCCCATGACCACGCGGCGCTGCTTCTCCTTGAGGTCGGGCCATACGACGAGGTTGATGACCCCCGTCTCATCCTCCAGCGTGATGAAGCACACCCCCTTGGCCGATCCCGGCCGCTGGCGGATCAAGACCACGCCCGCGACATGGACCATGGAACGGAACTTGCGCGCGCGCAGATCGCAGGCGCGCACGAAGCCGCGCTCGGCGAGGCTGGCGCGCAGGAAGGCCATCGGATGCGCCTTCAGGCTCAGCCGCGTCGTCTGGTAATCAGCCACGACCTCCTCGCTCAGCGGCATATGTGGCAAGGCGGTGCGGCCCTTTTCCGCCCCTTCGTCGCGCGCGGCGGCATGGGCGAATAGCGGCAGGTCGGGCGCACCGATCAGGCTGCGCGCATCCCACAGCGCCTGACGCCGCGACAGGCCCATCGATCCGAAACAGTCTGCGGATGCGAGCCGCTCGATATGCGCGGGCCCGATCTTCGCCCGGTCGCGCAATTCGGCGACGTCGCGATACGGCCCGTTCTCGACCCGCTCCGCCACGATCCGCGCCGCGACCGCTTCGGGCAGGCCGTCGATCTGCCTGAGGCCCAGGCGCAGCGCGATATGCCGGTCGAGCCGGCCTTGGTCCGCAAGAGGATCACGCGGAGACGCGGACGCGCGGAGAGAAGAAGAAGGATTTTCGCTCACAGAGGCACGGGGGCACGGAGAAGAAAGATCTGCGGCGGAGCCGCAATCGGTTTCATCACGGACGGATGAGGCCGCTTCGCGGTAAGACCCCTCTGTGCCTCCGTGCCTCTGTGAGCGCCCCAAACCTCTCCGCGTCTCCGCGTCTCGGTGTAAATCCAACTCCTCCTCCGAACTCTCCAGCGTGCAATCCCAGTCCGACAGGTTCACATCCGCCGCCAAGACCCGCACCCCGTGCTCCGACGCATCGCGCACGATCTGTGCCGGGGCATAGAAGCCCATCGGCTGGGAATTGAGCAGCGCGCAGCCGAACGCCGCCGGGAAATGGCATTTCAGCCAGCTCGACACATAGACGAGATGCGCGAAGCTGGCCGCATGGCTTTCGGGAAATCCGTATTCGCCGAAGCCTCGGATCTGGTTGAAGCAGCGCTGGGCGAAATCGCGATCGTAGCCGCGCCCGACCATGCGTTCGACCATCATGTCCTGCAATTCGTCGACCATCCCACGGCTGCGAAAAGTTGCCATCGCCTTCCTCAACCGATTGGCCTCGCGGCTGGAGAATTTCGCCGCGTCGAGCGCGATCTTCATCGCCTGTTCCTGGAAGATCGGAACGCCCAGCGTTCGTTCGAGAATGCTGGACAGCTCGTCGGGCGGGCCATGTTCGGGGCCGGGTGCGGGGATGACCACCTGTTCCGCCCCGCGGCGCCGTTTCAGATAGGGATGCACCATGTCGCCCTGGATCGGGCCGGGCCGTACGATCGCGACCTGGATCACGAGATCGTAGAATTCGCGCGGGCGCAGGCGGGGCAGCATGTTCATCTGCGCCCGGCTCTCGACCTGGAACACGCCGAGCGAATCCCCCTTGCGCAGCATGGCGTAGGTTTCCGGGTCCTCGCGCGGGACATTCGCCAAGGACAGGCTCTTTTCGTGATGGTTTTCAAGAAGATCGAGGCATTTCCTGATGCAGGTCAGCATCCCCAGTGCGAGCACGTCCACCTTCAATATGCCCAGCGCCTCGATATCGTCCTTGTCCCATTCGATGAAGCTGCGGTCAGGCATGGCGCCATTGCTGATCGGCACCGTCTCGATCAGCGCGCCTTCGGTCAGGATAAATCCGCCGACATGCTGTGATAAATGCCTTGGCATCCCAATCATTTGTTCGGTCAGCTTGAGAACGCGCTTCAGGTGCGGATCGGTCACGTCCATGCCGGTTTCCTGGGCGTGGCGTTCGCTGATCTCCTTGCCCCATCCGCCCCAGACGGTCTTGGCGAGCGCGGCGGTGACATCCTCGGTCAGACCCATCGCTTTGCCGACCTCGCGGATCGCCATGCGCGGGCGATAATGGATGACCGTGGCGCACAGCCCGGCGCGGTGGCGGCCGTATTTCCTGTAGAGGTACTGGATCACCTCCTCGCGCCGTTCGTGCTCGAAATCGACGTCGATATCGGGCGGCTCTTTGCGCTCTTCGGAAATGAAGCGGTCGAACAGCAGCTGGTGTTTGGCGGGATCGACATTGGTGATGCCGAGGCAATAGCAGACCGCCGAATTGGCCGCGCTGCCCCGCCCCTGGCACAGGATCGGCGGATCGACGCCGTAGCGGGCGAAATCGACGATATCCTTGATGGTGAGGAAATAGCGCGCGAGGTCGAGCTTCGCGATCAGCGCCAATTCGCGCTCCAGCGTGTCGACGATATGGTCGGGCACACCCGATGGGTAGCGATCCTCCGCACCCCACCAGGTCTCGCTTTCGAGGAATTCCTGTGGCGTCATGCCGTCAGGATAGATTTCTTCAGGATATTCGTAGCTTAGATCGTCCAGCGAGAAATCGCATGAATCCGCCACCCCGCGCGCCGCCGCGATCGCATGGGGCCAGCGCTCGAACAGACGGACCATGGTTTCGGGCGATTTGAGATAGCGTTCGGCATTGCCGTGCAGCAGATGGCCTGCGGCGGAGACGGTGGTCTTGTGCCGGATCGCCGTCATCACGTCCTGCAACGGGCGCCGGTCGGGCGTGGCGTAATGGACGTCGTTGGTGGCGAGAATCGAGAGCCCGTTGGCCTTTGCCAGCGCGTCGAGCCGCTCGATCCGCACCACATCGTCACCGATATGAAGATAGCTGGCGGCGATGTGGCTCAATGTCGGGAGCCGGTCTGCGATATGGGGTATAAGCTGTTTGAATGGCTTAATTATCGTGCGCAGAGGCGCATCGACCGGCGGCTCTCGCGAGGTGAGGGAAACGACATTGCTGGGCACCGCGATAGCGTATCGCTCCTCCAGATCGCGCGGTGGCACGAGGATGAGCTGCACATCCTCGCTGTGAGCGGCCAGCATGGCGAGGGCGATGTCGCAGGCGCCCTTCGCCTGCCATTCGCCGTCCAGTGTCGCCATCCGGCCCGCACTGATCAGTCTGCATAGCCGCCCATAGGCCGCGCGATTGCGGGGATAGGCGAGGAAGGCCAGACCCTCGACCGTTTCTATCCTGCACCCGATAAGCGGTTTCAGCTTAAGCGTTTTCGCTTCGGTGTGAATGCGCACGACACCCGCCATCGTATTGGCATCGGCGATCCCGATCGCATCGTAGCCGAGCCGCCGGGCGGCGAGCACCAGATCGACGGCATCGGATGCACCGCGCAGGAAGCTGAAGCAGCTGACAAGACCCAGCTCGACGAACGGCGCACGCGGCGGCGCATCGACGGAATCGGGATCGAGCTCGATCCGGCGCTTGGGAATCTGGAGGTCGTTTTCGGGCACGCGGGTGCTCGGCCGTCATTCCCGCGCGGACGGGATTCCAGCTGCAAGCTCGGCGGCCCTGCTCTGGCCCCCCGCCTTCATGGGGATGATGAAGACAGTCATATCGATCACCCGACCAGCTCCTCCAACCGCTCCTTCACCGCGGCGAGGTCGGCGTCGAACAGGCGCGCCTGTTCCTCGCGCGCCGGGCCATCGAGACGAAGCAGATAGGAGGGGTGCGCGGTGATCCACAGCTCGCTGCCATCCTCGAGCGCGATCGGGCTTCCGCGCGCCTTGGAGATGCTGACCGTCTTGCCCAGCATACCGCGCGCCGCGCTGGCGCCCATGGCGAGCACGAGTTTCGGCTGCACGATCGCGCGCTCGCTCTCGATCCACCAGCGGCAGGTATCGATCTCCTTCGCACCCGGAGACTGATGAAGCCGCCGCTTGCCGCGCTGGACGTATTTGAAATGCTTGACGGTATTGGTGACGTAAGCTGCCTGGCGATCGATCCCCGCCTTTTCGAGATGGACGTCGAGCAATTGCCCCGCCGGTCCCACGAAGGGTCGCCCCGACTGATCTTCCTGATCGCCCGGCTGTTCGCCCACGATCATGAGAGCGGCGTCCTGCGGGCCCTCACCCATGACCGCCTGATTATCGAGTTCGCCGATCGGGCATTTGCGACAGGCATGGATCGCCTTGTCGATGGCCGCCAGCGTCTCCGGCCGTTCCTCGAATTCGAGCGTTCCCGCTTCGACCATGGTGCTCTCCCGCTTCTGCGCGCCCGCCACCAGCTCGGGGATGAGCGCGGCTTCGGGCATGTTTTTCCAATATTTGCGGGGCATTTCCTTGAGCATGGCCCCGATCTTCAAACGCGCGGGGTTGAAGATGGATGCGTAATAGGTGCGCCAGAGATCCTCCATCGGATCCCCGCCGGGCGCATCGGCGCGTTCGGCGGGCGGGCCTTCGCGCATGGTCTCCGTGTCCCAGTGCAGACTGCCCTGCGGCGTCAGGATCGACCAGCGCATATTGGCGAAACGGCGCATGAAGAAGCCCGCATTGGCGCGCAGGATGTGATGCTCGGGCTCGAACCAGGCGACGTAGTGCTCGCCATCGGTTTCCTCGTCCTCCACCAGACGGAAGCGGACGAAGGCGTGCATCTTGTGGCTGTCCCGCCGGACATTCTTGTCGAGCTCCTCGATCCGGCGCACATCGGGATCGGCCTTGTCCTCCATCATGCGCGGGTTCGCCTGGAGGCGCCACAACAGGCGATAGAGCAGCGCAAAGCGTTCGGGGTCGGAATGAAGCGCGGCGTTCTTCGCCAAGCTTACGAAGCGTTTGTTCGCCCGAACCGGCTTGGCATCCGGCTCCGGCATGGGACTACGCCGTTCTCCATGCGCGAACAGGTCACCGCTGCCGCCCGGTTCCACCCAGGCGATCCGGTCGGGCGGCACCTCGCACTGCACCAGCGCCCGCGCCCGTTCGCGCCAGAACTCGAAATCGTCAGGCTCGGGCAGTTCGACCACGTAACGGGCCGCGAGTTTGGCTTGCTGGAGCGCGGTCATGCAGCGCGCCGGAGTAGTGATTCACGCGGAGGTGCGGAGGCGCGGAAGCTTTTTAGGCGCTCACAGAGGCACGGAGGCACAGGGGGGCTTTGCCGCGTAGCGGCAGCCTTGAAACAAAACATAACGATAGAGTGCGGCTGCGCCGCAGACACTTCGCCTCCGTGCCTCCGTGCCTCTGTGAGCGCAAAACCTGTTCTCCGCGCCTCCGCGCCTCCGCGTGAAAAATCGCTGTTCATGCCGCGAACAGCTCAAGCTGCTCGGTCTTGGGCGCAAGCATGGTCCTGAGGTCCGCGCGATCGGTCAGCATCACGGGGCGCCAATCCACCGTGCAGATGAACGGGCGCACCTTGGTGATCGACAGCGTCAGCCGTGCCACATCGTCCAAGCGCAGCGTGCGATGGCGACGGCTGGCGAGGATCTTGTGCACCGCCTTCACGCCCAGCCCAGGTACGCGCAGCAGCTGTTCCTTGCTGGCGCGATTGACGTCGACCGGGAAGCTGTCGCGAAATTTCAGCGCCCACGCGAGCTTGGGATCGATATCGAGCGGCAAATTCCCGTCCGCCTCGGTCGCCTGCATCACCTCGGCGGGTTTGTAGCCATAGAAGCGCATCAGCCAGTCGGACTGGTAGAGCCGGTGCTCGCGGATCAGCGGCGGGCGCTTCAGGGGCAGCACCGCGCTCGCGTCGGGGATCGGGCTGAACGCGCTGTAATAGACCCGGCGGAGGCGGAAATTGTCGTAGAGCCTGCTCGCCTTGCCGACGATGTCCGCATCGGTCGCGGCATCGGCGCCGACGATCATCTGCGTCGACTGTCCCGCCGGGGCGAAGCGCGGGGCGTGACGAAACCGCTTCCTCGCATCCTTCGCCTCGACGAGATCGGCCTTCACCTTGCCCATCGCGCCTTCGATCTGGCGTGCGTCCTTGTCGGGCGCCAGGCGCGTGAGGCCGCTATCGGTCGGCAGTTCGACATTGATCGACACGCGATCGGCATAGAGACCCGCCTGATGGACGATCTCGGCATCCGCCTCGGGGATGGTCTTCAAATGGATGTAGCCGCGAAAGTCGTGTTCTTCCCGCAGGATGCGCGCGACTTCTACGATCTGTTCCATCGTGTGATTGGAATTCTTGACGATGCCGGAGGAAAGGAACAGCCCCTCGATATAATTGCGGCGATAGAAAGCCAGCGTCAGGTCCACGACCTCCTGCGGCGTGAAGCGCGCTCGCGCCACGTTCGAGCTCTTGCGATTGACGCAATAATGGCAGTCGAACACGCAGTGATTGGTCAGCAGGATCTTGAGCAGCGAGATGCAGCGACCATCCGGCGCATAGGCGTGGCAGATGCCCATCCCCTCGGTCGATCCGATCCCCTTGGCCGAGCCCAGCGAGTTCTTCTTCGCCGTGCCGGACGACGCGCAGGACGCATCGTATTTCGCCGCATCGGCGAGAATCGCAAGCTTTTCGAGGACGGTCTGCGAAGCCATTCGTTCTTTATATGTTCTGCATCACGCTCTGCCTAGTCCCCACAGGAAAAATTGGTAATTCCGTCCCTTATGGAACGCGCAGCCTCTCAGGACGGTTGGTTGGACATACCCCCAGTCAAGGAGACGACGAATGCCCAACCTCACAACCCGCGACGGAACGCGCCTGCGTTACAAAGAACTCGGCGAAGGCCGCCCGGTGGTCCTGATCCATGGCTGGCCGCTTTCGGCCGATAGCTGGGATCCGATCATGATGAAGCTGGCCGAGAACGGCTATCGCGCGATCGCCTATGACCGGCGCGGTTTCGGCCATTCGGATCATGCGCCCAAGGGCTACGATTACGACACTTTCTCCGACGATCTTGCCGACGTCATGAAGGAGACCGGCGCGAATGACGATGTCGCTCTGGTCGGCTTCTCGATGGGTGGCGGCGAGATCGCGCGCTATATGTCGCGCCATCAGGGCAAGGGCGTGAGTGCGGCGGTGCTGGTCAGTTCGGTCGTCCCCTATATGCTCAAGACCGATGACAATCCCGATGGCGTGCCGCAATCCACTCTCGACGAGATGACCAAGGGGATGAAGACGGACTTCCGCCATTTCTTCACCGGTTTCTTCAAGGATTTCTACGGTGACGGCGTGCTGTCCACCAAGGTCAGCGACGAGGAGAAGCACTGGGCCTGGATGACCACGATGATGGCAAGCCAGTATGCGACGCTGCAATCGGCGGGCGCGTTCGCCAACACCGATTTCCGGCCCGACCTTGCCAGCTTCGACGTGCCCACGCTGGTTATCCACGGCACCAAGGACCAGACCGTGCCGATCGATGCCACCGGGCGCCAGGTCGCGGAGAAAGTGCCGAGCGCGACGCTGATCGAATATGACGGTGAACCGCACGCCGTGTTCGCGACCCAGACCGAGCGATTGGGCGACGATCTGCTCGAATTTCTCGGCGGAGCGGGCAGCAGGAAGGCCATGGCCGAAGGCGGAACGATCGCGTCCGCCTGATTGCGACAAAGATCGTGATAGAGAACGAGGCGCGTCCTGCGGGGCGCGCTTTTTCTTTTTAGATCAGTACCTTTTGATGACGTCATGAATGTATGGCGGCGTGACGTCACCCGCACAGACCTTGCAAATACCAATCCGGCATCCCCCCGCGCCCATCCCCGATCAGACCCTGGCGGTAGATCCAGTAGCGGCATCCGGCCCCGTCCTCGATCCGGTAGTAATCGCGCAGGCGCGCGCTGCCGCGTTCGCGCCACCATTCGGGTGCGATCCGTTCCGGCCCCTCCACCCGCGCCACCTCGCGCACCGCGCCGCGCCAGCGAAAGCGCTTGGGATAGCCATCCGGGGTGGCGTAGAGCACGGCGATCTTCTCGGCCTTGTCCAGCAATTTCAGAGGCCTGTGATGGAATTCCAAGAGACCTTGCGAACTCGGTTCGGGCTCCAGTGGCGGATGCCAGCGCTGGGCGCGTTCGGGAATATGACTGGCGAAGGGCACCGGGCGCGCAACCGCCTCCGCCCCCAGCCTGACGGTCAGCCGGTCGATACAGGCCGATAGCGAGGTGCCGTGCGCTTCGGCGGCGGCCTCGATATCGCCCTGCGCCAGAGCCAGCGGCTCGGCCCAGCTGGCGCGCAGGCGCAGCATCTCGATCCCGAACCCCGCATCCACATCGTCGAGCCGGGCGGCGAACAGGCGGCAGATATGCGCGGGATCGCGCGTCGCCGCAGCCATTTCGAGGCGGCGGACGATGACCTCGCCATCGACGCGCCAGAGGCCCAGTTCGAGCCGCCTTGCGCCCAGCGCCTTGCCCTCCAGCTCGCGTGCCATATCGAGCGCCAGATCGTCGAGCACGGTGTCGAGCAGAGTGCGGTGGCGGATCGGCTCCATCAGCCTGCGCTGCACCAGCGGGGCCTGCTGGGGGACGACCGGCAGCAACGGTTCGGGTATCCGGCCGAGCAATTGGTCGAGCCGGATCAGCGGATTGGCGGCGGGCGATCTGCGGTTGCGGAATCGCCGCTGGATCGCATCGCGCCCGGCCCCCTCCTCCTCGATCGCGTCGAGTTGCCCGATGCGCTTGATGCCGAGGCGGCGCAGCACGGTGAGCACATCCTCGTCGAGCCGCAAGGCGGCGACGGGAAGGTCGGACAGAGCGCGCCTGATCGCGTCATCGCTCCGGGAGCCGTCCACGATCGTCCGCGCCCGTCCGTAATGCGCGCAGGCCCAGGCGGAGCCGGCGGTCGGCGCGATGGCGCTGCGCAGGGCGAGCTTGCGGCGGGCGAAACCGGCATGGACGTCGTCCAGCAGCCCGCCCTCCCCCCCGAACAGATGCGGCACGGCGGTGACGTCGACCAGCAACCCGTCGGGCGGATCCATCGCCGACCACGGCCCCCAGCGCATCGCCCAGACCGCGAGCTGTTCGAGGAAGGCGAGATTGCCCGCGGGATCGGCGGGAGCGGTCAGCAGTGCGGGGCACAAGGTCCGCGCATCGGCCAGCATCATGCCCCTGCGCGCGCCCGCCATGGCGCCAGCGCGGTTCGCCGCCTCGATCCGGGGGCCATGCGCGGTGTCCGAAATCAGGACCCGCGGCTGGGTATCGTCTTCGCCCCCAAGTTCATCGACATGCGCGAGGCGCCAGCGATCCATCGCCAGCGCCGGAAGCCAGAGGGACAGGATACGGCGCGTCATTCGCATCCATCATGCCGAGACGACCGAAGATTGTTCGGACTCTTGCGCAGCTGACGGCAGGGATTTGGCCAGCAGCTGCCGCCCGCCATCGCCCAATATCCATTCGCCCGGACGGTGCCCGCGCGCGCGGAACAGTTCGGCGTGCCAGGCGGGCGTGCCGGGAGCCTGGGGGTTCCAGCGCGCTTCGGGAGACGGGGCGGAGGCGACATTCCAGCGCATCCTCGCCGAGGACAGGTCGGGCCGCGCATCGAGCCGAACGAGGTAGAGCGGCACTCCGTGACGCTCCGCCGCCAGCGTCAGGCGGCGCGATGCGGTGAAGTCGAGCGCGCGCGGATTGCCCAGCATCTCGCCGATGACGAAGGCGATTTCCCGGCAGCGCACCCCTTCCTCGAGCGCGAACAGCGCGTCTTCGGGGGTGTCGGCGAGGACGTGGATCACGCGGCGGCGCACATCTTCGGGCAGGCCGGGGCGGTAGGGTCGGCCCACGAGCCCCGCCGCCTCGCGCATCTGCACCCACAGGACCGCGCGGCGATCTTCCGCCTCGCACCCTTCGGGCCGGGACGTGTGGCGCCAGTCGTCGAGCGCGAGCGCCAGCGCGGCGGCCGCTCCGCTCCCGTCACCCGAGGGCGCGAAAATCTCGCTGTGGCAGGGGGCCGCCTGCCCTTCCCCCGCCAATCCGGGGCGCCAGCGCGACGACCGCTCGCGCCCTAGGGCCCCCGCGCCCACCATGCAGCCGATATCCGCGACATCGAGCGGTGCGGTCTGACGGGTTGCGGTATCGGAAGAGGGTTCGGTCGGCATACGGCACCAGAGAGGCAGGAGGGATGAGAGAACGACTCGTTCGTTCTCTTTATGTTCCATGCCGCACGGATTCGCAATCCGCCCCCGATACCTCTCCACAACCAACCGGGCACCATCCCGCGGCTCGACCGTTCCCCAGACAATCGCCCGCCTTCGCGAAGGCGCGGCCATACCTCTCACGCGACAAGGAGCGCATCGATATGAAGCACGCAGAAGGCAATCCCGACGAGCTCAAGACCAAATTCTGGAAGGCCCTGGCCGATTCCTCCTTCCTGTTCCTGCAGAACCGCGACGACAGCAGCAGCGCGGTCCCGATGAGCCCCCAGCTCGACAAGGATGCCAACAGCTCGATCTGGTTCTTCACGCACGACAAGAGCAGTTTCAAGGATGGCGGCCCGGCTGTGGCGACCTTCCAAAGCAAGGGCCACGACATGTTCGCCCGCTTCGACGGGCATCTGGTGCGTGAGACCAGCCAGGAACGCTTCGACCAGTTCTGGAACAATTTCGTCGAAGCCTGGTACGAAGGCGGCAAGGACGATCCCCACATCGTGTTCCTGCGCATGGATCTCGGCAGGGCGGAAATCTGGGACGGCGACATGAGCCTGCTCAATGTCGCGAAGATGGCGCTGGGCATGTATGTCCATGACGAGGCCGAGGAAAAGCACGTCAAGCAGACGTCGCTCTAAACGTCTTTCATTCGATCGATACGATAAGGGCCGCCCCATCGGGCGGCCCTTTTTCGTTGGCGGTATTCGTAGGCGATGGAATCGCCTGCCGATCACCCGGTCGGCGGATCGATCGGCACCATTTTCTCCTCGCCTCCGATCTCGTCCACCACTTCGACCACGCCGCGGCCCAGCTGGCTGCGGCTGCGGCTGTAGCCGAAATAGACCACCAGCCCGATCGCGCCCCATACGGGCAGGACGAGGATCGCGATCAGCGGGAGGTTGAGATAGAGGAACAGGCAACCCGCAACCGTCAGCGGCGCCACCACCCATACCATCGGCATACGGAAGCTGCGATGGCGATGCGGGTCCTTCACGCGCAGCACCATCGCGGCGACGGCCACCATGAAGAAGGCATAAAGCGTGCCCGCATTGGCGTAATCCGCAAGCAGCCCCACCGGCATGAACGCCGCGCCCAGCGCCACTATCAACCCAGTGATCATGGTGACCACATGGGGCGTCTTCCATTTCGGATGCACCCTGCTCAACCGCTCGGGAAGCAGCCCGTCGCGGCTCATCACGAAGAAGATGCGGGTCTGCGCGAAGATCAGCACCAGGATCACCGACGGCAGCGCGAGGAAGGCCGCGATCCCCAGCATGTTGCCGATGCCCGAGAAACCGATCTGGCGCAGGACATGGGCCAAGGCCTCGTCCGAACACACCAGCGCACCCGAATAGGCCGGCAGGGCGCATTGCCGCGCCAGTTCTTCGGACCCCGCCGGGAAGGGAATGCCACCCGGTCCCATGATCGGCTGCCCACCGATCGTGCCGATCGCGCCCGCCGCGACGAGGATATAGAACACGGTGCAGAACAGCAGCGATCCAATCAGGCCGATCGGTACGTTGCGCTGCGGATTCTTGGTTTCTTCCGCCGCGGTCGAGACCGCATCGAAGCCCACGTAAGCGAAGAAGATCGTAGCCGCCGCGCCCACCGCGCCGAGCCCCGAACCGAAGCCGCCAAATACGCCTGCGGGCAGGAAGGGGTTGAACCGCGCCATGTCGAAATCCGCGCTGGTCAGTGTCAGCACGATGAAGGCGGTCAGCGCCGTCACCTTGATGAGGACGAGCACGGCATTGACCTTGGCGCTTTCGCTGGTGCCGATCATCAGCAGCCAGGTGACCAGCATGGCGATCACGAGAGCCGGCAGGTTGATGAAGCCGCCCGGCGCGCCGCCCAGTGCCAGCGGACCCGCCGCGAGCCATGGCGGCAGGGTTATGCCGAGAAATTCATTGAGGATCGTGCCCGAGAAATAGCCCGACCAGCCGACCGAAACCGCGCTGGCCGCGACGGCGTATTCAAGGATCAGCGCCCAGCCCACCGTCCAGGCGAGAAATTCGCCGACCGAGGCGTAGCTATAAGTGTAGGCCGATCCCGCCACCGGGATCATCGAGGCAACCTCGGCATAGCACAGCGCCGCCACGATGCAGACCGCGCCCGCAATGGCGAAGGCGAGCATCAGCCCCGGCCCCGCCTTCTGCGCGCCCGCCGCAGTCAGGACGAAGATACCCGTCCCGATGATGCAGCCGATGCCGAACAGCATCAATTGGAAGCCGCCCAGTGTCCGGTGCAGCGCCTTTTTCTCCGCCGTCGCCAGAATGGCGTCGAGCGGTTTCACTCTGTCGAAAATCATACGGACCGCAAAGCCCCCCAGGCCCGCAGCGGGACAGCCCCGCTCAGCCAGCCGGAAGCATCGCGTTTATTACCGAATTTCGGCGCGCAAAAGCGAAATCGTGCGCGGGGCCGATCAGACCCCCAGTATGCTGGGGAAAAGTCCGGTCACGAGAATCGCCGCGACCGCGATCGGGCACAGCCAGGCGATCAGCACGCGCCACAGCGCGAACATCGGCGGGCTCACCCCGGTGGTCGCGCGGACCAGATTGCGGTCCGCGATCCAGCCGACGAAGATCGATGTCAGCAAGGCGCCGATCGGCAGCATGACCTTGCCGGTAAACCCGTCCACCGTGTCGAGGATGTCGGTATCCGCGAACAGCGGCCAGAAGCCCAGCGGGCGCACATCCGACAGGACGTTGTAGCCGAGCAGGCAGAAGATCCCGATCACGAAGGCACCGACGCCGAAGATCAGCGCGGATTTCGCGCGGCTCCAGCCCATTTCTCCGATGCCCCATGCGGTCGGCACCTCCAGCAGCGAAATCGAGCTGGTGACCGCCGCGACGAGGATCAGGGTGAAGAACAGAAATCCGATCAGAGCCCCGCCCGGCATGGTCTGGAAAGCGAAGGGCAGCGTCTGGAAGACGAGCGTCGGCCCCGCCGCCGGATCGAGGCCGACCGCGAACACGATCGGGAAGATCATCAGACCCGCCAGCAACGCCACTCCGGTATCGGCAAGCGCGATCATCGCCGACGTACCGCCGAGCCCGCTGCCTTCCTTGATATAGGAGCCGTAGGTGATCAGACCCGCCACACCCAGAGAGAGCGAGAACAGCGCCTGGCCGAGCGCCGAATTGATCACTGCCGGGGTCAGCTTTGACCAGTCGGGCGTGAACAGAAACGCGAAAGCTTCGCCGATATCGCCTTCGATCGCGCCATAGATCACGAGGCCGACGAGCAGGACGAAGAAGATCGGCATCAGGTAGGTCGCGGCCTTCTCGATCCCCGAATGGACGCCGCGCGCGATGATGAAGACGGTCAGGCCCATGAAGGCGAGATGCATGACGAGGAGCAGCGGCACGCTCGCGAACATGTCGCTCAACCGGCCCTGGATCATCGCCTGGCTTTCGCCCTGCAAAGCGCCGCGGAACGGATCGCCTTGGCCGATCGCCTGGAGGAAATCGGCGCCGAGCACGCCTGCGTAATACAGCACCCAGCCGGCGACGACCGAATAAAAGGACAGGATCAGGAAGGCCGCGATCGCGCCGATCGCGCCGAAGATCGCCCAGCCCGGACCGGCTTTCGATTGCGCCGCCACCTTGCGGATCGATCCGACCGCATCGGTCTGCCCGGCGCGCCCGATGAAGATTTCCGCGAGAACCAGAGGCAGGCCGAGCAAAAATACGCAGGCGATATAGACGATGACGAAGGCCCCGCCCCCGCTTTCGCCCGCGAGCGTCGGGAAGCGCCAGATATTCCCCAATCCGACCGCGGCGCCCACCGCCGCCAGAATAAAGGCCGTACGCGAGGACCAACCCTCACCCGTCGTCGTGCTGGCGACCATGCAATCTTTCTCCCGACCGTAATTTGCCCAAATGTAATTTCATTGCGCTTTGGCATCAAATGGCGGGAATGTCCAAATCGGGGAGCCCGGAGCGTTCCGTCACATACGCGCCTTTGCCATCCTGCCGCGCCGCAGCTAGGGAGACGGCCATGTCCACCACGTTCCAGATCGACACCTCGACCAGCCGCGCCAATCCCACGCCCGCGCCGATGAAGCGGCTGACCGTGCCGAAGATCCGCGCGCGCAAGACCGATGGCGAGACGGGCGAGCCGCTGGTGATGCTGACCGCCTATACCGCACGGCAGGCGCAACTGCTCGACAGCCATTGCGACCTGTTGCTCGTCGGGGATTCGCTCGGCCAGGTTATCTACGGCCTGCCTTCTACCGTCCCCGTCACGCTCGACATGATGGCGAACCACGCCGCCGCCGTGGTGCGGGGAAGCTATCATGCGGTCGTCGTCGTCGACATGCCGTTCGGGTCCTACGAAGCCTCCAAGGAACAGGCCTTCGAAAGCGCGGCGCGGCTGATGAAGGAAAGCGGCGCGGCGGCGGTGAAGCTGGAAGGGGGCGAACAGATGGCCGAAACGGTCGCCTTCCTGACCCAGCGCGGCATTCCCGTGATGGGCCATGTCGGGCTGACGCCGCAGGCGGTCAACGTCCTTGGCGGCTATGCCGCGCGCGGGCGCAGCGATGCCGAAGCCGACAAGATCGTCGGCGATGCCGAGGCGCTGGACCGCGCGGGCGCTTTCGCCATCGTCATCGAAGGCGTGGTCGAACCGATCGCCATCGCCGCGACCGAGGCGGTATCTTGCCCCACGATTGGGATCGGCGCATCGGCCCGTTGCGACGGGCAGGTGCTGGTCGCCGAAGACATGCTCGGCATGTTCGAACGTGTGCCGCGCTTCGTGAAGAAATACGAAGACCTCGCCGGCATTATAGAGAAGACGGCCGCGAAGTACGCCGAGGAAGTGCGCGCACGGCGCTTTCCCGGCGAAGACCAGACCTATCAGCCCAAGGCCTGAACCGCCTTTCCCCTTCAGGAAACAAGCCCCGATGCAAACGCTTCTGCAACATTACCGCGGATCGCTGATCTTCACCGCCATCTGCCTGGGCCTCGGCGTCTGGCTCGGTTTCGAGCAGGGTCAGGGTTGGGTCGGGATGCTGGAGCTGATGTGGATCGTCGTGGTCCTCTCGATCCTCGAAATCTCGCTCTCGTTCGACAATGCCGTGGTCAACGCAACCGTGCTGCGCGACATGAGCGAGAAGTGGCAATGGCGCTTCCTCACCTGGGGGATTGCCATCGCGGTGTTCGGGATGCGGATCGTCTTCCCGCTGGCCATCGTGGCGATCGCCGCCAATCTCGGACCGATCGACGCGCTGAACCTCTCGCTGAACGATCCCGAACGCTACGAGGCGATCGTCAGCAGCGCACATATCGGAATCGCAGGCTTTGGCGGCGCCTTCCTGACCATGGTCGGCCTCAACTACTTCTTCGATGCCGATAAGGAAGTCCACTGGATCGCGGTGGTGGAGCGGTTCCTCGTCAAGGTCTCTGTCGTCAAGGCGGCGGAGATCGGCCTGCTTCTGCTGGCGCTCTATTTCATCTCGCTCATGCTGAACGATGCGGACGCGCTGACCTTCCTCGTTGCGGGCATTCTCGGGCTGGTCACTTATCTGGTGGTCGATGCGATCGGGACCCTGCTCGACCTCGCCGACAAGAAGAAGATGGCCGAAGGCGCGGTGCGTTCGGGCCTCGGCGGGTTTCTCTACCTCGAAGTACTCGATGCGAGCTTTTCCTTCGATGGCGTCATCGGTGCCTTCGCGCTGACCAACAATATGCTCGTCATCGCCCTCGGCCTCTCGATCGGAGCGATGTTCGTCCGTTCGATGACGATCCATCTGGTCCGCGCGGGCACGCTGGCGCAGTATCGCTATCTCGAAAACGGAGCGTTCTGGGCGATCATCGTCCTCGGCGCGATCATGCTGTTGTCCGCCGTGTTCCACATTCCCGAGACGATCACCGGATTGCTGGGCGCGACTCTGATCGGGATCTCGCTGTACTGGTCGATCCGGCACAATCGCAAATATGGCGACAGCGAGAACGAGCCGGTCACTTCGCCCCCATCCGCCTGAGCCGATCCGCAACGGGCGCCGCCACCACCAGCTGGAACAGGTGGTAGAGCAGCAGCGGCACGACGATGAAGCCTGCCACGTCGGGCGCGAACAGGATCGTGGCGAGCGGCACGCCGACCGCCGCGCTCTTCTGCGCGCCCGCGAACAGGAACGAGACCCGGTCCTTGTGCGGCAGGTGCAGCGCCCCACCGAGGAACCACGCACCGAGATTGGCGACGAGCAGAAACGCGGCGACAAGTCCTGCAAGGACGAGCCAGCCCAGCGGATGCACCCGGCTCCAGATGTTCTGTTCGACCGCGCCCGAAAAGGCGACATAGACCGCCAGCGCGATCACGAACCGGTCGATCCAGACGATCTTGGGCTGGTGGCGCGCGATGAAGGGCTTGGTCCAGCCCTGGATCACCTGGCCGATCGCGAACGGTAACAGGAGGATCAGCGCGATACGTTCCGCTGTTTCCCACCCGATCGCCCCTTCGCCCGAACCGCCCATGAGGAGGAATACCGGCACGGTCAGGAACACGCCGAGGATATTCAGCAGGGCCGCCGAAATCACCGACATACCGACATTGCCCTGCGCTATCGAGGTATAGGACGTCGCCGATTGCACCGTCGACGGCAGCGCGCCGAGATAAAGGAACCCGACTGCGATCATCGGCGGCAACAGCCCCGCACCGACTTTTTCGAGCGCCCAACCGGCAAGCGCCATGGCGCCGAATACCCACAGGATCAACGGAACGAGGAAGCGCCAATTGCGCAAGCCCCGCGCGATTTCGCCACGCGCGATCCGCATCCCGTTGAGCAGGAACAGCACGAAGACCGCCGCATTGGCGACGCCGTCGGCGATCGGACGCCCGGCATCACCCACGGGGAGAAAGGCGGCGAGCGCCACGGCCCCGGCCAGCATCTTGAGCATCGGGTCGGAAATAACGGAGCGCAAAGCCATGGCGGCGGCCCTGCCCGGCACCGCCTCGCTTGTCGAGCCGTCGCGTTATCGCAGGCGCGCGAGCTTCGCCTGAAGGCGCTGGCGCACGGCATCGTCTTGCGTGGTCGCGATCACCGCGCGGATTGCGGGCGCATACATCGGCTGGAGGCTGTAGGCGCGCCAGGCAAATTCGCTCGCCGCCTCGTCATCGCCAGCGCGCGCCGCGATCTCGCTACGCAGGGTCAGCACCGACGGATCGCGGCCCGATCCGTGCGCCAGCGCACTGTCGAGCATTGCCACTGCCTGTTGAAATTCGCCATCGCGCGCCAGCCATTCGCCATAAAGCGCCGCCGCCATCGGCTCGCGCGCGCCGCCTTCGAGATAGGCCCGCAGGCTGGCCCGCGCCGCCTTCTGGGCTCCGCCCCGCTGATAGGCGGCGATCAGACGCTTCATCAGCGGCCAGTCCGTGCGCACCAGCGCAGCTTCGCGATAGGCGGCGATGGCCGACCCGGTCTCGCCATGCGCCAGCAGCGCATCGCCAAGCAGGTTCTGCGCATCGCTCGATCCGGGAAACCGTCTGGCGAAGAGTCTCGCCTGGCCTGCGCCCTCCGCGAGCCTGCCGGTGGCGACCATCGCGCGCAGATAATCGCGCAGCGCCAGCCCGCTGCTCAGGTCGCCATATCGCGCCGCCTCGACAGGGCGATTGCTCGCGAGCGGCGCGATAGCCAGCCTACCGGGCCGCGCGGCGGCGTCGAGATAGGTCGCGGCTTCCGCGCGCCGATCGAGCGTTTCGAGCGCGCGGGCGATCAATGTCCCGGTATAGGGCGAAGATCGCCCATCGCGCGCTGCGAAGCGGGCGATCAATTCGCGCTCGCCCCCGCTCAACGACAGGGCCTTGGCGAAAAGGCGCGCGACCTGGCGGTTATCGGGCTGGGCCGCGGCAAGGCGCGCAAAGGTCTGTGCCGCGCTCGCATGGTGCCCGAGTTCGAGATCGAGGATGCCGCCGAGCATCTGACCCGCAGGCGTCTCGCGATCCTGGACCGGCGCACGAAGATAGAGATCGCGCGCGAGCGGCAAATTACCGCCCCGCGCCGCGATCACCGCCTGGAGGTAGAGCAGGCGCGGCGCCTTGGGCGCTTGGTCCGCCACTTCGCGCAAGACGGCCAGCGCATCGCTCGCCCGGCCTACCTCGCCCAGATTGGCCGCGTAATCGGTCTTGAGGTCCAGATCGTCGGGCGCGACCTCCAGTGCACGTTCAAGCCACGGAAGCGCGGCGAGCGGACCATAGGCATCACGAACCAGCTGGGCGCGAAACTGGAGGGCCGCCGCGCTGTCGGGATCAATTGCGAGCGCGCGATCCGCCGCCGCGATGGCCTGAACCTGTTCGCCGCCGCGATACCGCAGATGGCCGATATCGATCCACAAATCCGCCCGATCCGCATCGATCGAAAGCGCCTGATCGAAAGCGGCACCGGCGACCGATAGGTTTCCCTCGCGCATTTCGAGCCTGCCGAGCATACGATAGCCATGCCACGCCGTCGCAGCCGAGAAATTGTCCGGTTGCAGCCAGTGTCGCGCGGTGACGAGATCGTCCTGAAGCAGGGCCGCCTCGCCCAGATAGGCCGCCACATCCTTGGGCGCGCCCGCTTCGCGCAGGCTGGCCCGCAACTGTTCCTCGGCTGCGATGCCGTCTCCACGGGCAAGCGCCTGCCGCGCCTTGTCGAGCGCGGATTGCGGCGGAGCGGCTTCCTCGCACGCGCCCAGCGCAGCGAGAATGCCGACCGCGCACATTCCGGCCAGAACCCGGCGGAGGATATCAGGGCTGGAGATCATACTGCTTCAGCAGGTCGTAGAGTGTCGGTCGGCTGATCCCCAGAAGCTTGGCGCTGTTCGAGATATTGCCTTCGCTGCGGGCCAGCGCGCGCCGGATGACCTTGCGATCGGCCCGCTCGCGCGCTGCTTTCAGATTGAGGGGCAGATCGGTTTCGCTGTCCTGACCTGCGTTGAGGTCGAGATCCTCCGCGCCGACCAGTTTGCCATCCGCCATGATCACCGCCCGCTTCACGCGGTTTTCCAGCTCGCGGACATTGCCCGGCCAGGCCCAATCGTCGATCGCGCTCAACGCATCGGACGCGAAACCCTTCACGGCCGGATTCATCTCGGCGGCGAAGCGGCTCAGGAACGCCTTGGCCAGCAGGACCGCGTCTCCGGTCCGCTCTGCCAAGGAGGGAATTTTGACCACGATTTCCGCCAACCGATAATACAGGTCCTCGCGAAATCTTCCTTCCGCGATCATGGCTTCGAGATCCTGATGCGTGGCGCATACGATCCGCGTATCGACCGCGATCGGTTTGCGCCCCCCGATCCGCTCGATCGTGCGTTCCTGGAGAAAGCGCAGCAATTTGACCTGTAGCGCCAGCGGAATGTCGCCCACCTCGTCGAGGAACAGAGTGCCGCCATCGGCCTGTTCGACCTTGCCTTCGACCGTGCGGATCGCGCCGGTGAACGCGCCCTTTTCGTGGCCGAACAATTCGCTTTCGAGCAGGTTCTCAGGGATGGCCGCGCAATTGATGGCGATGAAGGGCGCGGCGGCGCGGGTGCTGCGCTGGTGCAGGCCCTTGGCCAGCAATTCCTTGCCCGTTCCGCTCGCTCCCAACAGCATGACCGACGCGCTGGTGGTTGCCACGCGCTCGATCATGCGGGCGACTTTCAGCATCTCGGGCGCTGCCGTGATCAAGCTGCCGAGGACGGTGCGATCCGCGCCGATCCCTGCGGCGAGACGGCGGTTCTCCGCCTCGATGCGATGCAGCTCGAAGGCGCGACGCACGATCAGTCCAAGCTCGTCGATGTCGACCGGCTTGGCGTAGAAATCATACGCCCCGCGCTCGATCGCGTGCAGGGCACTTTCGCGTGCATCGTGGCCGCTGGCGACGATGACCTTGGCGTCGGGCTTCAGCGCCATGATCGCGTCGAGCACCGCGAAACCCTCGCTGGTCCCGTCGGGATCAGGCGGAAGGCCTAGGTCGAGCGTGACCACCGCCGGTGCTTCCGCCCGCAGGGCCGCCAGCGCCGCCTCGCGGTCGGTCGCCTGGATCACCTCGAATGCCTCATAGGCCCATTTCAATTGGGCCTGGAGACCGGCATCATCCTCGACGATGAGCAGTTTCGGTTTCGCAGGCTCTGTCACGCCGCATCCTCACGCAGGCGTTCGGATTTGGTCAGCAGGGTATCGAGACCCGCGATCGGGAAATCCATCGTGAAGCGCGTTCCGAGACCCTCTCGGCTCTCGACCTCCAGCCGCCCTCCCATCGCCCGGACGGCGGCCTTGGCCTCGTGCGCGCCGATCCCGAAACCGCCAGCCTTGGTCGAGACGAACGGGCGAAACAGGTCATTGCGGACGAAATGGGCGCTCATGCCTTCGCCCGCATCGGCAATCGAAACCGTGCAGCGCACGCCGTCATTGCGCGCTTCGATCCTGACCGGCGCGCCCGGCCCGCTGGCATCCACGGCGTTCTGCGCCAAATGGGCGATCGCCTGATCGAGCGCATCGGCATCACCGATCACCGGACAGGGCCCGTTATCGGCGAAATGGATGTCGTGCTGCGGGCGGAGGCGCTGCGCGACAGCGTGCGCGATCTTCGCCAGGTCGACCCGCTCGCTTCCGCTGGCGCCGACAGCCCCATATCGCCCCAGGCGCGCCACGAGGGCGCCGAGCTTGTCCGTGCTATTGCGCAGGGTCGTCAGCATGTCCTTGCGGAATTCCGGGTTGTCGGCATGGCGCTCGGCATTGCGGACGAGCAGGGCCATCTGGCTCGACAGATTCTTCACGTCATGCATCACGAAGGCGATCCGGCGATTGAATTCGTCGAAGCGCCCGGCTTCTTCCAGGGCCTCCTGCCCGGCCTGCTCCGCGAGATAGCTCGCGACCTGACGGGCAGCGATGCCGAGGAGATCGAAGTCCTCCCAATCGAGCCGCCGGTCGAGCGCCGGGCGCGCCAATACCACAAGCCCCACCAGTCGACCGCGCAAGACCAACGGGATTCCCGCCCATGCGCGCAGGTCGGCCATCAGCCAGTCCGGCACGTGCTCGGCCTCCCCGCCATGAGAGATGCCACGCCGCGCCTCGTCGAAATCGAGAATGAAGCCGGTCTTCTCCATGATCCGCGAAAGCGCACGCGGCGCGGCGGCATTCGTGACCGCGATGTCCGGCCAATTCCACTCCGCCTCCAGCCCGAGCGTCCCGTCTTCGTCGGGCGTGAGCAGGAGACCTGCGGGACTGTCCGTAATATCCGCGAGCGCCTGGATGGCGCGCTGTTTCAAGGCCAGTCCAGCGCCCTGTTCGCGCCCGATGGTCTCGGTGAAACGAATCCATTCGCCCCGATAATCGTAGCGGTGCCGGAAAAGATGCTTGAGTACGAGGACACGAGCGCGTCGCCGTAAGCTGTGCGATGGAAGCCACCACATCGCCCCTACGGTGGCCGCGATGAGAAGGACCATTTGCGCCAAGCTGACGAGGTCGTCGGGCACCGCAAGCAAACGGCGCGACACGAAGAGAGCCACGAAAAGGCAGGCTCCCGACGCGGCGAGAGCGACGGTTTTCATCATCACGGTGCGCGATGGCCTCAGCCGCAGATTCGCGGCATTCCTGGCGAACCCAATCGCGACCGCCAGCGCCAGAGCGAGAATGGCGAGCGGTCGCATCGCTGCGAGCGCGCCGGCCGCGTTTGCAGCCAGCAGAAGCGCGACGTGATAATTGAGCGCCAGGCCCCACCAGATGACCAGCCCCCCGGCGCTCCAGGCGATAGTCCGGCGGGTCATGGGCTCCGCCTTCGCCACGAGATCGTGAACGAGGAACAGAGCGCCCGTCGCCAGCAGCACGCGCAGCAAAGCCGCCGTCCTTGCCGCCGACCCTTCGACCAGATCGTCGAACCGCAGGACGAGCAGCGGGAACTGGAGCAACTCGACGAAGGCCAGCGCGAATATCACGATGCGCACCGAAGCCGAGGCGCGGTCCCGCCCGTCGATCGCGAACAGGCGGTAGAGGGCAGCGATCCAGGCCAGATTGCGGAGAGATTCCAGGCCCTGGGACGCGCTATGGTGCGTCCCCAGCTCGGCGGCGCTCCCGCACCAGAGTGCCGTCAGGGCCAGCGCGATGACGCTTGCCGTGCGATCGGGGCGGCGATGCGATCCCGTCCGGCTGATGGCAATGGCGGCGAGGCCGCAGACCACGCCAGCAAACGCATAAAGCGAAAAGGCAAGCGCCCCGCCCATCATTCCTGCCCCATCGCTTAGCGGGCCCCGTCAGGCCACAGCACGACGCGCGCGGTCTGAAGCAGGATCAACAGGTCGAGGAAGGGAGAGTAATTCTTGGCGTAATACAGATCGTATTCGAGCTTCTGCCGCGCATCCTCGGTCGAGGCGCCATAGGGGTAGTTGATCTGCGCCCAGCCGGTGATGCCGGGCTTCACCATGTGCCGTTCGGCATAATAGGGCAGCATCTCTTCCAGTTGGGCGACGAATTGCGGGCGCTCGGGCCGTGGACCGACAAAGCTCATCTCGCCCTTCAGCACGCTCCATGCCTGCGGAATCTCGTCGATCCGCACGGTACGGATGATACGCCCGATCCGCGTCACGCGCGGATCGTTCTCGGCCGCCCATTTCGGCCCGTCCTTCTCCGCATCCTGCCGCATCGAGCGCAGCTTCACGACCTCGAAATTCTGGCCGTAGAGCCCGACCCGCGTCTGGCGATAGAAAATCGGACCGGGGCTTTCGAGCTTGATGAGGATCGCGAACAGCACCAGCACGGGAAAGGTCAGCCCGAGCAGCAACAGGCTCACGACGATATCGAAGACGCGCTTGGAGATGGACGAGGCGAGCCGGGTCGACGAGAACCCGTCCGAAAAGATCAGCCAGCTGGGATTGAGCGTGTCGAGATCGACCCGCCCGGTCTCGCGTTCGATGAAGCCGCTGAAATCGATGACGTGAAGCCCGCGGGTCTTGATCCGCAGGAGGTCCTTCACCGGCAGCGAATTGCGCCTTTCCTCCAGCGCGAGAACGACCTCGCTCGCTCCGATATCCTCGACGAAGCGGCCGAAATCGGGGATGGTCTGGCGGTCGCGCGCGTCAGGGACGACCCGTTCCGCGTCGCTCATCGCGATGAAGGCCGCGACGCGGAAGCTGCCTCCCTTGCGGCGAGCCAGCTTCCTGATCCGGTCCGCACGCGACCCGGCGCCGAGGACGAGGACGCAGCGCTGGAACGTCGACGTGCCCAGCAGGGGCCCCAAAATCAGCCGGTTCAGAGCGAGGAACAGGATCGCCAGCGCCATCGCGTAAAGCAGGACCGAGCGCCAGAAGGTCTCGGTCTGGACGATGAAGTCCAGCAGCGACATTCCGATCACGCCGAGGCTGACTGCCACCAGCAACCGCGCAATGGCGTAGCGCATCGAACGCAGTGCCTCTGCACCGTAGCTGCCGACACCGATCATCGCGGTCATCACGATCAGCGCGAAGGTCAGGATCGCGCCGAACCTCTCGCCGAACGGCTCGCCTCCCGCACCGATCTGGTAGATGCGCAGGTCCCAGGCCAGTTCACCCGCAAGCAGCAGCAGTGCGAGATCGACGAAACCCAGCACGATCACGGCGTGGGATACGTAGTGTTTGAAAACTCTGATCATCGCTGGATCGCCAAACTCGCTGCGGCTCCGGTTCCGTGCCGTGAGCGCCGTCTATATCGCCAGGCGATGAACTGTCGGTAAATTTTACACCCGATTGTCTTACCCGACCTCGCGCCGCAAAACCCGCGCCACAACGCAAAACGGGGCCGCCGACCCGGTCGACGGCCCCGCGAGCCTGCGAAAGAACTGCAGGTGATTACTGGCCGTTGACGGCATCCTGGGCCGCGTCGCCCACCTGATTGGCAGCCTCGCCGACCGAGTTGGCGGCATCGGCCACGGCATTGTCCTTCGCTATTTCCGCGCCGCTCTGCTGCGTGAAGAACCACACGCCGACTGCGACCAACAGGACGAGGACGAGAAGGATGGCGATCTTCCCACCGCCTCCGCCGCCGCTGCGCGTATCGTGGGTCACGGTGGTATGGGTGTTGCCCTGCGGATCGGTGGTACGGGTTTCGGTAATGCGATCGTCGGCCATGTCTCACTCCCTTTAAAAGATCGGCGCCTGATTATTCAGCCCCAAACGCCGTTTTCTTAACCGGGTTCCCCGCTGCGCGCGAATTGGAACGGCGTCGCGCCGTGTTGGAGCGGGTCGAAAGACAGCGCGCGGCCACGCGGGGGGAAGGAGCGCTGATGACAATCGGGCACGAAGCAATTGCGACAGCCCGGTCCGATCCAGTCCGCCTCCTCTTCACGCAGCGAGTGGCCGCGTGCCTGGGCCAGATCGCTCGCCAGCGCGGCATCGAGGCCGAGAACCACGGAGAAACGCGCCGCATCCTGCATTCCGTTCGCGGCCACGATGCGTGCCAGCGTGAACCAGTGCGAGGCCCCCGTCCCGCCCGAGCCACCGGGTTGCAGGCGGACCGTCTGGCAGAGCAGGTCGGCAGGCCGCTCGAAGCTCTTCGTCGCGATCCAGAGCGGGCAGGAATGCTCGCCCTCCATGAACGCCGCGCCGCTCGCTCCGGCGAACCGCTTCGATATCTGGCCCGCCCGATCGATCCGCACCATGAAGAAGGGAAGCCCCCTCTGGCCGACGCGCTGCAAGGTGGTGAGCCGGTGGGCAAGCTGTTCGAAGCTCACCCCGAAACGGCGCTGCAGGACCGGCAGGTCGTAACCGGTGGCGTCGCAGGCGCGCAGGAACCGACCATAGGGCATGATCAGCGCGGCCGCGACATAGGCTTCGAGATGGCGCGAGAAAAAGCGACGTGCCGTCTCGTCCTCGAAGGATGCGCCCTTGGCGACCGCGTCGATCTGCGCGCGCGTCTCGAGGCGCGCGAGTTGCAGTGCGAGCTGGAACACGCGCGATTCCGGGCCGAGCATCTCCGACAGCTGGATCTGGCGCGCGTGAAGGTCGAGCCTGCGCCGCGCATCGGGCAGAACATCGCGCGGAAGGATGCGGACCGAGAGCTGGTGGCGTTCGCGCAGGCGCTCGGTCAAGGCGGTGCCGATATCGCCGCGGCTGAGACGCATTTCGTCCGCCAGACGTTCGGCGTCGCTGTCGAGATCGGCGAAATGGTTGCGCCAGCGCTCGATCTCGCGGCGCGAGGCGACGAGCGGGTCGTCCGCCTGCGCCTGCACTCCCGGCGCCCGATCATAGAGCCGCGCCAGCGCCGCCGCGGCGTGGGGCGCGGCGGAGAGCAGTTCGTCCACTTCCTCGCGATCGATCCCCAGATCCGAGAACCGCTCGTCGGCGAGCCGGCGCATCAGCCCGTCGACACCGCCGATACTGTCGTCCTCTCGCAGCGAGCGTGGGTCGAAGGCGAATACCTCGACCAAACGCACCATCACCCGCGCGCTGACGGGCCGCCGATTGCGCTCGAGCAGATTGAGGTAGCTGGGCGAGATGCCGAGGCGGGTCGCCATGGTCCCCTGTGTCAGCCCCTCCCGCTTGCGCAAACGCCGGAGGGCAGGTCCGGCAAAGAGGGATTGCTCAGCCATTTGTAAATATCCTTACATCTTTACAGGCCTTTCTGGCCTGCTCCTATGCATATCACAAGATAGTTTGTAATTTTTTCTCGTCTCCGCTGCGCCGTCATGTCACATCCATCCTCACAGACACCGGAGCATACCAATGACCTACCAGACCTCGATCCAGTCCATCGGCAAGACCATCCAGCAGAACGGCGCCCCCTGGAACGCCATCGACGGCGAGAGCGTCGCGCGGATGCGGCAGCAGAACCGTTTCCCCACCGGCCTCGATATCGCGCGCTACACCGCCAAGATCATGCGGCAAGACATGGAAGCCTACGACGCCGATCCTGCCGCCTACACCCAATCGCTGGGCTGCTGGCACGGCTTCATCGCGCAGCAGAAGATGATTTCGATCAAGAAGCATTTCGGCAGCACGAAACAGCGCTACCTCTATCTGTCGGGCTGGATGGTCGCGGCCCTGCGCAGCGAATTCGGGCCACTGCCCGACCAGTCGATGCATGAGAAGACTAGCGTGCCTGCGCTGATCGAGGAACTCTACACCTTCCTCAAGCAGGCCGACGCGCGCGAACTCGGCGGCATGTTCCGCGATCTCGACAAGGCCCGCGAAAAGGGTGACGAGGTCGAGGCGCAGCGCATCCAGCACGCGATCGACAATTACGAAACCCATGTCGTGCCGATCATTGCCGATATCGATGCCGGCTTCGGCAATGCCGAGGCGACCTATCTCCTCGCCAAGAAGATGATCGAGGCGGGCGCTTGCGCCCTGCAGATCGAGAACCAGGTTTCGGACGAAAAGCAGTGTGGCCACCAGGACGGCAAGGTCACCGTGCCGCATGAGGACTTCCTGCAGAAGATCCGCGCGATCCGCTACGCCTTTATGGAAATGGGCGTCGAGGACGGGATCATCGTGGCGCGCACCGACTCGCTCGGCGCGGGGCTGACGAAGCAGATCGCCTACAGCACCGAACCGGGCGATCTGGGCGACCAGTACAACGCCTTCCTCGATTGCGACGAAGTCGATGCGGCCAATGTCACGAACGGCCAGGTCTTCATTAGCCGCGACGGCAAGCTGATGGCGCCCAAGCGCCTGCCCAGCAATCTCTACCAGTTCCGCGCCGGAACGGGCGAGGACCGCTGCGTGCTCGACTGCATCACCGCGCTTCAGAACGGGGCCGACCTGTTGTGGATCGAGACCGAGAAGCCGCATATCGGCCAGATCGGCGGCATGGTGAACCGTATCCGCGAAGTGATCCCGAACGCCAAGCTGGTCTACAACAACTCGCCCAGCTTCAACTGGACGCTGAACTTCCGCCAGCAGGTGTACGATGCCTGGAAGGAAGCCGGAAAGGATCTGGGCGCCTATGATCGCGACCGGTTGATGAGCGTGGATTACGATGGCACCGATCTCGCCATCGAGGCCGACGAGCGCATCCGTACCTTCCAGAAGGACGCGGCGCGCGAGGCGGGGATCTTCCACCACCTCATCACGCTGCCGACCTATCACACGGCGGCGCTGAGCACGGACAATCTCGCCAAGCGCTATTTCGGCGAGGAAGGGATGCTCGGCTACGTCAAGCAGGTCCAGCGCGAGGAAATCCGCCAGGGTATCGCCTGCGTGAAGCACCAGAACATGGCCGGCTCCGACATCGGGGACGACCACAAGGAATACTTTGCCGGTGAAGCGGCCCTCAAGGCCGGCGGCAAGGACAACACGATGAACCAGTTCGAGGCTGCCTGATCGGCAGCCTCGGCGGAACCAATTCGAATCTGCCTAAGCCGGGAGAAAAAGGATGACCACGATGACTCAAGAAGCACCGAAGACGGAACCGGGCCGCGCCCGCGCCCTGTTCTCGACCGCAGATTTCCGCCTGTTGCGGGCCGCGCTGACCAGCCATGCGCGCCAGACGGAAGATCGCGAGGAACTGGCGAAGATCAACGCCCTGCATCATCGCCTGGGCACCTACGTTCCCAACGCGGAATAACCCGCACGCGCCAGCAGCGCAGCGGTAACGCAGAAAGCAAAGTTCTCCTGGGGAGGAGAAACGGCCGTCGGAACGCCCCGAGCGCTCCGGCGGCCGTCATTTTATCTCTTCCCCTTGTTGAGGGGACTTAGCTCTTCGGCATCAGGTCCATCGCCGCACCGGCCATGGCTTCCGCGCCGGTCGCGATCACCGCTTCGGCATCGGGCGCCCAGAACGGCGAATGAAGCGAAGGCAGCGGCGTGCCGTTCTCCTGCAAGGCCTGGAGCATGGGCGCGGGCGTGCCGCTGATCCAGAAGATCATCGATTCCACATCGTCGGGCGCAGCGCGGCGGAACTGGCTGAAATCCTCGCCCCCCATCACGGCGGGCCATTCCATCACCCGTGCCTCGCCGAACCGGTCGCGGAAGGCAGCGGCGCGGGCTTGCGTGAAGTCGGGATCGTTGAAGGTCGACGGGGTGTAGGGATCCTCCACCGTCACCACCGGCATCAGCTCTTCCGGCAGGCCCGCCGTCATCGCCGCCCCGCGCGCGACGCGCCTGATCCCGTCGAGCAGCAGCTTGCGACTCTCGTCCGAATAGCTGCGCACCGTCAGCTGCAATTTCGCCTCGTCGGAGATGATGTTGTGCTTGGCGCCCGAATGGAAGCTGCCGACCGTGATGACCGCGGGATCGAGCGGCGAGCTGTTGCGGCTGACGATGGTCTGGAACTGCATGACCATGTTCGACGCCAGCACGATCGGATCGACCGTCGTATGCGGATAGGCACCGTGCCCGCCCACGCCCTTCACCGTGATGTCGACGCTTTCCACATTGGCGAGCGCATAGCCCGGCGTGAAACCGATCGTCCCGGCCGGTGCGGGAGCGGCAGCGTCATGGAAAGCGAGTGCGTAATCGGGCTTGGGAAAGCGGGTGTAGAGCCCGTCTTCCAGCATGGCGAGCGCGCCCAGCCCCAACTCCTCGGCGGGTTGCAGCACCATGACGAGCGTACCCTGCCACTGGTCCTTGTGATCCACCAATTGCTGCGCGGCCCCGATGAAACCGGCCATATGCGTGTCGTGCCCGCAGGCGTGCATCACGCCGGTGGTGACGCCGCTGGCGGGCGTCGCCACGACCTTTGACGCGAAGGGAAGACCGGTCTGCTCGACCACCGGCAGCCCGTCCATATCGGCGCGCAGCAGCACGGTCGGCCCGTCGCCGTTCCTCATCACCGACACGACTCCGGTCCGGCCGACGCCTTCCGTCACCTCGAAACCGAGATCGCGCATCCGCTTGGCGAGCTTGGCGGCGGTCTTGTGCTCTTCGAAGCTGAGTTCGGGATTGGCATGAAGATCGCGATAGAGCTCCATCAATCCGGGCATGTCCTCGGCCACGCCCGCGCGAAGGTCCTGCGCGGAAACGGCTGCGGGCGCAGCCATGGCCAGCGCCGCGATCCCGGCGAAGAATGTCGTCTTCAGCTTCATACCCCTGTTCCTCTTCCTTCGAAGGCCCGCATCCGCCGGTCCTTTTACAATCCGTAGACCACCTGCAAGCCGACCGACAGCGCCGTCACCATGATAAGCACCAGCGGCACGCCCGTCTTGACGTAATCGCCGAAAGCGTAACCGCCCTCCGCCATGATCAGCATATTGGTCTGATACGCGATCGGCGTGGCGTAGCACAAATTGCAGCCGAACAGCACGGCCAGCACCAGCGGTTCGGCAGGCAGGCCCAGCTGGCTTGCGATTGCGAAAGCGATCGGCGTGCCGACCGTCGCCGCCGTGGCATTGCTCGCGAAATTGGTCAGCACCGTCACGAACAGCATGATCGCGGCGAGCGTCATGGCCGGCGAGAGATATTGCAGGCCGTGGGCCAGCACCTGCCCAAGCCACAGCGCCGCCCCGCTATCGTCGATCAGGCGGCCCAGCGCGATGCTCGCGGCAATGAGGACGATGACCTGCGCCGAGAGGGCCCGCCCCACCCGGTCGAACTTGACGCATCCGGTGAGGAACATGGCGATCGCCCCGGCAAGCGCGGAAATCGCGATCGGCAGCAATCCGATCGAGGCGGCACCCACCGACACCCCCATGATCCCCGCCGCCAGGATGGATTTGGACCGGCGCGGCAGCTCGCGCTTGCCTTCCAGCGTCAACAGGCTGTCCCCGCCAGCAAAGGCCTGCAATTCCTCGGCCATGCCCATCACCAGCAGGACATCGCCTTCCACGATGCGCAGATCGCCCGCATCGGTGAAGCGATCCTTTTCGCCCAGCAGGCGATCGGGCCGGTGAATGCCGATCACCGCAACGCCGTAGAGATCGGCGATCCCGGAACTCGGCAAGGTACGATTGATGAGGCGCGAATCCGCCGTGACGGTCATTTCTACGACCGAAATGTCCTCGCGCGTCTCGCTCGCCTTGCGGCGGATGCGGTCGATCACCCAGCTGGGCGCCGCGTCGCCGCGAAGGACACGCATGGCCTCCTCGATGGCGGCGTGGGTTCCCGTCATGCGCAGGCGCGATTGCGGGCGGAGCAGGCCGCGCGGCACGTCGTGGAACTCGATATCGGCGGGCAGGCGCGACGCGATTTCGGCGAGCGGGCGCCCGTTAAGCGGCGACCCCTCGGATACGCGAAGCCGCGTCTCGAACCGCCGCAGGGAAGCGGCCTCAATCACGCGGTTATCGCCCAGCATCCGGGGCATGACCAGCCAGACGTAAGGAAGCGCAACCAGCGATGCGGCGACGACGATGGGCGTGAAATGGAAGACACCCATCTGCGGCATACCCAGATCGACGGCGATCGACACGACGAGGATGTTGGTCGATGTGCCGATCGTGGTCGCCAGCCCGCCCATCAGCGATGCGGCGTTGAGCGGGATCAGCGTCTTGGAGGCCGGCAAGGCCCCGCGCTGCGCCAGCGCAACGAAGATCGGGAGCAGCAGGACCAGGACGGGCGTGTTGTTGACGCCCATCGACAGGACGAAGGTGACCACCAGCGAGAACAGCAGGCCGAGCTGGAGATTGATCTTGAACAGGCGTTCTAGGAACCGCGCCGCCGGTTCCAGCGCGCCGGTGACGACAAGGCCCCGTCCCATGATCATCAGCGCACAGATCGTGATCAGCGCGTAATGGCCGAACCCTCCGAAGGCGAGCGCCAACCCGTCCGTCGGGCTGGTCCCTTCGAGCGGGAAGAAATACAGCCCCACGGCGATCGCCGCGATGGTCAGCAACGAGACGATCTCCACCGAGAGGCGCCCGCGCGCGAAGCCGACGAACATCGCGATGGTGACCGCCATGGCGGCTATTGCGTGGAAGGAAGGGATACCCGGCATCTCTCGGGATGACCGATCACAGGCACGCGCTAGGAAAGCAAGAAATTAAGAGCGCGAGGCGCGAGGTCCTGCATTCGCGAACCCCAGCGTGCAGCGCAAAAACTCTGGTACCCCCGGCCGGACTCGAACCGGCACTTCGTTAGAAACTCGATTTTGAGTCGAGCGCGTCTACCAATTCCGCCACGGAGGCACGGAAGCGGCGCGGATAGCGGAGCGGATCGCCAAAGACAATCCTCCCCTTGCCGCGCCGAATGTTACTTCTTCAAAGCGCCGACCAGCAGCTTGTGAAGCTTGGAATGCAGCGCGTCGTTCGCGGCCAGGACCTGGTTGGAATGGATCGGCATCGAACGGCCCCGGAAATCGCTGACGAACCCCCCCGCTTCGCGCACGATCAGGCAGCCTGCCGCCGTATCCCAATCGTTGAGCCCGCTTTCCCAGAACCCGTCATACCGCCCGGCGGCGAGCCAGGCGAGATCGAGCGAGGCGGCGCCGAAGCGGCGAATGCCCGCGACCTGCGGCCCGATCGCCGAGAAGATCTTCGTCCATTCCGAAAAATCGCCATGGCCCTGAAAGGGCACGCCGGTGGCGATGAGCGCTTCGCTCAGATTGCGGCGGCCCGAGACGCGCAGGCGCCCATCATGCAACCAGGCGCCCCGGCTCTTTTCCGCCCAGAATGTCTCGTCGGTGATCGGCTGGTAGACGACCCCCGCGGTCACCTCGTTCCAGCCCCCGCCGCCCAATTTGGGCTCCTGCACCGCGATCGAGATCGCGAAATGGGGGATGCCGTGAAGGAAGTTGCTGGTCCCGTCGAGCGGATCGACGATCCAGCGCGGCTTGTCCGGGTCCCCTTCGATGATTCCGGCTTCTTCCATCACGAAGCCCCAATCGGGCCGCGCGGCGAGCAGTTCGTCATAGATCGCCCGCTCGGCCCGCATATCGGCCTTGCTGACGAAATCAGCCGGACCCTTGCGGCTGACCTGCAAGTGCTCGACCTCGCCGAAATCGCGGCGCATCCGCGCGCCCGCCTTGCGCGCGGCCTTTTCCATCACGCGGATGAGACCGGAAATAGCTGCCATGATCGATCAGCCAGCCTTGCCGACGTAGCTCTGTTCGTAGACGTCGACCACGATCCGCGTGCCGCTTTCGATGTGCGGCGGGACCATGATGCGCACGCCATTGTCGAGCACGGCGGGCTTGTAGCTGGACGAAGCGGTCTGGCCCTTCACCACCGCATCGGCTTCGACGATGGTGGCTTCGACCTGGGCGGGTAGCTCCACGCTGATGGGCTTTTCTTCCCACAATTCCAGCTTGGCCTGCATCCCGTCCTGAAGGAACGGGCGCGCATCGCCGAGGAGATCGCTGGGCAGGTTGATCTGCTCGTAGGTTTCCTGATCCATGAAGACGAGCATATCGCCGTCTTCATAGAGGAACTGATAGTCCTTGGTGTCGAGCCGCACCTTTTCGACCGTGTCGGCGCTGCGGAAGCGGACATTCGTCTTGCGGCCGTCCTGCAGGTTCTTCATCTCGACCTGCATATAGGCCCCGCCCTTGCCCGGCTGGGTATGCTGGATTTTGGCGACCTTCCAGATGCCGCCTTCATATTCGAGGATGTTGCCGGGACGGATGTCCACGCCGCTGATCTTCATAGGGGATGTGCCTTCGTCTGTGCCGGGCCTGTCGGACGCCCGCGCAAGTGTGCCGGGCGCTTAGCCGAGCGCGCGCCGAACGACAAGGCTGGCGAAGGAGCGGCTGGCGTTTGGGCACCGCGCGGCTGGCGGGCGGGTGGCGGGACGCGTGGCGATGCTCTATATCGCGGGCATGACGGTTCGAGCCTTCGCCTCCATTCTGGCCCTTTGCGCGAGTTTCCTCCCCTCCGCCAGCCCGGTCGCGGCCCACGATATCGGGGTGGTGCCGCAGGGTCGCTATCAATGCGCGCTCCCCGGCGATGCCGAAGGGCGCGCCTATGTCGCGATGCCCGACCTCTCGTTCCGCATCTCCAGCGCCTCGCGCTACAGCCATGTGTCCGGCAAGGGCATCTACCTGTTCGAAGGCGATACGCTGGTCTTCACGCGCGGTCCGCTCAAGGATATGCGGCTGCGCCGGATCCCCGGCGGACTGTTCCAGCAGGTAAAATCGGACGGAACGTTGGGCCGCGTGCGCTGCAACCGCATCGCACGCTGAAGCTCAGCGCTCGGCCTGCGATCCCGAACCCGACAGCAGGGGATACGGGTTCACCGCATTCGCGGGCTCCCACCATTCGGCGTCGGGCGTGGTCTGGAGGATCGCGAAATGGAGATGCGGCGCATCGGGCGATGCGTTGCCCGTGCTCCCAACTGTGCCCAATCGCTGCCCCCGCCGCACCCTTTGCCCCTCGCGCAGACCCTCGGCATATTCGTCCATATGGGCGTAATAATGGATGGTCTCGCCGTCTGCCGAGCGGACATAGATCGTGTTGCCGCCCGCATCCGAGCGGAAGAGGCGCTCGATTTCACCGGGCGCCGCGGCGACCACGCTGGTCCCGCGTGGCGCCATGATGTCGATCGCTTCGTGCAGGCGGCTGCCACCCCCACGCGAATCGGTGAAAGTATCGCTGAGATCGGCAGGCCGCACGTTCAGCACCGGGATCAGCAGGTCGGCGATCTGGCCCGCGTCAGGCGTGCGCACGACGCGGGTGTTGAGCGCCGCCGCGTTGCGCGCCTGATCGCTGATCGGCGTCTCCAATCCGGCCTGGGACGGTGACGCGGACACCGTCGGGCTCGGCGCGGCAGCGGCGGGGCTGGTCTTTCCGATCTGGCTGTCGCTGCCCGCATTCTCGATCAGGCTGCCGCCCGCCACGATCCACACCATGCTGGTGACGGTGGCCGTGACGATGATGGTGAGGATGCGATCGGCGAATTTCATGGGGTGACGATAGCCTGCGGTCGCGAAGGCGTCACGCTTCGAATATCACGCGCGTCGATTGCGATACCATCCCGGCAAGCCGCGCGGCGTCCCAGTTGGTGAGGCGCACGCAGCCGCTGGACTGGGCCCGGCCGATCGTTTCGGGATCGGGCGTCCCGTGGATGCCGTAATGCTCCTTGCTGAGATCGATCCACACCACGCCGACCGGGCTGTTAGGCCCTGCGGGCAGACTGTAGGTCTCGCCATCTCCCTGGCCCAGCACTTCGGGATCGTAGCTGTAAGTCGGATTATAGGCCTCGCCCTCGATGTCCCACTCGCCCAGCGGCAAGGGAAACTGGCTCGAGCCGGAGCTGACGGTGAACAGCGCGACCAGTTTGTCGCCCTGATAGGCCTTCAGCGTCTTGCCCGCCTTGCTGACGACGATGCGATCGACCTCCAGCTGGTCCGATCCGACACCCAGCGATGCGAGCGTGCGCTGCCAGTTGCGATCGCCGATCGCACCCGGTTCGATCCGGTCGCCGCCAATATTCGGAACGCGGATGCGCTGCCCCGGACGGAAGACGCTCTGCGCCGTGGCCGTGCCCGTCGCGGTCGCAGTCGCAGTCGCAGTCGGGGTGGGAGAAGGCGCCGCAGAGGATGTCGACGCAGGCGACGCCGTTCCCTGCCCGCTCATTCCCGCAGGCTGGCCATTGGGGTTGAGCTGTTTCAGGACATCGATCGTCGTATGGAAACGCTCCGCCAATCGCTCGTCGAGCGAAGTGTAACCGAGCCGCTCCATCTTCGCCTTGGCGGCGGTATCTTCCGGGATCGCCTCGTAATCGGCCTCGCCCCAATTGTCCGGGATGGTTACGATACGAGTCGCGGGAATGCGATCCCATTCGGCGAGTGCCTGCTTGGTCGCCTCGTCGAGTTCGCCCGACGTTTCGAGGTCGTTGGCTTCCTGAAAGCCTCGGAGCGCGTTTTCGGTGCTCATGCCCATCTTCCCGTCGATCACGCCGGGGCCGAAGCCGATGCGGTCGAGCACGACCTGCGCCTGCATGATCGGGCGCTCCTCGCTGTCGGGGATCGCGTCTCCGGCGCTCTCTTGCCCCATATTGCTGGCATTTCTGCCCGCCTGCGCGCTGTCGCGCATGGCCGCACTGTCGTCGGAGGCCATCGTGTCGGCGAGATTATTCTCACCGTAGGTGTCGTAGCCGTAGTCGGAACCGGTATCTGCGGTTGCTGTGGTTTCCTCTCCGGTATCGTTATCCTGCCCGCTCATGCTGCACGCGGCGAGTGCGAGCGAGGAAACGGCGGCAAAAACGAGGTGGCGCATGTAATTCTCCCGAACGGATAAGCGAGTTTCGACCTCGCTTCGGGAGGATGAACTCACGGAAGCGAAATTTGCTCCGCGAAGGCTTTCACGGCCGCGGCCTCGTCCCCGTTCCAGACCGCGCCCGACACGGCGAGGAAATCCGCGCCTGCCTCGATCAGCGGGCGGCAATTGTCCGGCGTGATGCCACCGATGGCGACGCAGGGGATCTCGAACAGGCCGGACCACCATTCGACCAGGTCCGGTTCGGGCCGGTGCTCGCTCTGTTTGGTGGTGCTGGGGTAAAACGCTCCGAAGGCGACGTAATCCGCCCCCGCTTCCCCCGCTTCCATCGCGAGATGGCGGCTGGCGTGACAGGTGACGCCGACCTGCGCATCGCGCCCCAATTGCTCGCGCGCATCTTCCACCGTCCCGTCCTTCTGGCCGAGATGAACCCCGTCGGCACCCAGACGCTTGGCGAGCGGGATCGAATCGTTGACGATGAAAGCGACATCCCGCGCCGCGCAGATTGCCTGAAGCGGTTCGGCGAGCCGCGCGGCTTCGTGCTGGTCGATATCCTTCACGCGGAACTGGAACGCGGTCACCACACCCGGCGCCACATCGAGCGCGCGTTCGAGCCGGTGCGGGAAATTGCCCGTCACATTGAGCGGGGAGATGAGATAGAGCTGGGTCTGGACAGGATCGGTCATCGACACGCCCCTAGCCTCGGTAAAGCGTCGCGTCGATATTCAGCCTCGCGAAAGCGACAGGGGCGCCAGACAGGCGAATGACCCGCACCCTCGCTCTCTCCGCGCTCCTCGTCTCAATCGCCGCATCGGGCTGTGCCATCGTGCCGGACACGCCGATGGTTCGCGGGGAAGCCAAGGCGCAGGGGCGCGCCGTGGCTCTAGGCGAATCGGTGTGGCAGGGCGACACGATCCTGACGCCGCTGAGCGTGATCGAGGACAGCCGTTGTCCGCAGAACGTCCAATGCGTCCGGGCCGGAGAGCTGGTCGTCTCGACACGGATCACGGCGACGCACTGGCAGCAGACCGTGCCTTTGACTCTGGGGGAACCCTATACGGTGATGAACCGCAGCTATGTGCTGAGCGGCGCCACGCCGGGACAGGTCGCCGGGCAGGCCATCCAGCCCGGCGCCTATCGCTTCACCTACGCCGCGCCATAGGGCGGCGCTGCAACTCTTACGCTACCTCGCCCGTGCTGGCGCAGGCGATTTCGTCGATCGCATTGCCGAGCGCCTGGTCGAATTGCTGGTCGTCCATCTTGGCCTGCAAGACTTCGAGCAGAGCGCGGCTGAAGCTCGCGATCATGCCATCGTTCTTGCCGAGTTCGCGGCAGGCATCCTCGCGGCTGTAACCGCCCGAAAGCGCCACCACGCGCAGCACCTTGGGATGATCGATCAGCGGCTTGTAGAGGTTCGGTTCGCTCGGAATGGTGAGCTTCCACATCACCTGCTTTCCTTCGGGCACGCGTTCCATCTGTTCGAGCGCGTTGGACAGCACCAGCGCTTCGGCCTGGGCGCGGCTTTCGCTCTTCAGGCTGACTTCGGGTTCCAGGATCGGAACGAGGCCCTGATCGAGGATTTCGAGGCCGTAATCCATCTGCTGGCGGATATTGTCGGCCACGCCCTTCTGATCGGCTTCGTGGATGACCGAGCGCATCTTGGTGCCGAAGACGCCCAGTTCCTTCGCCCGCGCGCAATCCTTTGCCAGGGTCGGAATTTCCTTCATCAGCTGCACGCCGTTTTCCGTGTCGTGCATCCCCTTGTCGACCTTGAGGAAGGGCACGATGCCGCGTCGCGACAGCAGGGCCGGAATGGGCGAGCCGTCCTTGGAGCAACCCTCCATCGTCTTTTCGAACAGGATGGCCCCGATCACCTTCCCGTTCGAGAAGCTGGGCGAATCGACGATGCGGCAGCGCATTTCGTGGATCTTGGCGAACATTTCCTCATCGCCGTCCCACTCGCTATCCTCGACCCCGTAGGATTGGAGCGCCTTGGGGGTCGAGCCGCCCGACTGGTCCAGCGCCGCGATGAAGCCCTGCCCGTCGCGCACCCGCGCGGTCATCTCGTCGAAATTCATAAATCCGTCCTTACGATCCGTGGTGCACCCGTAATGCATTCGTATGCACGGGGTCCTTAGCCATGTGTCCGGGCAGCGGCAAGCGCGGCGAAGTTCGCCTCCGGGATCGCGCTGTTGGTCAGCGTGGCGATCGTCCTGCTTCGGCGTCGCCTGCGCACAAGCGATGCGTCCCAGGCGCGCGTTTCAGGTGCGGAGGGCGGCCACACCCGGAAGGCCTTTACCCTCCATCCACTCGAGAAACGCGCCCCCGGCCGTCGAAACGAAGGTGAAATCGTCCTTCGCGCCCGCATGGGCCAGTGCCGCGACCGTGTCGCCACCGCCCGCGACCGAGATCAGCGAGCCGCTTTCGGTCAGCGCCGCCGCGGTCCGGGCGAGCGCCACGGTCGCCGCATCGAAGGGTTCGGTCTCGAACGCGCCCAGCGGTCCGTTCCAGACGAGGGTGCGGCAGGTCTTCAGCACATCGCCAAGTGCCTCGACCGCCTGCGGGCCGACATCGAGGATCATCTCGTCCTCGGCGACCTCGTGGACGTTGCAGGTGCGCAAACTCTCGGGATTGGCGGCGAATTCCTTCGCCACCACGACATCATAGGGCAGATGGATCGTGCAGCCCGCATGATCCGCCTCGTCCATGATGCGGTTGGCGGTGTCGGTGAGATCGTGTTCGCACAGCGATTTGCCGACATCGACGCCCTTGGCGGCGAGAAAGGTGTTGGCCATCCCCCCGCCAATGATGAGATGCTGCACCTTGCCGACGAGGTTGGTCAGCACGTCGAGCTTGGAGGAGACCTTCGCCCCGCCCACGACCGCCGCGACCGGCTGTTCGGGCGCGCCGAGCGCCGCGTCGAGCGCCTTCAGCTCCTCTTCCATGGCACGCCCCGCATAGGCGGGAAGCAGGCGGGCAAGGCCTTCGGTGCTGGCATGGGCACGGTGGGCGGCGCTGAACGCGTCGTTGACGTAGAAATCGCCATGCGCGGCGATCCCCTTCGCGAAGTCGGGATCGTTCGCCTCCTCGCCCGGCCAGAAGCGGACATTGTCGAGCAGGCCGATATCGCCCGCGCGCAGGATGCCGATCGACTGTTCGACCACCGGGCCCATCACCTCGGGGATGAACATGATCTCCTTGCCGATGACCTTTTCGACATCACCCTGCACGAAGCTGGTGCTCATGGTCGAATGCCGCTGGCCCTTGGGCCGCCCGAAATGGGCGAGCAGGAGCACCTTGGCGCCCTTCTCCGTCAATTCGAGAATGGTCGGCTTCGCCGCCTCCACCCGCGTCACATCGGTGGCGGACCCGTCCTTCATCGGCAGATTGAGGTCGACGCGCACCAGCGCCACCTTGCCGGTGAGGTCGGCGGGGAGATCGTCCAGTGTCTTGAAATCAGCCATATCGAATTCCGATCATCCCCGCTTCCGGGTCAAGGTCTTAGAGGAACTTCGCCATCGCGCCCGCAGTGTCGAGCATACGGTTGGAGAAGCCCCATTCATTGTCGTACCAGCTGACCACACGGGCGAGCTTGCCTTCCATCACGCTGGTTTCCAGGCTGTCCACGGTGGAGCTGGCGGGCTGGTGGTTGAAGTCGCTCGAGACCAGCGGCTGGTCGGTGTAATCGAGCACGCCCTTCAACGCGCCTTCCGACGCCGCCTTCAGCGCCCCGTTCAGTTCTTCGACACTGGTGTCGCGATTGGGCGTGAACACCAGATCGACCAGGCTGACATTGGCGGTCGGCACGCGGACCGAGCTGCCGTCGAGCTTGCCGTTCAGTTCCGGCAGGACCAGGCCGACCGCGCGCGCAGCGCCGGTGGTGGTCGGGATCATGTTCTGCGCCCCGCCGCGCGCCCGGCGCATGTCGGAATGCATCTGGTCGAGCATACGCTGGTCGTTGGTGTAGCTGTGGATCGTGGTCATGAAGCCACGCTCGATCCCCACCGTGTCATGCAGGACCTTCGCGATCGGGGCGAGGCAGTTGGTGGTGCAGCTGGCGTTGGAGACGATCACGTCGTCCTTCGTCAGCGTCTCGTGGTTGACGCCATAGACAATCGTCGCGCTGACATTCTTCGCCGGGGCGGAGATCAGCACGCGCTTGGCGCCCGCCTTCAGATGCGGTTCGGCCTGTTCGTGGCTCTGGAAGAAGCCGGTGCATTCGAGCACGATGTCGATGCCCTGCTCGCCATGCGGGAGGTTGCCGGGATCGCGTTCCGAGGTGACCTGGATGGTCTTGCCGTTGACCGTGATGGTGTTCTCGCCCGTCTCGACCGTGCCGGGGAAGCGGCCATGCGTGCTGTCATACTGGAACAGCAGAGCGTTCGACTTGGTGTCGGCCAGATCGTTGATGCTGACGAGTTCGAGATCGTGATCGTCCCGCTCCAGGATGGCGCGCGCGACCAGGCGTCCGATGCGTCCGAAACCGTTGATTGCAACTTTGGTAGCCATGATAAAAGCTCCTGCTTAAGCGTTCAATTTGTTCATCATTTGCGGGACGATGGCGTCCACGGTGAGTCCGAATTTGGCGAACAGATCCTCTGCCGGGGCACTCGCGCCGAACCGGTCGATTCCGATCCTGAGACCGTTCGTCATCGTATAGCGATCCCAGCCGAAGGTCGTCCCCGCCTCGATGCTCACGCGCAGCACTTCGCTGGGCGATACATCGGGAAGGAGGTCGGCCTTGTAGGCGTCGTCCTGTTCGTCGAACAATTGGGTGCACACCATCGAGACGACATCCGCGCCCACGCCCTGCTTCTCCAGCTCGGCGGCGCATTCCAGCGCGAGATGGACCTCGGAGCCGGTCGCGATCAGGATGACCTTGCGCGCGTTTTCCGCCGATTTGAGGCGATAGGCGCCCTTCGCGCTCTGCCCGGTGACGCTCGCATCGGTGCGGACCTGCGGCAGGTTCTGGCGGGTAAGCGCGAGCACGGTCGGGCGGGTCTTCTCGCGCAGCGCAATTTCCCAGCACTCGGCCGTCTCGACCGTGTCGGCGGGGCGCATCACGAGCAGGTTGGGGATCATGCGCAGCGATTGGACATGCTCGATCGGCTGGTGGGTCGGCCCGTCTTCGCCCAGCCCGATACTGTCATGCGTCATCACGTAGATCGCCCGCGTCTGCTGCAAGGCCGACAGGCGGATCGCGGCGCGGCAATAATCGGTAAAGACCAGGAAGGTGCCGCCATAGGGAATGACGCCGCCATGCAGCGCCATGCCGTTCATCGCCGCCGCCATGCCGAATTCGCGAATGCCGTAATAGATGTAGCGCCCGCTGCGATCGTCGGCGGTAAACGGGCCGATCCCGCCCGCCTTGGTGTTGTTGGACCCGGTCAGATCCGCGCTGCCGCCGATCGTTTCGGGCAACATCTCGTTGATATGGCCGAGCGCCATCTCGCTCGCCTTGCGGGTGGCGACCTTTTGCGGTTCGGCCATCAGCGACGCGATATACGAGTCCAGGCTGAAATCGTCCGGCAGATCGCCCGCCATCCGGCGCTCGAACTCAGGCCGGTCGCCGTGGTTTTCGATCCGCCCGTTCCATTCCGAACGTGCCGACGCGCCGCGCTGGGCGGTGCTGCGCCAGTCATCGAGGACCTCGCTGGGGATTTCGAAGGGCGCCGCGTCCCAGCCCAGCTCCGCGCGCGCCGCCGCGATCTCGTCCGCGCCCAGGGGCGCGCCGTGCGTGGCGCTGGTGCCCTGCTTGTTAGGGGAGCCCTTCCCGATGACGGTCTTGCAGGCGACGAGCGAGGGGCGCTCGGATGAAAGGGCCTCGTCCAGCGCGCGGCGGATATCGCCGAAATCGTGGCCGTCGCATTCGACGACATGCCATCCGGTCGCTTCGTAGCGGGCCTTGATGTTCTCGCTGGTCGACAGATCGGTCGAACCGTCGATGGTGATGTTATTGTCGTCCCACAGCACGATCATCCGGCCAAGCTTCAAATGCCCGGCAAGGCCGATCGCTTCGTGGTTGATACCCTCCATCAGGCATCCGTCGCCCGCGATCACCCAGGTGCGGTGATCGACCAGATCGTTCCCGAAGGTCGCGTTGAGGCTACGCTCCGCGATCGCCATGCCCACCGCCATGGCCAGCCCCTGTCCCAGCGGGCCGGTCGTGCATTCGACTCCGTCGAGAAGGAAATTCTCCGGGTGGCCGGCACACGGGCTGCCGAGTTGGCGGAAATTGCGGATGTCCTCCATCGTCGGCGCGGCATAGCCGGCCAGATGCAGCAGGCTGTAGATCAGCATCGAGCCGTGGCCCGCGCTCAGGACGAAGCGATCGCGGTCGGCCCAGTCGGGCGCCTTGGGATCGTGCTTGAGATATTCACCCCACAGCACGGTCGCGACATCGGCCATGCCCATCGGCATCCCCGGATGGCCCGAATTCGCCGCCTGCACCGCATCCATCGAAAGCGCCCTGACGGCGTTGGCCATCCGGACCATGCTTGCGGTGTCGAGACTCATGCGGAAAAAACTCCTGAAATCGAGAAGATCGGCACGGCTGAAAAAAGGGCCGATTCGGCGCGCGCGAAGCCTTTGCGGACTGCCCTGCCAAGGTCAAGCGGAGCGGTCGGGAGAGTGCCTCGCAGCGCCGTTTGAGGGCAGTTATCAACAGGCGCGCTTAACGCTTTGCCGAAACTGCATATTGCGCTAAAAATCGCCCCCATGGCGGATCAACGCATGACCCTCGCTCTGGCGCGCATCGAAAAGGCTCTCGACCGGATCGACACCGCTTCCTCACAAGGGAAGGCAAGCGACAAGCCTGCCATGGCCGCTCTCGTTGCGCGGCACGAAGCTCTGCGTGAAAGCGTTTCGGGAAGCCTTGCCGATCTCGATGCGCTGATCGGGAAGCTCGAACGATGAACGACGTCAAGCTGTCGCTCGGCAAACGCACCTACACATTAGCCTGCGCCGAAGGGGAAGAGGATCACCTGCGCCATCTCGCGGGCATGGTCGACGCACGACTGGCTGCAATCGGCGCGGATCTGATGGGGCAGACCGAAGCCAAAAACCTGCTGATCGCCGCGCTGATCCTCGCGGACGAAGTGCATGAGGCGAAGAAAGCGACGCCCACGAGCAGCGATCGGGACGACAGCTTGGCCGATCTGCTCGAAACGCTCGCCGAACGGCTCGAAAAATCGGCGGCCAAGCTTGAGCGTACGTCTCAGGGTGCCTAGATAGGGGTTGGCGGGGCTGCCCGGTACGACCGATCGAACATCCCTGAGGCTATAAGCAATCCAAGGGAGCTGTCCCTTCCCTGGGGACCGGGTTCGTCCCGGAAACCGGGGTAAACGGCGCCCACCTGACGTGAAGGCGTCAGAGGATTTCAAGGCACCGACCCATGGTGGTCCCGCTTCCAACTTTTTGCGCCTCAGGCGCCGGCGCTCGCATCCGCTCGCTCGGCTATCCTCGCTCACGCGACCTGCGGTCGCATCGCTGCGGGCGGGCAGTCGCCCTTGCGGCCCTGCGGGCCGACAGAGGATTGCTCTTCCGTATGACGAAGGCTGAAATCAGAAAAATTTTGCGGGCCAAGCGGCGCGATCATGTCGCGGCGCTGCCGGACACTATGCGTGCGCTGATGTTTCATCGCCCGCCTGCCCCCCTGCTCGATCTAATTCCCCAGCAGGGAGCCATCGGCCTTTACCGTGCTGGCGAGTTCGAGGCCCCGACCGCATCCTATTCTCACTTTTTCTTCGAACAGGGCCGCACGATCGCCCTGCCCCGGTTCTGGGCTAAGGACCGGGCGATGGATTTCGCGGTTCATGCCGACCCGTTCGAGGAAAGCGATTGCGAACCAGGTCCGTTCGGCATTCCGCAACCGATGAAAGAGGCCGATGCGGCGGAGCCCTCTGTCCTCTTCGTCCCCCTGCTCGGTTTCACGGCCGAGGGTGCGCGGATCGGCCAGGGCGGAGGACATTACGACCGCTGGCTGGCCGATCATCCCGAAACGGTCGCGATCGGCATGGCGTGGGACGCGCAATTGTGCGACGAATTGCCGATGGAAGCGCACGACAAGTCTCTTTCCGCCGTAGTCACTCCCACCCGCCTCTACGGGCCGTTCTGATGCGCGAGGAACCGACTCTGCGCATCCCGCTCGGCATTCTCGGGCTCCTGGTCGGCCTCACCGTCTATGGCGTTCTGGTGGTGACCCTCGTTCCGCCTTTAATCGAAAGCTGGCCGACGATCCTTCAGACGGTCGTCTATCTGATATTCGGCGTGATCTGGCTGCTGCCGCTGAAACGCTTCCTGATCTGGATGGAAACCGGACGCTGGAGCGCGCCGGACGAATAAGGCCGCGCGGAGCCGCGCTCGCGCCGTTTCGCCATCATGCCGCAATAACCCGAAACCGAGGCGCAGCGCCTCATGTAGGAGCGCGACTGCCTCAACCGCACGATCGCTGCGGTAAAGCTTGGCGAGGATACGACCCGTATCGAACTGCCCGGCGACAATGCGCGCCAGCTACTGCTCGGTCGCCAATTGACTGAGACCAGGCGGCATGACCGGATTGTCGATCCGGTTCGATGAGCCTGACGATCCTTCCGATCACACCAAGCTCCTCACCTCTTCCGAATGCGATCGCCGCCTTGCGCATCTCCGCCCGCCGCTGCGGGGGCGCGATCACGAGCGAAAAGGCCGGCGGACGAACCGCCTGCTTCTCTAGCTCACATCAAAGATAAGGTAATGTCCCAAGTGGCGCGAGTGACGGGACTTGAACCCGCGACCCTCGGCGTGACAGGCCGATACTCTAACCAACTGAGCTACACCCGCGCATTAAAACGCTGCAGCGCCTCTTGGGAGCCGCGCAACTAGGGCAGGGTCGAAACGCTGTCAATGCGATTTCCTGCGAAATTTTATTCTAATGCCACCGCGGCATGGTGAAGGGCCGTTAACCCTATTTTGACGGCGACCGGGTTAGGCCCAAGTCAGGGGGAATCGGGGGATATCCAATGCGCATCGTAACGCTCGCCATCAGCGCGCTCGCCCTTGCAAGTGCTGCCAGCGCGGCCGGATCGGCGCTGTCGATCACCCGCTCGGTCTTCGTTGAAACGCGATCGAATGGGGGACTCGCGCTGGAGCCCGCTACCACGCTGGAAAGCGGCGACAAGGTCGTGCTCGTCATGCAGTGGGACCGACCCGGCGCCCGCCAGCCCTTCACGCTCGCCAGCCGCGTACCGGAGGAGCTGGCCTTCCAGCGCAGCGGCGATGCAAGCGTCGAGGTCTCGATCGACGGCGGACGACACTGGGGTCGCCTCGGCGACCTGCGCAGGGGCAAACGCCTCGCCTCGCCCGAAGACGTCACGCATCTGCGCTGGCGCATTGCCGCAGGCGATGACCGGCGGCTGAGAAGCTACAGCGCGATCGTGCGCTAACTCACCAGGATCAGCGCCGGTGCTTCGAGCAGTTTCTTGAGCGCCTGGACGAAGCTGGCCGCATCCCACCCGTCGACCACGCGATGGTCGCAGCTGATCGAGATGTTCATCAGCTTGCGCTTCTCGATTCGTTCGCCGCCATTGCCGTCAGAAACGTACATCGGGCGTTCGATGATGCGGTTCGGTCCGATGATCGCCACCTCGGGCCGGTTGATGACCGGGGTCGTCGCCACGCCGCCGAGCGGACCGAGCGAGGTCACGGTCAAGGTGCCGCCCTGCATCTCCTCGCTCCTCGCCGTGCCGTTGCGCGCGGCTTCCGCCAGGCGCGTGATCTCGTTGGCGAGCTGCCAGAGATTCTTGGCCTGCGCGTTCTTGATCACCGGTACCATCAGCCCGGCATCGGTCTGCGCCGCCATGCCGAGATTGACCGCACCATGGCGCGTCACCACGCCCGCTTCGTCGTCATAGCGCGCGTTGATCATCGGGAAATCGGGCAGCGTCTTGCAGATCGCCGTGATCAGCAGCGGCAGGATCGTGAGCTTCGGCCGAGAACCAGCCCCCTCGCCCTTGTTGGCGTTGAGCTGAGCGCGCAACGCCTCCAGTTCGGTGACATCGCATTCCTCGACATAAGAGAAGTGCGGGATGTTGCGCTTGGACGCGGCCATGTTCTCGGCGATGCGACGACGCATCCCGATGACCTTCTTCGCCTCGTCCGCGCGAGTCGGGGCAGCCGCACCGAAACCGTCGCTGTAGGACAGGAACTGGTCGAGATCGCCGTGGCGCACGCGGCCTTCTTCCGAAGGCTTCACCTGCCCCAGATCGACGCCCAATTCCTTCGCGCGCTTGCGCACCGCCGGACTGGCGAGAACCTTTACCGAAGATGCGGCCGGTGCGGGGGTCGGGGTGGGTGCCGGAGCGGGCGGCGGCGAGGGATCGGCCGCCATCGCATCGTCGGCGTCGCTGGGATCGGGGTTCTCGACTTCGATCCGTTTTTCGACGTCGCGGTCCTTCGGCGCCGGAGCGGGTGCAGGCGCTGCATCCGCCGCCGCCTCGTTTTCCTCGGCGACATCGTCGGGCACTTCGCCCTCGACCTCGATCACGACCAGCATCGAGCCGATCGAGACCATGTCGCCTTCGCCGCCCGCGATCTCGACGATCTTGCCGGTGACCGGGCTTTCCATCGGCACGGTCGCCTTGTCGGTCATCATGTCGACGAATTCCTCGTCTTCGCTGACCGTGTCGCCGACCTGCTTGTGCCATTGCACGATCTCGGCCTCGGCGATGCCTTCGCCGATATCGGGCATGTTGAAGGTGAATTTGGCCATGTCGTCTACTCTTTCATCGTCATCGCGAGGCCCGCAGGGCCGCGGCGATCCAGGACCGTCGCTCGCTGGAATGCCGCGTCCCCTGCGGCTCCTCGCAATGACGGAAAGGTGGGGTTTCGGCTCATTCCGCCAAAATCTTGTCGAGCGCTTCGCCGATGCGGATGGGGCCGGGGAAATAGGCCCATTCGAGGCTGTGCGGATAGGGCGTGTCGAAGCCGGTCACGCGTTCGACCGGGGCTTCGAGATGGTAGAAGCAGCGTTCGGTGACGAGCGCTGACAGTTCCGCGCCGAAGCCCGCCGTGCGCGTCGCCTCGTGGACGATCAGGCAGCGTCCGGTCTTCTTCACCGAGGCTTCGATCGCCTCGATATCGAGCGGGACGATCGTGCGCAGGTCGAGCACATCGGCTTCGATGCCCTTCTCCTTGCAGACCGCCTCGACCACATGGACCATGGTGCCATAGGCGAGGATCGTGACCTGCTCGCCCTCGGTCGCAAGCCGCGCCTTGCCGAGCGGGATCTTGTAATAGCCTTCCGGCACCACGCTCTGGTCGAACTTCTTCCAGGGCTGCACCGGCTTGTCGTAATAGCCGGAAAACGGGCCGTTATAGATGCGCTTCGGCTCGAAGAAGATCACCGGATCGTTATCCTCAATCGCGCTGATCAACAGGCCCTTCGCGTCATAGGGTGTCGCCGGAATCACGGTTTTCAGGCCGGAGACATGAGCAAAGATCGCTTCCGGGCTCTGGCTGTGGGTCTGGCCGCCGAAGATGCCGCCGCCGAACGGGCTGCGCACCGTCATGGGCGCAATATATTCCGCCGCCGAGCGGTAGCGCAGGCGCGCCGCCTCGCTGATGAGCTGGTCGAGGCCGGGATAGATATAATCCGCGAACTGGATTTCCGGGACGGGGCGCAAGCCGTAAGCGCCCATCCCCACCGCGACCGCGATGATGCCGCATTCGCTGATCGGCGTATCGAATACGCGGTTCTTGCCGTGCTTTTCCTGAAGGCCCGCCGTGCAGCGGAACACGCCCCCGAAATAGCCGACATCCTCGCCCATCACGACCACGTTCTCGTCGCGCTGCATCGAAATATTGAGCGCGTCGTTGATCGCCTCGATCATGTTGAGGCGGCGTTCGGGCTTCGCTTCGGCCTGGTCCGGCGTTTGGTCCGGCGCGCTCATGGTCTCGGTCTCGCTCATGCGCCCTTCCCTTCGTTCGGCAGCCCACCGGGAAACTTGGTCTCGCGTTCGTGGATCGCCTGTTCGGCCTGTTCCTTGAGGTGCCAGGGCAGCTCTTCGAACACGTCCTCGAACATGGTGCGGAACGGATGGTGCAGGCCATGGCCGAGAATGCCGTTCGCTTCGGCTTCCTTGGTCACTTTCTTCACGTGTTCGGCGGCTTCGAGATCCATCTTCTCCTGCCGTTCCTCGTCCCATTCGCCGATTTCGATGAGGTGCTTCTTCAGGCGCATCACCGGATCGCCCAGGGGCCATTCCTCGCGCTCGGTCGCGCTGCGATAGCCGCTGGGATCGTCGGAGGTGGAATGCCCCTCCGCGCGATAGGTGAAGAATTCGATCAGCGTCGGCCCCGCATTGGCGCGGGCGCGGTTCGCCGCCCATTGCTCGGCGGCGTAGCAGGCAAGCGGGTCGTTCCCGTCCACGCGCAGTCCGGCCAGTCCGTAGCCGAGGGCGCGCGCTGCGAAGGTCGTCCGCTCGGCGCCTGCAAAGCCGCTGAAACTGGAGATCGCCCACTGGTTGTTGATAACATTGAGGATAACCGGTGCATTATAGACGGTTGCGAACAGACAGGCCGAATGGAAGTCGCCCTCCGCCGTGCTGCCCTCGCCCACCCAGGTCGCGGCAATCCGCGTATCGCCCTTGATTGCGCTCGCCATCGCCCAGCCCACGGCCTGCGGGGTCTGGGTGGCGAGATTGCCGCTGATCGAGAAGAAGCTGTGCTCGCGGCTCGAATACATGATCGGCAGCTGGCGGCCCTTCAGCTTGTCGCCGCGGTTCGAATAGATCTGGTTGATCATCTCGATCAGGGGATAGCCACGCTGGATCAGAATGCCCTGTTGGCGATAACTCGGGAAGACCATGTCGTCGCTCGCCAGCGCCATGGAGGCGGCGACGCTGGTCGCTTCCTCGCCGGTGCACTTCATATAGAAGCTGGTCTTGCCCTGCCGCTGCCCGCGGAACATCCGTTCGTCGAAAGCGCGGGTCATGGCCATGTGGCCGAGCATCGTGCGCAGCGTTTCGGGATCGAGCTTGGGGTCCCACGGTCCGTGCGCGCGATTGTCGTCACCCAGCACGCGGACCAGGCCATAGGCGAGGTCATGCATGGTGTCGGGCGCGCAGGTCTCGTCCGGGCGCGGCTGTTTGCCGGGCTCGCCCACATCGACATGGCTGAAGTCCACCGCGTCACCGGGGCGGAATTTGGGTTCGGGAACATGCAGGCTCAGACCGGGCGCGTTATGCCCGGCTTGCGCCTGTGGATCGGGCCTGTCGGCCATTATGCGCTCTCCCCTCGATAACGAGACGCTTGTAAGCAATCTTGCTTGATTGCGTTATTTTATTTCAGCGCGAGCACCGGGTCAAGCCGAGTGGCCGAACGGTTCCGATCACACCGCAACCGGAGCCTTGATCGCCCCGTGCGGCGTGTAGTTCCTGACCTCGAAATCCTCAATGCGGTAATCGAAGATGGTGGCCGGACGCCGCATGATCTCAAGCCGCGGGTGCCCTTGCGGTTCCCTCGCCAGCTGTTCCTCGATCAGATGGGCGTGGTTGAGATAGAGATGGGTGTCACCTCCCATCCAAACGAACTCCCCGGGTTCAAGATCGGCCTGCTGCGCCAGCATCCTCTGAAGCAGCGCGGCGGACCACAGATTGAACGGCAGGCCGAGCGCAACGTCGCAGCTGCGTTGATAGAGCAGCCCGTTCAACTTCCCGTCCGCGACGTGGAACTGATAGGTCTTGTGGCAGGGCGGCAGCGCCATGCGATCCAGCTCTGCCACGTTCCACCCTTCCAGGATATGGCGACGGCTGCCGGGATTGGTGCGCAGGCTTTCGACAAGGTCCGCCACCTGATTGATGCCAGGCCCCTGCTCATACGTCCCGTCCTTGCGATAAAGATAGGTCGGCCAGTCGACCCATTGCTTGCCATAGACCGGGCCGAGATCGCCCCAGTTCTGAGCGAACACCTCATCCTCGGCGATCCGCTCCACGAAGGCGTCGAGCGACAGATCCTCGCCCGTCTCGCGGACATAGCGGGCGTGCGGCCATTCGTTCCAGATCTTCACGCCCTGAAGGACGAGCGGGCGGATATTGGTCTCCCCCGTCAGGAACCACAGCAGCTCGCGCGTCGCCGTCTTCCAGTAAACGCGCTTGGTGGTGATGAGCGGCATCGCCCCGTCGGCCAGATCGAATCGCAAGGTCGCTCCGAAGACGGAGCGTGTGCCGATTCCCGTGCGATCGACGCGCTCGTTCCCCTCGGCCCAGATCCGGCGCATGAGGTCGAGATAGGCGGTTTCGTAATGGGACGTTGCGCGGTGGTGTTCTGGCACGATGCGGGCTCTCCAATCGGAATCGTGCGATAGGACAGTTTTCGCCGAATTGCCCGCTTGCGCGTCTCGTCATCCCCACCTATAGGGCGCGCCTTGCCTCGACCCGCGGAGCTTTTTTCGCGGGGCCGATCCGGTCGGGGAGTAGCTCAGCCTGGTAGAGCACTGTCTTCGGGAGGCAGGGGCCGGAGGTTCGAATCCTCTCTCCCCGACCAACTTTCGTCGTTTTCGACAACAAGCCGCAGAATTCCGCCGTTTTCCTTTAACCGACGAAATCGGTCGGAAATCCTGCGCGCCGATTGTGCCCGACTTGTGCCCTGCCCGGCTTCTCGCAGCCAGGTATCTCAGCTCGTTCGCTAGTGTTTCGTACTCCAGCTGCCGTTCATCCAGAAGCTCATTCGGCCAATCCCCGAAACGCGAACAGGGCTGGCTTGATCGGACGATGTCGGAATGCGTGATCGTGCCGAAAATCTCTTCGAGATTTTTGTAATTTACGAGCCATCTGAGGCGAAAACCATGATTTTCGTTACCAGTTGATAACCTTGTCGCCGGTATCGGGCGGGAATGCGCAGCGGTCGTCGAACATCGCGGGTTCCGATTTTTGGCCAGCTCGCGGTCACATTGGGCGCGTTCGGAATGATGGCTTTCTGGCCTTCTCAAAGCGGAAAGGTTCTCGTCGTGCCTCTACCCGGCGCTGGCGACATGGATCTGCTCGCCGCCATGGCACAGGGCGGTATTCGCCTGGTCGGTTCCGGACCTTTCGACGGCTCATTTGTGGTCGAAGGTGATCGCGCTGTGATGTCGCGAAGGCTTGAAGGGATTCCCACGTTACTTTTGGCCGCCCCGCCATCGGGCTGTTCCGGGTTTGGAGATGTGACATGACCGAACTTGATCGGCTGCGCGCACGCGGCATCCTGATCCTTGTGTTCTCGGCATGGCTCGGGGCGGTGTGGCTTGTCGGGATGTCGCTCTATCTCCAGACTGGCAAAACCGCGCTCACGCTAGGACTCGTTTTGGCCGCGAATGTCGCGCCTACCTGGATGGCCGTCAGAGGCCGCTACGACCAGACTGCCCGCCTCACCTGCGCGACGCTTGCCGCAGTCTTTCCGGCCATCGGCGTCTATCTTCTGGCCGGTCATGGCTGGCAGATTGACGGCCACATGTATTTCTTCGTCGCACTGGCAGCATTGACGGTCCTGTGCGACTGGCGACCGATCGCCTTGGCGTCCGCCCTCATCGCCGTGCACCATCTCGCGCTCGATTTCATCGCGCCCACCTGGGTCTTTTCCGGTTCGGGCACATTCTCGCGTGTCATGGTCCACGCCGTGGCGGTGGGTCTCCAATTTTCCGTCCTGGCCTATATTACCGAGCGGTTGCGCCGCCTTACCGAGAGGCAGGAAAAGGAACGGCGGCTCGCCGACGCTCTGGCGAGCGAAGCGCAGGACGATCGCGCTAAACTCGCGCGTGCCCTTCAGGACCTTCGCGAAGCACAGACCCGCGAGAATGCCGAACGCGATCGGCGCCTCGCGAATGAAGCCGCGGCGGAGGAGCGACGCCGCGCCGACATGAATCTCATCGCCGATCAGTTCGAACAGAGCGTGATCGCCATCGTCGATCTGGTGGGGCGCGCTACCAGCGATCTGTCCGAAACAGCGGGCGAACTTCGCACGACAGCCAATCGAACGAGCGTGATCACCCGCGAGACCGCCCTATACGCCAACAGCTCGTCCGATACCGCCCGCAACCTGGCGGAACACGCAGACGAGCTGTCCTGTTCTATTTCGACGATCGCGGAGGCCGTCTCGCAGCAGGTCCTCTTGAGCGAAAACGCCAACGAGACCGCTGGCACCGCGCATGACTCGTTGAAGGAAATCCGCGATCGCGCGGCCGGTATCGTTGGCTTCTCGGACACGATCCACGATCTGGCGACACAGATCAACATGCTGGCTCTGAACGCGACGATCGAAGCTGCCCTTGCCGGGGATGCGGGAAGGGGTTTCGCGGTCGTCGCCAGCGAGGTGAAGTCGCTCGCCAGACAATCCGAAACCGCGACGCGATCCATTCGCGATATCGTCGAAGCGGCTGGTGCCGGCGTTGGTGTAGCAGACGATGGCTTCGAACAGATATTGCAAGCCGTCTCCGAAGTCTCGCAGGCGGCGATGGCCATTCGCGCCGCAGTGGACGCACAACAGCAGGCCGGGACCGCGATCGCCACCTCCGCACGCGATACGGCGTCCGCCGCAACTCATGTGCTGGCTGACTTGTCGGATATTCGGGATGCTGCGGAAGACACCGAGAATTTGAGCAGGAAGGTCGCCGAAGCCTCCACCTCGCTAAGGGGGATCTCCACGGATCTGCAATCCGCGACGCGGGAGTTCGTGAACAAGTTGAAAGCAGCATGACTCCAAGCGTCAGGCGGGCGGTCTCTTGCGTTGCATCACGATGCGTGCGCGACTTTATTAATCCTCCAAGCGCCCCGGTCAGCTTGCAAGATCGATAGCCTGATCCAGGTCCTGGCGGCTTACCGGCTCACGACCTAGCCGAGGTTCCTTGCGGCCTAGTGGTCTTCGAAGTTTTCACAGTCGGAAAAATGCACTCGCATCACAAATGCATCACCATACCGCGCCTCGAGAAGGTCCTCGTCCTGCCAATTATCGGATCGCGGCATCGCGCCGGAAATCCTCATTTCCTGGCCCTGCGACGCCTCTTTTAAAGGCAGTTCAAGCCGAACGGCGATCTTTACGATCGCGGCTGGTCGTCTTTCTCTTCTTCCGGTTCATCCTCACCATGCGGCAGCGTTGCTTGCTCCAGCTCCGCGTCCAACGCCTTGGCCTTTGCCTCGATCGTCTCCTGCGCGGTGTCGTAGCGTTCGTCGAAACTCGGTTCGCTCTCACACGCGCCGAGCGCGAGCGCCGCCATGATCACCGCGCCGCGCATCAGTAATTCCTGCGATAGCGGACATTGACGTTCGTCGCGCCCGATCCGCCCGCTTGGCTCAGGATCGAGAGGAAGGGCGTAAGGCTGACTTCCAGCTGCGTGGCGGTGAAGCCGCGGGCATCGGTGATGAATTCGATATATACATCGTCCGAAATATACTGGCCCGCAGCCAGCGCCGTTCCGCGTCCGCTGGTCTCGTCCGCGCCGAGAATGCGCAGGCGGTCGATGCCCGTGGCCGAGCGCAGCTTGCCGAGCGGATTGAGCCCTCCGCCACTACCCCTGAGCGAATTAAGCGACGCGGCGAGCTGAACCGCCTGGATTGCAGACAGATTGCCGACCGAACTGCCGAACAGGATGCGCGAGACGATCTCGTCCTGCGGCAGGCCAGGCGTGCTGGAGAAGGCGATCTGCGGATTATAGGCCCGGCCGGTGACATTCACATTCACCGTCACCCCCTCAATATCGTCGGTCGCGGCCAGTCGGATGACGGGATCGATCGTGGTGCCGCCGGTGAAGTCCACGCGTCCGTTCGTCAGTTCGAACGATCGTCCCGCAAAGCCGAGCGTACCGCGAACGAGCTCGACATCGCCCGAGATTCGCGGCGCCGTGCTCGTACCGCCAAGGCGGAGATCCGCGCTCCATTCGGATTCGAGACCCATCCCCGAAACATAGAGACGCTCCGGGGCCCTTAACGCGATGTCGAGCCGCAACTGGTCGAACAGGCCCGGCTGCGGCTGCGATGGCTCGTCCCCGGTAATGCGCTGCGGCCCGCGGGGCGGCTTGAAGCGCACGCCGGTCAGCTCGGGCACCTCGGCGGCGCCCTGACGGATGATCTCGTACCGGGTTTCGGGCAGAAGGATTTCGCCGCTGACCACTGCGGTCTGACGCGCCGCCTTGGTGAGGCGGATATTGCCGGTGGCGGTCGTCGAAAGAGCGTCGCTGCGCGCCAGGCGGGCATCGTCCATCGTGATCTCGACATTCATCGGATAACCGCTGTCCGAGGCGAGACTGACGAAGCCGTTGGCGCTGACCGTTCCGTCGCCCGCCTTTGCGGTCAGGCGCTCGATCTCGAACCGGTCACCAGAGAAGCGTCCGGCGATGGCCATGTTGGAAAGGCGCGTGCCGTAGGTCTGATTTTCATAGGTCAGGCTGTTGGCGCGGATGATCCCGGACAGCTCGGGGCTCTGCACCCGGCCACCGAAATCAGCCGCCACGCCGATCGGGCCGGACAGGCGCTGGTCCGGCTGTCCGGCGAAGGAGAACAGCGTGTCAGCCGGGCCGTTATAGCGAATCCCTCCGCCCAGCGGCGCGGCCAGGAGCCGCGTCGTCCAGGTGCCCGCACCGGGCGGCAGGGGATTGAGCGAGGCCACCATCCGCCCGATGACGCTTCCCCGCCGCCGCATAACCGCGCGCGCTTCGCCTCCATCGGCGAGCAGCTTGCCGACGAAATTGATATCGATCGGCTGGCTGACAGAGACTGCGGTGGTGCGGCTGAAATTCGCGATTTGGAGGCGAGCATCGGCGCGCGGGAAGGCCGTGCTTGTCGCCTGGGCGAAATCGAGACTGCCGGTGGCGCGGCCGTTGATACCCAAGCCGGGGACGAACGCTTCCACGATCGACAGGTCGAGCGAGTCGAGACGGCTTTGTATCGCGATCCCTTCGCCGTACTTCCCGGCCAGACGGATATTGCCCCGCCCGAAATCGATGCGCGTCGGCAATAGCTCGTATTCGTTCGCGCCGGGGACGATCCGCGCTGGGCTGGTGGTGGCGAAATCGATGCCACGCACCCGGCCCTTCACCTGCGCGCGCCAGAGTTCGGGTGTCAGGTCGGCATTGGCGGCAACGCGGAACGGAACCCCGCTGACGCCTTCGGCCAGCACGCGCGCATTGCCCCGCCCGTCGCGGTAATCGATCTTGGCACGCGCCGCATTCAGATTGAGGCTGCCGATCGACGTCTGCGCCAATTGCGCGTCCGCAACGACGTAAGGCTGGTCGTAAAGCACCACCCGCGCATCGACGATTGCCGATCCGATCGAGAGGTTGGCTGGCCCCGGCAAGACCGTGTCTTGCGCCCGCAGATTGATCAGCGCCTGCTGATACTGTCCCTCGGCATCGAGGCGCACCACGCCCGCAAGGCCCTGCCCCTTTGCATCGAGCCGCCCGGCGAAGGGCCCTGCACGCGTCTGCCGCAGCGAGCCTGCGAAATCGATCCCCGCCAGATTGGCGCTGTTGATATCGAGCGTCAGCACGTCGCCCGTGCCGAGCACGACGTCCGCAGTGAGCGCCCCGTAATCCGTGTCCGCGGTCGCATCGAGACGATAGCCGTTTCTGGCTCCGGTGATATTGGCCCGCAGATTGGCGAGGCCGATGCCGAGATCGGGCCGCTCCGCCGTGACGATCGCCTGCGGATCGGTGAGCGTGCCCGCCACGCGCACGCCGACGCGGCCATAGGCGTCGGTCACGCCGTCCGCCTGCAAGGCCAGGCGTCCGTCGGGCGCGTAGAAACCGCTGCCGCCGGTGATCCGCGCCGCCGGGGCGCGCAGGGTCAGGTTGCGGAACCGGGTTATCCCGTCCGAGCCATAGCGAATGTCGGCCCCCGCGACGGCATTGCCGCCGAGGAAATCCCGCACGCCTTCGTTGAAGAGGCTCGTCGAACGGACGCGCACCCGGCCCGCCAGCGCGAATCCATCGCCTTCGGTCTGCAAGTCGACATCGGTTTCGATGTTGAAGATGCCGACGCTCTCGATCCGGTAATTGTCGATCCGCCCGTCGATCGCGCCGGTGTAGAGACCGGTCGAGGTATCGGCGAGCAGGATCAGTCCGGCATCGATGCGGTCCGAGCGGATGCGCATATTGTCGGAGAGGATGCGCGGGCCTTCGATGGCGAGATCGCCGGCCAAACGCACATTGCGAAGCTGCCCGCCGGCCACCGTATCGAGACCGGTGATGCGTGCAACGCGGGCTTCGATGGGGATCATGATGCGGTCCGCATCCACCGTCGCCGCGCCGCTGGCGGAAAGGTTCTCTAGCCCCATATCGTTCATGGCGAGGCGATTGGCGTTGACCTGATACTGAACGCGCGGCGTCGCAAATGCACCGTCCAGGGTCAGCAGCGCGCGCAGGCCGCTGCCGCTCAGATTCTCGGCCAGCGCGGACGGCTTCAGCAGCACGAAAGCGAGCTTCAGATCCTCGAAGCTGTTGTCTGACAGATCGACCAGGCCGTTGGTGTTAAGGCGGAACGCGTCGCTGTTCACATTGCCCGCCAGCGTCGCGCGGCGCTCTTCCAGCGCGGCGGTCATGTCGATATTGAGGATCGGTCCGAGCAGAGTGGCGGTCGGCCCTTCGAACAGGCGCGCCACCCGCGTCGGTCCGCTGACTTTGAACGTCCCGTCATTGCCGGAGACTTTAAGACGCGCGAATTCGCTGCCCGCGAGGTTCGCATCGACCCGTCCGGCCCAGCGGTCCCACGTGCCCTGCCCCGCGACCTGGACTGTCAGCGGTTCGGTAAGGCCCGCCAGCGCCGCGATCACGCCGTCGCCCGGCGCGTTTAGATCGAGCGAGACGTCGAAGCGATTGTCGTCGGGCACCGCATCCAGTTCGAGCGCGATCCGATCGCCGCCCGCGCGGTTTTCCCCCGCCAGCGTCGCGGCATAAAGCGTCACTTGCGCACGACCATCGGCGATATGCGCCTCGCCCGCGATCGAGGCGATCCGCCTCTCGCCGCTGACGGGCGCTTCGGCGACGAAATTCGCGATGCGGAACGTGCCTATATCGATATCGTAATTCGGCAGCAGCGGATCGTCGCTCGGCGGGGTTTCGGCAAATTCGGGCGTGCGCGCCAGCGTGACGCGCTCGGCGGTCAGAGCGCGGATATCGATGTGGCTGCGCAGGAATTTGAACGGGCGCCAGTCGACGCGCATTTCAGGCGAAGTCAGGAACACGCCCTTCGGGTCGGACACGGCGACATCGTGCAGGACCATCTCGCCATAGAGCGAGCCTTCGATGCGTCCGACATCGATCTCCATCCCGTTTTGGAATTCGAGCCCGGCGATCTGATCGGCGACGAAACGCTTGCCTGGCCCGGTATCGAGCCCGAGGATCAAGGCTCCCACCAGCAGGACGATGCCGCCCAGAACAATGGCGGTCCATTTGGCGATCGTGCGCCCGAGATGGTGCTCGCGGCGACCGGTCTCGCTCGACTCAACCGTCTCCTGCGTTTCGACGAATTCGGGTGCACCCTGGTCTTCGATGGGAGTATCGTCAGCCATCAGAACGCCTGCCCGATCGAGACATAGACCGCGAAGCTGCTCTCACCCTCGCGCCGGTCCAGCGGCATGGCGACGTCGAGGCGGAGCGGCCCGAAATTGGTGTAATAGCGCCCGCCGATACCCACGCCGTACCGAAGATTGCTGAAATCGGGCACGGTATCTTCGTAGACCTGACCGGCATCGAGGAACCCAACGACGCCGAAATTGCCGAAGCGATAGCGCACTTCCGCCGCCACTTCGTTCAGGCTGCGTCCGCCGAGCGGGCGGTAGATTGTATCGGCAACCTCGTCGGGTTTTTCCGGATCGAATTCGAAATTGGGATCGGGATAGACTGCGCGCGGGCCCAATTGCTGGAACCCGAATCCGCGCACCGACCCGCCGCCTCCGGCATAGAAGCGGCGCGAGGGAGCGAGATCGAAGCGCTCGATCCCCTGGATCGTCCCGACCCGGATACGACCCGCCAGCGTGATCGCATCGGTGGGGGAGAAATAGGCCGACCCGTCGAACCGGGCGCGGACATAGGGGCTGAACCCGTCCTGCAACGATCCCTCGGGTTCGATCAGCGCCGTTGCCCGGAACCCTTGGGTCGCGTTCAGCAGGCTGTCGGTCCGGTCGATCCCGACCTGGCCCGTCAGCCCGCCGATGAAGAAAGTCCGGCGCACCAGTTCGCGCGTCGTGAGATCGAAATCCTGTTCGTTCGTGGCGATGATCTGCGCGCCATAGGCGTAGGTGAACGGCTTTTGCCAGATGCTGGTCGAATCGTAGCTGACCAGCGCGGAGAGACGCCCCGTGAAGGCTTCGTAAGCCTCGTAATTGGCGCGCAGGGCCTCGACGCTCGCCTGGAAGGTGCGGTCGCGCCGTCCGGCATTGGACCGGCGGAAAATGCCGCTCGCCCCCTGTTCACGCGTGCCCAGCACCGCACTGGCGACCAACGCGCCTTCGGGCGGAAACAGGTTGCGATGGGTCCAGCTACCCTCGACGCGAAAGCCCTGACCGGTCCCGTAGCCCGCGCTCGCCGCCAGAGTGCGTGGCGGGCCCGCATCCTGTTCGACGAGGATGGTGGCGTATTCCGTGCCGTCACCCACCGCTTCGCCGCTTTGTTCGGGCACGACCGAAACGGTGTTGAACAGTCCCGTGGCGACCAGCGCCTGGCGCAGATCGTCGACCATCCGGCTGTCGTAAAGCTCGCCCCGCTCGAACCTCGCAAGGGTCTCGACATGATCGGCATCGAAGGCGAGATCGCCGGTCGTGCGGATCCCGCCGAAGCGCGAGCGCGGCCCGGTGGTGATCGGAAGCGTGTAGACCCCATCCTGCGTTTCCGGGTCGAGCAGGATGTCGCGCTGCCCGATCTGGGAGAAGGGATATCCGTTCTGAAGCAGTTCGACGGCGACGCGTGCCTCCGCGCCCTGCACGCGTGCCGCCACGATCGGCTCGCCCACCTCCAGCGCCAGATTTTCACGAATGAGGTTGGGCGGCTCCACCGGATCCGCGTCGATCACGATGTCGGCGAAAGTGTAGCGCGCGCCGGGCACGACATCGATCACGGCGGATAGCGGTTGCCCCGCCTCGCCCCGATCGATCCGCGTGGTCGCCTGCGCCGCGTACCAGCCTTCCGATGCGAGAATGCGCTGCATCAGCGCGCTGTCCTCGGTCAGCCGCGCCGCGACCTGGGCGACGTTCGCCGCCTCGCCATCGCCGTCTTCGAGCGCGGACAGACTGTCGAACATGCCGCGCAGGTCGACCTCCGCGGTCTCGTCGGCTTCCTCGAGCCCGTTTACGATCACGTTATAGGCCACTTCGACGACGTCCTCGTCGGACTCCGCCTCCGCATATTCGACCGGCGCGACCTCGAACTGGTCGAGCGGGGGGAGCGGCGCCGTCAGTTCCGCATCGCGAATGGGCGCGTCGCCGATCGCTTCGACCGGATCGCCATCCGCCAGCGCGGGATCGCCCAGCGGCGGTTCCTGCCCCTCGAGCGGATCGGCATCCGCCTGTTCGGCCGCGATCCGCCGTTCGAAATCGGCAATCGATTCGAGCGGCCCCTCCAGTTCGGTATCGTCGTCGAGTGCCGGAACCGCGCTTTCGAACTCCTCGTCGCCGATGACCGGCTCGATCTCGGGCAGATCTGCATCCGCTGGCGGAGCGGGCACAGACAGATCCGCATCGGGATTGGCGGGACTGCCATTCTGCTGCGCGGCCACCGGACCGGCCGCGAAGGCCGCCGCCAGTGCCAGAATGGAGGCCGCGCTTCCGATCATCGAGCTTCGCGCCCGGCCCCGCCCCGATTTCCGGCGGGCGGTGCGGTTGCCAACCCGCCCGGTTTCAAGGAAAAAGGAAGCTGAAGCGACCATAGAAAGCGACCCACGTGGACAATGAAGGACTTGCCGCACCTGCACCCCACGAAGGGATGACGCCTGATGGTGAGGAAATTCCCGCCCGAGAACCGGGGTCTTCCCCCAAAGACGCCCCCGGTGCAACCGCAAATAGCCCTTGGGCCATGCCATGGGCCGCGTGGAAAGAAATCCTGAAGCGGGTCTACACCATGTGGGGATTCCACAATCTTTCCCTGCTCGGCGCGGGCGTCGCCTTCTTTACCTTCCTCGCCCTCACCCCCCTGATTGCTGCGACCGTCATGGTCTATGGGCTGATCGGGAATGTCGACACGGTGCACCAGCAGATGCGATCGATCATCCAGGTCGTGCCCGCCGAAGCGGCTGCGGTGATCGAGGACCAGCTGCTCGGCGTCGTAACCGCCAATTCGGGCGTGACCGGCTTCGCGCTGATGGTCGCCCTGTTCTTCGCGATCTATGGCGGAATGCGTGCGGCGAACGGCCTGATCGGGGCGCTCAACATCATCAACGAGGAGCATGAGACGCGCGGCATCGTCGCGCTGACGCTCAGAGTGGCGGCGCTGACGCTGGCGGCGATCTTCGTGGCCCTGACCGGCATCCTCAGCGCAGGCCTGTTCGCCTGGTTGCAGACCCAGGCCGATGGCCTGATCGGGCCTGGGGCGGAGTGGGCGATCAAGATCCTGACCTGGACGGCCTCGATCGCGCTGGGAAGCGCAGGGTTCGCGCTCATCATGCGCTACGGTCCCGATCGCGCACCTGCTCGATGGAAATGGCTCGCCCCCGGCGCGCTTCTTGCGACCGTGCTTTGGATCGCGATCTCGTTCGGCTTCTCGCTCTATGTCGCTTACGTCAGCGACTACAACGCGACCTATGGCTCGCTCTCAGCGATCGTCGTCTTCCTCATGTGGCTCTTCCTGTCAGCTTACGGCGTTCTGGCAGGGGCATTGCTGAACGCCGAGATCGAGCGCCAGACCGATACCGACACGACGACGGGGCCGGAGCAGCCGATGGGCCTGCGCGGCGCCGTGCTCGCCGATGTCTCCGAAGGAGGAATGAGCTTGAGCCAGTGGATGGAGAAGGCGGAACGCCGCGCGGTGAAGCGGCATATGCGCAATGCGAAGGTCAAATCGCTGATCCGGCGGGAAAAGGCCGGTTCTTAAACTTAGACGCTATCCACCGCGCAAGGTGCGCACGCCGAAATCGCGTTCGAAGAGATAGAGGAGGATGCGCGCCGCCTCGCCTCGGCGACCCTCAAGTCCCCCGTCCCTTTCCATCAACAATCGCGCATCGTCATGCGCGGCGGGAAGCAGCCGCGTGATCTGCTCCAAATCGGCGATGCGGAACGCGGCATCGCCCGATTGGCGCGTGCCCAGCAATTCGCCGCCACCGCGCAGGCGCAGATCCTCTTCGGCGAGCTGGAACCCGTCCTGCGTATCGCGCATCAGCGCCAACCGCTCGCGCGCCGTCTCTGACAGAGTATCGCCGCGCAACAGGATGCAGATCGATTTCGCGCTGCCCCGCCCCACCCGTCCGCGTAGCTGGTGCAATTGCGCCAGGCCGAACCGCTCCGCCTGCTCGATCACCATCAGCGTGGCGTTGGGCACGTCGACACCGACTTCGATGACTGTCGTCGCGACCAGCAGCTTGGCATCGCCGCTGGCAAACCGCTCCATCGCCGCGTCCTTCAGTTCGGGCGCGAGCTGGCCGTGGACCATCACCACGTCCTCCCCGAACCGTTCGCGCAGCGCGGCATAGCGCGCTTCGGCGGCGGCGATCTCTTCCGGCCCGTCGCTTTCGCGCACCATCGGGCAGACCCAATAGGCCTGCCTGCCTTCCGCGATCTGCGCGGCAAGACGATCGACCAGCAGGCCGATCTTGTCCTGCCCCATGACGACCGTATCGATCGCCTGGCGACCGGGCGGCAGCTCGTCCAATTTGCTGACGTCCAACTCGCCATATTGCGCCAGGGTCAGCGTGCGCGGGATCGGCGTGGCCGTCATGGCGAGGACATGGGGCGCGCGCTTGCCCTTTCCCGCCAGCATCAGGCGCTGACCGACACCGAAACGATGCTGCTCGTCGATCACGACCATCGCCAGATTGCGGTAAGCGACCGTGTCCTGAAAAATCGCATGGGTGCCGACCACGATATCGATCGAGCCATCGAGCAGACCCATCAGGATACTCTCGCGCGCCCTTCCCTTGTCGCGCCCGGTGAACAGGACGACCTCCGCCCCCGTCGGCGCGGCCATGCGCCTCAGAGTCTCGTAATGCTGGCGCGCGAGCAGTTCGGTGGGGGCGAGCAGCGCGGCCTGCGCCCCGGCCTCGACAGCGATCAGCATGGCTTCGAGCGCCACCACCGTCTTGCCCGCGCCGACATCGCCCTGGAGCAGGCGCAGCATCGGGGCTTCCTGCGCCAGATCGCCTTCGATTTCCGCGATGGACCGCTTCTGCGCGCCCGTCAGCGGAAACGGCAGCGCGAGCTTGCCGCGATAGCTCCCATCGCCGATCAGTGGCTGACCCTTGCGGCGGCGATTGTCGGCGCGCACCAGCATGAGCGCGAGGCTGTTGGCGAGTAATTCGTCATAGGCGAGCCGGTCGCGCGCCTTCGCATCCTCGCCCTTATGGGCCGCCTTCAGCGCCTCGCGCCATTTCGGCCAATCTTCCCGCTCGACCTGGTTCGCGTCGTTCCATTCGGGCAATTCGGGCGCCCGCGCGAGCGCCTGTTCCACCAGCCCGGCGATTCTCGGCTGGGTCAGGCCCTCCGCCAAAGCATAAACCGGCTCGCACAGCCGTTGCAGCGTATCGCCGCCTTCCTCGAGAACATGGTCGGGATGGACGATCTGGAGCATGTCGCCATAGCGCTCCAGCTTCCCCGCCACCCACCGCACCTCGCCCACCGGCAATTGCTTCTTCGCGGTATAGGATGCCCGCCCGAAATAGGTCAGCGCGATCACATTGCCGATCGAATCCTGCGCCAGCACGCGATAGGGCGCGCGCGGATTGCGTCCGCCGCGATGTTCGGTGACGGTCAGCTTGAGGACGATCTGCTCGCCCTCGCCCGCCTCGTCGACTGTCTGGACCGCGCGCCGGGTCACGAAACGTTCGGGGAGGTGATAGGCGACATCGCGCACCCGCGTCAGGCCGAGGCGGTCGAGCGGCTTCTTCATCTTCGGGCCCACCCCGTCGAGCGTTTCGACTTCGGCGAACAGGGGGTTGAGGATGTCGGGGCGCATTGGGGATGCCTATAGCCGCTTGCGCGCCCAATGCGAGTGCCCTACCCGCGCTTCATGCCCGACCCGCTCACCTTCGAAGGCCGCCTCCAGCGCGCCCGTTTCCGCGCCTGGCATCGCGGCACGCGCGAGGCGGATTACATGTTCGGCGGCTTTTTCGATCGCTATCACCCGGAATGGGACGAGGCTGCGCTCGCCTGGTTCGAAGCCTTGCTCGAAGAAGACGATGTCGATGTCATGGCCTGGGCGCTCAAGACGCAGCCGGTTCCGCCAGCCTTCCTGGGCGAGCGGATGGAGGCCATGCAGCGTCTCGATTACGTCGCGATCTGATCCGGTCAAACTTCGCAAGACATCGCATCGTGAATAGAAAAGTGATCCTTCGCCTGTTGGCCGTGATGTTGGCGATCGCTGCGGCGATTACCTGCTATTACGCGCTGATCCCCGGAAACATGGGCGGAAGGGGCGGCGGAATCTGGCACGCGCTGGCCTTCGTCACGCTTGGCTTTCTGTCCCGCCTCGCCTTTTCGCGTAGGTCGGCGATCGTGCTTCTGATCGCTCTCGGCCTGTTCGGTGCCCTGATCGAGGTCGCCCAAGGCATGTTGGACCTGCAACGCGCCATGGAGTTCGAGGATTTGATCGTCGACATCGTCGCATCCGTGGTCGGGATCGCGATCGGGGCGATCGTTCTGGCCCTTTACCGCCGGTTGCGCGATCGCAACGGAACCGAAGATAGCGTCTAGCGCTCCACCTCTGACCATGCCCGACATCGCCCGCATCCTCAAAGCCGACACCCCGCTCACCCTGGCGCGCGTGGCGCGCGGGGCGCAGCCGCTCGTCCTCGCCGATCTCGCCCGCGCCTTAAAGGGCCGCGCGGTCTTCATCGTCCCCGACGATACCGCGATGAACGCCGTATCCGAAGCGGCACGCTATTTCGCACCCGAGCTGGAAGCGATCGAATTTCCGGCGTGGGATTCGCTTCCTTACGACCGGGCGAGCCCGGCGCTCTCGATCAGCGCGCGTCGCCTCGCCGCGCTGCATCGCCTTCAGGCGGGCAGACCGGGCGCGCAATTGCTGGTGACGACCGCCAACGCGGTTTTGCAGCGCGTCCTTACTCCCTTCCGCATCCGCGAGAGCGTGCGCGAATTCGCGCCGGGGATGGAGATCGGGCGCGACAGCCTGGCCGCCCTGCTTCAGCGCCAGGGCTATTCGCGCACCGACACGGTCATCGACAAGGGCGAATACGCCATTCGCGGCTCGATCGTGGATGTCTTCCCCAGCGGGATGGATGAGGCGTTAAGGCTCGATTTCTTCGGTGACGAGCTGGAAAGCCTGCGCAGTTTCGATCCCAATACCCAGCTGACGACAGGGCGGCTCGACCGGCATCTGCTCCTGCCCGCCAGCGAGGCGCTGCTGGACGAGGACAGCATCAAGCGCTTCCGCACCCGCTATCGCGAGCTGTTCGGCGCCAACGCCACGCAGGACCCGCTTTACGAAGCGGTCAGCGAAGGGCGGCGGCTTGCGGGGATGGAACACTGGCTGCCTCTGTTCGAGGATCGGCTGACGACTCTGTTCGATCATCTCGGCAAGGACGATTTGCTCGTAATCGACCAGGCCGCGCTCGCCGCGGCGGAAGAGCGGGCCAAGGATGTCGCCGACTATTACGAGCAGCGCAAGGCGGCGAGCGGGCAGGCGAAGGGCAGCTATCGTCCCCTGAAGCCCGACGCGCTCTATCTGACACAGGACGAGTTCGACACAGCGCTGGCGGATGCGCCCGCCCACCGCGCCACCGCCTTCGACGAGCCCGAAAGCGACACAGTTATCGATTTCGGCTTCCGTTCGGGCCGCGATTTTGCCCCGGAACGCGCGCGGGGCGACAATGTCTATCCCGTGCTGGCCGATCACCTCAAAGCCATCGCCAAGGCGGGCAAGCGACCGCTGATCGCCGCCTATTCCAAGGGCAGCCGGTCGCGCATCGTGTCGATCCTCGACGAGGCGGGGATCGCGGTGCAGACCGCGGAGAGCTGGCAGGAGGCGCTGGGGCAATCGTCGAAAGGCAAGCCTGCGGCGATGATCGTGCCGCTGGAAGCCAGCTTCGCCAATGACGAGATGGAGCTGCTGACCGAGCAGGACATACTCGGCGACAGGCTGGTGCGCCGCAAGAAGAAGCGCCGCGATGCCGACGCCTTCCTGGCGGAATTGCAGGCTCTGAGCGTGGGCGACCTCATTGTCCACACCGAACACGGGATCGGCAAATATCTCGGCCTCGAACCGATCGCGGTCGGCAAATCGAAGCATGACTGCGTCCAGCTCGAATATCGCGGCGGGGACAAGCTGTTCATCCCGGTCGAGAATATCGACGTCCTCAGCCGCTACGGATCGAGCGAGGAAGCGGTCCAGCTCGACAGGCTGGGCGGCGAAGCTTGGCAGAAGCGGCGCGCCCGCCTTAAGGAGCGCATCCAGGCCATCGCGGGCGAGCTGATGCAGGTCGCCGCCGCCCGCGCGCTCAGGAAAGCGCCGGTGCTGGAGGTCGAGGAAGGGTCGTACAACCAGTTCCTCGACCGCTTCCAGTACGAAGAAACCGACGATCAGGACCGCGCCATTGCCGATGTCCTGTCCGACCTCGAAAGCGGCAAGCCGATGGATCGCCTCGTCTGCGGCGATGTCGGCTTCGGCAAGACCGAGGTCGCGCTGCGCGCGGCCTTCGTCGCGGCGATGAACGGCCAGCAGGTCGCGGTGGTCGCACCCACCACCCTCCTCGCCCGCCAGCATTACGAGAATTTTTCCGCTCGCTTCGATGGTTTCCCCCTGAAGGTCGGGCGCCTCTCGCGTCTCGTCTCGGCGAAGGAGACCAAGGAAACGCGCGAGGGGCTGAAGAAGGGCGATATCGACATCGTCGTCGGCACGCACGCGATCCTGTCGAAGCAGACCGAATTCAAGGATCTTGGCCTCGTCATCGTGGACGAGGAACAGCGCTTTGGCGTCACGCATAAGGAGAAGCTGAAGCAGCTGCGCGCCGACGTGCATATGCTGACGCTGACCGCGACGCCGATCCCCCGCACCTTGCAGATGGCGATGACGGGCTTGCGCGAATTGTCGACCATCCAGACTCCGCCGGTCGATCGCCTGGCGGTGCGCACCTACGTGATGGAATGGGACGATATGGTGATGCGCGAGGCGCTGCTGCGCGAGCATCATCGCGGCGGGCAGAGCTTCATCGTGGTGCCGCGCATCTCAGACATGGAAGCGATTTCGGACTGGCTGCACGAGAACGTGCCCGAGGTGAAATACGTCGCCGCGCACGGACAGATGGGCGCGGGCGAGATCGAGGAGCGGATGAGCGCGTTCTACGAGCGTAAATACGACGTGCTCCTCGCCACCACCATCGTCGAAAGCGGGCTCGACCTGCCGAGCGCGAACACGATCATCATCCACCGCGCGGATATCTTCGGCTTGGCCCAGCTCTATCAGCTGCGTGGCCGTGTTGGGCGATCGAAGCTGCGTGCCTACGCTTATCTCACCTACGCCAAGGACACGCAATTGTCCGAAGTTGCGGAGAAGCGGCTTAAAGTGCTTGGCGATCTCGATTCGCTGGGCGCCGGATTCCAGCTCGCCAGCCACGATCTCGACATTCGCGGCGCGGGCAATCTCCTCGGCGACGAACAATCGGGCCATATCCGCGAAGTCGGCTTCGAACTCTACCAGTCCATGCTCGAGGACGCGATCCTGGCCGCCAAGGCGGGCGAAATGGGGCTGGAGGCGAAACCCGAAAAGGTCAGCCCGCAGATCACGGTCGATGCGCCGATCATGATCCCGGAGGATTACGTCCCCGACCTCGCCGTCCGCATGGCGCTCTATCGCCGCCTCAACGATGCCGAGAACAAGGGCGAGATCGAGGCGCTCGCCGCCGAGATGATCGACCGCTTCGGCGATCTGCCCAGCGCGACCGCCAATCTCGTCAAGCTGATCGAGATCAAGCATCAGGCCATCACCGCCAATATCGCCAAGATCGATGTCGGCGCGGCGGGCACGCTCGTCACCTTCCACAATGACGATTTCCCGGACGGTCCGGGCCTCATCGCCTATGTCGACCGCTTGAAGGGCACCGCCAAATTGCGTCCCGACATGAAGCTGGTCATCAGCCGCGCCTGGAACGATCCGCAGAGCCGCTTGAACGGGCTCTATCAGCTGACCAAGGGCCTGTCGGGCATCGCGAAGAAGGCGAAGAAGGCGGGCTGATCGCTGGCGGCGCCTGACGACCGAGCGACCGTCAGCCGCGCGCCAGCCTGACGAAGTCTTCCGCGCCCATCGGCTCCGCGCGCAGGAAGCCCTGGTAGGTTTCGACGCCTTCGCGCGCGATCAGGGCGAGTTGCTCGTCCTTCTCCACCCCTTCGGCCACCACGCGCAGATCGAGCGCTTTGGCCATGGCGACGATCGCGCGCAGGACTGCGAGGTCGCGCTTGTCGTCCAGCACGCCATCGATCATCGCGCGATCGAGCTTGAGGCAGTCCAGCGGCAGGACCTTGAGATAGCGGAAGTTGCAATAGCCCGCGCCGAAATCGTCGAGCGAGAGATTGATGCCGACCGCCTTCAGCTCGTCGAGAATCTCCCGCGTCCGGTCGAGATCGGCAAGGAGCACCTGTTCGGTTATCTCAAGCGTGACGTGATCGGGCTCCAGCGCGCTTGCTTCGACCAGAGCGATGAAATCGCGCGCGAAGCTGCCCGCAGCAAGATCGGCGGAGGTCACGTTGATCGACAGGCAAAGACCCTCGGGCCAATCGCGTGCCCCATCCAGCGCGCGGCGCGCGATGTGGCGGGACAATTGCGCGACGTGATCGGCGCGTTCGGCGATCGTGAAGAGCAGCCCTGCACCGATGCGCCCCAGGGTCGGATGCTGCCAGCGTGCCAGCGCCTCGGCCCCGACCAGGCGATTGTCGCCGACACGATATTGCGGCTGAAACAGCACCTCGATCTCGTCGCGATCGATCGCGGCCAGAAGATCGGCTTCCAATTGCTGGTTCGACAGGCCCTGCTGGTCGAGATCCTCGCTCGCCCAGGCGATCCGTTCGCCATTGCTGCTGCGCATCCGCACGGCCGTTTCCGCCAGCGTATCGAGTATCGAATCGGCGTCGTCGCCCGCGCGCGCCCTCATCAGCGCGAAGCGCGGCCAGAGTCGCAGGCTGTGGCTGGTGCAGGAATCGACGATCGGCATGGCGATCGCATCGGCGAGCGCTTCGGCCAGCCATTGCCAACGTTCGCGCGAGCAATCCTCCCGCGCCGCGAGGAGGAAGCTGTCGCCAGAAATGCGCGCTGCCAGCCAGACGCCGCTCTCCAGCTCGTCTTCGGCGAAATGACGGATGCGCTGGGCGATCTCTATCAGGACGCCGTCGCCCGTCGTCTCTCCATAGGCGACGTTCACCCGGTCGATACGGCCAATGGCGATCAGCATCGCGCGCATGGGAAAGGGCGGCCCCCCATCGGGCCAGTCCCGCTGCCAGCGCTGCATCGTCTGCCGCGCCTGGGCAAGGTCCGACAATCCGGTCAGGGAATCCTGACCGTTGGGAACGGTTCCGTCGCGACTGGAAGTGTCTGCCAAGCTTGCCATCGACGCTCCCTAATCTCTCCCCGGCTTCGATGTGGCACAAAAAGCGGTGCGTTGCCAAACGGGACAGGCCCCCATAGGTGTTGAACAAGGCCTTTCGCCGGGAAGAGGATAAAGATGGCCGAGTTCGAAAAGCTGGCCCTGATGGTATCCGACAGCGCGAAGGCGCAGGAGGTGGCGCAGGAATTTCAGTCGCTCACCGATTGGGTATCGCCGGAAGACGCGGACACCGTCGTCGTCGTGGGTGGCGATGGGTTCATGCTGCAAACCCTTCACGCCATGCTCGATCACGGCAATGTGAAGCCGGTTTACGGGGTCAATCTCGGCACGGTCGGTTTCCTTATGAACAGATATCGCGGCGCCGACAAAGTGCTGCAACGCCTGGAGAAAGCGCGCGGCCTCGCCGTGGCGCCGCTGTGCATGGAGGCGACCACGCAGGAAGGTCAGGTCCACACCTTCTGCGCCATCAACGAGGTCTCGCTGCTGCGCGAGACCCGCCAGACCGCGAAGATCGAGGTCACGGTCGACACCAAGGTCAGGATCAAGGAACTGGTGTGCGATGGCGTGCTCGTGTCGACGCCTGCGGGCTCGACCGCCTACAACCTCTCCGCCGACGGGCCAATCCTGCCGCTCGATTCGCAATTGCTGGCCCTGACGCCGATCAGCGCCTTCCGACCGCGCAGATGGCGCGGCGCCATCCTGCCCGACCGCAGCCAGATTCGTTTTCGCGTCCTCGAATCGGACAAGCGCCCGGTTTCTGTGGTGGCCGACCAGAAGGAGGTGCGCGATATCGCCGAAGTCTCGCTCGCCATTGCGCGCGAACGGGAACTGAAATTGCTGTTCGACCCCGGCCACACGCTCGACGAACGGATCGTTGCCGAACAATTCGTGGTCTGACTGCGTTTCAGAGGCGAAATTTCCCCAAACACCCGCTTGCCAAACCTTTCGAGCACCCATATAGGCGCACCCCTGCCGGATGGCTGCTCCCCGATAGCTCAGCGGTAGAGTAGGTGACTGTTAATCACTTGGTCGTTGGTTCGAATCCAACTCGGGGAGCCACTTTTCGCCAGCTGTCGTTTTAGTCAGACAGCGCTGGCGCCGCCGCATTGCGGATGCGGATTTTCTCTCAGATGTGATCGAGAACCAGTCGAACCCCGACGAAGAGGGTCAGTCCGGCCGTCATCCAGCGAATCCAGCGTTGCGGCAGGAATTTCACCACCAGATAGCTGCCGATCTGCCCCCCTATCGCGACCGCGACCAATAGCGGCAGGCCGAATCCGATCGCCGCTTCGAACCGTCCCTCCCCGCCCTTCAGTATCTGGCCGACCAGTCCGAAGAGCGAATTGACGAGGATGAACAGCGCCGCCGTCGCCGCGATGCTCTTCGCCTCGGCCCAGCGCACGAGGTGGAGCAGGGGCGCGAGGAAGATCCCTCCGCCAATGCCGACCAGCCCGGCCAGATAACCCAAGGGCGGCGCGGCGAATGGCGCGAACCTCGCGGCACTTGTCGCCCGCGCCTCACTCGATCGAGCGACTGGAATCAGCAGGGTCACGCCTGTCAGCACGAGGCTGGCGCCCAGCAGAAGCAGGAAATTGCGCTCGCCGATCGGGGTCAATCCGCCGATCAGTGCAGCAGGCGCGGCAAGCGCGGTCAGGAGCAAGGCGCGCCGCCACGGCAGGATACCCGCCCGCGAGAAGCGCACGGTGCTGCCTGCCACGACGACGATGTTGCAGGCGAGGCTCACGAGAGGAAGAACTCGGTAATCGAGCCCGCCCAGAGCCAGCAGCGCGCTATATGTCGATCCCCCGCCGAACCCGACCGAGGCGTAGAGAAGCGCGGTCGCGAAGAAGGCGAGGACGAGCCAGACCATCTAGGTGAGGGCCGCCACAGAACCGCCTGCGATCACGCGCGGGCGCCGATCGCGCCGTGGCAATGCTTGTATTTATTGCCCGACCCGCACGGGCACGGGGCGTTGCGGCTGATCTCCTTGCCCGCATAGGGGTTGTCCGAGACGCCACCCGGTCCGGCGGCGGCCTGCGGGCTGCCCGCAAGCGATCCGAACAGTGCCGCGCGGCGTTCCGATCCGTCGCCATCGTCGGAATTGTCGATGCCCGACAGCGGCTCGATATGGCCGGTGAGGAAATCGGGCAGTTCGGGCAGGCTCGCGGCCGGCATCGGTTCGGGCTCGCGCACGTCGAGCTTGATGAGCTTGGACGTGGTGTCCTCCCGCAGCGTGTCGAGCATATGTTCGAACAGGCTGAAGGCTTCCTGCTTGTATTCGTTGATCGGCTGTTTCTGCGCGTGCGCGCGCAGCCACACCACCTGACGCAGCGCGTCGAGCGTGGAGAGGTGTTCCTTCCAGTGATGGTCGAGCGATTGCAGAAGCAAGCTCTTTTCGACATTGCGCCACATCGTCGGATCGACACGCGCAATCTTGGCTTCCATCTTCCCGTCGGCAGCCTGTTGCAGCCGTTCCTCGATGATCTCGGGCTCGACCGCATCCTCTTCCAGCCAGGCGTCGATCGGGGGCGTCAGGCCGAGCACTTCCTCGACCCGCTCCTTCAGGCGCGCGACGTCCCACTGCTCGGGATAGGATCCCGGCGGGCAGGCTTCGCCGACGATATTGTTGATCGTGTCATGCCGCATGTCGATCACGACATCGTCCACCGCCTCGCTGTCCATGATCTCGGCGCGCTGCTCGTAGATGACCTTGCGCTGGTCGTTCATCACGTCGTCGTATTGGACGACCTGCTTGCGCATCTCGTAATTGCGCGCCTCGACCTTTTTCTGGGCGGTTTCGATGGCCTTCGAAAGCCATTTCGACCCGATCGCCTCGCCATCCTCCAGATTGCTGTTCATCATGCGCGAGAACAGCGTGTCGGGTCCGAAAATGCGCAACAGGTCGTCTTCGAGGCAGAGGTAGAAGCGCGACAGACCGGGATCGCCCTGGCGACCCGAACGACCGCGCAACTGGTTGTCGATCCGGCGGGATTCGTGGCGTTCGGTGCCGAGCACGAACAGACCGCCAGCATCCTTCACGCGCTGCTTCTCCTCCGCGATCTCCTGCTTGATGCGGGCGATGGCAGCGTCGCGCTCGGGGCCTTCGGGCATGTCGGCCAGCTCGTCCTCGGTGCGGAATTCGAGATTGCCGCCCAGCTGGATGTCGGTGCCGCGACCGGCCATGTTGGTCGCGATGGTGACTGCGCCGATGCGGCCCGCCTGCGCCACGATATGCGCCTCGCGCTCGTGCTGGCGTGCGTTGAGGACCTCGTGCTTGACGCCTTCCTTTTCGAGGAACTGGCTCAGGAGCTCCGACTTCTCGATCGAGACCGTGCCGACCAGGACCGGCTGGCCCAGCTCGTTCTTCTCCTTGATCGCCTTCGCGATGGCCGCGAACTTGTCCATCGTGTTCTTGTAGAACTGGTCGTCCTCGTCGATCCGCGCGACCTCGCGGTGGGTCGGGATTTCGGCGACGTTCAATTTGTAGATGTCCCAGAACTCGCTCGCCTCGGTGGCGGCGGTGCCGGTCATGCCGGACAGCTTGGGATACATGCGGAAATAGTTCTGGAAGGTGATCGAGGCGAGCGTCTGGTTCTCCGGCTCGATCTTGACGCCTTCCTTGGCCTCGACCGCCTGGTGCAGCCCGTTCGACCAGCGGCGCCCGTCCATCATGCGGCCGGTGAACTCGTCGATGATCACGATCTTGTCGTCCTTGACGATGTAGTCGGTATCCTTCTTGAACATGATGTTCGCGCGCAGGGCCTGGTCGAGGTGGTGGACGACCTGCGTGTTCTCGACATCGTAGAGGTTCTCGGTTTCGAGCAGGCCCGCTTCGGCCAGCTTCGCCTCGATCGCGTCGGTCCCTTCCTCGGTCCAGCTGATGTTCTTGGTCTTCTCGTCCGCCTCGTACCATTCGGGATCGAGATCCTTCACGATCGCGTCCACCGAGATATAGAGTTCGCTCTTGTCCTCGGTCGGGCCGGAGATGATCAGCGGGGTGCGCGCTTCGTCGATCAGGATCGAATCGACCTCGTCGACGATCGCGTAATTGAAGGGACGATGCACCATCTGGTTGCGATCGTGCTTCATGTTGTCGCGCAGGTAATCGAAGCCGAACTCGTTGTTCGTGCCGTAGGTGATGTCCGAATTATACGCATCGCGGCGCTCGAACTCGTTCAAGTTCGGCACGATCACGCCGACCGTCAGCCCGAGGAAGCGGTGCAGCTGGCCCATCCATTCCGCGTCACGCCGAGCCAGATAGTCGTTCACGGTGACGACGTGGACGCCCTTGCCCTCGATCGCGTTGAGATAGGTCGCGAGCGTGGCGACCAGCGTCTTGCCCTCGCCCGTACGCATTTCGGCGATCTCGCCGCGATGAAGCACGATCCCGCCGACCATCTGCACGTCGAAATGCCGCATCCCGAGCACACGGACGGATGCTTCGCGCACGGTGGCGAACGCTTCGGGCAGGATGTCGTCGAGCGTCTTGCCGTTTTCCAGCTGCTCGCGGAACTTGTCGGTCTGGGCTTGCAGCTCTTCATCGGAAAGAGCCTGAATTTGCTCCTCCAACGCGTTGATCTGATTGACGATCTTGTCCATCGACTTGACGTAACGATCGTTGGACGAGCCGAAGAGCGACTTGGTAAGGGCTTTGAGCATGGTGGGTCTCGGGGTATCGGAATAAAGGAGATGCCCGCGCGCCCTTTCGGGCCGCGAGCCTTACTGCGGAACGGAAACTGGCGCAGGCGCGCTATTCGTGCGCGCGGTCGGGACCGAGCTGGATCGTCGGCACGTAGACGGTAACCGTCTCCGGTGCGCGGCAGGGCGTGATCCGCTCCCCACGCAGGCGCTGCTTGCGCTGCTTTTCGACGCAGGCGCTTTCGGCACTGCGCGCCGGATCGTCGGCCTTGCGCTGATCCTCGAACTGCGCTTCGAGCGCGCTGATGATCGTCGCATGCGCAGGCGCATTCGCGGCGGCAAGGCCGGTCAGAATGGCGAAACAGGCGAGCAGGCGACGAAGCATGGAGCCTCCCAAATAGAAACTGCCGCGGCCCTCGTCCACCCCCGAAGCGCGTTTACCTCGCGGCGCAAACTTCCTATCGCCCCCTGATGGACCTCGAACGATCGCCTTTGGCCGAACCCTTTCCCGAAATGCCTCCGATCGCAGGCGTTACCGTGCGCGTGGCGCGGGCGCGGTACAAGGATTGGGACCGGACTGACCTGACCTTTGTCGAACTGGATGACGGCACCGCGATCGCCGGTGTATTCACAAAGAATGTCTGCTGTTCGAGCGAGGTCGAAATCGGGCGCGAGAATGTGAGACAGGGCCGCGCGCGGGCGATCGTGGTGAATGCAGGCAATTCCAACGCCTTTACCGGCTATCGCGGGCGCGAGGCGGTGGAACAGGTCTCGGAACAGGTCGCGGCGCAACTCGCTTGCCCGAAAAGCGAGGTTTTCGTGTCCTCGACCGGTGTGATCGGAGTTCCCCTCCCCAAGGACCGCGCGCGGGCGGGCGTCGAAGCTGCCTTGAACGCCAGCCCCTGTGGTTGGCGCGAGGCGACCGATACGATCGGCACCACCGACACCTTCGCCAAGGCGGCGCACGCGGCGGCCATGCTGGGCGAAACGCGCGTCGAAATCTGCGGGATCATCAAGGGCAGCGGCATGATCGCGCCCGACATGGCGACCATGCTCGGCTATATCTTCACTGACGCCAGGATCGCGCCCTCCCTGCTCCAGGAGATGCTCGACAGGGCGAACGCGCAGACCTTTTCCTGTATCACGGTGGATGGCGACACCTCGACCAGCGACACGGTCCTCCTCGCCGCGACTGGCAGGGCCGAGAATCCCATGATCGAGACCTGGGACGATGCGGGTGCGGACGCCCTCTATGCGGCAATCGCGGATGTCTGCCGCCGCCTCGCCCATCTCGTCGTGCGCGATGGCGAAGGAGCGCAGAAATTCATCGAGATCGCGGTCGCCGGCGCAACGAGCGACGAGAGCGCCCGCCGCATCGGCCTTGCAATTGCGAACTCGCCGCTCGTCAAGACGGCGATCGCGGGCGAGGACGCGAATTGGGGTCGCGTGGTCATGGCGGTGGGCAAGGCAGGCGAACCCGCCGATCGCGACCGGTTGTCGATCGGCTTCGGCGGGGTCTGGGCCGCGCGCCAGGGGCAACCCGTGGCGGACTATGACGAGGGTCCCGTGGCCGAACATCTCAAGGGCCGGGACATCCGCGTGGATGTCGAGCTGGGCATGGGCGATGGTCGCGCGACGGTCTGGACCTGCGACCTCACGCATGGATATATCGCCATCAACGCGGATTACCGGTCGTGAGCGTGATCGACCGCGAGATCCTGGCGCTCATGCGTGAGGTGACGGACAAGGCGATCCTGCCGCATTTCCGGTCGCTTTCCGCTTCCGAAATCGAGAACAAGGCGAAGGACGATGTCGTCACCGTCGCGGACCGCGAAGCCGAGGAGCTGTTGGCGACGGGGCTGGCGAAACTCAATCCCGGCATCGGCATCGTCGGCGAAGAGAACGCCCATGCGAACGCCGCCGTGCTCGATTTGCTGGCGGGCCCGTGCTGGATCATCGACCCGATCGACGGGACCAATAATTACGCGGGTGGAACGGGTCCGTTCGGCATTCTGATCGCGCTCGCCGACGAAGGTGTCGCACAGAGCGGGTGGATCTACGATTGCCTGTCCGGGCGGTTCTGCGCCGCGCATCGCGGCAAGGGCGCATTCCTCGGCGGGGAGAGCGTGGTGGCGAAATCGTCTGGCGAAACGCCTCCGGTCGCCGCCATCTCGACCGTTTTCATGGATCAGTCGCGGCGCGGGGCCGTCATGGAGCATATCGCGCCGCATTATCGACTGGTGGACATCCCGCGCTGCGCGGCCGAGCAATATCCGCGCCTCGCATTAGGTGAAAACGACGTCTCGATTTTCGAGCGCACCATCGCCTGGGATCATGCGGCCGGGGCGCTGTGGCTGAACGAGGCGGGCGGAAAATGCGCCCGGCCCGACGGGTCACCCTATCGCGTGGACGAGAAGGATCGCACCGGCCTCATCGGCGCGGCCAGCCCCGCTTTGTGGGACGATCTGGCCGCGCGCTATGCCATGTTCGACGCTTAGAGTTCGCCTTCGAGCCACTGTTTGAGCTGGCCCTTGGGCGCCGCCCCGCGCATATTCGCGGCAGGCTCGCCATTCTTGAACAGCACGAGATAGGGGATCGACTGCACGCCCATCTTGCCCGGAACATCGGGGTTTTCCATGATGTCCATCTTGGCGATGATGACCTTGTCGCCAAGCTCGTCGCTCAGTTCTTCCAAGGCCGGAGCGATCATCTTGCAGGGTCCGCACCAATCGGCCCAGAAATCGACGAGGACGGGCTTGTCCGAATCGAGGACGTCGGACTGGAAACTGCTATCGGTGACGGCGACGGTGGCCATGATAATTCTCCTGTATCGGTTGCGCCCCATTTAGGAGCGCGTGTCATCTACTCAACGGGTGGCAGCGCAAAGCTTTCCTGCGGTTCGGCAAATCGTGTTTTGTATCGGGCGATTGCAGCGCCCGGCAGGTCGATCAGCTGCGGTGTCTGCGTATAGAGCAAGGCAGCGCGGACGGCCCGCCCCGGATAGATGGTTTCGAGAGCGGCGACATAGGCCGCCATCTGCCGCATCGTGTGCTCGGGAACATCCGCCAGCGAGGTCGGCGGGCGCCGCGCGGTCTTGAAATCCACCACCGTTACCGTCTCCGCGGTCACGAGCAGACGATCGGCGATCCCGGCGACGACGCGCCCATGGACCAGCGCCGCGAGCGGCACTTCAGCGAGGGCATCCGGGCCGAACACAGGCGCGAAAGCGGGGGTTTCGATCACGGACATGGCCCGGTCGAGCATCTCGGCGCGGTCCGCAGGATCGAGATCGCCGGCCTGCCGCGCCAGCCACGCCGCCGCGCGCTCGCGCCGCTCTTCCGGCGTTACTCCGGGCAGGCGTTCGAGCAGCGCATGGATCAAGGTCCCGCGCCGTGCCGCGCCCGCCGCGTGGTCGGGCGGCAGCGGCGGGTCGCTCCCCTCCTGATCGCCCAACCCGGATGGCGCGAGCGGCCGGGGCGGGCGTGACTCCTCGGGTGCGGGACGCTGCGCCCAGTCTGGCAGTTCGGCTTCATCAGCCTCGCGAATGTCGCTGCCCGTCACGCGCGGCGCAGCCTCGCCCCGCTCCCACCGTGCGCCCCAGATATCGTCCTCGATCGCCTCGTCGGGAAAGACCGGTTTCAGCCGCGCATACCAGCTGTCTTCGTGCGGCCCGTTCCTCGCATCGCGCGGCCCCAGCGATCCGCCGATGAACAGCGCCTCCTCCGCCCGCGTCATGGCGACATAGAGTAGGCGCCAATGTTCTTCCCTGTCGACCAGCGCCGCCTCCGCTTCGGCCTGCGCGACGGGGCCGACACGCTGGTCCTTGCTGAGGCCGGGCAGCGGGACCGATTTCGCGGCACCGCCTCCGATGGGTTCGTCCAGCAGATCCAGATCGCCCGGTGCATCCGGTCCGATCGCGGCATCCGCAAGGATCACGATCGGCGCCTGGAGGCCCTTCGACCCGTGCACGGTCATCACCCGCACCTGATCGCCGCCCTCGCCCGCCTCGCGCTTCAACTCGCCCTCACCCGCGTCGAACCAGCGGATGAAGCCCTGGAGGCTGGCGGTGTGCACCGAGGCATAGGCGTTGGCGGCGTTGAGCAATTCGTCGATCGGATCGTTCGCCTCGCGCCCCAGCCGCGCGACCAGCCTGCGCCGCCCGTCCATCGGGCCGATCAGCATCCAGTGCAGCAATTGCTGCGGACTGTCGTAATCCGCGCGGCGCAGAACTTCGCGTAAAGCGTCGACCGTCGCCTTGACGAAGGTATCCTCGCTCGCCCGCAGATGATCCCACAGACGGCGATCGCGCGCCCGATAGCCATGCTTCAGCAGCGCATCCTGGCTCCAGCCGATAAGCGGCGAGACCAGCACGTTCGCCAGCATCAGATCGTCCAGCGGTTGCGCCGCGAAGCGCAGCGCCGCCATCAAATCCTTCACCGCCAGCGGATTGCCCAACCGCAGCCGGTCGACCCCCGCCACCGGAACGCCATGGCGATAGAGGCGCGAGACGATCAGCGAGGCAAGCTCGCGCCGTTTCCTCACCAGCACCATGACATCGCCGGGCCGCGCATTGCGTGCCTTCCCCTTGGCGAGCGGATAGCCCTCGTCCATCCAGCGCCGCACCTGCCGGGCGATATTGTCGGCCATCAGCCGGTCGTGCCGCGCCAACCAGCCAGCCTGCTCCTCGCCCTCTTCGTCCTGCGTCCCGGCCGTGACGGTGTTCCACAAGACCACCTGCCCCGGCCCGTCGCTGCCGATATGGTGTCCGTCGGAACTCTCGAGTCCGAGCCCGGTATGCCCGATCTCAGCCAGCGCATCGTCCACGAATGACAGGACCGGCGCGCTGGTGCGGTAGGATCGTTCGAGATCGTATCCCTTCAACCGCCGCATATCGGGCGCCCCGCGCAGATCCCGCGCGGCATCGGCGGCGGCATCCATCTTGCGCGCAAAGAAATCGCGCGCCTGCCGGAAATTGCGCGGGCTCGTTCCCTGAAAGCCGAAGATCGCCTGCTTGTAATCGCCAACGGTGAAGATGGTGCGCACCGCATCCCCGCGCGCGCCGAGCCCGTCGAAGAAATCGTCGGTCAGCGCCTTGACGATGCTCCATTGGGCTTCGTTCGTGTCCTGCGCCTCGTCCACGAGGATATGGTCGAAGCTGCGATCGAGCTTGTAGCGAATCCAGTCGGCCATGGCGCTGTTCGAGAGAAGCTGCGCGGCGCGGGAGATCAGATCGTCGAAATCCACCAGACCTTCGCGCGTCTTGGCCGCTTCCCAACGCAGGGCGAAGGCGCGCCCCGCCTCGAGTTGCGGGGCGAGAAAACCGGCGAGATCGAGCAGGGTGAGCCGGTCACCGATCTTCGCGACGGCTTCGGAAAGAATTTCCTGATTGGCCGCAAAAGACGGGTCGATCTTCTCGGCGCCCGCCATCTTGCGCGGCGCGCCGTCCTTCTTGAGGAAGGTGTCGCGGAAGCCGTCCAGCCGTTCGAGCCGCGCCGTCGCATCCCCGCGCGCCCATCCTTCCGCGAAATCGGCGGCTTTCTGTCCGGTGGCGGCCTTCCATTCGCGCGCGACCATCGCGCAGGCCCGCAAGGCCCCAACCGGGAAGGCGTCGTCAGAACAGGCCTCCGCCACCCAAGCCGCATCCGCATCGGCGGGAATGCCGAGCAGGCGATGGACGCGCGGTTTCATGGGTGGTTGCCATCCGTCCGGCCCGGTCCACAAGTCCTGATGGCGTGCGCAGCGCATCAGCCATCCGCGAACGGCATCGGGACCCTTGCGGCGGCTCATCTCAGCGATTGCGGCATCGATCCTTGGATCGCCTTCGGACAGCATCGCGGCGAGTACGTCGCGGCTTAGCAGATCGCGCTCGCGATCCTCCATCGGGCGCGATCCGGGCAGGATTTCCGCCTCGGCGGGAAAGGCGGCGAGGAGATACTGGGCGAAGGCGTGGATCGTGTCGATCCGCAGCCCTCCACCCGGACAATCGAGCACCCGTGCAAACAGGGATCGTGCGCGCGAGCGGGTTTCGGGGTCGGTCGCCGCGCCGAGATTGGCGAGGTCCTCGGCCAGAAGCCCGTCATCCAGCCTGACCCAGCGCGCCAGCACCTCGTTCACGCGCACGGCCATTTCGGCGGCCCCTGCCTTGGTGAAGGTGAGGCAGAGGATCTGCGACGGGTCCGCGCCGGGTTCGAGAAGGAGGCGCAAAACTCGTGCGGAGAGGACCTGTGTCTTGCCGGTGCCTGCGCTCGCGGACAGCCAGACGCTTTCGCGCGGGTCGACCGCGTCGCGCTGCGCGCCTTGGAGGGGATAGACCCTGCCGCTCATCGCGGATCGCCCTCCCCATCATCATCGTCCATGCGCGGGAGCCATTCCTCGAGACGCATCAACTGATCGTAGGTGTCATAGGCCGGATAGTCCGGGTTCTCGCGCGCGACGAAGGGCGCGTCGCCGGTGATGTATTTGGCGATACCTTCGCGCAAAAAGCGGCTCGTGACGGGCAGGAATTCTTCCGGCTCCAGCCCAGACGACTTTCTGCCGACCTTCAGCGGCGTCTCGACATAGCCGAAGCCGGTGGGATGCGTGTCATCCTTCGCCTTGCCAAGCGACCAATATTCGTAGGCGCCCGGCTCTCCTTTGGCGTGATCAAACCCGTCGCGCTCCGCGATCAGGCCGAGAATGCCCAGCTGGAGCGCGAACCCGTCCGCCACCATCGCCGCGCTCGGCGGCTTGCCGGTCTTGTAATCGACGATGGCGAGCGTCCCGTCGCCCAGACGGTCGATCCGGTCGGCGCGGCCGTGGATGCGGATTCCTTCCACTTCCATCGCGCCCTTCTCCTCGACGCAGAGCACCTCGCGATCCGAAGTCAAGCGCACCTCGTCCGCGATCCATTCGAGGGCGGCGAGGAGGCGCGGCTGCCACAATCCGCGCGTGAGCGGGTCGGCATTTTCCTCGTCGAGCACCCTTCCCATGATCGTCGCGATATCAGGATCGGCGCCAGTCTCGCGCTGCTCATGCCAGCGCTGGAGAATCGTGTGCGCGACCGTGCCATGCCATGACGGGGTCGGATCGGCATCGAGCGCGTCGAGGTCTCTCAACCCCATGATCTGCCCGGCATAGAACTGGTATGGATCGCCCATCAGGCGATCGAGCGCCGTGGCGGAAATCGAGACCTTGCGCTGATCGGCATTTGGTCTCGGCCGGGGGCGCGGATAGATCGGAGCGCGCGGCGCACGGGCGATCGTGCGGGCCAGATCGACGGCGCGCGTCTCGACATGGCGGGGTAAGAGGTCGCCCAGCAAGGCCTGGACTCGCAGCAGGAAACGCGAGGGGATGGCCGGGCCGCCCTCGTCTCGATCCGCGCGGCTGAGCACGACTTCGGGCGCGCCGAGCGCCCCAGCGAGATCGTGCGCGGAAAGGCCGATCCGGTAATCCGATCCCGGCACGCCGAGCGTCCGCAGAACCGGTGGGGCGAGCAGCGCATCGGTGGCGCCGCGCGCGGGCCATACGCCCTCGTTCAGCCCGGCACAAATCACGAGATCGGCGCGGTTCATCCGCGATTCGAGCAGGCCGAGGATCTGCACCCGCGCATGGCCGCCATAGGGCGGGCGCACCGCGACCTGCTCCATCGCCTCCCTTAAAGCGACCTCCGCCTCTCGCGGGGCGAGCGCGAAACCGGCCTCTCCCGCATTGAGGCGCAATTCCTCGACGAAGCGTGCCAGAGCCCGCCCATCCTCGCGCGCCCACAGCTTTTCGCCGCAGAGACTCTCGCCCGCGAGAGCCAGCGCATCGAGGAGTTCGGCAACCGGGATCGTTTCACTATCGGCCAGATCGAGCAGAGGCGCCAGCGTATCGCGCACGATCCGCCACCATTCGCCAAGATCGGAATCCAGCTCGGCCCTCTTCGCGACGAGGCGCTGGACAGGCTCCAACCCTCCAGCCTTGCGCGGCCCGCGCAGATCCCGTTCGATCCGGCGCAAGTGCCTGAGCCAGGTCCCGCGTTCCATCCCTCCATCGACCAGCGGATGGCCGAGCAGGGCCATGAGTGGCACCGGCGCCGCCCGCTCCGCCATCGCTTCGGCTAGCAGGAGCATAAGGCGGCCTGCCGCCGTCTTTGACAAAGGCCGCCCGGCGGAATCGTCCGCGATGACGTCCCACCGCGCAAGATGGTGAACCACGCGCCGCGCCAGTGCGCGATCGGGGGTGACCACGGCGATTCGCTTGCGCGGTGTCTCCAACGCCTCGCGCACGAGCAGGGCGATCGCCTGCGCCTCCTCCTCGGGATTGGCGCTGCGCATGACGCGCACGCCCGAGAGCCGCCGTTTTTCACTTGGTAGCTCCGCCCAGACCTTGCTCGCTTCGGGCGGGAGGAACAGCGATCCGATCGCATGGCTGCGCTCCGGCGGGGCGGCGGCCATGCCCTTGCGGTGCCAAGGCCGGACTTCCTCGCGTGCGACTCCCATCCGGTTGAGCAGCAACTTCAAGTGATATTGCGGGTGGGTCACCGCATCGTCACGCGCGAACGGGGTTTCGCCCGGCCCCGGAGCGGCCCCCGCCCGGCCCAGCTCGTCCCAGACCTCGCTCGAAAGCGTCAGGTCGAAATCGGGCAGGATGACCGCGCCCTGCGGCAACTCGCTGATGACCTTGAGCAGCCGCGCAAGAGCGGGCGCCGAACTCGTCACCCCCGCCGCGATCAGGGGTGTAGCGGGCGGATGCTTTGCGAAGCGCTCGGCGGCGTGATCGAACAGCCGGTTGCGCCGCGCCGCAGCGTCGATCGCGCCGCGCTCCGCCAGAAATGCGCGCCATTTTACGAGGACGGTGGCGAAGAGATGCAGGCTCTTCTGCCAATGCGCCGAAAGGTCGGGGACGATATCGACCACGCGATCGTCAAGCAGGTCGGCAGGATCGACATCCTCCACCAGCAGGCGATCCATCGTCGCGCCGGTTTCGCGGGCGAGCCGCAGCAGGGTGGCGCCCCCCGGCGCGTCATCTCCCATCGTCTCCGCGATCAGACCCGCCAGCGCGAACAGGCGCCGCTGGGGATCGATGGCGGGCGGCACCGCGCTGGCGCCCAAGGGGTCGAGCAATGGCCCCAGCGCCTCGTCGAGGTCGAGATCGCCGACCACCACCATGCGCGGCATCAGCAGGCCCATCGGACCTTCACCCCCTTCGGCGCCCTCCCCCGCGTGGCGGATGAACGCCTCGCTCACCGTCCTCACGGCGCGCGAACTCGGCAACAGCAGGGTCAGCCGTGCGAGACCCAGCCCCTGCTCGGCATAGCGTGGGACCAGACCCGCAACGAGCGCATCGGCGAAACCGCGATGGGCAGCGATGGAATAGACCTCTGGCGCGCGGCGTTCAGCCACGTTCGAGCACGTCCTCGCACACCGCGATATGTTCGGGCCGTCCGACCTCGATCCACTGCCCGCTGAAAGCGAGGCCGAAAAGGCGATCCTCCTCGATCGCGCGATCCCACAGGATATTGGTGGAAAACTTGCCCTCGGGCGCATCGCGCAACAGGCGATGCGAGACGAGCTGGATGCCGGTATAGATGAAGGGCGCGATCCGACCGGGCAGCTTGCGTTTCAGCCGCCCTTGCCCGTCCATGTAGAAATCGCCCGTCCCGTCAAAATTGGTGGCGCGCGCGTGGCTGACGACGAGGAGCAGCGCATCCATTCGCTGCGCGTCCCAATGGCGCGAGAGATCGCGAAACGCGTTCAGCGGCCCGTCGAGCCAGATGCTGTCGGCATTGCAGGCGAAGAAGGGGTCGGGCAGTTTGCCATCGGTCTGCGCCTTGACCATCCCGCCACCGGTTTCGAGCAGCTCCGCGCGCTCGTCCGAAAAAACGACTTTGGGCGAGGCGCGATGGCCGACATGGGCCTCCAGCGCGTCGGCCAGATAATGGACGTTGACCACCGCTTTGGCGACGCCCGCATCCTCCAATCGGTTCAGCGCGTGGTCGATCAGCGGCTTTCCCGCCACGCGCACCATTGGCTTGGGCTGGCTGGCAGTGAGCGGGCGCATCCGCTTGCCGAGCCCGGCGGCCATCAGCATGGCAGTGTCGGTGACGAGCGCAGGCTCGCTCATGCGATCTCGCCTCCGTCCGCATCGCGCAGATGCTGGGGGATGTTCTCCGCGAACCAGCGCGCCACGGGGGCAAGCGCCTCGTGCGCAAGATCGCGCTCCATCGCCTTCCACACGCGCGGGATCATGCGCAGATAGCGCGGCTTGGCATCGCGTATGTGAAGGCGCGTGAAGATGCCGACAATCTTGGCGTTACGCTGTGCGCCGAGACGCGCGTAGTCCGCTTCGAAATCCGGCCCCGGATCGCAGGCGGCGCGATAGCGGCCGAGCATGGTGCGCTCCAGGCTCTCGGAAACGTCGCGGCGCGCATCCTGCAACAGGCTGACCAGATCGTAAGCCGGATGCCCGACCAGCGCGTCCTGGAAATCGATCAGACCCTGCGCGCCGTTCACCTTGCCCGGGTCGAGCAGCATGACGTTTTCGGCATGATAATCGCGCAGCACGGTGACCCCGGACTGCTGGCGCTCGATAAGCGGCGCAAGCGTCTCTTCCCAGGCCGCGCGCCAGCCCGCTTCGTCCACGCTCAGTCCGGCGGCGGGGCAATACCATTCGACGAACAGCGCCGCCTCGCGCTGATACACCGCCATGTCATAGGGATCGAACGGACCGGGCGGAAGCGCCTGCAACGCGGCCAGCGCATCGATCGCGCCGGCATAGATCGCCTCCTCATCCTCGGGATGATCGTCGATCCATTCCTTCATGCGCTGATCGCCGAAATCCTCGATCAGGACGAGGCCCTGTTCGGGCCGCGCGCCGAGGATTTCCGGTCCGCGCATCCCGTTCTCGCTCAACCAGCGCGCGACATGGAGGAAGGGGCCAGTGTCCTCTTCGGGAGGGGGCGCGTGCATCAGCATCGCGCTGCGATTCCCCATGCGGAGGCGGAAATACCGGCGGAACGAGGCGTCGCCGACGAGCGGGACGATTTCCGCCCCGTCCCATCGCGTGTCGCCAAGGAAGCTGTCGAGGCCTTCGGGAAGTGCTGCGTTCATGGCATCCGGCCATGCCAAGCCGAACCGCCTTCGACAATGGCGCGGCGCCCTTCCCCACTGTTTTCGAGTTCGACCGAGAGACATTGCGGCTCGTGCGAGAAGCCGCCCGCCCTTTCCGGCCACTCGGCCAGCAGCGCGGCACCAGCGCGATAATCGTCCAGCCCGATTTCCTCGACCTCGGACGGATCGTCGAGGCGATAGAAATCCGCATGGACGATTGGAGGGGTCGTCCGTTCATAGGTCTCGATAATCGTGAAGGTGGGCGACGGCACCTCTCCATCATGGCCCGAGGCGGCGAGGATAGCGCGCGAAAGCGTGGTCTTGCCCGCGCCGAGATCGCCCGACAGCGCGACGACATCGCCCGGCCTGAGCCGTACCGCGATCCGCCTGCCCAGCGCATCCACCGCCGCAAGATCGGGCAATGGAACGATCACGGGAGGACGATCACCGCCATCGTGCCCGAACCTCGGCGGCTTTGCAGTTCCAGCGTCCCACCGTGCGCTTCGATCAGCTGGCGCGCGAGCGGGATGCCGAGCCCCTGGCGGCGTTCGATGCCCCGGCCGTCCGCCGTCGGGCGGATGCCTTCTAGTGCGCGGGCCATGTCATGGTGGCTCATGCCCTTACCCGTGTCAGAGATGGAAATCCGCGTCACGTCCTTCTTCTGGCGGATTTCCACCGTGATCTTTCCGCCTGAGGGCGTGGCGCGGATCGCGTTGTCGAGCAGGTGGGCGATCGCGCGGCGCAATTGCTGGGGATCGGCGGAAACCGACTTGTCTGGGTCGCTGCGCAGATCGAGCGTCAACCCGCCCGCGGTAATCGCATCCTCGCGCTTGCGCACGATCTCGGTGACGAAGGGAAGGAGCGCGATCTTCTGCTTCGTCAGCGGCATCAGACCAGCTTCACTCTGCGACAGGTCGAGGACGTTTTCGACCTGTTCGGTCAGTTTGCTGACCGATTGGGCGATCGCCTGCGCATAATCCTTCGCCTGCGGGCTCAGCTCGCCCGCGACGCCGCTGGTCAGCAATTCGGCAAAGCCACCGATCGAGGTCAGCGGGGTGCGGAATTCGTAGCTCATATTGGCCAGGAAGCGCGTGGTGACGGCGTCGGCCTCTTCCAGCGCGCGGTTGCGTTCGCGTAGCGCCTCTTCCGCCTGGCGCGAGGCGGTGATGTCGAGCACGGTGATGAGCCCGTTCCCGTCGGGCAAGGGAACGCTCGCGAAATCGAGGGTGCGCCCATCCGCAAGCTTCACCGTACCGCGCTGCTTGCGTCGGTCGAGCGTGGCGGCGCGAATGACGTGATTGATCGCCGCGACCTCCTTGGGATCGGCCAGCTTCTTCGCGATGGCTTCGAGCAGGTCCTCGGCCTGGGGATGCCCGTCAAGCGCCTCTTCCTCGAGGCCCCAGGCGCCCGCGAAACTGCGGTTCCAGAGTTCGAGATGCCCGTCGGGCGCAAACACGGCCAAAGCTTCGAACAGATTGTCGAAAGTCGCGGTGCGGGTGCGCAACAGCGTGTCGCGCGTGGCGGACAGGGCCAGCTGTTCGGTGCGGTCTTCCGCGATGAAGACCAGCCCGCCATCGGGAAGCGGCTGACCGAGAATGCGCAGATGGGTCGAATCGGGAAGCGGCCAGTTCTCCTCATGCGTTTCGTCGGTCAGGAACCATCCGGCCACTTCCTGCCGCCAGTTCGGGAAATCCCGGACCTCGGGGATGCGTCCGTTCTCGCGCGCGGCCATCAGCATCTGTTCGAACGTGGTGCGTTCGCCGACGATTCCCGGCGGCAGGCCGAACACACGATGGAAGGGCTGGTTCGCGAACGTCATCCTGCGGTTTGCATCGAACTGCGCGACGCCGATCGAAAGCTGATCGAGCATGGAACGCTGGGCCTCTCGGAAGGCGCGGAATTCGCGCGCCTGCTCCTCCATCTCCTCGATATCGACCGCATAGCCTGCGATGCCATCGCCGATCAGCGGCAGGTCGGTCACCCGCAGCGAGCGGCGCTCGCCATCGATCGTCGTGGTCACCACGCGCTCGATCGCCTTGCGCCGCTCGCCAGCCTGCTGCGCGACCTCGCTGGCGCTCACGCCGTCCATGCTCTCGACGAGTTCGATCTGCTCCCTGACGACCGTGTCGGGGCTGTCGGACCCGACTGCGGACACATAGGCGCGGTTGACCAGGCGCAGCTGCATATCGGCGCCGCGAAACCACATCGGCATCGGCGCCGCTTCGATGAGGCCCACCAAAGCGCCGAAATCCTCACGCGCACTGGCGGCCTGTTCGCGCAGGGCCGATAATTCCCCTTCGCTTTCGGTGAAGTCGAAGACCCAAATCAGCGCGGCCCCGGCAGGCGAAACGCTGGGATCGGCCAGCGTGCCGCGCAGCGTCAGGGCCTTGCGCGATCCGAGCGGCGCGAGCGTCATGGTGAAAGAGGCTGCGGTCTTCTGCGTGCGGCGCACATGTCCGGTCAGCGTTTCGAGCTGCGCATCGTCGAGCCCGCCATCACCGCCCCCGCTCAGCTCGCTGAGATATTCGGGCATCCGGTCTAGGCCAAACCAACCGGCAAGGCGTTCGGGAGCCTCGATCCGGCCATCCGCACGCACCAGCAGCGGCACGGCGGGCGATTCCTCGATCATGCGGGACAGGCGCCGGGCGGAGCGGCGGATCGTCTCCGTCCCCTTGCTGCGCGCGCTGGCCCTGAGCATGAACCAACCCGCCACCGCCGTCCACGCGGCGAGCAGCAGGCCGATAATCACCATCAAGGCGGGCGAATCCGTCATGACAGATCAGCTATGCCGCCCGTCCACCCGATGCAATGGGCGCTACGCAATAGGCCTGGATGAGAACGGGGCCGCAAGTCTGACGGCCCCGTTCCGGTACCATCAATAGCGATAATGTTCTGGCTTGAACGGTCCTTCGACCGGAACGCCGATATAGTCCGCCTGCTTCTTGCTCAACTGCGTCAGTTTCACACCCAGCTTGTCGAGGTGCAGCGCCGCGACCTTTTCGTCGAGGTGCTTGGGGAGGACATAGACGTCGTTCTCGTAGCTGCCCGCGTTCTTCCACAATTCGATCTGGGCCAGCACCTGGTTGGTGAAGGAACAGCTCATCACGAAGCTGGGATGGCCGGTGGCGCAGGCGAGATTGACGAGCCGCCCCTTGGCGAGAATGATGATTTCCTTGCCGTCGGGGAATTTCACGAGGTCGGTCCCCGGCTTCAGCTCGTTCCACTCGTAATTGTCGAGCGCGCTGATCTGGATCTCGCTGTCGAAGTGGCCGATATTGGCAACGATGCTCATCGGCTTCATCGCCTTCATGTGCTCGGCGGTGATGACGTCTTCGTTGCCGGTAGTCGTCACGAAGATGTCGGCGCGGGTCACCGCGTCTTCCATCGTCACGACCTCATACCCTTCCATCGCCGCCTGGAGCGCGCAGATCGGGTCGATCTCGGTCACGAGCACGCGCGCGCCGCCATTACGGAGCGACTGGGCAGACCCCTTGCCGACATCGCCATAGCCCGCGACGCAGGCCACCTTGCCGGACAGCATCACATCGGTCGCGCGGCGGATCGCATCGACCAGCGATTCGCGGCAGCCATAGAGGTTGTCGAATTTCGACTTGGTCACGCTGTCGTTGACGTTGATCGCCGGGAAGGGAAGCTTGCCCTGCTTGGCGAGGTGATAGAGGCGATGAACACCCGTAGTCGTCTCTTCCGAGACGCCCTTGATCGCCTTGACGCTGGCGGTGAGGTAGCCGGGCTTGCGCTTGAGGAATTCCTTCAACGCGCGCTGCATCTCGATTTCTTCGGCGTTCTGAGGCTCGGGCATGGTTTCGCCCGCCTCGATCCGCGCGCCCCACAGGGCGAACATGGTCGCATCGCCGCCATCATCGAGGATGAGATTGGCGGTCAGATCCTGGTCCGCCTCGCTCGACCAGTCGAATATCCGGCCGACATAATCCCAGTATTCGGCCAGGCTTTCGCCCTTGACCGCGAAGACCGGAATGTCCTGCGCCGCGATGGCGGCGGCAGCGTGGTCCTGGGTCGAGAAGATGTTGCAGGTCGCCCAGCGCACTTCCGCGCCCAACGCCACCAGCGTCTCGATCAGAACGGCGGTCTGGATCGTCATGTGGAGCGAGCCGACGATGCGCGCGCCCTTCAGCGGCTGCGCCTCGCCATATTCCTCGCGCGTGGCCATCAGGCCCGGCATTTCGGTTTCGGCGATATTGATCTCGGCCCGCCCGTAATCGGCGAGTGAAATGTCCTTGATGACGTAATCGTTGAATTGGGCCACGGGCATCCTCGGTGAAGGGAGTTCTGAAGAAAGCGCCGCACCGAACTATCGATACGCGAGGCGACGCCATGAAACGGCCCCGCTCCTAACCGCTTAAACCAGCGAGGACAACGGCCCCGCCCAGAATGCCGCGATCAGCGGCGCGAGGCCTGCCGCGGATGGCGAATGGGCTCGTATACCGGGTAAGCCGCCAGCAATTCATCCGCTGCGTAGGACAGGCGGATGGCGTCGCGATCGCCGGCGAGCTGGCGCGCGATGCTGCCCAGCTCGTGACAGCTTAGCCACGGGTGTCCTTCGCCATATTGATTGGCCATCGAAACATCGCTGCGGTCCATTTCGCGGACCGCGCCCACTTCGCCGAACCTATAGACGAGCTCCGCCTTCAAAACCATGTTGGCGCGGTTGAGCGTGGCGAGATGCGCGCTTGCGAAGGCATCGTAATCGGCCTGGAAGTTGCTCGCGCCGCTTCTGCAACGCAGCGAAGTCACCATCAGCATGATGTCCAGCTTGCGAATGTTTTCCGCATTCGCTGCGATCTCGTCGATTTCGTTCGAAACGCTGCCATAAGGATCGACGTCGCGATATTCGGCCTGCGCGGCGGTCGGCACGATCAGGCAGGCCAAAGCGGCTGCTCCGGCACGGATGGCGGCGGTTTTGAATCGGATGGCGGTCGATGCGGTCATGATTGTCTCCCTGTCGACTGTTTGTCGCGCCCCGCGATTTCCCGGTGAATAAGGAGATTGGTAAAGCGCCTTTAACGGCTGAAGCCTTGCAAGACCGGGGCGCGCGCCTAAGTGCCGCAGGCAAGAAACAACAAGCAGGAGTAAACCGAATATGACGATTTCCGTAGGCGACAAGCTACCTGACGTGACGCTGGTGAAGCCGACCGAGAACGGTCCCGAGAAGATCCAGTCGGGCGAATTCTTCGCCGGACGCAAGGTTGCCCTGTTTTCCGTTCCCGGCGCGTTCACGCCGACCTGTTCGGCGCGTCACCTGCCCGGCTATGTAGAGAAAGCCGACGAGCTGAAGGCGAAGGGTGTCGACGAGATCGCCTGCACCGCCGTCAACGACGCCTTCGTTCTGGGTGCTTGGCAGGGTGCGAACGATGCCTCGGACGTGACCATGCTGGCCGACGGGAACGGCGATTTCGCGCAGGCGGTCGGCCTCACCATGGACGGCAGCGGCTTCGGCATGGGGCAGCGCGGCCAGCGCTATTCGATGATCGTCGATGACGGCGTGGTCAAGGAACTGAATGTCGAGCAGCCGGGCGATTTCTCGGTCTCCAGCGCGGAGCACATGCTCGGTCAGCTCTGACCGCATGGTGCGTGATCGGGCGAGGGGCGCCTAACGGCCTCCCTCGCCCGATCATCACCCATACCCCATCAATTTCATCACTTCCTCGCGGCTGCGTGGGTCATCGAGGAAGGTACCCATCATCCGGCTGGTGACCATGCCGACGCCGGGCGTGCGAACCCCGCGCGCGGTCATGCAGGCGTGGCTCGCTTCGATGACGACCGCGACGCCCTGGGGTTGCAGATTTTCCCAGATGCAATCCGCGACCTCTGCGGTAAGCCGTTCCTGCACCTGGAGCCGACGGGCGAATCCATGGAGGACCCGCGCGAGCTTGGAAATGCCGACCACGCGGTCGGTTGGAAGATAGGCGATTGCGGCCTTGCCGATGATCGGGGCCATGTGATGCTCGCAATGCGACTGGAAGGGAATGTCCCTCAGCAGCACGATCTCGTTATACCCGCCGACTTCCTCGAACACGCGGCTGAGATGGACCGCCGGGTCCTCCTCGTAACCCAGGCAATATTCCTTCCACGCGCGCGCCACGCGCGCCGGCGTTTCGAGCAGGCCTTCGCGCGTGGGATCGTCACCCGTCCATTCGATCAGCGTTCGGATCGCATCCTGCACCGCTTCGGGCACGGGCAATTTGCCCCGCGGATCATCTTCGTCGGGTCCGACCAGACTGCTCATTTTCCCCTGATCCTCTTCAATCTGGCGCGCACGCGCCGCAGACGGCTTCCTTTGCGGAACAGCCCGCCCTTTGCAAAGGGTTCGAACATGTCGTCGGGATCGTCGGGATCGAGCAGCCCGCTTTCCGCCAGGCTTTCTTCCACTCCGTTCAAATCCGGCGGGTGGTAGCGTTTCAGAGTCCGCCCGCCCGGTTCCTGCGCATGGTCGATCATCGCCGCCATCGAACCATGGCGTTCGTGCAACTCGCCGATCTCCCCCTCATCGAGGCCGATATGCTCCGCCAGGAGGGAGTGGCGCAAAGCCGTGATCGCGCCCCTCGCATGATCGTTTCCGGGCCGTGTGGAATCGACGAAGACATCGCATTCGCTGTCGAGCCCCATGGATCGGTTGTTCATGTTCGCCGAACCGATGCGGAAAATCTCGTCGTCCACAATCATGATCTTGGCATGGACGTAGATCGGGGTCTCGCCGCTATAGGGCGTCCAGATCGAAAAGCGCCCCTTGCCATCGACCTGCTCGATACAGCGCACCAGCTCTGCCCGCGCGTGATCCATCGCCTGCTGTTCCAGCCAGCCATCCGCATGGGCGGGATGGACGATCAGGATTTCGGGCGGATCGTCTTCTTCCATGCGCTTGAGGATCGCTTCTCCGATCGCGCGCGAGGCGAAATACTGGCTCTCGGCGTAGATGAAGCGACGGGCGCGCTTGATATGCTGGACGAACAGGGCTTCGATCTCGCGAATCGCCTGCCAGTCGCGATGTTTCGATCGGGTCCGCGCAATGCCGATCTCGACATTCTCGAACGTGGCGTCGAGGCCTTCTGGCCACAGGCTCTTTTCGGGAGCGCGGATCGGCATCAGGGGCTTGCCCCCTGCCCTGATCCAGCGATCGCGACCCAGATCGCTCAAAGCTTCGGCGATTTCGCCCTCCATCATCATGGAGGCATCGTGCCACGGATCGTATTTACGACCATTCGGCGTCCTGCGGAGAGGCTGGTCCTCCTCGTGGTCGCGTGTGTCCCAGCGCTTTCCGGTCATGTCGATACCGCCGCATACGGCGAGCGAACTGTCGAGGACGGCGATCTTCTGGTGATGGCTGCACCCCACCGGATGCGCGCTGTCGAACTTGAAATCGATCCTGCGATGCCGGATCCAGCGCATCAGATCGACCCACATCGACCCGCGGTAAGTGAATTTGAAGACGCCGAAGCTCCATTTGAGGATTCGGACTTCCAGTGTGGGGCGATTGCGGATCATCCAGGCGATGAAGCTGCCCAGCCGCGCCGGATATTTCTTCTTCCACGCCCGCTGCCACCAATGCCGCCCTTCGGCGAGGTGGATGCGCGTGTCGAAATCCCATCCGATCAGAAAGATGCGATACCGCGCGTTGAGCATCGCGGCCTGCATGATGGCGAAGTAATCCGCCGCATCCACGATGACCCGCGCGCGGCTGGCGTGGACATAGCGCCACACGCCGGGCTCGACACTGTCGTCGATACCCGGAATCGCGGTCTGCTGTGCGGTCGGTTCCAGTTTGGTCATGCCCCCCACTAGAATACTATTCCTTGGCGTCTTCCTTTTTCTCAGGTGTCACCTCGGCCTCGGCCTTCTCCTCCTTCTTCCGCCGCTCGAAAACCGAGCGCATGTGCTCGCGGTCCTTATCGTCGAGATATTTGGCGAAGTCGGGGAAGTGGTCCTCTTCCTCTTCGTTGATATGATGGCGGTACTGGTGATCGAAATCCTTGAATTTCTGCAACCAGGCCCCGCTGGCCATATCGGTCGCGGCCAGATCGTTGAGCGCTTCCTCGATCTCGTGATGCTCGGCGACCGAATGGCGGGTCTCGCCAGTTGTCGGGGGCTTGCGCAGCATGGTCGAATAGAGCGCCTGCTCCTCGGCAGCGGCGTGTGATTTGAGCTCGCGGGTCAGCTCCGTGAACAGCGTTTCGCGCTCGTCGCTGTCTCCGCTGGTCTCGAGAAGCCGGTCGAGCAATTCGCGATGGCGATCGTGATCGCGTTCGAGTGTCGCGAAGATTTCGTGTGTCTGGGCCATTATCGGACGTCCTCTTTCGGGATGGCTTCGGTTCGCAGGTCAAACATGCGAACGCCCACGATGTTCCGGGGCCATGCATTGAACCCCTTTGTCCTGATCTTGCGGATGATCTGCGCGCGCCACATATCCGATCCATGACTGCGACCGAGCACCCCAGCGAAGAAACGATGCAGCGGATGGCCGAGCAGGTTCTCGCCAACCTTCCCGCCGCCTTTCGCGAGCAGCTGGGCCGGGTGGTGATGCGCGTCACCGATTTCGCGACGCCCGAACAGCTCGCCTCGGTCGATATGGACGAGAAATGGCATTTGTCGGGGCTTTACGAAGGGCGTCCGCTGCCGGACAAATCCATCTGGGAAAGTGGCGATATGCCGCCGCGCATCTGGCTGTTCCGCCAGCCGCTGATCGCGGAGATGGAGGAAACGGGCGTGGGACTCGAAGAGCTCGTCCGCCATGTCGTGATCCACGAGGCGGGCCACCATTTCGGGTTCAGCGACGAGGACATGCACCGGCTCGAAGACGAGGCTTAACCGGCAGCTTCTGCCCGCGAACGCTGCCGTGATCGTAGGCTTCAAACGAACAGCGCACCGGAACCTTTCGGCACCGATGCGCTGTCTTGAAACCTTTGGCGCGCCCGGAAGGATTCGAACCTCCGACCACCTGATTCGTAGTCAGGTACTCTATCCAGCTGAGCTACGGGCGCGCTGGAGGGGCGTCACATAGCAGGGCTTTCGCGCATGGCAACCGCAAAGCGGCGGTTTTTTCGCTTGAGACGTCTCAGCCCCGCCCGGCCGCGTTCTCTGCGGGCGGAACGAGGGCGCGAGCCTTCGTGAACAGGGCGACATCGAGCGGCGGTTTTTCGAGTTTCGCAGCCGCGTCGGGGCGATTCCACCCGATCGCCCCTCCCTCGACGGCGCGCGGCGTCCCTTCCCACTGACGGACGAGATACAGCAGGAGCGTGATGGGGCGGCCGCCTGCTTTCGAACCCTCCGAGGCGAAGGCAAGCGGCTCGATCCAACGGGGATCGATGGAAATATCCAGCTCTTCGCCGAGCTCGCGAACCAGCGCCGCCTCCGGCGTCTCTCCCGGTTCGACCTTGCCGCCGGGAAATTCCCACAATCCGCCATGCGCCTTGTCCCACGGGCGCCGATGCATCAGCCAGCGACCCTGCGGATCGATCAGGAGCCCGGCGACGACGCACAGCCATGTCGGATTTCTTTCCACCTCAGCCGCTTCCCTCAACATTTTCTTAAGTCTGTGCCGATTAAATGCGCCGGTCCGAGGGACGCCACCAACCAGGGGATAGTGCCGGTGCCAATCGCAAAAGCCAAGTTTCGGTCCAGATCTCGGCCCAAATTCGGAAGAGACCAGCGAGGCGCCACAGCAGTCGAGTATGGCATGATCCTGGCCATGATCTTCTTGGCGATGATCGGTGCCGTCAGCGCTTTCGGTGTGAACGCGACCGAGATGTGGAACGACATGTCCGACACCATCGTCAAAGCCAGCGCCAATTAAAGCCGCTGCCCCTTAGGAAAATATAAACCTTCCCCGTCGATAAGGGACAGACCTGATCCCGGTTTGCGACGGGACGGGGCGGGTTACCGAAGACAGAACCAGGAGACGACCAATGAAGTTCATCAAGAAGTTCCGCAAGGACGAAGAAGGCGCGACCGCCATCGAATACGGCCTGATCGCCGCCCTGATCGCGGTTGCCGCGATCACCGCCATGTCGAGCCTGGGCGACCAGCTTTCGACCACGTTCAACGACGTGACCACGGCGATGAGCGGCTCGTAAGCCTTTTAGAACCGAAGATAAAAAAGGCGGCGGGAGCGATCCCGCCGCCTTTCTCGTATGCGGTGAAGGCGATTGTCCGGCCTAGCTGCCGCGAACGACCAGCTTGACCTTCTGCCCCGCTCGCAGCTGGGCATTGCTGTCGAGCGAGTTGAGCACCCGGAAACGCGCTTCCTGGCCATTGGTATACGCCATACGCCGCGACAGCGACTGGATCGTGTCGCCGCTGCGCACGGTCACCACCTCGAGTCGACGCGGGATCACATTCGCCGCTTCGCTCGCCGTCACCCGGCGCATCGAATTGAACATGGGCGTAAATGTGCCCATTCGGCCTACGGGCGTAATCGCCTGGAAATGATAGGCGCGATCGGGCGCGAATTCGTAGGCGAAGACGGCCACATCCACCTGCCCGTTGCCGCTGTTGACGCGCGCCGTCCCATAAGCTGCGGGAATACCGTTGACGGTCGTACGCTGGATCGATTGCGGTGCCAGTCGCTGCTGGTTGCCACCAAGCGCCGCGAACACGTTGCGCACGTAATTGTCGAGATTGCCGTTATACTGCGCAAGCGACAGCTGCGCCTGACCGCCCTGCCCCTGGATGCTGACCGCCGAGGTGCCGTTGACCATGTAGAAGCCCTGCGGCGCGGAGAAGGCCAGCCGCATTTGCGGGTGGATGAACTGGTTGCCCTCGATCACCCCCTGCGCGGGATCGTCACCATAGAGCAGCCCGTCGATGCGGGTCAGGAAGGTGTCGGTATTGGTCACGCCGGTCATGCCTTGCGTCAGGCTGGCGGCTTCACGAACGCGGCTGGCGGGATCGGGGTGGGTCGATGCCCATTCGGGAAGACGCGCATCGCCCCGACCCTGCAATTGCGCATCGAGCGAGTTCTGCGCCGCGAGGCTGGCGAGCACGGTCGACATGGCGTTGGGATCATAGCCCGCGCCCTGCAGATACCGGATGCCAAGCCGGTCGGCCTCCGTTTCCTGACTGCGCGAAAAGCTGAGAGTCAGCAGCTGCGAACCCTGCATGGCGGCCTGGCCGAGCTGCTGGCCGATGCCGCCACCGACGACCGAACCGACCACGGCGCCAAGCAGACCAAGCAGCGAATTGCGCTGCGCATTGGCCTGGCGGCGCTGCGAATGGCGGGCGGCGACGTGGCCGACCTCGTGGCCAAGCACGGCGGCGAGTTCGGCTTCATTGTCCATCAGCGCGACCAGCTGGCGAGTCGTGTAGACGTATCCTCCGGGGATCGCGAAAGCGTTGTTCACCGGGCTGTTAAGCAGCGAGACGGTGAAGCTGTCGCGCGCATTGCCGAGGCCCGACTGGACGGCGATGTTCTTGCCCACCTGCTCGACATATTGCGCCTGCGGGCCGGTCATCGCCCCGCCGAATTCCTGCAGCAATTGGGGATGCGCCTGCGCACCCATTTGCGCTTCGCTCTGCGTGATCGGCGCCGAAGCACTCGGAATATTGCCGGCGGTTGCGCATCCGCCGAGAGCGAGCGCAAGTGTCGCGGTGCTCGAAACAGCCAGGGCTTTCAGGTTCTTCATGGGATACCCCCTTGCAAAATTCGTCCGCGACCCTGTGTCGCGGCGCTCATCTATGCAGGGAGAAACCTGAACGGGATGGCTTGTTCCCGTTGTCGTTCAGCAAGCGGGTGTCAGCCAGCCATCGTCAGGAAGCGATCTTCGCGCATCCGGCGCAATTCGTCCGGCGTTTTCTGGCCGAGCATGTCGAGTTCCTCGCCGATGATCTGGCCAAGGGTCTCGGCGGTCTTGCGCACGTCGCGATGCGCCCCGCCCAAAGGCTCGGGCACGATACGGTCAATGACGTTCAACTTGGCGAGCTGTTGCGCGGTGACCCGCATCGCTTCGGCGGCGTCGGGGGCCTTTTCCGCGGTCCGCCACAGAATAGAAGCGCATCCTTCGGGCGAGATCACCGAATAGACCGCGTGTTCCAGCATCAGGACGCGCTCCGCGCTCGCCAGAGCCACCGCACCGCCCGATCCGCCTTCCCCCACGATGGTCGCCACCATCGGGACCGGCAAGGCAAGGCAAGCCTCGGTCGCGCGTGCGATCGCTTCGGCCTGGCCGCGTTCCTCGGCCTCCACGCCCGGAAAGGCGCCGGACGTATCGACGAGAGTGACCACCGGCAGGCCGAAGCGCCCGGCAAGCTCCATGAGCCGGATCGCCTTGCGATAGCCCTCGGGCTTGCCCATGCCGAAATTGTGCTTGATCCGGCTCGCCGTATCGTGGCCCTTTTCATGGCCGATCAGCACCACGCGCCGCCCATCCAGCATGGCGAACCCGCCGAGAATGGCCTGATCGTCCCCATAGGAGCGATCGCCGCCGAGCGGTACGAACTCGTCGAAGGTGTGCTCGATATAGTCGCGGAAATGCGGCCGCATCGGGTGGCGCGCCACCTGCGTCTTCTGCCAGGGAGTCAACGAGCCATACAGCTCCGCCAGCATCTCGGCGCTCTTGGTTTCGAGCCTCTTCAGCTCGGAGCCGATATCGACTCCGTCTCCCTGCGCCGCTTCACGCAGATCGGCCAGACGCCCTTCGAGCTGGGCAACGGGTTTTTCGAATTCGAGATAGGAAATCATCGCAGGCGCGTTACTCGCCCCCTCGCGAACGCGCAAGCTGCGCTCGATCGTAGCCTGCGCCCAGCGGATGGCGCTCGTTCACCAGCTTTACGAGCCTTGCGGCATCGACATGGGTGTAGATCTGCGTCGTCGCGATATCCGCATGGCCAAGCATGGTCTGGAGAACACGCAGATCCGCCCCGCCCTCGAGCAGATGGGTCGCAAAGGCATGGCGCAATACGTGCGGGCTGATCGCTTCGGGCGGAATATCGGCCCGCATCGCAAGCGCCTTCAACAATTGAAACAGCCGCACCCGGCTGAGATGCCTTCCATTGCGCGAGGGAAAGAGATGGCGGCTCCCCGCCTCGCGCAGAGCGAGCCAGCGCGTCATCACCCGCTTCGCCCGTTCGCTGACGGGGACCATGCGCGCCTGCCCCCCCTTCCCTGTCAGAGTCAGAAAAGGCGCATCACGCGGCACCGCCGCTAATGGCAGCGCCACCAGCTCACTCGCGCGCAGGCCCGATCCATAGAGCAGTTCGAGCATCAGGAGCAGGCGCACCGCCGCAGGCGTTTCGCCCTCCGCCTCGAACTCGGCCCGGTCGAACAAGGCCTCGATCTGCGTATGCGAAAGGATTTTCGGCAAGGGCCTGCGGGCGAGCGGCTTGGGAAGCGCGCCGCTGGGATCGTCGCCGCGAACGCCTTCCTCGATCAGGAAACCGTAGAACTGGCGCAAAGCCGAAGCCTTGCGTGCGATGCTGGCGGGCGCGAGTGCGGACCAGATATCGGCCAGCTTGGCCAGATCGCTTTTCTGCACATCGCCCAAAGGCCCGATCGAAGCCTGGGCCTGTTCGAGATCGCGGCGATAGGCGGCAAGAGTGTTGGTCGCAGCGCCACGCTCGGCAGCGAGCATGGCGAGGAAATCCTCGATCGGGTCGTGCGGCGGTTTTGGTAAACGGGTCAGGCGCGCGCGACCGCTTCGGCAGCGATCATCCGGGCTTCGGCATTCATCCCCACCGCATCGAGCGCGCGGACGATATGATAGAGGTGGAGCGGCGTCATCCGCTCCCATCCGCTGCCCTGCATCCCGAGCCCGGCGAGCACGGCGACGAGGCCGGGATTGCCTACCTGCGCCGCACGCGTGATCGCCCGCGACCAGGTGCTTTCGCGGCCAAGGCCGAGCGACATCTCCTCGCTGTAATCGGACGCATCCGAAGCATCGATCCGTCCCAGCCCGGCGAGCCCCGCCACCAACAGACGCGATTTCGCCTGCCGCGCGCTCGGATCATTGTCGAAGAAGTCGGACAGATCGCCGCCGCTGACGGTTCCGTCGAATTGCGGCACGCCCGCCGCGAGGATGCCCCAGGCGAGCGATCCGCCATCCACCGTATCCATCCAGCGCTGCGCATCCCGGTCGAGCCCGGCGGTGAGCATGGCCGAGACCAAGCCCGCCGCATCGTCGGCAAACGCCTCGTCGGCGGGCATTCGCGCCGCGGCATAGGAGGTCAGGACATAGCGCCCATAGGTCTCCCCATCGGGCGCGCCGCCCCAGATCTCGCGGATCGCGGAGAGGCGCGCCGCAGGATCGCTGTCGACATAGGCCCTGCGCAGGCGCGTCGCCCGATCGCCGGGTTCACCCTCGACTCCCTCGATGGCGAAAATCTGCGAATAGAGATCGATGATCGCGCGCGACGAAAGGACGCCTTGCGCCGCCGCGAACTCGGCGCTTTCGGCCCGCTCCGGCAGAGGAAGCATAGGCGCGGTCGCTGCGGACAGGCGGTAATACGGCCCCATCCCGGCCTGGAGCGAATCGGGGATGGCCTCACCCACCGCATTGGCGAGCGCGAACCGAATCGGCGTCAGGTCCTCGACACCATCCCATTCGATCGTGACGCCGCGCCTGCCATTGCCCGCTGCCCCGGCAAAGCGTTGCGCCAGAAGCGCATCGATGCGCGGGGCCGCCCCGGTATTCAGGAGGCGGCGCAGATCGTTGCCCGCGCGGGTCGCTTCGCCCGCATAGGCGTTGCAGATGCCCGCCAGCATCCGCCACTGCGCATCGTCTCGATCGATTCGCCCAATCCTGACCACCGGACAGGCGCCGACGATGTCCGCCGTGCCGATATAGGCATTGATCGCGGCCTCGGTCAGGCGTGGATCGTAATTGGCGGTATCGACATCCTGCACCAGAGCCCGCGCGGCTGCGAACTCGCCCATCGCATTCAGCGTGCGAGCGCGCAGCCCCGCGAATTCGACCGGGTCCATCCCGTCCGGCGCGGCGAGCCTGCTGGCGAGGACCCGGCGCAGCAGGATATGGCCCCAGCGCGAGACGACCGGCCCCGTGCTCGCCGCGAGTGCGGCCCGGACCAGTGCGGCAGGCTGGCGCGCGAAGGCACCCGAAGGAATGCCCCCTTCCTCAAAGGAGAGGACACCGACCCGCTCGGTCGAGCGCTGCGCGGCGGCGGGAATGTCCACGCTGGGCCGCAATCCCAGCAATTGATCGAGCTCGTCGGTCGAAAGGTTTTCCAGCTCGCGCAGGGTCGGCAGGCGATCGAGATCGCTCGCCCGTGGGGCACTAGCCGGACTCGACTGCGGAATGGGCTGAACGATCTCGCCCGACTGGGTCGCCGTCGCGCTCGGTGCGGGGCGTGGGGCGGGTGCAGGGGCCGGACTGGGCGCCGGGCTCGGCGCCGGACCTGGCGCGGGGTCCTCGAAACCCGGCGGCAAGAGATCTTCCGGTTGCCCCTGTGCGATCGCGAGCGACGATCCCAGCGCCAGCACGCCCAGCGCGGACCCGCAAGCCCACCACGCCTGTCTCTTGGCCCGTGTCCCGGCCCGGATCATCGCGCAGGTCCCCGCTGCACCGCAGTCGATGTCGGTACGGGCGCGAATTCGGGCACGTCGACCGCCGCCTCGATCGGGCGCAGCGGTTCCTCACCGCCGTCGAACCATGCGACGACGAGAACCACGAGGAGAATGAGCGCGGCGACCATTCCGATCCGCTGTCCCTTCATTATCTGTGCTTTGACCTATGCAAGACTTGCCATGCTTGCCTGCCCGATAGCCCATATCTAAGCCACCCTTCAATGACCCAGTCGCAATCCTCGCATTCTCCCTCCGCAACATCGGCCCGCGCATCGTCCGGCAGCCTCGCGGCGCGGCTCGATCGGCCGATCGTGCTGGTCGGGCTGATGGGTGTCGGCAAGACGACTGTCGGGCGGCGCCTGGCCGAGGCGCTGAAACGCTCCTTCGTCGATGTCGATCACGAGATCGAACGCGCCGCCGACCGTACCGTGTCGGAGATATTCGCAACCCATGGCGAAGCCTATTTCCGCGAAGGTGAACGGCGGGTCGTCGCGCGTCTGATGGGCGAGAAAGCGGGCGTGATCGCAACCGGCGGCGGCGCCTTCATCGATGCGGATACGCGCGCGCTCATCCTCGACAAGGGGGTTGCGGTATGGCTCGATTGCGATCTCGAAACTTTGGTAGAACGTACCAGTCGGCGCAACACCAGGCCGCTCTTGCGCGGAGGCGATCCGGCCAAGATTCTGGCGGAGCTGAAGGAACAGCGCAGCGACAGCTATGCGCAAGCCCATATCCATATCGTGACCGATGACGGTCCCCACCACCGGACCGTGAGCCGGATCATCGAGGCGATCGACGCATGGCTGTAATCGGTGTCGGACTGGCCGGGCGCAGCTACGAAGTGCGCGTCGGACACGATCTGCTGCGTGATCTGGCGGATCATGCAGCCCCGTTCCTGCGCAAGGACAGCGTGCCTGTGGTCGCGGATCGCAATGCACGCAAACACTGGGGACCGACCGTCGAAGCGTCGCTTGCTGCGGGCGGAAGAACAGCGCGATGGTACGATGTGGCACCGGGCGAAGGCTCCAAGAGCTGGCGCGAGCTGGAGCGTCTGACCGACTGGCTGCTGGAAGAAGGCGTCGAACGCGGCGATCATGTCGTCGCACTGGGCGGCGGAGTCGTGGGCGATTTGACCGGCTTTGCCTGCGCGATCCTGAAGCGTGGGTGCGGATTCATCCAGGTGCCGACGACTTTATTGGCGCAGGTCGACAGCTCGGTCGGCGGCAAGACGGCGATCAACAGCGCGGCGGGCAAGAACCTTGTCGGCGCCTTCCATCAGCCCGCGCTGGTGCTGGCCGATCTCACGGCGCTCGACACCCTGCCCGACCGCGAAATGCGCGCGGGCTATGCCGAGGTGCTGAAATACGGCGTGCTTGGCGATGCGGAATTTTTCGCGTGGCTCGAAGAAAAGGGCGCAGCGGTTCTTGCGCGCGATCCGGCTGCGCTGGAATATGCCGTCGCCACGAGCGTTGCATCCAAGGCGCGGATCGTCGCCGAAGACGAGCGCGAGACCACGGGCGCGCGGGCGCTGCTCAATCTCGGCCACACATTCGGCCACGCGCTCGAAGCGGAAACGGGATTTTCCGATCGATTGCTGCATGGCGAGGCAGTGGCGTTAGGCATGGTGCTGGCCGCGCGCTATTCCGCGCGGCGCGGATTGCTCGACGAAGAAGCGAGCCAGCGCCTGACCGGCGCGGTCGATGCCGCCGGATTGCCGGCCGAAATCTCGGCGCTCGATCTGGGCTGTTCAGGCCGAGATCTCGCCGATCATATGCTGCACGACAAGAAGATGGATGCAGGCACCCTCCCGTTCCTTTTGCTGCGCAGCATAGGTGCAGCATTTTTAGCGAAGGACGTCGCGCTGGAAGACGTCGCGCAGTTCCTGGACGGCGAGCTGCAAGCGCACTGATAGAGTCTGCGTTAGCGCCCTAAGCTCTCAGAAAAGACGCGAACCGTTCGGCACCGCGCTGTCGGGAGCGAACAGGACGACCTCGCCCCGCTCGTCCGCAAATCCCAGGGTCAGCACTTCGGACATGGCTGGCCCGATCTGGCGTGGTGGGAAGTTGACGACAGCCGCGACCTGACGCCCCTCAAGATCATCGGGCGTGTAATTCGCGACGATCTGCGCGCAGCTCGTTTTCTCTCCGATGGCGGGACCGAAATCGATGCGCAGGCGATAGCTCGGCTTGCGCGCCTCGGGAAAGGCCTCGACCGAGACGATCGTGCCGACCCGGATATCCGCCTTGAGGAAGGTCGCGAAATCGATTTCGTCGGCGGGCGGGGCGTCGGGCGCGTGATTGAGGTGCATCTCACCTGATTAGGTCGGTTTTGCCGCGTCCCTCAAGTCCTTGAGCTTCTTTTCCGTATCCGCGCGGTCGAGTTCACGCTTGAGACGCGCAGTTTCGGAATCGCGCAAGGTCGTCGCCGCTCCGTACAGCCCCTCAAGGCTGGCGGCCCCGCCCGAGCCTGCGCTGCCCGAAGAGGAGCCGAACGAGACAAGAGACCCATCCGCACGGAATTCGGCCTTGAGCGAGCGTGATCCGAATGCTCCGTTGTCCAGTTTCATGATGAAATATTCCGACAATTGCGGCACCGGGACTGTCTCTGTTTCAGTCTTCACAAGACTTGCGAAGTCGGTTTCGCAATTCTGGGTAGTGGCGGACTTCTGCCGGATATCGACGCTCACGGGTACGGGGCGCCGATATACGAAGCGGTCGGACAGGATGTTCTCGTTGAGATTCCCCTCATCGGTCAGATGCGCGCGCCGCCATTGGCGAAGGTCCAGCGTGGGGACGGCTTTCGATCTGCGCAGCGTCGGCTCGCTGGCGGTGAACGCCACGCAATAAGGCAGGTCGGACGTCCTGGGTTTGAAGCGATCGGCCGTGGCGCCGAACCAATTCTTGCGGTCAATCGTCGGAATCTGGTCATAGAGAGCGATGGACCCATCAGGGGCAATTTTCCCGCGCCATGCGCTGCCAGCCCCTTCCAGTTTCACGGACTGACGCAGCGTGAGGGCGCGATCGAGTGCCGTGCGCTGCTTGAGCCATTCGACGTAAAGCGTCCGTCGCAGGGGATCGATCGTCGCTTCCGAGGCCACGTCCTGTTCGAACTGCTCGATATCCTTCACGACGCCAGCGCGTTTTTCAACGAGTTGCCTGATCTCCGGTTCGCAGGTCGGAGTGAGCGCGAATTGTGGATTGGCGTTCGCGCCGGAACCCAGCGCCTTCGTGCTGTCAAACCCACCGAGACCAGCAAATCCACCCAACGGCCCCATCGTCAGGAAGCCGACCGCGCTCTTCAGAACGCTGGCGATCACGGCGCCGCCCGATCCTTCGCCGCTGGCGTTGATCTTTTGGATCGTCCCATCCTCGAAATAGGCGATCTCCAAATTGCGGCTTCCGAGGAAGGGATTGTTGGGATCGAGCCGCACGATCTCGCCAGGCTGCGTCAGACCCGCGATCGTCACCTCCCGCTTAACCTGAGGATCGGAGCCGCAGGACAGGAGCGTTTCCGCCACCCCCGCGACGATGGTCGCTTCGGGCAAGCGATAGGATATCTCCTGCGCCTGGGCCGCGGGTGCTGCAACCACCGTGACCGCCGCGATCGCCGCCACGGACCCCGCGAAACCGAACTGCCTCATGCCCAATTCCCCCTTGTCCTTTCCCCAATGACAAGGTGGTATTGGAATTGCAGCGATGCCGCAATTGCACGTTAAAAGAGTGTAATCGGGCTATTCCAGTTCGAGGATGACTTCGTCCACCGCCAGGCTTTCGCCTTCACTCGCGTTGATCTTCGCGATCGTCCCGGCCTTTTCTGCACGCAGGATGTTCTCCATTTTCATGGCTTCCACGGTGGCGAGCGGTTGGCCCGGCTGGACCTCTTCCCCCTGCCCGACATGCAGCTTCACCAGCAGGCCTGGCATGGGACAGATCAGCATCTTGGACAGGTCCGGCGGGATCTTCTCGATCATGTGCTCGGCCAGATGCGCGATACGGGTCTGGAGGATGCGGACCGTGTGCTTGGCGCCGCGCGTCGTCATCGCATAGCCGGTGCGGGTCGGTTGCAATTGCAGGGTCAGTTCGGTGCCGTCGAGAGTCACATCGAACAGCGGCTCGCCCGGCGTGTATTCCATTTCGAGCGAGATCGCATCGCCATCGACCAGGATCGCATCCTCCTCGATCTCGACGCGGTAATCGCTGTCGCCCAGGCGGACAGTCCAGTCGCCGGGGGCGTAGAGGTCGCGCGAGAGCTGGCCTTCGATCCGGCGCGCGCGATCGGCATCGGCGGTAGCGATCACACCCGCTATGGCGGCCAGCCCGCGCTTGAGATCGTCGGAAGCGGCGGCGCCCTGGAACCCGTCGGGATATTCCTCGGCGATGAAGCCGGTGGTCAGCTCGCCCGAACGGAAGCGCGGATGCTGCATGATGGCGCTGAGGAAATCGACATTGTGGCCAAGGCCCTCGATCCGAAACGCATCGAGCGCCTGGACCTGCAAGTCCGCCGCCTCGTCACGCGTTTCGCCCCAGGTCACCAGCTTCGCGATCATCGGGTCGTAGAACATGGAGACCTCGCCGCCTTCATAGACGCCGTCATCCACGCGCACGCCCCCATTTCCCATGGCCACACCGCGCCGACCATTCGCGCTTCCATCGTCGGTCCAGCCGTCCACCGGCGGATCATAGCGCACCAGACGCCCGATGCTCGGCAGGAACCCGCGATAGGGGTCCTCGGCATAGACGCGGTTCTCGATCGACCAGCCGTCGATCCCGATATCGTCCTGCGTCATGGCGAGCTTCTCGCCCGCCGCAACGCGGATCATCTGCTCGACGAGATCGATGCCGGTGATCGCCTCGGTCACGGGATGCTCGACCTGGAGGCGCGTGTTCATTTCGAGGAAGTAGAAGCTCTCCCCCGTCTTGTCCGCGCCGCTGACGATCAGTTCGACCGTGCCCGCCGAATGATAGTCGACGGCGCGCGCGAGGGCCACGCACTGCTCACCCATCGCCTTGCGCATCTTTGGCGTGACGAAGGGCGACGGCGCTTCCTCGACCACCTTCTGGTGGCGGCGCTGGATCGAGCATTCGCGCTCGTTGAGATAGAGAATGGTCCCGTGCTTGTCGCCGACTCGATATGGCGTGGGTCCTCGATGAATTTCTCGATGAAGACGCGGTCGTCGCCGAAGGAATTGAGCCCTTCGCGCTTCACGCTCTCGAAGCCTTCGCGCACGTCCTTCTCGCTATAGGCGAGGCGCATCCCCTTGCCGCCGCCGCCCGCGCTGGCCTTCATCATCACCGGATAGGTGATCTCGTTGGCGATGCGGACCGCGTGTTCCGTATCCTCGATCTCGCCGACGAAGCCGGGGACGACATTGACGCCTGCTTCCATGGCGAGCTTCTTGGATTCGATCTTGTCGCCCATCGCCGCAATCGCATTGGCAGGCGGGCCGATGAAGGCGATGTTCTCCTTGGCCAACGCCTCGACGAAGGTCGCGCGCTCGGACAGGAAGCCGTAACCCGGATGCACCGCCTCGGCCCCGGTCTGCTTGCAGGCGGCGATGATCTTGTCCGCGAGCAGGTAGCTCTCGTTCGCGGGGGCCGGGCCGATATGCACCGCCTCGTCTGCCATTTTCACGAAGGGCGCGCGCGCATCGGCATCGGAATAGACCGCGACGGTCTCAATGCCCATCCGGCGCGCGGTTTTGATGACCCGGCAAGCGATCTCGCCGCGATTGGCGATGAGGATTTTCTTGAACATGATTACTCCGCCGGTTCCATGGTTTCGCTGGTCCGCTTGCAGGATCGCCCCGTTGCCCGCATCGGCTCTTCCTGCACCAGCGGCGTCAGGCCGAGCTTGGCGAACAGCGCACTGTCGCTATCGTCGCCCGCATTGGGCGCGGTCAGCAATGTGTCTCCGGTGAAGATCGAGTTCGCCCCCGCGAGGAAGCACAGCGCCTGTGTGGCCTCACTCATCGACTCGCGGCCTGCGGACAGGCGCACCATGCTCATCGGCATGGCTATGCGCGCGACCGCGACGGTGCGGACGAATTCGATATCGTCGATCTTGGCGAGCGGCGTGTCGGCGAGCATATCGCCCAGCACCGTGCCCTTGACCGGCACCAGCGCGTTGACCGGCACGCTTTCGGGATGCCGCTCCAGCGTGGCGAGCGTGTGGACGAAGCCAACGCGATCCTCGCGCGTTTCGCCCATCCCTACGATCCCGCCGCTGCACACATTGATGCCCGCATCGCGCACGTTCTGAAGCGTGTCGAGCCGGTCCTGATACTTGCGGGTCGAGATCACGCGCTCGTAATATTCAGGGCCTGTGTCGACATTGTGGTTGTAATAATCGAGGCCCGCTTCCTTCAGCATATCCGCCTGTTTCGGTGTCAGCATCCCCAGCGTCATGCAGGTCTCCAGCCCCATCGCGCGCACGCCCTTCACGATCTCGACGATCGCGGGCATGTCGCGATCCTTGGGATTACGCCAGGCCGCGCCCATGCAGAAGCGCTGCGAGCCTGCGTCCTTCGCCTGCGCGGCAGATTGCAGTACGGCGCGCACGTCCATCAGCTTGGTCGCCTCGACCCCGCTATCGGCCTTCACCGACTGCGAGCAATAGCCGCAATCCTCCGGGCACCCGCCGGTCTTGATCGAGAGCAGGGTGCAGAGCTGCACCTGTTCGGGCGGATGAAACTCGCGGTGGACCGTGGCTGCACGGAAGAGCAGCTCGGCAAAGGGAAGGTCGAAGAGGTCCGCGATTTCCTCGCGGGTCCAGTCGGTGCGGATTAGAGTCAACGAGGGTTCCAAGTATCAAAGTTATTCACAAGGGAAAGAAGGAGGCGAGCTTCTCTTCGGAAAATTTCAACTCCGGCTCATTTGTCTCGATCCACTTGAGCACACAGGCGCGGCTCTGCTCATCGGCGTTGACGATGTCATACACTGCAATTTTGCTGTCGACACCGTCGATGCGGCTAGCCAGACCACAATGGGCAATGTCCTGCCTGAACTGAAACATTCGTTCGACGGTGCCCACTGCCACGCTCTCCAAGTTGTAAATGGCTACACCATCGACCTCAAAGATCGGCTCGCATACTTCGGGGTCACGGATCGGAGCGCTCGGGTCACATGGTTCGTTTGGCACCTCCAGTATAACCGGAGCTGCCAGTGAAAGGATGAGAGAAACGATCACTCCGCAGCCTCCTCCAGATCCTCTCCCGCAGGGCTAAGAACGTACTCGCCATCCCAATCCCGGATGTAGAAAAGCCCGGTTTCGGCGTCTTTGGTGATATAAAAATCGCCGGTTGCGGCCGCGCGTGGGCCTCCAGCTTGCTCGCACATATAGCGTACGTCCACGCTCCTGTGAAAGGTTTCGTAGTTGGCGCCGTCATCACCGATCACCCGACCAAAATACCAAATAGCGGCGGGGCCCGAACGGTTGGCATCGGCGGGCCTCCGGAAAGTGAGCTCGCGGATTTCGTAATAGCGACCGGCAACCTTCAAGCCGCCGGTCTCTTGCATCCAGCGTTCGCGACTGGCGTCCGTATCGCGCGGGGCTAAGCAGGCTTGCAACGATGTCGGGCTAATCACGCTTAAAATGATCGCAATGAAAAGGTATTTCATCCAGCCTGCCCTATCTCCTCGCCCGCAGGCGGCATATTGTGGCCCATCAGGCGCAGCACGTCCGCAGCACATTCGACCACATTGCTCCCCGGACCGTAGATCCCCTGCACCCCGGCATCGCGCAGGAAGTCGTAATCCTTCTGCGGGATCACGCCGCCGGCGATCACCTTGATGTCGGGGCGCCCAGCCTCTTTCAGCAGGCCGATCAGTTCGGGGATAAGGGTTTTGTGCCCCGCCGCGAGACTGCTCGCGCCAATTGCATCGACACCTTCGGCGAGCGCCATGTCGCGGGTTTCCTGCGGCGTCTGGAACAGCGGGCCGCTGAGCACGTCGAAGCCCATATCGGCAAAGGCGGATGCAATGACGTTCGCCCCGCGATCGTGGCCGTCCTGCCCCATCTTGGCGACCATCAGCTTGGGCTTGTGGCCGAGCCTGCGCTCGACCGCCTTCACCCCCTCGACCACCTGCGCGTAGCGATCGTCGTCCGCATAGGCTTCGGCATAGACGCCCTTCACCGGCGTCGGCAGCGTGTCGTAGCGCCCGAAAGCATCCTCCATCGCCTCGCTGATTTCGCCCAAAGTCGCATTGTGTCGCGCCGCTTCCACGGCGAGGGCGAGGAGATTGCCCTCTTTCTGCGCCGCGCCCCGCGCCAGCGCGTCGAGCGCGGCCTTGCAGGCGAAATCATCGCGGGCCGCGCGAACGTCTTCGAGCCGCGCGATTTGGCTCCGGCGCACCGCATGGTTGTCCACATCGAGCGTGTCGATCTCGTCTTCCTTCTCGCGCCGGTATTTGTTGACGCCCACGATCACCGTCTCCCCGCGATCGACGCTCGCCTGCTTAGCGGCGGCGGCGCGTTCGATCTGGGCCTTGGGTTCGCCGCTGGCGACGTATTGGGTCATGCCACCCGCCGCTTCGACCTCGTCGAGCATCGCCTTGGCCTTTTCGACCAGTTCGGCGGTGATGCTTTCGATATAATACGATCCGCCGAGGGGGTCGGCGACATTGGTCAGACCCGCCTCGTGCTGCAAGACAAGCTGCGTGTTGCGCGCGATCCGCGCACTGAAATCGGTCGGCAGCGCGATGGCTTCGTCCAGTGCATTGGTGTGGAGCGACTGCGTGCCGCCCAGCACCGCCGCCATCGCCTCGATCGTGGTGCGGATGACGTTGTTGTAAGGGTCCTGCTCCTGCAACGAAACACCGCTGGTCTGGCAATGCGTTCGCAGCATCTTGGACTTGTCGCTCTTCGCGCCCAGATCGGACATCACGTCGTGCCACAATTGGCGGCCCGCGCGCATCTTGGCGATCTCCATGAAGAAGTTCATGCCGATGCCCCAGAAGAAGGACAGGCGCGGCGCGAAGGCATCGATGTCGAGGCCCGCTTCCATCGCGCGCTTGGCGTATTCCTTGCCGTCGGCGATGGTGAAGGCCAGTTCCTGCACCGCCGTCGCCCCGGCCTCGTGCATGTGATAGCCCGAAATGGAAATGCTGTTGAATTTCGGCATGTTGGCCGAGGTATATGCGATGATGTCCGAGATAATCCGCATCGAAGGCTCGGGCGGATAGATATAGGTGTTGCGGACCATGAACTCCTTGAGGATGTCGTTCTGAATGGTCCCGGCGAGCTTGTCCTGCGAAACCCCCTGCCGCTCCGCCGCGACGATGTAGAAGGCCAGCACGGGGATCACCGCGCCGTTCATCGTCATCGACACGCTCATGCTTTCCAGCGGGATCTGGTCGAACAGGATCTCCATGTCGCGCACCGTGTCGATCGCGACGCCTGCCTTGCCGACATCGCCTACCACGCGCGGGTGGTCGCTGTCATAGCCGCGATGCGTCGCGAGGTCGAAGGCGACCGACAACCCCTTCTGCCCCGCCGCCAGGTTGCGGCGATAGAAGGCGTTGGATTCCTCGGCGGTGGAGAAGCCCGCATATTGCCGGATCGTCCACGGACGCCCGGTATACATCGATGCATAGGGCCCGCGCGTGAAGGGCGCGATGCCGGGCACGCCGGAGTCGAGGTCCGCCCCTCGCGCACCGACATCCTCGCTCGTATAGAGCGGCTTGACGGCGATCCCCTCGGCAGTGTGCCAAATCAGGTCGCGACCCTTCACTTCCTTGTCGGCGAGGGCCTTCCAGTCGGCATAGGTGGGTGTGTCGGTCATCTCAGTGCGCCTCTTTCGGCGTTTCCATGATTTCGGTCAGCTGGCCCTTCATGTCCTTCGGGTGGAGGAAGAAGATGGGTGTCCCATGCGCGCCGATCCGCGTCGGGCCGAGGATGCGCTTGCCCTTCCCCTCGAACCATTCGCGCGCCGCGTCGATATCGGGCACTTCGTAGCAGACGTGATGCTGCCCCCCGAGCGGGTTCTTTTCCATAAACGTCCTGAGCGTCGATTGTTCGCCCAGCGGCTCGATCAGCTCGATCTGCGTGCCTTCGGTCCCGTCATGGCCGGGCGTGTCGACGAAGCAGACCTTCACGCCCTGTTCCGGCAGATCGAAAGGCTCGCCGATATGGATCGCGCCCATCGTGTCGCGGTAATAGGCAACGCTGTCCGCGATCGAAGGCGTGGCAACGCCGATGTGATTAAGGCGGCCAAGTTTCATCACGAGCTCTCCTCGACCATAATGGAATTTCTATCGTTTGCTATTTGCAAGCCTGAAAACCCGACGCCAAGAAGAAACGCGGCGACGGACAGTCCGAGGAGAACTGCCGCAATAATTGCAAGCGTGCTTGCTTCGGGGTCATACGCATCCATCGTATCAGAATCCAAACCCTCTCCCTTCCACAAGGATGCCGACATTTTTCCGGCAAAGTCTGCTGATACGAATGCAAAAAATAATCCGCTCAGAACTGATAGGGCGACACCTGCGAGAAACAACCACGCGGGTCCGGCGAGTAAGATGTCGCTGTAGCGTTCGGAGTTGAACACAGCGAAAATCGCAGCAGTGTGGAGTGTAGCCGTGCTAGTCAAAACCCACTTCAACAAAGCAAGCGAAGAGTCGTACGCTCTGGTCACATTATCCCGAGCTAAAGATCGCCTGTCAGCCTCCATCTCGTTGCTAGCCTTTAGTGAATCGCTCTTCATCACAACGGGATATTGTCATGCTTCTTCCACGGGTTCTCCAGCTGCTTCCCCCGCAGCTTCCTTAGCCCCAGCGCGATCCGCCGCCGCGTTGCGTGCGGGTGGATCACCTCGTCGATATAGCCGCGCGAGGCGGCCACGAAGGGATTGGCGAAGCGGTCTTCGTATTCCTTCGTTTTCTCGGCGATCTTGTCGGGGTTGTCGCGGTCCTGGCGGAAGATGATCTCCACTGCGCCCTTGGCGCCCATCACGGCGATTTCGGCGGTGGGCCAGGCGTAGTTGAGGTCACCGCGCAGATGCTTGGAGCTCATCACGTCGTACGCGCCGCCATAGGCCTTGCGGGTGATGACGGTGATCTTGGGCACGGTCGCCTCGGCATAGGCGAAGAGGAGCTTCGCGCCGTGCTTGATGATGCCGTTATGCTCCTGGGCGGTGCCGGGCAGGAAACCGGGCACGTCCACGAAGGTCAGGATCGGAATATCGAAGGCATCGCAGAAACGCACGAAGCGCGCGGCCTTCTTCGATGAATTGATGTCGAGCACGCCTGCCAGCACCATCGGCTGGTTCGCGACCACGCCCACCGTGCGCCCCTCGACCCGGCCGAAGCCGCACAGGATATTGCCGGCATGGGCGGGCTGGATTTCGAAGAAATCGCCTTCGTCCAGCGTCTTGCGGATGACTTCGTGCATGTCGTAGGGCTGGTTGGCGTTGTCGGGGATGATCGTGTCGAGGCTCGGCTCCTCGCGGTCCCACGGATCGCTGGTCGGGCGCTCGGGCACATCCTCGCGGTTGGACAACGGCAGGAAATCGACGAAATTGCGCGTCGCGAGCAGGGTTTCGATATCGTTCTCGAACGCCACGTCGGCCACGCTGGTCTTGGTCGTGTGCGTTACCGCGCCACCCAGTTCCTCCTGCGTCACGACCTCGTTCGTCACTGTCTTGACCACGTCCGGGCCGGTCACGAACATATAGCTCGAATCCTTCACCATGAAGATGAAGTCTGTCATCGCAGGCGAATAGACTGCCCCGCCCGCGCACGGCCCCATGATGAGGCTGATCTGCGGCACCACGCCGCTCGCAAGAACGTTGCGCTGGAACACTTCGGCATAGCCGCCGAGCGAGGCGACGCCTTCCTGAATGCGCGCGCCGCCGCTGTCGTTCAGGCCGATGACCGGCGCGCCGACTTTCAGCGCCATGTCCATCACTTTGCAGATCTTTTCCGCATGGCGCTTCGAGAGCGAGCCGCCGAACACGGTGAAATCCTGGCTGAACACGAACACCAGCCGCCCGTTGATCGTGCCCGATCCGGTGACGACGCCGTCCCCCGGAATGCGCTGTTCCTCCATGCCGAAATCGATGCAATCGTGTTCGACATAGGTGTCGAGCTCTTCGAAGCTGCCTTCGTCGAGCAGCACGTCCAACCGCTCGCGCGCGGTCAGCTTGCCCTTGGCGTGCTGCGCGTCGATGCGCTTTTGCCCGCCGCCCATTCTGGCAGCGGCGCGGCGGCGTTCCATTTCGGCGATGTTAGCGGACATGTTCTCTTCCCGTGAAATCTTGTTGCGCAAACGCCTAGAGCGCCGAGCGCGCCAGCGTCAATCGCCGCGAGCGTTTCTGAGGGCGCTGATCAGGAACTCGACATTGCCTTCCGGCCCGGTGATCGGACTTTCAACGATCCCGTCGACCGTGAAACCCAGCCGCTCGACCCAGGCGCGCACCTCGTCGCAGACGCGGGCGTGGAGGGCCGGATCGCTGACCACGCCCTTCTTCCCCACCTCTTCGCGCCCGACCTCGAATTGCGGCTTGATCAGCGCGACGAGGCGGCATTCGGGTGCCGCCAGTGCGAGCGGGCGCTCAAGCACCTTGGCGAGGCCGATGAAGCTCGCATCGCAGACCACCCATTGGCACGGGCGGTCGATCATTTCGCGGGTCAGAATGCGCGCGCTGGTCTGTTCCAACACGGTGACGCGATCGTCCTGCCGCAATTTCCAGGCGAGCTGGTTGGTGCCGCTATCGACCGCGAAGACATGCGCAGCCCCCTTCTGCAACAACACGTCGGTAAAGCCCCCGGTCGAGCTGCCGATATCCATCGCCGTCACGCCCGCAGGATCGAGCCCGAAATGGTCGATCGCATGGGCGAGCTTGATGCCGCCGCGCGAGACCCAGGGATGATCGCGCCCGCGCACGTCGAGCGGGGTGTCGGCAGCGATCTGCTGGCCGGGCTTTTCCAGCTTGCGCTCGCCCGAAAACACCAGCCCGGCCATGACCAGCGCCTGCGCGCGCGTGCGGCTTTCGACGAGGCCGCGATCGACGAGCATCTGGTCGAGGCGCTGCTTTCTGCTCATATTCTCCGGTCCCGCTTGGAAACATGCCGCCTAGCGCGCATTGTGTGGGGATGGAACCGATCGCTCGCCACAACCGCCGCCCTCTCTTCGCCTCGTCGCTCGCCTATGCGGGCGCGGCGCTCGCTCTGACATTCGGGATCGCGGCCTGCGTGCCCGCTCCCGATTCGACGCCCGCCCCCACTCCGACGCCGACACCCATTACCCGCGCCCCCGCTCCGGCACCCGCGCCTGCGCCCACCTACGACAATTGGATGGACGCGCCGCGCACGCCGGGGGACTGGACCTATTCGACGGAGCGGGTGGCGAACGCTCGATATTCGTCAGCCGAATATGCAGGAGCCAACGGCGAGCTGCTGGCGCGCATCACGTGTTCGCCGACCGGGAATGTGATCCTGCAACGCTATGTCGATCCGCGCAGCCCCTATAATCGCACCATGACGATCCGCACCGAAACGACGACCCGTTCGTTGCAGGCACCGGTCGATCCCGAAGGCCAGAACATGTTCGCCGCCGTCATTCCCGGCCGCGATCCGCTGCTCGATGCAATGGCGCTTACAAAAGGCCGTTTCGCTATGGAGCTGGCGGACGCGCCGACGCTCTATCTGCCCGCCTGGGCCGAAGTGACACGCGTTATCGAGGATTGCCGCTAAGCCAGCGGGAACCGCCGATACTGACGTGGGAAAAGTTTTTTTCAAGCCTTGAATTGGCGCGGGTGAAGCGTGAAAAAGAAGACAAGATCAGCGGCGAACGCCGGTCTTGTGGCCCCGTGAAACGGGCTTCTAGCTCACTAGCGCGAAAGGAGGTGATCCGATGTCTCATGGTTCAGTAGCGAGGTCGGTGAAGATCCCTACGGAGCATACTCGGTAAGACACTTGCCAAGTAAGGCGACGTGAGCGGCACTTCCGGCCGCTGACCATGCGAAGGGCGGTACCTCCTACGGGCGAGGGCCGCCCTTCACGTTTTTGGTTTGCGCTCGCACCTCCGTGCGAGCATCCTCGCGGCTATTCCTTCCCCCGGAACACGTCCGGGGTCAGGGCCGCTGCGGGCGCGCGGTCGCGCTTGCCGGGCCTCGTCCGGCCCGGTCTTCGAGACACTTCAGCTTCTCTTGCGACTCCTTCCCCGACCACTTGCCCTTTTTCGCCTCGCGCATTACCCGCGAAGCATGGATTTCAAGCACCTCCCCCACCCTGCCCCGGTCCCCGGCGAGACCCGTCAGCAGGCGATCGCCGATCCCGGTTTCGGGAAGATCTTCACCGATCACATGGTCGTGATCGACTACGACGCCGACCAGGGCGGATGGCACAGCCCGACCCTTCAGGCGCGCGAGCCGATCGCGCTCGATCCGGCGGCGGCGGTGCTGCATTATGCGCAGGAAATCTTCGAAGGAATGAAGGCCTATCGCCATCCCGACGGATCGCTCGGCCTGTTCCGTCCCGAACAGAACGCCCGCCGCTTCAACGCCAGCGCGCGCCGCATGGCGATGCCCGAACTGCCCGAGGAGCTGTTCCTCGAAAGCATTCGTCGGCTGGTTTCCGTCGACGGAGACTGGACTCCCTCGATCGAAGGCGGCGCGCTCTATCTGCGCCCCTTCATGTTCGCGAGCGAAGCCTTTCTCGGCGTGCGTCCCGCGCGGCAGTACAAATACGTCCTGATCGCGTCCCCAGTGGGCGGGTATTTCAAGGGCGGTGCGAAGCCGGTCAAGATCTGGGTCAGCCGCAATTACACGCGCGCCGCACCGGGCGGGACGGGTGCCGCAAAAACGGGCGGGAATTACGCCGCCAGCCTCGTCCCCCAGATGGAGGGGATCGAGAACGGCTGCGATCAGGTCGTCTTCCTCGACGCCGTCGAGAAGAAATGGATCGAGGAACTGGGCGGGATGAACTTGTTCTTCGTCTTCGACGACGGCACCGTCATCACGCCTCCGCTCACCGGCACGATCCTGCCCGGTATCACGCGCGACAGCCTGATCCAGCTGCTGCGCGAAGAGGGGCTCAACGTGCGCGAGGAGCCTTACAGCATCGACCAGTGGCGCGCCGATGCGATGAAGGGCAATCTGGTCGAAACCATGGCCTGCGGAACCGCGGCGGTGGTGACGCCGGTCGGTTCGGTGGTCGGCCCGGATGGAGAGTTCTCGATCGGATCGGGCGGCACAGGCCAGATCACGCACAAGCTGCGCGAAAAGCTGGTCGGCATCCAGACGGGCGCTGTGGCCGATGCGAGTGATTGGGTGATGAAGCTCTAGATCCGGCTCGCGCGCATCGCCATCGTGGCGAGGCCGGGGATCAGAGTGGCCGCGGCCAGACCCAAACGCGCCAAACCGGGCGTTTCCGCCGCCTTCCAGATCGCCTCCGCGACCGTAACCGGTCGGGCCGCGCGGCGCGCGAATTCACCTTGCCAGACAGGCGCGGCCTTCCCTTCGAGAAAGGCTTGCGCAGCCGAACGCCCGCTGGCGATGGCGATCCCCATCCCCTCGCCCGCCAATGACGGAATGACCGCAGCTTGATCGCCGAGGCGGTAGAGACCCGGATCGGTGCCGTCCGCAATCCAGCCATAGGGAACCGAGCCCACCGTATCGATCGCCAGATCGTCCGGGGCATGGCGCCACCGCTCAGCAAAAGCCGGATAGCGATCGGCAAGACTGCGGAGCAACTCTAGCGGCGATCCGTCCCGCGAAAGTCTCGATTTGCGCAAGGCGAGGCACACATTGGCCGATCCGTCCTCCTGCAAAACGATACCGGCATAGGCGCCATCGAACAGATGCAGTTCGATCGCATCACCTATCAGGCGCGAAAGATCGGGATGGGCGGGTATTCTCACTCGCACACCCAGCGCCGGATCGGATGCTTCGCGCGGCCGGGTCTCACCGCGCACGTCATGCTTGCCGGTGGCGAGGAAAATGGTGTCACCGCGCCATTCCTGCCGTTCCCCCTCGATCCGGCCCGATGACAGCGAGCGGGCGCGATCGATCTCGAGACGCGCGCCGAGACTGATCGCCCGTGCGCGCAAGGCCGTGTCGAGAGCATGGCGCGACAGGCCCCACGCCGCTTCGGGCAGGCGGGCCTGCGCCTCGCGGTCCCCTGCAAACAGCATCAATCTTTCGACCCGGTGCGCGCCAAGCGCTGTGGGATCGACGCCCAGTTCGCGCAAGGCAGCTACGGTCCGCCAGCTCATGAAACCGCCGCATAGAGGATCGCCGACCTTAACATCCCGGTCGATCAGGATGGGCGTACGCCCCTGCTCGGCAAGGGTAATGGCTGCAGCGCAGCCCGCCGGTCCGGCGCCGAGGATCAGCGGTGCGCTCACCGGATTGTCTCGACGCAGAGCCTGAACGGGAAGACCCGCTTCACCTCCGCGCCCTCTACGGCAGCGGAAGCCAGTATCGGCGCCCATTCCTTGCGCCGATAGGATCGCGCGATCGAGAGGCGACCATCATGACGCACGATCGGGTGCCAGTTCATCACCCGCGCCAGCAGCGGATAGCCAAGCCATGCGAACCGGCTGCGCCGCAGATCATTGACGAACCAGCCCATCTGCGCCTCCCGGTCCATGAAGCGCAGGAACTGGACGAGCTGATCGCGGGTCATGTGATGGGCGACGAGGCTCGACACGATGCAGTCCCATCCCTCGCCCGCCAGATCGGCGTAATCGCCGGTCCGGTAGTCGATCCGCATGGTCGAGGGGGTTCGTTCGCGAGCCGCCGCCACGCTGCGGGAATTGAGATCCACGCCGATCAGCTCCGCCTCGATCCCGCGCCGATCGGCCCATGAGCGGATCGCGCGGAGCATATCGCCATCGCCGAAACCGACGTCGAGACAGCGGAAACTCTTGCGCCCGCCCACCGCGCGGCGAAGGAAGTCGAGTGTCGGCCGCCGCGCCAGCGTGACCGTATTCACCTGCGCCAGATCGTGCAGAACCTCGGTATAGGTCGCCGCGTCGAGCGCGGGGTCGTCCATCAATTCTTCCTGCGTGGACCGCTGTTCAAGCATCGGACCAGCCGAAGCGGAAGCCCTCCATGGCAAGGCCGGGGCCGAATGCCAGTGCGACGCCCTTGCCGGGCTTTTCCCGGATCAGGCGCGCAAGCACGAACATCAGCGTCGACGAGGACATATTGCCGCAATTGCGCAAAACAGCACGCGACGCATCGAGCGCGATGGGCGAAAGCGAGAAGCCCTTTTCCACCGCATCCAGAATGCTGCGCCCCCCGGCATGGACCGCCCAAGCGTCGAACGCGTCCACCTCTGCCCCGCCCAACACGCGCTTGCGAACCGCAGGATCGCCCAGCGCGGCGACGATTCGGCCCGGAACCTCGCCCGAAAGCCTCATGTTGAAGCCGGTGTCGCCGATGTGCCAAGTAATCAGCTCCTCGCTGTCGGGCAGCGCCGCCGAAATTCCCTCGCCGAGCGCAAGCCCTTCGCCCGGATTGCTGATCAGCGCCGCAGCCGCCCCGTCGCCGAATTGGGCGCCCATCAGCAGCGGTTCGATATCCATCTGTTCCTGATGGTGAAGCGTCGACAGTTCCACCGTCACGACGAGGACGCGCGCATCCTTCTGCGAGCGCGTGATGTGCCGCGCCGTGCGCAGCGCAGTGACGGCGGCATAGCAACCCATGAAACCGATCAGCACCCGCTCGATATCGTCGGCAAGTCCCAGGCGGCGCGCGATGATCTGATCGATCCCCGGCGCCACGAAACCGGTGCAGCTGGCGACCACGAGATGCGTGACCGGGCCGAGATCGCCCAACCCCTCGATGGCCTTCAACGCCAGCTTCGGAGCCTCTTCGGCGTAGATCGCCATGCGCTCCGCCGTGCCGGGTGGTTGCGCACCGCCATACAGGCCCTCGCCTTCCTCCAATCGCGCATCTTCCTCGGTCAGCACCGACCAGCGATGCTCGATCCCCGAGCGATCGGCCATACGCTCGTAGAGCCGCGCCTCGCGCGTGCCTTCGAGCCGTCGCATCGCCCAGCGGCGATAATCGGCTTCGAAATCGAGATCGGGGACCGCAGTGGCGATCCGGTTTATGACGGTCATTCAGGTCCCGCTGAAAAAGGCGTTCATCCTGTTAACGCGATGAGGCGATTTGTGTGCCAGGGCAAGCGCTTCCCCCGCGTCAGAGACGCGAGCGAACGAGCAGGCGACGCGTGAAGGTGGTGCTCGGCCGGACGACCAGAATCGCTACCCCGGCCACGGCGATGCCCCCGCCGATCAGCAGCGGCCAACCCACGCTGTCGCCCGTCAGCCATGCTCCCAGCGCCACGGTCATCAGGGGATGGAGCAGCGTGAACGGGACCACCAGATTGGCATCGTGGGCCTTGAGCGCATTGAAATAGATCGTGTGGGCATAGACCGACACGATCAGCCCGGCAAAGATCAGGCAGCCGATCACGGCCAGCGGATCGGCCATGATCGGCGCGACGAAATTGGATTCGGTCACGAGAGCCAGCGGCATGAGCACGGTGAAGGAGGCGAGCGCCGACCAGGCCTGCAATTGCCGTCCGCCGGCCTCGATCCGCTTGACGTAGATCGAGCCGAGCGCGCCGACGAGACAGGATACGAGAATCCACGCGACACCACCCGAACTCTCCCAACCGGAGGGAGAGGCGATCGCGATAACCACGCCTGTCACGGCGAGCGCGATCCCGATCCCGCGCCGCCAGCGGACCTTTTCGCCAAGCAGGACGATGGCGAGCAGGACGGTCATCGGCGCGCCCGACAATCCGACGATCCCCGCCGCGGACGGGCTGGCGGTTTGCAGGCCGAGAGCGAAGAGGGCGAAGCTGCCTCCGCCGATCGCCAGTCCGACCAGAGCCGTACGCAGCCAGTCCCTGGGAAGCGGCCTCAGCAAGGGCGCGAGAACGATGATGGTGACCAGCGCGCGCAAACCCGCGTAAAATAGCGGCGGAACGCCCAGATCCTCGACTGCCAGCTTGCTGACGATGACGTTCAGCGCCCAGGCCAGATTGGCGAGGATCAGCAGCAGGACGGTCCGCGTGGGCATGGGTTCAGTCGCTGGTAGGGTGCGGCAAGCCGTTCCGCAATTCCGCGAGCCAGACATCGGCCACCGCATCGCTCGGCGCGCGCCAGTCTCCGCGCGGGCTCAACGCGCCGCCGGAGCTGACCTTGGGCCCGTTGGGCAAGGCGCTGCGCTTAAACTGGCTAAAGGCGAAGAAACGCCGGAGGAATTTTTCCAGCCAGCCCGCGATCGTATCGAGATCGTATTCGTTCTTGCGCGCTTCGGGGAAACCGGCGGGCCATACGCCCGTCTTCGCATCGCGCCAGGCGTGCCAGGCGAGGAAAGCGACATGGCTGGGCTTCTGCCCCCAGCGGAGGATGTGATGGAGGAAGAAGTCGTTCAGCTCATACGGGCCGATCTTCGCCTCGGTGCTCTGGATCGCGCCGTCCTCGCTCGCCGGGACCAGTTCGGGCGAAATCTCGGTGTCGAGGATCGACAGGAGGACCGCATCGGTCTCCTCGTCGAACTGGTCTGTCGCGCTCGTCCAGCTGATGAGATACTGGATCAAAGTCTTGGGGACGCCCGCATTGACGTTGTAATGGCTCATCTGGTCGCCAACCCCGTAGGTGCACCAGCCGAGAGCGAGTTCCGACAGATCGCCGGTTCCCACCACCCAGCCCCCATGCTGGCCGGAGAGGCGGAACAGGTAGTCCGTCCTGAGGCCCGCCTGCACGTTCTCGAACGTCGTATCATAGACCGGCTCGCCATCGGCGAAGGGATGACCGATATTCTCGAGCATCAACCGTGCGGTGGGCTTGATGTCGATCTCCTCGGCCGTGACGCCGATCGCCTTCATCAGTTTCCAGGCGTTCGAGCGCGTTCCTTCGGACGTACCGAAACCGGGCATCGTGTATCCACGGATCGTGCTGCGCGGCAGGCCAAGCGTGTCGCAGGCCCGCGCCGCCACCAGCAGGGCATGGGTACTGTCGAGCCCGCCCGAAATACCGATGACGAGCGATTTGGGATTGGTGGCCTCGATCCGGCGGACGAGTGCCGAAACCTGTATATTGAACGCCTCGTAACAGTCATCGTCCAATTTGCCCTGCCGGTTGGGGACGAAGGGGAAGCGGCGGATCGGCCGTTCGAGGCCGATGTCCCCGCCATCGGGTTCATGGTCGAAGGCGATAAGGCGATACCAGTCTTCGGGCCGTCCAGCGGCCTCGGCTGCATCGTTGAAGGTCTGCATCCGCATCCGCTCATTGAGGATGCGCTGGCAATCGATGTCAGCGATGCACAATTCGGGCTCGCGGTCGAAGCGCACGCTTTCGACCATCAATTCGCCCAGTTCGTAGATCATCCCCTGCCCGTCCCAGGCGAGATCCGTGGTGCTCTCGCCATGGCCGCTGGCCGAATAGGCATAGGCGCAGACCGAGCGCGCGGAACTGGCGCGGCTGAGGAGATGCCGTTCGTCCGATTTGCCGATCACGATGTTGGAGGCTGACAGGTTGAGAATGAGCGTCGCGCCCGCCAGCGCCGCCATGGTGCCGGGCTGGGTCGGGGACCAGAAATCCTCGCAGATCTCCAGTCCGAATACGAAACCGGGGATCGCGGAATGCTTGAACAGCAGGTCGGTCCCGAAGGGCACCTCGCTGCCCCCTGCCTCGATCGTCAGGCCGACGCAGTCGCGGCCATGGGCGAACCAGCGTTTTTCATAATATTCGCGGTAATTTGGGAGGAAGCTCTTAGGCACCACGCCGAGAACCGCGCCCCTGCATATCGCCAGCGCGCAATTGTAGATGCGTCCGTTGCGGCGTAGCGGCGCGCCGCTGACGAGGACGGTCGGGATGGATCGGCTGACTTCGACGATGTGGGCGATTTCTGCATCCACCGCGTCAAGAATGGCGGCCTGGAGATGCAGATCGTCCATCGCATAGGACGACAGCGACAATTCGGGATAGAGCAGGACGTCCACATTGCGCGCTGCGGCTCGCTCCGCTTCCGCGATGATGCCGCGCGCGTTGAAGGCAATATCGGCGGTGCGCACCTGAGGCGTGCTGGTCGCGACCCGCACGAAGCCGTGCGTGTGCAGATCGAAAAAGGGGTGCGGGGTCTTGTCGGCCATATTTGTCGGCGTCTCCGTCTGGTTGGCCCGGCCTCGCCGTCACGCGCGGCCCGGACCCCGGATCGGATCAGGACAATCCGGCCCGCGTCTGTTCAGGCCGGTAACGCCTTCATGGCCGGTTAGGCAACCGCTTCGGCAAGCGCGTTCATCTCGGTGCGGAACCCGCCCAGCGTGGGTCCGGCGCTGTGGCGCGCCCCGGCCTGCGAGGCGAAGGCCGCCAGCAGGTTCGATCCGAGCCCGCCGCCCTCTGACGGGCCGCCGTCTATGCCGACCCCATCATCGTCGATCGTCAGCCGCCATCCTTCCTGACGGGACTGGAAGAAGACGCCTATCTTGCCGGTTCGTTCATCCGGGAAAGCGTATTTCAGACAGTTCGAGATTGCTTCGTTGACGTAGAGCCCAATCGCCACGGCGCTTTCGCGCGGCAGTTCGACCGGATCGATCTCGCGATAGAGCGTTACGAAATCAGGTACCGCAGCACGCTCGATCCGGTCCAGGAGCTGATTGAGATACGGCTTCATATCGACATTGACGCCATCGGACTGATCGACGGCCAGGCTGGAATAAGCGTCCGCAAAGGTACGCACGCGACCGGCCGCATCGTCCAGCATCGGGTGCAGCGAAGTGTCGCTGACGCGGCGCTTCTGAATTTCGAGCAGGCTGGCGACGAGCGCGAAATTGTTCTTCGTGCGATGTTCCAATTCGGCGAGCTGAGTCAGTCTCCGGTCCGCGGACAGGCGGATTTCCTCCATCGTGCTATGCGCCGCGCGCCGGAACGCTTCGGCGAAAATCAGGACGATCAGGGCGGAAAATGCATTGATGGCGACACGCGCGGGATCGGTCGGGTCGGCGAACATGAAGGATCGCTGCGCGGGCAGCACGAAATACCAGGCCCATAGGAAAGTCACCGCGAACGCAACGACGCCCGCGCGCCAGTGTCCGTAAAGGGTGGCGAGCAGAACGGTCGGATAAATCAGCGCGAAAGGCCCGGAAATGGGTGCCCACAGATCAAAGGCGGCACGCACCCCGATCATCGCGGCAGCGCAGACCGCGCCGAAAACAAGCTGGGCCGCGATCTCTCCCGGCCGCGTTATGAATTGCCTGCTTACATCAAATTGCGCCAGTCGCTGCATGTGCCCGCCCCGGACCGAAATTCAATCCCGCAGGTTGCCATAATCCAGCGGCTATCGCACGACACGCCGCACGATCCTGTCACATTATCGAGCAAGCGCAAATAAATCCACTACTTTTGCGGTTAACCTGTGACAGGATAAACCAAGTCAGACCCGGGACACCTTGAGCAATTCGCTCGCACTGGGACTATCCTTGACCAGTTCGGCCAGCCCGCGTTCTTCGCGCGAAAGCCATTTCGTCGCTCTTGGAAGCTTGAGGCTGGCGCGCCATTCTTCCTGGCGGTCGACCAGATCGATGACCGCCGGGTGGATGTAGCTTTTGCGCGTGACGGCGGGGGTATTTCCGAGCTTCCCCGCCACGCAATCGAGCAGCTCCTTGATCGGGACGCGCCCTTCCCCGTTCAGAAGGCATTCGTACCCCATGACGCTGGCGTGCCAAGTGCGGAAATTCTTGGCCGTGAAGCGTTCACCCATCGTCTCGGACAGATATTCGTTGACGTCGCTCGACCCGACGGCCTGCACGTCCCCATCCTCGTCGACATATTTGAAGATGTGCTGTCCGGGCAGATCCTGCATGTTGCGCACCATGCGCGACAGGCTGCTGTCCGACAGCACCACGTCCTGCTGCTTGCCCGCCTTGCCCTTATAGCGGAGACGAAGGGTATTGCCGGTCAGCTCGGCATGGCGGCGGCGCAGGGTGGTGGCACCGAAGCTCTGATTGCTCTGCGCATACCCCTCGTTCCCGACCCGGATCGCGCCGAGGTCGAGCAGGCGCACCACGCTCGCCACCGAGCGCTCGCGGGTGATCTTGCGACCACGCAGATCGTGCTCGACCCGCTTGCGCACCAGCGGCAGGAGCGCGCCGAAGGCGAGGCAATTATCGAACTTCTCGCTTTCCCGGCGCGCGCGAAATTCGGGGTGGTAGCGATATTGCTTGCGACCCTTGGCGTCGATCCCGGTCGCCAGGATATGGCCGTTCGGTGCCGGGCAGAACCACGCATCGTCATAGGCTGGCGGAAGAGCGATGGCGTTGAGGCGCTTCTTCTCGGCCGTATCGCGGATCAGCGTGCCATCGGGATCGTAATAGGCCCAACCCTTGCCAGCGCCCTTGCGGCTGATGCCGGGAAGATCATCATCGACATAGATAAGCTTGGTCATGGTGCGAGCCTGATGGTTTCAACTGCTGGACGCTTCGCCGCCAGCTCGGTTCCACTTGCACCGGCAGTCCGCCCTTCCCAACTTGCGGGCTCATCGATGACTGGAGATCAATCTTGGCCGACCCGACCTACTCGCCGCCGAAAGTTTGGACCAACGATACCGAGAATGGCGGGAAATTCGCCAGCATCAACCGTCCAACCGCCGGTGCGCGCGAAGAGAAGGAGCTTCCGGCCGGCGACCACGACTTCCAGCTCTATTCGCTCGCCACACCCAATGGGGTGAAGGCGTCGGTGATGCTGGAGGAATTGCTGGAAGCAGGCCATGACGGCGCCGAATACGACGCCTGGACGATCGATATCTCCAGCGGCGCCCAGTTCGGCTCGGGCTTCGTCGGCGTCAATCCCAATTCCAAGATCCCGGCCCTGCTCGACCGCACGGGAGCAGAACCTCTGCGCGTCTTCGAAAGCGGCGCCATCCTGATGCATCTGGCCGAGAAATTCGGCGCCTTTTTGCCAACCGACCGCACACGCGCGGAGGTTCTCAGCTGGCTGTTCTGGCAGATCGGCAGCGCGCCCTTCATCGGCGGCGGCTTTGGCCATTTCTACGCCTACGCGCCGGAGAAATACGAATATCCGATCAATCGCTATGCCATGGAAACCAAGCGGCTCTTCGATGTCGCCGACCGGCGCCTCGCCGACAGCGAGTTCCTTGGCGGGGCCGACTACACGATCGCGGATATCGCCGCTTTCCCCTGGTTGGCCCCCTTCGTCGAGGGTACGATCTACAACGAGGCAAAGACTTTCCTCTCGATCGAGGAATACGAAAATGTTGCGCGCTGGGTGAAGGCGATCGCGCAGCGACCGGCCGTGCGCCGTGGCCGCATCGTCACCAAGGTATGGGGCGATGAGGACACGCAATTGCGAGAACGCCATTCATCGCAGGATTTCGACGGCAAGGCGATCTGACACCCCCTTCACATCCGCGCGCGACCCGCTATAGGAGCGCGCATTGCTGGGGTGTAGCCAAGTGGTAAGGCACCGGTTTTTGGTACCGGCATTCGCAGGTTCGATCCCTGCCACCCCAGCCAAATCCCAGCCAAGTGACTGATTTTACTGGATCACTCCAGTTCGGAAAGCCCAGTTGTGCACCTGAGTGTGCCAACGGGCTGTCCGGGAAAGATCAGTCCAGTGGCTTCTCTCCAGCATGTGTATCGCCGCGGCCACATTTTCTGGTGGCGCAGGGTTCATGATCTGTTCTATACTAGACGCGTTGATGTGCGCCTTTCTCTCGGCACCACCGATCGGTTCGAGGCGCGCAATAGAGGGGCGGCGCTCTCCGCCGCCCTTCCCGGAGTGCGGTCGATGCTGGAACAAGAGATTAGGAAAAATAGCGAGGTCACCGAAGGCGAACTGCGTGCCATCGCCAGGGAAATGTATGATGCCCGGCTTCTTGAGGTCTGCACCATGCAACGCGCCGATCCCAGTCTAGCGGAATTTCACTCCGCTTCGAACCTCGCGTTCATCGTTTACTTCGAGAGGTTGAGGTCTCTTGGCGGGCACGCCTCCTTCTTGCCAGCCGAAGAACGATCATGGCTTGAACGTGGCTGCGATTCGCAGCGGATCGCCGATCTCAAGACCATCATCGCCATGCGAGAGAACAAGGGCGTTAGCCCAATTCGGCGCGAGGAGATCGACCGCCATCTCACCCGAGCGGGGTTCACCCCCGATGACAAGCTCCGATGGATGTTGGAGTTGCTACTCTACCCGGCTTACCGCGACGCGTATGCTGACGCGGAAATCGAATTACAGGACAGCTATCAGGACCTAAAATTCGACGGTTCTGAAGATGATGAGCTGGATAACATCGTCGATCCTCAACCGAACGCTGGATCATCTAAAACTTCCATCAGTAAGAAATGGCTTGCTTGGACCCCTATCGAAGTAGCCGAGGCCATGATTGCGGCCACTCCTAAGCTTTCAGGGCATCGAAAAAAAGGCAAGCGCGGATCGTCGACGGTCGAAGAGCAAACCCTTCGACAGATCCGCTGGGCCGCCATGGGGTTTTGATTTGCAGCAACAGCAAGGCGGGCTTCGGCTAGCGTATAGCCTCGATCTATCGCGTGCCCGAAACGCGGGGCATCGCGATTGACAAAATCTGACGCTTGCATGCCAATGGATGCGCAAGCTTCGGGAGCGCACATTTTGGATGGGATAAGCGAAGGCGGAACTCGGCCCGAATTTGCGGCCAGGCGTATCTTGCCGCTTTATCTTCTTCTCGGTTTTTCGGCCGGCCTGCCTTTCTTCATGTTCAACGCCGTCCTGCTGTTGCGGCTGGCACGGCACGACATCGATATCGTCACCATCGGCTATTTCGCCTGGGTGGCGTTGCTACCCACGTTCAAATTCCTCTGGTCGCCATTGCTCGATCGGTTTTCGGTGCCGGGCTTTTCGCGGTTCTGGGGCAAGCGGCGCGGATGGATCATGCTGTCCCAGCTCGGCATTTTCGCAAGCATGGTGGGCATGGCTTTCACCAGTGCCGACACCAACCTTCCGCTCGTCGCGTTGTTCGCGATCCTGCTCGCCTTCTGGACGACAACGCTGGAAGTGGCCGCCGATGGCTGGCGTATCGAGCTTGCCCCCACCCAGGAAGCGCAGGCGCCGATCGTGGCGGCCAATCTGTGGGGCTATCGCAGCGCGATGGTGGCGGCGGGCAGCGGTGCGGTGCTGATCGCCGCGCGTGCGGACTGGACGTTCGCCTATCTAGCGATCGCTCTGGCCGCTTTCGCGCCCTTTCCTGTCCTTGCCCTGACGCGCCAAGAGCCCGGAACCGATAGCAGTCGCGGGACCGCGCTTCTCAATGGCGTGGCGATCGGAACCGCGATCCTAACCGCTTCTTGTGCGATCGTCGCCATTCTCGGCTGGATGGCCCTTACCATGCTTGCGGGCGCGGGAATCGATTCCGAGACGAATCTGACGCCCGCAGTGATCGCGATCGCTCTTGCGCCATTCGCGCTGCTTGCCATTGCCCTGCCGCGCATCAAACGCCTTCCGAGCGATGCCCCCCTGCTCCGCTCGACCACTCTGGGGCCGTTTGTCGATATCTTCTGGCGCTACGGCTTCGCCACGCTGGTCGTGCTCGGCTTCGTCTCGCTTTACCGCGTGGGCGATGTGCTGGCGCTCACGCTGTCGCATCCGATGTGGGATGCGCGCGGCTATTCGCTCGATCAGATCGGTATTGCCGATGGGGCGATCGCTTTGCCAGCGAGCATGGTGGGTGTGGCGCTGGGCAGCTGGATGGTGGCGAAATGGCGCCTGTCCTGGGCGCTGGCGGCAGGCGCGCTGGTCGCCGCCTTGGGCAATTGGGTCTATGTCTGGTTGTGGTGGCGGCCGCCCGAAGGCTGGGTGCTCTACGCCAGCGTGGCCGTCGACCAATTCGGCAACGGGCTCGCGGGCGCGGTTTTCGTGGTGTATCTTTCGATGCTGGTCAATCCACGCTTTCCGGCGGCGCAATACGCCTTCCTGTCGGGCTTCGCTTTCCTGCTCGCACGCTTGCTGGCGGGCGCATCGGGGGAGATGCAGCAGGCGATCGGCTATGATGGCTTTTTAGTCCTGACCGGCGCGGCCAGTATCGCCGCGATCGTCTTCCTTCCTTTCCTTGCCCGCATTCGCTCGCGTGGAAACAGCGCGGGGCCTCAGGAGGCCGCATGATCGACATAGAACGCGCCTTTGCCCCCGCTCGCCATATGGTCGAGGATGGGCGTATGCCCTGCGCGGCGCTTGGCGTCATCTCTCGGGATGGCACCAGCGCGATAGCCTACCAAGGCGATGCGGCGATCGCGCCCGAGCGCGAGGAGCTGACGCGCGAACACTGGTTCGATCTCGCCTCCGTTTCAAAGATCATCGCGACCACCACGATGGTTCTTAAACTGGCGGAAGAGGGACGGCTCGATCTTGATGCTCCGCTGACGAGCGCGATACCCGATCTGCGGCAATACGATGTCGAACACGCGGCTGAGCGGCGGATCACCTTTCGCCAGTGCCTTGCCCACCAGACCTTCCTGCCCGCAGTTTTCCCAATCTACACTTATGGCGACGATCCCCTGCGTATGCGGGCCTTCGTGCTGCAGCGCGAATGGACGCACGGCGCGCCGGTCTATTCCGACATCAATTTCATCCTGCTCGGGATCGCGATTGAGCGGATAACGGGCGAGCCGTTGTCAGCCTGGCCGCTCGGCAAGGGACTGTCCTACGGTCCGCCGCCCGGCCCGGCGGTCTCGACCGAATTCTGCACCTGGCGCAACCGGATACTCAAGGGGGAAGTGCATGACGAGAACGCCGCAGCCCTAGGGGCGGCGCCGGGCCATGCGGGCCTGTTCGGCACGGTCGACGGCGTGCTCGAGTTCGCGCGCAGCTTGATGGCGGGCGAAGTGCTGTCCCCTGCTTCGATGCGGCTCATCCGAACATCGCAGTTCCATCACCGCACGCATGGATGGGAGCTGCCTTATGGTGGCTGGTCCGGGGGAGAAGCGTGTTCCCGCACCACGATCGGACACACTGGCTTTACGGGAACCGGGCTGTGGGTGGATTTCGAGCGCGGGATGGCGTGGACGCTCCTGACCAATCGCGTCCACCCGACACGCCATCGCGACCGCGCCATCTACGAATTGCGGCCCGAGATCGGGCGCAGCGTCGTCGAAGCCTGGGACGCGGCGCATTAGACCACGCTCATGCGCCTTGTTCGGACGTCCATAACCTGCCCGCATGAAAGGAAATCGCGGCGCTTGTCACCAGAGTGCTCCGGCCTTTAGGCAAGGTGTCATGCGGTTCTTCACACTCCTGCTCGCCACGCTGGTTTCGCTCCAGTCGCCCTTGTTCGCGCAGGAGAATCGATCCGCCCCGGTAAAGGATGTCGGACACTCCTCAGCTCTGGCTGAGCGCCTTGCGATCCCCTTCGCCTCCGGCCTCGCGGGAGCCGCCGATACGCCCGTTTTCGCCTGGGTCGAGAACGCGCGCGGCGTGCGCAATGTCATGGTCGCGCGCGCGGGAGAGAGCGCTCGCAGGCTCACCGATTACCGCGAAGACGACGGGATCGAGATTTACGGCCTCGCTCTGTCGCCCGATGGGACCAAGCTTGCCTTCGTTCGTGGCGGCGACGCTTCGTTCGCCGATGATGGCTTGCCCAACACCGGACAGGCCGTGGAAGCACCAGAGCAGACGGTCTATCTCGCCGATCTCGACAACGACACAGCGCCGCGCGCGATCGGTAGAGGGCATGACCCCTTGTTCGCGCCCGACGGACGCTCGCTCCTCTTCGTGAGGAGCGGAACGATCATGGTATCGACCGGAGAGGGCGAGGCGCGCCGGGTTGCGGATCTGCGTGAAAATGCGGGCGATTTCAGCTGGTCGCCCGATGGGACGCGCATCCTGTTTCGCGAATTGCGGTCAGGTCATAGCATTATCGGGGTTGTCGACATCGTTCGCGAAAGCCTGCGCTATCTCGGCGCGACGCTCGGCCATTCGAGCGATCCCGCCTTTTCACCCGATGGCCAAGCGGTCGCCTTCATCCAGTTCCGCGATCCCCCCGCACGCTTCGAAGACAGCCGCCAATCCTTCTGGTCGGTGCGCGTGGCGGATCTGGCGACCGGAAATGTCCGCACCGTTTGGTCGGCGCCGGAAGGCGAAGGCGGGCAATATTACGGGACGCGCGGGCGCAACCTCTTCTGGACGGCATCGGACCATCTGCTGTTTCCCTACGAAGGGAGCGGCTGGCTTCATATCATGGCGGTGCCCGCCAGGGGCGGGCCTGCGCGCGATCTGACACCCGATGCCAACGAGGTCGAGAATTTCGTGCCCACGCCGGATGGGCGAAGCGTGGTCTATTCCGCCAATCCCGGCGATCTCGACAGCCGCACGCTGTGGCAGGTCGATATCGCCAGCGGCGCGGACCGGCAGCTGACCGATGATCGACAATTCGCCTTCTTCCCGGTCTTTGGTGGCAATCGCCTCGCCGCAACGCTGACCGACGCGCGATCGCCCGCGCATATGGTGCTGATCGATGGAATGGAGGCGCTCGGCGCAAAACCGACTGTCGCGGCCTATCCCACGCCGCAATCGGTTCGTTTCACGGCTGAGGATGGCACGAGCATCCACGGCCAGTATTTTCGCGGCGCGGGCGAAGGCCCCCGCCCGGCGCTGATCTTCGCCCATGGCGGCCCGCGCCGTCAGATGGTCGCGGGCTTCCATCCGATCTTCTATTACCACAACACCTATATCCGAAATCAGGAATTCGCGGCCCAGGGGTATGACGTCCTGTCGGTCAATTTCCGCAGCGGCACGAATTACGGCCGCGCCTTTCGCGAAGCGCCCAGGACGGGGCGCGAGGGAGCCTCGGAATATCAGGATATTCTCGCAGGCGCGCGCTGGCTGGCGGCGCAGCCTTGCGTCGATCCGGCGCGCATCGGAATCTGGGGCGGAAGCTGGGGCGGCTATCTCGCCGCACTCGCGCTCGCGCGGGACAGCGATGTGTTCGCGGCAGGTGTCGATCTCCACGGCGTGCACGCGATGGTGCGCCCCGTGCCCGACAGCTACGCGCCGGACGAAGCCCTGGCGATCCAGCGCCTGCAATGGGACAGCTCGCCCATGGGCGCGATCGAGAAGTGGAGTTCGCCCGTCCTCCTGATCCACGGCGACGATGATCGGAACGTCGATTATCGCCAGTCGCTCCTGCTGGCCCGCGAATTGACCGCGCGCGGCGTGCCTTTCGAGGAACTTGCGATACCCAATGAACGCCACGATTTCTTCCGCTACGAAAGCTGGCTCGAAGCGCTCGAGAGGACCGGCGACTTCTTCGATCGCAGGCTGGAGCCGGCCCGATGATCCGCGCTGTCATCGCCCTGCTCGCCGCGCTTGCCGTCGCGTTCGCGGGCCTGCCTGCCAGCGCCCAGCAGGACCGGGCGACTCTGATCCGCAACGCGCGCATCTTCGATGCCACCGGCGCGCCCGCCTTCAATGGCGATGTCCTGATCCGCGATGGAGTTATTGCCCAGATCGCTCCACGCATTCGCCGCCCGCGCGGCGCGGTGGTGGTCGATGCGAAGGGGCGTACCCTGATCCCCGGCCTGCACGACCTTCACACCCATCTGCGTTCGCCCGCCTATTCCGCACCCGAAGACATGGCGAAAGCCTGGGCGGCCTATCTCGTCAACGGCGTGACCACGGTGAACGATTATTCGCTCTCTGCCGAAATGCTGGAGCCGATCCGCGCCATCACCAGCGGACCAGACGCGATCTGGGCCCCGCATCTCAATCTCGCGATCCGCGCGGGCGTGCCGGGCGGGCATGGCACCGAATATGGCTGGGGCGACTTCTTCACGATGAAGGCCGCCAGTCCGCGCGCCGGCCATCTCGCGATGGCGCGCGCCCTGCCCTATCGGCCCGATGTGGTCAAAGTGTTCGCCGATGGGTGGCGATACGATCGCGGCCCGGACCTCAATTCGATGAATACCGGCACACTCGCCGCGATCGTCGCGGATGCCCATGCGCGTAGCATTCCGGTGGTGACGCACACCGTCACGCTGGAAGGCGCGAAAGTCGCGGCGGCGGCGGGCGTCGATGCGGTGGTTCACGGGATCGGAGACGTCCGGGCTGACGACGAATTGATCGACCTGATGCGCGACAAGGGAACGGGTTATGTCTCGACCCTGGTCGTCTACGAACCGGGCGACGTGCGCGCGGTGGCGGATGGGGAGAAAAGCGTCCTGTCCTCCCCCGAACTGGCGCGTGAGGCGGGCCGGGCCGCGCGCGGCAATCGCGTGGTCGAACCGCAGGTCACCGCGCGGTGGGAGGTCCTCAAGGCCAATCTCAAGGCCATGCACGCCGCGAAAATCCCCATCGGCGTCGGGACGGATGCGGGGATCGGCGGCGTCTATCACGGCAGCGCCGCCATTCGCGAGATCGGCTGGCTGGTCGAACTCGGTCTGACGCCCGCCGAAGCGCTGATCGCGGCGACGCGTACCAGCGCCGAAATCATGGGTCAGGCGGACCGCCACGGAACGATCGCCGTAGGGATGCGCGCCGATCTCGTGCTCGTGGATGGTCGCCCGGACGAGGATATCGCCGACCTCTGGAAGGTCGCGCGCGTCTGGAAGGCGGGCAGCGACGTGCCGCTTAGGGAGCTTCGCGCTCGCCAGAACGATCCGGTGATGACGCCGCTACCCACCGTTCAAATGACCGGGCCGATCCTGACGGGTGCCCGCAGAGACGGGCGGACCGATCTCGACACCTTGCCGGTCGATTCGACCGATGCGGGCAGCGATCACAGCGACATCGCTTTCGTCCATCGCCATGGGCCTGACGGCGCGCAGCCGATCTTCAGCCTCGCAACCTTCGGGGCGGGCGCGCGTCCGTTCGCGCAGCTGGTCCTCCCGCTGACGAAGGGAGCGGTGCTGCCCGCCGATGCCAGCCGTTTCGCGGGCATCGCCTTCAAGGCGCGCGGGGCGGGGACTTATCGCCTCCGCCTCGAAAGCTATGGCCTCGACGGTTCTGACTGGTTTCGAGCGAACTTCAAAGCTGGCGAGGAAGCGCGCGAAATCCGACTGCCCTTCTCCGCTTTCACGAGCACCGGGGACGCGCAGCTCGACCTCGCAAGGCTGCGTGCCTTGCGTTTCGAACTGACGGGCGAACCCGGTGGGCGCGGCTGGCTGGAACTGGACGATGTGCGCTTCTACTGACCGCCTAATCGCGCAGCCGCTCGACCAGCGCGTCGAAAGGCTCACCGCTCGTGAGGGCACGCGCCGCCGCGTCCGCCTCGTGGCCGAGCGCGAGGAGCACCGCGAGGCGGATGTCGCCCTCGGCCAGAGCGAGATTACGGCGCGCTCGGGCCTGCGTGACGCCCGCGACCTTCTCGATCATCGCGACCGCGCGCCTCTCCAGCTTTGCATTGCTGATCCGCATGTTCACCATCAGGCCCCGATAAACGAGACCCAACTCGAGCATGATCGCGGTCGACAAAGCGTTGAGCGCGGCTTTCTGCGCGGTTCCGGCACCAAGGCGGGTGGACCCCGCGATCGCCTCCGCTCCCGTATCGAGCAGAATGGCGTGCTCGCCTGCGTCCAGCAGCGGACTGCCCGGATTGTTGGCGACAGCGATGGTCAGGACGCCGCGCGCACGCGCTTCCCGCACGACTCCGAGAGTGAAGGGCGTGCGTCCGCTGGCGGCGATCCCGATCAGCACGTCCGACTGCCCCAGCCCCGTTTCAGCTACCGCCGCTCTTCCGGCAGGCTCGTCATCCTCTGCGCCTTCGACCGCGCGCATCATCGCTTCGGGTCCTCCGGCGAGGAAGAAGGCCAGACGATCCTCGGGCCACCCGAAGGTCGGCGTGAGTTCGACGCCGTCCTGCACGCCGATCCGGCCCGACGTGCCCGCCCCGGCATAGGCGATCCGGCCGCTGGCGCCGAGACGCGCCGCCGCCTTGCTGGCGGCACTGGCGATCGCGTCACTCACACGCGCTGCCGCCGCCACGGCACGGGCTTGCCCGTCGAGGATCGTGGCGACCGCCTTATCCAGCGGCCAGCGGTCGATTTCCTGAAGCTCGGGGTCGATACTCTCGGTGCTCATGATCGGGGCGTATCGCCTGCATCGCCAGATTGCCAAGCCGTATCGCCGCGCTCCACCCATAGGGTTTGGTTATGAGCGGGACCGGACCCGAACTGTCGCAAATGGCGCGCGAGGCAGCCGAAGCGCCCCGGCGGGCCGCCTTGCAGCGAGAGCGGAACCGCAATGCCCTGCGCGAAGCGGCACGGCGCATCCGCGCGCTCGATCCCCCCTTCGCCATCACGATCGCGCGCGGCTCGTCGGATCACGCGGCAAGCTTCGCCAAATATCTGTTCGAAACCCGTTTGGGCATTCCGACCGTGAGCCAGTCTCCCTCGCTCGCGACGCTCTTCAAGGCGACCTCACCGCGATTGAAAGGCACGCTCGCGCTGGCGATTTCGCAGTCCGGGCGGAGCCCCGATCTGATCGAGACCGCTTCTGCCGCGCGCGCGGCGGGCGCCACGGTGGTCGCGATGGTGAATGACGAGACTTCGCCGCTGGCACGCGAAGCGGATATCCTCCTTCCGCTTCATGCTGGGGAAGAGCACAGCATCGCCGCGACCAAGAGCTTCATCGCGTCGCTTGTGGCGGTGGCCGATCTCGTCTCCGCGTTGCAAACGGGCGAGGTGCTCGCAAAGGCTTTGGACGAAATCGAGGCCGTGCTGGAGAAGGCTTATACCCGCGATTGGACCGCCGCAATCGGGCCGCTGTCCGCCCTAGATCGCTTGCTCGTCCTCGGACGTGGATGCACGCTGCCGATCGCTGGTGAAGCGGCACTGAAATTCAAGGAAGTCGCGCGGATTCATGCCGAAGCCTTCAGCAGCGCGGAAGTCGCGCACGGTCCGATGGCGCTGATCGGTGAAGGCGACCCAGTCTTTGCCTTCGCGCCCGGCGACGCAGCACAGGACAGTTTCCTGGAACGGCTCGGATCGCTGCACGAGCGTGGCGCGCAGATCCTGTCGGCAGGCAGTGCGAACACTTGTGCCCTGCCCGCGATCCGATCGCGCGATCCTGCGGTCGAGGCGATCGGCATGATCCTGAGCTTCTATCGCCTTGTCGAAGCGCTCGCCCGAAGTCGTGGGCTCGATCCAGACCGCCCGCCCCATCTCTCCAAGGTCACGCGCACCCGATGAGCGCGCATAGTCTCTGCGGCGCGAAAATCGTCACGCCCGATGGCTTGCGGGACGGCACGGCAGTCGCCATCGAGGATGGCTTCATCCGCGAGATCGGGCCGCTCGACAGTCCATCGGACGCGCGCATGGAGCTGGAGGGTGGCTATCTCGTCGCGGGGTTCATCGATACCCAGGTCAATGGCGGCGGCGGCGTTCTGTTCAACGACGAACCGACCGTCGAAACGATAGAGGCCATCGCGCAGGCCCATCGACGCCATGGAACGACCGGCCTTCTCCCGACTTTCATCAGCGACGATCTCCCCTCCATGCGACGTGCGATCGAGGCCGTCGATGCAGCCATCGCGGCAGGCGTGCCGGGAATACTGGGCATCCATGTCGAGGGGCCATTCATCAGCGCGGAGCGTCGCGGCATTCACGCCGATCGGTTCGTTCGCGCACCAACGGAAGCGGAACTCGACCTGCTCGCTCGCCCATCCCGAGGCGTGAAACTCGTGACGCTCGCCCCCGAAGCGGTGCCTGCCGGGACGATCGCATGTCTGCGCGCAGCGGGAGTGCTGGTCGCCGCTGGCCATTCGACCGCCGGTTACGCGACGACGCGGCGCGCGCTGGACGAGGAGCTTGATGGGTTCACGCACCTGTTCAACGCGATGACGCCGTTCGGATCGCGTGAACCGGGCATGGTTGGCGCCGCGCTGGAAGATCGTAACAGCCGCTTCGGGATCATCGTCGATGGCCATCACGTCCACCCTGCCAGCCTGCGCGTGGCGCTCGCGGCGCGCGGGCTCGATGGGGCAATGCTGGTCACCGACGCGATGCCACCGGCTGGCACCGCGATGGCGAGCTTCGAATTGCAGGGCCGGACGATCACGGTCGCGGACGGCGCCTTGCGGGGCGATGACGGCACGCTCGCCGGAAGCGCATTGACGATGGATTTGGCCCTGCGCAACGCGACCGAGATGCTCGGCCTTTCGCTCGTGGATGCTAGCCGCATGGCGAGCGCCAATCCGGCCGCGTTTCTGCGAATGGATACCTGGCGCGGAACGATCGCGCCCGGCATGGTCGCCGATCTCGTCCATCTCGACGAGGCGCTTCGAGTGCGCCGCGTCTGGATCGCTGGAAAGCTCTACGACTATCGCTGAGGCCGGTATCCCGCGAGATACAGGGCGCCGTCCACCGGGTCTCCCTGCGCGGGCACCAGGCGTGCGACGGTGCGCGCCTTCAGCCATGGCTCCATGCGCGGCGCGAGCCCACCGGCAAGAGCGCATCGCGGTGCGCCGCGTTCGAAGATCGTCTCGATGAAGCGCTCGATATGGCGCGCCGCATCCTCGACGATGGAGCGGGCGATTTCGTCATCCGCTTCGGCGAAATCCATCACCAGCGGCGCAAAACTCGCATAATCGGCGGGCCGCGCTTCATCCATCCAGGCGATCGCGCGCGGCGTTTCGTGGCTGAAGCGGGCCGTGATCGCGCTGCTGAGCGGAGTGGGCTTGGTCCGCCCGTCGAGCGCGCGCAAGGCGTGTCGCATCGCGCTGAGGCCGAGGGCGGCTCCGCTGCCTTCGTCGGAAATCGGGAAGCCGTAACCGCCGATGGTGAAGCTTTTCCCCTCATGCAGCACATGCGCCGAACTGCCGGTGCCGATAATCAGGATGGCGCCGTCCTGCCCGCCATGGGCGCCCAGATTGGCGATCATCCCATCGGTGGCAAAGATGGTCGCGGCATAGGGGAAATCCTCATTCTCAAGCGCATTACGGGCCCCTTCGCGCGACAATCCGGCAATCCCCGCCCCCATCGCGATCTCGCCGATTTCGCTGTCTGAAATTCCTGCCGCGGTAATGGAATGGCGGCCTGCTTCAAGCAGGACCTGTTTGACCCGGTCGATCCCCATGCGCGTATTGCCGGGCCCTGCTTCGCCGGTTCCGATAACCGTTCCGCCCGCATCGATCAGACGCGCGCGCGTCTTGCTGCCGCCCACGTCGAAACCGAGATAATATCGCGCCATAACCGTCCCGCCTAACCGCAAGAGTCCCCCGGTCTCTTAGCGCCAAGGACTGGGCAGCGCGCCATTGGTTGGGGGCAAGGGCATTGCCGCAGGTTATGGGTTCGCGCCGAACCTCGACGGTAAAAGCTACCTGCCTTGCTGTCCTTGGCTATAACGGCGCGATGCGTTCGATCCTTATCTGTGCCCTCGCGCTCTTCCTCGCCACGCCCTCTCTCGCCCAGCAGGCAGAGGCACCCGCCCCATGGGTTGCCGAACCAATCCGCCCGTCAGCCGAGACCGTCGAAAGGATTCTCTCCGCCGCGCCGGAAGGCACGCGCTACGGACTGGTGGTCCAGAACAAAGAGGGCAGCGAGATCCTCGCTATCGCGCCGGACGAGCGTTTCATCCCCGCATCGAACACCAAGATCTACACCACGCTCGCCGCCTATCGCCAGCTCGCCGCCTTGCAGGAGGCCGCCGAAGGAACAGGCGTGCGGATTGAGCCGGCACCTGATAGCATGGTCGACGTCGTGCTCGAAGGGCGCGGCGAGGCAACCGTGTCGAGCGCGCGCGATTGCCAGAGCCAGTGCCTTGCCACGCTCGCAGACGTGGTCGCCTCGCGCACGCGCCGGGTCCGCAACGTCGTCGGCGATGCGAGCTGGTATCCCGACGAGCGCTGGAGCGCGGGGATGAGCTGGAACAACATCCCGTTTCGCTATGGCACCGCCACCAGCGCGCTGGTCGTGGACGATAACGAGTTCGTGGTCTCCGTGGCGCCGGGCAGGATCGGACAGCCGGGCACGACTGAAAGCGACGGCTATTACCAGATCGAAAATCTGACACACACAGTTGCGGGCGGCGCAAATGCGCTCGACCTTCGCCGCCTCCCCGGCAGCGATAGGCTGGTCGTCGACGGAACGATCGGTGCGGACGCGGAAATTGCGGTCTTCCGCCTCGGCCTGGACGATCCCGCCCATCGCGCCGCCTGGCGTCTGGCAAGGCTGCTTGAGGAGCGCGGCGTGATTGTGTCGGGTGAGGTGACCTCACGCTATCGCCCGCTCCTACCCTCGGACGATCCAAAATACCGCGCGGGCGCCCCAGCCGCCCGAATGCCGAAGGAGGACATGCTCGCCCAATTGCCGCCCGAACCGCTCGTCGCCGATATCGAGACAATCAACAAGCAGAGCCAGAACCTCCACGCCGAATTGATGCTGCGCCGGGCCGGAAAACTGAACGGCAGCGGCTCGGTGGCGGACGGTCAGCGCGCTTTGGAGGATTTGCTGGACGCCGCCGCTCTTCCGCGCGACGGCTTCGTCCTCGCCGACGGATCGGGCATGTCGAGCTACAACCGCCTGAACCCCCGCGTCACCGCCAGGCTTCTCGCCTGGGCCGCCCGGCAGGAATGGGGCGCGGCGTGGCGAGCCAGCCTTCCCGTTGGCGGAGTAGACGGGACGCTCGCCCGTCGCTTCGCGGAAACCCCGCTGGACGGGCGCATATTCGCCAAGACCGGCTCGCTCAACGCATCGCGCGCCCTGTCGGGTTACATGATCGCTGCGAGCGGCGAGGAACTGGTCTTCTCCGCCTTTGCCAATGATATTCCGCCCGGCGGAGAAGGCGCAGCACTGGCAGCGCTGGACGCGGCGCTGGTCGCCATCGCCGCCGGCAACTGATCGCTAATCCGGTGAAATGGTGAAGCTTCGCACCGCCGCCGCGTCCACGGCCGACTTGGTGAAGGACCATTCGGCCATTTCCCCCGCGAGCCAGGGCTCATAGAAGTCGCGATAATGCGCTGAGGCGGGATCGGCCGACTGGCCGGGTAGAAGGAGGAACCGCGTACGGTCCCAATTACCGACATCGGCGGCGAAGAGGAAGCTCGCCCCGTGCCGGACCGAATAGCCCCCGCCCGCACGCATTCCGCGCGCCATGACCGTGGTGCCATCGCCGCCGGATTCTCCGCCCATGATTGCAGGGAAGGCGTCGGCAATGGCCGGAACCGCGTCGAGCGGATGGGCGATGGTCACGCGGTGCAGATCGCCCCAGCGCCATTGTCCCGGATCGGCGCCCCCCACCTCCACGGCCTTCGCCCAACCACCGGCCAGTGCGCCATCGATCAACGCGCGCCTAGTCGCTGCCGGATCGGGCCCCAGACGCATGTCGAAGGTTTCCAGCGCCGTCAGCATCGCATCGAGATTGACTCGTGTTATAATATCCCTTGCCGAGTGCGGAATGACGGCAGCGTGGAACCGCTCCGAAAGCTCGGCAATCACCATCTCGTAAAGCAGCGCCGCGCCGCTATCGGCAGCAAGATCGCCGTCCCGGCCAGCGAGCATCCGCGCCGCCTCGCGCGCGTCCGGCGAGGGTTCCTCCGGCAGCATCGCGACCAGCTTCCTTGCTGGAATGGCGATGGTATCATGCAACAGCGCGACACTGTCATCCAGCGAGTGCTGGCCCTGTGCGCCAAGCACCTCCTCGATCCGGTCGTGCCGAAACGGATCGGACCAAGTGAAGCTGAGGATATGCTCGCCGTAGGGGTAATCCGTCGGCAGGTTCATGGCATTGGCGGAGACGATCACGCCGCTATCCGGGTTGAAGCGGCTCGGCATGTCCTCGACCGCCTGCACGCCCTTCCAGTCGAACGATCCGTCACCCGGCGCGGGGAACAGCCCGTCATGGCGTGGTCGTATGGGAGCGAACCCGATCGCCTGCCAGCCCGTATTGCCGTCGATGTCGGCGTAATGGAGATTGGTCGGGGAGACATGCATGCGGAAGGCTTCGCGCAAGCTGTCCCAACCCTTCGCCAAATTGATCGCGACGATGGCGAAGCGCATATTGGCGCCCGGCAGCATGGTCACCGTCGCGAAGGCGATAGCCCGGTTCTTCGCTGGATCCTCGGCGATGACCGGGCGCCCTTCGCTATAGCGCAGGACGATCCGTTCAGGCGCCCCGCCCTTCACCGCGATCACATCTTCGACCACATCGAACGGCTTCCAGGCCCCGTCATGGCGGTAAAGCGTCGGATCGTCGGGGTGCGTTTCCAGCACGAACAGGTCTGACTGGTCGATATGGAAATTGGTGCGCCCGAAGGCGAAGCGATCGGTATGGCCCTGCATGATCCCCGGCAGACCCGGATACCCTGCGCCTATCACATCGAGGCCGGGCGCCGTCAGATGAACGATGTGACGGGGGCTGAAACCCCCGATCGCGAGGTGGGGATCATTGGCGAGGATCGGGCGTCCGGTATCGGTTCGCGATGCAGCTACGGTCCAGGCATTGCTCCCTTGCGCGGCCTGATCGGTCCGGCGGTTCTCTCGCAGCAATGCCTTGTCGATCCGGGCGACCAGCGGCGGCTCGATTGCCGGGGGACGATCGAGATCGCGCAGAGCGCCAAGGTCGAACGGGGAGACGGCGGCGCAATCGAGGCCCTCAGGTACGGTGAAATCCCATGCCGGGCGCAGCGGCTCGCGCCAGTGTTCGAGATCGAGCAATCCGCGCGCTTCCAGCATGGCGCGCCGTATCTCCTCATCGGCATCGTCGCTCCCCGCGCCGCGACGGCGCAGGCAATCCTCCACCGACCAGCGCATGGGCTCGATCCCGAGGATGGAAAATTCGCGTGGTGCCAGTGACGGATCGGCCGCGATTTCGTCGATCCGCGCGTTGATCCCCGCGCAATAGCCGCGCACGCAATCGACGACATCTGCCGGGATCGAGGCCAGTTCCGCGCCAAGGTCGCCGCGATAATGAAACAGCCGTGCCGCGCGGTCGGATGCCAGAAAACGCGGACCGAAGGCTTCAGCCATTCGTCCCATGTCTCGGCGCAGATCGAGGTCGAGCTGGAACAGCCGGTCGCGTGCGACCAGATACCCCTGGCCAAAATAGGCATCGTGCAGCGATCCGGCGCGGACATGGGGAATGCCGAAGCGATCTTCCAGAATGGCGATCTCCGCCCTCAGCCCCTTCCCCTTCGAAAGATCGCTCGGGCGAAACCGCGCCATGCCGCGTGCGGAAAGGCCAGCCAGAGCGGCGATCCCCGCCGTTGCGAGGAGAAGCGCGCGGCGGGTCATCGGCTGGTTGGATGTTTGGAAATCACGAATGCCGCTCCGCCTGATCTCGGGGTCCCCGCGATCCTAGCGGCGCGGCGAAGTCCCGCGCATATCGATGAAAAGCCGCCCCATAACTCGCGGCTATTCGTCCGGCCCCGTCGCGCCAGTGCGCATGGGCGTGCCATACCCCGAAGCTATATGTTCCTGCACAGCTGGGCGCGCTGCGCGTATTGACGAAGCCTCGCTCGCGGTTAGGTTCGAACGTGCTGAAAAAAGAAGGTTTGGCGAACGATCGAACCAATTTTCGATGCAGCGCGCACATTCGTAATACGGTCAATCCCGCCCGGCCGTCATGGGGTGGAAATGCTTCGCGATTTCGGCGCAACGGCCGGAATTGCTTCAGGGAACAGGATGGTTCGAATTCGTCATGACCCGTTTCGGCGGGCCGGCAGCGGCGTGAACCGTCCGTTTTGGTAGTGAGGGATTTAAGATGAATTTGCCAAAGCGCACACCATCCCGGTTTTCGTCCGGCCGCACTCGCTTCGCCAGCAGCAGCGCGCTTGCGAGCACGGCCCTCCTAGCAATCGCGGCAGTGCCCGCGGCAGCGCAAACGGCTGCGGACGAGGACGAAGATCCCGCCGTCCAGACGACCGAGACGATCGAGCGCTCCTCCGATGAGATCATCGTCACCGGCTCGCGCGTCGCGAGGCTCGGTTTCGACAGCCCGACTCCGCTGACAGTTATCAGCACGGAACAAATCCAGGCGGAATCGCCGACCAACAATCTCTTCGACCTCGTCAGCCAACTCCCCTCGGTCGCAGGCAGCGCGCAGCTGTCGAATTCCCGCCTCAACATCAGCTCCGGCCTGTCGGGCATCAACACGATCAATCTGCGCAATCTCGGGCTGGAACGGACGCTGGTCCTGCTCGACGGGCGGCGGACCGTGCCTTCGACCGTGCAAGGCTTTGTCGACGTCAACACCTTCCCCCAGCAGCTCGTCAGCCGCGTCGAGGTGGTTACGGGAGGCGCATCGGCCGCCTATGGTTCCGACGCGGTCGCGGGCGTGGTCAATTTCGTGCTCGACAAGCGTTATGAGGGCCTGAAGCTCAGCGGCAATGCCGGCATAACCGACAAGGGCGACGGCTTCACCTATCAGGTCAACGCCGCGACCGGCGTGCCCTTCGCGGATGGACGCGGGCATCTGCTCCTGAGTGGGCAGGTTTCGCATCAGGACGGTATCTTCAAAGTCGATCGGGACTGGAATTTCGGCGTGCCGAATATCATTCCCAACCCCGACTATACGGCGTCCAACGGCCTCCCGCAGTTCATCGTGCGCGGCCCCGGCAATCGCAACAATGCCGCACCCGGCGGGATCATCAACGCGTCGTCCGGGGGCGTCGCCAACCGCCTTCGCGGCCTCTATTTCGGCCCTGGTGGGCAGGTGCTGCGCTATGATTACGGCCAGTTCCCGACCGTCGCGCAAAGCAGTGGCATCACGATCGGCGGCAGTTATCAGGTCGACGATTCGAACAGCCGCATCGGCCTCTCGCCGGAAGAGGATCGGCGCAATGCCTTCGGTCGCCTGAGCTTCGATATTACGCCCTGGGCCACCGCCTTCATCGAAGCCTCCTACAATTGGCAGGAAACCTTTTTCAACGCCGGTCCGCAATTCTCGACTGGCCGGGTTCTGCGTGGCGACAACGCGTTCCTGATCCGCACTCTGGGCGCGCAGGCGGCGGGCATCAACACGGTGACGGTCGGCACGACGCAGAGCGACCTGCCGTTCCGCGCTCTCAACAACCAGCGCGACGTTCAGCGCTATCTAGGCGGCGTCGAAGGCGAATTCGAAATCGCGGGCAAGGCCGCGATCTGGGATGCCTATGTCCAGTATGGCGAAACCAATTCCCACGAACAGCTGCGCGACATCATCATCAACGCCAATTACAACAACGCCATCGACGCCGTGTTCGCCCCGGCGGGCAATGCGATCGGCGTTCCGGCAGGCACCATCGTGTGCCGTTCGACACTGACGGATCCGACCAATGGCTGCGTCCCGCTCAACATCCTGGGCACGGGCGTCACCAATCCGGCGGCGATCGACTACGTCCTCGGCGACCCCTATCGCGACCAGAAATTGAAGCAGACGGTCGTGGGTGCGAACCTGTCTTTCACGCCCTTCGCGCTCTGGGCCGGTGACGTGAGCCTCGCCGTCGGCGCCGAATATCGCAAGGAAGAGGTCTCCGGCTTCGTCCCCACCGACTTTCAGACCGGCTTCCAGGTCGGTAACTACCTCCCGACCTTCGGGGAATACGACGTCAAGGAAGCATACCTTGAAACCGTCGTTCCGCTTGGCTTCGGGCTCATCTTCAACGGCGCGGTGCGTGCGACGGACTATTCCACGTCGGGCTACGTCACGACCTACAAACTTGGCGCGACCTGGCAGCCGATCGACGACATCATGCTGCGCGGAACCTATTCGCGCGACATCCGGGCGCCCAATCTGAACGAATTGTTCCAGGCGGGCACATCGCGGACGAACACGCTGACCAATGCCTTCGTCAATCCGGCGACCACCATTACCTTCCGCGAGACCACGACGGGCAATCTCGATCTCGAGCCGGAAAAGGCCGACACCTATTCGGCGGGCGTGGTGCTGACGCCGCGCTTCGTTCCCGGCCTGTCCGCCTCGGTCGACTATTTCAACATCACCGTGGAAGGGGCCATCGGGCAGTATTTCGCGCAGGACATCTTCAACCGCTGCAACGAGGGCATCACTAGGTTCTGTGCGGCCTACGGCCCCGATCCCGACGGGGTCCGCGAACTGTTCTTCCGCGCGAGCCCCTTCAACTTCGCCGAGGTGCGCAACGAAGGCATCGATTTCGACGTCTCCTATCGCCTGGGCCTCGACGATGTCTTCGGCATGATGAACAGCTCCCTCGTCCTGCGCGCGGTGGCGACGCATTATCTCGAAAGCGTGGTGGATGACGGGATCACCGAACCGATCAGTCCGCTCGGCACTCTGTCCGGCAGCGGGCCGCCCGACTGGCTGTATCGTGGCTCGATCGCCCTTCAGACGCCCGATTTCGGTCTGACGGCAGTGGGTCGCGGCGTCGGCAGTGGACGGTATTCCGCAACCCGTTTCGAGTGTTCGACGGCGTGTCCGCCCTCGACCTCGCTGGCACGCACGACCGACGACAACAGCATTGACGGCGTGTTCTACGTAGACCTCAATGCGACCGCCAAGATCGCTGAAGCGATGGGCGCGGATGCGGAGGTGTTCATGCACATCACCAATCTGTTCGATGCCGATCCCATCATCCTGCCGGAAACGGGTCTGGCGGCGAACAGCACTTACAGCGATCTGCTGGGCCGCACATTCCGCTTCGGCGTCCGGCTCGAATTCTAAGGCTTGAATACGGGGAGGCCCGCTCGCGGTTCATGCCGCGGGCGGGCCTTTTCCTGTCAGGGGCAACGGGCAGGTCGCGACCGCAGCAGCACGCGGCCCGCCGCCTCCCCGGTCACCGCGCCGTGATTGACCGCCAACCGTCCATTCACGAACAGCGCGGTGACCCCCTCGCTCAACTCGCGCGGCGACAGATAGGTCGCGCGTGGCGCGTATTCTTCGGGATCGAGGACAAGCACATCGGCGAAATAGCCGGGCTTCAGATAACCGCGCTCTTCGACCTTGTAGATATCGGCGACCTGCCCGGTCGATTGACGGATGAAGCGCGCAAGGTCGATCGTCCCGCGTTCCACCACATAGGTACGGTACTTCTCGGGATAGGTGGCGAACATTCGGGGATGGCCCAGCGAACCGTCCGAGGCGGTCACCACCCATGGCTGGCGCATCAATGCCTCGACATCGCCCTGCGCCATGTTGAAGGAGGCAACCTCTGTCCCCCGCCCGCCTTCCGACGCGACCTGTGCGATGATGCGGATTGCAGCCTCGACCGGATCGATCCCCTCGGCCTGCGCCTGTTCTTCCAGGGTTCGCCCTGTCCAGACCCGACCGGGAGCGGTGAGAAGCAGCGACGCGGCTCCACCCCGGCGGCGCAGGTTTTCGTCCATTTCCGTGCGGATACGCGCCTTGGTAGCAGGATCGGCAAACCGCGCCAGCAGCGCTTCCGCCCCGCCATCGACCGCCCAGCGCGGCAGCAGCGCGGCATCGAGACTCGATCCCGAAGCCAGCCAGGGATATTGGTCGGCGGTCACATCGATCCCCCGCGCCCGCGCGGCCTCGATCAAGGCTATCAGGGCGGGCGCTTCGCCCTGCACGTCCACACCCAGCGCCTTGATATGCGCGATATGGACTGGCGCGCCCGCCTCCTCGCCGATGCGGATCGCCTCCCGCGTCGAATCCATCAGCCCGATCGTATAGGAGGATTCATCGCGCTGGTGCGTATCGTAGAGCCCGCCGCGCTGCCCTGCTTCCCGCGCCAGAGCGATCACCTCCCCGGTCGTGGCGAAGCTCTGCGGGGCATAGAACAGGCCCGTAGAAAAGCCCGTCGCGCCTGCGCACATCGCGCCTGCGACCAGCTGCTTCATGGTGTCGAGCTCATCGCTGTCGGGCGCGCGCGCCACATCGCCCAGCACCCGCCCCCGAACCGCGCCGAAGCCCACGAAGGGCACCACATTGGTGCCGACGCCCGAATTGGCCAGCTTGCGCGCATCCTCCGCGACATCGGGCGTGCCGCCGCCATCGACGCCGATCATCACCGTGCTCGCCCCCTGGGTCAGCCAGGCGGCGTTGAGCCGCTCGGCGGGATCGTCCGCGCGCAGGAAGATATCCGCATGGGTGTGCGGATCGATGAAGCCCGGCGCCACGATCTGGCCCCGCGCGTCGATCACCCGTCCGGCCGCAAACTTGCGCGGAGGTCCGACATAGGCGATCCTGTCGCCCGTGATCGCAACGTCTCCAGGATAGGCTGGCGTCTCGCCGCCGTCATAGATGGTTCCGCCGCGGATCACGATATCGACGGCAGGCGGCGTGCTGGTGGCGCAAGCTCCCAGCGACAGAGCGCAGGCGAGTGCGGCAAGGGATGGCAGGCGGAGGACAGGCAAGGACGGCATGACGAACGCTCCTCTTCGCGACCGACGACGCAGATTGCGCCACGCGGTAACAGACGAAAGGCATTTACGATTGCCGCCGATCCGTCCACCCCTGAACCCTGCCGACACATTTGAAGGCCATAACCGCACCGAATGTGTCCCCTTGCAGCGAGGTCGTTTCACCGATGAATTTACGCCAGATCGAAGTCTTCCACGCGGTATTCCTCCACGGCACGGTCAGCGCAGCGGCGCGCGCGCTCAACGTGTCGCAGCCGAGCGTCACCAAGGTGCTTCGCCATGCCGAGAAATCGTTGGGACTGGACCTTTTCGAGCGGACAAAAGGACGACTGATCCCGACGGAAGACGCGCGCACCCTGTTCGGCGAGGTGTCGGACATTCAGGACCGCGTCCGCTCGCTGCATCAGGCGTGCCGCAATCTGCGCCAGGGCGAAGGCAGCCTGCTGCGCATTTCGGCCCTGCCTTCGCTGGGGCTTGGCGCCTTGCCGGAGGCGGTGGCGCGTTTCACCGCGAAGCGAAGCGAGATTCGCTTCGATCTCCAGACGCTCCACCACGACGAGATCGTGCGCAAGCTCTACGAGCGGGAAACCGATATCGCGATCAGCTTCGAAGTCCCGATTGCCGCACCGGTCGCCCATCAGGTGATCGGCGAAGGGGAATTGGTGGTGTTGTTCCGGCCGGAAGATCTGCCCGATGCACCCTCACGCATCCATCTGGCGGACATGGAGGGCAAGGATTTCATCAGTCCGATCCAGAACGGTCCCATCGGCCAATTGCTGCGCAGCGAACTCGAACGCCTCGAAGTAACGCTGACCGAAAGCGCGTCCTCGCGCACCTATTACATCGCGGCGGCGCTCGTGCGCGCGGGACTGGGCATGGCGATCGTCGACAATTTCACCGCCGAATCCGCTCTCGCGGCGGGGCTCGCCAGCCGCCCGCTCCAACCCGCGCTGACCTTCGACATCAATGCGGTCTATCTGCAAGCCCGCCCACCTTCGCGCGCGGGTGCCGATTTCCTCGCTCTGCTCGCCGAGGTGATCGACGCGGTATAGCCCGATGCTATGCCTCCGATGGGACAGGCCCTCTGGGTGGGCCGAGCGCATCGCAGTAAGGTCGCGTTTTCTTGCGAAATGCGGGCCATGATGATCGCGACACCCTATCTCCTCTATCTCGGCAATTCGACCGATCCCTATGCCATCAAGACCGCCCGCGGGCTGGCGGTATTCCGACCCGAACAATGCGTGGCCGAATATCGCAGCGATGAGTGCCCGCTCACGCTCGGACTGCCGAGAATGAATTTTGCGGAGGCGGTTGCGAAGGGCGCGCGCACGATGGTCCTCGGCATAGTCAATTCCGGCGGTACGCTGGAAAAGACCGTTATCGAGGATGCGATCAAGGCCATGGAGGCCGGTCTCGACCTCGCGTCAGGCCTGCATCGCAGATTGAAGGACGAGCCGCGCCTGGTGGAGGCCGCGCAGCGAACGGGCCGCCTCCTTCACGACGTTCGCGATCCGCCTGAAGGGTTGATGGTCGGGACGGGCGATCCCCGACCGGGCAATCGCCTGCTGACGGTCGGGACCGATTGCTCGTCCGGCAAGATGTATACGACGCTGGCGCTTCAGCGCGGGATGGACGCGCGCGGGATCGCCTGCGATTTTCGTGCGACGGGACAGACTGGCATCCTCGTCGCCGGAGCGGGCATCCCGCTCGACGCGGTGGTGGCCGATTTCATTTCCGGCGCGATCGAACAGCTCGCCCCCGCCCGCCATGACGGGGGTTGGGATCTGATCGAGGGGCAAGGCTCGCTCTTCCACCCCTCTTTCGCCGGCGTTTCGACCGGCCTATTGCACGGTGCCCAACCCGCCGCGCTCGTCATGTGCCACGATCCGACCCGGCGCGTGATGCGCGGCCTGACCCATCGCGCCCCGCCCGACCTGGCCGAATGCATCGCAGCGAACCTTGCGACCGCCCGCCTCACCAGCCCTGATGTCCGCATGATCGGTATCGCCCTGAACACATCGAGCCTCGACCAGAACGAGGCGATCGCACTCTGCCTGCGGCTTCAGGACGAACACGGTCTGCCCTGTACCGATCCGCACCGGATGGGCGTGGAACCGATCCTCGACGCGCTGCTCGGTCCGGTGGAAGGGGTGGCACGGGCCTGATGGCGGGAGCTGGCACCACCCTTTCCGCACGCCACGAAAGCCTTCCTCTCGCCCGGCCCTTCCGTATCTCACGCGGCGTGAAGACCGCTGCCGAAGTGGTGACGGTCGCGATCGGTCGCGACGGGAAGGTGGGGCGCGGTGAAGGCGTCCCCTACCCGCGTTACGGCGAGAGCGTGGAAAGCGCGCTTGCCGCGATCGAAGCGCAAAAGGGGCCTATCGAAGCGGGGGCGAGCAGACACGACCTGCTCGATCTGATGCCGGCGGGCGCGGCGCGAAATGCCCTCGATTGCGCGCTGTGGGATCTGGAAGCGCGGCTGACGGGCCGGAGCGTATTCGCCACGCTTGGGCTCGCCGAACCGCTGGCGCCGATCGCAACCGCGCTTACCATCGGCCTCGACACCCCCGATGCGATGCGGGATGCCGCGCGCGAACTGGCTCGGGCGCCGCTTGTAAAGGTCAAGGTCGATTCGAGCGATCCCGCCGCGCAATTGCGCGCCGTGCGCGAAGCCGCGCCCGATCCGCGCCTGATCGTCGATCCGAACGAAAGCTGGTCTATGAAGGAGGTCGAAGGGTTGCAGGAGCTGATGATCGACCTGCGCGTCGATCTCCTGGAACAGCCTTTGCCCGCTGGGGAGGACAGGGCGCTCGACGGCTTCGCATCCGCGATCCCGATCGCTGCCGATGAATCCATCCACACCGCCAGCGATCTCGACAATCTGGCGAGCGGATACGGGGTGGTGAACGTGAAGCTGGACAAGGCGGGTGGGCTGACCGGAGCGCTCCAGCTGATCGACCAGGCTCGCGAGAGAGAGCTGGGTATCATGATCGGGTGCATGATCAGTTCCTCGCTCTCGATCGCCCCCGCCCTGGCTTTGGCTGCGGATAGTGCTTTCGCCGATCTGGACGGACCGTTGTGGCTCATGGAAGATCGCAGCGATGGTGTGTCCTGCGATCGGGGGATGCTGCACCGGCCGTGCGAAGGCTTCTGGGGCGCGGCGAATTAAAGGGGATTGGCGATGATGACCTGGCTGCGGCGGTGGCAGGCGCTGGCATTGTGGCGCCGTGTCGTGGTCGGTCTGGTTGCCGGGGTCGCGCTTGGCCTGCTGGCGCCATCGGCAACCGTCTATGTCGCCTTCCTCGGCGATCTGTTCGTGCGGCTGATCCGAATGCTGGTGGTTCCCATCGTTTTCATCAGCCTCGCCTCGGGCGTCACCGCGCTTGCCGATCCGCGCAGGCTGGGCGCGGTCGGTGCGCGTACGATCGCCCTGTTCGCGGCCACCACCTTCTGCGCGGTCGCGATCGGGATGGCGGCGGGTCTCGTCATCCAGCCAGGCCTGGGCGCGGCGATCGGGAGCGGGGAAGCCTTCGCTCTGGGCGAGCCTGTGCCGGTTTACGATCAGCTGATGGGCATCGTCCCTGTCAATGTGGTCGAGGCGCTGGTGGCGGGCGACATGCTCGCCATCATCTTCTTCGCGATCGCCTTCGGTGTCGCCACCGTACTGGCTGGGGAGGAAGGACGTCCGGTTGCAAACCTGCTGCAATCGGCCGCGCGCATCCTGTTCCGGCTGGTCGCGCTGGTGATGGAGTTCACGCCCTATGGCGTCTTCGCACTGATCGCCGTTGCGGTCGCGCAGAACGGGATCGCGGTCTTCACCAATATCGGCTGGCTGGCTCTCTGCGTGGTGATCGGGGTCGCGGTGCAGATTGCGCTGGTCCATGTTCCGCTGCTCCTCTTCGTTGCGAAGCGGCAGGTCGGACGGTTCTATCGTGCGGCGATCGACGCGCTTGCCGTCGCCTTCGCCACGGCCTCGTCGGCTGCCACTCTTCCCGTCGCCTTGCGGGTGGCGATCGAGAAGATGCAGATCGATCGCGGTGTCGCATCGACCGTTCTTCCGATCGGCGCGAGCATCGGCAAGGACGGAACGGCCATGTATGTGGGATTGCTGAGCGTCTTCAGCCTGCAGGCGCTTGGCGTGACGCCGGACCCGGCGATGCTGGGTATCGTCCTGCTGACCGGAGCGCTCGCGGCATTCGGGACTGCGCCGATCCCTTCGGCCTCCCTGTTCATGCTCGCGGCCGTCCTCGCCTCGGTCGGCGTTTCGACCGCGCAGACGGCCTTGATCATCGGTTTCGTGCTGCCCTTCGATCGTCTGCTCGACATGACGCGGACCGTCGCGAGCGCGAATGCCAATCTGACCGTTACGGCATCCGTCAGCAGGTGGGAACGGCCTGACGAATTTCTCGGCTAAGGACCGCGCCACCCCAGCCGATCAGCCCGCACTTCGAAGAATAGCCTAATTCGGAGCCGCCCTCGATGCTAGGCGGCGAGGATCATGGCTCCGGTGATGCCCGACATCTGGCCCAGGCGCGGGGCGATGATCTGGTGTCGGTTGCCACCCGGCAGGTAACCGGCATCGAGTTCCGTCACCAGCTCAGCAATCCGCTCGCGAAGGCCCGGCGTTTGCAGCACGCCGCCGCCAAGAACCACCTTTTCGACCGATGTCGTCGCGAACAGCGTATGACACGCTTGCGACAGATAATGCGCGACGCGTTCGTGCGCGGCGCTCGTTTCGGGCAGGTCGGACAGGGTCGCTCCCCAGCGCGCGAGGATTGCGGGACCGCTCGCCAGGCCTTCCAGACAATCGCCGTGGAAGGGGCACACGCCAGCGAATGCGTCGTCGTGCACGGGGCGGCGCGGATAATAGTGGCCCATCTCAGGATGCGCGGCGCCATGGACGCAGCGGCCATCGATGACGAGGCCGACGCCGATCCCGGTGCCCACGGTCATATAGGCCAGCGACCGGACCGAACCATCGGCCCGCGCCTCGGCAAGCGCGGCGGCGTTGACGTCGGTATCCACCGTTACCGGCACATGCAGCCCATCGGCCAGCGCACCTGCCAGGTCGAACCCGCTCCATCCCGGCTTGGGCGTCGCCAGAATATGCCCGTAATCCGCTCGCTCCCGGTCGAGCCCGACCGGGCCGAACGTCGCCAGCCCCAGCGCCGTCAGGGACGGTTGCGTGGAGAACCAGTCAAGCGCTTCGGCCACGGTTTCGTCGGGGTTGCGGGTGGGTATCGTGTGCGTGGCAGCGATCGAATCTGGCGTCTCGCCGACCGCGAGCACGCATTTCGTCCCGCCAGCTTCGATACCGCCGATCATGGCGCCCCCACCTCTTCGACCAGGCTCACGGTCTCGCCGTCGAAAGCGAGCTGCAACAGAGGTGCTGGCGCTCCGACGAAGCCTTGGCCCCCGGGGTCGTCGACGAAGCTCGCCACCACGCCCTCCGCGCTCACGAACCAGCTATAGGCGCGGCGCGGGTCGTCCGCCGGATTGGCGAGCACGAGCCCGCTGCCGTTAAGCGGCGTCCACGGACCTACCAGAGAGCGCGCGGCCATCCCGTAAAGCCCGGTCGGTCCGGTGGGGACATCGGGCGCGAAGGTGGAGGTCTGGGTCACCCAGAAAACGTAATACATTCCGTCCCGAAAGACGATATGCGCGCGTTCGAGTTCATTGTTGACCCCGTCCGCATGGACGAGCGGCGGCAGCAGCGACCATCCGGCATCCCCGCGTCGCGCGATCCCGACGGCACCGTTATAGTCGGAATCGCTCCCGGCGAGCGAGGCGGTGAAGATCAGATAGTCCGCGCCGTCCATCGGATCGCGGAAGAAGGCCGGATCGCGAAACGCCTTGATCCTTCCGGCCTCCCCTTCATGCGCGTCCGCCGCGCAATATTCGGGCGTCAGCCTGTCGATCGAGGGGCGCGGGAGAGTCCACTCGCCGATCGTGCCATCCGAAGCGACCGGCGCGCTCGCCTCGAACAGACGCTGCTGATAGCCGCCCGGCTTCCCGACAATACCGGCGCCGGTGAAGAACAAAGTCAGCCTGCCATCGTCGAGCAGCGCCGACCCGGCCCATTCCCGCTCGTATGGCGCGGCATGGGGCGGGAGGACGGGGCCCTTGTCCTCCCAGCCATTCGCCCCCCGCTCGATCCAGCGGATATCGGCCTCGAAATGGCGGGCGTCCGGGTCACCCCGGTCGGGCGCGGATAGCGCCATCCACATCTCCCGCCCACCCAGACGGGCGATCGTCCCGTCGCCATTTTGGACCGCCCACATGTCCCAGTAATAGCGATCCGCACCGCCCATGGGGCGTGGCTGGGTACCGACATCCGGTACTGACGGACAGCGTGCGGTATCGATCTTGGCGGTATGAGCCTTGGTCCATGCAGTGGTCACAATGCTTCCCCGGAAATTCGCATAAGGGCTGGAATGCCGCCCAGGCCGGAGAGCCCCCGGCCCGGGCGATCGGTCATCAGAAGTCGAAACGGACCGAAGCCGACAGCGTCCGCCCGTTGATCGAGCGCGCCCGCACGATCCCGTTGGCGGGGATCGACCCTTCCTCGGCTTCGGTGAAACCCTTGGTGTCGAACACATTGTTGGCATTCAGCGAGAGGGTGATGCCATCTGTCGGACGCAGGTTCACGAAGGCGTTCATGACCGTGAAGCCCGGCAGAACCAGCTGGTTGCTGTCCTGCGCGTAGCTGTCGCTCGTGCCCACCGCATTCACGCCGAGGCCGAACAGCTCGCTGTCATAGGCGGCGGTCGCCTGATAGATCCAGTCGGCCTGGCGACGCGGCGTGTTGCCGACATTGGCCGGGCTGATATTGTCGCGGCTGATCTCGGCATCGGTGTAGGTCGCGCCGCCCGACAGGCTGAACGGACCCATCCGGTAAGCGCCTTCCAGCTCCACGCCGCGCGCCTTGTAGGCCCTGCTGAAGACGGTCTGGGTGGTCGCTTCGAAATTCTCTTCCTCGGTCCGGGCATCGAAGACGGTGGCGTAGAAGGACAGGCCGCCGGAGCGGTATTTGGCGCCGATTTCGGCCTGCTTGACGAAATCGACCGCCACGTCGCTGCTGCGCAGGGCACCGGTCGCCGGATCGACATTGTTGGCGTTGAACAGGATGCGGTCCGCATTGGCCCGGCCACCCCGGCTGTAGCGTCCGAAGATCGAGAAGGAATCGGTGACAAGATAGTTCGCACCGACCGAGTAGGACACGTAATCCGTATCGTAATCGACCAGCGCGGCACCTGTGGTCGGCAGCACGCTGACCAGCGTTTCCGCCCGATTGATGGTCCCGTTCCCGTTGATGTCACGCGTCGTCACCGGGCCGTCGCCGAACGTCCTGCCCTTGGCCTCGCTGAAATCCCAGCGCACGCTGCCATCGAGCGACAGCCCGCCGAATTCCAGGCCGAGCGCGGCAAAGGGCGCCTTGGTCGTGTATTCGAGATCGTAGGAGCGACGGCAGCAATTGCCGAAGAACGCGGCGCTGTAACCGACCGTGCCGTTCTGGGTTTGCGGGACGCCCGCTGCGTTGCGCACGTCCAGCAACACGGCATCACCATTGCCCTCCACGCTCATCAGATGCGAGGTCCACAGCCACGCAGTGTCGATATCCTGCTGCGAATAATAGAACCCGCCCGTCAGGCTTGCCGAACCGCCGCCGAAATCGAACTCGGTCGTCGCACGAAGATCGTTGGTGAGATTGTCGAGGCTGTTGAGCCGCGTGTTGAAGGTGACGATGTTGGCCACCAGCCCGTTGCCGCCAAGGGTCGCGGGATTGGCGACGATCTGGCCTGCCTGCGGGCCGCTCGCATAAAAGAGGCTGGAGCCGGGTCCGCCGATCGCGTTGGCCGCAGCCTGCGCTCCGGTCACGCTACCCGGAAAAGGCGACACGAAGGCGCCGCTGATATCGGCATAGCGGAAGCGATTGGTGACGGTGAAAGCACCGATATCGAACTCTGCTTCGAGACCGCCGGCCAGAACCTTGGGATGCATCCCTTCGTTGATATTGTAGGTTTCGACCTGATTCGCCTGATCGAGCGTCGTGATCGGCCTGAAATTGGGCGAATGGAGCGAATCCGAATTGATCGAGAAATTCGCGATGCTGGTATAGGTCGGGTCGGCATCGCTCCCGCTGACGAGCACGGGATTCGGCAGATAGGCGACCGAGTGATCGTTCAGATACTTGCCATAGACGCGGACATAGCCATTGGCGAAATTGCGCGTGATGTTGGCTTTGATCTGGCCGCCGCGGGCCCCGTCATAGCCGACATCGCGCGGCCCATCGCCGATATGGCTGAAACCGCCGATATGGAAAGTCGTGTCGGCATCGATGCTGCCGCCATAGTCGAAATCGGCGCGGAATTCGCGATAGTCCAGCCCGGCGGTCAGGCCGAGCGAGCCGCCTTCGCGCGTGCCGGTCTTGGAGATGAAGTTGACGACGCCGCCCGGCGAATTAGACGCGAAGGTCGAAGCAGACCCGCCGCGCACCGCTTCGACCCGTGCGACGGAATAATCGGTGCGAAGAAAGATGTCGGCATTGCCGAACGTGATGTCGCCGAATTCGAGGATTGGGAGCCCGTCTTCCTGGAGCTGGAGGAACTTCGCACCGCCCGAGGCGACCGGCAGGCCGCGCACGGCGATATTGGCATTGCCCTCGCCGCCTGAGCTTTCCGAACGGATGCCCGGAATCTGGCGGATCAGCTCGGCCGAGGATCGCGGTGCCAGATCGACGATCGCCTCGCTGTTGAGCGAGCTGACCGAGACCGAGCTGTCGAGCACGTTCTGCCCGCGCGCAACCGCGGTGACGACGATCTCAGACGCATCGATAGCGGGCGGGACCTCGTCCTGCGTCGCAGCATCCTGCGCAAAAGCGGGCGTGGTGAAAGCCGAAAGCGCAGCGCTCAGGGCGAGGGTGTGACGGATCTTCATGGCAACTCTCCTGGTGCGTTCGCGTCGATTGCGCGATTCGCATTTAGACCTACCTCAGTTGCAATCGTTTGCAACAGTTTTATTGCAAACGATTGCAAGATGCCCCTTTTCCTGTCATCAATACCCTTAACAGCCCCGGTCAGAGGGCCATATTTGAGAGGATTGGCCATGATAAATGCGGCAAAGCCAAGGCTTTCCCTGCTGCGAATCATCGAAATGAATATCGGCTTCTTCGGGCTGCAATTCAGTTTCGGTCTGCAGCAGGCCAATATGGGACCGATCTACGGATTCCTCGGCGCGGACGAGGCTACCATGCCCCTGCTCTGGCTGGCCGGGCCGATGACCGGCCTGATAGTCCAGCCGATCGTCGGCGCTCTCAGCGATCGCACGTCGAGCCGCCTCGGGCGGCGCACCCCGTATTTCCTGATCGGGGCGATCCTGTGTTCGCTGGCCCTGTTCGCCATGCCCTATTCCCCCACTTTGTGGGTCGCGGCCTCGCTTTTGTGGATCCTCGATGCGGGCAACAACATCACGATGGAGCCTTACCGCGCCTACGTGTCCGACCGCCTCGCGCCCGACCAGCGGCCGGTCGGCTTTCTGACGCAAAGCGCCTTCACCGGGCTAGCCCAGACGCTGAGCTACATGGCCCCCACCCTGCTGACGGCGTTCGTGGCGAAAGACGTGCTCGATGCGAACGGCATTCCCGTGATCGTTCGCGTCGCTTTCGTCATCGGTGCGATCCTGTCGATCAGCACCATCGTATGGTCGATCTGGCGCGTGCCCGAATTGCCGCTGAGCGAAGCCGAGCAGGCCGCGCTTGCCGAACGCCCGTTATCCGCGTCTTCCGCGCTTGCGGATATAGCCATCGCCATCCGCGAAATGCCGAAGCCGATGCGCCAGCTCGCCTTCGCGATGCTGTGCCAGTGGTATGCCATGTTCGTCTACTGGCAATATATCGCCTTCGCCGTCGGTCGTTCGCTCTACGACACCGCCGATCCGCAAAGCGCGGCATTCCGCGAAGCGACTCTGACTGCGCAGCAGATCGGCGCCTTCTATAATTTCGTCGCTTTCATTTCCGCCATGGCCCTGATCCCCATCGTCCGCCGTCTGGGCGCGCGATCGGTCCATGCCGCCTGTCTCGCCGCATCGGGCGCGGCCATGCTGATGATACCGGGGATGGACGACAAAGCCGGATTGTTCGTCCTGATGCTCGGCATCGGAATCGGCTGGGCGGGCATGATGGGCAACACATACGTCATGCTGACCGATGCGATCCCGCCTGCGCGGACGGGCATCTACATGGGGATCTTCAATATGTTCATCGTGATCCCGATGCTGATCGAGACGGTGACGATGCCGTTTATCTACGAACCCCTGCTGGGCGGAGATCCGCGCAATGCGCTGATGCTGGGCGGTGCGCTGATGCTCTTGGGCGCGGTCGCGACCTTATTCGTGAAGGCCGGGGGACGCCCCGCTCGGCCTGTCCCCCACGCTGTCACCGCACCGCCTGTTCCACCAGCCTAGACCGGTGTAAACGCCGGTCGAATGAGCGAGCAGGAAACTCCGAAGGCGCGTCCCGCCGTCCGCACTCTCAGCGATCTCGCGCGGATCGCCGGGGTCTCTGCGGGCACTGTCAGCCGGGCTTTGGCGGGCAACAGCCTGGTCAATACGGCCACGCGCGAACGCATCGTCGCCCTCGCCCGCGATCACGGGTTTCGACCGAACAAGATGGCGAGCAGCCTGCGCCGCCAGAAGACCGACGTGATCGGTATCGCCATCCCGCTGGGGCATGACAGCAGGCAGCAGATTTCCGACACGTTCTTCATCACGCTGCTGGGCCATCTCGCCGATGCGCTGACCGAGCGTGGATATGACCTGATGCTGCGCCGCGTCATCCCCGAGCGCGACGAGGACTGGCTCGATCGCTTCATCGGTTCGGGCATGATCGACGGGTTGCTGGTGATCGGCCAGTCCGACCAGTTCGATCGCATCGAGGACGCCGCCGACGGCTATCTGCCGATGGTGGTCTGGGGCAATCATGCCGAGGGGCAGCGCCATTGCGTGGTCGGCACCGACAATCGCCTCGGCGGCAGGCTTGCGACCGAGCGCCTGATCGAAAGCGGCGCGCGGCATATCTATTTCCTCGGCGACACCTCCGCCGTCGAATTCGCTGCCCGCTATGCCGGTGCGCTCGATGCCGCAGGGCGATCGGGCGTGACGGTCACTCCGCTGACAAGCCACCTGTCGAGCGATCGGCTGGAAGCCGAAGTGGCCGCCAATCTCGATCGATCCTTCGAACGCGGAGACGCCATCTTCGCCGCGACCGATACGCTCGCCATCGCCAGCCTCGCGCGGCTGAAGGCGCTCGGCATCGCCGTGCCCGATCAGGTGCGGATCGTCGGCTTCGACGACCTTCCGCTCGCCGCCCAGACCACCCCGCCCCTCACGACCGTCCGCCAGGATATCCGCGCCGGGGCCTTCGCAATGGTCGATTTGCTGATCCGGCGCATCTCCGGGGAGGACACCGAGAGCATCGTGATGCCTCCGCGTCTGGTCGTGCGACGCACGGCGTGACGGTGAGGAGGATACCCACCATGTCGGTCGCCTCTGTCACTCACGCCGAATTGTCGGAATTCCATTTCACCGGGATGCGCAGATAGGTGACGCCATTGGCCTCCGCTTCCTCGAACCGACCGGCGCGGATGTTGACCTGAATGGATGGCAGGAGGAGCTTGGGGACCGACAGACCCGCATCGCGTTCCTCGCGCATGGCGACGAAATCGTCCTCGCTCATCCCTTCGTGGATGTGGATGCTGGAGCGCTTCTGTTCGCCGACCGTGGTCTCCCAGCGATATTCGTCCCGTCCAGGCGCCTTGTAATCGTGGCACAGGAACAGGCGCGTCTCGTCGGGTAATTCCAGCAGGCGCCGGATCGAACGATAGAGCGTGCGCGCGTCGCCGCCAGGGAAATCGGCGCGGGCCGTGCCGTAATCGGGCATGAAGAGCGTGTCGCCGACGAAGGCGGCATCGGCGACGAGATAGGCGACATCCGCCGGCGTATGGCCGGGAACGTGCATCACCTCGACCTCCAGCTCGCCGATGCGGAAGCGTTCTCCGTCTTCGAACAGGCGATCGAAATCCGACCCGTCGACCGCGAGATCGTCCATCGCGAAGACCGGACGGAAAATCTTTTGCACGTCGCGGATATGGGCGCCGATCCCGATCGAGGCACCGGTCTGCGCTTTGATGAAAGGCGCGGCCGAGAGGTGATCCGCATGGGCGTGGGTTTCCAGCACCATCGCGATCTCCCACCCCTTGTCCTTCGCGAATGCGAGGATCCGCTCCGCACTGCGCGTATCGGCCTCGCCACTGGCGAGATCGAAATCGAGCACCGGGTCGATCACGGCAGCGATATGGGTGGCGGGATCGCCGACGAGATAGCTGATCGTATTGGTTGGTTCGTCGAAGAAGGCCTCGATGACGGGTTGGCTCATAATCTGACTCCATTAGCTCTTGCTAATATAGATCGCCTCCCTATATAAGCAAGAGCTAATGGAGTGAAGCGATGCTCGAACCGATGGATCTCGAAACCTTCGAGGCGAAAGCCAGCGGGGTTGCCGATACGCTGAAGGCGCTCGGCAATGCCCGCAGGCTGATGCTGCTGTGCAAGCTGGTCGAACATGGCGAGGTCACGGTCGGCGATCTGGCGCACGATGTCGGATTGTCCCAGTCGGCCTGCTCGCAGCACCTTGCGCGGATGCGGGACGAAGGCCTGGTCGCCTACCGGCGCGAAAGCCAGACGCTCTGGTATTCGATCGCGGATGCGCGGGTCGAGACGCTGCTCGCCACTCTCTATCAACTCTACTGCAAGGATTGATGCGATGACCTGCCTTCCTCTCGACCCGTCCGACGCCCAAGCCGCAATGCAGGCTGGCGCGCGCCTGATCGATATTCGCGGGACGGACGAATATGCGCGCGAACACATTCCGGGCGCAACGAACGTCCCGCTCGATCGGATCGGCGAACTCGGCCCCTGCCCTTCGCCGGTCATCTTCCATTGCCGTTCGGGAATGCGGACCGAAGCGAACGCCGCGCGCCTGACAGCCGCCACAGGAGATGCCCAAGCTTTCGTCCTGACAGGTGGGATCGATGCGTGGCGCGCGGCGCGACAACCGACCGTGCTCGACAAAAAACAACCGATCGAGATCATGCGACAGGTGCAGATCGCGGCAGGAGCGCTTGTCCTGATCGGCGTTCTGCTCGGCTTCCTGTGGTCGCCCGCCCTCTTCGGGCTGTCCGCCTTCGTCGGCGCGGGACTTGTCCTTGCCGGGACGACCGGATGGTGCGGGATGGCCGAGATGCTGCGCGCGCTTCCCTGGAACCGGCGCGCGAACGTCTGACCCGGATATGGACCTCGCCACCATCATCGCCACGCTGATATCCGGCGGCGCCATCGGCCTGATCCTCGGGCTGGTGGGGGGTGGCGGGTCGATCCTCGCAGTGCCGCTGCTGGTCTATGTGGTCGGGATCGGATCGACCCATGCCGCCATCGGCACGGCGGCCGTCGCGGTGAGCGCCAATGCTATGGCCAGCCTGGTCGGACACGCCCGCGCCGGAAACGTGAAATGGCGCTGCGCGAGCGTCTTCGCGCTGGCCGGGGTCGTCGGCGCCGCGATCGGCGCGGAACTCGGCAAGGCCTTCGATGGGCAGCGCCTGCTTACACTGTTCGGACTGCTGATGATCGGTGTCGGTATCTCCATGCTGCGGAAACGAAGCACGATTTTGGCGCCCGACGTCCGCCTGACCCGGACAAGCGCGCGCCTGCTGCTACCTCGCCTGATCCCAATAGGCCTTTTGACCGGCCTTGCCGCCGGCTTCTTCGGGATCGGCGGGGGCTTCCTGATCGTGCCGGGACTGATGCTCGCCGCCGCGATGCCGCTCCGCTACGCCGTGGGCAGCTCGCTTATGGTGGTGACGGCGCTGGGCCTGACGACGGCAGGGTCCTACGCGATTTCCGGCCTGGTCGACTGGCTGATCACCGGCCTGCTGGTCGCGGGAGGAATCCTCGGCACCATGTCCGGCATCGTCATCGGCAAGAAGCTCGGCGCGCGCGAAGGCGTGCTCGAGCGGGGATTTGCCATGCTCGTCATCGCGATCGGGGCTTACGTCGCGATCAGCGGTTCGTGACGATGACAGTGCACCCAATAAGCACGCTCTACCGCGACGCGAGGATTTAGGGCTGGGGAGGCACCGTCAGACCGATAGCTTTCAGTACCGCTTCGAGGTTCGCGCCTTGCAGCGTGGTGCTGTCCTCGACCGGCTGCGCAGGCGGAGGGGCCGTGCCAGGCAGGAAGAGCGACGCGAGCTCCTGATTGCTCGACAATTCGGCATCGGGAGCCGTCTGCGATGCGCGGCGGATGCGCTGTTCGATCGTCAGCGTTGCCGGGTCCTCGTCATCCGCCCGTCGCTGCGCCAGCAAGGCTTCTTCAGCGCTCAGCACAGGGGCGGTCGGTGCCGCGAAATCCCCGGCACGCCTTTCCAGGATTCGCAGGCAGGCACGGTAGAGCGACTGATCCACCTGCGGATCGCAGCGATCCTGGCCGCCCAATCTCGTCACGCCCTCGGGAGCGCTCTGGTCCGGCGAAGACAGGGCATCGGGTTGGACGCTGCGCAGATCGCCTTCGCCGCGCGCGACCTGCGCTGTTGCAAGATCGGACGCGGCGCGCGAAACCTGCGCGACCCCAGTATCCGCTCCATCCCTCTGAGGCGATCGGAGGATCGAGCGGTCCGTATCGATCGGACCGGACGACACTTTTCCCGATGTGTTGGCGCCTGCCGGTTCACCTATCTGACTGACATTCAGATCGCTCGGACCTCCACCCCGCTCATCGGGATCGACGGCAAATTCCTCGAGCTCGACCCGCTGGTCGACACCTTGTCCGAATGCGCCCGACGCGAATGCGACGAACACCAGCGAGAGAGTGCGCAACCGCATCTAGCGACCCTGGGTGACCGTCAGCGCCTGACCTGCGGGTTGGTCGATCGCGATGGCAAGATTGTCGCCCGTTTGCATCAGCATCAGTTGGTTCCCACCGTTTTGCGTGATCAGCGCGGCATTCGCGTTCCCGTTCTGGCGGATTTCGGCCTGATTGTCGCCTCCGTTCTGCGTGAGGTCGAGCAGGTTGGAAGCCCCCGACTGGATCGCCAATATGCCGTCCATCTCGCTTCCGCCAATCTGGCGCAGGGTCATGCGGTTGCCCTCGCCGCTCTGCTCGGCAAGCGCAACCTGAGCGGCGTCGCCACTCTGCGTGATATGAAGCGCATTGTCCGATCCACGCTGTATCGCGCGCGCATAGTGCGAGCCGGTGCCTTCCTGGGTCGAGGTGGCGCGATTGTCCGATCCGTCCTGATCGATGCGCGCATAATGGCCTGGATCGTTCTGTTCGATCGCCGCCCGATTGCTGCTGCCGATCTGATCGATGAAGGCGCCCCTATCGGCATTGGGCCGCGAGATAATCAAGGGCGTCGTGGGGGGATTTGCGCTTCCGGCATTACCCTGCGCACCGGCGTTCCCATTGTTTCCGTTGCAGGGATTTCCGTTCGACTTCGCGCACGGATTTCCGGGCGGCGTGCCGGGCGTCTTCGCCACGCTTGGCGAGCTCGCAATCAAGGCGACAGCGATCGCGAGTGATGCCAGTGGGTTTTTGAGCGCAATTTCAGTCATCGCTGTTCCCCTGACGAACCACGGTACTATTGCCCGAACCGCGCTGGACGACGGTGGCTGAATTGCCGTTGCCGGATTGGGTCAGGCGGGAAGAATTGCATCCGCCGACCTGGGTGACATTCGCGGACGCGCTCTCGCCCGACTGCGCGATGTCGAGAACGCTGCCATCGTCCGATTGGATAGCCAAAGCGGCGTGATCCTTGCCATGCTGTTCGACGCGGACGGTTCCGTCGCCGCTGCGCGTGATCCGGGCGGTGTGCCCTTCGCCGGTGCGCACGATCGTTGTCTTTCCATCCTTCGGCATGGTCGGGTCTCCATCGCATTGCGGCGCTGCGGACTGCGCTCCCGCCGGCGCGGCGAAGGCCGCGGCAAGCGTGAGAAGAGCTGGTCGTATTCTGACTGTCATGGCAGCGCCCTCGGAAATTGGTGTTTGTCTTTGTCCGCAGCGCTCATGCGACAGGGACATTAAAGAGCCCGAAGGCGCACCGGGCGGCGCGTGTCGCCGCCCGGTGCGTCCGGGTTAATTACCGCCTTGCGAGACGGTGGCGGTGTTGTTCATGCCCGCCTGGGTAATGGTCGAGATCGCGCCCGTTCCGGTCTGGGTAACGTCAGCCGTATTCATCATGCCCGACTGGGTGATGTAGCTTTCGTTCTCCAGGCCACCCTGGCTCAGGAGTGCCCGGTTCTGGCTCCCGCCCTGAGTTATTTCGGACAGCCCAAGTTCCCCGGTCTGGTCGGAGTCGACGAAGTTCGCCGATCCTCCGGTGAGCTGCTTCACCGTCGTCGCGTTGGACAAGCCAATCTGATCGATGAAGGCAACATCATCGGTCCCGGACTGCGAAACGGTGAGGACGTTCGCGTCCCCGACCTGATTGGTGTAGACCGCCAGAGAAGGCGTTCCAGCGTCGAACGCATTGTCGGTTGCGATACCGTCCTGCGTCACCGTGGCCCGGTTCTCATTGCCGCTTTGCACCGTCAGAATACGCCCCTGCGACAGGAAGTTCGGCCCAGTCACCGTTTGCGTCGCGGAGACGAAGTTCTCGTTTCCGGTCTGCGCCACGCGCGTCTCTCCGTCGGCGCCATCCTGCAGGATGGTGCTGTCGTTACCGTCGCCGGTTTGCGTCTGGAACGCGATATTACCAATTCCGGTCTGGTCGATATCACTCTCGTTGCCCACGCCGTTCTGCACCACGTTCGCGACGGGAGAAGCCGTCACGCCAGAGGTGAAATTGCCGAATCCGCCCGCGCCCGACTGGTTGACATCGGAAACGTTGTCGGCCCCCGACTGGGTCACGCTCGCACCGGCGCTGTAAGAGAAGGTGCGATTGATCGAGGATTGGGTGATCGTCGAGGTCTGGTTCGAACCCGACTGATCGACGGCGGCATAGTTCAGATCACCCGACTGAGTGACAGTCGACTTGCTGTCATCACCCGATTGAACGACGGACAGGACGCCATTCGACCCGGTCTGCATGGCGAGCGAGGTGTTGCCGTTGCCGGATTGCAAGATATCCGAGAAGTTGTTTGTCCCCGATTGATCGATATCACTGAGGTTGCCATCGCCACTCTGGGTGAGGGCCGCCCGCGGATCGAGGCCCGCCTGATCGATAAAGGACCGGTTGTCGTCGCCAGACTGAAGCGAGCGGACGGTGTTGTCGAACGCCCTGTCCCCGGTGAAGCTCCACGCCCCGTCCTGCACCACATCCGATTGGTTGCGATCGCCGGTCTGGATGATCGCGGTATCGGTGAGGAACGGTGGGAAGTTGGTGACGAAACCTGTTTGCGTCACGTTTGAACGATTGTCCGAACCCGACTGCGTGATGATTGCGCTGGTCACGTCGCCCGACTGGGTAATCGTCGCCTGGTTGCCCGACGCGCTCTGGGTGACATAGGCGAAATTGCTCGACCCGGTCTGCTCGATCGTAGAGTCGTTTCCGCTCCCCGACTGGTTCACGTTCGCATAGGACACGTTCGTGACGCCGTCAGCCATGGTGATGGTGCCAATGCCTGCGACCGACGACTGGTCGATGTCCGACGTGTTGTCCGATCCTTCCTGCCGCACGCGCGCGGTCTGGAAGCGCGAGGTCTGCGCGACGTCCGACGACTGTCGCTCGCCGAACTGGTCGACATAGATCGTCCCGCCCAGATCTGTCTGCGACGCATTGGACATCAGATTGGTGCCGGTCTGGTTGACGAAGATCGAACCGCCATCGTCGTTCTGCGTGGTCGAGGAGAAGTTCTCATCGCCTTCCTGCATCACGAAAGCGCGGTTGTTGTCGCCGAACTGTGCGACCAGGCTTTCATTGGTCGGAGCATTGGCTGGGGCGGCGAGATTCGACCCGTCCTGGTCCACCTCGGCAACCGAATTGCTTCCGGCCTGCGTGATGCGCGAGGCATTGCGGGCGTGCGTTCCGCTCTGATCCACGGTGGCTGTGCTGGCACCGCTCTGATCGATGATCGAGGTGTTGTAGACACCCGACTGCGTGACACCCGCGCTGGCCGCAGCACTCTGCATGATGCTCGAACGATTGAGGATGCCGTTCTGGCCCACCGTCGCGCTCGCGCCATCGGCCGACTGGTCGATCAGCGAGACGTTGTTGGCGAAGCTTTCGCCGCTGCCGCTCGGGGGCGGGAATTCGTCGCCGTCCCAACGACGCGAGCCGAGCCCGTTGACACCGCCACCCTGCGTGACGCTGGCCGTCGCGCCGCCGCTCTGCGTGATGCGGCTGGTATTGCCGTCACTGGTCTGAAGCGTGACGGCCGAGGCGCCCGCGGCGGTCCCGGTCTGCGCGATGGTCGATGCGTTTTCGCTGCCCGTCTGCGTGATCGAGGCGAAGGACGGGGCGGCATCCTGCGTGATGGTCGCGGCGTTGTCGTCACCGGTCTGGCTGATGAACGCGTCCGCGAAATCCTCGCCTTCGACCGGCTGGGTCGGCGGCGAGGCATCGCCGGTGCCATCGGCACTCTGACGCATGACATTCGCATTGTTGCCGTTACCATCCTGGATCACGACCGCATTCGCGAAATCGCCCGATTGGTTGACATTGGCTATGTTAGCATTGCCCGTCTGCATGACGTCGGCAACCGTGTTGTCGCCGCTCTGCATGATCGTGCTGAGGTTGAAATCGCCGTTCTGCGTCACGCCGACGCGGTTGTCGGGATCGGCGCTGTCGTAATCATTGTCGGGATCGCCCACCGCGCCGTTCACGCCGGTCTGGATCACCGAACTGTCATTGCCATTGCCGGTCTGGCTGACGCTTGCTTCGTTGAAGCGCGCGCTCTGTGCGATGTAGGAGGTGCTCGATCCGTCCTGATAGACCGAAGCATTCTGGGCGCCGCCCTCCTGTTCGATCTCCGAATCCGCCGCATCGCTGACCTGGATGACGCTTGCGCGGGCACCCTCGCCGGTCTGCGTTACTTCGCTCTTCGCACCGTTGGTATCCGCCTGCTGCTGGATATCGGCGAGATTGTTGCGATTGCTCTGGGTGATCGTCGAGGTGCTGAGTGCACCGGACTGAACGACGGTCGCGTCCTGGCCGGAGCCGGTCTGCGTGGCGGTGCTGGTGTTGTTCTGGGCCATTGCGGGCGCTGCAAGGAGCGCGATGGTCGAAACGCCGATTAGAATGGATTTTTTCACGGTATTTCCTCCCTGTTGAGGATCAGCAAAAGAGAATGGCCGGCGCCCCGATCGGAGCGCCGGCCAATTCGGTTACATGGGCGTGTTGCTGCCGCTCTGGGTCACGGTGGCGGTGTTGTTCATACCGGCCTGCGTGATGGTCGAGACGTTGCCTGCCGCGGTCTGGCTGACCGTCGCCAAGTTACCCTCGCCCGACTGCGTGATGTAGGATGCGTTGTCGAACCCGCCCTGCATCACGGTGGCGAAGTTGTCCGAACCCGACTGGTCGATTTCGGAATGTGCTTCGCTGGAGCCGGCCAGCTGAGTCAGGCTGGCTTCGTTGCCGGTGCCCGACTGGCCGACGCGCGAATAGCCGTCATTCCCCAGCTGCGAGATTTCGACCGCCGCGACCGTGTTGGTCGCCAGCACGGTGTTGGTGCCCGACTGATTGACGATCGAGTCATTGCCTTCACCGATCTGCTCGACGAATGCGCTGGTCAGCGAAGACTGCGTGATCATCGAGCTGTTGATGTCACCCGCACCGGCGGACGCATTGGGGTTCGTCTGGCGGACCGTGGCGAGGGCACCGGCAGCGCCTGCGTCCTGCATGATGTCGGACAGGTTCTGCTGACCGGTCTGCTCGACATCGGCGGTCGCCGCCGAAGCCTGCGTGATAGACGACTGGTTGCTCGGGAAGTAGGTCGGCGCAGTGCTGTCGCCGTTCTGCGTCACCGTAGCCATCGCGCCGTCCGCCGACTGGTCCACCATCGAGTCGTTGTCGCCATAATCACCCGCCTGCGTCACGTTGGCGGTGGCCGCAGCAGTCTGCACGATATCCGAGTTGTTGAAGATACCGTCCTGATCGACAGTCGCTTCCGCCATGCCGCTCGCATTGGACTGGCTGATGTCGGAGCGGTTGAGCTGCCCGTCCTGGGTGAGCGTCGCGACAGTTTCTCCGGTGTTGGACTGGGTCACGCGGGAGAAGTTGCTGCGAACGGTGTCGCCGAACCGGTCGCGCGGGCTGGTTGCGTTGATGCCGCCGACCGTGGTCTGTGTGACATTGACCGTGCCGGTATAGGAGGACTGATCGACCAAGCTGTCGTTCTGGTCGCCATACTGCTGGACGTTGGCCAAATTGCCAGCAGCGGAATCCGAGGGGTCCGACTGTTCGACCCGCGACAGGTTGTCATTACCGCTCTGGAGAACCTTGACGATCTGCGCGTCGCGGATCCCGGTCTGAACGACCGAGGAGACGTTGCCGTCGCCGGTCTGATCGACGGTCACCAGCTGGGCGGACGTGCCACCGGCAGCCGGGTTGGTGACGTTCTGGATGATCATCGAGTCGTTGTCGCTGCCGATCTGCGTGTTCGAGGCTTTCACCCCGGTGGCACCGGTCGGCGTCGCACTGGCGAAATTGCCCTGATAGATCTCCGAATTGTTCGAAGAGCCGGTCTGAATGATCCCGCTATTGGTGTTGCCAGGATTGCTGTCGCCAACGCTGGCCTTGTTGCCGGCTTCCTGGAACACCATCGCGGTGTTCTGGCTACCGCCGTTCTGCAGGACCTCGGCGGAGGTATCGAGCCCGCCATTCTGCGCGATGAACGAGCTGCTGTCGCCGACCTGCGTCACGAGCGCGGAATGGTTGCGCGTATCGGTCTGAAGGATCGCCGATTCCGAGCCGACGCCGGATTGGCGCACGACCGCCTTGGTCGGATAGTTCGCGATGCCCGCGTTCGATTGAAGGATGTAGGACGACGCATCCTCACCCGTCTGGGTCACTGTTGCCTTGGCACCGGTCGACCCCTGGTTCTGGTCGATGTCCGAGACATTGCCATCGCCGCTTTGAGAGACGGTAGCGGTGAGGTTGGTGCCGTCCTGATTGATCACCGAACAGTTATTGTCGGCTTCAGCGCATTCCGGGATGCCGGGGACAGCGGAAGGCGATGCGGGAGCCGCGGGTGCCGACTGCGCGAGAGCAGGCGTGGCGGCGAAGGCCATCGCGGAAACCGAGGCGAGGAAAAGCTTTTTCATTTCATGCTCCTAAAGATCGAGAAGTGCGGCCCGACCCGCGACCGCCGGTTGCGGAAGTGGGTCAGCTTCGGCCCGTTGTCCGGACTCAAAAGTTTTTGGCTGCTTTTTCGAAAGGAGGAGCGGGAACCGCGCCGTTAGCGCGCGATTAACCATGTGGGCGTAGGACGGATGACCTGGCCTATGAAACATGGTTGTAAATCTCCCTCCGGAGGTCGATAACCATGCCTGTCCTTTTCCTTACGGATTTGGACAGACTTGGTTGTTGACGCACAGCAGCTTTGTCGAACCGGGCGCGTCGAAGCTGCAACTTCGGCGCGCCTTTTCTATTCACCGGTCGACCGCCCGATCTGCAAATCGAACGTTCGGCCACCGGACATCTCTCATTCGATCGCGGAGTCCGGCATCCGACGATCTTTCAGGCACCGCGCCTTGCGACGCGGGTCAATTCATGCGGCCATCCCCCTTTCCATCGCGGGGCCCGCTTTCGACATTGTCGATCGCGGCGGATCGCTTGATACGTTGGGGCGCGGCAGGCGGCGCATCGCGCATCGCCTGTTCGATCGCTTCGGGATCCACCTTCCCGTCACGCTCGCGCTTGTATTCCCACAACAGAGGCCAGCCGGCCTCGAAATTCTCGAACTGCCACAGATCGAGTTCGACACCTTCGAGAACGAGGCCGTAAACCGCCTTCTCGATGGCCTGCTGGAGAGCCAGCTGATCGGGCTCGTTCGTGGTGTAGCCTGCCTCGACCTGGAGCAATTCCTTGAACGCGACATAGCGGAAGGCGTTGGCCCCTATGGCTTGGCTGGCGATCGTCTTCGAAGCGGTAACCGTGGTCAGGACCTCGCCGGTCCTGACCGATACGGCCCGCAGATAGACCGTCACAGTGTCCTGTCGGTATTCGCTCCTCCCGCCGATCCCGAGAAACGCGGCGCCATATCCGCCGGTCACGGTGTTGGTGTCGTAGCCGACGATCCCACCTTCTAGCAGCACGCCCGCGAACAGCAGCGAAGGTAGCGCCTGCGGATTGACCTGTTCCTCGCCCAGATAGCGCTCGCGCATTTCGCGGATGATCTGGCGTTCCGACAACAGGTTCTTTAGCGATTCACGCTCGACGATGGTGAACCACTTGCGCTTGCCCGCGTCCTGCAACGCCTTGGCAAGGATGGACCCGCCACCCTGGCTGACCGCGCGCGAGAGAGTCTGCCCCGCCTCGGTCGGCTTGAACTGGCCCGTCTGGTCGGTGAAACCGTATACTGCGACGGCGATCGGGCGGGACGGAGCAGGCAGCCTCTCGAGCAAGGTCTGCGTTTGCGTCTTGTCCGGCACGAACGCCTTCGAGCGCGTTTCCGGAAAGTTCGTGCGGCCGTCTTCGGTCACGGTGGCGCATCCGGTCAGGCTCATGGCAACGATCGCCGAGAGCGCCAGGCTACGAACAGAATGATGCATCATAGCCATCGGTCAGTCGACATCGATAAAGGTCGGGATCACGATGGTCGTGACTTCCCCGGTGGCGTTGTCGGTGATGGTGAGCGTGATCTCGGTCAGCCCGCGCACGAAGCTGATCGTCTGGCCCCCGAAGCTGATCGTCCCGCGTTCCTGAGGATTGTCACCGAAGATGGCGTCCACGATCTGCGACGAAAGAGCGGACAGAAGGCGCGACTGCAATTGGCGGGCGAAGATATCGGCCTGCGAATTGGTGGTGGCGCGGTCTGGATCGTCGTAATCGTTCTGAGCGTTGGCGACGCCGAGAAGATGCGCGGAATTGAACGGGTTGCCACCGAAGCTGGGATCGATCGGTTCGTAGGATAGGTCCTGCGCCGAAGCCGGCACCGCCATTGTCGATAACAAAATCGGAACAGACAGGCGCAGGCCGCGCCTCAGGCCAAAGCCGTACATGAAATTCCCCCTCCACGCGGGCTCTGAGAGCCTCTCGTCGTTAATGGTTTGTAAAGGGGGCCTTAACGATTCGCGCCCCCCAAATGGGTAGGTTTGGTTCAAATCGTCCGCGTTTCTAGCTACGTTTCAAACTGGTACATATCCGGTCCAAAACCCTAGGTCGGTACATTACTTAAACGACTCGAGCCGCTTAGACCGCGTCGAAAGCCACGATTAGCCGCACCAGTTCACGGGCGTTGTGGACGCTCGTCTTGTTATAGATGTGCTTGAGATGGCTGCGGACCGTCGCGGCGCCAATCCCCATCTGCTTGGAAATAGCCTGAACGCAGTCCAGATGCGCGAAGAGATCGACGACCGTGCATTCCGTTGGCGTCAGACCGAACTGCACCGCAAAACCGTTCGATCGGCAATTCGTCCTAGGCGCCGAAAGCGAGAAGCGAATCAGCCGGGCAGGCTTACCCTCCAGCTCCAGTGATAGGCAGTGCAGGACCACCCATTCATTCGCGGGATCATTGCGGACAACCAATCGCTCGGTAGCTGGCCCCGCACGCAGAAGCGTGCGCAAACGGTCGTCAGTTTCCGCGTCCGAGATCTCCATCCGTGCCGATCCGCGTGCCAGCATGTGGAAGCTCTTCAGAATTCGCGAACCTGCCGCGTTGCTCCACACCACGCGCGCCTTCCTGTCGACAATCGCAAGAGCCACTTCCTGCGAAAAAGCTCGCCCGATCTCACCGGTAAGATTGCTCGGCAATCGGCCTGAGGCGAAGAACGTCGTTTCGTCTTCTCCATGCTCGGCCTCAATTGATTTGGAGCGGTCTCCCGGCGTCATTGTGGGCCGATCCGATCGTTCAGCTTGGCTCGAAGCAGCGTCGGCAGAAAAGATCGATCGATTTGAACTGGGTTGAACCGCTTGGCCCATTATTCGGCTGATCTCCGGCACGCTCGATAAATATTCGGCGCCTTGCGAAGGGCGCCGGCACATGCGTCCCGACAGTCTCTCTATCCTTTCCCATCACACCCGAACTATATTCTATTCAGTATCTTATCGGAGGCGCTGGGGGACTGTCTTTTCCCAATATCCGACGGGCCTTTCATCAAAAGAATCTTGAGGGCAAAAAGAATCTTGCTTGATGAGACAAATTGAACGAAGTTTGAGACACTTTGACCAGCTTATGACAGGCCCAAATAGAGCCTGCTATGGTCGAATTGGGGGATCATCTTTACGGTATGCCGCAGTGACGGGCATTCCCAGCTTCACCATCGGGCCGACCGCGCCCGCCGCGCGCACGTGCCTTCAGGAATGGCGGACGGCGGTGGAATTGCTGTTCGATGTCGAACCGCTCGGCTCCGAATTTGAGGCGACCATTTCATCCTATGCCCTGGGGCCGATCCTGATCGGCCAATCTTCGGCGTCCGCGCAGGCGTTTTCCCGGAACGAAGCGGTGATTCAGCGCAGCCAGATCGATCACATGATGGTCCAGATTTATCTTACGGGCGGTTTCACCGGCCAGGCGGAAGGGACTGAAATTTCTGTCGAGCCTGGCGATGTCTGCTGCTTCGATCTCGCCTTCGGGTTCGAAACGCGAGCGCCCGACTTCAGCAACATCACGATGATCGTTCCGAAATCCGTCTTGCATCCGCTAGCCACCACCGATTTCTTTCATGGACTGGTGCTCAGATCGGACGACACGGCCAATCTTCTGCTCGCATCCCATATGCGTGAGCTGCTGAGAATCTGCCCCACGATCGATCGGGATGAGATCGATGCGGTGGCACAGGTCACTGCCGAAATCGTCCGCCTTTGCCTGCGTATGCCGAGGCGCCAGAGGCTGGCTCCCGATGCTCGTGAGGGCTCGCTCGTCGATCGGGTGAAGGCCTATATCGGCGAGAACCTGTCCGATCCCGATCTCGATGCAAGGGCGATCTGCGAGGTTTTCGGCGTCTCCCGCCCCACCCTCTATCGCCAGTTCGAGTCCCTCGGAGGCGTCGCGTCGGTGATCCGCAACTGGCGGCTATCGAACGTGTTCGGCGATCTGGAGCGGACGAATGGAGAGCCGTTTCATGAAGTCGCCCGGCGCAACGGATTTGCCAATGGAGCGGGCTGCTCGCGGGCGTTCAAGAGTCGCTATGGCCTTTCGCCATCGGCATTCCGCCGTCTACGCTTCCATTCCCCGCAACAGATAAGCAACCGTGATGCGGCCCAGCCGGGGCTAGCGCAATGGCTCCGCGCCTTGGGTAGGACCTGAAAGCCCAGTCGTCCGCAGGTGGTTGGTATGAGGAGGGGCGACGGGGTCGCCACCTCCTCTTCGCAGCCATCGGCCTTATGCGGCGCTCATGCGGATATTGCCATTCACCCCATTCGGGAAGAAGCCGCCACCGGTCGTCGACATGGCCGTGAGATAGGCGATGTTGAGAACCTGTCCGGTGCTGCGGCTGTAGGCGATCGCATTGCTGTCGGCCGGAACGATGTTCGATCCTTCGCCGAAGGGCGTGCTGCGCGGGCGCAGACCCTGGTCGAGGTCACTCGCGCCATCGAGGCTGTCGCGCGCGTTCGAGATCGCTTCGCTGGCATCGATCAGCGCGGGCGCCTGAAGCCCCTTGCGATACAGAACCGTGCGAACCAGCCCCGCGTGATAAGCTTCCGCCGCGAGGATACCGGCAGCCGCTTCGAGGAAGGTCTTGTTGGTAATGAGCGGCGAGGCGCCCTTATAGGCTGTCACACCGACATCCTCGAAGATGTAGGCCGCGAGGAGGAAGTTGTTGTCGTTGGCGTAGGGGTCGAAGCTCTGCCCCGGCCCAACAAGGCCCGCCGCCCGCGCAGCGGACGAGAAGGCGCCATTGGGCGCGGTGCCGATGTCGATCGCCGGCTGCGCCACCGCAGCAGTGCCGAGCGCGCTGCGCAGGAACGCGACGTGCGCGCGCTCGTCCGAGGCGATCTCGCGCGCATATTGCGCCACCAGCGGATCGGTGAAATTGACCTTGCGACCTCCCGTCGCTTCGCCCCGCGCCCCGGTCCCGTCGAGCAGATTGCTCGCCAGCCCCGATCCGGTGGCCGCGTAGAGGTAGAACTGCGCTTCGAGATATTCGAGGTTCAGCGCAAAGTTCAGCACGTCGCCATCGTTAAGCGCGCTCGTAGGAGCGGGCGTCGGAGCGGGCGTGGGCGCCGGCGTTCCGCCGATCGGCGGCGGCGTGTTGTCGTCCCCGCCACAGCCCACCAGCGAAAACGCTGCGGTGCTGGCTCCGGCGAAGTGCAGAAACCGGCGGCGCTCCAGGCGACGATCGGCTCCGGCCTGCATGACCTCAAGGATGATATCGCGGTCTTTCATGCTCGTATCCTCTCGGTTTAATTAGTTTGCCGCGCTCATGCGCAGGGTGCCGTTGACGCCGTTGGGGAAGAAGCCCCCGCCGGTGACGGCCATATTGTTGAGATAGACGATGTTGAGGACCTGTCCGGGCGAACGGCTGTAAGCGAGGCCGTTTGCGTCCAGCGGCGCGATGTTGCTCGCCGTGCCGCCGCTCATCTGGCTCGTGGTCAGCCCTTGGTCGAGATCGCTCGACCCGTCGAGGCTGTCGCGCGCGTTCGAGATCGCGATCGAGGCGTCGATGAGGGCCGGGGTCTGCATTCCCTTCGCATAGAGCGTCGTGCGCACCAGGCTCGCGTGATAGGCCTCGACCGCCAGAATGCCGGCCGCTGCTTCGAGGAAGGTCTTGTTGCTGACGAGGGGCGAGGCGCCCTTATAGGCGGTCACGCCGACATCTTCGAAGATATAGGCCGCAAGGAGGAAGTTCTCGTCGCTGGCATAGGGGTCGAACGACTGGCCCGGCCCGATCAACCCGGCGGCGCGCGCTGCGGTGGAGAAGGCGCCGTTCGGATTGGCGCTGATGTCGATCGCAGGCTGCGCGACGGCGGCGGAGCCGAGTGCGCCACGTAGGAAGGCGACATGGGCCTGCTCGTCGGCCGCGATCTCGCGGGCATAGGCTGCAACGGCGGGATCAGTGAAGTTTACGCGGCGTCCGCCCGTGGCCTGGCCCCTGGTGCCGGTGCCCGAAAGCAGGCTTTCCGGCAGACCGGCTCCGCTCGCGGCGTAGACGTAGAATTGCGCTTCGAGATATTCGAGATTGAGCGCGAAATTCAGAATGTCGCCGTCCGAAACGCTCTGCGCGGCGACGGGGCTGGACTTGTTGGCGAGGACGAAGCCCCCTGCCGCGGCGGAAGCGGCGGCGAAGCCGCGAAACATGTCGCGACGGCTCGCCCTGCGGCCCTCGCGAGCCTCGAAGACCTCAATAATTTTCTGATCGTCTGGCATCGGAAACTCCCTCGGGACTCGATCTGGCTTAACGAGGGGTAACGTACCGCGACGGGCTCATCGCGCAGTGCTGGGTACGGCAGCGTACGAAAAAATGGCTTCAAACCGCTGAAAATTAAAATGGTTGATCTTCGTGACCGCTTCGCTCGGATACATCCTGTCCCAGCCTGCAAAAGATCGTGGCCACAAAGGCCTCGGCATGCAGCGCGGGGAGTTGAGCAATGCCTTTCACAACGCCGGAAGACGGCATGACCGGATTGGCCAATGGCTTTCTTGCATCGCTGAGCCAGGCGGACCGCGATTGTCTCGAACCGCACCTGCTGCGCCTTCGGTTTCAGAGCGGGGACACTCTTACCCACTCGCCCGACGAAGCCCGTCTGGTCTATTTCCCGGTCACGCTCGTCGCGTGCGTGCAATTCGCCGATCAGGGAAGCGGGATCGGCATGGTCGGTCGCGAGGGTATCGTGGGGCTGTCGGCGATGCTGGGTGGCACCGTCGATGATGCGATGGAAGCGACAGTCCTGATGGAAGGTGGCTGGACGCTCGCCATTACGGTGGAGGATTTGCAGCAGGCCTGTCTCGCCAGTCCGACCCTGTCGCTCTCCCTACTGAGCTTCATGCATTCCTATTCCAGCCAGCTCGGCTGGATGATCCGCGCCCGCGATCGCGGGAACTTCAAGCAGCGCCTGAGTGCCTGGCTACTGATGCTGCATGACCGGGTGGACAGCGATTTCCTCCAGCTCACCCATGGCAGCCTCGCCGTCCAACTCGGCGTGCGGCGCGCGAGCGTGACGGATGCGCTGCATATCCTCGAAGGGGAAGCGTGCCTGCGATGCAGCCGTGGCCTGATCAGCCTGATGGACAGGGCGCGGCTGAGACGCAATGCGGGCCGATCCTACGAGCCCCTGCGGCTCGACTATGCCTTGACCGTTTCCTCCTAATTCCTGCCCCGGCCCTCGATCGGGGAAGCTAGGTCCGAGGTTGATCCGGGCCGAAATTTCAGGTGAAAAGACGGAATGACAGATCGACAAGAGGATAGTTCCCCCGCCGCGAACAGAAAACGGATCATCTCACGCTTGGCGGGATTCGCCGAACTGGATCCACCCGAAATCGAACGCCTGCTCACCTTCGAAGGACCCACGAGCGAATTCGCGCGCGGCGATATCATCCGGTCCGAAGGCGAGCGCGAGCTGTATCTGCTGCTCGACGGGTGGGCCGCGAGCGCCGTGGTTCTTGCGGACGGTTCACGTCAGTTGATTACCGCGAACCTGCCCGGCGATCTCCTCGGTCTTCCCGGCCTCGCGATGGAGGAACCGATCGATACGGTCGTGGCGCTTACCCCGGCGAAGGTAATACATATATCGCAGCCGCAGCTCGGCGCCCTGTTCGCCAACAGCCCCCGGCTTGCCGCGATCATGTTCCTGATATCGCAGGAGGAGCGCTCGCTGCTGATGGAGCGTCTGGCCCTGACCGGACAGGCGTCCGCCCTCACCAACCTCGCCGCGCTCATCCTGCGCCTCTACGAACGCAACGGCCAGGTCGACGATGCGCCGACGGCAAGCTTTTTCATGCCGCTGACGCAGCGCGAACTCGGCGAGCTGATCGGGGTCAGTAGCGTCCACACCAACAGCCTGATCAAGAAGCTGCGGACGGACGGAGTGGTTTCGATCGCGAACCGGACACTGACGATCGAGGACAAGCCGCGTCTTTTCCAGATCGCCGGTATATCCCCGTGGCGCCGCTCCAGGCCGGGTTGGCTTCAGGTCATCTGATCGCCGCGCTGCTCAGAACAGCCGGTGCGGATCGGTGATGACGAGCGCGCTGTCGTCGCGGGCCAACGCAAGCAGAGTCAGCCGCCCTTCCCTTGCTCGCGCGATCGCGAGGCTGGACGGGGCGCTGATTGTCACCAGCATGGGTATTCCGGCGCGCACGGTCTTCTCGACCAATTCCTGACTGCACCGCGCGGTGAGCAGCGCGAAGCCCCGGTCGCTCCGCATTCCCTGGCGGGACAGGGCACCGATCAGCTTGTCCAGCGCATTATGCCGTCCGACATCCTCGCGCAGCAGCAGGATGTCTCCGTCCCATGAACAGAATGCCGCTGCGTGAGCAGCTCCGGTCGCCGTGCCGAGACGCTGGTGCCCACGCATGTGCGACAGGGCGCGGTGGATCGCCGCGGGCTTCACCTCGGGAACACAATCGACCGGAATGAGAGGCGCCAGCGCGGCCGCCACGGATTCGATCCCGCATATGCCGCAACTGCTTTCCGAAACGCGGGTCCGCGCGCGTTCCAAAAGCCGGGGCAGGCTTTCCGGCGGAAGATTGGCGCGAGCCACCCACCCGCCCCCGGATCGATGGAGATCGACCTCTCCGATTGCGCCGCTCTGCGCCAATCCCTCCGCCAATGCGAAACCCGTGACGAAGTCCTCCAGATCGGTCGGCGTGGCCATCATTACTGCATAGCCGATCCCGTTGAATTCGATCGCGACCGGGATTTCCACCGGGACGCTGCGGGGCGTTTCGCTGACCTGGCCGGTCGCGAAGTCCATCACGCGCAAAGCGTGGATTTCCGCCCCCTCGCCAAGCGTCTGCCCGTCCTCCAGCGCAGCCAGCATGTCCGGGCTGTTGAGATTGACCGGCGGCTGCCCGAAGAAATCGACCCTCCGCGCCCCACAGGCTTCGATCCATGACCGGACCGAGCGATGGCCTGCGCGTAAATGCTTTTCCAACTGCGGCGCCAGCGCGGCAGGCCAGAGGCCGAGCAGCCAGTGATCCGCCAGAACCGCCGGGCCGGGATTGCCGAGGAGGTCCGCCAATCCCTCTGGGACCGGATGGGCATCGACGGGGGCGCTCAGAACGGCATCGAAACCGTGGTGCAACGCATGGGAAAGCGCGGCACAAAGCCCGCCCAGCGGCCCGAGACCGGGTTCGGGCCTGTCGGGCAAGGTCACGATGCCGGGTTCGGGCGCGCGGTCATTCCCCGCACACAGGACCACCTCGTCACATTCGGTCTCGAGGCTCGCGATCGCATGGCGCAGCAGCGACCGGCCCTTCCATAGAGCTTCACTCTTGTCGGTCCCGAACCGCGAGCTTCGACCGCCCGCCAGCACCGCGCCGAGGATGTTATTGCGATCCGCCATCTGCGATGGCTTCGCCCAATCTCGGCCCCGGCGCAAGGACCGCCGGATCACCCGCCGAGCCTTGGTAAGGCATTGCCAAGCGTGGATAAGGGGCGCATTCGATACACTTTATCGATTGGGAGCGCAGCATGGCGGAAGACTCGAAAACCAACGCCAAGGACCTTCCCCACTCGCCCGGCCCCGCCGGTGGCTGGGGTTCGATGAAGGGCATCGCCCGCATCTATGCCGAAACCTCGGCCTCTCCCGGCGCTCTCGAAAGTCTGCGGCGGCTGAACAAGCCGAAGGGCGTGATGTGCGTATCCTGCGCATGGCCGAAGCCTGCGAATTATTCCGCGTTCGAATTTTGCGAGAACGGTGCCAAGGCCACTTTGTGGGAATTGACCGGCGATCGCTGCACGCCCGCATTCTTCGCCGAAGACGGCCATACGGTGACGCAGCTGCGCGAATGGTCGGACCACGAGCTTGAGAAATCGGGCCGCCTGACGCACCCGATGAAATACAATGCCGCAACGGATCGCTACGTCGCGATCGAATGGGACGACGCCTTTGCCGAGATCGGCGCCACCTTGCGCGAATTGCCGCGTGACGATGTCGTCTTCTACGCATCCGGCCATGCGGGTCTCGAGGCGAGCTATCTCTACGCCCTGCTGGCGCGCGCCTACGGCAACAACAACCTGCCGCAGAGCAGCAATATGTGCCACGAGACGACCTCGGTCGGCCTGACCAAGGTGATTGGATCGCCCGTCGGCACGGTCACGTTCGACGATCTCGCGGAGACCGAGTGCTATTTCTATTTCGGCCAGAACCCCGGCACCAACAGCCCGCGCTTCCTGCACAATCTCAAGGATCTGAAAGAGCGCGGCGGAAAGATCGTCACCTTCAATCCGGTGATCGAACAGGGCCTCGTCTCCTTCGTCGACCCGCAGAACCCGCTGGCGATGATGACGGGCAAGGAAACGATCATTTCCGACCAGTATCACCAGGTGAAATCGGGCGGAGACGTCGCGGCGCTCCTGGGCCTGTGCAAAGTGGTGGTCGAAGCCGACGACAAGGCCCAGAAAGCGGGCGCGCGCGAGGTCATCGACCATGAGTTCATCGCGCAGCACACCACGGGCTTCGACGACTTCATCGCGTGCTGCCGCGATGCGCGATGGGCCGATATCGAACAGGCCAGCGGGCTGACCGAGGCCGCGCTGCGCGATGCGGCGCAGGTCTATATCGAGGCCGAGAAGGTGATCGGCGTTTACGGCATGGGCTTCACCCAGCACACCCACGGCGCGCTCAATATCGCGATGCTGGTCAATCTCCTGCTGCTGAAGGGCAATATCGGACGGCCCGGAACCGGCTGCTGCCCGGTGCGCGGCCATTCCAACGTGCAGGGGCAGCGCACGGTCGGCATCGCCGAAAAGGCGCATCTTGTCCCGCTCGACAAGCTGAAAGAGCTGTTCGATTTCGACCCGCCGACGAAGGATGGGATGCATGTCGTCGATGCGGTGCAGGGGCTGATCGACCGCAAGGTGCGTGGCTTTATTTCGCTCGGCGGCAATCTGGTGCGCGCCGTGCCCGACCAGAAGCGGATGGAGGAAGGCTGGGCGAGCCAGGACCTCGTCGTGATGGTGTCCACCAAGCTCAACCGCAGCCATCTTTATCCGGGCAAGCAGGCCTATATCCTGCCCTGCCTCGGCCGGTCCGAAGTGGACGAACAGGCGAGCGGCAATCAGGCCGTGACCAGCGAGGACAGCTTTTCGATGATCAACGGATCGGTCGGCCACCGCCCGCCCGCTTCCGAACATCTCAAGAGCGAACTCGCCATCGTCACCGGCATCGCCAAGGCGACGCTCGATCCCAATCCAAAGCTGAAATGGGACGCATGGACCGGCGATTACGCGCTGGTGCGCGACCTGATCGAAGCGACCTATCCCGACGACTTCCACGATTTCAACAAGCGCATGTTCGAAGCCGGCGGTTTCTGGCGCGGCAATCCGGCAGCACAGCGGGTCTGGAAGACGGATAGCGGCAAGGCGGTGATCACCACACCGCCGCAGCTGACTTCGCTCGGTTTCGAGGACAGGCCCGGGCGATATCGCCTGCTGACGATGCGATCGAACGACCAGTTCAACACCACGATCTACGGCTATTCCGATCGGTTCCGCGGGATCGAGGGCACGCGCGACGTGGTGCTGATGAACCCGGACGACATCGCCGAAGCCGGTCTCAAGGACGGCGATACGGTCCGCCTTGTCAGCGATTACGACGGTGACACAGTCGAACGCCATCTGGGCGGGCTGAAACTGGTCGCCTACAAGCTGCCGCGCGGCACGATCGCGGGCTATTACCCCGAATGCAACGTGCTCGTCCCGATCACGCATCATGACGAGCTGTCGAAGACTCCCGCATCGAAGTCCGTCCCGGTCAGGATCGAGGCCGCTTGACATCGGCAACGATCCCGCAGGGGGTTCACGCCGGCGCGATCGCTCTGCTGATACTGGGCGTGTTGTGTGCTGCCTATATGGCCTGGCAGATGAAACGCACGCCGCCCAAGATGGCGGTGATGCGGTTCGTCTGGCCGCTCTGCGCCCTGTTCGCGGGCCCGCTCCTGATCTGGTTCTACCATCGCTATGCCGGGATGGAGGCGGACGAGACGCCGTACGCGGCGAAGGTGGCAAAGGGCACGCTGCATTGCGGAGCGGGCTGTTCCCTGGCCGACCTGATCTGCGAGAATGTCGCCCATGTCGCACCCGGCGTGCTCGCCTTCTTCGGGATGGGGACGATCTTCCAGACCGAGATCTTCGCCCAATGGACGATGGACTACGTCTTCGCCCTGCTGATCGGCATCGTGTTCCAGTATTTCGCCATCGCTCCGATGCGGGACCTTTCGGTCGGCGAGGGAATCCTGGCGGCCACCAAGGCGGACGTGCTCTCGCTCACCAGTTGGCAGGTCGGCATGTACGGTTTCATGGGTCTGGCGCATTTCGTCCTTTTCCCCGCTATGTTCGGGGGAAAGGTGGATGCGGGCAGTCCGGTGTTCTGGGTGGCAATGCAGATCGCCATGCTGGCAGGCTTCGCCACCGCCTATTTCCCGAATTGGTGGCTGATCCGTTCGGGTCTGAAAGAGGAAATGTAGGATTGATCGGGAGCCAGACGCCCGGTTGATCCTTTAGTTTTATATCGCCGCAAGGTGCTTGCTGATCGAATAACCCATTCACCTATCGCGCAATTTACGTTGAGTTAAAGGTGCTCGTGCACTAATAAGATCACTTGAGAGAGGACAAACCTCTCCACCAAAAAAATCTCGCGGGAAACATTTATCGGCGCGGGGTGTGGTTAGAAGCGGACAACCTCACCCACCGGTAAATTCGAGGGTGCATTATGGGATATTACGGGGAAGCGAACCAGTCGATCGCGCCCGGCGCCGGTCGGGCGCGTGGCGAGAACATCGACAAGAGAGAATCGATCCAGAAAGCGATGCTCGAAATCGCCGAACTCGTCAGCGATGCCGGCGGCGACCTGACCATGGACGCGCTCGTGAAGGCGTTTCTCGAATGGCAGAGCCGCAAGGCCCAATCCCAAGCCCAGCCTCCCTCTCAACCGAATTTGAACATCGAGGAATACGACAGCGCAGATGATCCGCCGCGCGGCGCCCTGTCACCGCGCAAGCTCCGCAGATTCGATGACGATGACGAAGACCTTTACGACGACGAAACCGATGAAGAGCCGGAGGATGCGGCCCCCGCCATCGTTCTGCCGATACCTGACCGCGCGTCCTTCGAAGATGTCCTCGAAGACAATTTCAAAAAGGCCCGGCGGGATCTCGATCCGATGTGCGTGGCGGTATGTTCGGTCAATCGGATCCCGCAGATCATTGCAAAGCACGGGAGGGAAACCGCGCAGCGCCTGTTGGAACGCATCGCCGCGCTCCTGAACAAATCGACCGGTGGCAACTGCCATTCGGCGCGAAAGGATTACGAGTTCGTGATTGTTTCGCGTGGCAAAACGCCCAGCGCGTTGATCGAGTCGCTTCAGCAAGGGATCGATGAACTGGCAACGGTCCGCTTTCACGATAAATTCTCACGCGAATTTATCGGCTTGTGCGAAGTGCGTGTCAGCGTGGCCGATGTGTTCGATTTTCCCAATCCGTCCATCGCGATGCGGGCGGCCGATGTTCTCCACCGCCAGATGCAGCGTGAAGGGACGACGGATGTCATGCTGGCGACCAAGGACATGGCCGACTAACTCGCCTGCTGTTCCGCTCCGATCGCGTAGGGTGCGAAATTCAGGCGGCAGGCATCGAGCATCGCCGTGACGCCTTCCAAATTACCCGAAGATGGAGCCGCCCTTTGCGCGGACTGCGTCGAGCGGGCCGGGAAAGTCCCATATCCTGCGAACAGGCAGTGCCAGCTGGCGGACGCGTAATAGCCCTTGCCGTTATAGGCCGCCTCGTTTGCCGCCGCGATATCCTCGCGGCGGAACCAGGCCGTCATCATCGCCTTGAGCCCGTCAGACAGATGGGCGTTCGCCGCGTTCTCCTTCCAGTATTCGGTGTCGGTGCGCCGGTTGAGCCGGTAGTGCGCCACGATGTAGTCGCGCACGCCTTCGTATCGCGCCGCGACGGAAGCATTGAAGGCATCGCGATGGCGGGCGGTGAAATCTCCCGCTTCGAAGGCCTGCGCGAATTCAAGCGCTGTGGCGATGACGATGTGGAGCGCGGTCGCCTCGAGCGGTTCGAGAAACCCCTGCGCAAGTCCCGCCGCGAGGCAGTTGCGGTGCCACGTTGCGCTGACGCGGCCGACCTTCATTTCCAGTCTGCGCGCCTCGCCTTCGGGATGGCCCAATGCGGCGCGCAATTCCGCCTCCGCCGCGTCATCCGCGATATGGCGCGAGGAATAGACATAGCCATTGCCGATGCGCGTCGTCAGCGGGATCGTCCAGCGCCAGCCCGCCGTCATCGCGGTGGCGTCCGTTTGCGGCAGAGCCCTGCCGCAATGCGCGGTGGGCAGGACGACCGCGCGATCGTTGAACAGGTTGTCGGCGAAGCTTTCGAACGGAACGCCCAGCGCCTGCTGCGCGATCATCCCGCGAAAGCCCGAACAGTCGACGAAGAGATCGCCCGCGATCCGCTCCCCATTCTCGCAAAGCAGCGCGGCGACGTCGCCGGTCTGGGAAAGCTCGACCCGCTCGACCTTGAGGGGGCGGTGCACCACGCCCTTGGCCACGGCCCAATCGCGCAGGAACGCGCCCAATTTGTGGGCATCGAAATGATAGCCATAGCTCGGCGCGAAGGGGAAATTCTCCGTAGCATGAGGCGCGCGCCCTTCCCCGGCCAGCCGGGTCGCGAGGAACCAGGGGTCGGGATGCGCGGGAACATCGAAGCCCTGGCGCGCGAGCAGGCAATTGCGGACGAAATGCGGCTCGGTGTGGAGATCCACCGGACCGGGGAACGGATGGAAATAGCTGTCGAACCCCGCCTGCTCGCTCCACCCGGCAAAGCGGATACCGAGCTTGTAGGTCGCATCGCAGGCGGGCATCCAATCGGCCTCGGCGATGCCGAGCTGGTCGAACATCGCCTTCAATTGCGGCGTCGATCCCTCGCCCACGCCGATGATCCCGATCGCCGGACTTTCGACGACCGTCACCGTGCCGCCGCGCGCAGCCCAGCGCTGGTGGAGCAGGCAGGCTGTGATCCACCCTGCGCTGCCCCCACCGAGCACGACAATATGGGGTGGGCGCCCCTCCCCCATCAGCGGGGCTTGAGCTGGATCGCCACTCCGCCGCCCGGTGCCAGACGGACGGTGTAGCTGTCGCCCTTTGTCACCGTGACGGTATCGTAAGCGATATCGTGGCGCTTATCGGTCAGATAGGTCGCCTCCGGTCCGTCCTTCCAGACCTTGGCGGTATAGGTCGCGCCAGCGTCGAGAAAGTCGAAATCGAGCGTCAGCGTGCGTTCGGTCGCATCGTTGACCCCGCCGACATACCAGTCGTCGCTGTCGCGTCCCTTGCGCGCGAAGATGGCGTAATCGCCCACCGCACCGTCGATCAGATGGCTTTCCGACCAGTCGGCGGGGACCGCCTTGATGAATTCAAGCTCACGCGGATGCGCATCGAGGCTTTCGATGAAATCGGCCGCCATCTGGATCGGCGAATAGATCGCGAGATAGAGGCCCAATTGCTTGGCGAGCGTGGACGAGAACGGATAATCATTGTCTCCGACCAGCCCGAGCACGCCGGGCGTGTAATCCATCGGCCCCGACAGCATCCGGGTGTAGACCAGCGTCGGATCGTGTTCGACGCCGCTGCCATAGGCATTCCAGGCATTGTATTCCTGCCCCCGCGCGCCCTCGCGCGCGACCCAGTTGGGATAGGTGCGGCGGAGGCCGGTATCCTTGACCGGTTCGTGCGGATTGATCGCGATACCGCGCTTCGCCGCTTCCTGAACGACCTTCAGGTGATGCTGCACCTGGCGCTGGCCATCATGCCATTCGAAGATCTCGGTCTCGGGATCGCAAGGGTCGGCGATGTCGGCATTGCAGGACACGATCCCGCCCGCATCGGCGACATATCCGGTCTTGATCCAGTCGACGCCCAGTTCCTTGTAGAGATCGAGCGCATCTTCGAGCTGGGCTTCGTAATTGGCGATATTGCCGCTGGTCTCGTGATGCCCGATCAGGCGGACACCTTTCGACCGGGCATAATCCGTCACCTCGCGCAGGTCGAAATCGGGATAGTTCTGGGTGAAGCTGAATTCGCGGCCATTGTTGAACCAGTCGCCATCCCAGCCGACATTCCAGCCTTCCACCAGCACGCCGCGGAACCCGTGCTTCGCCGCGAAGTCGATATACTCCTTCGTGCGCTCGGTCGTCGCGCCGTGGCGGTCGCTCGTTCCCCAGGTCCAGCGATTGGAGATCATGCCCCACCAGATGCCGATATACTTGCCCGGCTCCACCCAGCTGACATCGCCCAGCTTGTTCGGTTCGTTGAGGTTCAGATCGATGTCGCTTTCGACGAGTCCCGCAGGCCCGTCGCTGATGCGGATCGTGCGCCAAGGCGTGGTGAAGGCGCCTTCGCGCACCACCTTCGCTCCGCGGCTCGAAGGCGCGAGCGAGGCGCGGAAGCGCGATCCTTCCATCCGCCGCAGCCACATGCCCGAATAATCGACCAGCGCCGCCTCATGGAACGCGAGATGGGTTCCGTCCGCCAGCCGCATGGTGATCGGCGTGTGCGCGGTGGTGACTCCGTCGATGGGGGTTTCGTTGTAGAGATATTCGTAGCGGTTGAAATCGCCGCCCGGAATCCACCACGCCTTCCCATCCTTCGCGGCTTCTGGCGCAATGGCGAATTCGGTCAGTTCCTCGGCGATATTGGCGACCGGCATCACATCGCTGTCGGGAAATTCATAGCGGAAGCCGATCCCGTCATCGAACACGCGCATCCGCACCGTCAGCGCGCGATTGCTGTTCTGACGCCCCTCTCGAAAGGTGACGGCCAGTTCGTTATGGTGATCGCGCACGAAGCGGCGTTCGCCCCAGGGCTGTTCCCAGGTATCGTCATGGGCGGCGCGGGTTTCGCTCTCGACCTTGAAATTGCGCCGCATCGGCTGGGCGTCGGTGAACAGGAAACCAAGGTCGCTGTCGGCAATCAGCGGCTTGCCGTCGCGCACGACGCGGTAGAACGGCACTCCATCGCCATCGACATCAAGCGTCACCACCGTGCGCCCGTCGGGCGAAGCGACATCGGCGGCCCAGGCGGGAAGCGCGGTCGAGGCGAGGAGCGCGCACAGGGCTCCTTTCAGTCCGGCGCGCATCAGACCCGCACCACCAGCGCGCCGTAGGGTCCGAGACTGTCGGACATGACCGAATTGACGCTGCATAGGGTTTCTCCTTGGGGAATGGGGATATCGTGAAGGGGATCGGGCGAAAGATTGAACAGGCAGACGATCCGCTCGCCCTCGCTCACGCGATCGAGGCGCAATAGCGCGCCATCGGCATGGCAGGTGGCGGAACCGTGCCGCAAAGCGGGTGAGGATGTGCGCAGCGCGATCACCTCGCGGGTGAGCGACAGCAGCGAAGCCGGATCGGCGTCCTGACGTTCGACCGAACGCGCAAGGTTTTCCTCACCGAGCGGAAGCCAGGGCGTTTCAGACCCGAAGCCGCCCTCTCCCTCGCTCTGCCCCCTGCTCTTCCACGGCATTGGCGTGCGCGCGCCGTCGCGCGACAGGGTCAGCGGCCAGTTCGCGATCGCTTCGGGGTCCTGCAATTGCTCGAACGGGATATCGACCTGCGTCAGGCCAAGTTCCTCGCCCTGATAGAGGATGATATTGCCCCTGAGGCTCGCCAGCAGCAGCAGTTTCATCCGCGCGAAGGCATCGCGATCTTCGGGCGCGCACCAGCGCGAGACGGCGCGCGGCGCATCGTGGTTCTCGAACGCCCAGCTCGGCCAGCCCACGCCGTCCTCGTCGGGCCATTCGGCCAAAGCGGCACAGACCAGTCCGGGGGTCAGGCGATCGGCATAGAGGAAATTGAACCCGTAGGCGGAGTTCAGGCGGGTATTGCCGTGGGTAAAGGTTTTCATCTCCGCCTCGGCCTCGTCCCCGCCGACTTCGGCCACGGTGAAGACGGCCTCGTACTCGTCGGTCACCGCGCGGATGCGCTCGATGAAACCGGGAATGTCGGGATGCGACATGTTGTGGATCTTGCGCTGGAAATCGAACGGCCGCGTGCGCGCACGATCGGTCGGCGGGGCGGGCGGATTGTCGCGCAATTGCGGATCGTGCATCGCGAAATTCAGCGCATCGATGCGGAATCCGTCGACGCCCCGATCCAGCCAGAACCGCGCCACGCCAAGCAGCGCCTCCTGCACGTGAGGGTTATGCCCGTTCAGCTGCGGCTGGCAGCTGAGGAAATTGTGCAGGTAATATTGCCCGCGCCGCGCATCCCAGGTCCAGGCCGGGCCGCCGAACACCGATTGCCAGTTGGACGGCGGCGTGCCGTCGGGCTTGGCATCGGCCCAGACATACCAGTCCGCCTTCGCGTTATCGCGACTGGCGCGGCTTTCGACGAACCAGGCGTGCTCGTCCGAAGTGTGCGAATAGACCTGGTCAATCAGGACCTTGAGGCCGAGTTCGTGCGCGCGGGCGACCAGCGCGTCGAAATCGGTGAGCGTGCCGAAGATCGGATCGACATCGCGATAATCGCTGACGTCGTAGCCGAAATCCTTCATCGGACTGGTGAAGAACGGCGAGATCCAGATCGCATCGACGCCGAGCGAGGCGACATGGTCGAGCCGCCGGGTGATACCCGGAAGGTCGCCGATCCCGTCGCCATTCGCATCCATGAAGCTGCGCGGATAGATCTGGTAGATCGCCGCGCCGCGCCACCATTCGACCGCCGGGTCGGGGTGCGGTGCGCGTGCGGGCTTGCTCAGGCTCGCCATCAGTCAGCTCCCAATTCGCAGACCGCCCAGCCGAAGGCGGGGATGGTCAGCTGCACGCTGCCGGGTGCGGTCGGCGTGGCGGGACATTCGCCTGACAGGGACGTGAGCATGCGGGCGCCGTAATCCACCTCGATATCGCGCGTGATCGCCTGATCGGACGTGTTGAACGCCGCCAATACGCGCTGGCCGCTTTCTTCGTCATGGCGCTCGACCGCCAGCAGGCCCGGCCCTTCATGGTCGAACCCGCGCACTGTGGTCAGCCCGCGCCGCAAGGCAGGCGAGCCGGTGCGCATCGCCGTCAGTTCCCCGATCAGGACGTAGAGCGGATGGGCGATGTCGAAATTGTCGCCCGCGGTCGTCGCATCGGTGCCGAGCAGCGCGTTATCGTTATAGGCATCGACCCGGCTTTCGAACATATCCTCGCGCGCGAGCTGGTCGTTTCCGTCCGAGATGAAGCCCTGCTCGTCCCCGTAATAGACCGTCGGCACGCCGCGCAGCGCGAACATCATCGCGTGGCCCAGTCTGGTGCGCGCCAGCAATTCGTCGCGATCCTCGGTTTCCGCATATTCGCGCAGGAACATCGGGAAACGTCCGAAATCGTGATTGCCGAGGAAGGTCGGCAGGCCCGTCGCGGTCTTCGCGCCGCCGGGATAGATCACGTCCTGCACCAGGAAATCGGCCATCACCTGCGGCGCCTCCTTCCCGCTCGCAACCAGCTGCGCCGCCTTGGCGAAGCCCATGTCGAGCGCATAGGGCAGCTGCGCTTCGGCCATCACCCGCGCCGCCGTGACCGCATCGGGCGTTTGGTAGGCGATCTCGCCGAAAATGTGGAAATTGGGGATGCCCTTCGCCTCGGCCCGTTCGAGCATGGCGGGCACGAAGGCCTGCCAGAATTCGGGGTTCACGTGCTTGGCGGTGTCGATCCGAAATCCGTCGATCCCATACCGGTCGATCCAGTCCCCGAAGATGTCGATCATTCCCGAAACGACGCGCGGATGTTCGGTGAAGAGATCGTCCAGCCCGACGAAATCGCCATAGACGCTGCTCTCGCCGACCCAGAAGCTGTCACCGCGATTGTGGTAATAGATCGGATCGTTGAGCCAAGCGGGGACCTTAACGTCGCGCTCGGCTTCGGGGACCATGGGGGTATAGGCGTAATTCGGGTCGGTCAGGCGTGCCCAGTTTTCCGCGCTCGGATTTTTGGGATCGAACCCCTCGTTGATCGGGGCGCCGCCCGGGCCGCCTCTGGTCGAATAGGGATAATCGCCCTTGCTGCGATATTCGTATTCGTTCTCCGCGAAGCGGATCACGTCGGCGGTGTGGTTGGCGATGATGTCCATATAGACCTTCATCCCCCGCGCATGGGCCGCGTCGACAAAGGCTTCGAATTCTTCATTGGTACCGAAATGGGGATCGACCTGGGTGAAATCGGTCACCCAATATCCGTGATAGCCCGCGCTGAAGCTGCCCGGATTGCCGGGATCGCCCTGCACCGGCTTGTTCTTGAAAATCGGCGCGAACCAGATCGCGGTGACGCCCATGCCCTGGATATAGTCGAGCTTCTCGGTCAGCCCTTTGAGGTCGCCGCCGTGATAGAAGCCCTTGTGGGTCGGGTCGAATCCGCTGACGAGCCGATCTTCGGGATAGCCGCCGAGATCGTTCGTGCTGTCGCCATTGGCGAAGCGATCGGGGAGGACGAAATAGATCACCTCGTCCTCCACCCCGCGTGCGCGGAAGCTTTCCGGCTCGCTCGGCTTGGCGAGGACGGGACCGCTGGCAAGCAAAGCGGCGGCGAGAGTCAGGGCGAAGGTCTTCATCGGGCCGTCTCCATCATGGCGGCGGGGCGGGAACTGGCTTGCGGCGCGCAATGGCGACGCAGGAATTCGGCGTGGGTCGGCATTCGATCGACCAGCGAGGCGATGCCGCTTTCGATCTCGCCGAGAAGCCGGGCGAGCCCCGACGGGTCGAGCGCGTCGGCATTGGGATGGGTATCGTGCGGCAGGATGCCCTGCCCCACCAGAACCTGCACCCAGCCGGGCTCGGTGAACAATTCCTCGTGCTCGCGGTGAAGATATCCCGTCGCGCGGAACAGGTCGAGCCGCGCGGAAAGGCTGTCGGGCAGGGTCATGGTACGGCACCGGTCCCAGAACGCTTCGCCGTGCCGTTCGTTGGCGGCGTAATGCAGGATCAGGAAATCGCGAACGCTTTCCCATTCGAAGCGGCTCTGGCGGTTGAACTCCTCCGCCATCACATGCGTGGCGCCCCGGCGCGGCAGCATGGCGAGAAAGCGCGCGATGCCCGACTGGATCAGATGGATGCTGGTCGATTCCAGCGGCTCGAGGAAGCCTGCGGCAAGACCCAGAGCGAGGCAATTGCCGCTCCAGGGCGCGCCGCGCATTCCCGTCGTGAACCGCAACCGGTTTGGCTCACCAAGCGCCTCGCCATCAAGATGGGCGCGCAGGGTCGCTTCGGCCTCATCGTCGGAAAGGTATTCGCTGCAATAGACGAGGCCGTTGCCCGTGCGGTGCTGCAAGGGAATCCGCCATTGCCACCCGGCCGTGTGCGCGGTGGCGCGCGTAAAGGGAACTGGTTCGCCGTCACCCGCAGAGGGCAGCGCGATCGCGCGATCGCAGGGGAGCCAGTGGCTCCAGTCCTCGAAATCGGCACTGGCCCCACTTAGGAGCGCGCGAAATCCGGTGCAATCGAGGAAGAAATCCGCCTCGATCCGCTCTCCACTATCGAGCGCAAGCGACTGAATATCGCCGCTATCCGTATCACGATCGACCGAGGCGATGCGTCCTTCGACCCGTACCGCGCCGCGCGCTTCGGCGAAGCGGCGCAGGAAAGCGGCATAGAGCGAGGCGTCGAAATGATAGGCCCATGGCAAGTCCGGCCCCTGCCCCGTCGGCCACATCTCCATCCGGCCCGCGCGTGCCGCTACTTCGTTGAGCGAATAGGCGGAAAGATCGCCCGCCACTCCCAACTCACGCCCGCGCAGCCAGAGCTGGTGGAACGGCAACAGCCCCGCCCCGCGCCCCAGATTGCCGAACGCGTGCATGTAACTCTCGCCCGGCTTGCGCCATCCGGCGAACTCGATGCCGAGCTTGAACGTGCCTCTCGTCTCGCGCAGGAACTCGCTCTCGTCGATGCCGAGGCTGCGGTTGAACAGGCGGATCTGCGGGATCGTCGCCTCGCCCACGCCAACCGTGCCGATCGCGTCGGATTCGACCAGCGTAACGCGGCATCCGGTCAGCCTCGACAGGGCCGCCGCCGCCATCCAGCCGGCCGTGCCGCCGCCCGCGATGGCGATCGAAAGGGGAGCCGTGTCCCGTTGGCTTTGCTGCATCACGGTCATGGCGCTACCTCCTTCGGCGCTCGCCGTCATCGGCGGGGCCATGGTGGGGCAGACCGAAGCGGCGGGGCGACGGACCCTGTCTCAAGGTCCGCTGCCCCGCCGTCCGCATCAGAACTTGTAGGTGAAACCCGCGAGGAAGCGACGCCCATAGAGCTGATAGTCGATCACCTGGTTGCGCTCCGCCCCGGTCGAGACGAAGGGCTGATCGGTCAGGTTCTGGCCCTGGAGGTAGAGCGAGAGCCCTTCCAGCGCGGTGCCATCCTGGAAATCGTAGCCGATCTGCGCATCGATGATCGTCTCGTCCAGCGCGGTGCGCCGCACCGGCGATCCGCCGAAGCCGGTGAAGTCCCCGAGGAAGGTCGAACGATAGCGGGCGCTGACGCGGGTGTTGAACCCTGCCCGTTCGAAATAGGCTGTCCCGTTGACGACCCATTTCGAATAGCCGGGGATCTGCGTCTCGTTCCCGTTCGCATCCTCGATCTTGGTCTTGGTGTAGCTGGCACCGCCCGTGATACCAAAGCCTTCCAGCGCCTCGCTGAAGGTGTCGAAGGGAAGCGTCACCGCCAGTTCCGCACCATAGAGATCGCCGCCGCCGGTGTTGATCGGCGCATCCAGCGTGCCGATCGGCGACAGGTTGGGATAGGCCGCGCTTCCAGTGGGGGGCGGGAAGGACGAATAATCGAAGGCGAAGCGGCCGTTGAAGACGTAGCTCTTGATGTCCTTGTAGAACAGCTGGAGCGCGACGACCCCGCCGGTGCCGAAATATTTCTCGATGTTGAAATCGATGGCATTGGCGCGATAGGGCCGCAGATAGGGGTTGCCGCCACCGCCGCGAATGATCCCGCCGGGCACCGAATTATCGATCCCGTAACCGATCGAAAGGCGCGTGTCGTCCAATCGGGGCCGCATGATCTCGCGCGCCGCCGCGACGCGGAACACCCAGTCGCTGTTGAGGCGCAAGGACAGGTTCGCGCTCGGCAGCACGTCCCAGTAATCGTCACCCAAGGTCAGGCGCTGCGGGCCGGCAGCCGGGAAGATGAAGCCGGTCGAATTCTGGACCGTATTGATCCCCTGCACGCCCACATTGCCGGTCAGCACGCCGTTCGCCAGTTCCTGCTCGATATTCGCCTGGAGATAGAGCGTCATCAGGTCTTCATTGACCGTGTAGCTCTTGCTCAAAACGTCATTGGCGGCATTCGGCCCGGTCGCGACGCGCGGTTCGAGCACGAGGATGCCTGCCGCGATCAGCTCGCGCGGATCGTAGCTGACGATGGGGCCGAGGCCGAGATAGGTAAGGTCGGTCGAACGCAGCAGGAATTGCGACGGGATCGCCACCTCGGTCGCGCCGTTCGGAAGGCGCACGAACGCCTCGTCCGGCGTCAGGCTCTTTTCGCGGGTCGTGTAGTTCATGCCGAACTGCACGCTCCGCAGGAAGCCGCCGTCGAATTCCTTTTCGACTTCGCCGCGGAACTGGAACAGCTCGTCCTCGATGATGCGGTTGTTCGAATAACCCGCCTGCGGGATCGCGCCGCCGCCCCAGCCGAGCGGGTCGGTGAGGAAGATGCGCGCCGGATCGCTGTAATCGAGCGAGGGGTTGAAGACGGTGCCCTTGTCGCCCGAGGTGAAGCCGATCGTCGCCGCCGAGCCGCGCCCCGTATCGTCTCCGTTGAAGCCGGTGCCGGAATAGCTTTCCAGGCTCAATTCGTTGCGATCGGTGCGCGAATAGCCGAAGTCGAAGAAGGCGGTCCAGCCGTCGTCACCATCCCACAGCGCGTTGAAGCCGCCCGAATAGAGGTCCGCCTTGCGCTGGAACACGTCGTTGCGGATCACGCCGCGCACATTGTCGAACTGGCCCGAAGTGACGAGCCCGTCCTCCACCGTGAAATTGGCCGGATTGAAGGTCGTCCCGAACGCGCCGAAGCCGAGCGGGAGTTCGATGCCGCGCTTGGACTGGTCGTCGTCGAAATTGGAATAGAACCCGTCGACGGTGAGGGTCAGCTGCGGCATCGGCTGCCATTGCAGCGTGCCGTTGACGCCGAGCCGCTTCAGGCGCGTCGAGGTGACATAGGATTTCGACCCGCCGATCAGCGCCGCGTCCTGCCCGTTCACCTGCGTTCCGGCATAACCCCAGGCGTTGAATTCCTGAAGCTGGTAGGGCTCGTCCACATAGGATGCAGCAAGCGAGATGCCGATCGTGTCGTCGGCGAACTGGTCGACGAAGGTGCCGTTGACGCGATAGCCGTATTCGCGCGAACCGGCGTTGAGCGCGCCGATATCGGCCCACGAGCCGCGCGCGCCGACGGCGATGATCTGCTTGCCGGTTTCGAGCGGGCGGATGGTGCGGATATCGATCGTGCCGACGAGGCCCTGCCCGACCAGCGAGGCGGTGGGCGATTTGTAGACGACGACCTGATTGACGATTTCAGACGGATACTGGTCCAGCTCGACCGAGCGGTTGTCGCTCGTGGTCGTCTGTTCGCGGCCGTTCAGCAGCGTCTGGGAGAAATCCGGGCCGAAGCCGCGGATCGCGACCACATTGGCGCGCCCGTTCAGGCGCTGCGCGGTAAGGCCGGGAAGGCGCGCGATCGATTCCCCGATCGAGGCGTCAGGCAGCTTGCCGATATCTTCCGCCGTGACCGATTCCACGATCTGGTCGGACAGCTTCTTTTCCGCCACCGCGCTTTCCAGGCTGGCACGAAAGCCCGTCACGATGATGACATCGTCCGCAGCGGCATCGGGATCGGTGACCGGCTGGCCTTCGTCGACCTGTTCGGGCGTGGTCTGCTGGCTACCCTGCGCCATCGCGACGGAGGGAAGCAGGCCGCCGGCCAGCGCCAGGGTTGCGGTGAATGCGGAAATGCTGATCCCGCTGCGAAGCGTGTCGCGAAAAGCCATTTTTCTACCCTCTCCAGAACCAGCCCGCCATGGACCGGGAATCCTTTGGTTAGGGCGGCTTCCGATTGTCGGATTCTCCGCCCTTCCCTTTACGGATAGGCTCGGTTTCCTCTGCTGCGGAAGACAGCATACGTATGTGATGCGATGCATCGAGGCATCGCTGTTGCGCGATTGCACTACCCTTTCGGCCAGCCCGCATTGCCATAACCGCCGCTGCGGCTTAGCGTGGCACCAGCTTGCGGGAAGCGCGGAAACACGCCGCTTTTGCAATCGGGAGAGAGGCATGGGACGCACGCCGAGCGGGAGGCCGACGAGTTTCGATATCGCCTATCGCGCGGGCGTGTCGCAACCGACCGTCAGCCGGGCCCTGCGGGGAGACAAATCGGTCAGCGCCAAGACCCGCGCCCGGATCGAAGCGATCGCCGCCGAACTCAATTACACCGTCGACAAGAACGCCAGTTCGCTCCGCTCGCAACGCTCGAACACGATCGCGCTCCTCTTCTTCGAGGACCCCACGCCCGACGAGAGCATGATCAATCCCTTCTTCCTTGCGATGCTCGGGTCGATCACCCGCGCCTGCGCGGACCGGGGGCTCGACCTCCTGATCTCGTTCCAGAAGATGGAGGACGACTGGCACGTCCGCTATCAGGACAGCCACCGCGCGGACGGGCTGATCCTGCTGGGCTATGGCGACTACACCCTCTATCGCGAGCGGCTCGACCAGCTGGAGCGGCAGGGGACGCATTTTGCGCGCTGGGGATCTGTGTCGAGCGATGCGAGCGGGGTGACGGTGGGGACCGACAATCACGCCGCCGGGTTTCTGGCCGGGACGCATCTGACGGACAGCGGGCGGCGCGATATCGCCTTCCTAGGTCATGCGGACGAGCATTATCCCGAATTTCGCGGGCGCTATCTGGGCTTGTGCGAGGCGCTCGGGGTGGCGGGAATCGAACCCGACCCGGACCTTCAGTACGACGCGATCACGACCGAGGAGGCCGGGCATCGGGCCACGCAATCCCTCATCGCCTCGGGCGCGCGTTTCGACGCGATCTTCGCCGCGAGCGACCTTATCGCCATCGGCGCGATGCGGGCTTTGAAAGAGGCGGGCCGCCTGGTGCCCGACGATATCGCAGTGGTCGGGTTCGACGACATTCCGGCAGCCAGCCTGACAACACCGCCGCTGACCACCGTGATGCAGGATATCGGTGGGGCGGGCCAGGCGCTGGTCGAAACCCTGCTTGCCCAGATCGAAGGGCGCGATCTTCCGCCACGCAGACTGGCGGGACGGTTGATCGTGAGAGGGTCCAGCGCGCCCGCGACCGGTGCGACGAACGGGGCCGCGCCCTGACGCCACATTCGTATGCAGCCTTGTGAGACCCGCCGCTTCGTGCGAGCGCGGATCGGTTCCGAGCGGGCGAAAAGACCTGCCGGATACGGACGAGGAATAAAGCGATGACAACAGCCGCCCTTATCGAAAAGCCGCGCCAGGGTTTCTGGGGCCTGTTCAACATCAGCTTCGGCTTCTTCGGCATCCAGATCGGCTTCGCGTTGCAGAATGCGAATATGAGCCGGGTCTTCCAGACGCTGGGCGCCAGCATGGACGACTTGCCCGCTCTGTGGGTCGCGGCGCCGCTCACCGGGCTGATCGTGCAGCCGATCATCGGCCATCTGTCGGACAAGACGTGGAACCGCTTGGGGCGCCGTCGCCCCTATTTCCTCACCGGCGCCATCTTCGCCGCGCTGGCGCTGCTGTTGATGCCGCTCAGCCCCTCTTTCGGCGCGCCGCTGCTGTTCGCCGCCGCCATGCTGTGGGTCCTCGACGCCTCGCTCAACGTCTCGATGGAGCCCTTCCGCGCCTTCGTCGGCGATATGCTGCGGACGGACCAGCACAGCGTCGGCTATTCGGTGCAGACCGCCTTTATCGGCGCGGGCGCGGTGGTCGGATCGATCTTCCCCTGGCTGCTCGAACATCTCGGGATCAGCAATGTCGCCGCGCCGGGCGCCCTGCCCGATACGGTTCGCTTCAGCTTCTGGTTCGGCGGCGCTGCCCTGTTCCTGGCGGTGCTCTGGACCATCGTGACGACGCGCGAATACAGCCCCGAAGAACAGGCTTCCTTCGCGGGCGAGGCGGCTGCGGTGGACAGTGTGCAACCGGTCCGCGCACTGGCGAGCAAATCCTATCTGTCGAGCGCGGTCTGGGTCGCGCTGGGCCTCATCGTCGTGCTGGCCGTGGATGCGCTGGCGCTGGAGAAGGAGGTGCTGCTGCTCGGCGCCCTGCTCGCCGCCTACGGCCTGCTCAGCGCCGCCGCCATCGCGCTCGCCAAGAAGGGCCGCACCACTAATATGCTGTCCAGCATAGTGGGCGATTTCGCCGGAATGCCGGACGTGATGAAACGGCTCGCGCTGGTCCAGTTCTTCAGCTGGTCCGCCCTGTTCATCATGTGGATCAACACCACGCCGGTCGTGACCCAATACGTCTTCGGCAGCACCGACACGGCGAGCGCGGCGTATAATGATGGCGCGAATTGGGTGAACGTCCTCTTCACGGTCTATAACGGCGTCGCGGCGGTGGCGGCGCTGGCGCTGCTCCCCTGGCTCAGCCGCCGGTTCGGACAGGTCGTGACGCACGCGATCTGCCTTGCGCTCGGCGCGGTCGGGTTCCTGATGTTCTTCGTGGTGCGCGACGCCCAGATCCTGCTCGTCGCCGAAATCGGGATCGGGATCGCCTGGGCCAGCATCCTCGCCATGCCCTACGCCATCCTCGCCTCCAACCTCCCGCAGGCGAAGCTCGGCATCTATATGGGCCTCTTCAACATCTTCATCGTCGTCCCCCAGCTTTTGGTGGCGACGGTGATGGGATCGCTGATGAAGCTGCTCTTCCCCGGCGAGCCGATCTGGACCATGCTGTTCGCGGCGGGCGCGCTGGGCGTGGCGGCGCTAGCGACGCTACGGGTCAGACAGGCGATCTGAGGTCGAGCTGCGCCGCGTATCAGCGCCGCAGCTCCGCCTCCTTGAACCCGTCACCGGCGCGGAAGATCAGCGTCCTCACATCGGTGCCGCCGCCCAGATTGACGCGGTTTTCCTGTCGCGCCCAGACTTCGGTCAGGATCTGCGAGTTGATCGAGACGGTCTGCGAGGGCGCCGGTATCGGCATTTCCTGATAGACCCATAGGCTCCCGCCCTTCACCTCGCTGCCCACGAACGTCAGCTTGGCGAACTGGTCACCGATGCGGACGGGAAAACGCGTCGTCACGTAATCGGCAAAGGCCTCGCGGCTCTCGGGACTGCTGACGATATCGGGCGAATGCACCCCGCCATGGCGCAGCGCGTGTTCGGCATCGTGCAAGGGCACCTGATGGACGATCTCCACCCTATCGGTGCGCGGATTGACCGACACGGTGGAGATGGCGAGCTTCTGCTGATGCGCCGCGGTTGGCACGGCGGCGAAAAGCACCGTCAGCGCCAGCAGCACTCGAGCGAGCGAGCGCGAAATCACTCGCTCGCCTCCCGCATCAGATCACGGCCCTGGCGCGAGGTCGATCCTTCGGATTTGAACGCCTCGATCCGGCTCGGGATGATGCGGCGCGGGTAATAATTGTTCTCGATATCCGCATCCGCCGTTTCCCAATTGGGGTCGACCACCACTTCGGTCAGTTCCTTGCCCTTGGGGAAATGCAGCAGTTTGGTAACCGAACGGGAATCGCGGCGCCAGATCTCCGCCGGAATGTTCATCCGTTCCGTGCTGCCATCGCTGAAGGTCAGGCCAAGGATGATCGGCATCACCAGCCCGCCCTTGTTCGAGAAGTTGAGGACGTAATAATTGCGGTCCTCCCTGATCGCGCGATCGAAGGTGGCCCGCTCCCATGGCTCCAGACCGTCGAGGAAGGAGCGGTAATCCTTCCGGTCCTTGGGCGTGACGGTGAACTGGTCGTTCTCGTCGTAGAAATCGCGGACACCGGGATTTTCCAGCACCCAGATCGGCAGGTCCTGTTCCTCGTTCAGCGTAACGCCGATGCGCTTGGGCTCGTTCGCCAGCTCCTCGCGGCGGCGGCGCAGGTCGATATCGGGATTTTTGGTATCGATGCGCAGCTTGTAGATCGAATCGAGCGCGATATCGACGTGGTCGGTGGTGTAGAACCAGCCGCGCCAGAACCAGTCGAGATCCGTGCCCGAGGCTTCCTCGATCGTGCGGAAGAAATCGGCGGGCGTGGGCCGTTTGAACTTCCAGCGGCGCGCATATTCCTTGAGCGCGAAATCGAACCGTTCGCGCCCGATCACCGTGTCGCGCAGGATGTGATAGGCGGCGGACGGCTTGGTATAGGCGTTGGGGCCGATATTCAGCACCGAATCCGAATGCGTCATGATCGGCACCTGATTGTCCGAGATCATGTAGGAGATCACGTCGCGCGGGATGCCCCCGCTCCACGGCAGGGTCGGATCGAATTCATAGCCCGCGATAGAATCGAGGAAGGAGTTGATCCCCTCGTCCATCCAGGTCCACTGCCGCTCGTCCGAATTGACCGTCATCGGGAAATAGATGTGCCCGATCTCGTGGATAACGACGCCGAGCAGGAACATCTTTTCCGACAGCGAATAGGTGCGCGTCCCATCGTCGTTGAGATTGGTGCGCGGCCCGTTGAAGGTGATCATGGGATATTCCATCCCGCCCACCGGCCCGTTGACGCTTTGCGCGGTGGGATAGGGATAGTCGAAGCTGAAGCGCGAATAGACCTCCATCGTGTGGACGACGGCTGCGGTCGAATATTTCTGCCACAGCTCGCCGCCTTCCTTGGGGTAGAAGGACATCGCCATCACGGTCTCGTTCTCGGCACCGGGCTGGTTATGGCCCTGCGCATCCCAGGCGAATTTGCGGCTCGACGCCCAGGCGAAATCGCGCACGTTCTGCGCGGAATAGCGCCAGGTCTTCATGCCCGATGCGCCGCTGCGCTCGTTCGCTTCGGCTTCCTGCGGGGTGACGATGAAGACCGGCGCATCAGCAGTGCGCGCCCGCTCCAGACGCTGGATCTGTTGGGCGGTCAGGACCTGCGTGGGGTTCTGCAACACGCCGGTCGACGACACGATGTGATCGTCCGGCACGGTGATCGAAACATCGTAATCGCCGAATTCCAGCGTGAACTCGCCCCGGCCCAGGAACTCCTTGTTGTGCCAGCCTTCATAGTCCGAATAGGCGACCATTCGCGGAAACCACTGCGCCATCAGGAAGATGTCGTTGCCGCCGGGGCGCGGATCGTCGGGGAAGTGTTCGTAGCCCGATCGCGCATAGACCGCGTTTTCCTCGACGATGTTGAAATCCCATTCGATCGTGAATTCGACGCTCTGCCCCGGCGCGAGCGCCACCGGCAGATCGATCCGCATCAGCGTGCCTACGACCGTGCGCTTCAGCTCGCCGCCGCCGACCAGTCGCAGCGAGCGGATGTCGTAGCCGAATTGATTGTCCTCCATCGTCTGCTGGCGGCGCAGTTCCTCCAGCGACAGGCGCGCGGGCTGGCTGCCGCTGGCATTGCTCACCGCCGGACCGCGCCGCCCCGCCCCGCCGAAATCGTCGGTCAGTTCGGCCATGGAATCGTTGCGGAAGATGTTCTGGTCGAGCTGCATCCACAGCCAGGGTAGCGAGTCAGGCGAATTGTTGGTGTAGCGGATCGTGGCGCGCGAACTCGACCGGCGGCGGTCCTCGTCCAGCGTCGTCTCGATCGTGTAATCGGCTTCCTGCTGCCAATATTGATGGCCCGGCGCGCCAGAGGCGTTGCGATAGACATTGGCCGTCGGCAGCACTTCGTCGAGCTGGCGGAACTTGTCTTCGAACGAGCCCTTGGTCTGCTCGATCCCCTGCGCAGCGGCAGGCGAGGCCACTAGCATGGCGCACAGCGTAACGATCCGTTTCAATGGTATCTCCCCTGACCCCATATCGGGGCCTTAAGCCCATGGATTAGCAGCACTCGCCCGGCAATGGCAACGCATCTGCGGCGTGGGAGAGCGCACGCATAGCGGATGGGGAAGGACAGGCTGCGAAAGGGAGTAGCGACGCCGTCACTTGGTGTGAATGTGATCGGAGGGGCCGCAGGGATTAGTCACGAAGGAGAAAGTAGAAAGGCCGAATTCTTGCGCCAGATTCAGCCCGCCAGGACCCGGCGCGATCGGCCGAGCAATTCCTCTGTCCGAAAGACCACTTCTTCGGGGTCGAACGGCTTCACCATGTAATCATCGGCGCCTTCGTAGAAAGCGATCGCCTTGTCGTTATCGCTCGATACGGCGGACAACATCATGACAGGGACAAGGGTCGTAAACGCATTGCGCCGCAGATCGCGCAACAATTCCATTCCCGGCACCCCAGGCATACGCTGGTCGAGGATAATGGCGTCGGGCTTTCGGTCGCGAATGACCTCGATGGCCTGCGAGGAGTCTCCGATCCAGCCGAAGGTGTGCCCGGCGTCGAAGAAAGCCGCCCCGACCATCTCCGCGACGATCTCGTCATCCTCGATAAGAAAAATCTTAGCCATGTATCCCCCACGATTATGTTTGGATTCGTACGCACGCCCCGCAGAATATTTTTTGACCCATCGGCGATAGTGGCGAAGCATTAACAGGCTGTAAAAACGCGAAGTTTTTCTTTTCTGCGCTTATTGGCGTTAGGAATCCCCAAGCCATGGCCGCTTCGAGACAGCCAGCCGTCCGGCATCATCATTGCCGCGCGGTGGCCCTGTCGATATGCCCGCATCCTTCGCCAGCTCGGCAATCCGATCCGGCACGATCCTCAAGACACGGCGTTGGATAACGATGAGCGACCGCCTCTTCATCCTGTTTCAGCACCTCCTTCCCAAGCAGGGCCTCACCCGCCTGGCAGGCCGGGTGGCGAATGCGCGGCGGGGTCGATCGACCACTGGGCTGATCCGCTGGTTCGTCGATCGCTACGGCGTCGACATGAGCGAGGCGGAAAACCCCGACATCGCGAGTTACGAGACCTTCAACGATTTCTTCACCCGCCCTCTCAAACTTGGTGCGCGCCCTCTGGCCGATGCGCCCTTCGTGTCTCCGGTCGACGGGGCGATCAGCCGGTTCGGCGAGATCGAGGATCACCACATCATCCAGGCCAAGGGGCATGGTTTCACCACCGCGCAATTGCTCGCCGGAGACACCGCGCTTGCGGAGCGATTCCGCCACGGCAGCTTCGCCAACCTCTATCTCTCGCCGCGCGACTACCATCGCCTGCATATGCCATGCGCCGGGCGGTTGGAGCGGATGATCTATGTCCCCGGATCGCTATTTTCCGTGAACCCGGTGACCGCGCGCGGCGTGCCGGGTCTGTTCGCGCGCAACGAGCGGACCGTGTGCGTCTTCAGGTCCGAGCAGCACGGCCAGTTCGTCATGGTGCTGGTCGGCGCCACCATCGTCGGCAGTATGGAGACGGTGTGGCATGGCGTGGTCAATCCCGAACGGACGGGCGAAATTGCGCAATGGGATTACACCGATCGGGACATCATGCTCGATCAGGGCGAGGAGATGGGACGCTTTCGGCTCGGCTCGACAGTCATCATGCTGTTTGAACAGGACACGATTGCGTTCAATCGGGACTGGACGCCCGAAGGAAGCATCCGGCTGGGCGAGATGATGGGGCGAATACCGGCCTGAGCCGCCGCTTCACGCGAGATCACTCGTCCTCAATTGTTTCTTCCGGGCTCTCCTGCCCGAGCAGTCGGTCGATCCTCGTCAGCATCGCCCGCATTTCGCCATCGTCTTCGCAGGCCAGCAGGGCCTTTTCAGTCTCCAGACACCGGCTGCCAAGCTCCGCCCCGTCGAAATAGGCGGCGGTTCCAGCGATCTGGTGCAGAAGCCCCGCAATGTCGTCGCGCGTATCCCTATCGATCGAGCCCATCGCCTGCGCCGCAGCGATCGCATCGCGCGTCGCGGTCAGGCGATCGGCGAACATCTTGCGCAGACGCGGACTTGTGGCAGCATCGCGCCTGGCGGCAGCGGGTTTTGCTGACGCAGGCTTGGACGGAGCCGGTCTCGTATCGTCTTCGCCAGGCGAGGCCGACCATTGTGCGATCACCCGCGAAAGATCCCCCATCCGCAGGGGCTTCGCCAGATGCCCCTGCATCCCGGCCACGCGGCACTGGCGGATATCGTCGGTATAGGCGTTGGCGGTGACGGCGATGATGGGCAGTTCAGCGGGTGAGAAGCCCGCCTCGCGGATCGCCATCGTCGCGCCGACGCCGTCTAGCACCGGCATCTGCATATCCATCAGAACCAGATCGAAGGGAGCGCCTTTCTCCCTGGCGAGCCGAACTTTAGCGATCGCCTCGCGCCCATTCTCAGCCAGTTCGCATGTGTGCCCCGCCTTTTCGACCATGGCGCGCGTCAGCTCTTGGTTCACCGGGTTGTCTTCGGCGACGAGGATGCGAAGATTCCCCGATTGCGAAGCCTCGCCGTTATCCGGGCTTCCGAACTCTTCGCCTTCTTCCGCCACCGGCTCGGCTACGCGCAGCGGCAGGTCGAGGATGAAGACCGACCCCTTGCCGAGTTCGCTTTCCACCCGAAGGTCGCCGCCCATCAGCCGCGCCAGTTCAGCGCTGATCGGCAGGCCGAGCCCCGTTCCGCCGAAGCGGCGCGCCGTGGTCGCATCGGCCTGGGTGAATTTCTCGAACACGTTTTCCAGCCGGTCGGCGGGAATGCCGATCCCGGTGTCGCGGACTGTAATCCGTATAACCCGATCATCGCCTGATGGGATGATCTCCAAACCCAGCGCCACCTCGCCCTCTTCGGTGAACTTGACCGCATTGCCGAGCAGGTTGAGGACGATCTGGCGCAACCGCATCTTGTCGACCACCACACGGGAAGGCAGATCGGGGTCGATATCGAGATTGAGGTGGATGCGCTTCGCCTTGGCGACCGGCTCCATCAGACGCAGGCAACTGCGCATCGTATGGCGCATATCGGCTGGTTCGCCGTTCACGCTCATCTGATTGGCCTCGATCTTGGCGAGATCGAGCAGATCGTTGAGCAAGCGCAGCATCGCATTGCCGGAATCCGCGATCATCCCCAGACGGCGGCGCTGGACCGGGTCTTTTTCTTCGCAAAGCGCGAGTTCGGTGAACCCGATCACCCCGTTCATGGGCGTGCGTATCTCGTGGCTCATATTGGCAAGGAAGCTGGTCTTGGCCTCATCCGCAGCGCGCGCACGGTCGCGTGCATCGGTGAGGCTGCGTCGCATCTCGACCTCTTCGGTGCGATCGATAATGACGCCGAACAGGGACTTGGCCCCGGCATTGTCCGCAGCGGCAATTTCGCCGCCCCGATCGCCCTCCCCGTCGTTTCCGGCATGTCCGATCACCTCGACATGGCGAAAGGTACCCTCGGCCACCATCAGCCGCGCGTTGAAGCGAAAGCCCGTCTTGCTCGCGGCGGCTTCGGCAATCGCATCCTCGACGAAGGGCCGGTCTTCGGGATGATAGAACTCGATCGCCTTGTCGAGTGTGGGCGGGGCCTTTCCTTCGAGCCCATGCAGGCGGAAGACCTCGTCCGACCAATCGACGGTTCCCTGCTCGAGATCGACATACCAATGCCCGACATGGGCGGTGGCTTCGGCGAGATTGAGCATCCGGTTGCGCTCTTCCACCTCTGCGGTGGCTTCCTCGACCATCCGCACCACCACTGCCTCGCGCCGGGAAAGGGCGACCAGGAGGAGGCCGAGAAGGATCGTGACCACGATGCCGGACGCGAGGACGATAAGAGGCTCGTCAGACGTTATACGTTCCTCGAAGGCCGGCAGGGCGCGCCAGCGAAGCGTGATCGGCTCGTTCGCCATCTCGATCGTACGGACGATCTCGAATGCGGGTGCGGATGCCCGGTCGACACCCGTCGCATACATGAGGTCGTCGGGTTCGGTGCTGCGCCCGAAGAACACCTCGAGCGAGAAATCGCCACCCTGGCGCGGCGTCAGATCGGCCAGGAAATCCGCCGCGATCAGAGGCGAATAGGACCACCGCCGTCCGAACTGGGGATCATCTTCCTCGATCGGACGCATCAGCAGGAAGCCGACCCCTTGCCCGGAATCCTGCACCAGCTTGATCGGGCGCGTGATGGTGGGCTGCCCCGTCGCCGACGAAAGCGCGATCGCATCGCGGCGCCCCTGTTCGAAGGCGAGATCGAGGCCGAGAGCGGCGAGATTGTCCTCCAGCGGCTCGATCCGGTCGATGACGAAGTGCACGTCGCTATCGACCTCGGGGTGAACGGCAAATCGATCGCCGAATTCGTCTGCGAACTGGTTTCTGAACGTCTCCATCTTGTCGGCCCGCACCTCGCGGAAAATGCCGAGGCCGCGCATGCCCGGATAGGAGTGCTCGAGGTGGAGGCGGCTGACATAGTTGCGCCAAGCGTCGGGCGTAACGTGATTGCTCAGCGCCGCGAACGCTCCCGCCGCTTCGATCGCGCGGGAATAGGTTCCCAGCCGATAGGCCAGCGCCTGTTCGGTGTCGGTGGCGAGCGCTTCGAAGCTCTCGTTCGACTGGTGATACGCTTGCTCGGCCGCGTGGCGCGTGGCGTAGAATGTCAGCAGCAGCGTGGTCGTGAGACAGGCGGCGATGAGCGCGCTCGCTCTGCCGAGCGCCCTGCCCCGCCACAGCATCGTGATCGGCGAATGGCCGGAAAAGATCAGGATCGGGAGGACGAAGAATATCCCGAGAACGTCACCGAAGAGCCATGTCGACCAGTTCGTGCCGATCATCTCGACTGGCACGGCCCCCGCCATGACGAGGGTTCCGACCCCGATCGTCGCGGATATCAGGCAGGGCAGGATCAGTGCGCCGGTCAGCCGCATCAGTTGGCGCCAGTCGCGCGCCTCGATCCGCGCCGAAAGTCGCTGGAACATCGCCCAGCCCGCAAGCGCCTGGAGGCAGGCACCCAGTCCGACTATCGCCGCGATGGCGAGCGGGAGGATCGCCTCGCGCACGCTTGTGATGCCTTCGAAACTGTGGAGGATGTTGATCGCCGCGGAACCCATCCACACGCCCGCGCAGATCCGGGGCCCGCGCAGCAGCAGTGCCGCCAGCGCGACGCCCGATGCGGGCCAGACCACGGTCGCATATCCCGGCGGCACGGCGAGCGAGAGGCCGATATAGCCGGCGATGAAATAACAGACCGCGAGCACGGCGGGATCGATCAGCCAGCGCAGCCTCGAATGAGCGCTGGGAAGCGTTGGTTTGGGCGTTTCCGCCCCTTCGTGGTCGCGCGCTGGCATCCCGGCGGATTCGCCATTCGGCACGGCATCGATTGTCGAATGGATCACATTAACCACCTAACCGCTTCGCGAAACTCGGGTTCGCAAGCTGCCAGCGCTATCGCGAGACGGTAAATTTTTCGCAAAACCGGGCCTATTCTTCGACGAGAAGCGCAGGCGGGGCATCACGCCAAATTAAGGGGCTAAATTAGGAGGCGCTTTTTCCCGCGCGATGGTCTAACGGGCTCGCACAAATGTGCGCCCACACGCGCCCGCCCCCCGCTCCCCCAAGCGCTTCCCCCCGTTCCGCTCCGGCCGCAAGGCCGCGTGCGCTCGCTCGAAAGTTTCTGATTTCCATGCCGTTCCCCCAATCCCCCGCCCCACTGGCCCAAGCCCTGTCCTCGCGCGGATACGATACGCCGACCTCGGTGCAGGAGGCCGTGCTGCAACCCGAAGCGAGGGGGCGCGATCTGGTCGTGTCCGCACAGACCGGGTCGGGCAAGACAGTGGCCTTCGGTCTCGCCTTCGCAGATCAAGTGCTGGGCGAAGACGGCGATCTGTTTTCGCGCGGCGCCCCGTCGGCCCTCGTGATCGCTCCGACGCGCGAGCTGGCCCTTCAGGTCAGCAAGGAACTGGGCTGGCTGTATGAAAAGACCGGCGCGCGTATCGCATCCTGCGTCGGCGGGATGAACCCGCAGGCCGAACGCCGTGCCCTGAAGGCGGGCGCCACCATCGTGGTCGGCACGCCCGGTCGGTTGCGCGATCACATCGAGCGCGGCGCGCTCGACCTCTCGGCGCTTGCCGTCGTCGTGCTCGACGAAGCGGACGAAATGCTCGACATGGGTTTTCGCGAGGAGCTGGAATACATCCTCGACGCCACGCCCCAGGGGCGGCGCGTGCTGATGTTCTCCGCCACCATGCCGCGCCCGATCGAAGCGATGGCGCGCCGTTACCAGCAGGATGCGCTGCGCATCGCCACGGGAGGCCAGGAACGCGGCCATGGGGACATCGCCTATCAGGCTGTCGCCGTCCCCCCCGCCGCGATCGAGACGGCGGTCGTCAATCTCCTGCGCTTCCACGAGGCGGAGACCGCGATCCTGTTCTGCGCCACGCGCGAGCGGGTGCGGCAATTGCACACCGTCCTGCAGGATCGCGGTTTCGCTGCTGTCGCACTGTCGGGCGAACATTCCCAGTCGGAGCGCAACCAGGCCCTCCAGGCCTTGCGTGACGGGCGCGCGCGGGTCTGCGTGGCCACGGATGTCGCCGCGCGCGGGATCGACCTGCCTTCGCTGACGCTGGTCATCCATGTCGACTTGCCGCGCGATGCGGAGACCTTGCAGCACCGCTCGGGCCGCACCGGGCGCGCCGGGCGCAAGGGTACGGCGGTGATGGTGGTCCCCTTCAACCGCCGTCGCCGCACCGAAGGGATGCTGCGCCACGCCGGGATCGAGACGCTGTGGATCGACGTGCCCGATCGCAAGGCGGTGCTGGCGCAGGATCGCACGCGTCTCCTCGAAACGCTGTTGCAGCCGATCGACGCCGCTTCGGTCGAGGACGCGGATCGCGAGCTTGCCGATACCCTTCTCAACGAGCGCAGCCCGCGCGACATCGCGCTGCTATTGGCGCAGGCCTATCGCGCCAAGCTGCCCGAACCGGAGGAGTTTTCGGCCCAGACCGTGGATGCCCATCGCGCCGCGCAGAAAGAGAAGCACCGCGCCGGGTTCGAGGATACGGTCTGGTTCCGGCTCGATGTCGGACGCCGCCGCAATGCCGATCCGCGCTGGATCCTGCCGATCCTGTGCCGCCGCGGCGGGATCACCCGCAACGAGATCGGCGCGATCCGCATCGGTCCCAACGAAACCTATTTCCAGATCCCCCGCACCGTCGCCGACAGTTTCGCCAGCACCGCGGCGAAGACCGCCGGTCAGGATGAAAAGGGTGGCGAGCTGACGATCGAGCGCTCCGCCGAAGGGCCGCGTGTCCAGGCACGCGAGAATGGGCGCAAGAAGCGGCATCAGGATTTCCATCCCAAACCGTCGAACCGCCACGACGCGCGGCGCAAGCGCAACGCCTGAGCCTAATCGTCCGGGGGATCGTTGGCCTGAGCCATCAGATCCATCAGATTGCGCGCGGCCTCCCGATCCTCTTCGTGTTCGAACGCGACGTCGAGATCGGGGGCTGCGTCGAACATATGGAGCAGGGTCCACAGGGCGAAGCGCCGCCCGCGATCCTGTTCCAGGCCGAAATCGACCCGCATCCGCTCGACCCCGGCGCGGGTGGCCTCGGGATCGATCGCGGCCAGATCGCGCGTGCCGAAATAGTTCTGCATGAGGTCGCGTAAGTCCATCCGCCATCGCTAGCCGAGCGCGCCGTGGATGCAAGCGCTTGCCCGATCGCGCTGCGCGCCGCATGGCTCCTGCGATGCGGTCCCGTTCCTTGTCCCTTTCAGCGCCGATAGACACGCGGGCGATCTGGGCTATCGCCCTGCCCGCCATGGTCACCAATGTCGCCACCGCGCTGATCGGCGTCGGCGATATGTGGATTGTCGGACGGTTGGGCGATGCGCCGACGCAGGGCGCGGTCGATATCAGGGCGCGGCTGTTCGCCATGCTGTTCGTCGTCATGAACTTCCTCAAGACAGGCACCACGGGGCTGGTCGCCCAGGCAGGAACGCGCAGCGAAGGCGGGGCTGGCGGCGAAGCGCAGGCGGCCCTGCTGCTACGCGGCCTCGTGGTCGGTGTGACGATCGCTGCGCTGCTGCTGGTGCTCAAGCCCGTGCTCCTGCCGCGCCTGCTCGGCGTGTTGGGCGCCGAGGGCGGTGTCCTCGGAGCGGCGCGCATCTATGCCGACATCCGATACTGGAGCGCGCCCGCCGTGTTGGCGAATTTCGCCCTGGTCGGCTTCCTCGTCGGGCAGAGACGGATGCGTGCCGTGCTCGCCTTCGAGGTGGCCTATAACCTTCTCAATCTCGCGCTTGGGCTATTCCTCGCCCTGGGCCTCGATTGGGGTATCGCCGGGATCGGCTGGTCCAGCTTCGTCGCCGAATATGCCAAGCTTGCCGCGATCGCGCTGTTCGTGCTGCGCGGCGAGACGGGGCGCGCGATACGAGCCGCCGCACGCTCCGCTTCGATCCTCTCGCTGACGAAATTGCGCCCTTTCCTGTCGGTCAATCGCGACCTGTTTTTGAGGACCGTGGTGCTGATGATCGCGCTCGCCGCCCTCACCCGCCTCAGTGCGGAGCGGGGCCCAGTGGTGCTGGCTGCGAACGGGATCTTCCACCAGCTCTTCGTCCTCATGGCGCTGCTGCTCGACGGGTTCGAGAATGCGGCGCAGGTCCTCAACGGAGAGCGGCGCGGGGCCGACGACCGGGCGGGCTTTACCGCCTATATGCGGGCGATCCTGTGGCGCGGCTTCGCGCTCGCTGCCTGCGTATCGCTCGCGCTGGCGTTGTTCGCAGGGCCACTGATCGACGCCTTCGCCGCGACGCCCGCCGTGGCCGAGACCGGACGCTCCTATGCAATATGGCTCGCGATCATGCCCTTCGCTGGCGTCGCGGCCTTCGTGTTCGACGGCGTTTTCGTTGGGGCGAGCTGGACGCGCGCTCTGCTCGTTTCCATGATCGGCGCGGCGGCGGTCTATGCCCTGTCGCTGTGGCTGACCTGGCCGCTGGGCAATGACGGTCTGTGGCTGTCCTTCGTCCTGTTCCTGGCCCTCAGGGCAGGGTTCCAGCTCGTGCTGGTCCCCCGCCTGCTGCGCCAGGAATTCGGCACGGAACGGCTATGACCGGTCAGGCGTGGGCGGCGGCAATCGAAGCGATCGCGCCGGATGGCATTGCGTTTCCACCATCCTGCATCACGCAGTTCCGGCCGGCTTGCTTGGCCCGATACAATGCGGCATCGGCCCGCGCGAACAGCTTGCCATAGCCTTCGCCCGGCTTCATTTCTGCCACCCCGAAGCTCGCAGTCAGACGAATATCGGAAGGAAGCCCTTCTATCGGCAGACAGCTCATCTCGCGCCGGATGCGATCTGCGAGGCCCGTCGCGCCCGCCCCGTCGCATTGCCACACGATCACGCAGAATTCCTCGCCGCCGATCCGGCCCGCATGATCGCCATCGCGCACCATGCGCGCAATCAGCCGCCCGAAGGTCGCGATGGCATGGTCCCCCGCCTGATGCCCCCAGATGTCATTGACCCGCTTGAAATAATCGATGTCGGCCACGATCGCGCTCGCCACGATCCCATTGGCATGAGCCTGCTCGATCAGGTCCGTCGCCCGGCTTTCGAAGGCTTTGCGCGCGTAAAGGCCCGTAAGCAGATCGCGCGAGGAATCGTCCCTCACCTTGTGCATCAGATCGACGATGCAGGCCGCGACCATCGCCATCGCCATCATCAGCGACACCACCGCTACCATCGCCACCATCACGGCATAGAACACTGACTCGCGATAGACCTCGCCGCTCACCACGCCCTGGTAGAGGATTGTCGTGAAGGGGCGGATGAAGAACTGCGCGGCGGACAGTATCATGATCCACAGCAGCACCCGGTCGATCGCCGCGGTTCGTCCGCTACGCGATAGAATCTGCGCGCCGAGTGCCATCAAGATACCGTAACAGGTGTTGGACGCGTAGATGCGGGCATTCACATTCGACGCGACATCGCCAGTGGCGAGCGCGATCGCCGTCGCGACCACGATCGCCGCCATGATCGGAACGCGGACGCGCACGCCCGCCCGGCGGCAGACCCCCCAAACCGTCCCGCAAACGCCTGCGGAATATCCGAAATGCGTGATCAGGACCGACGAAGTCGAATCCCCGGTGGAATCGAAGTGAAAGGCCAGGAATCCGATGGCCGTCCCGAAATAGCCCAGCCCCATGGCCAGCACATGCCGCGCCGCCCGATCGCGCCACCACAGAAGCAGAAAAGTCGCCGCGAAAAGCAGCGCGATCGCCGGATTGATGAGGCCGATGATCTGGTTCTGCATCATCCCCCCGGCTTCCTTCGGTCTCCTGCAACCCGGCGTCCGGTCTAGCTTGCCAAGGTTAACGCTTGCTCAAGAGCCGTGACGATGCAGCGCCCTGGCAATTCAACGCGGCAGGATCGCACCCGGCTCGTTCGCCAGGATACCGACCACCTGCGTCCACACCGCCACGTTCTGGCGCAGCTGGACCGGATCGATCTTGTCCAGCGTATCGTCGGGCGTGTGGTGCAGGTCGAAATAGCGGGTGCCGTCCTGCTGAAGGTCGATGATCGCGGTCTTCTGGTCGCGGGCGATGTCGATATCCGCACCGCCGGTTGCGACAGCCGTGCCGTTCGACACGCCGAAGCGCGCCACCGCGCTGGCGATCCGGGCGTGGAGCGCCGGATTGGCTTCACGGAAATTGCTTTCGAAGCGCCAGATGCGATCGGCGCCGAAATCGCTTTCCAGCCCCACCGCAATCGGTTCGTCGATATGGGCGGCGCTATAGGCCTTGGAGCCCCACAGGCCGGTTTCCTCCGCGCCCGCCATCAGCACGCGAATGGTGCGCAGCGGCTGTGCGCCCGAGGCCGCATGTTTCGCCGCCGCCGCGACGATGCCGCAGCCCGCCCCATCGTCGAATGCGCCGGTCCCGTTCCACCAGCTGTCGAGATGGCAGGCGACGAGCACCGGCGGCAGCGAGGGATCGCGCCCGACGATTTCGCCGACGACATTGCCGCTCGTCGTCATGCCCAGACGGCGCGGCGTCAGCGTCAGCTTCATGCGGATCGGCGTACCCTGCGCGCGGTCGAACATGCGTTCGAGATTCGCCGCATCGGGCAGGCTCAGCGCGCCGGCCGGGGTCGGCTCGACGCCATCGGGGAAGCTGGTGCCGCCGGTATGCGGGTTGCGATGATAATCGGTTCCCACCGCCTTGATGATGGTCGCTACCGCGCCCTTGCTCGCCGCGATCCCCGCGCCGACCCAGCGCGCGGGCCCTGCAAACCCGTATTGCGAGCCGTCCTGCGTCGGCGTCATCGAATGCGAGATATAAGCGATCTTGCCCTCGAGGCTGCCATCGGGCGCAGCGCGCAGCGCGTCGACGTTCTCGAACTCGACCACTTCCGCCTCGATCCCGTCCGGCCCGGTCGAGGCGCTGTTGCCGAGCGGCTGGATGACCAGCGGCTGGGCATAGGGGCTGAGGATTTCCGCCTTATGCGTATCGCCCGGCACCCAGGTATCCATCTCGAACGGCTCGTCCGCGACGTTTACGAAGCCGTTGCGCTTGAGCCAGGCGACCGCCCAGTCGCGTCCGCGCTGCTCCGCCTCGGTGCCTGCCTGACGCGGGCCGACTTCGGTGGTGACGCCTTCGACGAAATCCCAGGCATAGCGATCCTGCGTCAGCGCCGCATCGGCGGCAGAGGCGACGGGATCGGCCTGCGCCACCACAGGGGTGGCGACGGTGGCGAGGAGGGCGGCGGCGAGCATGGCGGTTCTGGTCATGCGCGCTTCGCTATCGGGCATTGAAGCGCCTGCCAAGCGTCAAACTTGCCCCCTTCCCCGCCAGCGCCTATCTGACGCGCAGATTTCCCCGATTCCAGATTTTTGAAGAGGAACGCCGTCCGTGTCCGCCCAATACGCCTATGTCATGAAGAACATGACCAAGACCTTCCCCGGCGCCCAGAAGCCGGTCCTGTCGAACATCAACCTGCAATTCTACCAAGGCGCCAAGATCGGCATCGTCGGCCCCAACGGCGCCGGTAAATCGACGCTGATCAAGATCATGGCCGGGATCGACAAGGACTATACCGGCGAAGCCTGGGCGGGCGAGAACATCACCGTCGGCTATCTCGAGCAGGAGCCGGAGCTCGACGAGAGCAAGACCGTGCTCGAAAACGTCAAGGACGGCGCGCGCGACATCGCCGACATGGTCGAACGCTTCAACCAGATCGGCATGGAAATGGGCGAGGAAGACGCCGATTTCGACGCGCTCAGCACCGAGATGTCCGATCTCCAGGACAAGATCGACGCGGTCGATGGCTGGACGCTCGACAACCAGCTCGAAGTCGCGATGGAAGCGCTGCGCTGCCCTCCCGGCGACTGGCCCGTCACCGATCTTTCGGGCGGTGAGAAGCGCCGCGTGGCGCTCACCCGCCTGCTTATCCAGAAGCCGTCGATCCTGCTGCTGGACGAGCCGACCAACCACCTCGACGCGGAATCCGTACAGTGGCTGGAAAACCACCTCAAGGAGTATGCGGGCGCGGTGCTGATGATCACCCACGATCGCTACTTCCTCGACAATGTGGTGGGCTGGATCCTCGAGCTCGATCGCGGATCGTATTACCCCTACGAGGGCAATTACTCGACCTATCTCGAGAAGAAGGCCAAGCGCCTCGAACAGGAAAGCCGCGAGGAATCGGGCCGCTCCAAGGCGCTCAGCCGCGAACTCGAATGGATCCGCCAGACCCCCAGCGCGCGCCAGACCAAGTCCAAGGCGCGTATCCGCAAGTTCGAGGAATTGCAGGAGAGCCAGAACGATCGCAAGCCCGGCAAGGCGCAGATCGTCATCCAGGTGCCCGAACGTCTGGGCGGCAAGGTGATCGAAGCGAACAACATCTCGAAGGCCTATGGCGACAAGCTGTTGTTCGAAAACCTGTCCTTCATGCTGCCGCCGGGCGGCATCGTCGGCGTGATCGGGCCGAACGGTGCGGGTAAGTCGACGCTCTTCAAGATCCTGACCGGCAAGGAAGAACCCGACAGCGGAACCGTCGAAATCGGCTCGACCGTCCATCTCGGCTATGTCGACCAGAGCCGCGACCATCTGAACCCGTCGAACAATGTCTGGGAGGAAATCTCGGACGGGCTCGATTATATGAAGGTCAACGGCCACGACACCAGCACCCGCGCCTATGTCGGGGCCTTCAACTTCAAGGGACAGGACCAGCAGAAGAACGTCGGCAAGCTGTCGGGCGGCGAACGCAATCGCGTCCACATGGCCAAGATGCTGAAAGAAGGCGGCAACGTCCTGCTGCTGGACGAACCGACCAACGACCTCGACGTGGAAACGCTTGGTGCGCTGGAAGAAGCGATCGAGAACTTCGCCGGCTGCGCCGTGGTCATCAGCCACGACCGCTTCTTCCTCGACCGTCTCGCCACCCACATCCTCGCCTTCGAGGGCGACAGCCATGTCGAATGGTTCGAGGGTAATTTCGAGGCTTACGAGGAAGACAAGCGCCGCCGCCTGGGCGATGCGGCGGATCGGCCTACGCGCCTCGCCTACAAGAAGCTGACGCGCTGAGCCCGGACGGGGAGAGTCCGCTTCGTTTGACTCTCCCCGTCCCGCTTCCCACATGGGTGTCGACGCGCTCGATACGCGGGCGCATTTCCTGACGGCGCAGTCGCGGGCCTGAGCGCCCCCGCGCCGCGAACACGAAATCCCCAAAGGATATCCATGACGACTCCCACAAACGGCGACACCGTGACCATCGACTACGTCCTCAAGCGGGGGGACGGCGAACAGGTCGGCACCACCGCGCAGAGCGGGCCGCAGGACGTTCAACTCGGCGCGGGCCAGATCTTCCCGCAGATCGAGGCGGCCCTGACCGATATGAAGGTGGGCGACGAGCAGAGCGTCTCCATCCCCTGCGACAGCGCCTTCGGGCAGCGCCAGGACGCGCTCGTGGTCGACATTCCGCGCGAGAACCTGCCGCCCGAACCCGCCCCGCAGCCGGGAATGGCCTTGCAGGCGCAATCGCCCGATGGCCAGCCGATGACGCTCTATGTCGTCGAGGTCGGCGAAACGGCCGTCAAGGCTGACGGAAATCACCCGCTCGCGGGCGAGGACCTCACATTTGACATCACACTGCGCGATATCAAGCAGGCTGCGTGAAGCTTGGGCGGCGGGCATGATCGCCCGCCGCCTATCAGTATTTTAGGGCGCCACCCATCGGCCTTTGCCGTGCAGGAATTGCGCGCGCACATGGCCGTCATTGGACAGGTAGAACCAGTCCGCTTCCTCGACCGTGACCAGCAGGACCGCGAAATTCTCGCGCGCTGGTTCTAGGTCTTCGTCGCTGGGCTCGACCCCTTCGAACCGCTCGGGAAGCCCGCTTGTCGGTCCGTCCGATACCGCGCCGGGGCCGTCACCCAGATAGCAGCGCCGCGCGAAATTGGTCGCTTCCTCCCATGCAGCGTCGGCGATGGGGCCATAGTGCTCGATCCGTCCGGTGCCCCGGCAGCGGAGCTGGATCTTCGCTCCGGCATCGTAGAACAGCACACCCACCGGCGCGCTTTCACCGATCGCCGCCACCTTGGGAGCGCGGGCATCGGTGTTGAAGCGCAGGGTCCATGCATCCTCGTCAAAGGCGCGCAGGACCATGATCCGGGCGTCGGCATCCGCAGTGGCAATAGCGGGGCAATGGAAGGCCGATTTCCGATCGCTCGCGCCGCGCTTCAGGCGCTGGGCGATATCGGTTCGGACGGCGTCGAGAGTGTCGAACATCCGATAGGTGAGACAGCGTCGCGACCAAGCTGTCAATCACCACATCGTTCATAGTTCGGCGCGCAAATATGAACAATAAGCGTTGCACCCGGTTCAGTTTCGCGTCATGGCCGGACCGATACTGCACCATTTATCGCATCGGCGATCATTCAAGCCGCAATGGTGGGGCGGCTTTCCACGGGGAAGGACAAAAGCTCCATGACGAATATCTTATTGAAAGGCAGCGCCCTGGGGGCCTTGGCGGTTGCGCTTGGCCTCTCGGCCATGTCGGCCTCGGCTGCCCCCGCCGTCGATTTCGACGCGCCGATGGTGGCGATCGATACCGGCGTATCGGCGCAGGCTGCGGAACTCGCGCAGGATCGCGACCAGTATCGTCGTGGGCGCAGCGAGCGCAGTGAACGCCGTCAGGTGCTTCGCGAGCGGGCCGCCGCGCCCGATGCCGCGGTCGCACCCGCCCGCGCTCAGCGAGCCCAGGAAGCGCGCCGCACCGAAACTCAGCAGCGCGCGCAACGGCCCGATCGTTCGGGCCAGGGGGACTCGCGGGACGGCAACGTCTTCCGCCGCGCCAACGAAGCGCTTCGCGAACAGGCCCGCGCCGATGCGGCCCGCCGTGACGCACGCCAGGACGCGCGCGACCAGCGCAGCCCCTCTGGGAGCAATTGGCGCGAGCGGCGCGAGGACGCTCGCGAGCGTCAGCAGGATCGGCGCGAGGATTGGCGCGATCGTCGGCAGGATCGTCGCGAGGATGCGCGAGACCAGCAGCAGGACCGCCGCGACGCCTATCGCGACCAGAGGAACTGGCGCGACCAGCGCGATCAGAGCCGCTATCGCGACCAGCGAAGCTGGGATCAGAGCCGCTATCGCGACCAGCGTCAGGCCTATCGCAATGGCTATGGCCGCTATTACGATGGACGCCGTTGGAACGATTACCGTGTCTGGAACCGCAGCGACTGGCGCCGGAACCAGCGCTACGACTGGCATCGATATCGCGCCGCCAATCGCAGCCTGTTCAATATCGGCCGGTATTATTCGCCCTATCGCAATCACCGCTACAGCCGGATTTCGATCGGTTTCACGCTCGGCAGCGGCTTCTATTCCAACCGCTATTATATCAACGATCCGTGGCGTTATCGCCTGCCCGAAGTCTACGGCCCCTATCGCTGGGTGCGCTATTACGACGACGTCCTGCTGGTCGATATCTACAGCGGCGAAGTGGTCGACGTGATCTACGACTTCTTCTGGTAGTCGTTTTTGAAATCTCCGGTGGCTTTGAGAGTGGTCTGCCGGAGGACTGGCCCCCTGCCCCGCGCACGATTGCGGGCCGGGGGCCTCTTTTTGGGTCTCGCTAGACTTTTCCGAAGGGCAGCATACGGAAGATGCCGCCATTCCTGTCGAAGAAGGTGTGCTTGAGCGCGCCGAGAATATGCAGGCCGATCAGATAGATGAAGATCGAGCCGCCGGTTCCGTGAGCCGAGAACAGCGCGCTGCCCAACGCATCGTTCTTCCCAATCGGCAGCGGTGGAATCGTGAACAGGCCGAACATGTCGATCTCGCGTCCGGTGAGGGAATTGGCGATCCATGCGCCCAGCGGAAGAGCGATCAGCAGCACGTAGAAGATGACGTGCACCACGCGCGCCAACACCTGTTCCCACCTGGCGAGATCCGAGGGCAAGGGAGGGACCGGGTGGGTCCAGCGCCAGGCGAGCCGCCCCAGCGTCAGGGCCAGGATGAGGATGCCCAAAGCCTTGTGATTGGCGAAGATGGCGCCCCTGTCGGCACCCTGGGCATGATGGGCCGCCTCTGCGATCCGCCAGTTCACGATCACGGCGATTGCGATGGTCCAGTGAAAGATCATGGCGCCAACGGAATATCGACGATTGGTATTGGTGTTCGGCATGGACCCCTCCTGCTTATCCGTGCGGCGGCCATGAATTAACGACCATCCTGCCTTCCGCAAGGGATGTCTTGCGGCAGGCAGGGTGTTTGCTACATCCCTGACCATGGCCTCCAGCGCGACTTATGACACGTCCTCCCTGCCCAATCCCGATCGCGCCGCGCTCAAACGCGTCGGTGCGCAGGTTCGCGAACGGCTGGCGCAGGATACCGGGATCTATCGCTTCCCGACCGAAGATGCCGAGATTTTCGCGCTCGGCGGCTTTCTGTCGCCTTCCGAATGCGAGCGGCTGATCGCCATGATCGATGCGATCGCGAGGCCTAGCCAGCTGCACGATCAGGATTACGCCAAGGGATTCCGTACGTCCTATTCCGGCGATCTCGACCCGACCCATGCTTTCGTCAAAAGCGTTTCGCGCCGGATCGACGATCTGCTGGGCATCGATCCGCGCTTCGGGGAATCGATCCAGGGGCAGCGCTATCTCCCCGGCCAGGAATTCAAGCCGCATAACGACTGGTTCTATACCGACCAGCCTTACTGGAAACTGGAAAACGAACGCGGAGGCCAGCGCAGCTGGACCGCCATGGCCTTCCTCAACAAGGTGGAGGAAGGCGGACACACCTTCTTCCCCGAAATCGAAGCGGCGATCGAACCCGAACCCGGCGTCCTGCTGATCTGGAACAACGCCCTGCCCGACGGGACGCCCAACGAGGCGACGCTTCATGCGGGAACGCCGGTGGTGAAGGGACAGAAATACGTGCTGACCAAATGGTATCGCACCCGCGAGTGGAGCTGATCCTCCGGTAGTTGCAGTCGGTTCGAGCCGTTACCGAGTTAGGTCTGCACCTTGCGCGGCACGCGGATCGTCGCGCGCAAGCCTTCGGGGTCGAGCCGGCTTTCCACCGATCCACCGATACCGCCGATCACACCCTGCATCAGCCGCGTGCCGGTCCCTTTGCTGATCGCATCCCGGCCCCCATCGGACAGGCCGATGGCCTGGCCCAGCAGCTCGATCCAGTGAACCACGATGAAATCGTCCTCGACCTCCCAGTCGATATGGACCCGCCCGTCGCCACGCGACAGGGCGCCGTATTTGATGGCATTCGTCGCCAGTTCATGCAGGCTGAGGCCGAGCGGCGTGACGTGTTTGCGCGGCAGTTCGAACGTGTCGCCCACGATATCGATCCGGTCGGCATTGGAACTGCGATAGGGCTTCATCACCGCCTCGACCAAGGTGCGCAGGTCGGAGGAATCGCTGTCCATTCCCGTGGCCGAGAGGGAAACCCGGTGGGCGGCCGCCAGCGCTTCGATGCGGCGCTGGACCTTTTCGGATAGTTCCTCGACCTCTTCCGCGCCCCGAGCCGACAGGCGCACGATCGCGGTCAGAACGGCAAACAGATTGTCGGTGCGATGGCGCAATTCATCCGCCACCCGGTCGTTCTCCACGATCGTATCGCGCGCGGCCAGCAATTCGCTGACATCCCATTGCGAGCCGAAGAAATACTCAAGCTCGCCTTCGGGGTTATAGATCGGCCCGACGTGAACCGCGTTCCAGAACGACGTGCCATCCTTGCGGTAATTCAGGATGTCGGCCACGGTATAGACGCGCTGCTCGACCGCGCTGCGCAGGCGCGCCACGGCGGAAGGCGCGGTCTTTTCTCCCTGGAGGAACCGGCAATTGCGCCCGATGATCTCGTCGATCGGGTATCCCGTCAGGTCGACGAAAGCCTGGTTGCAATAGACGATCGGGCAATCGGGCTGATGCGGATCGGAAATGCACTGCGCCATCCGGGTCTGCGCGGTGGTCTGCAAAAACAATTGGTCGGCCGTGAGACGCAGCGAGGACAGACGCGCGGAATGCCCCGCATCGCCCGCGTTCCCGCCTGTTGCATCGTCACTCTCCGCCATGTTGCGAATCCCTGCCCAGGGTTCAGTCCCCCAGTGCATCCTTTATCAAAGCACGTGTATTGTCGATCCCGTAAAGAGCGACGAAGCTACCCATACGCGGGCCCTGATCGCTGCCCAATAAAGTTTGATATAATGCCTTGAACCAATCGCGAAGGGATTCGAAACCGTAGGCTTCATCCTTGCCTATTTCATAGATCGCAGTCTGGATGTCTTCGGCCGAGGTCCCCTGCGCCATCCCGGCCAGTTCTTGGTCGAGTCTTTGCAACGCTGCCGCTTCATTCTGTTCAGCCTTGCGGCGCTGGAGCGAGGGCGCGACGAAATCGCGGTTATAGGCCAGCGCCTTGTCCACCAGCGCATCAAGTTCGGGATGCGCCGAGGGATCGGGATCGGCGATGTAATTGCCCAGATACGACCACACCTGATCGCGATCCGCCTGCGCACCCAAAACGCCGACGAGGTTCAACAGCAAAGCGTAGGTCACTGGCAGGCTGTCGCCCGCGCCCGGTGCTTCGCTACCCACGAACCCGCCATTCGCGCGCGCCAGATGCCAGACCGGATTGCCGAGCTGCTTGTCCAGATCCTGTTCGGCCAGCCGCTCGCGGAACTGCCAGTAATCGTCGACCGCGCGCGGGATCACGCCGCCATGCAGCTGCTTCGCGCTCTTGGGATTGGGGAAAATGTAGAAGCCGAGCGAATCCTCGCTCCCATATTCGAGCCACTGCTCGATCGTGAGGCCGTTGCCCTTGGACTTCGATATCTTCTCGCCGTTCTCGTCCAGGAACAGCTCGTAGATCAGCCCTTCGGGTTTTCTGCCGCCCAGGACCTGCGCGATCTTGCCCGACTGGATGCCGGTATCGGTCAGGTCCTTGCCATACATTTCATAGTCGACGCCCTGCGCCACCCAGCGCATGGCGAAATCCACCTTCCACTGAAGCTTGGCCATGCCGCCCAGCGCGGATTGTTCGATTTCGCTCCCATCCTCGTCGGTGAAGCGGACCGTTCCGGCCTCGGCATCCACGACCTCGACCGGCACCTGCAACACGCGCCCGGTCGTGGGGCTGATCGGCATGATCGGCGAATAGGTCGCCGCGCGTTCGGCCCGCAAGGTGGGCAGCATGATGTCGAGGATCGCCTGGTTCTTGCGCATAACCTCGCGCAGCGCATCGTCGAAAGCGCCCGAATTGTAGCGATCGCTGGCCGAGACGAATTCATAAGCGAACCCGAACCGGTCGAGAAATTCGCGCAGCATCGCGTTGTTGTGCGCGGCGAAGCTGTCGTGATCGGTGTCGAACGGGTTCGGCACCCGGCTCAGGGGCAGGTGCAGATTGTCCTGCAACAACTGCTGGTTGGGCACATTGTCGGGGACCTTGCGCAACCCGTCCATATCGTCGCTGAAGGCCACCAGCCGCGTCTTGCCGTCTTCCGGCTTCGCGCCGATCAGCGCTTCGAACGCACGGCGGACCAGCGTGGTGCGGAGCACTTCCTGGAACGTGCCGATATGCGGCAGGCCGCTGGGGCCGTAGCCGGTCTCGAACAGGACCGGCGATCCGTCAGGCTTGGCACCGTCGGGATAGCGCTTCAGGAGCTTCTGCGCCTCCTGGAAGGGCCAGGCTTTGGAGGAATTGGCGGCGGTCATCAGGTCGGTCATGGTCATCGCCCGCGCTTTTCCGTGAATTTCCGCGCTGTTGCAAGTGCGAACCACACAACGCGGCGCGGATCGGCGGCCAGTCTTGTTTACTTTTCGTTCCAGGCTTGGAATAGCACCTTTCGTGACCGAGCCTGCCGTCGAACCCCTGGCCCTCCCCGCGATCCATGCCAGCCATGCGGGCACATGGCTGCGCGATGCGAATGGGGAAACGCGCGGCTGTTCCAAGGGCGAGGCGGTGATGGCCGCAGCCGACACTCCCCTCTTGCTGCTGAACGCGCCGCTGGTCGCCAATCGTCTGGGCTATCCCGACTTGTCCGGGCTCGATCTTCTGGAGCTGTTCGCTTTCGTGAGACCAGCGCGGTTCTGCGTGCCGACACCCAAAGGGTTGGCCGAGGCGCTCGATCTCGCTGTGCCGGGTAGCGACGATGCCGTGCCTCTGTTGCTTCAGAGAGCGGCCGCGCGTCTGCTCGAGATCTGCGCGAGCGGCGATTGGGCCGAGCGGGAGGGCGCGTGGTCCTCTTTGCAATCGCTAACCCGGCTGCGCTGGCCCTGGGCGCAGGTGCTCGCCCCGCACATCAAGAAACCCGAACGGGCGGAGAAATGGCTGTTCTCGCGCCTGCCCGAATGGGAGGAGGCGCCCGAACGCACACAGCCCCAGCAGGTCGCGCTCGACGAACTGGCGATCGAGGGCAAGCTGGAACGCCTGACCGGCGAAGGCGCCGAAAAGCGCGAGGGGCAGCGCCTGTTCGCGCGCGGCGCGGGCGGCGTTTTCGCACCGCGCGCGCAGGACAGGAGGCCCCATATCTTGCTGGCGCAGGCCGGGACCGGGATCGGCAAGACGCTGGGCTATCTCGCCCCCGCCTCGCTCTGGGCGGAACGATCGGGCGGAACGGTCTGGGTCTCGACCTACACCAAGAACTTGCAGCGCCAGTTGCGCAAGGAGAGCAGCCGCGCCTGGCCGGATCGGCGCGCCGATGGATCGCGCCCGGTGGTGGTGCGCAAGGGGCGCGAGAATTATCTCTGCCTGCTCAACCTCGAAGATGCGCTACAAGGCGGGTTCGCGGGGCGCCCTGCCATTCTAGCGCAACTGGTGGCGCGCTGGGCTGCCTATTCGCAGGATGGCGACATGATCGGCGGCGATCTGCCCGGCTGGCTCGGCACGCTGTTCAGAAAGCGCGGGATCGCCGCGCTGACCGACCAGCGCGGCGAATGCGTCTATGCCGGGTGCCCGCATTACAGAAAATGCTTCATCGAACGCAGCGCGCGGGCGAGCGCGCAGGCCGATCTCGTCATCGCCAATCATGCACTGGTGATGGTCAACGCCGCGCGGGGTAGAGACCATGCCCAGCGCCCGACACGCATCGTGTTCGACGAGGGGCATCACGTCTTCGATGCCGCCGATTCGACCTTTTCCGCCGCGCTCACAGGGCAGGAAAGCATCGAACTGCGGCGCTGGATCGTCGGGCCGGAACGCGGCAATCGCGGGCGGCGCCGGGGCCTCGCCGCGCGGCTCGCCGATGTCGCCAGCTATGACGATGCGGGCGGCGAGGCGGTCGAGGCGGCGGTTGCCGCGGCGCAGGACCTCCCCTCGGAAGGCTGGCTGGGCCGATTGGCGGAAGGCGCTCCTTTGGGCCCCGTCGAGGCCCTGCTCGCCCAGGTCCGCGCCACGACCTATGCGCGCGACGAGAGCGGGCAGGAGGCGGGATACGGGATCGAGACCGAAACCGCATCGCTCCCCGGCGAGCTGGTCGAGGCGGCGGGCATGGCGGCGCAGGCCCTCGCCGCGATCCGCACACCGCTGATGAAGCTGGCGGGCCGGTTGGAGGCCATCATCGTGGATGCGCCGGACTGGCTCGACGGACAGGGGCGCGCCCGGATCGAAGGGGCACGCCATTCGCTCGCCTGGCGGATCGACCTGCTGGCCGCATGGGAGGCGCTCTTGTCGCGGCTCGGCGGCCCGGCGGACCCCGATTTCGTCGACTGGCTGGCCGTCGATCGCAATGATGCGCGCGAATTCGATGTCGGGCTGCATCGCCACTGGGTCGATCCGATGAAACCCTTCGCCCGCACCGTGCTCGAGCCCGCGCATGGCGTGATGCTGACCAGCGCAACGCTAACAGATCGCGGCGAGGATGGGCCGGACTGGCCGCACGCCGTGGCGCGCAGCGGTGCCGCGCATCTCGAAATCGCGCCGCGCACCAGCCAATCGGACAGCCCCTTCGATTACGCCAACCGTGCCGAGGTCCTGATCGTGACCGATATCAGGCGCGGCGATATTGCCGGGCTCGCCGGTGCCTATGCGCGGTTGATCGAGGCATCGGATGGCGGCGTTCTCGGCCTTTTCACCGCGATCCGGCGAATGCGCGCGGTGCATGGCCGCATCGCCGACCGGCTCGCGCGCGCTGGCCTGCCACTCTACGCCCAGCATGTCGATCCGATCGACACCGGCACGCTCACCGACATCTTCCGCGACGATCCGCGCGCCAGCCTGCTCGGCACCGATGCGCTGCGCGACGGGGTGGACGTGCCGGGGCGGTCCTTGCGCTGCGTCGTCATGGAAAGCGTGCCCTGGCCGCGCCCCACCATTCTCCACCGGGCGCGTCGCGCCGCCGCCGCGGATGAGCCCGGCGGCGCCAAGGGGCATGACGATCGCATCATCCGCGCCCGCCTCGCCCAGGCGTTCGGACGGTTGATCCGCACGCGCGAGGATGCCGGCCATTTCGTCGTCCTCTCATCCGCCTTCCCCTCGCGCTTTCTCTCCGCCTTCCCCGATGGCACCCCGGTCCTTCGCCTGACGCTCGCGGAAGCTTTACAGCGGGTCGCGCAAGGTGTTCATGCGGTGCCGGGTGGCGAAACGGCCAAAGAGAGCAAGGAAAGCGCGTGAAGATCCTCGGCCTGATGCGTCATGCAAAATCGGATTGGAGCGATGGCGACACGCGCGATTTCGATCGCGGGTTGAACGCGCGCGGGCGCAAGGGCGCGCGGCTTATGGGCGATCATATCCGCGACCACGGGATCAAATGGGATGCGCTGATCGCCAGCCCGGCCCAGCGGGTGAAGACGACACTCGAAGAGGCCTTGCCCGAACTGTCGCCCGAATGGGACCGCCGCCTCTATCTCGCCGGGACCGACACGATGATGGATGTGCTGCATCAGGCGAGCGGCAAGGCCGTGCTGATCGCGGCTCATAATCCCGGTCTCGGCGACATGGTCCTCGAACTGGTCGCGCCCGCGCATGAGAACGCCCTGTTCGACGAAGCGAAGGTGAAATTCCCGACCGCGAGCTACGCTGTCTTCGAACTGGATATCGATGATTGGGCGGATTTGACGCCGGAATGCGGCAAGCTCGTCCACTTCGCGCGCCCGCGCGATCTCGATCCCGAGCTTGGGCCGGATACCTAACGCAGGATGCGCGGCCCCGCCCCGCCCTCGGCGGCGATGTCCTGCGGATTGTAGATCTGGCAAGTCTTGAGGCTCAGGCAGCCGCAGCCGATACATCCGTCGAGATTGTCGCGCATCGCCTGCAATTGCGCGATGCGCTCGTCCAGCCCGCCACGGATCGCCTCGCTGATCTTCCACCAGTCGAAACTGCTCGGTGTGCGACCCTTGGGCAGCGCGCGGAGATGTTCGCCGATCTCTTCGAGCGAGAGGCCGAGCTTCTGGACGATCAGGATGAAGCTCAGCCGACGGATATCGCTGCGCAGAAAGCGCCGCTGATTGCCGCCAGTACGCATCGGTTCGATCAGCCCCTTGTCCTCGTAGAAGCGGATCGCGGAGACGCTGAGCCCCGTGCGGCGGGCGAGTTCGCCTATCGAAAGTGTGTCGTTCGGTCCCATCGATCACACTGATAGCGACGTTGCGGCTTGACCTCAAGCAAACTTGAGGTTGCATGAGTGTGGGCACCGGACCTGCCGCATGGGAAGCCTGCCTCACTGTCGAAGCGGGCACACGCGGCGGTTCGGATGGAGATGTCCATGCCCGATCGAACCCACGTTTCCGCCCGGCTCGAACACGTCAATATCTCGTCGAGCGACCCGGACCGGCTCGCCGATCTGATCGCCCAGATCACCGGATGGACCCGCCGATGGGAAGGCCCAGCCATGGCTGGCGGACGCACCATCCATCTCGGCGATGCGCAGGCCTATCTCGCGATTTACACCAATCCGGACGTCGCTGCCGGGTTCGGCAAGGGCGCGCCGATGAACCATATCGGGATCGCGGTCAGCGATCTGGATGCGGCCGAAGCGCTGGTGGCCGAGGCCGGTCTGCTTCCGTTTAATCAGGGACAATACGAGCCCGGACCGCGCAGCTTCTATTTCCTCGATTGGGACGGAATCGAATTCGAGGTAGTCAGCTATGAAGCCGCTTGATCGCTATCTCGCGCGGATAGGATTGACAGGCCCTCTGACGCCAGATCTGAATGGACTGCGCGCCATCGTCTCTCGGCATGTCGCTACTTTTCCCTTCGAAACGCTGGATATCCATCTCGGTCGCCCACCCGGGATTGAACCGCGTCGCGCCTTCACCAAGATGGTCGATCAGAAGCGCGGAGGATGGTGCTACGAACAGAACGGACTTCTGGGCATGATGCTCGACCAAATCGGCTTCACGACCGTCCGCCTGTCGTGCACGGTCCAGAACCATCGTTCTGCAACGGCCCGTCCTGGCTCGCATCTCGCACTGCTGGTGCTGCTGGAACGCCCCTATCTGGTGGACGTCGGCTTCGGAGGCAGCCTAACGCAACCGCTTCCGCTCAAGGGGGGCACGTGGTCGGACGGCCCCTTCGTGGTTTCCCTTGAAGACCTCGGCAACGATGGCTGGCGTTTCACTGAACGCCTAGCCGGGCGGGATCCATTCGGCTTCGACTTCCGCGCCGAGCCCGCGGACGAGGCCGAACTCGCCAGGATGAGCGAATGGCAGGGAAAAGATGGGAATTCGCCGTTCGTTACGCGCTTGACGGTGCAGCGTCGAGATGGCGATCGTCATCTCAGCCTCCGGGGTAAAAGCTTGACCGAACACCGATCGGGACCAGTCCTTATCCGGCACGTCGAGACAGCAAGGGACCTCGTTGCCATCCTCGAACAAGAGTTCGAACTCGATTTGCCACAACTCCTCCGGCTGCCATTGCCCGAATTCGGCGCGCCCACCAGCGACGATTGATCTCGGGGTGAAGTCAGCCGGGGGCGTGGAGTTCGGCCGCCCCCTGGAAGCCCGCCATCGCGCCCAGTGGCACCTCTTCGAACCGTCCCAGCCACCGGCGCGCCATCTTGGCCAGCGGGATCGGGTTAAGGTAATGTCGCTTGCAGCGCCCGTCACGCTCGGAAGCGACCAGTTCGGCCGCTTCCAGCACGGCGAGGTGCTTGGCCACCGCCTGGCGCGTGATCGGCAGGTCTTCCGACAGGTCCGACAGCGTCATCCCGCCCCGCTCGCTCAAGCGATCGAGCAGCAGCCGCCGCGTTGGGTCGGACAGGGCGGAGAAGGTATCGGTCATGGGCGGCAGGCTATGGCGGGGGTCGCGAGTCGCGCAAGTTAGCCGCCCCCGCCCCGCCCGTTTTTTCCACGACCGGCGCTACGCGCGCTTTTTCGCTTGCGCATGGCTGCCCCGGTGTTCCTAAATCTCCGCATGAGTTCGCACAACGCGCCCGCCCCCTTCGCCATCCACGATCGCAGCATCGCACCCGGAACGAGCGAGATCCTGACGATCCCGGTCAGCCAGCAGGTCACGGGCCTCGATTCCTCGCTGGCGTTGAAAGTGCTGCATGGGGCCAAGCGCGGTCCATGCGTTTTCGTGAGTGCGGGCATCCACGGGGACGAGATCGTCGGCACCGCCATCGTCCAGCGCCTGCTCGACCATCTCATGCCGGAACACCTTTCGGGCACGGTGATCCTGGCGCCCGCCGTCAATATCTACGGCTTCGCCGCGCACAGCCGCTATCTGCCCGACCGGCGCGATCTCAATCGCAGCTTTCCGGGCCATGAGGGGGGTAGCCTCGCTGCGCAGCTCGCGCATTGCTTCCTCGCCAATGTGATCGAACGCTGCACGCTCGGCATCGATATGCACACCGCCGCAGTCCACCGCTACAATCTGCCGCAGATACGGATCGCCTCGGGCAGTCCCTATCTGACCGAACTGGCCATGGCCTTCGGCGCGCCGATCATCGTCGAAAGCCCGCTGCGGCCCGGATCGATGCGGGCGCTCGCGGCTGAACGTGAAGTTCCGATGCTTCTCCTGGAAGCAGGCGAGGCGCTGCGTTTCGATCGCTATTCGATCGGCGTCGGGGCTGCGGGCGTGCTGCGGGTGCTTGCCTATATCGGCATGATCGCGGCGAGCGACGGGATCGATAACACCGCCGTCCCGATGCGCGCCAACCGATCCCACTGGGTGCGCGCGCCGCGCGGCGGGGTCTCTCGCCGGGTGAGGAAATCGGGCGATATCGTGCGCCAGGGCAATCTGCTGGCCGTGGTCGGCGGTCTGTTCGGCGAAGACGGCATAGAACTCGTCAGCCCGATCGACGGCGTCATCATCGGCCACGCGACACTGCCCGTGGTCAATCAGGGCGATGCCCTGTTCCATATCGCCGAGGTCGGAGCGCTCGACCATGTTGGGGAAAACGCGCATTCGATCGTCGAGGCGATGGCCGTCAGCGACCCGCCCTTCCCGGCCTCGCCGATCCTCGACGAGGACGAATTGCTTTAGATCAGTCCCGCGATCGCAAGCGCCTCGTCCACCGCCTTGCGGCTGGCATCGCTGGCGCGGCAGATCGGCAGGCGGACCTCGTCGGAGAACCAGTCATGCACCCGGCTGAGCGCGTATTTCACCGGCGCGGGGCTCGCGTCCGAGAACATCGCGTAATGCAGCGGGAACAGGCGGTCGTTCAATTCGCGCGCCTTTGCCAGTTCGTTGGCGGCGATCGCCTCGTGGAATTCGGCGCACAGTTTCGGCGCGACATTCGCGGTGACGGAGATACACCCCGATCCGCCCGCCGCCGCATGGGGCAACCACAATTCGTCATTGCCCGACAATTGGCAGAAATCCTTGGACAGGCCCATGCGATGATCGGCCACGCGCGACAGATCGCCGCTCGCATCCTTGATCGCCACGATCCGGTCGGGGAATCGGCGCACCAGTTCCACAACCGTCTCGTCCTCGATATCGGTGACGGTGCGTCCCGGCACGTTGTACAGCACGATCGGCAGGTCGCTGTGTTCGGCGAGATAGCTGAAATGGGCGATCAGCCCGGTCTGGCTCGGGCGGTTGTAATAGGGCGCGACGCACAGCCCAGCAGTCGCCCCCGCCTTCTTCGAAAACCCCATATGGAGCAGCGCGTTCTTGGTATCGTTGCTGCCGCAGCCCGCGATCACCGGGACGCGGCCCGCCGCCTGTTCGATACAGACCTCGATCACCCGGTGATGCTCGGCATTGGACAGCGTCGACGCCTCTCCCGTGGTACCGCAGGGGACCAGCCCCTTGCTCCCGTTCTCGATCTGCCAGTCGATCAGCTTGCGATAAGCGACCTCGTCGAACGCTCCGTCGCGAAAAGGAGTCGCCAGAGCGGGAATCGAACCTGTGAACATTTACCCGGATCCTGCGTTAGAGGCATGACAATGCGGGCGAATTCGCCGCATCGACGCGATTTCATTCAGCGCCTGATAAGGAGCGGGGGGACATTATGTCCAGCATGGTACTCAAAACAGTTTTCAAGACCGCAATTCTCGCCGGCACCGCGCTGGCGACCCCTTCCATCGCCAGCGCGCAGGACGGATCGAGCTGGGACCGCGCGCGCAGCAATCTCGTTGCGGGGCAGCAGGGCGCGATGGCTCCCGCGATCGAGCGGTGGGAATATCTGATCGGTCAGGATGGGTTGCCCTTCGCGACCTACGCCAATTTCATCACCACCTATGAGGGCTTCCCGCAGCAGGACCGCTTGCAGCGCCGTGCAGAGGCCGCGCTGGATCGCGATCCGGTCACCCCCGACCAGCTGGTCGCCTTCTTCGATCGCAACCCGCCGATCACCAATAGCGCGAAGGCTCGCTATGCTCTCGCGCTCGGCACACAGAACCGGGCCGAGGCGTATGACGTGGCTCGCGCGGCATGGCGCGGCGGCACGATGAGCGGGCCTTCGGAGGCCTATATCCAAGGGCTCTACGGCACGCGCTTCTCCGCCGAGGATCAGGACGCGCGCATGGATGCGCTGTTGTGGCAGGGCGATAGCGAAGGTGCCGCGCGGCAGGCGGTGCGCGTCTCGCCGCAATCGCGCGCGCTGGCGATGGCGCGCCTGTCGCTGTTGCAGGGTTCGATGCCCGACACATCCGCGCTCGCGCCGAATGTCGCGCGCAGCGATCCGGGCTATATCTACAATCTCGTGCGCCACTACCGCACCTCGCGCCAGATGCCGCAGGCGATCGCGCTCCTGACCAGTCGCCCGAGCTTCGAGCAGCCTGCTTTCGATCCCGAAGCGATGATCGGCGAAATGCTCAGCGTCGCGCGCGGCGCCAGTCCCGGCCAGGCGGCCCAGATCGCCGCATCGGTCGACGATCTGTTCGCGCCCGGCTTCGACGTCAGCACGGGCAGCTATCGCCTGCGCGACGATTACACCTCGCTTGTCTGGCTCGGCGGGACTTCCGCCCTGTGGGATCTTGGCGACGGACGCCGCGCCGCGCCGCTATTCTATCGCTACGGCGCCGCCGCGCAGACACCGCAGACCCGGTCCAAGGGGTTCTACTGGGCGGGCCTCGCCGCGAAGCATGCCGGGATGACGGACGAGGCGAACCGCTATTACGAGATGGCCGCCGAATATGCGGACCGGTTCTACGGCCAGTTGGCGTTGAAGGAGTTGGGCCGCCCGGTCCCCAAGCTCGCCGCCGACAATCTGACCGTCCCCACACCCGAAGCGCGCCAGGCCTTTGCCGCCCAGCCGATCGTGGCCGCCGTGCGCGAAGTCGCCCGCGATGCTCCCTGGCGCACCGGCATCCAGTTCTATCGCGAACTGGCCCAATCGGCTGACACGCTGGAAGAACACCAGATGGTCGCCGATCTCGCCCGCGAAATCGGGCGGCGCGATCTGGCGGTCAATGTCGCCGAAGCGGCGGGCGCGGACGGACATCACGAATTCGTGACGCAGGGCTTTCCCGTCCTGCCGCTCCCCCCGGGCGCCGAATTCACGCTGGTCCACGCGATCGCGCGACAGGAAAGCCAGTTCGCGCAGAACGCGATCAGCCATGCGGGCGCGCGCGGCCTGATGCAGCTGATGCCGGGCACCGCGCGCGAGGAAGCGGACAAGGCGGGCGTGACCTACATGTCCTCCTCCCTCATCGACGATGCGAATTACAACGTCCGCCTCGGTTCCAATCACATCACGCGGCTCGTGAGCTATTACGACGGCAGCTATCCGCTCGCCTTCGCGGCCTACAATGCCGGGCCGGGCAATGTGAACAAATGGCTGCGCTCGAACGGCGATCCGCGCACCGGATCGATCAGCTGGGTCGAATGGATCGAGAAGATCCCGTTCTTCGAGACCAAGAACTATGTCCAGCGTGTGATCGAGAATGCGGCGGTCTACGAACAGCTCTATCCCGAACGCACCGCCTATGGCCGCGCACGCTCGGCTGGTGACTTCCTGCGCTGATCTGCGGTAGGAGGCGGGCGATGCCTGCCTCCTCTCCGCCTCCCGATACCAACGCCCCTGCGCGCAAGACCAATCCGATCAGCGCGGCGGGCTACGCCGCGTTGAAAGCGCGTTACGATCACCTGCTCGGCACCGAACGGCCGGAAATCGCCGAAATCGTGAACTGGGCGGCGGGCAATGGCGATCGCAGCGAGAACGGGGACTATCTATATGGCCGCAAGCGGATGCGCGAGATCGACCGCGAACTCGGCCATCTGGCGCGCCGGATGAAGGCCGCCCGCGTCATCGAACCGCACGAACAGGTCGATAGAAGCCGGGTGTTCTTCGGCGCCACGGTCACCCTCGCCGACGAGGACGATGCGCGCCGCACCGTCACCCTGGTCGGCGATGACGAACAGGACGCAGGCCGGGGCAGGATCGGCTGGACCAGCCCGCTGGCGCGCGCTCTGCGCGGTGCGGCTTTGGGCGATCTGCGGACCGTGCGCCTGCCCGGCGGGGTGAAGGAGTGGGAAATCATCGAGATCGCCTATGATTAGGCTCGCCGCCGTCGCGCTGCTCGCCGCCGCAGCCCCGCTCCAGGCCAAGGACAGCCTCGGCGTCTTCGGGGATTGGGGGGCGTTTCGCGACGAGCTTCGCAATGGAGGCGGCCCGCGCTGCTATGCCATCGCCATGCCCGCGCCGAGCCGGCTGCAACGCGACCACGAACCCTATGCCACCATCGCGACCTGGCCGCGCCGCGCGATCCGTGGTCAGGTTCATTTCCGCCTGTCGCGCGATCTTCGCGATGCAGCCGCGGTCACGCTGAACATGAACGGCAAGCGCTTCACCCTGACCGGCGGCGGAGCGGACGCCTGGGCGCAGGATCGCGCAATGGATGCCGCCATCGTCGCCGCGATGCGATCCGCCAGCCGGATGACGGTCTCCTCCGTGGATCGGAGCGGTCGGCGCTTCTCGAACACCTACACGCTCGACGGCGCATCGTCCGCCATGGATGCCGCGACCGTGGCCTGCGCCCGCCGCTAGACACGAAAAAGCCGGAGGCGCTCGAAGCGCCCCCGGCCCCTTTTTTTTCGTCGATCAGGCGGCGCTTAGAAGCGCAGGCCGTAACCCACCATCACCTGATGACGGTCGAGATCGATCTCGCCCAGATCCTGATCGGGCGTGTCGCCTTCGAAGTCGAGTTCGGCATCGCTGTAGTTCGAATAGCGGTATTCGATCTTCGCGTAGCTGTTCCCGCTCAGCGCGTATTCCGCACCCGCGCCGATGCGGAAGCCATCGGTGTCGATCTTGGCGCGATATTCGTCACCGTCGAACGAGCTTTCGATGTTGTAGCGGGCGTTGGTGTAGCCGCCCTTGCCGTAGATCAGCAGGTCCGGCGCGGCGAGGAAACCGGCGCGCGCACCGACATAGATGTCGCGGCCCGTCTCGACATTGCCGAGGCCGAAGCCTTCGAAATCGCCGTTGGTGAACTCGGTCTTGGCGGTGGAATCGCTCAGTTCCGCTTCGAGACCGAGGACGACGCCACCGGCGTTGAAATCGTAACCCGCGCCGATGCCGTAATTGAAGCCGTCGATCGACTGGTCGTCGTTCTCGTTCGCTTCGTTGTCCGCATCGCTACCGGCCTGGCTGACGTCGTAACCGGCGAGGCCTTCGACGCGGAAGCCGGTGAAGGGAGCGTCGGCGCTCTGCGCCATGGCGGGGGCTGCAACCGCGAAGGTGGAAGCGGCGGCGAAAAGGGCAGTAATGGTCTTCATTGGTATTCTCCGTTAACAGCGCGACCCTCGGCATCGGCTATTCATCCGGTGCGTCGCGTCGGGCACGGAGAGGAAACGGCGGCCCAAGCCGTGTAGTTTCATTAACGTCACACAACATGAAACTGTGGCATTTTTGAAACATTGTTGCGACCAGATGAACGGATTTTCGGGATGGATGGCCGGGAACCGGCGATGGTCGGCACGGAGGCCATCTGAGCACCCATCCCAGCGCCCGCTTCCAAAACCCGCCTGACATCGCTATATGGCGCGCTCCCATGGCCGATACGAACCTCATGAGCATCCCCGGGCAGATCGACCCGGTTCCCGTCGCGCGCGACATTACTCCGCGTGCCGATGGCCGCACCGACCTGCTCGGCCTGTCGAAAGACCGCATCCGCGCCCTCTTCGCCGATGCCGGTCTCGATGCGAAGCAGGCCAAGCTGCGCGCCAAGCAGGTGTTCCACTGGCTCTATCACCGCGGCGTCACCGATTTCGAGGCGATGACGGACATCGCCAAGACGATGCGCCCGTGGCTGACGGAACGCTTCGTGATCGGGCGCCCCAACGTGGTCGAGGCCCAGCATTCGACGGACGGGACCCGCAAATGGCTGCTGCGCACCGATGACGGCCACGAATTCGAGATGGTCTTCATCCCCGATGCGGATCGCGGGACTTTGTGCGTCTCCAGCCAGGTCGGCTGCACGCTCAATTGCCGGTTCTGCCATACCGGCACGATGCGGCTGGTGCGCAATCTGACGCCCGGCGAGATCGTGGGGCAGGTCATGCTGGCGCGCGATGCGCTGGGCGAATGGCCGAAAGGGCGGATGGACGATCTGGGCGACGAGAGCGAGAGCGCCTACACCTCGGACGGGCGCCTGCTCACCAATATCGTCATGATGGGCATGGGCGAACCGCTCTACAATTTCGACAATGTGCGCGATGCGCTGCGCATCGTGATGGATGGAGACGGGCTGGCGCTGTCGAAGCGCCGCATCACTTTGTCGACCAGCGGCGTCGTGCCGATGATGGCCCGCTGCGGCGAGGAGATCGGCGTCAATCTCGCCGTGTCGCTCCACGCCGTCACCAAGGATATCCGTGACGAGATCGTGCCGATCAACAAGAAATACGGCATCGAGGAATTGCTGCAGGCCTGCGCCGATTATCCCGGCGCGTCCAACGCCCGGCGCATCACGTTCGAATATGTGATGCTGAAGAACAAGAACGACAGCGACGAGGACGCGCGCGAGCTCGTCCGCCTGATCAAGCAGTACGATCTGCCCGCCAAGGTCAACCTCATCCCCTTCAACCCCTGGGGCGGCGCGCCTTACGAATGTTCGAGCCCGGAGCGGATCAGGCGTTTTTCCGACATCGTCTTCGAAGGTGGAATCAGCGCGCCTGTGCGCACGCCAAGGGGGCGCGATATCGACGCCGCCTGCGGGCAGTTGAAGACCGCGGCGGAGAAGAAGAGCCGTGCCCAGCGCGATCGCGAGGCGGCGGAAGCGGCAGAAACGACGCAGGCCGTCGAGGCCTGAGCACATGGCCGAAAAGCAAGGCGGGCTGACGCTCTGGCGCTACCGCCGCCAGTTCGCGGTGGACGGCGTTCCGGGATGCGTTACGCTGCGCTCGCGCACGGACGGGCTGTTCAGTGAGCTCGAACTGAATGGTCGCATCGTCGCTCGCGACCAGACTCCCGCCATCGGGCCTTCGGCGGTGCGCAATCACCTCCTTACTTCGACGCTTCCTGACGGATCGCTCCTGACGGTAGAAGCCGGCTATATCAGCTCGCGCAATATGGGGATCGCAGTCCGCCGCGATGATGTGACCGTGCATGAGAGCCACCCCGGAAGAACCATTGCCTATCCCGAGAAATACCGCGCGCAGATGGTGGCCTACGCGGACGGATCGATGGGCGACGCCTTCAAGCAGAACGCCAGCGGCGATGCGAATTCGGAGATCGATTTCAGCGCGTTCAAGCGCAACCGCATTCCGCTCGCCGTCGATATCCTGCTCGGCCTCCTGTTCTTCGTGATCGCCAAATATACCGACCTCACCACCGCTGCGATCGTGGGTGCGGGATTGGGTCTCGCGCTGCTGGTCGCGCAGAAGATCACGAAGATCGACCTGCTCGGCGGGCTGGCGCTGTTCGGCATCGCGCTGATGATCGCCTCTGCCGCTCTCGCGCTGATGTTCCAGTCCGACGAGGCGGTGAAATATCGCACCACGGTGATCGGCCTTGTCAGCGCGGGTCTGTTCCTGATCGACGGGCTGCGCGGCGGGAACGGGCTGGCGATCCGGCTGAAGAATTACCTCCCCTATCGCGGGATCGACGCCGGGCGGCTGGGGATCGGCATGGGATTGATGGGGGCCGCGATGGCCGCGCTCAACCTGATCGTCGCGCTCTACACCTCGACCGATGTCTGGCTGTTCTACAGCACCTTCGCCGATTTCGTCGTGTCGATGGGGCTGATCCTGATCGTGTTCCAATATGCGCAGGGCAAAATCTGGCGCGAGACATGGCCGCGCTATCGCCCGCCGCCTGCGGACGAGGCCGGATGAGCGCCGACCCGGCCACGCTCGCCTTCTATGCCGGGCTTGCGCCGGGTTTGACCGCGAGTTCCGGGCAGGCGCCCAGCCGCCATCTCGACGGCTTCCTCGACCGGCTGGAGCCAGGCGCGCGCGTCCTCGAACTAGGATGTGGAACCGGGCGTGATGGGGCGCACATCGCTGAGCGCGGCTTCGTGGTGGACGCGACCGACGCGGTTCCCGCGATGGTAAGGAAGGCGAACGAACGCTTCGACCTCGGCGCGCGGGTCATGCGCTTTGACGAGCTTGCGGCGCGCGGGGAATACGACGCGGTCTGGGCCCATGCCTGTCTGCTCCATGTCGCGCGCGCCGATCTGCCCGATGTCCTCGCGGCGATCCGCACCGCGCTGAAGCCCGGCGGATGGCATTATGCCAGCTATAAACTCGGCAATGGTGAGGGACGCTGCCTGCTGGGCCGCCTGCACAATTTCCCCGACGCCGATTGGATCGCGGGCCTCTATCGCGAGGTAGGCTTCGCGATCGCGGATAGCGAGATATTCCGTGGGCAAGGCGCCGATGGGACGGTTCGCGATTGGATCGCGCTCACCGTGCGCTTAAAAGACCCCGCATGACGTCCCTTACCGCCCTCTGCATCGGCCAACCCAAACCCTTCCGCGGCGAGGATACCAGCGCGATCGACAAACACCCGGTCGACGGCCGGGTCGCGATCCGTTCGCTCGGCCTAGCGGGCGATGCGGTGGCCGACCCCAAATATCACGGCGGGCCGGAAATGGCGGTCCATCATTACCCGCACGACCACTATCCGATATGGCGCGATTATCTTGGGGGACACGATCTCCTCTCCCGCTACGGCGCGTTCGGGGAGAACATCGTCGCGACCGGCTTGGCCGAGAACCAAGTCCATATCGGGGACCGGTTCCGCATCGGCGGCGCGCTGCTCGAAATCAGCCAGCCGCGCCAGCCATGCTGGAAGATCGAACACCGGTTCGCTCGCAAGGGGATGATCAAGCATATCCTCAAGACCCATGCCTGCGGTTGGTATTACCGCGTGATCGAGGAAGGCGAGGCCGAAGCGGGCGATGCGATCGAGCGCGTCGAAGTCGGTCATGCGGAATGGTCCGTCGCACGGGTTTTCGCTGCCCTGTTCGACCCGGACGATCGAACCACACCCGCAGATCTGCGCGCCATCGCCAACCTCGATCGGCTGTGCCCGCAATGGCGCGGCAAGGCGCGCGACCTTTTATGACTGCCGCATTTCGTCGCGAAAATCCGCACGTTCCGTCGCGGATTTCGCCTTACAACCGCGCGTTCACCTGAGGTTGTGGGCCCATGGCCAAACGACTGGATCGTAGTTTTCAAATTCAGTCATGAGGACATAACTTATGAAAAAGCTCACTCTGGCGTTCGCCGCATCGACCATGGCCGTAACCGGGATCGGAACCGCTGCCCCGGCCCTTGCCGATCCGCCGTCTTGGGCGCCCGCCCATGGCAAGCGCGCCAAGGATCGCGCACGCTATGACAGCCGTGGCTATTACGTGCAGCCGCAGCGCATCACGCGCTCCGACCGGATGTGGCAGGGCAATGACGGTCGCTATTACTGCAAGCGCGACAACGGGACGACCGGCCTCGTGATCGGCGCGGGCGTCGGCGCGCTCGCCGGGCACGAACTGGCGGGCCGCGGTGATCGGACGCTCGGCGCGATCCTCGGCGGCGCGGTCGGCGCTCTGGTCGGTCGCGAGATCGATCGCGGGAGCCTTAGCTGCCGCTAAGACGCTGAACAGCCTTGCGAAGAATGGCGCGTCGCCTTTTCCCGGACCTTTTGGGGAGGCGGCGCGCCTTTTCTTTACGCAGGGCTCCGCTATGGTCGCGGGCGATGGCCGACAGTGAAAGACCCAGCGTGCTCGTGACCGGCGGTGCCAAGCGCCTCGGCGCGGGGATCGCGCGCGGGTTCGGCGAGGCGGGCTGGCATGTGATCGTGCATTACGGCCAGTCGCGCGAGGAGGCCGAACGGCTTGCCGCAGACCTTCCGAGCGCGGAGACGGTGACCTGCGATTTGGAAGACGGTGACGCCTCGGTCGCGATGGTCGAGGCTGTGGCCGGACGGCTCGCGGACTGGCGCGTGCTGGTCAATTGCGCCAGCGTGTTCGAACCCGACGAGGTCGGGGCACTCGATCCCGAAACCGGACGACGCACTATGCAGATCAACGCGCGGACCCCTGCGCGCATGGCGCAGGCCTTTCTGACCCACGCGCGAGCCAGGGGCGGACGGCGGGTCATCAGCGTGACCGACCAGAAGCTGCGCAATCCCAACCCCGATTTCTTCAGCTACACGATGAGCAAGCACGCGCTCGGATCGACGATCCCGATGCTATCCAAGGGCCGTGCACTGGCGGGATGGCGCGAGACGGATCGGATCTACGGCCTCGCCCCCGGTGCCATTCTGCCCAGCCACGATCAGGACGAGGATGAGGCCGAGGTCAGCCATCGCCTCAATTTGCTTGGCCGCAAGACCGGCAAGGACGAGGTTGCGCGCGCCGCCCTGTTCCTGTCGCATGGCTGGCTCGCCAGCGGCCAGACCCTGTTCGTCGATAGCGGCCAGCATCTGTGCGATCAGGATCGCGACGTCATCTATCTCGCGCGCGAAAAGATGGACTCATGACCAAACCCGCCAAGCGCCACGCGCTGACCACACGCCTATGGCACTGGAGCAATCTCGTCGCCGTGGTGATCCTCTTCATGTCGGGCCTCACCATTTCCAACGCGCATCGCTATCTCTATTGGGGCGAGTGGGGGTTCGAGGCGAAAGACGCCTGGCTCGCCGTCCCGCGCTTTCCCGACTGGATGACGATTCCCGGCTATTACAGTCTGGCGGTGGCGCGCGACTGGCACATCCTCGCCGCGTGGCTGTTCGCGCTGACGCTGCTGTTCGGCTGGATCGCGATGCTATTGAACCGCCATTTCAAGCGCGACATCGCGACACGCCGCGAAGAATGGCGTCCCGCCAACATCAAGGCCGACGTCGCCGCGCATCTCAAGCTCGATTTCGAACATGGCAAGGGCAAGTATAATTTCCTTCAGAAGATCACCTATGGCCTCGTCCTCGGCGTGATCCTGCCGGGAATGGTTCTGACCGGGATCGCGATCAGTCCGGGGATGGAGCCGAGTTTCGGCTGGATGGTCGACCTGATGGGCGGGCGCCAATCGGCGCGCAGTTTCCATTTCATCTTCGCCGCGCTGCTGTTCGCCTTCTTCGTTATCCACGTCTTGCTGGTGATCCTGTCCGGGCCGGTCTGGCAGCTGCGCAGCATGATCACCGGAAGGGACGCGCGATGAAGCGCCGCAATTTCCTCGTCGCTGCGGGCGCGGCGTTCCTCGCGGGCTGCAACAAGGTGGCCGAAAGCGCGCCGGGTGCGAAACTGCTCTCCGCCGCCGAAAGCTGGCACAAAACCGCGCATCGCTTCCTCACGGATCGCGAGGCACTGGCCCCCGAATATCCGCGCAGCGCGATCAGCCCCTATTTCCGCGGCAACGGCTCGACCGATCCGACGAATGGCGATTATCAGGCGCAGGCCGCGAGCGATTTCGCGGACTGGCGGCTGGAAGTGCGCGGCCTTGTCGAGACGCCGCTCACCCTCACGCTCGACAATATCCGCCGCCTGCCCCAGCGCACCCAGGTGACCCGCCACGATTGCGTCGAGGGATGGAGCGCGATCGGCGAATGGACCGGGCCGCAACTCTCCGTGTTGCTCGAAGCGGCGAAACTCAGGCCCGAAGCGCGCTACATCGTCTTCCGTTGCGCCGATGAATTGTCGGGTGCGCGCTATTACGAGAGCGTCGATCTGGTCGACGCCTATCACCCCCAAACCATCATCGCCCATCGCCTCAATGGCGAGCCGCTTCCCATCAAGAACGGCGCCCCGCTACGGATGCGGATCGAGCGCCAGCTGGGATACAAGCACGCCAAATATCTGACCGCGATCGAAGCGGTGGCGAGCCTCGACGATCTCTACGGCGGCCATGGCGGCTATTGGGAGGATCGCGGCTACCAATGGTATGCGGGGATCTGAGCCCACACCCTGAGGAGCGAAGCGCGGCTTGCGTTTCGCCCGCCCCGCCCCCACCTTTAAACTTCGCAACCAGTTGAAAGGAAGCGGAAATGGCGGGCGGATGGACGCGGGATGGCGCGGTGCAGGATCAGATCGACGACACCGTGTCGGATGCGGTCAGCGCCGCGCGCGCCCGTATGCCCAGTGGCGAGAGCGAGCGCTGGTGCCTCGAATGCGGCGAGGAAATTCCCGAAAAGCGCCGGACTGCCCTTCCCGGCGTGAAACGCTGCGTCGAATGCCAGTCCGGTCAGGATGCCTCGGCCCGGAGCAGCGGGTTCAACCGCCGTGGGAGCAAGGACAGCCAACTCCGCTGACCCAGGCGGCGCCTGCGAAACGCAGCTTTGGCCTTTCGCACCAAAACCATTTTCCTACCCGCCCGCCCCGGTGCTAGCACCCGCGCGACTCGCGAGAGCCCCGCTCTTCGCATCCCATGTATTCCGCGCAATCCCACAGGTGCCGCCCATGTCCGATATCAAGCCCATGTCCGATATCAAGAAAGTCGTCCTCGCCTATTCCGGCGGCCTCGACACGTCCGTCATCGCCAAATGGCTCGAGGCCGAACGTGGGCTGGAGGTCGTCACCTTCACGGCCGATCTGGGTCAGGGCGAGGAGATCGAGCCTGCCCGCGAGAAAGCCCGCGCCATGGGCATTCCCGACGAACACATCTTCATCGAGGATCTGCGCGAGGAATTCGTGCGCGATTTCGTCTTCCCGATGATGCGCGCCAATGCCCGGTACGAAGGGGATTACCTCCTCGGCACCAGCATCGCGCGGCCCCTGATCTCCAAGCGGCTGGTCGAGATCGCGCGCGAGACGGGCGCGGACGCGATCGCCCACGGCGCTACCGGCAAGGGCAACGATCAGGTCCGCTTCGAACTCAGCGCCTATGCGCTCGCGCCCGATATCAAGGTGATCGCCCCCTGGCGCGAATGGGACCTGACCAGCCGCACCGCGCTGATCGCCTGGGCCGAACAGCACCAGATCCAGGTGCCCAAGGACAAGCGCGGCGAAAGCCCGTTCTCGACCGATGCGAACCTCCTCCACACCTCGTCCGAAGGCAAGGTCCTGGAAGATCCGTGGGAGGAAACGCCGGATTACGTCTATTCTCGCACCGACCATCCCGAGGATGCGCCCGACACCCCTGAATATATCACGATCGACTTCGAAAAGGGCGACGGGACCGCGCTCAACGGCGAAAAGATGAGCCCCGCCGAACTGCTCACCGCGCTCAACGATCTGGGTCGCAAACACGGGATCGGGCGTCTCGATCTGGTCGAGAACCGCTTCGTCGGCATGAAATCGCGGGGCATGTACGAGACGCCGGGTGGCGAGATCTATGCCCGCGCCCATCGCGGGATCGAACAGATCACGCTCGATCGCGGTGCCGCGCATCTCAAGGACGAGCTGATGCCGCGCTATGCGGAGCTGATCTATAACGGGCTGTGGTTCAGCCCCGAGCGGCTGATGTTGCAGGCGGCGATCGATCTCAGCCAGGAAAAGGTCGACGGCACGGTGCGGCTGAAGCTCTACAAGGGTAACGCCATGGTCGTCGGCCGCAAATCGCCGCATTCGCTGTATTCGGAGGCGCACGTCACCTTCGAGGACGATGCGGGCGCCTACGACCAGAAGGATGCGGAGGGCTTCATCAAGCTCAACGCATTGCGGCTGCGTCTGCTGGCCCAGCGCGACGGGGGCGGCAGAGGGGCGGATTGATCGCAATCAGAGCGATTCGGGCCTGAGAATTCGCCCGAGCGACTGGTCGTCCGGCTCAAACCACGACGAATCGTGGCAAGATCGAGGCAAATTCCCGACGCGTAAACGACTCCCGCGCTTCGCTCGGCTATCAGGCTGGGCGAAACAACGGAGGACACTAAAATGTCCAAACGCGTATTTCGTTCCTTTGCTCTTGCCGCGATCATTGCCAGCCCCGCCACCGCCGCCACCCCGGCCGAGCGCGTGAGCGAAGCGCATTTCGCCGCCGCCTTCACGGCGCATTCCGCCCTTCCCCAGCCTTCCGCGCCCGCCGCCGGAGCGGTCGATCTCGACACGTTCGATCCGCCGATCGAGGAAGCCCCGGTCGCGCGCGCGATCGGCAGCGGCACCGCCTCCTATTACGGCGCCAAGTTCCAGGGCCGCCGCACCGCGAGCGGCGAGAAGTTCGACATGCACGCGATGACCGCAGCGCACCGCACCCTGCCCTTCGGCACGCTGGTCGAGGTCACCAACCCCCGCAATGGCAAGACCGTGACCGTCCGCATCAACGATCGCGGCCCCTTCCACGGCAACCGCATCCTCGACGTAAGCCGCGCCGCCGCCACCGAACTCGGCCTGATCCAGCGCGGCAGCGGCACGGTGGAGCTGGCGCTGCTGGATTGAGGGTGGGGTAGAAAAGCTCTGCCCCCTTTATTGCGCGATAGGCGCTAAGGGCGGCCCAGCGCGAACGCACGGCTCGCCACGAACGCTAAACGATCCTCATCAGGACCGGCCCCGACCGACCACCGGAACCCCCGCGCCATTCTCCCCGAACGCGTCCTGGAGCGCTTCGAGGACGAGATCGTCCACCGCATCGCCCACATCGGGCACCCCACCCACCGCCGCGACCATCCGCAGATAGCGCTGCGCGGCAGCGGGATTGTCGGCGAGAAGCTCGGGATTTCGGGCGTGTCGGCTATGGTTCCATGCTCCGTGTGAGGAAAGGAACCGAGGCAGGTATGGCATTTGGGGGTTGTAGGACAGTTTTTTTAGATCGTAGATAGCTTGGCGAAACGCGGAGGATTTGACAACGTGATAGAGTGTCCTGTGCAACAGGTCGCCGTCATTCTAAGGGAACAGCCTGGTAAGCAGCACTGTCTGGTCCTAAACTAATGAAGCAATCGCCCAGGATCAGGCGCAGCGCGCTTCCCGATGCGGCCTGCGTCGGCATGAATTTGCCACGCCTCAAGGGCCCCGTGCTTAGTCGGCTTGGGGTTAGCCGACAGGTCGGGGACGGTATGGACAGGGGTGCCTCTCGGGTTCGTGGAGGAGGGGCCAGAGAGGAATATTGGTCCGAGGGGTGTAAGACAGAGTTTTGCGTTGAGTCGGACCGGCCTCTCAGTGAATCGATTGGAGCATCCAGTCTTTAAATACCGCCTCGGAAAACCCCCCCGTCTCTGGGACTATACCGACTCCCAAATCAGCCAAATACGTCGCGATTTGGTCTCCAGAACGAATTATTATACCTGACTTTTCAGCAACAGAGCGGGCACCTTCCGTTACAGGTCCTGTACTTATTAGAAGCGCAAAAACTGGGCTGAAAGACTTTAGTGACAGGTCCTCAAGCAAACAGAAATCGTCGTTCGAGAAATGTCGTGATCTCGCGAGCTCCAAACTACCAACAAGTTCTCTAACTGTAGATGGATTTAGCGGTCTATTTGGATAATGCTTGGCCTGCCCAATGAAATCAATTTGCATATCATGCGCGAGCTTAAAGATATTTTTAGGGTGCGAAAGTAGCTCGCCCAAACGCGTTGTGCCGACAAAATCTATTCCTTGATCGCCGGTTTGCCTAGTTTTCTCCGACACAGATGCTCCAAGAGACCGGATCAATGCGGCACCGAATAATTCAAACTGGTTATGGTCAAGTGCTTTCATGCAAGCCAAAATGGATGCGATTTGGCGTCGCCCCTGTTTCGCCAGAGAAAGCTTGTCGTCGTCAGCGACCTCCGGCCTACCGGCTCCGCCGACGTGAGATCGAAAAGCGCCTACAACTTCGAGCGTATGAACCAAGCCATCAGCTTGGGCGGATCGTTGGCGGTCGTCGATGATCTTTACGATTGCTGATCGACGTGTCGCAGCCAAACCGACAGCATCAATTTCGTCGTAACCGCCTTGGCAAAGCGCAGCGGTCACCGCGTCAGTTAAGTTTCGAGCTTCGCCGTCGATGCCAATTTCTGCCTCAAGGGCATCGACGATATTCGCGTTCTTCACTCATCATCCTCAAGAACCTTATCGATCGCATCGAAGACTGCTCTTAATTCTGCCCAAAGTTGCTTCGTTCGATCGGTCGGATCATTCCAAGCATCAATGCCCGGTTTACGAAGTCCTTTGAGAGCCTGCCTGAGAGCATACTCTGTGGCACCAGATTGATCCGTCTCAGCTTCATCGTCCGCAACCTTCACAGCCTCATCGAATGATTTCTCTGGATCAGACAATAGCGCGAGCGCGGCATCGCTTTCGACTATCTGTTTTAATTGTCGAATCTGGCGATTGGCATTCTGAAGTTTTGGGTCGTATTTCTCACCATCCACCTCAGACGGGCTAAGGAGCTGATAAAACAATGTTCGACTCTCATCATTCTGAGCCGTGTATGTATCGTTTGAGAAATCAAGCCATTCGCGTAGCTGTGGGGAGGAGACTGTTTCATGGAAAAAGCTGTACAACTTCGGGCTTGCATGAACGCCAAATTCATCGTCGCTCTCCATCTGGTTGAGCGCCTTCGATGCCCGGTATCGCCTTCCTACCTCTTGAGGGCTTATCCCAATTTGCTTCGCAACTTGGGAAAAGCTCTCCGCCTCGTCTTCGTACATCTCGACCACAAGCTTTGCTTGCTGATACGCGCCCCATTCACGGATCCCAGAAACATGGCGAATAGCCATGAGAGTCTTGTGAAAATTGTCTTTTTCCTTTTCATCACCACTCACAATTATGACTGGCAGAGCGCTTAATGAGCTTTTGACCTCGTCAGAAAGATCAACCGAACCATCCTCTTGATCCCGTAGAAGTGTCTTCACCGCTGCGGCGCGGCGATTCCCTTCAATGACCAAATAGCGCTTCTTGTTGTCCTGCTCATCGAACTCTTCAACTACCAATTGGTCTAATGGGACGAAGCCATTGCTCGCGATCGAATCCCTCAACGACTCAAGATCGAAGCCCTGATGGGACGTAAGAAGGTCCAACGCCTTAGCTTGAACGCCATCCTCGCCGTAGCGTTCGCGCTTGGCGACTTTTCTATATCCGGGGATATCGAGGAATCGATAGTTGTTGGGGTCTAAAAGCAACTGCTCAGGAGCGATTTTTGTGACTTCGGTTTCCACTACTATCCCCTAGGTGTTGACGCCTTCTGATACGCAGCCAGACGCTGCTAAATCAACTACTGAGCCAGCTCTTTCACCCGCAACAGCATCGGCTTGAGATACCGCCCCGTGAAGCTCGCCTCCGTTGCGGCGACCTCTTCCGGCGTGCCTTTGGCCACGATCTCGCCGCCGCGCACGCCGCCGCCCGGCCCAAGGTCCAGCAGGTAATCCGCCGTCTTGATGACATCCAGATTGTGCTCGATCACCACCACACTGTTGCCCTGGTCCACCAGCCGGTGCAGCACTTCGAGCAGCTTGCGCACGTCTTCGAAATGCAGGCCGGTGGTCGGCTCGTCGAGGATGTAGAGCGTCTGTCCGGTGCTGCGGCGGCTTAATTCTTTGGCGAGCTTCACCCGCTGCGCCTCGCCGCCCGACAGGGTGGTCGCCTGCTGGCCGACCTTGACGTAGCCGAGGCCCACCTCGTTCAGCATGTGCATTTTGTCGCGGATGGGGGGGACGTTTTCGAAGAAGGTTTCCGCATCCTCCACCGTCATGTCGAGCACGTCGGCGATGGAGTGGCCCTTGAACTTCACCTCCAGCGTTTCGCGGTTGTAGCGCTTGCCGCCGCATTCCTCGCAGGTGACGTAGACGTCGGGCAGGAAGTGCATCTCGATCTTGATCAGGCCGTCGCCCTGGCACGCCTCGCACCGGCCGCCCTTGACGTTGAAGCTGAAGCGGCCGGGCTTGTAGCCGCGCGCTTGGCTCTCGGGGAGGCCCGCGAACCAGTCGCGGATCTGGGTGAAGGCGCCGGTATAGGTGGCGGGGTTCGATCGCGGCGTGCGGCCGATGGGGGACTGGTCGATCTCGATCACCTTGTCGCAATTATCGAGCCCGGTGACCTTGTCATGCGCGCCCGCCACGATGCGCGCGCCGTTCAACGTGCGCGCGGCGGCGGCGTAGAGGGTGTCGATGGTGAAGCTCGACTTGCCCGAGCCGGATACGCCGGTGACGCAGGTGAAGGTCCCGAGCGGGATCGAGGCGGTGACGTCGTTCAGATTGTTCGCGCGGGCGCCATGGACAGTGATCTGCTTGCCATTGCCCTTGCGGCGTTCCTTCGGAACCGCGATCTCGCGCCGCCCGGTGAGGTAGTCCGCCGTGAGCGATTTCTTGGACTTGAGCACCTGCTTCAGCGTGCCTTCCGCCACGACCTCGCCCCCGCGCACGCCCGCGCCGGGGCCGAGATCGACGACGTAATCGGCGGCACGGATCGCATCCTCGTCATGCTCCACGACGATCACCGTGTTGCCGAGATCGCGCAGGCGTTTGAGCGTTTCCAGAAGCCGGTCGTTGTCGCGCTGGTGGAGGCCGATGCTGGGCTCGTCGAGCACGTAGAGCACGCCCGACAGCCCGCTGCCGATCTGCGAGGCGAGGCGGATGCGCTGGCTCTCCCCGCCCGACAGCGTGCCGCTGGTCCGGTCGAGATTGAGGTAGTCGAGCCCGACATTGTCGAGGAAGCCCAGCCGCTCGTTGATTTCCTTGAGGATGGCCTTGGCGATCTGCGATTGCTGGTCGTTCAGATGCTCGGGCAGGCCGAGGAACCAGGCCTTGGCATCGGCGACGCTCATCTTGGTGGGGGTGGCGATGTCGGTGACCCCAGAAGGACCTGGGATCTTCACCGCCAGCGCCTTTTCGTTGAGGCGCTTGCCGTTGCAGGTCTCGCAGGGCTGCGCGGTCTGGAACTTGGACAATTCCTCGCGCATCCAGGCGCTTTCGGTCTGGAGCAGGCGGCGGTTGAGATTGCCGATCACGCCTTCGAACGGCTTCTTGACCGTGTAGCTCTTGCGCCCGTCCTTGAAGGTGAGCGGGATGGCGCGGCCCTTGGTGCCGAACAGGATGATGTCCCGGATTTCCTTGTCGAAATCCTCCCACGGGGTCTCGAGGCTGAACTCGTATTCCTTGGCGAGGCTGGCGAGCACCTGCATGTAATAGGGCGAAGGCGGGTTCGATTTCGCCCAGGGCACCACGGCGCCTTTCTTGAGGGTCAGCGCCTCGTTGGGGACGACCAGCTGGGGATCGAACAATTGCTTTTCGCCGATGCCGTCGCAGGTCGGGCAGGCGCCCTGCGGCGCGTTGAAGCTGAACAGGCGCGGCTCGATCTCCTCGATGGTGAAGCCGCTGACCGGACAGGCAAATTTTTCGGAGAAGACGATACGATTGGCGGGCAGGCCCGCGCCTTTCATCGCGCCCCCTCCCTCGCCCTCATTCTCGCGGCCCGGCACCACGCCATCGGCAAGGTCGACATAGGCGAGACCATCGGCCAGCCGCAGCGCCTGTTCGAAACTGTCGGCCAGGCGCGTCTCGATGCCTTCCTTCACCGCCAGGCGATCGACCACCACCTCGACATCATGCTTGAACTTCTTGTCGAGCGCGGGCGCTTCCTCGATCGGGTATATCTCGCCATCGATCCGCACGCGGGTGAAGCCCGCCTTCTGCCATTCGGCGAGTTCGCGGCGGTATTCGCCCTTGCGCCCGCGCACCACCGGCGCGAGCAGATAGAGCCGCGTGCCTTCGGGCAGCGCCATCACGCGATCGACCATATTGGATACCGTCTGCGCTTCGATCGGCAGGCCGGTGGCGGGCGAATAAGGCACGCCGACACGCGCCCACAACAGGCGCATATAATCGTAGATTTCGGTCACGGTCGCGACCGTGGAACGCGGATTGCGGCTCGTCGTCTTCTGTTCGATCGAGATGGCGGGAGACAGCCCGTCGATATGTTCGACATCGGGCTTCTGCATCATCTCGAGGAATTGCCGCGCATAAGCGCTCAGCGATTCCACATAGCGCCGCTGCCCTTCCGCATAGATCGTATCGAAGGCCAGACTGGACTTGCCAGAGCCCGAAAGCCCGGTGATCACGATCAGCGCATCGCGCGGCAGATCGATATCGACACCCTTGAGATTGTGTTCGCGCGCGCCGCGCACCGATATTTTCGTAAGAGCCATGGGTTGGGCGTGTTCCGCAAATGTTCGTCAGGGTCAAGAAGAGGATCGAGCCCACCTCGGAACCGTCAACGGTCGGGCTGCTCGGTTCGGTTCCATGTGGGAGCGATCGCATGGAATTTAAGGGGATTACGCGATCGGCAAACCTGGTGTTAACCAAGTCAGGGCTAAAATTGGCTCACTTCCACCGAAAAGAGTGGTGTTTCGCGTCTAGCGAATAAAGAAATTGAGCGGGCAGAGGACGGTCAGGATGCAGGGCACGGACGGTATCGACGCGATCACCAGGCGTGTCGATCGCCAGATCGAGGTCAGCGAGCGCGCGGTTAATCGCCAGAAGCTCAGCCTGGTGCTCGAAATCGAGAAGAAAGCCCAAATTGCCAATGCCGTGTGCTGGCTTATCATGGTGTTCGCGGTGTTCCAGTTGGGCGATCCGATGGCCTTCGCCATCCCGCTAGCCAGCCGCTTCGTGGCAAGCCCGCTGACCCATATCAGTTTCAAGCGCGCCCGCGCGATCCTTGCCGATGGCGGCAAGGGTTCGCAGGCGATTCGCCCTGTTGCTCTTGCCCTGATCGTGGGCGGCGCGAGCTGGGCCAGCATGTTACCCCCGCTTCTCGCCAACTCGCTCAACGAGCCTGCGGCGATGCTGATATTCGGATCGCTGGTGGCAGGGATCACGATCATCGTCAGTATGCTGGCACCCGTCCCGGTCCTGGCGCTGACCTATTCCGCGGGGTTTCAGTTTACGGCCCTGGCCCTGCTGTTACTCGAACAAAACGATGGGCGCGATTGGGGCGCCTTGTTGGCGATTAGCACGCTCTTCCTGGTTTTCCTGGCTTATGCTTTCGCGGCGACGAACCGTCAGGAGGAGACGGCGCGCACTCTCGTCACCAACCGGGCGCTGACCCGGCAATTGGAGGATTCCCTGCGCGAGGTCGAGCAATTGGCGTATCGCGATCACCTGACCGGCCTGATGAACCGTCGTTCGTTCTTCCGTTTCGCCGAAACGCTCGATCCCGCGCAAACGCGGCATGTGCTGACAATCGATCTCGACCATTTCAAGGCGATCAACGACACGTTCGGTCACGCCGCCGGCGATCTCGTGCTGGAACGGGTGGGCGCGGCCTTGCGCGAAGTGGTATCCGGGCTGGAGGGCAACGAACATTGCGCGGCGCGCACCGGGGGCGAGGAATTCGTCATGATAGTGGCTATCGACGATATGGAACGGGCCATCGGCGTGGCCGAGAAAATCCGCTTTGCCATTGGCGGCCTGTCCGCCGGAATGCCCTATGCCGAACTCAAGACTTCCGCATCGATCGGGGTTGGGGAATGGGCAGCTGGCGACGACCTCGACGAGGTCCTCGCGCGGGCCGACAGGGCGACCTATCGTGCCAAGGCAGGGGGCCGCAACCGGGTCGAGCGTTCGGCTGCCTAGAACAGCGTTTGGGGGCGCGGCGTTTCGAGGCCGAGCTGACTGGCGATCAGGTCGATCCACTGACCGACCTGCGCGATTTCCTCCTCGGTTACGGCGCTGCGGGAGCGGGCCGCATCCGCCGCGTCTTTCGTAGCGAAATCCTCACCCGACTTGGCATGGCTGGCGAAGACCGGCCCTTCGGCAATTTCTTGCGCGGTCGCTCGCTCCATCCCGAAGCTCAGATACGCCCGGTCGGCCCGGCGCCACGCCCGCTCCGGCCCGTGCGGCGAGAATATGCGGTTCGTTAAGCGCCGCGACCTTCCCCGGCCGATGGAGCGCGCGCGCAAGCGGGGTTGAGCGGCAGAATGCGGGGTTTCGGCTACGCAAGGGGGATCGGACGGTATTCACGTGCAAGCCGTGTCCGATTCTCGGTGAACCGAGGACCCTTCCCCCTTCGCCGTCCGTTAATGGGGTAAGACGGGGGCCCAAGTCTGCGCTTTGCGAAGAATTTGCCGCGAGTGCGGGCCTGATCGAGGCTCCCACCAACGAGAAGTTGCCCGGAGCACCCGCAAGCCATGTCCGCCAATCCCAGCCAGCGCGCGCCAGACCGCCAGCGTCCCCCGCGCAAGCCATCCGATTCCGCCGAACGGATTCGCCAGATGCTGAAGGACCTCGACATGCCCTTGGATGGCGTGCCGGCGAGCCGTGACGCTGCGGCGGACAGGCGCTTTGCGGAAGCCCGCAAGCAACGCGAACGCGAGGCGAAGAAGCGCCATCGTAGCGACCTATCGCTCGCCCGTCGTGCAGCGCGCAAGGCGTTCAACGTCAAGCCGAACATGTCGTCTCGGAGGGCGGCAACCGCCATGCTGACGGCAGGCGCGGTCGGACTTGCCGCCTTTACCAACCCCTTCGGACCCAGCCGCTCGATCGGCGGCGTGGTGGACACGCACGCCGTTTACGAAGATCCGACCCAGACGCGTCTGGCTGCGCACAAAATTGGCACGAGCGCCGATTTCAAGCGTGCGCTGATCCAGGAAGAAGGCGTGCGTTACATCGTCTATCGCGACGTGGCGGGGTATCCGACCGTGGGCATCGGCCATCTCGTCGATCCTGAAGATGGCCTCAGGGTCGGCGACCGGGTGTCGAAGGAGCAGATCCTCGAATTCCTCGAAACCGATCTTTCCGATGCCGAACGCCACGTGCGTGAGCTTGTCGGCGATCTGCCGCTCTATCAGCATGAATTCGATGCGCTGGTCGATCTTGTCTACAATGTCGGTCCGGGCAATGTCGCGGAGGACGAAAGCCCGCGTCTCAACGCCGCGATCCAGGCGCGCGATTACGATGCCATCGCGGCGGAGTTGAACTATACCCACGCCGCCGGGCAGGTTGCGCGCGGGCTCCAGTTCCGCTCCGAACGACGCGAGAAGATATTCAGTGAAGCCGCCTATGACGATCCCCGCGAAAGCGAGTTTTCCTCCACCGTCTGAGCCAGATCGTGAGCCCAAGATCGTGAGCCATCGCCTTTTCGTCGCAATCCGGCCTCCGCCGCCTATCCGCGACATGCTGATCGACCGCATGGAAGCGCTCGACGGAGCGCGCTGGCAGGATGACGACCAATTGCACGTCACGCTGCGTTTCGTCGGCGAGGTTGATGCCCGGATGGCTGACGATCTGGTCGCCTCGCTCGCCAGCGTCGATTGCCCGCCCTTCCCGCTCTCTCTGGCGGGTGTCGGCCATTTCGAGCGCAAGGGTCGCGCGCACACCCTGTGGGCTGGCCTTGGCGAAAGCGAGGCGTTGCGCCGCTTGCAGGGCCGGGTCGAAATGGCGTGTCGCCGGGCGGGCCTGCCGCCAGAAACCCGCAAATTCGCGCCGCACATCACCATTGCGCGGCTGAACGCTAGCACTGATCCGATAGGTCCGTGGATAGCCCGGCAAGGCGATCTCGCCAGCCAGCCCTGGATCGTCGATGCGTTTACCCTGTTCGAAAGCCATCTCAGCGCCTCGGGCGCGCTTTACGAGCCTGTCAGGCGCTATGCGCTTCTCCGTTAACACCAATCCGACCGATAGACCCCGTACCGATGCCGAAATACCTCCTCCCGCTCCTCCCCATTCTCGCGACAGGATGTTCGCCCGTATCCGATCCTTCGCCCGAAATTCGCGGGCAGGATCAGGCGATGGCGATGCGCACGCAGGACAGGGATGAAACGCCCCTTCTCGACGCGATGACGGAGAAGCCGGAGGATTGCCTGCTGATGGTGTGGTCCAATCAGCGGAGCCGCGACATCGAGTTCGACCGGGCCAACGATCTCGTCGACGGGGGCGCGATATCCTGCGCCACCAACACCAGCGCCAGCCAGTTCCAGGCCGCGATCGATGCCTTGCGAGCTGCGGCCCGATCGGGCGACAAGGCGCGAATGCTCGAACAATTGGGCCTGCCGCTGCTCTATATCGATGGCGATGGCGAGGAGGTCGAACTCGACGACGATCAGGTCGACGCGTTGTATGACGAAGTGTTCGACGCGCGGTTGATCGATGCGATCGAGCGGCTCGACCTGTCGCGCATGACGGTGGTCCCGGAACGCGGCGGCTTCTTCGAACTCGGCTCGATCTGGCTGGTGGTGGACAAGGCGGGGGGCCGCCCGCGCCTCGTCACTGTCAATCGCCAGGCACTGGACGAGGCAGCCGGGGCGGCGCGGCGCAAGGCGCAGGACCGGCAGGGCGAGCCCGTCCCTGACCTTTAAACCGCGCAAAGGTTGGGATCCAAAGGCTCCGCGCTTGCAATCGCCATCAATCCGCTGTTCAAGCGCGATCATATACAAACGCAACCATTCCTGCCTTTCGCGATCCGCGCGGGGCGCCCCGTTCGAACTGGAGAGACATTTATGAAGGCCCAGATCCTGGCCACCACCGCCGCCGCCGCCCTGTTGGCCGGTTGCAGCACCACGATGAGCGATACTGCCATGGCCTCGACCAATTCCACCGCGGTCGCCGACGCCGACATTCCCGAAGGAACCGGCTATTTCGCTTCTGACAGCACCCTCCCCTTCCACGCGCCCGATTTCAGCGCGATCTCGGAAGACGATTACATTCCGGCCTTCAATCAGGGCATGGCGATCCAGACCGCTGAGGTCGAAGCGATCGTGAACAATCCCGCCGCGCCCACTTTCGACAACACGATCGTCGCGCTCGAGAAGTCGGGCCGGATGCTCGACCGCGTCGGCAACGTCTTCTTCGCGCTGACGGGCTCCAACACCACCGATCGCCTGACCGAGATCGAGACCGAGATCAGCCCCAAGCTGACCGCGCATTACGACAGCATCACGCTGAACCCCGCGCTCTTCCAGCGCGTGAAGGCAGTCTATGACAATCGCGCCGCGATGGCGATGACGGTCGAGGACGCCAAGCTGCTCGAAAACACCTTTGACGGCATGGTGCATGCCGGTGCCTTGCTGACCGATGCGCAGCGCGAACAGGTGAAGTCGATCAATTCGCAGCTCTCGACGCTGACGACCGATTTCTCGCAGCGTGCCCGCAATGCCATGGCGGACCAGCCGGTGATCTTCGACACCCGCGCCGAACTCGCCGGGCTCAGCGAAGGCGATATCACCGCTGCCGCCAATCTCGCGACCGAGAAAGGCTATGACGGCAAATTCGCGATCGCGCTGCAGAACACCACGCAGCAGCCGCTTCTCCCGGCCATGGAAAACCGGGCCGCGCGCGAAAAGCTGTTCAACGCCAGCTATCACCGCGCCGACGGGACGACCGATATCGACACCCGGATGCTGATCGCCCAGATCGCCGAACTGCGCGCGCAGAAGGCCGCTCTTTTCGGCGAACCCGACTGGGCCAGCTATGCGATGTGGGACCGGATGGCGGAAACGCCCAAGACCGCGCTCGACTTCATGGGCCAGATGGTCCCCGCCCTGGCCGCCACGCAGCGGCGCGAGGCGGCCATGCTGAACGCGGCGATCGCTGCGGATGGCGGCGATTACACCGTCAAGCCGTGGGACTGGTATCGCTACGCCAACAAGATCAAGGCAGAGCAGTACGATCTCGACGAAGACGCGGTCATGGAATATTTCCAGATCGACAAGGTGCTGGAAGATGGCGTGTTCTACATGGCCAACCAGCTTTACGGCCTGAACTTCGAACGCCGGACGGACCTGCCGGTCTATCACCCCGACGTGTCGGTCTACACCGTGTTCGACCGCGACGGGTCGGAACTCGGCCTGTTCTATTTCGACCCGTATCAGCGCCCGTCCAAGCGCGGCGGTGCGTGGATGAGCAATTTCGTCGAACAGAGCGATCTGTGGGGCACCAAGCCGGTGATCTACAACGTGCTCAACATTCCCAAGGCGCCGGAAGGCGAACCGCAGCTGGTCAGCTTCGACTGGGTCAACACCGCCTTCCACGAATTCGGACACGCCCTGCACGGCTTCTTCGCGGACCAGAAATACGAGAGCCTGTCGGGCACCGCCACGGCGCGCGATTTCGTCGAATATCCCAGCCAGGTCCACGAAATGTGGGCCACCTGGCCGAGCGTGCTGTCGAACTACGCCAAGCACTACAAGACCGGCGAGACCATCCCTGCCGAAATGATCGAGAAGATCGAAGCGGCCTCGAAGTTCAACCAGGGCTATGATTTCGGGGAAACGGTGGAAGCTGCCCTCCTCGACATGAAGTGGAGCGCGCTGACCCCGCAGCAGGCCGCCGCGCTCGACACGCCCGAAAAGGTCGACGCGTTCGAGCGCCGGTCCCTTCAGGAACTGGGGCTGGAGATCGATCTGGTGCCGCCGCGCTATCGCAGCACCTATTTCAACCACATCTTCAGCGGACCGACCGGCTATTCGGCGGGCTATTACAGCTATCTGTGGACCGAGATGCTCGATCGCGACAGCCGCAAGTGGTTTCGCGAGAATGGCGGACTGACGCGCGAGAATGGCGACCATTATCGCGACACCGTGCTGAGCCGTGGTGGGACGATGGATTACTTCCAGATGTTCCAGAACTTCGCCGGGCGCCAGCCGGACGTCACGCCGATGCTCGAAGCGCGCGGACTGGTTCCGGGCAACGAAGCGGCGGACAGCGAAGTCGCCGATGACGGCCCGGCCACTGTCGGCGATGCGGGCAATGCCGGGACCGGCACCGTACAGTAAGCGCGTCGTCCGAACGAAACTCGAAAGGGGCGGGCTTCGGTCCGCCCCTTTTTTCGTCTGGTGTCGGCCTTGCGCGTAACGCAGCTGGATCGCCGCGTCGCCTTCGGTTCCTCGCAATGACGAAGGGGGAACACCACCTCTATTCTCGTCATTGCGAGCGTAGCGAAGCAATTCAAAGCGGCGCCGAACCGCATCCGGAAAACAAAATCAGGCTAACTCGCCTTGGCCGCGCCAGGCGAGCGAATTGCGGTTGAGATCGTCGAGATCCTCGCTCCCGGCGATCGCCGCTTCGCCGAGGGCGATGGCGCGTTCGAGCAGGTCGTCGGGGGCGTTGCGATAGGCGGGCGCGGGAATTTCATTGTTCCATTTCTCGCCCACCGCATTGTCAAGCAGGATGCGTTGGAAACAATGATCTTCGAACACGGGCCAGCCGCGCTGTTGGGCGAGGCCCGGCATTCGGTCGCGGGTGAGGGCGAACCAGCGCCGAGCGGTATTGTCTGAAGCCATGGTCGCCGAACGCGCGACAGGCGATCGGGTGCCAGAGCGCCAAGAAAATCAGACGGAAAGGGCGCGCCGTCCGGGTGGGCCGACCCATTCGCCCCGCACGCCGAAGACTCGCTCGATACTCTCGCGCGACAGGGCTTCGCTCGGCGGACCGTCCGCGACGATCGCACCGCGATCCAGCAGGACCACGCGATCGGCGTGGTTCAGCGCGATGGCAAGATCGTGCAGCACCAGGGCCACGCCGCGCCCCCGCCGCGCCTCGCTAACGAGATGGCGCATGATGATCCGCTGATGCGCGAGGTCGAGCGCGGCGAGCGGCTCGTCGGCGAGAATCCAGTCGGGCTCGCCCGCCAGGATGCGCGCAAGGAGGACGCGCGCCGTCTCGCCGCCGGACAGGGTCAGCACGCGGCGCTGTTCGAAGGGGCGCAAATCCAGCGCGTCGATCGCCGCATCGACGGGCCCTTTCGCGCGATCGCCGTGCGGCATACGGCCCAGCTCGATCAGGCTCCGCACTGGCACGTCCCAGGCGATCTCGGGTGATTGCGGCAGATAGCCGATGCGCCGGGCGCGCTCGCGGGGATTGTCGCGTCCCGGCAGAAGATCGCCCAGCAGCGTCTCGCCCGCATTGGGCTTGAGCAGACCCGCCATGACCTCGAGCAGGGTAGATTTGCCAGCGCCGTTGGGTCCGCAGATTGCCGTGACCTTGCCGGGCTCGAGCGCGAGCGTGACGCCGGACAGGCGCTTACCCAGCGACACGTCCCTCACCGAAAGGGTCATCCCATCGCTCCCGCAAGCCCGCGCCGCATCCGCAGCAGCAGGGCAAGGAAGAAGGGCGCGCCGAGCAGGCTGAGCGCGATGCCGAGCCGCAATTCGGTGACCAGCGGCAGCACGCGCACCACGCTGTCCGCAGCGAGAACCAGCAGCGCCCCTGCCAATGCGCTCGGCAACAAGAGCGAGGACGGACGCCGGTCGGTCAGCGGGCGAACCAGATGTGGCACGATCAGGCCGACAAAACCGATGATCCCCGCCACCGCCACGCTCGCGCCCACGGTCAAGGCCACGCCGACGATGAGCAGCCAGAGCAATCGTGTCGGATCGACGCCGAGCGAGCGGGCGACCGCATCGCCCAGAGTCAGCGCGTCGAGCGCCGGTCCGGCGCGCCACAGCACCGCGATGCCGAGCGTCACCAGCGGCGCGGCGATCCAGACCTCGCGCCAGCCGCGATCGGTCAGTGCGCCGTTTAGCCACAACACGATCTCGCTCATCGCGAAGGCATTGGGGGCAAGGCTGATTGCAAGCGCGGTCAGCGCTCCGGCAAGGCTCGCCACCATCAGGCCCGCGAGCGTGAACAGGGCGATCCCGCCCGTGCGTCCCGCGATCAGCGCCAACAGGCCCATCGCGGTCCCGGCCCCGACCAGCGCGAAGGCGGGCAAGAGCCAGGGCGACGCCGTATAGCCGAACCACAACGCCACCACCGCGCCCAGCGCCGCCCCTGGGGCGATCCCGAACAGGCCCGGATCGGCGAGCGGATTGCGCAGATAGCCCTGCATCGCCGCGCCCGATGCGCCGAGACCCGCTCCAATGACGATCGCGAGCACGCCGCGCGGCAGGCGCAGTTCTGCGAGTATCAGGGCGGCGTTGGGCGTGCTCGCCGGATCGACCCAGACCCTCCCTGCCAGCAGCGACAACGGCAGGGCGATCGCGAGCAGTACGGCAAGGATCAGCGAGGCGCGCGTCATGACGCAACGCTCTGTCGCAGGGCGCGCAGTTTCGCCATCGCGCGGGGAATGGTCGGCCCGCCGCAATAGACGAGGTTGGGATCGAGCCGCGCGATCCGCGTATCCGGCAGGGCGGCCAGAGCGGGATGGCCCTGCCCCCGTTCGCTGCCCGCGACCAGCAGCAGGTCCGGCGGATCGGCGAGGACCGCTTCGAGCGAGAGATAATCCGCCTGCCCCAGCCCACGGTTCGCCGCGCCATTGGCAAGCCCCGCGCGGGCAAGCAATTCGCTGACCAATGTGGCCTCTCCCGGCACGATCCCGCCCGATTGCCAGAGGACGGTGTCGACCGGGGTTTCTGCGGAAGGCCGCGCGGCCTTCTCGATTCGTGCAACCAGCGCCTCGCCCGCCGCCTTGTCGCCAGTCAGCGCCGCGAGCTGGCGGACCTGGGCGATACTGTCCGCCACGCTGCCGACGCTGCCCACGGTCTCGACCCTGATGCCGAGATCGGCCAGCGCCGCCCGCGTGGCAGGGGCGATGAAACTGCCCGCGACCACCACATCGGGGTCGAGCGCCAGCACCTCCTCCACCGTGCCGCCGGTCGCTTCGTATCGGGCCGCATCGCCCGGCTGCATCGAGCTGGCGCGCGGGTCCTTGCTGTAATGCGAGATCGCCAGCAACTGCCCCGGCGCGGTAACCTCGGCGAGGATCGCATCGGCGCAGGGGTTGAGGCTGACGATGGTGGGACGGGTTTTCGGCGCCGGGGCGGGCGTCGGTTCCGGCGCCGAGCATCCGCCCAGCGCCAGCACCGCCGCCGCGACGAGGCGGATCACATCCGCGTCCTCACACCGACAAACGCGCCCCGCCCCGCCTGAGCGTAACCCGCTGCGGTCTGGTAGTCCTCGTCGAACACATTCTCGACCCGGCCGAATATCTCGACCGCGTCTGTGACAGGCATCGCGGCGCGCAGATCGACCAGCGTATAGCCATCAAGCCTGACGCTGTTCGCCGCATTGTCGAAACTGTCGCCAACGAGGCGCAGATCGGCGCCGAGCCGCACCCCGAACGGCGCTTCGTAATCAGCGTAGAGCGTCGCCGAATGGCGCGGACGGCGCGCCAACTCGTTGCCGGTCGTCCGGTCCTCGGTATCGATCAGGCTGTAGATGGCGGAGACGCGGAAGGTTTCGCCGAGCAGGGCGCTGCCCTCCACCTCGATCCCCTGCGCGCGGGCGCGGTCGGTGTTCTCGTAATATCCGAACGGGCGCGATGCGCAGATCGGGGCGGGGTTCTGGAAACACGAGGCGAAGCCGATCAGATCCTCGCTATCGCGCCGGAATCCCGTCACCGCGAAATAGCGCGCCGCACTGCGGTCGCCCAGCGCGATGCCGAGATCGTAACTGGTGCTGCGTTCGGGCTGCAAAGCCTCGTTGCCGAAATCGCTGAAGAGCTGGAACAAAGTCGGCGCCTTGAAGCCTTCGCCGATACTGCCCTTCACGCGCCAGCCACCGCCGAGCGCATAGCTGACATCGCCGCCGAAGCTGACCGCGCTGCCGAACAATTCGTGATCGTCGACCCGCGCGCCCGCATGGGCAGCAAGCCCGCCGAACACCCAACCGGCCTGGAGATAGCCGCCGGTGATCGAGACATCCGCCCCGGCATCGCTGTCGGTCGCATAGCTCGACCAGTATTGTTCGCCGCCGAAAGCCAGAGTCAGCCCCCCGATCGCGCGATATTCGCCGCGCAGTTGCAGGCTGTCGGTATGGCCGTCGCTCGAAAAGCTGGGGCCGGTCAGCGGATTGGCGTTTTCGCGCTCGGTATCGGACAGGCCGTAGGACCCGCGCAGGGTCAGATTCTGCCCGTAATAAGTCGCGCCCACCGCGCCCGAATATTGCCGCGTGTGCTGCGTATCGAGCGTATCGCCGAACGCGAAAGTCGGCGGCGCGAAGCCGTCGATGTCGAGATCGCTTTCGGCGTAGCGGGCATTGGCGAAGAGTTCGATTGCATCGGTGACATCGAAGAAGGCGCTGCCGCCGAGCCCGAACTGTCTCGTCCCGTCCTTCTCGGTCCCATTGGCCGCCGCAGAAAATCCGTCCGTGCGCAGCGCCGATCCGCTGAGACCGACAAAATAGCGATCCCCCTCGACCCCACCCGAGACGGCCGAGGTGAGCGTGTCGCGCGCGCCATATTCGAGCGAGGCGTCGAGACCTGCCGCGCCGCGGGTCGAGACGTTCAGCACCCCACCCAGCGCATCGGCTCCCCAGATCGTGCTGTTGGCGCCGCGCGTCAGGTCGAGGCTGGCGACGTTCGTGGCGAGCAGGGTTCCGAAATCGAAGCCGCCGCCGGGGGACGCCTGATCTGCCACGCGCACTCCGTCGACCAGCACCAGCAGCTGTTGGGATGCCGCGCCGCGCACGTTCAGGCCGGTGAAGCTGCCGATCGGCCCGTTCCGCACCGAGGTTACGCCGGGCAGGCGCGCAAAGACGCGGCTGAGGTCGGCACCTTGGATCGCGGCGATTTCGTCGCGGCCGATCACGGTCACCGACTGGCCGGTATTGTCGGGATCGAGCGAGAAACCGGTCGCGGTGACGGTGATCACATCCGCTCCGCCATCCTCGCGCGCGACGAATTCGATCTCGCGGCGCTGTTCCGGCGGCACGGGGGCAGGGCCGCCCTGCCCGGCGATGATCTCGGCCAGAGCCTCTTCGCCCGCATCTCTATCGGGCTGCGCCTCGGACTGCGTTTGCTGCGCAGATGCGGCGATGGACAGGCAGGAAACAGACAGGGAAAACAGGAATTTATACATGATACCTCCAAAAATGAACGAACGCCGCTCATTACGGAGGGAGCGCCTTCCCCAGGATCGGGATAGGCGGCTCTCGCCCGTCTGCCATCGGTACACCCCGCCCGCGGCCGAACGACACGCATGGGCAGGTCTCCTGGCTCCCGGATCACCGCTTCCCCGCCGCCTTCCCGTATCCGAAGATACAGTGGCCTATGGCGGGATCGCTCCCCGGTCACAGTTGCGGGGGCAGCCGGGGCGTTTGACCCCGTTCCCTCTTAGGCCGGCGCGAACCGGCACCCATGACGCTGGCGGCGCGCTTAGGCGCGGTGCGGGCCGGTGGCAAGCGGCGCGTGGCTTGAACGGCTCTGCCGCATCCTACGCATTAGTGCTAAGGCAAGCTTTGCGCTGCTAAGGCGGCGGATCGGTGGAGAAGGACACGCGCGATTCCATGACCGGGTTCGAAACCGGAAGGCGACCACGAAGCTCGGCTGCGCGCGCACGCAGGCGGCGGTCGGGTGCGCGTGCCCACGATCGGGCGCCTGTCGCGACGGGCCGCGAACCGATCTCGCGGCGTCGCATCATGGCGGTGAGCGCGCTGCTGGTCGCAGTGGCGGTGCCTGCCTTGGCCGAGCCGATCGCCTGGGACACGTTGGCGGCCCGCGCCTTCGGCCTCGAACGCAGCAAGGCCGCGCCCACCCCGATGCCGTTCGAACGGCCGGGTCAAAGCTTCCCCGGTTCCGCCTTCTATTACCTCGAGGAGACGCCCCGCCTCGCGCTCGATTTCGACGAATTGCGCGTCTCCGGTGACAAGGAGGGGACGGTCCAGTTCGCCGCCAGCAGCCTGCCCGCCGATGCCAGCGCCGCCGCCGCGCCTGCCTTCCAATCGGCAGGATCGGGCATCGACAAGGCGCGTGCGCTGCAATGCCTGTCGATGGCGGTCTATTACGAAGCGGCGAGCGAGAGCCATGCCGGGCAGGAGGCGGTGGCTCAGGTAGTGCTCAACCGTGTGGCCCACCCCGCCTATCCGAACAGTGTGTGCGGCGTGGTCTTTCAGGGGTCGGAGCGGCATACGGGCTGCCAGTTCACCTTTACCTGCGACGGCAGCCTCAATCGCCGCCCAGCCGCGCGGCCCTGGGCGGTGGCGCAATCGGTGGCGCTCGAGGCTCTTTCCGGCAAGGTGTTCGCCCCCGTCGGCACCGCCACCCATTACCACACCCATGCGGTCAATCCCTATTGGGCGAGCAGCCTCGACCTGATCGGGTCGATCGGGGCGCATCGATTCTATCGCTGGAAAGGGCGCGCGGGCCTCGCCGATGCGTTCTCCATGAGCTATCGCGGCGGCGAGCCTTTGGCCGCGCCCAAGCCACGCCTCGCGGGCGATGCCGTTCCCTCGCTCGTGACCGAACCGGATCGCACGATATCGCCCCCTCTCCTCCCCGGCCGCACCCTGTCGGAGCCGCCCTCCCCCGCCGAGGCTTTCGCTCCGCCACGCGGGTCCGGTCCGGTCGAAGCGCAACAGCCGCAGGTCGACGACAATTTGCCAAGCGGCGGCACGGTGAAACCCGAATATGCGCGCAGCGGCCAGTGGATCCGCAAGCCCGGCACCTGACCGGGAGCAGGTCAGAGGCGCGAATTGGGAGCGGCCCGAGACCTTTACGCACTGGAAACCTTGCCGCGGAACAGAAGGTTAGCGACCCGCCCCTTACAGAGACCTCGCCACAGAGCGAGGTCGCCTATCCAAATGCCGTATTCCATCGCCGCCCCGATCGTCACTTCGCGAACCCTCATGGTCCGCATCGGCGCGGATGGTTTCCACCGGCGCGCGCATAATGACAACGGATCGGCCCTTCCCGAGCCCGATGCGCAGTCGGATATGCTGCTGGCCGCAGCGCTGAAATGCCTCACGCAGCATGGGCTGCGCGCGGCGCAGGAAGCGCATGACCGGGCCGAACGCGCATTCCTGGCAGGCGAGCGGGCGAATTGCGACTGGTGGCTGGGCGTGTGCAGGATGCTCGATCGCAGGCTGGCGAACGGCCTCTGCGAGAGATTCGAGGCGCGCACCACCCCTTAACGACCGCCGAGCCGGAACCCGATGCGCTCATCGGCGTAGGGATAGGGGCCGTTGGAAAATGGCGCGGCCCTAGCGGCGCCAGCTCTTATTGCAATTGCGAACCAATCGCATAAATAGTTTGATGCCCCAGCGCGTTATCGGTTGCAATCGGGTTTTCGCGGGCCTAGGTCGCTTGGCGAATTGCCGAGCGTGATGCCTTTGCGGGATGCGGGTGCGCGCCGGTTCGATCGACCGTTTCGGCCCAAGGTCGGACAGAGCGATCGAAGGCAGGCCGGGTCCCGCGTTTTTATAAGGACGGACAGATATGGCCCGCAAGAAGATCGCCCTCATCGGTTCCGGCATGATCGGCGGCACACTCGCCCATCTCGCCGCGAAGAAGGAAATGGGCGATATCGTCCTGTTCGACATCGCCGAGGGGATGCCGCAGGGCAAGGCGCTTGACCTCAGCCAGTGCGGCCCGGTCGAAGGCTTCGACGCGAAGATCACCGGCACGAACGATTATGCCGATATCGCCGGTGCCGATGTCGTGATCGTGACCGCGGGCGTTCCGCGCAAGCCCGGCATGAGCCGCGACGATCTTCTCGGCATTAACCTCAAGGTGATGAAGTCGGTCGGCGAAGGCATCAAGAACAACTGCCCCGACGCATTCGTGATCTGTATCACCAACCCGCTCGACGCGATGGTCTGGGCGCTGCGCGAATTCAGCGGCCTGCCGCACAACAAGGTCGTCGGCATGGCCGGCGTTCTCGACAGCGCGCGCTTCGCCACCTTCCTCGCATGGGAATTCGACGTTTCGGTGAAGGACGTGAACGCCTTCGTCCTCGGCGGCCACGGCGACACCATGGTGCCCGTCACCAGCTACACGACGATCAACGGCATCCCAGTCAACGACTTTGCGAAGATCAAGGGCGTGTCGGAAAGCCGCATCGATGAAATCGTCGACCGCACCCGCAAGGGTGGCGGCGAAATCGTCGGCCTGCTCGGCAACGGCTCGGCTTACTATGCTCCGGCCACCAGCGCGATCGCGATGGCGGAAGCCTATCTGGGCGACCAGAAGCGCATCCTGCCCTGCGCAAGCTATGTCGAAGGCAAATACGGCCTCGACGGTCTCTATGTCGGCGTCCCCACCGTAATCGGCGCGGGCGGCACCGAGGATGTGATCGAGATCGAACTGTCTGACGAAGAAAAGAGCAACCTCAAGGTCTCGACCGACGCGGTCGAGGAACTGCTCGAGGCCTGCAAGGGCTTGGACGAAAGTCTGAAGTAAGCCCTGAACGAAATATCGTCACTCCGGCGCAGCTGGAGTCTTGTGCCGCGAGGTGCGGCATTGCTGATAGCGATCCCAGCTTTCGCTGGGATGACGAAAGGACAATCGGATGAGCATCCTCGTAGACAAGAACACCAAGGTCATCACGCAAGGGATGACCGGCAACACCGGCACTTTCCACACGCAGCAGGCGCTCGATTACGGGACGCAGATGGTTGCGGGCGTGACGCCGGGTAAGGGCGGCACCGACCATATCGGCCTGCCGCAATTCGATACCGTCAAGGAAGCCAAGGCCGAAACCGGCGCGACCGCTTCGTGCATCTACGTGCCGCCGCCATTCGCCGCCGACGCGATCCTCGAAGCGATCGATGCGGAAATCGAACTGATCGTAGCCATTACCGAGGGTATTCCGGTTCTCGACATGGTGAAGGTCAAGGCCGCGCTCACGGGCTCCAAGTCGCGCCTGATCGGTCCGAACTGCCCCGGCGTCCTCACGCCCGGCGAATGCAAGATCGGCATCATGCCGGGTTCGATCTTCCAGAAGGGTTCGGTCGGCGTGGTCTCGCGTTCGGGTACGCTGACCTACGAAGCCGTCCACCAGACCACCATGGTCGGCCTCGGCCAGACCACGGCTGTCGGCATCGGCGGCGATCCGGTCAACGGCACGAACTTCATCGACGTGCTCGACCTCTTCCTCGACGACGACGACACCAAGTCGATCATCATGATCGGCGAGATCGGCGGCAGCGCGGAAGAAGAGGCGGCTGCCTTCATCAAGGAACAGCGCGCCAAGGGCCGTTACAAGCCGATGGTCGGCTTCATCGCGGGCCGCACGGCGCCTCCGGGCCGCCGCATGGGCCATGCGGGCGCGATCGTTTCGGGCGGCCAGGGCGGCGCGGACGACAAGATCGCGGCGATGGAAGATGCGGGCATCCGCGTCAGCCCCTCGCCCAGCGAGCTTGGCACCACGCTCGATGCGATGCTGAAGGAGCTGGCATAAGCCAGCGCGGCTGACAGAGCCGGCGCAAGCCGCGTCGGCTCTCGCGCCGACTCTCCCGGGGGCGCAGGAGATCACAATGGGTAACGAGAACCAGTCCTTCATCCCCGAACTGAGCGATCAGGACGGGCCGCAGCCGGGCCCGAGCTGGGCCAATCCGAACTGGCTGGCCGAAGTCGCCGATAGCGGCGCGGATCTGGTCCAGGCGCTCGACCCGACGCAGATGAAGCTGGTGGTCGAGCAGGCCGCGAAATCGGCGGGCAAGCCGGTGGACGACAAGGCGCTCGAAAAGGCGTCCGACGATTCCAACCGTGCGATGATGCTGGTGCGCAGCTTCCGTGTGCGCGGGCATCTTGCCGCCAATCTCGATCCGCTGTGCCTCTCGCATCGCGAACTTCCCGAGGATCTCAAGCTCGCCTGGCACGGATTCGAAGGCCAGGAAGATCTGGAAGTCTTCGTCGGCGGCGTGCTCGGCTTTGGCTGGGTCACCGTGGGCGATCTCTACGACCGGCTGCGCGAAGTCTATTGCGGCGATGTCGGCCTCGAATACATGCACATCGCCGATGTGGAGGAGCGCCGCTTCCTTCAGGACCGCATCGAATCCCCCGGCGAGACGATCCAGTTCACCGACGAAGGCAAGCGCGCCATCCTCGCCGCCGTGATCCGGGGCGAGGAGTTCGAGAAGTTCCTCGCCAAGAAATATGTCGGGACCAAGCGCTTCGGCCTCGATGGCGGGGAATCGATGATCCCGGCTTTGGAAGCGGTCATCAAATATGGCGGCCAGTCGGGCACGCGCGAGATCATCTACGGCATGGCCCATCGCGGCCGCTTGAACGTGCTCGCGAATGTGATGGCCAAGCCCTACAGGGTCATCTTCCACGAATTTTCGGGCGGCAGCGCCAATCCCGACGATGTCGGCGGTTCGGGCGACGTCAAATACCATCTCGGCACCAGCACCGACCGCGAATTCGACGGGATTTCGGTGCATATGTCGCTGGTCCCCAACCCCTCGCATCTCGAAGCGGTCAATCCGGTCGTGCTCGGCAAGGCGCGCGCCCAACAGGCGATCCGCGACGATCTGAAGAAGCACGAACAGGTCCTTCCCGTACTGATCCACGGCGATGCCGCCTTTGCGGGCCAGGGCATCGTGTGGGAGTGTTTCGGCCTGTCGGGCGTGCGCGGCTACAACACCGGCGGCTGCATTCACTTCATCATCAACAACCAGATCGGCTTCACCACCTCGCCCCAATTCGCGCGGTCGAGCCCTTATCCCTCGGATGTCGCAAAGGGCGTCCAGGCGCCGATCCTGCACGTCAATGGCGACGATCCCGAAGCGGTTACCTTCGCCTGCAAGCTGGCGATCGAATACCGCCACACTTTCGGGCGCGACATCGTGATCGATATGTGGTGCTATCGCCGCTTCGGCCATAACGAGGGCGACGAGCCGAGCTTCACCCAGCCGCTGATGTACAAGGAAATCCGCCGACATCCCAAGGTCAGCGAGCTCTACAGCGCGCGCCTCAGGGACGAAGGCGTGATCGACGAAGGCTATGCCGACCAGCTGCGCGGCGAATTCAACGATCGGCTGGAAGAGGATTTCGCCGCCGCCAAGGATTACGAACCCAACGAGGCCGACTGGTTCGGCGGACGCTGGGCGGGCCTGAACAAGCCGGCCGATCCAGAAACCGCGCGCCGCAATGTCGACACCGCGATCGAGAAGAAGCTGTTCGACAGTCTCGGCCGCACGCTGACCACGGTCCCCGACGATCTGACCATCCACAAGACCCTGGGCCGCGTCCTCAAGGCCAAGGAGGAGATGTTCTCCAGCGGCGAAGGCTTCGATTGGGCCACCGCCGAGGCGCTCGCTTTCGGTAGTCTCGTCACCGAAGGATACGGTGTGCGCCTGTCCGGCCAGGATTCCGGGCGCGGGACGTTCAGCCAGCGCCACGCCATCTGGGTCGATCAGGAGGACGAGCACAAATACGTCCCCCTCGCCACGCTGCCGCACGGCAAGTTCGAGGTCTATGACAGCATCCTGTCCGAATATGGCGTGCTCGGCTTCGAATACGGCTTTGCCATGGCCGACCCCAAGACGCTGACGATGTGGGAAGCGCAGTTCGGCGATTTCGCCAATGGCGCGCAGATCATGATCGATCAGTTCATCGCCAGCGGCGAGGTCAAGTGGCTGCGCGCCAACGGGCTCGTGATGCTTCTGCCGCACGGGTATGAAGGCCAGGGGCCGGAACACAGCTCCGCGCGTCTCGAACGCTTCCTCCAGCTGTGCGCGAACGACAATATCCAGGTCTGCAACATCACCAGCCCGGCGAATTACTTCCACGTACTGCGCCGCCAGATGCTGCGTTCGTTCCGCAAGCCGCTCGTCATCATGACGCCCAAGAGCCTGCTGCGCCATCCGCTCGCCAAGAGCGAAGCGCGCGAGTTCACCGGCGACACGCATTTCATGCGGATCAAGTCCGACATGACCGAAATCGCGGACGAGAAGGTCAAGCGCCTTGTCCTGTGCTCGGGCAAGGTCGCATACGACCTGATGCAGAAGCGCGACGAGGAGGGCCTCGAAGACGTCTCGATCGTCCGTATCGAGCAGCTCTACCCCTTCCCCGGCGAGCCGCTGGCGCTCCGCCTGGGCCGGATGCCCAACCTCGAAGAGGTGATCTGGTGCCAGGAAGAGCCCAAGAACAACGGCGCCTGGTTCTTCGTCGATCGCCTGATCGAGGATGCGCTGACCGCGTCGGGCCATCAGGGCAAACGCCCGATCTATGCCGGGCGCGAAGTCGCCGCCTCGCCCGCCACGGGCCTTGCGAAACGGCACGAGGAGCAGCAGCGCTGCCTCGTCTCGATGGCGCTGGGCCTGAACGATGGCGGCGCATCTCTGCGCGACAAATCCCAAGACACTTCTTCCAACAAGGCCTGAGGACCGACACGCATGTCCAAGGAAATCACAGTTCCCACCCTGGGTGAATCGGTCACCGAAGGCACGATCGGCGAATGGCTGAAGAAGCCCGGCGATGCCGTCGCGGTCGATGAACCCATCGCCAGCCTCGAGACCGACAAGGTCGCGGTCGAGGTCCCCTCCCCCGTCGCGGGCGTGATGGGCGAGTTGAAGGCCGAAGTCGGCGAGACGGTCGAAGTCGGCGCGGTCATCGCGATCATCGAGGAAGGCGGCACGCCCGCCGCCAAAGGCGAGGAAGCGGGCCGCGCGAAGGAAGAGCGCGAGGAAGGCAAGCAGGAACGCGCCGGTGACACGCCGAAGACGCAGGCGAAGGACGCGCCTTCGGATGCGGTCAAGGCGCTGAACCCGGCGGTGCGCCGCGCAGTGCTGGAACACGGCCTCGATCCGTCGACGATCAAGGGCACAGGCCGTGATGGCCGCCTGACCAAGGAAGACGTCGAAGCCGCCGCGAAGGCGAAGAAGAGCGGGTCGGACACGGTTGCAGACGCCGCGCCCGCGCAGGCAGCGACCTCTTCGGCGCCTGCTTCGGGCGAGCGCAAGGAAGAACGGGTCAAGATGACCCGGATGCGCCAGACGATCGCGAAGCGGCTCAAGGGCGCGCAGGACAATGCCGCGCTGCTCACCACCTTCAACGATTGCGACATGAGCGCGGTCATCGAAGCGCGCGAGAAATACAAGGACCTCTTCGCCAAGAAGCACGACATCAAATTGGGCTTCATGGGCTTCTTCGCCAAGGCCGCGTGCCTGGCGCTGAAGGACGTGCCCGCCGCCAACGCCTATATCGAGGGCGACGAGATCGTCTATCACGAGTATGTCGATATCTCGGTCGCAGTCAGCGCGCCCAACGGCCTCGTCGTCCCCGTCATCCGCGATGCGCAGGACAAGGGCTTCGCGCGGATCGAGAAGGATATCGCCGATTTCGGCAAGCGCGCGCGTGACGGCACGCTGACGATGGACGACATGAAGGGCGGCACCTTCACCATTTCGAATGGCGGCGTGTTCGGATCGCTTATGTCGACGCCGATCATCAACCCGCCGCAGAGCGCCGTGCTTGGCCTGCACCGCATCGAGGACCGCCCGGTCGTCGTGAACGGCGAGATCGTGATCCGCCCAATGATGTATCTGGCCCTGAGCTACGACCACCGCCTGATCGACGGGCGCGAGGCCGTTACCGCGCTCAAGATCATCAAGGAAGCGATCGAGGATCCGACCCGGATGCTGATCGACCTGTGATCCCCATGGCCGGCAATCGCTTTCTTACCAGGCTCGGCCTCCTTGCCCTGCCCTTCGCTTTGGCCGCGTGTGGCCAAGCGGGCGTCGGCGCGGGCGAATCCGGGACGGAAGGCAGCGGTGGCCTGACCGCGCAATTGAAGGCGCGCTGTGTCGAGCAGGTCGAGGGCATGGGCGCGGGCGATTACACCGCGGTCAGCGAACAGATCTGCGATTGCGCCAGCCGTCGGGCCCAATCCGAATTGAGCGTGGTCGATCTCGCCCAGGGCGATACCAGCGCGCTCGAAACCATCATGACGCAATGCGCCGACGAGGCACTCGGTATCGGCGCCACCACGACTAACGAGGCAGACATCTGATGAGCGATACCCAATACGATTACGACGTCCTCGTCATCGGAGCGGGCCCGGGCGGTTACGTCGCCGCGATCCGCGCCGCGCAATTGGGCCTCAAGACCGCGTGCGCGGAAAGCCGAGAGACGCTGGGCGGCACCTGCCTCAATGTCGGCTGCATCCCCTCGAAGGCGATGCTGCACGCGAGCGAGTTCTACGATGCCGCCGCGAATGGCGCGATGGCCGATATGGGTATCGAGGTTTCGCCGAAGCTCGACCTCGAAAAGATGCACGGCCAGCGCCGCGACGCGGTCAAGGGCCTGACCGGCGGGATCGAATTCCTGTTCAAGAAGAACAAGGTCGACTGGAAGAAAGGCCGCGCCACCTTCCAGGACGCGCATACCGTCAAGGTGGGCGACGAAACCGTCACGGCAAAGGACGTGATCATCGCCACCGGCTCCTCGGTCACGCCTCTCCCCGGCGTGGAGATCGACAACGCCAAGGGCGTCGTGGTCGACAGTACGGGCGCGCTGGAGCTTCAGAAGGTCCCTGAGAAGATGGTCGTCATCGGCGGCGGGGTGATCGGGCTCGAGATGGGTTCGGTCTGGAACCGCCTGGGCGCGGAAGTCGTGGTCGTGGAATTCCTCGACCAGCTGCTCCCCGGCATGGACGGCGAAGTCCGCAAGGAAGCGGGCAAGATCTTCAAGAAGCAGGGCATGGAACTGCGGCTCTCGACCAAGGTCACCGGGGTCGAGATCAAGGGCGACAAGGCCGTGCTGACGCTGGAGCCTGCTGCGGGCGGGGACAGCGAGACGCTGGAGGCGGATTGCGTCCTCGTATCGATCGGGCGGCGCCCCAACACCGAAGGCCTCGGCCTCGAAAATATCGGCCTCGAGCCCAACAAGCGCGGCCAGATCGAGGTCGATAACGATTTCCGCACCTCGGTCGACGGCGTCTGGGCGATCGGCGACGTCGCGCCCGGCCCCATGCTCGCCCACAAGGCCGAGGATGAAGGCATTGCGTGCGCTGAAAACATCGCGGGCCAGACCGGCATCGTCAATCACGACATCATTCCCGGCGTCGTTTACACCTTGCCGGAGTTCGCAGGTGTCGGCCTGACCCAGGAAGAAGCGATCGAGAAAGCGGGCGGCGACAAGGCCAAGGTCAAAGTCGGCAAGTTCCCGATGATGGCCAACAGCCGCGCCAAGACCAATCACGAGCCCGACGGTTTCGTGAAGGTCATCGCCGATGCGGAAACTGACCGCGTGCTGGGCGTCTGGGCGATCGCCAACGTCGCTGGCACGATGATCGCTCAGGCCGCGCAGGCGATGGAATTCGGCGCCACCAGCGAAGACATCGCCTATACCTGCCACGCTCACCCGACGCATTCGGAAGCGATCAAGGAAGCGGCGATGGCGGTTCAGGGCAAGCCAATCCACATCTGATCGGCGCATGATGCGCCGTTACGGGATGTCGCAGCGGTTCCGCCTCTGCTCGGCGCTATGGGTGCCGGGCCTTGGCGGAGCGATCTTCCTGATCCGCGCCGGTGCGCCGCTCACTTTCGCAGCGACCAATCTCGTCGCGCTGGCGCTCGCTCTGGGTACGATCCTTAGCGAGGGAGTACGGTGCGGACCAGGCGCGCGGCGGGTGGTCAGCGCGGCTCTCGTGGCTCTCCTGGCCCTTCCCCTGCTGACCGGACAGGACGTGGACGGGGTTGCCCGCTGGTTGCCCCTCGGGCCGCTGGCGCTGCATTCGGGAATGGTCGCCGTGCCTCTCCTGGTGGTTTGTGCCGCTACCGATGCCGATGTCCGCTGGGGCGCCGCACTACTGGTGGCTGCCATGACCTGCGCCGCAATCCAGCCCGATGCGGCGACCGCGCTCGCCTTGGCATTCACCGCCGCTACCTTGACCGTTCTGTCGCGGAGCCCTGCGATGGCGTTGACAGCAGTGCTCGGAATAATCGCCGTGGCTTTTGCCCTGCGCAGCGACGGTCCGCCCCCTCAGCCTTTCGTGGAAGACGTGCTGCCCCAGCTCTGGGCGACCCAGCCGATCGCAGCGATCCTGTTGGGGGCGACCCTGGCGTGGAGCGCCTTCATCCTCCTGACGCTCGAAGCGCCCTCGCGCCTTCCCGCTCTGGCGAGCACGGCAGCCCTTGCCGGCTTCGTTGCGATGTCCTTCCTCGGCGCCTATCCCACGCCGCTTATCGGATATGGCGCTGCGCCCTTCATCGGGTTTGGCCTTGCATTCGCAGGCCTGACGCGCTTTGCGGCGCGCGACGCGGCAGGAGGATAATCATGATGAGACGGCTCGCAAAATGGCATATCTGGCTCGGCTGGCTGGTGGGCGTGCCGCTCGTGATGTGGACGCTGACCGGCCTCGTCATGGTCTCGCGCCCGATCGAGACGGTGCGCGGCGATCACCTGCGCGCCGATATGAGCGCGGTCGATGAGTCCCTGCCCGCTGGACTGGCGCTGCCAGCCGCACTCGACCTTTCCGGCGGCGATATCGAGCGGATCGAGATCGCCTCGCCCGATGGCGTCCCGCTGGTCTGGGCAACGCGCGAGGACGGCAGCGTCCAGCGATACGACGCCCGCACCGGGCGCGCCCTCCCGCGCCTGACCATGCGCGAGGCGCAGGGCATCGCCGTCGCGGGAACGGCGATCGACGGGCAGGCTTCGGCCCCGCCGCCGCCAGCGCAATTCTTCGAAGCCGATGCCGTCCCCTTCGATTTCCGCCGCCCCATGCCCGTCTGGCAAGTCGCGATGGCGGACGGCACACACGTCTATGTCGGCGCGGACACCGCGCGGATCGAGGCGGTGCGCACGCGCTGGTGGCGGCTGTTCGATGTCATGTGGGGGCTTCATATTATGGACCTCGAAGCGCGGGAGGATACCAGCCATCCCATCCTCATCGCCTTCGCCGCTTTGTCGCTGATCGGATCGCTGGTCGGCTGCGTGCTGCTGTTCAGGCGGCGCAAGGCGCGGATCAAGGTCCCGCGCGGCTGATCCACCATGAACGAGATCGTCCTCACCCCGCTGCTCGACTGGCTGGATATCGCCGGTGTCGCGATCTTCGCGCTGACAGGCGCGCTGGTCGCCGCGAAGGAGAAGCAGACCTTCGTCACCATGGCCTTCTTCGCGCTCGTCACTGGCGTCGGCGGCGGGACCGTGCGCGATCTGCTGATCGGGGCGCCGGTCTTCTGGATCACGGACCCCTGGGTCGCCGCGGCGTGCCTCGCGACTGCACTCCTGACCTGGTTCACGCCGACGCGGTGGTGGGAAGGTCGCCTGCTCGATCTCGCGGACGGGCTGGGCCTGACCGCCTATGCGGTGCTCGGTGCGGCGAAGGCGCTCAGCTACGGCATCCCGCCGATCCCCGCCGTCCTGATGGGCGTGGTGACCGGAACCGTCGGCGGGATCATCCGCGACGTGATCGCGGGCCGCCCGTCGATCCTGATGCGGCCCGAACTCTACGTGACGGCGGCGGCCCTGTCGGCGGCGCTGGCGGTGATCGGGGAGATACTCGATCTGCCGCGCGTTCCGGTTTGGATCAGCGCAAGCGTGGCGGGATACGCCCTGCGCGCGGCTGCGATCCAGTGGCAATTGGCCCTGCCCGCCTATCGCGATCGCGACAGCGAGCGCACCTAGCCGTCCTCGGGCCTAGTAGTCGGTATCGCCCGGCAGAGGCCCGCCGGGATAGGCCGGAACGGGGCCATCCGGCGGAGGTCCGGCGTTCGGCGAGCCTTGCAGAACGGGCGCAGTGTCCGCCACGACTGCATATCCGCCCCGCGCTTCGATATCGGCGCGCGCGGCGCGATAGCGGTCGGCGGGCAATTGGTTGTCTTCACCCGAAAACGCCCGTCCGTCATAGGCGGTGCCGTAGGGAGCCGCTCCGTTTCCGTAATCTATCGTGTCGATCCGCCCGTCCTGCCCGATGGCACAGGTGAAGCCCTGCCCGTCGAACAGGCGGCCCACCACCGTCCAGCCTGCGGCATTGCGATCGACGCTGTCGACTGTCTCCACCCGCGCATCGCGTTCGATGGCGGCGACGCACAGCGACGCCGCACGGTCGAGGCCGGTGGCATTGCTGTCGCGATAGGGCTCACCGCGCCGATCTCGATAATCGCGATCCCGATAGTCGCTGTCCCGGTAGTCGCGATCCCGATACCGTTCGTCACGGTTCGAATTCTTGACCGCGTCGGCAACCGCCGCGATCCCACCGAGGATCAACACCCCGGTGATGACATCGCCCGCATCGAGGCGGTTGCGGCGATGGCGATAGCGGTAGGGATCGTAATAGCGCCCGTAATAGGCGGTGGTCTCCGAATCCGGCGACCAGGCCGAGCCTGTCGCGACCGGGTTCGACTGCATCGGAGCAGGCAGATCCGCCGCGCCTGCCGGTACGCCGAGCGAAAGGGCGGCGGTGACCGCAACAAGGCTCGCTACTCTCGATCGTTTCGTCATATACAGTCACCCCACCGGCGCGCCCCACCCCGACGCGACCTTGTCAATAATGCAAAAGGTCTGGGCGGCCCAGACTGGATACAGCCTGAACCGCCCGACGCGTTAACTCAACTCGGCTTTCCTCAACGAAGGCCGCGAATGCCGCTATAGTCGATATCGACCACCCGGCCGCGCGACACGTCGCAGGTGAACTTGCCTTCGTCCGCCCGGCGATAGCCCCGGCGATCGTAGCGATCATAGCCACGCTGGCCCTCGACGACCAAACGCCCCTTGACCTCGTATCCATAGCGTTCGCGATCGACATCACGGATCTGGGTCACGTCGGCATAGCGATACCCGTAACGGCGCACGTCACGCTGGACGGCAGCGGCGCAGAGCTGGACCGCGCGCTGGCTGTTGTCGTAACCGCGATTGTAGCGGCGGTCGTAGCGGTTGTCGTACTGGCGATCGTAATCGTAGCCGTAGCCGCGCGTGCGATAGCGATCGTCGTAGCGGTCGTTCTTGGCCGCAGAAGCGACAGCGGCGATCCCGCCGATGATCAGAGCGCCCGCGATCACGTCACCCGCATCGATCCCCCGGTCGCGATCGCGATACTGGGCGGCGGCGGGTGTGGCGGTCAGCGCCATGGCGCCGGCTGCGGCGGTGGCCATCAGGCCTTTGGTGATCGTCTGCATCGGGAGCTCCTCATGCTCGGCCGCTGCGGGTCTGCCTCGGCTTCACACACCTTTTAGGAGATCGGCAGTGAGACGAGCCTGAATTCTGCCGTCAGCCATCGTTCATTATAGCAGGCTGTTTTCTGAACGCCGATGGGGAGGATGGCAATCATCCTCCCCTTCCGGTCGTTACTCCGCCGGCGGCACTTTCAGACCCGTGTGGTAGGCGAGGAAGGCGAGGATATCGCCATATTCGTCGATCACCTTGTCGGTCGGCTTACCCGACCCGTGGCCCGCACGCGTTTCGATGCGGATCAGATGCGGTTCGTCGCCCGCATCGGCAGCCTGCAAGGCGGCCGTGTATTTGAAGCTGTGCCCCGGCACCACGCGGTCATCCGTGTCGGCGGTCGTCACCAGCATCGCGGGATAGTCCACGCCCGAACGGATGTTGTGATAGGGCGAATAGGCGCGCAGCACGGCGAAATCGGCCTCGCGGTCGGGATAGCCGTAATCGTCCACCCAATAGCGGCCCGCCGTCCAGCGATCGAAGCGCAACATATCCATTACGCCGACCGCCGCATTGGCGGCATCGACCAGGTCGGGCCGCTGATTGGTCACCGCGCCGACCAGCAGGCCGCCATTCGAGCCGCCCTGGATCGCGAGGCCTTCGGGCGTGGTATAGCCTTCCGCCTTCAGATACTCGCCCGCCGCGATGAAATCGTCGAACACGTTCTGCTTGTTGTTCAAGCGGCCCGCATCGTGCCATTCCTTGCCATATTCGCCCCCGCCGCGGATATTGGCGAGCGCGAAAGTGCCGCCCGCCTTCAGCCAGGCGAGGCGCGTGGCAGCGAAGCTCGGCGTCAGCGAGATGTTGAATCCGCCATAGCCATAGAGCAGCGTCGGCGCGGGGCCGGTCGAATCCTTGCCGCGCACGATGAACATCGGCACGCGCGTCCCGTCCTTCGAGGAATAGAACACCTGTTCCACCCGGTAATCGTCGGGCGAAAAGGCGACTTCGGGTTCGGCGAAGACCTGCGTTTCCCCAGTGTCGACATCGAGGCGATAGATCGCGCCCGGCTGGTTGAAGCTGGTGAAGCTGTAGAAGGTCTCGCTGTCGCCCGGCTCCCCGCCGAAGCCCGCGATCGACCCGATGCCGGGAAGATCGAGTTCGCCGGTGCGATTGCCGTCGAGATCGTAATAGACCGCGCGGCTGCTCGCATCCTGCATGAATTCGACCACCAGCCTGTCGCCGATGATGGAGGCGCCGGAGATGGGATTGTCGCCCTGCGGGACCACTTCCTCCCATTCCAGGGTCGGCTGCGTCAAATCGGCGCGCACGATGCGATAGCGCGGCGCATCCTTGTTGGTCATGAAATAGACCGTGTCGCCGGTTGAGGCGATCGGGCTCCACTCGTTCTCGAAACCGGTCACGATATCGCGCGTCTGCCAGCTACCATCCGCGCGGTTTTCGAGATCGATCACGCGCAATTCGTTGCGATTGTCGGTGCCGGTCGAGCTGGAAATAAAGGCCCAGCGCCCGTCATCGGTCACGCCGAGGCCATGGCCCTGCTCCTTGAATTGCGGGGTTTCATAGACCAGCTGGTCCTCGCTCTGCGGCGTGCCGAGGCGGTGGAAATAGACTTTTTGGTTGTAATTAAGGGACTGGAAATCCTGCCCCTCCTCGGTCTCGGGGAAGCGCGAATAGAAGAAGCCTTCATCGCCGAGCCAGGAAATGCCCGTGAATTTCGCCCAGCGGATCTCGTCGCTCATCTCTTCGCCGGTCGCGACGTCAAGCACCTTGATCGTGCGCCAGTCGCTGCCGCCGTCCTGGATCGCATAGGCCAGATAATCGCCCGATTTCGACGGGGCGGTGTCGGCGAGCGCGGTGGCATTGTCCGCCGACCAGGTGTTCGGATCGATCAGCAGACGGCCCTCGCCGCTCCACCCGTCGCGCACGAAATATTGCGACTGGTTCATCAGCCCGGAATTGTAACTGTAGAAATAGCGATCACCCGCCTTGGTCGGGATGCCGAAGCGTTCGTAATCGATCAGCTTGGCGAGTTCTTCCTTGAACCACTCGGTACCCGGAAGCTGTTCGAGATAGGCATCGGTGACGACATTCTGCGCCTCCACCCAGTTCGCCACCTCGGCATCGCTGCGCACATCGTTTTCAAGCCAGCGATAGGGATCGGCGATCTGCTGGCCGAAAATCGTCTCGCTGGTGTCGGTCGCGCGCGTTTCGGGATAATCCGACACGGTCTGCGCCGAAACGGGTGCGGTCGAAAGGGCGACGAGCGCGGCACCGGCAAGCGCGGCGGCAGTGATGCGGTTCATGATGGGAATCCTCTGCGTCGAATTGCGTAGAGGTAATGTAGGGCGAACGGGAAACCGTTCAATCGCCATCTCCCTGATCGCAGGGTCGGCCCATACGGAAAAGGGCCGGAAGGTTTCCCCTCCGGCCCTCGAAATCCTGGACTACGAAATCGCTTAGGCGTCTTCGTATTCTTCCTCGTCGTTCATGACGGGGCCGCTGTCCTGGCCCTTGGCGTCGACATCGCGGTCGACGAATTCGATCACGGCCATCTGCGCCGCGTCGCTGCCGCGATAGCCGGCCTTGATGACGCGGGTATAGCCCCCGTCACGATCAGCATAGCGCTCGGCCAGAACGTCGAACAGCTTCTTCAGCTGCGTCTCGTCGCCAAGGCGGCTCATGGCGAGACGACGGTTGGACAGTCCACCGCGCTTGGCGAGCGTGATCAGCTTTTCGATATAGGGGCGCAGCTCCTTCGCCTTGGGGGCGGTGGTCATGATCTGCTCGTGCTTGATCAGCGCGGCCGACATATTGCGGAACATGGCGGTGCGGTGGCCCGACTTGCGACCGAGCTTACGCTGGCGAATACCGTGACGCATAATTCATTCCTTCGTTCGTTAGGGGCCCGTTCTAGGTAGCCCATAGCTGGCGACGCTCAGGGTGCGCCGCCGGAACCCGTTCAGCCCAGAAGTTCCTGTTCGAGCTTCTTGGCCATTTCCTCGATGTTTTCCGGCGGCCATCCGGGGATGTCCATGCCGAGGCGCAGACCCATGCTGGACAGCACTTCCTTGATTTCGTTCAAGGACTTGCGGCCGAAGTTCGGCGTGCGCAGCATCTCGGCCTCGGTCTTCTGGACCAGGTCGCCGATATAGATGATGTTGTCGTTCTTGAGGCAGTTGGCCGAACGGACCGACAATTCCAGCTCGTCCACCTTCTTGAGAAGGTAGCGGTTGAGCTGGTTGGTGTCGCTTTCCTGCGGCTCGGCGGCCTGACCGATCATCGCCGAAGACGGCTGCGGAATGCCTTCCTCGAAGTGGACGAACAGGGTGAGCTGGTCCTGGAGGATGCGCGCGGCATAGGCCACGGCGTCTTCCGGGGTCACGGTGCCATCGGTTTCGACGGTCAGCGACAGCTTGTCATAATCGAGCTCCTGCCCGACGCGGGCATTCTCGACCTTGTAGCTCACCTGGCGGACCGGCGAATACAGGCTGTCGACCGGGATCAGACCGATCGGCGCATCGGCCGGACGGTTGGCGACGGCGGGCGAATAGCCCTTACCGACATCCGCGGTCAGTTCCATGTTCAGCGTCGCGCCTTCGTCGAGATGGCACAGGACCAGGTCCTTGTTCATCACCTCGATATCGCCCGAAACGGCGATGTCGCCCGCCTTGACCTCGCCCGGACCGGTGGCGGAAAGCTGGAGGCGCTTGAGGCCCTCGCCTTCCATCTTCAGCGCGATCTGCTTCACGTTGAGGACGATGTCGGTGACATCCTCGCGCACGCCGGCGAGCGAGGAGAATTCATGCAGCACGTTCTCGATCTTGATCGAGGTGATCGCCGCGCCCTGAAGCGAGGAGAGCAGCACGCGGCGCAGCGCGTTGCCGAGCGTCAGGCCGAAGCCGCGTTCCAGCGGTTCGGCAACGAAGGTGGCCTTGCGCTTCTTGTCGCCGCCTTCCTTGATCTCGAGGGTGTTGGGTTTTTTCAGTTCCTGCCAGTTCTTGTTGTTGACGGACATGGATATCCCCTGGTTCGAATACGGACGGGACCGGCGCTCTGGGCTGAGAGCGTCCGGTCCGTGAAGATGGTGTCGGCGGCCCTATCGCAACAGGGCCGCCAGGCAGGCACGGATCAGACGCGGCGGCGCTTGGAAGGCCGCACGCCATTGTGCGGGATCGGCGTCACGTCGCGGATCGAGGTGATCGTGAAGCCCACCGCGGCGAGACCGCGCAGCGCGCTCTCGCGGCCCGAACCCGGGCCCTTCACTTCGACTTCCAGCGTGCGGACGCCGTGTTCGGCGGCCTTCTTGCCGGCATCGTCGGCGGCGACCTGGGCGGCATAGGGCGTCGACTTGCGGCTGCCCTTGAAGCCCATCATCCCCGCGCTGGACCAGCTGATCGCATTGCCCTGAGCGTCGGTGATGGTGATCATCGTGTTGTTGAAGCTGGCGTTGATGTGCGCGACGCCGCTCGTGATATTCTTCTTGTCGCGCCGCCTGATCCGGCCGGGTTCGCGTGCCATGGTCTTGGTATCCTTATCTCAATCTCAAGAAGGGAAAAGCGTATCGGGGAACCCGACGCTTACTTCTTCTTGCCGGCGATCGGCTTGGCCTTGCCCTTGCGGGTGCGGGCGTTGGTGTGGGTGCGCTGGCCGCGCACGGGCAGACCCGCACGATGACGCAGGCCGCGATAGGAACGCAGATCCATCAGGCGCTTGATGTTCATCGCGGTTTCGCGGCGAAGGTCGCCCTCGACCCGGTGATCTTCGTCGATCGTTTCGCGGATGCGCAGCACTTCCTCATCGGTGAGGTCCTGCACGCGGCGCGAATGGTCGATGCCGAGCTTGTCGGCGATCTCGACGGCCGTGGTCCGGCCGATACCGTGGATATAGGTGAGCGCGATGATCACGCGCTTGTTGGTGGGGATATTCACCCCGGCAATACGAGCCACTTACTTCTCCATGCTCCACAGGGACTTACGGCGGAGGCCAACCCTATCTCATCGCTCAATTCATTCGAGACGGCGGATGGCACAAAAGCCAAAAGTCCGGTTGCAGCGCCATGGAAGAGGGCAACCGCGTGCCGGACATATCCGTGATTGTCGAATGAACCGCGCGCTTAGGACGATTCGCCCGCGGCGTCAACAGCCAGCGTCGCGCGCCATTGCGCAGCCGCCATAGGGGCGGCGCGGACGCCTGTTCGTGCCCTTCTATAGCGTACCGCGCGTCGCAGGTCAAAACGCGCCTCGCGGTCCGTCACACCACCCCGAAAGCCAGCATCGCGCCCGCGACCTTTTCGAAGCCCGCGATATTGGCGCCGCGCGCGTAATCGACTTTGCCGTCCTTATCCGCGCCATGCTCGACGCATTTGTCGTGGATTTCGGCCATCAGGTCGGTCAGCTGGTTATCGAGCTTCTCGTGGTTCCAGCTCACGCGTTCGGCGTTCTGGCTCATTTCCAGGCCCGACACCGCCACCCCGCCCGCATTCGCCGCCTTGGCCGGGGCGAAGAGGATGCCCGCATCGCGGATGGCGCGCGCGGCCGCATGGGTGGTCGGCATATTCGCGCCCTCCACCACGGCGAGGACATCGTGATCGATCAGCGCTTTCGCATCGTCCTCGTCGATCTCGTTCTGCGTGGCGCAGGGCATCGCGATGTCGCAATCGACATCCCAGGGTTGCGCCCCGTCGCCATGGTATTCGGCATCGGGATATTCCTCGACATATTCCTTGATCCGCCCGCGCCGCTCCTGCTTCAGCGCCTTGATCCAGTCGAGCTTGCCCTGATCGATTCCGTCGGCGTCATGAATGAACCCGTCCGAATCCGACAGGGTCAGCACCTTCGCTCCGCTTTCGATCAGCTTCTGCGCTGCGTGGAGCGCGACATTGCCGGCCCCCGACAGGACGACCGACTTGCCCTCCAGCGAGTCGCCCGCATGGTCGAGCATCCGGCGCAGGAAGTAGACCGCGCCGAACCCGGTCGCCTCGGGGCGCAGTTCCGACCCGCCCCATCCCAACCCCTTGCCCGTGATCGCGCCTTCCCAGCGGTTCACGATCCGTTTGTACTGGCCGAACAGGTATCCGATCTCGCGACTGCCGACGCCGATATCGCCTGCGGGCACATCGGTGTGCGGCCCGATATGGCGATAGAGTTCGGTCATGAAGCTCTGGCAGAAGCGCATGATCTCGGCATCGGACTTGCCTTTGGGGTCGAAGCTCGATCCGCCCTTACCTCCGCCCAGCGGCAGGCCGGTGAGCGCATTCTTGAAGGTCTGTTCGAAAGCGAGGAATTTGAGGACGCTTTCGGTCACGCTCGGGTGGAAGCGTAGCCCGCCCTTGTAGGGACCGATGGCGTTGTTGTTCTGCACCCGCCAACCGCGTTCGACGCGAATACGATGATCGTCGTCTTCCCAGCATACGCGGAAGCTGACGATCCGGTCTGGCTCGGTCAGGCGGCGCAGGATCTGGGCGTCGGTATATTCGGGCTTGTCGGCGATCCAGTCGAACACGTCGCGCGCCACTTCGCCCACGGCCTGGACGAATTCGTCCTGCCCTGGGTTGCGCTCGCGCAGCTCGTCCATGAGTTTGTCGAAGTCCGGCGCGGTATCGCGCTGGTCAGTCTGCGGCATCGATAGGCCCTCCGGTTTCGCGGAATTAACCTATGCCGCCAATGCATCGTTCCCTTCGATCCGACGATCAGCCCGCCAAGGAGTCTATTCTTCCATGTCGAGATCGCCGAACTGCTCGTCGAAGGCGGAGGGCTCGGCCTCGTCCGCCGGGTCATCCACCACCGGTTCGGGGTCCGATACAGCCGGAGCCGAAGTGCCGGGCAGCGCGCCAAGACGGCTGCGCAATCCGGCGAGCTGCTGGCTCATCACCTGATCCACGGCGGCGGAAATCACGGGAATCTCGAACCGCATGGGGCCGCCGACATTATACTCCCACAACACGCGGGTGCCGCCGGGGATTTCCTTGAGCGTGATCGTCAGGACGCCCTCAGCCGGTTCGCCTTGGAGTGGCCCCAGCCCTCCGCGCAGGCGCAGGACCTTGAGCGGGAAGGCCTGCACCACCGTCGCATGAAGCGCGCTGCCATCCATCGCCGATGCGTTGCTCGCATCGCCGCCGGGGATCGTCTCGCAGAAACAGCCGCCCGCCTGGGGCGTCAGGGTGAGGTTGGCGGCATCGCCCGACCAGGTGTGCTCGTCGTTCCACCAGTCGGCGGGCTTCGTCAGCGCGAGCCATACCGCCATCGGAGGCGCCGCGATCTGCGCGGTGTCGCGCGTGACGAACCCTGTCGGTGTGGTCGAGACGACCTCGGCGTTCAGCGGTCCGGCGGACGCCAGAAGCGTCGCGGCCAATGCGGCGAAAGCTGTGATATGTCGCATCGCGTTCCCTCCCCCTCGGTCCCACCGCTTTAACCCGGCGGAGCGATGGAGGAAAGGCGGATAGCTAGGCCAGGATCGAATCGATCGCGTGAGTCACGTCCGCAATGCTGGCCATCCCGTCGATCCGGCTGACGATCCCGCGCTTTTCGTAGCCGGGCAGGATCGGCGCGGTCTCGGAGCGATAGACCTGCATCCGGTGGCGCACGGTCTCTTCGTTATCGTCGGGGCGGCGCTTGAACTCGGTGCTGCCGCACTTGTCGCACACGCCTTCCGTCTCGGGCTGTTTGAAGACGTCGTGATAGCCTTCGCCGCACTTGGCGCAGGTGAAGCGGCCCGTAATGCGCTCGACAAGCGCCTCCTCGTTCACGCCCAGTTCGATGACATGGTCGAGCTTGCGGCCGTGCCGTTCGAGGATTTCGTCGAGCATCCGGGCCTGCGCTTCGGTGCGGGGATACCCGTCGAAGATCGCGCCGGTCTCGCTGCCCATCGCGGCGAGTTCGGCATCGATCAGCTCGCTGACGATATCGTCGGACACGAGCTCGCCGCGATCCATGATCGCCTTGGCCTTGATGCCCACCGGCGTGCCCGCGCTGACGGCGCCGCGCAGCATGTCCCCGGTCGAAAGCTGGCGCATACCGTGATGCTCGACCAGACGATGAGCCTGGGTGCCCTTGCCCGCACCCGGAGGGCCAAGAAGGATGATGTCCATCGTTCGAAAATTCCCTCTGCCCGAATCCTTCTATTCGGGCACGTAGCCTAGCGCATCCGGCCTTTCAACTTGGCCTTCTTGATCAGATCGCCATACTGGTGGGCCAGCAGGTGCGACTGGATCTGGCTGATCGTGTCGACCGTGACGTTCACGACGATCAGCAGGCTGGTCCCGCCAAGGAACAGCGGAATGCCCGTCTGCGCGATCATGTATTCGGGGATGACGCAGACCAGCGCGAGATAGATCGCTCCGACCACGGTGATGCGCGTCAGCACGTAATCGAGATATTCCTCGGTCCGCTTGCCCGGACGGATGCCGGGGATGAACCCGCCATTCTTCTTCAGGTTCTCCGCCGTTTCCTCGGGGTTGAAGACCACCGCGGTGTAGAAGAAGCAGAAGAAGACGATCCCCGCCGCATAGAGCGTCATGTAGATCGGCTGGCCATGCTGGAGATATTGCAGCAGGGTCTGCAACCACGCCCCGGTCGTGCTGTTCGTATCGAGCGAATTGCCCGCGAACTGCGTGATCGTGAGCGGAAGCAGCAGCAGCGAGCTGGCGAAGATCGGCGGGATCACGCCTGCGGTGTTGAGCTTCAGCGGCAGGTGGCTGCGATCGGCCTGCATCATCCCGCGCTGCGTGGCGCGCTTGGGATACTGGATCAGCAGGCGCCGCTGCGCCCGCTCCACGAAGCTGATGACGAGGATCAGGATCACGATCATGGCGATGAAGCCGATGATGATGCCGGGCGAGATCGAGCCCGTGCGACCGCCTTCGAACAGATTGCCCGCAAAGCTCGGGAACTGGGCGACGATGCCCGCCATGATGATGAGCGACACACCGTTGCCGATGCCGCGGCTGGTGATCTGCTCACCCAGCCACAACAGGAACATGGTGCCCCCGACAAGGCTGATGACCGCACCGATGCGGAACATGTAGCCGGGATCGACCACCGCCTGGATACCGCTCTGCGCGCCGTAGCTTTCGAGACCCGCGGCGAGGAACCAGCCCTGCACCGTGCACAGCAGCACCGTGCCGTAGCGGGTATATTGGTTCAGCTTCTGCCGTCCGGTCGTGCCTTCCTTCTTGAGGGCGGCGAGCGAGGGGTGGAGGGCCGCGGCGAGCTGGATCACGATCGAGGCGGTGATGTAGGGCATCACGCCCAATGCGATCAGGCTCATGCGTTCGAGGCTGCCGCCGGTGAACATGTTGAACATGTCGAGGATGCCGCCGCGCGCCGTATCGGCGAGCGATTGCAGCACCAGCGGATTGACACCCGGCAGCGGCACGAAGCTCAGGAAACGGAAGACGATCAGGGCCCCGATCGTGAACCAGATACGCTGGCGCAGTTCGGTGGCCTTGGAGAAATTGGCGAGGCTCAGATTGCTCGCGATATTATCGGCGCGTGATGCCATGTCGAAATGTCGATCCTAGCTTGGTGCCGGCCCCTCCCGGCGATGGAGGGGTAGATAGGGAGGGGTTCGCACGATGTCGAACCCCCACCCCGTGATTTTCCCGCTTACTTGGCCTTCTTGGCCTTGTTCGCTTCGGTGCGAGCGGCTTTCTTCTCGTGCTCCGGCTGCTTGGCAGCGATCACCTCGACCGAACCGCCGGCCTTCTCGACCGCTTCGATCGCGCCCTTCGACGCACCGGCGACCTTGAACGCGACCTTCGCGGTCAGCTCGCCCTTGCCGAGGAGGCGCACGCCATCCTTGCCGCCACGGGCAAGGCCAGCGGCCTTCAGCGTTTCGTGGTCGAGCGTCGCCTTGGCGTCGAGCTTGCCCGCATCGATGAACTTCTGGACCATGCCGAGGTTCACTTCGGCGAAATCCTTGCCGAACGGATTGTTGAAGCCGCGCTTCGGCAGGCGCATGTGAAGCGGCATCTGGCCGCCTTCGAAGCCCTTGATGGCGACGCCCGAACGGCTCTTCTGGCCCTTCTGGCCACGTCCGCCGGTCTTGCCCTTGCCCGAGCCGATGCCACGGCCCACGCGCATACGCTCTTTACGGGCGCCGGGATTGTCGCGGATATCATTCAGTTTCATAGTGCACTCGCTTTCGCTTTCTAGGCCCCCTAAAGGGGTGCGCGCTGTTGGAAAGGGGGGCCGATAGGAGTTTTGCCGCCGGTTGTCGACCCCAATGATTCTGCCGCATGACGCGGCGGGTTTCACACGGCGCGAGAAACGATGCAGGCGGACATGCGGTAGAGATGGCCATCCCGATCCCTTCCTTCACGACGCCGAAACAGCCGGGCCGCTGGTATCGCGGCGGGATCGCGCTGGCGGGATTTCTCCTGCTAGCGTTTCTGAGCCGGGCCGCGACTTTCGGGCATCCCGATCTCTATGTCGACGAAACCTTTTATTTCGCCGCAGGCGTCGAGATGCTGCACGGCGCCATCCCCTTCGTCGACATATGGGATCGCAAGCCGCCGGGCCATTTCCTGCTCTTTGCGGGCATCGCCGCGATCTCGGACCAATTCGTCACCTACCAGATCGTCGCAGCCATATTCGCCGGAGCGACCGCCTTCGTCATCTATCGCGCTGCGAGGCATATTTGCGGAGCCCCCGCCGCGGGTTTTGGCGGCGCGACCTACATCTTCTCGATCTACGCCTTCAACGGGTATGGCGGGCAGAGCGCGGTATTCTACAATCTGTTCGTGGCTCTTGCCGCCCTGCTCCTGCTCGCGAGCCTGTCGCGGATGGAAGAGCGCGGGACCGCGCTGCGAATCGGGATCGCGATGCTGTGTGCGGGCCTGGCGGTCGCCATCAAGACAAGTGCGGTGTTCGAAGCGGCGTTTTTCGGCCTCTTCGCCGCCGCGACGCAAATCCGCGCGAGAATGCCGCATTCGATCACGATCCGGCGCATCATGGTCTGGGCCCTGCTCGCTTTGCTTCCCTCGGCGGCTTTCGCGATCTGGTATTTCCTGCATGGGTATTGGGACGAATATTGGACCGCCATGGTCCTTTCGAATCTGCGCAAGCCTGCCGAGGAAGCGGGCGCCGGATTGCGGCTCGAAGTCATTGCCGGAATGCTCGCCCCCTTGCTGGCCAGCGCGATCGTCGGCTGCTTCTTTCTCCCGCGAGCGGCGCGAAGCCTCTTGGTCGGCTGGATGCTCGCAGCGCTGGTCGGGTTCTTCGCCCTGCCCTCGTTCTACCTCCATTATGCCCTGCCGCTGATCGCACCGTTATGCGTCCTGGCGCCAGCGGCCACCCATCTTCGGGCCCGAGGCTGGATCCTGCTGGCGAGCACAGCCATCCCGCCGCTGCTTTTCTACATTTATGTCGACAATCCCCAGACCCAAAGGGTGCGGGCCGGGATGGAGCGGCTGGTGGATGGCGTAAATCGCGGCAAGGTGGGCGGCGGCGACCTTCTCGTCTTCGATGGCCCGCCCTTGCTCTACACGATGACGGGCTCACCCTTCCCGACCCCGCTCGCCTTCCCCAACCATCTTTATCAGGCGGAAGAGCGCGACGTGAGCCATATCCCCACGCTGCCGGAGGTTAGGCGCCTTCTTGCCGCAAGGCCGGGCGTGGTCGTCGATCGCACCTTCCCCCATACCAATCGACAGACGGACCGGCTCGTTCGCGCCTATATCACGAGAAACTGCCGCCCCATGGCCAGCATGAAGGATCGGTGGGGCCATACGGTGACGGTCTATGGCTTGTGCCGGGGCGACCCGACCGCCCTATCTTCGCCACAGCCGCAAAACTAAAAAGGGCCGGACAGCGTACCACGCTGCCCGGCCTTTCTAATTTGTGCCACCTTCAAGGAAGGTCGCGTATCTCAGTCGACGATAGCGACCAGATGCGGGACCTTGGCGATCGCGCCGCGCACCTCGGGGGTGTCCTGGCGGGTCACGGTCTTGTGCATCTTGTTGAGGCCCAGGCCGATCAGGATCTTGCGCTGGCTCTCGGGCCGACGCAGCGGCGAACCGATCTGCTTGATGGTGATGGTTTTTTTGTCAGCCATCTCGATTACTCCACAAGAGCCGCGGCGTCGGCTTGCGCCTCGGCCTCGTTCGATCCACCGCGACCGAGGAGGTCGGCGATCTTCTTGCCGCGACGCTGCGCCACCGATTTCGGCGACGTCTGGTCCTGCAGCGCATCGAAGGTCGCACGGATCATGTTGTAGGGATTGGACGTGCCGACCGACTTGGTCACCACGTCGGCGACGCCAAGGCTTTCGAACACGGCGCGCATCGGACCACCGGCGATGATGCCGGTACCTGCCGGAGCCGTACGCACGGTCACCTTACCTGCACCGAAACGGCCATTGCCGTCATGGTGGAGGGTGCGGCCGTCCTTCAACGGAACGCGGATCATGTGCTTGCGCGCAGCGGCGGTCGCCTTGCTGATCGCTTCCGGCACTTCGCGGGCCTTGCCCTTGCCGAAACCGACGCGGCCCGAGCCGTCACCGACCACGACCAGCGCTGCGAAACCGAAGCGCTTGCCGCCCTTCACGGTCTTGGAGACGCGGTTGATGTGGACGAGCTTCTCAATGATGCCGTCGTCTTCTTCCTCGCGTCGTCCGCCGCGACGATCGTCGCGACCACGACCACGACCACGGCCACCACCATCACGTCCGCCGCGATCGCCGCCGCCACGGCCACCACGCTGACGCGGCTGGCCTTCGGCGCCCTGAGCGGGCGACTGGTTGTCGGCAGCTTCGGACGGCGTATCGGCCACGGCGGGCTGCTCGTTGGTCACGGCGTGTTCGGTTTCCGCAGTCGCGACACCGGCGTCAGCCTTGGCCTTCGCGACTTCGGGCGTGTCCGCCACGGCGGGAGCCGCATTGTCTTCGGGGGTCTTGTTCTCGTCGGCCATAATCAGAACTCCAGCCCGCCTTCACGGGCGGCATCGGCCAGCGCCTTGACGCGGCCATGGAACAGGAAGCCACCGCGGTCGAACACGACGGTGGTCACGCCGGCCTTCTTGGCGGCGGCGGCGATGTCCTTGCCGACCTTCTGCGCGGCATCGACATTGGCACCCGAACCCGAGGCGCCCAGCGTGGAGGCTGCGGCGACGGTCTTGCCGGCGGCATCGTCGATGATCTGCGCGTAGATGTGCTTGCCGGTGCGGTGCACCGAAAGACGCGGCTTGCCGCCCGCACGGTTGCGGAGCGCCGTGCGGACACGGCGGCGACGGCGTTCGAAGAGGGAAAGCTTGGCCATCTTACTTCTTCTTCCCTTCCTTGCGGAAGATATACTCGCCCTGGTACTTGATACCCTTGCCCTTGTAGGGTTCGGGCTTGCGCCAGCGGCGGATTTCTGCGGCGAACTGGCCGACCTTCTGCTTGTCGATGCCCGAGACGATGATCGTCGTCTGGTCGGGCGTCTTCACATCCAGACCTTCGGGAACGTCGAGATCGACGTCATGCGAATAGCCGAGCTGAAGCTTGAGCTTGCTGCCCTGCGTCGAGGCGCGATAGCCGACACCCGAGATCTGCAGCGTCTTGGAAAAGCCTTCCGTGACGCCTTCGACCAGGTTCGAAACCATCGTGCGCTGCATACCCCAGAAAGCGCGCGCCTTCTGCGTATCGTTCGCGGGCTGGACCGAGATGCCCTCGTCCTCGACCTTGTAGTCGATGAGGTCGGAAAGACCCATGGTGAGAGTGCCCTTGGGGCCCTTCACCGACAGCGTCTTGCCGTCGATATTGGCAGTGACCCCGCTGGGGATCGCCACCGGACGTTTACCGATGCGGCTCATCAGAACACCTCCGCCAGCACTTCGCCGCCGACATTCTCGCTACGCGCTTCGTTGTCCGAAAGCACGCCGCGCGGGGTCGAGACGATGGTGATGCCAAGGCCGTTGCGCACGTTCGGAAGGTCCTTCGACCCCGAATAGACGCGGCGGCCCGGCTTGGAGACGCGGGCGACGTGCTTGATCGCAGGCTCGCCCTCGAAATACTTCAGTTCGATCCGCAGCGCCTTGTGCTTGCCGCTGTCGTCTTCGCTGTAGCCACGGATGTAGCCTTCGCGCTGGAGCACTTCCAGGACGTTCGCGCGCAGCTTGCTGGCGGGCGAGAGGACGCTGTCCTTCTTCGCCTGCTGGCCGTTGCGGATACGGGTGAGCATATCACCCAGGGGATCGGTCAATGCCATGGTCTAGATCCTCACCAGCTCGACTTGGTCAGGCCGGGGATCAGGCCTTTATTGCCAAGATCCCGCAGCTCGATGCGGTTGATGCCGAACTTGCGGTAATAGCCGCGCGGGCGGCCGGTGGTGGAGCAGCGGTTGCGCACGCGCGTGGGGTTCGCATTGCGCGGCAGTTCCGCCATCTTCAGGCGCGCCATCAGCCGATCGCTCTCGTCGGCCGACTTGTCGTCCGCGATCGCCTTCAGCTTCTCGTACTTCGCAGCATACTGCTTGACGAGCTTCTTGCGCTTCTCGTTCTTATTGATCGAACTCAGTTTCGCCATTGGACTTAAGTTCCTCTCTTAGCGGCTCACGCCGCTTCCTTCTCTTGTGACGCTTCCTGGCCTTCGGGGGCCGGGAACGGGAAACCGAACAGACGCAGCAGCTCGCGCGCCTCATCGTCGGTCTTCGCCGTGGTGGTCACGATGATATCCATGCCACGGACCTTTTCGATCCGGTCGTAGCTGATCTCGGGGAACACGATCTGTTCCTTCATGCCCATCGCGTAATTGCCGCGCCCGTCGAAGCTCTTCGGGTTGAGGCCGCGAAAGTCGCGGATGCGGGGCATGGCGATGGTGACCAGGCGGTCCATGAATTCGTACATGCGGTCGCGGCGCAGAGTAACCTTCGCACCGATCGGCATGCCTTCGCGCAGCTTGAACTGGGCGATCGACTTCTTGGCCTTGGTGATGACCGGCTTCTGACCGGCGATCAGGGCCATTTCCTCGGCGGCGGTCTGGACCTTCTTCTTGTCCTGGCTCGCCTCGCCCACGCCCATGTTGAGCGTGACCTTCTCGATCCGGGGGACTTCAAGACGGTTCTTGTAACCGAACTTCTCGGTCATCGCTTTGACGACCTCGTCCTCGTACTTCTTCTTGAAGCGCGGCGTGTAGTTATCAGCCATCGATGGTCTCCCCGGACTTCACGGCGACGCGCACCTTTTTGCCGTCCTTCTCTTCGAAACGGACGCGGGTGGGCTTGCCGTCCTTCGGATCGGCCAGCGCGACCTTCGAGATGTGCATCGGGGCCGGGAAACGGTCGATGCCACCTTGCGGGTTCTGCTGGTTCGGCTTGCGGTGACGGGTGGCGACGTTCACGCCTTCGACGACGATCTTGCCGTCCTTGGGCATGACCTTCTCGACCGTGCCCGTCTGGCCCTTGTCCTTGCCGGACAGGACGACGACGGTGTCACCCTTCTTGATCTTGGCGGCGGCCATTACAGCACCTCCGGAGCGAGCGAGATGATCTTCATGAAGCCGCGGCCGCGCAGTTCGCGCACCACCGGGCCGAAGATACGGGTGCCGATCGGCTCTTCGCTCTTGTTCACGAGCACGGCGGCATTGCTGTCGAAGCGGATCACGCTACCATCGGGACGGCGAACGTCCTTCTTGGTGCGGACGATCACCGCGCGATGGACGTCGCCCTTCTTCACCTTGGCGCGCGGCTGGGCTTCCTTCACGGAAACCACGATCACGTCCCCGACACTCGCGGTGCGGCGCTTCGAGCCGCCCAGTACCTTGATGCACTGGACGCGCTTGGCGCCGCTATTGTCCGCGACGTCGAGATTGGATTGCATCTGGATCATCGATCCGGTTCCTTCTCTTGGCTTGCCGGGACAGGTGCCCGGCAGTTCCGATTACGTCAGTTTCCTGCGGCTTCGACTTCGAGGTCAGCCTCGACAGCCTGCGTGCCGCCCGCCGTCACCCGGTCCTTGACCTGCCAGGTCTTGGTCTTCGAGATCGGCTTGGTTTCTTCGATACGCACGACGTCGCCGAGCGTGTACTCGTTCTGCTCGTCATGGGCGTGATACTTCTTCGAACGGCGGATGATCTTCCCGTAAAGCGGGTGCTTCACCTTGCGCTCGACGAGCACGGTCACGGTCTTGTCGGTCTTGTCCGAGGTCACCGTGCCGATCAGGATACGCTTTGGCATAATCTGTTCCTTAAGCCTTGGCAGCCGCTGCGCGGGTGCGTTCACCCTGCAACGTCTTGATCGTGGCGATCGAGCGGCGCACTTCGCGGATGCGAGCCGGCTTTTCCAGCTGGTTGGTCGCGGCCTGGAAGCGCAGGTTGAACTGCTCGCGCTTGAGCGAGGTCAGCTCTTCGGCGAGCTGATCGTCCGACTTCTGGCGGAGGTCTTCTGTCTTGCTCATCATTCGCCTCCCAGGTGCGAGGTGTCGCCGAGGCGGGCAACGACCTTGGTCTTGACGGGCAGCTTCATCGCGGCACGCTCGAACGCTTCGGCGGCGAGCGGACCCGCGACACCGTCGAGTTCGAACAGGATGCGACCCGGCTTCACGCGGGCGGCCCAGTATTCGATCGAGCCCTTGCCCTTACCCTGACGGACTTCGGCAGGCTTCTTCGAAACCGGCACGTCCGGGAACACGCGGATCCAGAGACGGCCCTGACGCTTGATGTGGCGCGTGATCGCGCGGCGAGCCGCTTCGATCTGGCGCGCGGTGATCCGCTCGGGCTCCAGCGCCTTCAGGCCGTAGGACCCGAAATTGAGCGCGGTGCCGCCCTTGGCGTTGCCGTGGATACGGCCCTTAAACGCCTTGCGGTACTTGGTTTTCTTCGGTTGCAGCATGGTGCTTTCCTATGTCCTGCAATCAGCGCGCGGGGCGCACGCCCGAGGTCTGCGATTCCATCATCAGACGGTCATGCGCGGTCGGATCGTGGCCGAGGATCTCGCCCTTGAAGACCCACACCTTGATGCCGATGATGCCATAGGCGGTCAGCGCCTCGGCTTCGGCATAGTCGATGTTGGCGCGCAGCGTGTGAAGCGGCACGCGGCCTTCGCGATACTGTTCGACACGCGCGATTTCCGCGCCGCCGAGACGGCCGCCGCACACGATCTTGATGCCTTCGGCACCCAGACGCATGGCGGACTGGATCGCACGCTTCATCGCCCGGCGGAACGCCACGCGGCGGATCAGCTGGTCGGCAATGCCCTGGGCGACGAGCTTGGCATCGACTTCCGGCTTGCGGATTTCGACGATGTTCAGCTTCACTTCGCTGTCGGTCATCGTGGCGAGCTTGGAGCGCAGCTTCTCGATGTCCGCGCCCTTCTTGCCGATGATGACGCCGGGACGCGCGGCATAGATCGAGATGCGGCACAGCTTGGCCGGACGCTCGATCACCACCTTCGAAATCGCGGCCTGGGGCAGCGAGCTGACGATGTGCTTGCGGATCTCGATGTCCTCGCTGAGCAGCTTGGCATAGTCGCGCCCTTCGGCGTACCAGCGGCTGTCCCAGGTGCGGTTGATCTGCAGGCGCAGACCGATCGGATTGCTCTTGTGACCCATGTTACGCCTCTTCCTGCTCGCGAACCACGATCCGCAGCCGGCTGAACGGCTTGAGGATGCGCGTGGACTTGCCGCGGCCGCGCGTGTGGAACCGCTTCATGGTGATCGACTTGCCGACCGAAGCTTCCGCAACGACCAGAGCGTCGACATCCAGATCGTGATTGTTTTCCGCATTGGCGATCGCGGATGCGAGCACCTTGCTGGCGTCGCGCGCCATCGCCTTCTTGGAGAAAGCGAGGATGTTGAGGGCCTCTTCGGCCTTCTTGCCGCGGATCAGACCGGCGACGAGGTTCAGCTTCTGGGCCGAACCACGGATCGTGGTGCCGACGGCCAGAGCCTCGTTCTCACCGACGCGGCGGGGTGCCTTCTGCTTGCTCATCAGCGCTTGCCCTTCTTGTCGGCGGCGTGGCCCGGGAAGGTGCGCGTGGGCGCGAATTCACCGAGCTTGTGGCCGACCATTTCTTCCGAAACGGAAACCGGGATGAACTTGTGGCCATTGTAGACGTTGAACGTCAGGCCGACGAATTGGGGGAGGATCGTGCTGCGCCGCGACCAGGTCTTGATCGGCTTGGTGCTGCTCGCATCCTGCGCGGTTTCGGCCTTCTTGAGAAGGCTGAGTTCCACGAACGGACCCTTCCAGACGGAACGTGCCATGTGCGCTTACCTCTTCTTCTTGGCGTGGCGCGAACGGATGATCATCTTGTCCGTCTGCTTGTTGTTGCGCGTACGGGCGCCCTTGGTGGGCTTGCCCCACGGAGTGACCGGGTGACGACCGCCCGAGGTCCGGCCTTCACCACCACCATGCGGGTGGTCGACCGGGTTCTTGGCGACACCGCGCGTCAGCGGCTTCACGCCCATCCAGCGACGGCGACCGGCCTTGCCCAGGTTCTGGTTCTGGTTGTCGGGGTTCGACACGGCGCCAACGGTGCCCATGCAGTCGGCGCGCAGGTAACGCTGCTCGCCGCTATTGAGGCGCACGATGACCATGCCGCGATCGCGACCGACCAGCTGGACATAGGCCCCGGCGGAACGGGCGATCTGCCCGCCCTTGCCCGGCTTCATCTCCACATTGTGGCAGATCGTGCCGACCGGCATCTGACCCAGCAGCATGGCGTTGCCAGGCTTGGTATCGGTCTTCTCACCGGCGACGACCTTGTCACCGACAGCGAGACGCTGCGGCGCGATGATGTAGGCCTGCTCGCCATCGGCGTAGCTTACGAGCGCGATGAAGGCGGTGCGGTTGGGATCGTATTCGATCCGCTCGACAGTGCCTTCGACGTCCCACTTGCGACGCTTGAAGTCGATGAAGCGGTACTTCTGCTTGTGACCGCCGCCCATGCCGCGCGAGGTCTTGTGACCCTTGTTGTTGCGGCCGCCCGTCTTGCGCTTGCCTTCCGTGAGCGACTTGACCGGCTTGCCCTTGTACAGGCCGGACTTGTCGACGAGGATGAGGCCGCGGCGCGCGGGGCTCGTCGGATTGTAATTCTTCAGTGCCATGGGATCAGCTCACACCTTCCGTGATGTCGATCATCGAGCCCTCGGCGAGGGTCACGATCGCCTTCTTCACGTCGTTGCGCTTGTAGGGCTTGCCCTTCCAGCGCTTGGTCTTGCCCTTCACGTTGATCGTGTTGACGGCGACGACCTTGGCCTTCTGGCCGGAATAGATCGCTTCGACCGCTTCCTTGATCTGCGGCTTGGTCGCATCGCCCGCCACCTTGAACACAACCGCGTTGTGTTCCGAAGCCATGGTCGACTTCTCGGTGATGTGGGGCGAGAGGATCACGTCGTAGTGACGTGCATCGATGTCCTGCTTAGCCATTGAAACGGCCCTCCAGCTTGGCGACCGCGTCCTTGGTGAGGACCAGCGTGTCGTGCTTCAGGATGTCGTAGACATTGGCGCCCATCGCCGGGAGGACGTTGATGCCCGGCAGGTTGCGCGCGGCCTTCTTGAAGCCGTCGTTCACCGTGTCACCGTCGACGAAAAGGACCTTGCCGTTCCAGCCATTGCTGTCGAACTGGGCCTTCAGCGCCTTGGTCTTGGCATCGCTCAGCTCCAGGCTGTCGACGACGATCAGGCCGTCTTTCGCCTTGCTGGACAACGCCATCTTCAGACCGAGCGCGCGAACCTTCTTGTTCAGCGACTGGTTGAAGTCACGCTTGCGGGCACCGTGGGCCTTGCCGCCGCCAATGAAGATCGGAGCGCCGCGATCGCCGTGGCGAGCGCCGCCCGAACCCTTCTGGGCGCCGAACTTCTTGCCGGTGCGCGCCACGTCCGAACGCTCACGCGTCGGGCGGGCGGTGCCGCGGCGGTTCTCGAGCTGCCAGGTGACGACACGGTGCAGGATATCCGCACGCGGCTCGACACCGAACACCTCATCGTTGAGCTCGACGTCGCCAGCGGCTTTTCCGTCGATTTTCTGGACCTTCACCTTCACGGGATCAGCCCTCCTTGTTCTCGTCCGAGCCGGTGTCGGCTGCGGACGTATCGGTGGTGGTCTCGGTGTCAGCACCGGCTTCCTGCTCGGCAGCGAGGACTTCCTGCTGCTCAGCGGAGACCTGGGTGTTGACCTCGTGCTCGGCACCGCTCTCGACCAGACCGGCATCGGCTTCCTGATGCTCGAACTCGTCGCGGTTGCGATACATCACGCCCGGGAACGGGAGGTCTTCGTGCTTCACCTTCACGGCGTCGCGGACGAGCATCCAGCTGTTCTTGGCGCCGGGAACCGAACCCTTGACGAAGAGCAGGCCGCGATCGGCGTCGGTACGCACGATTTCGAGGTTCTGCTGGGTGCGCTGACGGTCGCCCATGTGGCCGGCCATCTTCTTGCCCTTGAACACGCGGCCCGGATCCTGGCGGTTACCCGTCGAACCGTGCGAACGGTGGCTGAGCGAGACGCCGTGCGTGGCGCGAAGACCACCGAAGCCCCAACGCTTCATGGCGCCGGCGAAGCCCTTGCCCTGCGTGTGGCCGGTGATGTCGACCTTCTGGCCGGCGATGAAATGTTCGGCCGAGATGCGCGCGCCGACGGGCAGCAGCCCGTCTTCGCCTTCGACGCGGAATTCCGCGACCTTCATCTTCAGGCCGACATCCGCCTTGGCGAAAGCTTCGCGCTGCGGCTTGTTGACGTTCTTCTGCTTCGCTTCGCCCGCGCCGAGCTGGACGGCGAAATAGCCGTCACGGTCGCCCGTGCGGTGAGCGGTAACCTGGCAGTTCTCAAGAGCGAGAACGGTCACGGGAACGTGCCGCCCATCCTCCTGGAACAGGCGGGTCATCCCGACTTTCTTTGCGATCACGCCAGTGCGCATCGTCAAAACTCCTTCACAGAGGCACCCCGGCGAAATCCGAGGGTGCGTGTCAGCCCGTTTTTCGATGCGTCGCCCCGTCCGGGCTGAACTGCCCTTCCCCGAGAGGAAGAGCGAGACGGGGGACGCAGGCCCGGATGAAATCCGGCGGTATCCCGATGTCTTGTCTGGCCTTGCGGCGAGACGGGCCTTCGGGGGCCCTGAACTGTCCGGTGCGCTTAGCGTCCTTCCGGCAGGACGGAAACCCCTCGCTTAGGCGAGCTTGATTTCGACGTTCACGCCCGCGGCGAGGTCCAGCTTCATCAGCGCGTCGACCGTCTGGGCGTTGGGCTGCACGATGTCGAGCAGCCGCTTGTAGGTGCGCACCTCGAACTGCTCGCGCGACTTCTTGTCGATGTGCGGGCCGCGGTTCACGGTGAACTTCTCGATACGCGTCGGCATGGGAATGGGGCCGCGAATAAGAGCACCCGTGCGACGTGCGGTGTCTGCGATTTCGCCAGTCGCCTGGTCGAGAACGCGGTGGTCGAACGCCTTGAGGCGGATGCGGATGTTCTGAGCTTCCATTACCTATACCGATGCGAAAGAGCCAAGGGACCACCCGACGGGTCGAGCTATCCCAAAAACAAAGGCCTGCCTCGCTTTAGCCCGGTTTCCCGGAACGGGCGGCCTCGTGAAATTCGTGTCGCAAGGGACGAATCCCCCGCTGGAGGCGCGCATATACGGGGAAGGCGGTTAGCTGGCAACCCCCTAATCCCGCCTCTTTTCCGCATTCCGCGCAAGGACACGACGAACCGTGCCACAGGGTGGATGCGGACCGGAATCACGCTTCTACAAAAACGAGGCCCGGCTCCCCATCGGAGAGCCGGGCCATCATTTTCGGCTATCGCCACTCCCCTTTTCGGGAAGCGCGATCGCTGGCTTACTTCGTGATGTTCGCCACGACGCCCGAGCCGACGGTACGGCCGCCTTCACGGATCGCGAAACGCAGACCTTCGTCCATGGCGATCGGCGCGATCAGCTTGACCGAGATGGTCACGTTGTCGCCCGGCATCACCATTTCGGTGCCTTCGGGAAGGATCACTTCGCCGGTCACGTCGGTGGTGCGGAAGTAGAACTGCGGGCGGTAGTTGGCGAAGAACGGCGTGTGACGGCCACCTTCGTCCTTCGACAGCACGTAGACTTCGGCGCTGAAATCGGTGTGCGGCGTAACCGAACCCGGCTTCGCGAGGACCTGGCCACGCTCCACGGCTTCACGGCCGACGCCACGGATCAGGGCGCCGATGTTGTCGCCGGCTTCACCGCGATCGAGCAGCTTGCGGAACATTTCCACGCCGGTGACGGTGGTCTTCTGCGTGTCCTTGATGCCGATGATTTCGACTTCGTCGCCCACGTTCACAACGCCGGTTTCGACGCGGCCGGTGACGACCGTACCACGACCCGAGATCGAGAACACGTCTTCGATCGGCATCAGGAAGTCCTTGTCGACCGGACGATCGGGCTGCGGGATGTAGCTGTCGACAGCGTCCATCAGCTCCTTGATCGACTTTTCGCCGATTTCTTCGTCACGGCCTTCGAGAGCGGCCAGAGCCGAACCCTTGACGACGGGGATTTCGTCGCCGTCGAAGCCGTATTCGCTGAGCAGTTCGCGAACTTCGAGTTCGACCAGCTCGAGCAGTTCCTCGTCATCGACCTGGTCGACCTTGTTGAGGTACACGACCAGCTGCGGCACGCCGACCTGGCGGGCCAGCAGGATGTGCTCGCGGGTCTGCGGCATGGGGCCGTCAGCGGCGTTCACGACCAGGATCGCGCCGTCCATCTGGGCGGCACCGGTGATCATGTTCTTCACGTAGTCGGCGTGGCCCGGGCAGTCGACGTGCGCATAGTGACGCGCGTCGGTTTCGTATTCCACGTGCGCGGTCGAGATGGTGATACCACGCTCACGCTCTTCGGGGGCCTTGTCGATGTTCGCGAAATCGACGGCCGAACCCTGGACCTTGGTGATCGCAGCGGTCAGCGTGGTCTTGCCGTGGTCGACGTGACCGATGGTGCCGATGTTGCAGTGCGGCTTGTTCCGCTCGAATTTTTCCTTCGCCATTGTACTCTTAACCTCTGTCTAAGATTGAATCTCTGCGGGGGAGAGAGACGGCACCCGCCGAAACAGGCGCCGCCCCTAGCTGTCTCGCTCGCCTTAGGCAAGCTTCTCCTTCACCCCATTCGCCGTCAGGCGAGCTTTTCCTTAACTTCCGCCGCGACGTTGGCCGGAACCTCGTCGTAGTGGCTGAACTGCATCGAATACTGCGCGCGGCCTTGCGTGAAGGAGCGCAGTTCGTTGACGTAGCCGAACATGTTCGCGAGCGGCACATTCGCCTCGACCGCCTGGGCGTTGCCCCGGCTGTCGGTGCCCTGGATCTGCCCGCGACGGCTGTTCAGATCGCCGATGACGTCGCCGAGATAGTCCTCGGGAGTCACGACTTCCACCTTCATGATCGGCTCGAGCAGCTTGATGCCGGCCTTCTGAGCCACTTCACGCATCGCACCGCGACCAGCGATTTCGAACGCGATCGCGCTCGAGTCGACGTCGTGGTACTTACCGTCGACCAGGCGGATCGCGAAGTCGATGATCGGGAAGCCGACCAGATGGCCGCTCTCGGCCTGCTCGCGCATGCCCTTCTCGATCGCCGGGATGTATTCGCGCGGAATGTTGCCGCCCTTGATCTGATCCTCGAAGGTGACGCCCTCGCCGCGCTCACCGGGGGTGACCACGACCTTGACTTCACCGAACTGACCCGAACCGCCTGACTGCTTCTTGTGGGTGTAGGTCACTTCGACTTCGCGGCCGAGATATTCGCGATACGCCACCTGCGGCGCGCCGACATTGGCCTCGACCTTGAACTCGCGCTTCATGCGATCGACGAGGATGTCGAGGTGAAGCTCGCCCATGCCCTTGATGATCGTCTGGCCCGATTCGTGATCGGTCGAAACGCGGAACGAGGGATCCTCGGCAGCCAGGCGGTTGAGCGCGACGCCCATCTTTTCCTGGTCGGCCTTGGTCTTCGGTTCCACCGACAGCTCGATCACGGGCTCGGGGAATTCCATCCGCTCGAGGATGATCGGCTTGGCCGGATCGCACAGCGTATCGCCCGTGGTCGTGTCCTTCATGCCCGCCAGAGCGACGATGTCGCCGGCGAACGCCTCATCGATGTCCTCGCGGTTGTTCGAGTGCATCAGCAGCATCCGCCCGACCTTTTCCTTCTTGTCCTTCACCGAGTTCAGGACCGAACCCTTGGAAAGCTTGCCGGAATAGATGCGGGTGAAGGTGAGCGAGCCGACGAACGGATCGTTCATGATCTTGAACGCGAGGGCCGCGAAGGGCTCGTCATCGCTCGACGGGCGGGTTTCCTCGACATCGCTGTCGGGCAGGACGCCCTTGATCGCCGGAACGTCGAGCGGGGACGGCATGTAGTCGACAACCGCATCGAGCAGGGGCTGGACGCCCTTGTTCTTGAAGGCCGAGCCACACAGCACGGGAACGAAGGCGCGTGCCATGGTGCCCTTGCGGATCAGCTTCTTGAGCGTAGCGGCGTCGGGCGCCTCTCCGCTTTCAAGATAGGCCTCCATCGCATCGTCGTCCTGCTCGACCGCCATTTCGACCAGCTGCTCGCGATATTCCGCGGCCTTGTCGGCAAGGTCTTCCGGGATGTCGATGAACTCGTACTTCGCGCCGAGATCTTCGTTCTGCCAGACGATGCCGCGCATGTTGACGAGATCGACAACACCCTTGAGATCGCTTTCGGCACCGATCGGAAGATAAAGAACGAGCGGCGTAGCACCGAGACGATCGACGATCGACTTCACGCAGTAATAGAAGTCCGCACCGGTGCGGTCCAATTTATTAATGAAGCACATCCGGGGAACGCCGTACTTGTCGGCCTGGCGCCATACTGTCTCGGACTGCGGTTCAACTCCGGCAACGCCGTCGAAGACTGCAACGGCGCCGTCGAGCACGCGAAGACTACGTTCGACTTCGATGGTGAAGTCGACGTGGCCAGGGGTGTCGATGATGTTGATGCGGTGCTTCGGCTCGTTGGCGCGCAGCGCTTCGGGGTCCGAGCGCGGATCCATGGTCGCGTCTTCGGCGGTCCAGAACGTGGTCGTCGCGGCGGACGTAATGGTAATACCGCGCTCCTGCTCCTGCTCCATCCAGTCCATGGTCGCGGCGCCGTCATGCACTTCGCCGATCTTGTAGGACTTGCCGGTGTAATAGAGGATGCGTTCGGTCGTGGTGGTCTTGCCGGCATCGATGTGGGCCATGATGCCGATATTGCGATAGCGCTCCAGCGGATAGTCGCGGGCCATGTGGAATTCCTCGTGAAAGCGAGAGGGTGGTCGGGGGACGAGCAAGCTCTGGCCCCTATGTAGGATCAAATGTGACAGGTTGAAGGCCGGGACGCAGCGCCCCGGCCCTCAAACCGAACGCCCTACCAGCGGTAGTGCGAGAACGCGCGGTTCGCGTCGGCCATGCGGTGGGTATCTTCCCGCTTCTTGACCGCGTTGCCGCGATTGTTGGCCGCATCCATCAGCTCGCCCGACAGGCGCGCCGACATGGTGGTTTCCGGGCGACCGCGCGCGGCGGTGATCAGCCAGCGGATGGCGAGAGCCTGGGCACGCTCGGGACGCACCTCGACCGGGACCTGATAGGTCGCACCGCCGACGCGGCGCGAACGCACCTCGACCTGCGGCTTGATGTTGTCGAGCGCGGCATGGAACAGCTCGACCGGATTGGCCTTGGCCTTCGTTTCCACCACGTCGAGCGCGGTGTAGACGATACCTTCGGCGACGGCCTTCTTGCCGTCCAGCATGAGGTTGTTCATGAACTTCGACAGGACCTGATCCCCGAACTTGGGATCCGGCAGGATTTCCCGCTTTTCGGGACGACGACGACGTGACATGGCACGAATTCCTTCTCTTGGCGCTTGCTGCTCTCGTCATTCCCGCAAAAGCGGGAATCCAGCGAGGCGCAGACTGCGCTTGAAACCTTGACCGCCCCTCCCGCCCCGCCCTTGATCCCCACCTGCGCGGGGATGACGGATGCCGGAGGAGCCGGCGCTCCTTACTTGGGACGCTTGGCGCCGTACTTCGAACGGCTCTGCTTGCGGTCCTTGACCCCTTGCGTATCGAGCACGCCGCGCAGGACGTGATAGCGCACGCCGGGAAGGTCGCGCACACGGCCGCCGCGGATCAGCACGACGCTGTGTTCCTGAAGGTTGTGGCCTTCGCCGGGGATGTAGGAGATGACTTCGCGCTGGTTGGTCAGGCGCACCTTGGCCACCTTGCGCAGAGCCGAGTTCGGCTTCTTCGGAGTCGTCGTGTAGACGCGCGTGCAGACGCCGCGCTTCTGCGGGTTCTGCTCCATCGCAGGGACCTTGGACTTGGCCTTCTGCGGTTCGCGGCCCTTGCGGACCAGCTGGTTGATTGTCGGCATGTGAGTTCTTTCTCTTCACCTGATGATCCGAGCGCGCGCATCTGTGCGCCCGGGGCGCCCCTTCCGGGCGGGAGTCGAACGACGGCGCGAAGCGCCAAAACCGGCTCCCATACCCATCGCGGGCTGGTGACAACTAGCGGACGGGGTCGGATTGTATCGGGTTCGTGCCCTTCACCGTCACCCCGGACTTGATCCGGGGTCCAGCGAACCAAGACCATCCGCCGAACGGACGATCTGCGCACGAGCCTGAAACGCTCCACCCCCGGCCCACACGGCCACCGGGTTACTCTGACGGCTGCCCCGAGCCCCTCCCCGTCGTCACCCGGCAAAACCGGGATCGCGTCGAGGTCTGGAACCCAATAGAAAAGAGCCACGCCGCACCTGGCGACTGGCCCCCGGGACATGACCGGCAATGTTCAGCTCTATCTGACCGGCGTTGGACGAGTCCCACACCGGATGGAGGCGCGCTTAGCGGGGGATGAGGGTTGGGTCAAGGGTAACGCATACGAGAGCTCGGGCGCCAAGAGCGAGCGTTGAGGTTTTTTGTTTTCCGCACGCCATCCGGCGCGCGATGTCCTCGTGCCTAGCGGCGCTGCGGGCGGCCGGTCGGCCTTGCGGTCGGCTGGTCGCCGACCGGACCATTCCCGGCCTATAGGCTTGGTGGCGGAGCTCGGGCCGTAGGCCCGCAAGCGCACGGCGCGCCCCGCAGGTGCCCCGGAGCGAAGCGGAGGGAACAGCACCAAGGACGAACCGGCGGAGGCCGGTTCGAAAAACAAAAAACTCCCGCCCAAACCCAAGCCAAGCCTCTCAGGCCAGACTACTCAACCACTCAAAAACTCAACCAGGCTCTTCACCTTGCGCGTCCGCCATTGCGGCGTGGGGGCGACCAGCCAATAGGCCCTGCGGCCCGGTTCCGGCCCGGCGAGCGCTTCCAGGCGGCCATCCTCGACCGCGTCCTTCACCAGCAATTCGGGCAGCATCGTCCGGCCCAGCCCGGCCAGCGCGCTCGACAGGGCCTGTCCGGCGTTCGAAACGGTGATCGCGGCGCTCTCGCCTTCGGGGAGCGCGACACCCCAATCGATCCAGCGTTCCGGCGCGCCGCCATGCGCCTCGGCGCGCGCCACGGTCATCCGCGCGGCAGGCGCCAGTTCCACGCCCTCGAGATCGCCCGGCCCGTCCACCAGCCGGATCGCGCAATCGAGATTGGCTTCGGTGAAGTCGGCGTGCTCGTCCGCCACGAAGGTGAAGCGCGTTTCCGGCTTGTCGGCACCGAATTCCGCCAATCGCGGCGCGAGCCACTGGGCGTAGAATTCGCGCGGCACGGCGATGGTGTAGCTGTCGCTCGCCTGTCCGGCCTGCATCGCGCTGACGCTTTCCTCGAACTTCAGGAATCCTTCGCGCAAGGGGTCGAGCCCGGCGGCACCTTCCGCGGTCAGCTCCAGCCCCTTGCTGGTGCGGCGGAACAGGACCGTGCCGAGGTGATCCTCCAGCGCCCTGATCTGCTGGCCGACGGCGGCGGGCGTCACCGCCAGCTCGTCCGCCGCGCGGGTGAAGGAGAGGTGCCGGGCAGCGGCGTCATATACGCGCAGGGCGTTCAGGGGCAGATGGGTGCGCTTCATGGTTCCTCGCGAATAGGCAGAGCGACGCCCCGGTGCAATATCCGGCATTTGACAGAGACGACGCACTGCCACATTTCCGTAGCACCCGGCCCCTAGCGCCGAGCAGATGGACGACACACCAATGAACGCCCCCGACCCTGTCGATAGCTCCGACACCGCGTCGGCGACTCCCGTGACGCTGGAAGAGGCGGCAGAGCGCTACACCAATCGCGAGCTTTCCTGGCTGAGCTTCAACCGGCGCGTGCTCGCGGAATCGGAGAACGAGGCCTATCCGCTGCTCGAACGCCTGCGCTTCCTGTCGATATCGGCCAGCAATCTCGACGAATTCACCATGGTGCGCATCGCCGGCCTCGAAGGGCAGATGACGCGCGGGATCGACACCCACGCGATCGACGGGCGCACCCCCCGCCAGCAGTTGACCGCCATCCGCGATCAGGTGCTGACACTCGAGGAACGCCAGCAGCGCAGCCTCCAGACCCTGCGCGCGTTACTGGCCGCGGAAGGGATATTGATCGCCGAGACCGACCAGCTCGATGACGAGCAGATGGCATGGGCGGAAGGCTATTTCACCACCGATATCCTGCCGCTGATCACGCCGCAGGCGATCGACCCGAGCCACCCCTTCCCCTTCGTGCAGACGATGGGCCTCGGCCTGATCTTCCGGTTGAAGCGCGGCAAGCGCAAGGCCGATCTGATGGAGATGGTGCTGATCCCCAGCGGCGCGCCGCGCTTCGTGCGCGTTCCGGGCGACAAGGCGGTCTATATCGCCATCGAGAAGCTGGTGACGCGCTTTGCCGGCCTGCTCTTCCCCGGCTTCAAGATTTTGGGCGACGGGGTTTTCCGCGTTCTCAGGGACAGCGATATCGAGGTGGAGGAAGAGGCAGAAGATCTCGTCCGCTATTTCCGCACCGCGATCCAGCGCCGCCGCCGGGGCCGTGCGGTCCTGCTCGAACTGGACGAGGAGTGCGACGAAAAGGCCGAGGCGCTGCTGCGCGAACAGTTCGATGTCGATGCCGCGATGATCGTGAAGACCGACGGGATGCTGGGCTTGAGGAACCTCGACGCGATCTGCGACGAACCGCGCCCCGATCTCAAATTCCCGCCCTTCAGCCCCCGCTATCCCGAACGCATCCTAGAACATGACGGCGATTGCTTCTCCGCCATTCGCGAAAAAGATCTGGTGATCCATCACCCCTTCGAAAGCTTCGACGTGGTGGTCGATTTCCTGGCCCAGGCGGCGAACGATCCCAATGTCGTTTCGATAAAGCAGACGCTCTATCGCGCAGGCGACCAGTCGCCGGTGATCGCCGCGCTGGTCGAGGCCGCGCAGAACGGCAAGGCGGTGACCGCGGTCGTCGAATTGAAGGCCCGCTTCGACGAAGAGCGCAATATCCGCTGGGCAAGCGAACTGGAACGCGCGGGCGTGCAGGTGATCTATGGCTTCACCGAATTGAAGACCCACGCCAAGGTCAGCCTCGTCGTCCGCCGCGAGGAAGACGGCTACCGGACCTACTGTCATTTCGGCACGGGCAATTATCACCCCGTCAATGCCAAGATTTACACCGATCTCAGCTACTTCACCGCCGATCCTGCCCTCGGGCGCGATGCGGCGCGGCTGTTCAATTTCGTCACTGGCTATATCGAACCCGAACGGCTCGAGGCGCTTGCGATCTCGCCCGGCGGCATTCGCGAAAAACTGTACGACCTGATCGATGCTGAAATCGAAGCCGCGCGTGCTGGCAGACCATCAGGCATCTGGGTTAAACTCAACGCGATCACCAATCGCGGCATGATCGACAAGCTTTACGAAGCGAGCGCGGCGGGCGTCGAAATCCGCATGGTGGTGCGCGGCATCTGCTCCTTGAAGGCGGGCGTTCCCGGCCTCTCGGAGAATATCCATGTCAAATCGATCATCGGTCGCTTTCTCGAACATGGCCGCATCTGGGCCTTTGCGAATGGCAAGGCCCTGCCAAGCCGCCAGGCCAAGGTCTATATCACCAGCGCCGATGCGATGAGCCGCAATCTCGACCGGCGGGTCGAGGTCATGGTTCCGATCATCAACAAGACCGTGCACGATCAGGTCCTTGGCCAGGTCATGCTGGCCAATATCCTCGATATCGACCAGAGCTGGGAACTGCATCCCGACGGTCAGTACGAGCGGATGCAACCTGTGAGCGGGGACGACGAGGATGCAGAAAGCTTCAACTGCCATCGGTATTTCATGAGCAATCCCTCCCTTTCCGGGCGCGGCCAGGCCCTTGAGGCCGATGCGGTCCCGCGCCTGCGGCTGAGCGGGTGTATGGGCAACCCGACGGACTTGCCTGCGGACGGGGAGGCTCGCTCGTGACGCAAACGCCCGCGACCCGGCGCGAGAAGCGCATCGTCTATCTGCCGCGCGCGGTCATCGATATCGGCTCCAACACGGTGCGCATGGTGATCTACGAAGGCTCCCCCCGCGCGCCCCGCACGGTCTGGAACGAGAAAGTGGCCGCCCGCCTCGGCCGCGACCTGTCCGAGACCGGATTGATCCCGAAGGAAGCGAGCGATGAAGCGCTCGGCGCGCTGGCCCGCTATGCGCGCATCCTCGACGATCTGGGCGTCACCGACGTGCAGACCGTGGCCACAGCGGCCGCGCGCGAGGCTGCGAACGGTGCCGAATTTCTCGCCGCCGTCGCCGAACTCGGCCTCGAACCGCGCCTTCTGACAGGCGAGGAAGAGGCGCGCATTTCGGCGACCGGCGCGATCGGCGCGTTTCCCGGTGCGCGCGGCGTGGTCGCGGACCTTGGCGGGGGCAGTCTCGAACTGGTGTCGATCGTGGACGGAGAATGCCATCAGGCGTCGAGCCTGCCGCTCGGCACGCTGCGGCTTCCCGCGCTCGATCGCAGCGACAAGAAACGGTTCAACACACGCGTGCGCGCGCAACTCGACAAGGTCGGCTGGGCGGCGGCGCATCCGGGCCCGCTCTACATGGTCGGCGGGACATGGCGCGCCTTTGCCGCCTATGCGATGATGCGGCGCGATTACCCCTTGAGCGATCCGCACGGCTTCCGGCTCGACGTCGAAGAGGCCGATATGCTGGCGCAGCGCCTGATTGCCGCCGATCCCGCAAAGCTGGCCGAGTGCCCCGGCATCAGCCAGATGCGCGCCGAATACCTCCCCGATGCCGTCGCCCTGCTGCGCCCGCTGCTCAAGGCGCTGGAGCCGGACGAGCTGGTCTTTTCCAGCTGGGGCATTCGCGAAGGCCTGCTGTTCGACCGGCTCGATCCGGTCCAGCGCGCCAAGGATCCCCTGATTGCCGGGGTGAGCGAATTCGCCACCATGCTCGGCGCGGCGATTACCGATGCGGCCCTGGTCGCGGGGTGGAGTGTCGAGCTGGCAGGCAATGGCGGCATAACCGGCCATGCGAACGCGCAGGACGAGCGCCTGCGCCTGGTCGCCGCGCAATTGTCCGACGCGCTCCAGCGGGTGGAGCCCAATCTGCGGCTCTCGCACGCCAGCGCGTGGGCGCTCGACAAGAGATGGATCGATTGCCTGCCCGCCGAACGAGCCCAGATCTGCGCGGCCCTCTATGCCAGTCTCGGGCGGACCGACTATCCCGAACGCCTGCTGGCGCTGGCCGATCGCGACGCCTTGCGCGATTCGGTCACCTGGGGATTGGGCTTCCGGCTCGCTCGCAAGCTCGGCGGGGGCTCACGCCCGGCGCTGTCGGCTTCGCGCCTCCATTGCAAGAAGCGCAAGCTGGTGCTGCGCCTCGACCCCTCGTGGGCGGAACTGGCGCATTATCCGGTCACGCGGGAGCTGGAAATTCTCGCAGGCTGGCTGGGCGTGGAAGCGAAGCTGAAGATCGCGCCGACCGATAGCGAGATCGACGAATCCGACGCCTGATTGCGGCTTCTCGGTGCTTCGTTTCAGTGGGTCGTTGCGGGCGCGGCGAGCGGGAAGAACGGGATGCGGACCTCCATCGGCGATCCGTCCGCGCGGCGGAAGCTGTAGAACCCCTCCATCGACCCATGCGGCGTTTCGAGCGGGCATCCCGAAACGTAATCATGCGACTGGCCGGGCGAGAGCGTGGGCTGTTCGCCGACCACCCCTTCGCCATCGACGATGCTGATCCGTCCCTCGGCATCGGTGATCCGCCAGTGCCGCCGTTCAAGCGTGACGGTCTCCTCCGATCCGTTCTCGATGCGGATGTGATAGACCCAGAACCACTTGCCGATCTCGGGCCGCGATTGTTCGGGCATGTAATTGACCGACACGCGAACCGTGATGTCGTGCGTGATCGCGGCATGGGGAAACAGGAATTTCATCGTCCTTCAGAATAGGCATAGACGCGCGCGGAGCAAGGGCGGGCAGGGAATTGGCAAGAAATGCGCCTTAAGCTCACCGGATGCGGAAGACATTCCTCACTCTGCTGGCCCTTGTCGGAGTAGCAACGAACGTGTCCTTTACCGGGTCGGCCGCCGCCCATCCCGGCGGGCTGAACGGCGAAGGGTGCCACAACAACCGCAAGACGGGCGACTATCACTGCCACCGCAGCGGACGCGCCGCGCAGCCGGTTTCAGCCGCGCAATCGATCGACGGGCGCGTATACTACGCCAATTGCGCTGCCGTGCGAGCCGCCGGGAAAGCGCCGTTGCGACGCGGCGATCCCGGCTATCGCGCCGGGTTGGACCGCGACGATGACGGGATAGCCTGCGAAATCTGATACCGGGACCCGGCGGTACCGGTCGCAGGCATGGGCTCTGATCCATCTGCTTGGGGAGAGAGGCTATCTCCTTCCATTCAGCTGTTGCGAATGATTTGCATTTGCATATTATAATAGCGAACCATGATGGAGGATTCGATGCCCAACGCCGCACCCGCCCCCGCACCCGGTCGTCCCGACACCGCTCTGGTCCTCCCGCTCCCTTCCGATCGCGGCAGGCGCATCGCGCTGATCCTGATCCGCCGCATGGTGGGTTGCGGTTTGCGGGATGCCTCGGCCGCCTTGCTGGCGCTCGATACGTTCGGCCCGAGTTTCCAGCGTCCGCTTACGCTCGCCCGCAGTCTGGTCGTGGACCTTGCGGGCAGTTCGCGCCGCACCATCCGCCTCGCACCGTGCTGCGCGCCAGGCATGACGCGCGACGAAGGGCTGATCGTGGCGATGATCGATGGCGAAGGCCTCGCCGCCCATGCCGCGCTGACGGACGATGCGCCCTGCAATCGCGCCTGGTCGACCGCCGCCGCCCTGGGCGCGGCGCTCGACGATTGCTGCCCGGCCTGATCCTTACCTAGAGACCCGCTTTATCGAGCGCGCGGTCGAGATCCTCGATCAGGTCGGCGACGTCTTCCAATCCGACATTGATGCGCAGCAATCCCTCGCTCACGCCCATCTCGGCGCGCGCTTCGGCGGTCATCCCGGCATGGGTGGTGCTGGCTGGGTGGCACATCAGGCTGCGCGAATCGCCGATATTGTTGGACAGGTCGATCAGCTCCAGCGCATCGAGCACGGCGAAGGCGGTTTCGCGGCTGCCGACATCGAAGGCGAAGACCGGTCCGGTCGCTGTCATCTGCCGCTTTGCGAGCTCGTGCCGCGGATGGCTGGTCAGCCCCGGATGGCGCATCTCCAGTCGCCGCCCCGCGATCGCCTCGCCCAGCGCGACCGCGTTTGCGCTCTGCCTCTCGGCGCGAAGGCTCAGCGTTTCGAGACCTTTCAAGACCACCCAGGCGTTGAAGGGCGAGATATTGGGCCCGGTGTTGCGCTGGAACGGCAACAGAACCTCGTCGATCCATTCCTGCGATCCGCACACCGCGCCCGCCAGCACGCGCCCCTGCCCGTCCATCAGCTTGGTCGCGGAATAGGCGACCACATCCGCCCCGAAATCCATCGGTTTTTGCAACGCGCTCGTCGCGAAGGCGTTGTCGACCACCGTGACGATGCCGCGGCTCTTCGCCAGTCCGCACACGAAATCCATATCGACGACGTCGAGCGTCGGATTGGCCGGCGTTTCGAAGAAGAACACCTTGGTGTTGGGGCGGATCGCCTGTTCCCAGGCATCATTGTCGGCGCTGTCCACCACGCTCGTTTCGATCCCGAAGCGCGGTAGCAGGCTGTCGAGCAACCAGCGGCACGATCCGAACGCGGCTCGCGCGCCGACCACGTGGTCGCCGGCCGATAGCTGGCAGAGCAGCGCGGTCGACATCGCCGCCATGCCGCTGGCCTGCGCGCGGCAGGCCTCGGCCCCTTCGAGCAGAGCGATGCGCTCTTCCAGCATCGCCACGGTCGGGTTCTGGAGGCGCGAATAGGTCATCCCCTCCGCTTCGCCCGCGAAGCGATCGGCTACGGTCTGGGCATCGTCATAGGTGTAGCCCGAGGTGAGGAACAGCGCCTCGCTGGTCTCGCCATGCTCCGATCGCCAGGTGCCGCCACGCACCGCCTGGGTGGCGGGGCGCCATGTCTGGGTGATCGCGCGGTCGGTTCCGGTGGTCTTCTTCATGGCCACGGGGCTTAGGCAAGCATGGCGCGCGCCGCAATCGCCCCGAGGCGCTTCGGACAACGAAAAAGGGCGGAAGGTCACCCTTCCGCCCCCAGTTTCTGCGATTCCTACAGCCCTCAGGGGCTGACGGCGTCGTCATCGTCATCATCAGCGATAAGGACGACGGCAGCGATGACGGCTGCTGCGCCGAGAGCGGCAATCAGAAGGCTGCCACCAACCAGTTCCGATTCGCTTTCGACCGGCGCAGCGGAACGATCGGCTGCGGCCAGCGGCGCTGCAACCATGGCGAACGCGGCGGTGCCGAGGGCGATTGCACGTTTCATGAAAAATCCTCCAAATTCGTACGCGAGTGGGCGAACGCGACCTTATTTGATCCAAACCTGCCCGAAGGTCCGAAACTTCCGTAAGGGTCTATCATGACAGGATTGCTGCAACGCAGCAGTTTCCGGTCGACGGCCTCCCCTTCGCGCCGGGGTGTGACTGCATTACAACAGGATGCGCCAGCCAAACCGCGTTGCTCGAGTCCGCGCCGGGAAACTTGTCAAGCGCCCGGCTCAGCCGTACCGCGCACACATGAAATCCGCGCGCACGGCATCGCAGGACCCGATCGGCTGGTGCGCGCTGTTTGCGACCGCGTTCCTGGCGCTGTGTTGCGTGCGCTTGACGATCCCCAGCATCGCCTATTTCGACGAGGTCCATTACGTCCCGGCGCTGCGCGAATGGATCGCGCTCGATCATTTCACCAATCGCGAACACCCCCCGCTCGCCAAGCAATTGCTGGCGCTGAGCGTGCTCGTATTCGGCGACAATCCGCTGGGCTGGCGTGCCCTGCCGGTCCTCGCGGGCGCGCTGGCGCTGTTCGCCGCGATGCGGGCACTGTGGTTCGCCACGCTGAGCCGTTTCGCGACGCTCGGTTACGGCGTGCTGCTCGTGACCGGATTCCACCTGTTCGTGAACGCGCGCATCGCGATGCTCGACATCTTCTATCTCGCCTTCCTCGCGCTCGCCTTCTGGCAGGGAGCGGCGGCGATGCGCGAGCCAGAGACCGGGCGTCGCAGATTGGCGATCACGGGGGTCGCGCTCGGCCTCGCCATGGCGGCGAAATGGAACGCGCTGGTGCTCGCTCCGGTGCCCGGCCTCGTCTTCCTCGGATTGCGCTGGGCGGCGGGGCGGCGGCGCCTGTTCCTCAGCCGCAGGGGATTGCCGGTTCCGGGCATCACCCTGGTCGAGGCCGCCCTGTGGCTCGGGATCGTGCCGCTCGTGGTCTATGCCGCGACCTACCTGCCCGCCTATCTCTTCGCCGATGGCGCGATCGGCAGCGCGGGCGCGCCGCGCGACATCATCGATCTTCACCGAACCATGCTGACGATGCAGGAAAATGTGGTGAAGCCCCACCCCTATCAATCGGTGTGGTGGCAGTGGGTGCTGAACCTGCGCGCGATCTGGTATCTCTACGAGCCGGTCGACGGGGCCTATCGCGGCATCCTGCTGATCGGGAACCCCTTGACCATGCTCCTGGGCCTGCCCGCGCTCGGCTGGTGCCTGTGGCGCGGCGTGGTGGGGCGGAGAGCAGGAAGGCGCGATCCGGTCGCGCTGTCGGTCGCGCTGCTTTATCTTCTGACGCTCGGCTTCTGGATCGTGGCGGCAAAGCCCATCCAGTTCTATTATCACTACATGCTGCCGAGCATGTTTCTGCTCGCCGCGCTCGCCTTGGCGCTCGACGCGTTATGGACAAGCGGGAAGCGCTGGCTGGCGCTGGCGCCGCTCGCGATCAGCGCGGCCCTGTTCGCTTGGTTCTACCCGATCCTGTCCGCCGCCCCGCTCGAGGGGAAGATGGCGTTTCTCGACTATGTCTGGCTGAAGGGCTGGCAGTAAAGCGTCAGAACCGGCCCCAGACGAAGCGGCTGGACAGGGCATAATTCCACACCGACCCGATCCCGATCCCGACCAGTGCGGCCAGGACCTCGTGAAGGCCGCGATCGTGCAGCGTCGTCGCCACCGCGACATTGGCGAAGGCGCCGATCGAACAGGCGGCGATGAAGCTGACCCAGCCCCAGAAAACCGCCTTCGATTCGGTCAGGCGCCGGTCGCGATAGGTGAGGAAATTGTTCAGCCAGAAATTGAACGTCATCGCCCCGAAAGTCGCCACCGCCTGGCCGATGCTGAATTGCGTGCCCGCAGCGAGGAACAGGTAGAGCAGCGCCATGTGGACGACCACGCCGATCAGGCCCACCGTGCCGAACAGGGCGAAGCGCGTGGGAATGACGCGCCCGAAGCTCTTGTCGTAAAGCCCGGCGAGGAAGTCGAAGGCGATGGCGCGGTCCAATTTGCTTTCGCCGGAGCGGCGGGCGGAGAAATTCATCGGGAAATCCTTGACGCGCAGGGGTTTCTCGCTGGTGGCGAGCAGGTCGAGCAAGATCTTGAAGCCGATCGCCGACAGTTTCGGCGCGAGTTCGCGGGCGGTTGCCGTCGGCAGCAGGAAATAGCCGCTCATCGGGTCGGACAGGTCGACGCCGGTCAGTTTGCGCGCGAGCGTGTTGGCCATGCCCGACAGCTTTTCGCGATCCGGGCGATTCCATTCGGCCATGCTGGCGCCATCGGCAAAGCGGCTGGCCACGGCGACGTCCGCCTCGCCCGCCTTGACCGAAGCCAGCATCGGCACGAGCAGTTTGGGATCGTGCTGGTGATCGGCGTCCATCACCGCGGCATAAGGCGCGGCGGTGGCGCAGAAGCCTTCGATCGCCGCGCTCGACAGGCCGCGCCTGCCGATCCGCTCGATCACGCGGATGCGCGGGTCCGATAATGCGAGGCGGCGCGCCTCGTCGGACGTGCCATCGGCGGAATTGTCGTCCACCACCAGAACCTCCCACCCCACCGGGCCGAGCGCATCTGCGATCCGGTCCATCAGGGGGGCGAGATTGTCGCGCTCGTTGAAGGTCGGCAGCACGATCGCAAGTTCCAGCGGCGCCGCCATATGGGGTGTCAAAAGAGCATCCTCGGGGAGGGTCGAAAGCGTCATGTCCATGCCATGTCGGCGTAGGGACAAATTCTCAAGATATGGTTTCCAACGCTTTAAGAACGGCCTCGGCGATCGTTTCGGTCGAGGCACTGCCGCCGAGATCCGCGCCGTGCACGCCATCGGCAAGAACCTGCGCCACCGCGCGCTCCACCCGGCCCGCATCCGCCTCGCGCCCCAGCGAGTGGCGCAGCAGCATGGCGAGGCTGAGGATCGCGGCGAGCGGGTTGGCCTTGCCCTGCCCGGCAATGTCCGGCGCGCTGCCATGGATCGGCTCGTAGAGGCCGAACGTGCCGTATTCGGTTTTGCGCTCGCCGAGCGAGGCGCTGGGCAAGAGGCCGATCGAGCCGACACAGGCGCTCGCCTGATCGGACAGGATATCGCCGAACAGGTTTCCGGTCAGGATCACGTCGAACTGGCCGGGGCTCTTGACCAGCTGCATCGCGGCATTGTCGACATACATGTGGTCGAGTTCGACATCGGGATAGTCGGCCGCGACCGCAATCACGGTTTCGCGCCAGATGCGGCTGGTTTCGAGGACGTTGGCCTTGTCGACGCTGGTCAGGCGCTTGCGGCGCGATTGCGCGGCGCGAAAGCCGGCATGGGCGATGCGACGCACCTCGGCCTCGTTATAGGCCATCGAATCCCACCCCTCGCGCCCGCCATCGCTGTCGCGCTCGCCCTTGGCGCCGAAATAGACGTCGCCATTGAGTTCGCGGACCACGAGAAGGTCGATCCCGCGCGCGAGCTGCGGCTTCAGGGGCGACAGGTCCTCGAGCCCCGGCCAGCCCGCCGCCGGGCGCAGATTGGCGAACAGGCCGAGTTCGGACCGCAGGCCCAAAATCGCCTGTTCGGGCCGGTGTTCGCGCGGCAGATCGTCACAGGCCGGATCGCCGACCGCACCGAACAGGACCGCATCGGCGGCGCGCGCCATGTCGATCGTCTCCTGCGGCAAGGGATGGCCGTGGCGCTTATAGGCGATCCCGCCGACATCGCCTTCGAACAGCACGAGACCGGGCAGCGCCAGCGCGTCAAGCACCCGCAGCGCCGCGCGCGTCACTTCCGGTCCGATCCCGTCACCGGGTAGAACTGCGATCTTCATTCCGTCCTCCATACTCCGATCCCGACCACCGACTCGACCTTCCCGAACCCTCGTCATTGCGAGCCGCGAAGCGGCGCGGCAATCCAGGGTCATCCGGTCACCAGTCGCCGCACCCTGGATCGCGTCGTCGCCTGCGGCTCCTCGCGATGACGATCGTTTGGGGTCAGGACGGAAGCTACACCATCCTCGCCAGCCGATCCCGCAACTGTCTGCGCGCGGCCATAACATCGGCGCGCATGTCGGCAATCAGATAGGTCGCGATCGGGCGCTCCAGCCGGTCGAGAATTTCCAGGGCCTGGCCTAGATCGGCTATCTCGGGGCGATGCCCGCCTCCGCTGCGCGCCCCGTACCCCAGCTCGCGCAGCAACAGCGTCTCGTAGCCGATCAGCGCCTCCACCCAGCCGCGCGCTGAAGGGGCATGGCAGATTGCATCGAGCAAGGCGCCGAGCGCGGCGTGGAGCGCGGGATAGGGATTGCGTTCGGGGAGGGTCGCGGCGGTCACGGCGCAGGCCCAGGCGATGGCAGCGGACGGCAGCGGCTCGCTGAGCCAGGGGCCGCGGCTGGTGGCGAGTTCGAGGCGTGCGAAGGGCAATTGGCTGTCCGATTTCGCCCTGATCTCGGCCGAGACGACATTGCCGGGGATCACGACCGGGCGCAGCTGACGCCCTCGCCCGCCCGCGACATAGGCCGCGACCACGCCCGCCTCATGCGTGAACAGCCGCGCGATCACCGCGGTTTCCCCATGCGCGCGCGCGGCGACGACAATCGCAGGCGAGGTCAGCTGCATGAGCGCGCCATACCTCGCAGCGCTATCAGGCCGTTGCTTCCTTCGATGCCTTCACCGCCATGCCCTGCGGCCGTTTCATCGACCAGTTCGCCTGCATTCGAACCTCCGGGTTGGGCGCGCACCAGATTTCGCCCGTGGCGTCGATCGCGGTCACCCAGAGCAAATTGTGTTCCTGCCCGTAATCGATGACGGCAAGGGCGTAGCCGTCGCCGCGTCCCAGAACATGGAGGGGAATGGGGGGATCGAGTTGCGTGAACATCGGCGTCACCTTTCGTTCGGGCGACGTCTCGGCTGATGGGATGTTCCCCAACCATCATATGTTGGAAAGATCGCTTATCGCGCTTCCGGCGATGTGCCCTTGGCTTCCAGCGCAGCGACCCGCGCGGCGAGATCATCGGCTTGTTCGCGGGCCTTGGCGGCCATCGCCTTAACCGCGTCGAATTCCTCGCGGGTGACGAAATCCATGCCCCCGAACACCTCGCGCGCACGTTCGCGCGCGGTTTCGCGCGCCTCGCGGGTCATTCCGGCAAAGGTTCCGGCCGCCGAATTGGCGAGTTTGACGAAATCGGCGATCAACGGGTTCTGGCTCTGCATGATGTCTATCTAGGCGCGGCGGGACGCGGCTTCAATCACCCGTTTAGCCGCCGATCCGAACCCGCTCCACCGGCGCGTCTGGGAGGCCGCCATCGAGATCGGGATTGAGCTGAAGAAACTGCCAATTCAACACGAACGCGAACAGGACCCAGGCGAGATAGGGCAGCAGCAAAACGCCCGCCAAAGTCCTGATCTTCCAGAACAGGACGATGGTGGCGATCAAGGTCACAATGACGAGACCGAGCACGATCAGCGCGCCCGTTATCTCCTGCATCCCGAAAAAGACCGGCGTCCAGGCAAGGTTAAACGCGAAATGGACCGCGAAGACGATCAGCGCCACTGTCCGCCCGCGCGCGCCCCAGGCGGCGCAGATTAGCGCAAGCGCGAAGCCGACCATCACATAGAGGATCGACCACACGATCCCGAACGTGGCCGGAGGCGGATAGATCGCGGGCTTGTCGAGCGTCTGGAACCACAGGGAATCCGGCCCGCCAGCCTGACCGGCGAGGAAACCCAGCAAAACGATCAAGGGCACGGTGAACAGCGCCCAGCGAATGAAACTGGCGCGCAACTGGCCGCGCGAGGCAAGCATGGTCATTACGGTTCTCGTCCCCCGATACCGATTCGCGACACCTCCCGCTTGTGGCGGGTCGCGAACCGCTTGCCAATCACAGAGCGCGGATCAGCGCATCAGCACCATTTCTTCCGCCATGGTCGGGTGGATCGCCACGGTGGCGTCGAAATCCGCCTTGGTCAGCCCGGCCTTCACCGCGATGGCCGCCGCCTGCATCATCTCGGGCGCATCGGGCGCGATCATGTGGATACCCACGATCTTGCCGTTCTCCCCGTCGCAGATCATCTTGATGAGGCTGCGTTCGTTGCGGCCCGCCAGCACGTTCTTCATCGGGCGGAAATCGCTGAGATAGACCTTCACGCTGCCCAGCTTATTCTTCGCCTCGCCCTCGGTCATGCCGACCGCCGCGATCGGCGGATGGCTGAACACGGCGCTCGGAATGCAACCATGGTCCACCGCCACCGGATCGCCCTTGCCGAAGAGGGTGTCGGCAAAGGCCTGGCCTTCGCGAATGGCGACGGGCGTCAACTGCACGCGATCGGTCACGTCGCCCACGGCATAGATGTGATCGATATTGGTCTTGCTGAAGCGGTCGACCTTGACCTCGCCCTTATCGCCCAGCTCGACCCCGGCATTCTCCAGCCCAAGCCCTTCCGTGTTGGGCAGGCGCCCCACCGCGAACATGACGAGATCGGCCCGCTCCTCCTCGCAATCGGACAATTTGACGAAATAGCCGCCCTCGTCACAGGGTTTGATATATTCGAAGGTCGTGTTGAAGCGGAACTTGATCCCCTTCATCGTACTGATCTGAAGCAGGCGATCGCGCACCGCCTCGTCGTAATGGCGCAGCAGGCGATCGCCGCGATTGACGATATGCACGTCGCAGCCGAACTCGTTGAAAATCCCCGCGAATTCATTGGCGATATAGCCACCGCCCGCGATGATGATCTTCTTGGGCAATTCGTCGAGATGAAACGCCTCGTTCGAACTGATCGCGTGGTCCGCGCCTTGGCATTCGGGCATGTGCGGCCGCGCACCGGTGGCGATCAGGATGTGCCTGGCGGTCACGGTCTTGCCGCTAGCCAGAGTGATCTCGTGCGGGCCGGTGATCTCGGCCCGTTCCTTGAAGATCGTGACATCGTGGTTTTCGAGCGTTTCGGTGTAAGCGCCCTCCAGCCGGTCGACATCGGCAAGGACATTGTCGCGCAGGACCTTCCAGTCGAATTTGCGCTCGCCAATCTCCCAGCCGAATTTCTGGCAGTCCTCGAGGTCCTCGGCGAAATGGGCGCCATAGACGAGCATTTTCTTCGGCACGCAGCCGCGGATCACGCAGGTGCCGCCGACCCGATGCTCTTCGGCCAGCGCCACCTTGGCGCCGTGCGCGGCGGATACGCGGCTTGCGCGCACGCCGCCCGATCCCCCGCCGATGGTGAAGAGATCGTAATCGTATTCGGTCGTATCGCTGTTCGCGGCCATCGGGTGCTCCTGGTGCGGGGGAGCGCGCGATATGGAGGTCGCGACCGCGATTGCCAAGCTCGACGGGGTATGCGGTGCTCGGGAACCCGCCGCGCGCCCCGCCCATTGGTCATGCGTCCTTGGGAGGGGATGCTGCACCGATCCGAAGCTTCGAACGGAAGACAGCATGAAAGACCCGATTTCCGACCGCGTGGTCCAAACTGCCGGACTGCTGCCCTATCCCTGGGATCTCGTCGTCTACGGCGCGATCGCAATCCTCGCCGCGCTGGCGCTCCACGCAGCGGCCTTCTTCGTGTTGCGCCGCCTGGCCCGCGGTTCGCATAGCGAATCGGACGATGTGCTGGTCCGGCGTCTTGCCCGCCCCACCCGCTACGCATTGGTGGCTCTGGCGCTCGTGATGACCGCACGCGAGATCCCGGCTTTCGACACCGTATGGCAGAAGGTGGCAGGATTCGTGATGCCTGCCCTGGTCGGCTGGATTGCGATCGCCATCCTTCATGCGCTGGTCGATGCGATGAAGATGCGCGCGGATGTCAGCGTGGCGGACAATCTCGCCGCGCGCCGCCGCCGCACCAAGCTGACCATGTTCAACCGGATCGCCACGTTCATCATCGTGTTCGTGACCGTGGGCCTGGTGCTGCTGTCGATCCCCGGCGTGCGCGACATCGGAGTTACGCTTGTCGCTTCGGCGGGTTTGGCGGGCCTGGCCGTGGGTGCCGCCGCGCAGCCGGCGCTCAAGAGCCTGATCGCGGGCGTGCAAATGGCGATGACGGAACCGATCAATATCGACGACGTGGTCATCATAGAGGGCGAATGGGGCTGGATCGAGGATATCCGCACCACCTATGTCGTGGTCAAGATCTGGGACGAGCGGCGGCTGATCGTGCCGACTTCGCAATTTCTCGAAAGCGCGTTCCAGAACTGGACCAAGAAGACCGCGCAGCTGCTTGGGACCGTATTCCTCTATCTCGACCCGTCCACCCGGATCGGCCCGATCCGTAGCGAGTTCGAAAGACAGGTGCGGGCAAATCCACGCTGGGACGGCCGCGTGCAGGTGACTCAGGTGACCGAGACGACCCGCGACGCGATCGAGGTGCGGCTGTTGATGAGCGCCAAGGATTCGCCCACCCTGTTCGACCTCAGATGCGATATCCGCGAAGGGATGCTGGAATGGCTGGCCGATAACCAGCCAGAAGCCTTCGCCAAGCTGCGGCTGGTTTCACCGGAGCCGGATGGACGGGACGCCTCCGGCCTGCTGGCCGATGCGTCCCGCTGATCCCTAGCCGCGCGGCGCCCCACCCCCGCCGCCACCGCTCCGGCGACGCCGGTTGCGATTGCGATTGCCGCCGCCCTGGCCGCCAGAACCTTGGCCGCCCGAACCCTGGCCGGAACCCTGGCCAGCCCCCTGCGGGCGACCCTTGCGGGCCCCATGCTTGGGGTTCGGTTTGCGCTTGGCCGCATCGCCAGAGGGCGTAACCTTGGGGCGGGCCATGCGCTGCTGCTTGGGCGGCGGCTTGGTCGGACCGACCCCTTCGACCACGGCACGGAAATTGTCCGGCAAGGGAAGGCGCTCGAACTCGGCGTCCGTCGTCTTGCGGATGTCCTTGAGATAGCTGCGTTCGTCCTCGGCGCAGAAGGCGATCGCAATGCCGTCCGCCCCGGCGCGCGCGGTGCGGCCGATGCGGTGGACATATTGTTCGGGCACGTTGGGCAGCTCGTAATTGATGACGTGGCTGACGCCCGGAATGTCGATCCCGCGCGCGGCCACGTCGGTCGCGATCAGCACGGGCGTCTTGGCGCGCTTGAACTCGTCGAGCGCGCGTTCGCGCTGCGGCTGGCTCTTATTGCCGTGGATCGCGTTGGCCTGGATGCCGGTCTGCGCCAGCTTCTTCACCACCCGGTCGCAACCATGCTTGGTACGGGCGAAGATCAGCACGCGCTCGATCTTGCCGGGGACCTGATGGCGGCCCGACAGGATCAGTTCGAGCAGGCTCTGCTTCTCGTCCTGCTGGACCATGAAGAGATACTGCTCGATCCGCTCGGCGGTCGTGCTTTCGGGCGTCACGCTGACCTGGACGGGATCGTGGCAATAGGCGCCGACCAGTTCCTTGATCTGCTTCGGCATCGTCGCGCTGAAGAACAGCGTCTGGCGCTCCTTCGGCGCGAGCTGGTGAATCTTGCGCAGCGCGTGGATGAAGCCGAGATCGAGCATCTGGTCCGCCTCGTCCAGCACCAGTACTTCGACGCCGTTCAGATTGAACGCCTTCTGGTCGATCAGGTCGAGCAGGCGGCCCGGCGTCGCGACGAGAATGTCGGTCCCGCGATGCAGCTTGTTGCGGTCCTTGTTGACCGAAGTGCCGCCGACGATCGAATGCACTTTGAGACCGGCAAGCGCGCCGTAATCCTTGGCGCTCTGGGCGATCTGCCCGGCCAGTTCGCGCGTCGGGGCGAGCACCAGCATACGGCAGGATTTGAATGGGGTCTGCTTGTCCGCTTCGCGCAGGCGATCGATGCTGGGCAGCATGAAGGCCGCGGTCTTGCCCGTGCCGGTCTGTGCGATGCCGAGCAGGTCGCGGCCCGACAGAACGGGCGGGATCGCCTGCGCCTGAATCGGCGTCGGCGTCGTATAGCCCTTGAGGTCAAGGGCCTGGAGGACGGGCTGCGAAAGCCCGAGATCGGAAAACTGTGTCATGAAAACTCGCATGAAATGCGGCGCGCGCGCCGAACGGGCGCGCGGTCGCGGGGTTTGAAAACCACCCGCGTGAAAAGGGAAGTCTGGGAAATTTCCGAGGCGCGGCCGGGGCGCCGGCTATCTCGCCCTGCGCCGCTTCACGCTGGCTAGCGCGCTTCGGTGACCGCCAAGTGGGCGCGGCCGAGCCTAAAGTCAAGCACTGCTCAACTGCGCCCGCGCCATTCCGCGTTGCGCGCGGGCTCTTCCACCGCCAATCGCCGCGCAGTCACCAGTGTCTGGTGGACGAACAGGACGATCATGATCGTGCCCGCAGACGCGGTGAAAATATCGAATCCGGAAATACGCCCGAACCAGCCCTGCCCTTCACTGCCGAACGCCATCATCGCCAGCGTGAAGCCGATCAACAGGAAGCGCAGCTCGGTCGGCCCGGCGGCGAGGTAGGACAGTTTCATCTCGCTCAGCACCCTGACGCGCAGGAAGGCGTGGATCGAGAGGAGGAGATAGCCCGCCAGCGCGACCAGTGCCGCTTCCAGTTCGACATAAGGCGACAGGCCGATCCCCGCGAGCACCAGTAACGTCGCCAGCCCGTCGCAGCTATGGTCGAGGAAATAGCCAAAACGCGGGCGTTCGATCTTGCGGAAGCGCGCGAGGCTTCCATCGGTGGAATCGCCGAACCACTGCACCGCATAGCCCGCAATGGCGAGGAACAGCCAATCCTCGCCCAGATTGCTGAGCAGATAGCCCGAGAAGACGAGCACCGCCCCCACCATGCCGGTAAAGGTCATCATGTCGGGCGTGACCCAGCCCGGCAGGCGGGCGCAGATAGCGTTCAGCAAGCGCCGTTCGCTACGCGCGAGCAGGTTTTCCTGGATGCGCAGGGGCGGAACGGAAGCGGGCGGCGGCTCGGAACTCATGTCGCCTCTTCGGCTCCATCGGCGATATTGTCCACCCGACGCGCATCCGGCCTTTATGCGAGCCTGCCGCGATCATCCTTCTATACGGTATTCGATCGGGCCGAAGCTCCCGCCGTTGGAATCATAGGCGCTGCACGCCGTGAGGCCGATCACGAGGTCCATTTCGGCGCGCAGCGCGAGATGATCGCCCGGCTTGCTGGTCGGCGGATCGACACGCAGCCGCCCGCTCGCGCCATCCACGGGCACGTTCATGAACACATTGAAGGCGGTGGGAATGGCGTCAGGTTCCACGCCAAAAGGTTCGAGCGCTGCGGCGAGATTGCCGAAGCATCCGCGATGAACCGGCTTGGTCGGGTAGAAATGCTTGAAGGTCGCCTCGCTGCACGGGGTCAGCAGGAAATCGTGGCGACCCACGCTGTCTTCCACGATGGTCAGCATCCGGTTCGAACGGTTGGACCATAAAGTGTTTCCCGTGGTCAGCGCGATCGTCTCCTCGTAATCGAAAGTGCGTCCATTGCTGACGACCTCGCGCACATCGTCCTTCGCATAGGCGAGGAGATCGGCGACCTGCTGGCCGCCGGGATCGGTCACGATCAGCGTCTGGCCCGTTTCGAGCACGAAGGCCGCGCCCGAACGCGGCGGGATTTCGACCGTTCCGCTCACGAGCGCTTGTCCCTGAAGGGGCATTTCCAGTCCTCACCGACCAGCCTGCCGCTATATTGCGGCGCCGCGCTCGCATCGCCGTGATCGGCCAGCATCGGATTGGTCGATCCGGCCAGCTTCGCGTCGCGCGCCATGATCGCTTCGCGCATCCGCCCGTAACGGTTCTGATCGCGCAGCCGTTCGAATTGGTCGTGCGGGTTGAACACGATGGCGGGATGCGCGAAACGGCGCGCCGGACGCGAAGCGTGGGGGTGCAGGCCGACCGCGAAGAAGGCCTTCCCGCCGAAGCTCAGCGCGAAATGCGGGTCCTGCGGATCGCGGCTGACCGTGCCTGCGTATCGCTGGCCGAGCCAGGCATCCTTGTCGGCGAAGGACTGGATACGTTCCCACATCAGACGTTCGAAGGCATCTTCGTCGAGGTTATCCGGACCCTGGAACAGAACCGCGAAGCTGTGGAGCGCGCCATCGTCTTCGCCATGCGCGGCGGCCCAGTCCAGCAGTTGTTCGTGGACTTCGAGGTCGTTCCACCCGCTGCGCAGGTCGCGCGCGCGCACCATGGTCAGATTGCCACGCGCGGAAGCCGATTTCGCTCCGACGCAGGGAAAGTCGGCGGCCTCAATGAAGGCTTTAAAAGCGGCTTCGATAGAATCGGGTTCGCCGATCGTATCGCTCGCCGCACGGTCCAGTGTCAGTGTCATGACCGCCCAACGGTGCGAAATGACTTACGGTCCCGAACCTCGCTTATGTTATGTCAGGGGTTCGCAATACCGACCTGACGCGCGGCGATCGCCTGCAATTGCTCGGCCACCTTGCCCTCGATACCCAGCTCGTGCGCCGCGCGCTCTGTCCCGCCGAATTTGCGGACGTCGTAGCCGGTTATCTGCGCGAAGACCGTCAGCGCTTCGAGGTACGATCCTTCGGCGCTGGCGTGATAGTGGTCGTAACTCCACAGGTCGATCGTGCCGTAATCGCGCCCATCATAGGGGTTGGGGTCGGCGATCCCCGCCGCGATGGCCGCGTTCCAGGCCTCGCCCACCGGAATGACCGCGTCGATATCGTCGCTCGCCCTATCCACCGCGTCCAGCTCTCGCCTGAGGTCGAGCGCCATGGTCTCGATCGGTTGGCCGTACCAGTGGCCGTTCGGCTTGTAGGTCTGGTCCGCGCGGCTCCAGGTGGACATCAGATAGACGCGCACGTCGGGCTTGGCCGCGGTGAACATCTTCGCCAGCGCGGGCGCATCGCGGCGCGTGTCGGTGGCATCGAGCGGGCGCTCGGGATTCAGCGTCGAAAATTGCTGCATCACGACCACATCCCAGCCCTGATCGATCGCCTCGCGCTTCTCGTTGAGATGGAAGTCTAGCGTGGTCCCGCCGCGCAATTCGTGGGCGACCGACCATTCCATGCCCGCCTGCTCGGCGAATTTGGCGAACAGCGCGGGAATGCCGCCGACGCGGTCGTCGGGCTTTTCGGCGTTCAGATCCTCGACGCTGTCGGGGCGATAGCGCAGCACCGCGCTGTTCGCGCCCTGGGTGAAGCTGTTGCCGATGAACAGGATACGCTCCGGCCCATGGGCCAGCGCGGGCATGGCCATGGTAGATGCGATCAGCGCGGCGGGTAGCAGCGCGAGGCGGGTGAGCGCGCTCATGCCTTCATCCCCGCCGCCTCCAGCAGCGCCTCGGTGCTCGCATCGAACCGCTCGCCCCCGCGCTCGATCGCCTTGGCCATGCTCTTGCCCAGCTCGACGCCGAACTGGTCGAAGGGATTGATCCCCATCAGGACGGCGTTGGCGAAGGTGCGGTGTTCGTGGAAGGCGATCAGCGCGCCCAGGGCCGCCGCGTCGAGATCGTCGGCCAGCATGGTGGCGCTCGGCCGGTCGCCGGGGAAATGGCGGGCGGGATCATTGCCCGGATCGCCTTTCATCAGGGCCGCCCCTTGCGCGAAGCAGTTCATCAACAGGATGCGGTGATGCGCCGGGTCGAGCGCGTCACCCGGTGCCACGCTGGCGATGAAGTCGACCGGGATCAGATGCGTGCCCTGATGCAGCAGCTGGAACACCGCGTGTTGCGCATCGGTGCCCACCCCGCCCCAGGTGATCGGCGCGGTCGGCTCGTCCACCGGCTGCATGTCGCTCGTAACGCGCTTGCCGTTCGATTCCATCTCGAGCTGTTGGAGATAGTCGGGAAACAGGCCGAGACGTTCGTCATAGGCGAAGACCGCGCGGGTCTGGCAGCCGCGGATGCGCGCATAATACCGGTCCGCGAAGGCAGCGCGCAGCGGCAGATTGGCGCGGCCCTGCGTTTCCGCGAAATGCCGGTCGACCGCCTGCGCGCCCGCCAGCATCGCTTCGAAATCGTCCCACCCGACCGCGATCGCGACCGGGAAGCCGATCGACGACCACAGCGAATACCGCCCGCCGACGCTTTCCATGAAGGGCAGGACGCGAGTCTCGTCCACGCCCCATTCGACGGCCTTTTCCGGGCTGGCCGTCAGCGCGACGACCCGGCCTGAGGGATCGGCGACGCCGTTATCCTTCAGCCAGGTCAGCGCGCTGTTGGCGTTGGTCATCGTCTCGATCGTAGTGAAGGTCTTGCTGGCCACTGCGATCATGGTCGTCGCGGGATCGCAGGCCGCGAAGGCCGCCTCCAGCGCAACGCCGTCGATGTTCGAGACGACATGCACATCCACCAGCGGGAAATCGCGCGCCAGCGCATCCACCGCCAGCGCCGGTCCCAACGCGCTGCCGCCGATACCGATATGGATCAGATGCTTGACCTCGCCCAGCGCGCCCTGATGGACCGCCTGCACCAGCAGGCGCATCCGGTCGCGCAAGGCGGCGGCTTCCTCGACATGCGCGTCCTTGCCGATGCCGCGTTCCGCCGTGTGGGTGGCGGCGCGATTCTCGGTGACGTTGACTCTCTCGCCCCCGAGCAGGGCGTCACGCCGTCCGGTAAAATCATGCGCTTCGGCGAGCGCTTCGAAATTGTCCAGAAGCACGCTGTCGAGATGGGTCTTCGACCAGTCGAACAGCACGCCGCCAGCCGTCTCGTCCGCGCCCCATTCGATCCGGCCCGACAGCATCGCGACGCGATCCTCCCCCGCCGGTTCGTCACCGCCCTCGCCGCCGTCGCGTTCCTTGCTGAAGAGTTCGCCCAAAGTCGGGCGCGGCAACGCCTCGATCCGCGCCCAGACATCGGATGCAGCGGCGTGGCGGGAGGAAGCGGACATATGCAAAAACCCTTTCGTGGCGTTCCCCCTGGGACTAGGGGTCGCTGCGATGATGGACAAGCCCGAACCCTCGCTCACATGAGCATGAGCGCCACGCTTGCACCGGAAGGGACCCGGCCCTTGCCCAAAGATCCGCAAAGCGAACCGAAACCGGGCGAAGGCTGGGGTGGCTTGCTGGCTTTCGTGGCGAAGCTGGTGCTGGCGGTCGTCCTGTTCCGCACGCTGCTGTTCGCGCCTTTCACCATCCCGAGCGAAAGCATGATGCCGCTGCTCAGGAACGGCGATTATCTGATCGCGGCGAAATGGCCCTATGGCTATTCGCGGCTGTCGCTGCCGTTCGCGGCCCCACTACCGCCCGGCCGTATCTTCGCCCATCTGCCAGAGCGCGGCGACGTCGCGATATTTCGCCATCCGGTCGACGATGTCGATTACATCAAGCGCGTGATCGGCCTTCCCGGCGATACCGTCGAGATGCGCCGGGGGCGGCTGATCCTGAACGGACGAATCGTTCCGCAGACCGCCAAAACGGAGATGTCCGTTCCGCTCTCGGCCAATACGCGCTGCCATCCAGCCGCACGCGAACGGCTGACGCCGCAAGGCAATGTGTGCGACTATGCCAGCGCGGTCGAAACCCTGCCGAACGGGCGCAGCTACCGCGTGATCGATCTCGGCACCGGTCCGGCGGACGATTTCGGTCCCGTCACCGTGCCCGAGGGGCGCCTGTTCGTCACGGGCGACAATCGCGACAATTCGCAGGACAGCCGCTATCCCGCCATTGCGAACGGCGGCGTGGGCCTCGTACCCACGGACCTGCTGGTCGGGCGCGCGAGCATGATACTGTTCTCGACCGACGGAAGCGCCCAATGGGCAAAACCCTGGACATGGTTCACCGCCGCGCGCTGGGACCGGATCGGAGACGGACTGTGAGCGAACTGACATCCGAAGCCCGCGAATGGCTGGAGAGGACCGGATACACGGTCGGCGATCCGGCATTGTGGCAGGCCGCGCTCACCCATGGCAGCATGGGGGAGAAGCGCGATTACGAACGGCTCGAATTTTTGGGCGACCGGGTCCTCGGCCTCGCCATCGCGGACTGGCTGTTCGAACGCAGCGAAGCGCCGGAAGGCAAATTGTCGCAGCGCCTAAATGCGCTTGTCAGCCGCGCCATGTGCGCGGAAATCGCGCGCGGCATCGACCTTGCGCCGCATATCCGTATCTCGAAACAGGCGAGTTCCGATGGCGGTCGCGACAGCGACAATATCCTTGGCGATGTGATGGAATCGCTGCTCGGCGCGCATTTTCTCGAACACGGGTTCGGCCCGACGCGCGATCTGGTCCACCAATTGTGGCGCCCCGCGCTCGAAAGCGGTGCGGGCAAGTCCAAGCACCCCAAGAGCGCGCTTCAGGAATGGGCCGCAGGCAATCAGCGCAAGCCACCGGAATACGAAGTCGTCGACCGGTCCGGCCCCGATCACGCGGCGAAATTCACGGTCCGGGTCAAGGTCCACAAGGTCGGCGAGGCGCAGGCCACCGCCGGCAGCAAGGGCGAAGCGGAAAAGGCTGCGGCCAAGACATTCATGGAGAAATACGGGTGAGCGATAGTCATACCAGATGCGGGATCGTCGCCGTGATCGGCGCGCCCAATGCGGGCAAATCCACGCTGGTGAACCAGTTGGTCGGCCAGAAGGTCGCGATCACATCGGCCAAGGCGCAGACCACGCGCGCGCGCATGATGGGCATCGCGCTGCACCCCGATACCGATCCCGACACGCAGATGATCCTGGTCGACACGCCCGGCATCTTCGCGCCCAAGCGGCGATTGGACCGCGCGATGGTGAGCGCGGCGTGGGAAGGCGCGGAAGCGGCGGATGCGGTGCTGCTGCTGGTCGATCCGATCAAGCAGCGCCGCCACGAACTCGAACCGCTGATCGAACAGATCGCTGGTCGCCCCGAGCGCAAGATCCTGGTGCTGAACAAGGTCGATCGGGCCAGGAAGGAACCGCTGCTCGCTTTGGCGCAGGAGCTGGGCGAGAAGGTCGATTTTACCGAGGTCTATTTCATCTCGGCCCTGACGGGGGATGGGGTGCCGGAGATGAAGGATGCGCTCGCCGCGATGATGCCGGATGCGCCGTGGATGTATCCCGAAGATCAGGTGAGCGATGCGAGCGAACGCTTGCTGGCCTGCGAGATCACCCGCGAACAGCTCTATCGCCAGCTGCACGAGGAACTGCCCTATGACAGCGCGGTGCGGCCGGAAAAATACGTCGAACGCAAGGACGGCAGCGTCGAGATCCACCAGCAGATCGTGGTCATGCGCGACAATCAGCGCGCTATCGTCCTTGGCAAGGGCGGCAGCCGCATCAAGGAGATCGGCCAGGCCGCGCGCGAGGAGCTGAGTGAGTTACTCGGTCGCAAGGTCCACCTCTTCCTCCACGTCAAGACCGACGAACGCTGGAGCGAGGACAAGGAGATGTTCGAGGAGATGGGGCTGGACTGGGTGCGGTAGATCGGCCCCGTCAGCGCACCGTATCGGGATGCTGGGGCTTTCGCACGATCGTCGCCCCGGTCGCCTTGAAGCGCCAAGCGCTGCACGCCATCGCCAATACGCAGAAGGCCAGCGCCACCGAATAGGGTGTCGCGCCCAGGCCAAGGCCCAGTGCCAGAAGCAGACCCACCACCGCCGCGCCGGTCGACTGGCCGAAGAGGCGCGCGGTCGAAAGTATACCACCCGCTGCCGCGCTGCGATCCTTCGGCGCGCTGCCGATCATCAACCGCGAATTGGGGGCGAGGAACAGGCCGAAACCCAGCGCGCAGATCGACAGGCGCCAGGCTATCCCTACCGCCCCTGCCTGATCGGGCATGAAAGCCAGCGCCACCAGGCCCGCGATCGCGATCCCCATTCCCACCACCCCCATCACCGAGGGTGATATCCGATCGGACAGCCAGCCCGCCGCCGGAGCGACGACCAGCATGGTGAGCGGGAAAGGCGCAATCAGCAAGCCGACCTCGTCGGGCGAATAGCCCATGCCCTGTTCGAAGCGGAACGGCAGCGCCACGATCAGCATCGCCGAAGCCACGAAGGCACAGACCGCAGCCAGCACCGAAAGGCCGATGACGGGGCGGCGCATCAGATCGACGGGGAGGACCGGGCGCTCCTTCGTGCTCTCGCGTCGCGTCAGGAGAAAGGCGGAGACGATCCCCAGCACGACCGCCGCCAGACCCGGCACGATCCGGTCATGCGTCGCCAGCGTCAGCCCGCCGATCAGCAGCATCGCGGTCACCGCGCTCCACACGCCGCTGACCGCATCGATCCGGCCCTTTCGCGGTTCGGGGTCGGGCAGGAAGCGCCCGATCGCCAGCGATACCAGCGCCAGGGGCGCGGCGGCGACGAAAACCCAGCGCCAGTCGAGATGCTCGACGATGAAACCGCCCAGCGTCGGCGCGATGGCGTAAGCGGTCGCCACGATCACGCTGTTGATACCGAGCCCGCTGCCGAGGCTTTTTGCCGGATAGATCGCGCGCAGCATCGCGGCGGATACAGCCAGCGCGATCCCCGCACCGAAGCTCTGCACCACGCGCACCGCGATCAATTGCCAGAAGCTATCGATCAAAAACGCTGCGGCGGATGCGGCGAAAAAGACGATCTGACCGATCTGGTAAAGGCGCCGATGGCCGATCCGGTCGCCGATCGTGGCGAAGGGCAGCAAGACCATGACCATCACCAGCTGGTAGATTGTGACGACGTTGGTCGCCGCTCCGGTGCTGACCGAAAGATCGCGCGCGATGGTCGGCAGGGCGACGTTCGCTACCGCGCCATCGACCACGAACAGGGCGGTGCCGAAGCTTATCGCGCAGATCGCCCAGATTCGCCGTGGCATGGGCAGTCCGTCGCTGCCGGGTTCTGGAGCGAGGGCGGGCGCACCGTCCGCTATTGAGTTCGGCCCTGATTTCGCACCGGGGCCTTGCGCATCCACCATGACCGAACGCCCTTCGCTGCTACCGCTTCTTCAAAATCTCGATCTTGTTCTTCTTGGCGAAATCCTTGGTCGATTCCTCGCTTCGGCCGATCGCCTTGGCGATTTCCTTGAGGCCCTTGCCCTTGCCAGCCAGCATACGAAGCTGGCCAGCCTCGTCGGCCTTCCAGGGCTGCTTATGGCGTTCGAAAAACTCCTTCGCCATCACTCGGCGTCCTTCTTCGCTGCGGCCTTCTTCTTGGCGGCGGGTTTCTTGGCCGGAGCCTTCTTGGCAGCCGTTTTCTTCGCCGGGGCCTTCTTCTTCGCCGGGGCCTTGCGCTTCTTCTTCGCAGGTCCCTTGGCCGCGCGCGCGTCGATCAGTTCGATGGCCTGCGCCTCCGTCAGATCCTCAGGCTTCATGTCCTTGGGGATCGTCGCATTGGTGGTGCCGTCGGTCACATAGGGGCCGTAGCGGCCCGGCATCACCTTCATTTCGCCGCCGCTGGTGGGATGTTCGCCTAGCGACTTGATCGGCTCCGCCTTGCCGCGCCCGCCGCCGGCACGATTGGCGGCCTGGGCGAGGATATCGACCGCGCGGTTCATCCCGACTTCGAACACTTCGCGCGTGTTCGACAGCTTCCCGTATTTGCCATCATGCCGCAGATACGGCCCGTAACGCCCTATCGCAGCTTCGATTTCCTTGCCCGTTTCGGGATGCGCGCCGACGATGCGCGGCAGGCCGAGCAGCTTGATCGCCCATTCGAGATCAAAATCGTCGAGGTCCTTGGGAATGCTCGCGCGCTTGGCCTCCTTGCCCTCGCCGAGCTGGACATAGGGGCCGAACCGACCGCTCTTGCGCTCGATCGGCAGGCCGGTTTCCGGGTCCTCGCCCATCACGCCGTCATCGGCCGGGTCCTCGCCATCCGCGCCCGGCTGGGCGAAGCGGCGAGTGTATTTGCATTCGGGATAATTCGCACAGGCGACGAAGGCGCCATAGCGCCCGCCCCTAAGGGCCAGCCGCCCGCCATCGCGGCCTTCCTGTTCGCAGAGCGGGCAGAAGCGCGGGTCCTTCCCATCGGCGCGTTCGGGGAAGAGGAAGTCGGAGAGATACTCGTCCAGCACCTCGGTGACCTCGGACGGCTTCTTCTCCATCACCTCTTCGGTCTTGGGCTTGAAGTCCTTCCAGAACGCTTCGAGCAGCTTCTTCCAGGCCTCGTTACCCGCGCTGACCTCGTCGAGTTCGTCCTCCATCCCGGCGGTGAAATCATACGCGACGTAGGTCGGGAAGAATCGCTCGAGAAACGCCGTCAATAACCGCCCGGACTCTTCTGCAAAGAAACGGTTTTTCTCCATCCTGACATAGGCTCGGTCTCGTAGCGTCTGGATGGTGCTGGCATAGGTCGAAGGGCGCCCGATACCGAGTTCCTCCAGCCGCTTGACCAGCGACGCTTCGGAAAAGCGCGGTGGCGGCTGGGTGAAATGCTGATTGGCTTCGACCGCCGTCTTGCTCGGCGCGTCGCCCTTGCGAAGGATGGGGAGTAACCCCTCGTCCTCGTCTTCGCTGTCGTCCCTACCTTCCTGATAAACAGCGAAATAACCGGGGAACTTCACCACTTGGCCAGTGGCGCGAAGCTCGTGCTGGCCGGTCGCATCGCGCAGGGTGACGGTGGTGCGTTCGAGCTGGGCGGTCGCCATCTGGCTCGCCATGGCGCGCTTGAAGATCAGGTCGTAGAGTTTGGCCTCGTCGCCCGAGCCTGCGCGATCCTTGCGGAAATCGGTCGGCCGGATCGCTTCGTGCGCTTCCTGAGCATTCTTCGCCTTCGTGCTGTAAAAGCGCGGTTTCTCCGGGCGATAATCGTCGCTGAACCGCTCCACGATGGCGTCGCGCGCAGCCATGATGGCGCTCATGTCCATCTGCACGCCGTCGGTCCGCATATAGGTGATCGCGCCCGCCTCGTAGAGCGATTGGGCCAGCCGCATCGTATGGCTGGCGGAAAAGCCGAGCTTGCGCGCCGCCTCCTGCTGCAAGGTCGAGGTGGTGAAGGGCGGCGCGGGATTGCGCTTCAGCGGCTTGGTCTCGACCTCCTCGACCGTGAAGCGCCCGTCCTCGACGGCCTTTTTCGCGGCCATGGCGCTGCCCTCGTCGCCGAGCGTCAGCTTTTCCAGCTTCCTGCCGTCGAATTTGACCAGCCGCGCATCGAAGGCGGTCCCGTCATGCTGCAATTTCGCAAGGACGCTCCAATATTCGTCAGGCCGGAAGGCCTCGATCTCACGCTCGCGCTCGCAGACGAGGCGCAGCGCGACCGACTGGACGCGGCCCGCGCTCTTCGCGCCCGGAAGGCGCCGCCACAGGACGGGCGACAGGGTGAAGCCGTAAAGATAGTCGAGGGCGCGGCGCGCCAGATAGGCGTCGATCAGGGGCTGGTCGAGCTCACGCGGGGATTTCATCGCCTCGGTCACGGCGGGCTTGGTGATTGCGTTGAAGGTCACCCGATCGACCTTGGCGGGCAGCGCCTTGCGGTTGTTGAGCAGCTCGCGGACGTGCCAGCTGATCGCTTCCCCCTCGCGATCGGGGTCGGTGGCGAGGACCAGGCGATCGGCCTTCTTGGCGGCGTCGGCGATTTCCTTGAAGCGGCTCTGCTTGTCGCGATAGAGTTCCCAGTCCATCGCGAAATCCTCGTCCGGGCGCACGCTGCCATCCTTGGGCGGCAGATCGCGGACATGGCCGTAACTGGCGAGGACCTTGAAGTCCTTGCCGAGATATTTCTCGATGGTTTTGGCTTTCGCCGGTGATTCAACGATGACGAGTTGCATGGATGAAAGAGCCGTCCCTTACGTGCGTATGTGCGTATACGCGCGAAAATGGGGATCGGGTGAGAGCGGCGTCAAGCGGGATTGTCGGAGTTGGTAGGAAGAAAGCGCAACCCCGGATCAAGTTCGGGGCGACGGTGAGGATTAGGGCACCGCATTTGGGTATCGTCGCCCCGGACTTGATCCGGGGCTACGCTGCCTTCCGCACTACTGGTTCAGATCATCGAACAGGTCGCGCCATTCCGGGTTCGCCTTTTCGACCAACGCGATCTTCCACTCGCGTCGCCAGCGCTTGAGGCGCTTTTCGTGAGCGATCGCCACGTCGATCGGTTCGGTGAATTCCGCCCAGACCAATCGATCGATCTCATGTTTTGCACAATATTCCGATCCGTGTCCTACCCGATGGGCTGCGGTGCGGGCAGCCAGATCGGATGTTACGCCGACATAGAGCTTACCGCGATACCGGTTCGCAAGGATGTATACCCAGCCGCCATGTCGTGCGCGGTCCATCGCTCAGTGCTGAGAACAGCACTGTCCCGGATCAAGTCCGGGGCGACGAGGAATGAGGGAGACGATGAAACCCGCTTCGCCATCCCGGACCTGATCCGAGATCGGGCTGCCCATCCTTTCAGCCACGAAGACTCACCCGCCCCGCGGCGTGGCGCTCCAGTCTTCCGGCGATTTCCAGTTCCAGCAGCGCCAGTTGCACCGCCGCCGCGCCTGCGCCTGATTGTCGGATCAACTCGTCCACCGAAACTGGCGCGGTGGTCAGCAGGGCGGCAATGTCCGCCGGTTCCGCCTCTGCCAGTTCTTCCGGCGCATGGTCGAACGCGCCCACCGGCTCGCGGAAGGTCGATCGCGGGCTGCCGTCGAAACCGGTCAGCAATTCCACCACATCCTCGGGCGAATTGACCAGCACTGCGCCCTCGCGGATCAGGTGGTTGCAGCCGTGGCTGCGCGGCTCGAGCGGGGAACCGGGGATCGCCATCACCTCGCGCCCCGCCTCGCCCGCCAGCCTTGCGGTGATGAGGCTGCCGGACTTGACCGCCGCTTCGACCACGAGCGTGCCCGAGGCCAATCCGGCGATGATGCGGTTGCGGCTGGGGAAATGGCTGCCGCGAGGCTCGGTGCCGGGGGGCTGTTCGGCGATCAGCAGGCCTTCGCTCGCAATGCGCTCCTGCAAGTCGCGGTGCTGCGGCGGATAGGCGATGTCGATCCCGCTGGCGATCACGCCGATCGTGCGCGGGAACGCGCCCTCATGCGCCGCGCCGTCGATTCCGCGCGCGAGGCCCGAGACGACGGTGAAGCCCACCTCGCCCAGCGCGCCTGCGAAATCGCGCGCCAGCTTGACCGCCGCCGCGCTCGCATTGCGCGCACCGACCACGGCGACACACGGGGCCGAAGCCAGCGCGAGGTCGCCGCGAAAGGTCAGGATCGGCGGCGCCCCATCGATCTCGCGCAGCAGGGCCGGATAGTCCGGCTGATCGTGGAAGAGGTATTTGGCGCCCGCGCGCCGCACCGCATCGACTTCGCGTTCGACACGCTCGCGCGGGGCCGCCTGATAGCTCTGCCCGCCGCTTTTGCCCATCTCGGGCAGCGCCTCCAGCGCCGCATTCGCATCGCCATAGCGCGCCAGGAGCTGCGCATAGCTGACAGGGCCGATGCGGGGGCTTCGCAGCAGGCGGATGCGTGCGAAAGCCTCGGCCTGGGTCAGCGTCACTTCTTGCCGCCCACCTTCGGTTCCTCACCCCGCATCAGCCGGGCGATATTGGCGCGGTGGAGGTAAATCACCAGCACCGCGATCGCCGCCAGGACGGGGAAGAATTGCGGATACCCGAACAGGGGAGCGGCGGCGGCGGCGGCCACCACCGCGCACATCCCGGCGAACGAGGAGATGCGAAAAGCTGCCAGAACGCCGAGCCAGACGGCGGCGTAGACCAACCCGATCGGCCAGGCGAGGCCGAAGCTGACACCCGCATTGGTCGCCACGCCCTTGCCGCCCTTGAAGCCGAGCCAGACCGGGTAGCAATGGCCGATCACGGCGGCCCCGGCGGCAAAGGCCATCGCCACTTCGCCCCACAATGCGCCCGCCAGCAGCACCGGCACCAGCCCCTTGACGAGATCGAGCAGCAGGGTCGCCGCCGCCAGTTTCTTGTTGCCCGTGCGCAGCACGTTGGTGGCGCCGATATTGCCGCTGCCCTGCTTGCGCACGTCGCCCAGCCCCGCCGCTCTCGTCAGCAGGAGGCCGAAGGGAATCGAACCGATCAGATAGCCGAGCAGCGCGGCAAGGATGGTGTCCACCGGGATCTCCATTCGGGCCGAGCTTGTCGAACCCCTGTTCTTTCTTCTAGCGCAGGGCTGTAAAGTGAAGGACGGTCCTTCGACAAGCTCAGGACGAACGGATTTGTCAGAAAGCCCCATATCCGCTCCATCGGCATCGGCCCCCATCCTCTTGTTCGATTCCGGTGTCGGAGGGCTGACCGTGCTGGCCGAACTGCGCGCGCTCCTGCCGCAGGCGCCGGTAATCTACGCCGCCGATATCGCCGGCCTGCCCTATGGTTCGAAGACCGAGGCGGAGGTGGCCGCGCGCGTTTCCGGCCTGTTGGGGCGCATGGCCGAACGCTATCAGCCGCGCCTCATCTGCATCGCCTGCAACACCGCCAGCACGATCGCCCTGGGCATGGTTCGCGAGGTGCTGGAGACGCCGATCGTTGGCACCGTGCCTGCGATCAAGCCCGCCGCCGCAATGACCGAAACCGGCACGATCGGCCTGCTCGGCACCGAAGCGACCGTGCGCCAGCGTTATGTCGACGATCTCGAGAACGCATTCGCGAAGGACAAGACGCTGCTGCGTTACGGCGCCAACGATCTGGTCGCGCTGGGCGAGGCGAAGCTGCGCGGCGATGCGGTGAGCGTGGATGCCGTGGCGAACGCCGCCAAGGGGCTGGTGCTGCAACCCGGCGGCGAGAATCTCGACACGGTCGTTCTGGCCTGCACCCACTTCCCCCTGCTCGAACCCGAATTGCGAGAGGCCTTCGGGCCCGGGGTGCGCTTCGTGCACGGCGCTGCGGGAATCGCGCGCCGGATCGCCAGCCTTCTCGACGGGCAGGATTTCGCGAGGACCGTACCGGATTTCGCAGTCACCACGGGGGTGGCGGAGGATTTCGACCGGCTCGCCCCTGCCTTTGCCCGGCACGGAATCGAGCGGCTGGTACGGTTCTGAAACCCGCTATTCCCTGCGAATCGTTCGCAAAGATCGCTGTGGCGAAACCCATCGCGAAGGCCTAGATGGCATTTCCATGACGGCCGCCCAAAGCGCGGCGTTGGACGAGCGATACGCGCGTGAACTACGGACACATTTTCGACCAGGCGATCGACCGGCTCCATTCGGAGGGCCGTTATCGCGTTTTTATCGACATCATGCGCAACAAGGGCGCCTTCCCCAACGCGCGCTGCTTCCACGGCCATAACGGGCCGAAACCGATCACGGTCTGGTGCTCCAACGACTACCTCGCCATGGGCCAGCATCCCAAGGTGATCGCTGCCATGGAAGAGGCGCTGCACGATGTCGGCGCCGGATCGGGCGGCACGCGCAATATCGGCGGCAACACCCACCTGCATGTCGAGCTGGAGCGCGAGCTCGCCGACCTGCACGGCAAGGAAGGCGCGCTGCTCTTCACCAGCGGCTATGTCTCGAACGACGCCACACTGTCGACGCTCGCCAAGCTGCTGCCGGGCTGCGTGATCTTCTCCGACGAGCTGAACCACGCCAGCATGATCGCGGGCATCCGCAATTCGGGCTGCGAGAAGCGGGTGTTCCGCCACAACGATCTCGACCACCTCGAAGCGCTGCTCGCCGCCGAGGATGCGGACGTGCCCAAGCTGATCGCGTTCGAGAGCGTCTATTCGATGGACGGCGACGTCGCCCCGATCCACGCGATCTGCGACCTGGCCGAGAAATACAACGCGCTGACCTATATCGACGAGGTCCACGCCGTCGGCATGTACGGCGCGCGCGGCGGCGGCATTTCGGAACGCGACGAGGCGGCGCACCGGATCGACATCATCGAAGGGACGCTGGGCAAGGCGTTCGGCGTGATGGGCGGCTATATCGCCGCCGATACCCGCGTGATCGACTGCATCCGCAGCTATGCCCCCGGCTTCATCTTCACCACTTCGCTCTCGCCCGTTCTGGTCGCGGGCGTGCTGGCGGCGGTGAAGCATCTGAAGGAATCGAGCGAGGAGCGCAATGCGCAGCAGGCGGCTGCCGCCATGCTCAAGTCGATCCTGCGCGAACGCGGGCTGCCGGTGATGGATTCGACCACCCATATCGTCCCGCTGATGGTCGGCGATCCGGTGCGCGCCAAGAAGATCAGCGACATCCTGCTCGCCGAATACGGCGTCTACGTCCAGCCGATCAATTTCCCCACCGTGCCGCGTGGGACCGAGCGTCTGCGATTCACCCCCGGCCCGGCCCATTCGGTCGAAATGATGCACGAACTGGGCGATGCGCTGGTCGAGATCTGGGACCGGATGGAACTGGAACTCCGGCAGGCGGCATGAACTCGCACCGTCTCGTGCTGCCCCTTGCCTTGGCCAGCGCGCTGGTGGCTTCGCCGCTCTTCGCGTCCGAGCCCATTGCCGAAGACGAAGGGCTTATTCTCGCACGCGAGATTGCCGGTCATTCATTCCTCGCCACGATCGGGCCATTGCAGACAGGCGCCGAGGTCGAGGCGATACTCGCCGATGCGCCCGATCTGACCGAAGAGGAGCAGGCAAGCCTGCGAGCCATCGGTCGTGAACGGGCCGATGCGCTGGGCAAGGCCGCGCTGGAGGCGGAAGCGCAGGCTCTGGCAACCGCGCTGTCGGTGGAGGATTTGCGCGCGATCGCCGCATTCGAACGCAGCCCGGCCGCGGCAAACCATCGCGCCGCCGCGCCGATGGTGATGGCTGCCGTGATGGAAGATCTGGCCGGTGTCGATTACAAGCGCGAGGTGAAGCGCAGCTTTTGCGAACGCACCGGTAAGCTCTGCGAATAATCCGGGCGCCAGGCTTTCACCGCGCCGCTCACGTCCCATCTATCCACCATGGCCGCCCTGCCTCCTTCGCCTGTGCGGGACAATCTGCCCCTGTTCGCAGTGGGGGCAATCCTGCTGCTGACCTTCCTGGCTCTGGCGGTGTTCGGCGAAGGAGAGCGCGACGCGGCCCCCACCGTGGCCGTGACGGTTTCCGGCGCGCCAGCAAGCTCCACCGCCCCACCCCCGCTCGAGGCGCTGCCCGCGAATGCAAAGGATGCGGGCGTGGTCTGGTCGCGGCTCGGCCCCGATGCCGCGCGCGAGCGCAACGCCGCCGTGCCCTTGGCAACCATCGGAGTCGGGAAAGCCGCGCCGTTCTCCTTCGCAGGCAATGGCGTCGACCGCGAACGCGCCACCGGATGTCTCGCTCTGGCGGCGCTTGCCGAAGCGGGCCAGGGCGATGCGGACCAGCGCGCCGTCATGCAGGTCGTCCTCAATCGCGTGCGCCATCCCGCTTTCGCCGGCACGGTGTGCGGCGTCGTCTTCGAAGGGTCGGAGCGCGCGACCGGGTGCCAGTTCAGCTTCACTTGTGATGGATCGCTCGCCCGCACCCATACCCCCGCCGCCATGGGCGCCGCCCGCCGCCGCGCCGCCGAGGCGCTGGGAGGATACGTCCACGCGCCGGTCGGCAACGCCACCCACTATCACGCCGAATACGTCTGGCCGTGGTGGAGCCCGCAATTGGACAAGGTCGCGGTCGTGGGCCCGCATATCTTCTATCGCTGGCGCGGTTTCTGGGGCACGGCGCAGGCGCTGGCAGCGCGCTATCGCGGCGGCGAACCCGATCCGCTGGGCCTCGAAAGAATGGCCGAAGCGATCGAGCGGCCCGAACTGCCCCGGCCCTCCTTCACCGAGGACGGCACCGCGACGCGCACGATCACGGCAGGCGATGGAGACCGTCCCCGCATCGTCGAGCGGGCGGATGCGCCGACCGCGCCGTCTTCCGGCGATCCGCGCGTCCATTTCGTCCTCGTCACGCGCGGGGACGCCCCCGATGCGTTGGTTGAGCGCGCCCGCGCCCTGTGCCGGGGCGAAGGTTTCTGCCAGGTCTATGGGTGGAGCGAGAATGCGGCGATCCCCTCCGCCCTGCCCCTCACCTCCGAGGCACGACAGGCGCTGCGCTTCAGCTTCCTTCCCGCTCGGTCCGGCAATGGCGAGGCGATCTTCTTCGACTGCCAGACCTTTCCCGCGCCGTCGCAGGGCCGCTGCCTGCCACGGGCGCGGCCGTGACGGCCTGCCGGTGCCGTAAGGGATTTGGCGGCGCGGCCTGCGGCGGCTAGAGCGGTCGCATGAGCGGAAACCCGACCCAGACCTACGCCGACATCGTCACCTCGCGCCGATCGATCCGGGGCTATCTCGACAAGCCCGTGCCGCGCGATCTGATAGAGGAGATACTGGCGCTCGCCATGCGCTCGCCCACTTCGATGAACACCCAGCCTTGGCATTTCCACGTCATCACCGGCGAGCCGCTCGACCGTATCCGCAAGGGCAATACCGAGCGTATTCTGGCAGGCGAGCCCGACAGCCGCGAATTCCGCCGGGGCGAGCCGTTCGCGGGCGTCCATCGCGAACGCCAGATCGGCGTCGCCAAGCAATTGTTCTCGGCCATGGGGATCGAGCGAGACGACAAGGCAGCGCGGCAGGACTGGGTGCTGCGCGGGTTTCGCCAGTTCGATGCGCCGGTCTGCGTGATCGTGACCTATGATCGCGAGCTTGGCGGAAGCGATGACACCGCCTTCGATTGCGGCGCCGTCACCACCGCACTCGTCAACGCCGCATGGTCGCGCGGACTGGGTTGCGTCATCAATTCGCAAGGCATCATGCAGAGCCCGGTGGTGCGCAAATATGCAGGCATCCCCGACGATCAGGTCATCATGAAGGCGGTGGCGATGGGCTGGCCGGACGAGGATTTCCCCGCCAACGCCGTCGTCAGCGAGCGCAAACCCGTGGACGAGGCGGCGCGCTTCGTCGGCTTCGAAAAGGAATAGACAGGCATGGCCGAAGCGATCGAGCACTTGGCGGACGGGTTCTGGCGCATCACGGGCGAATGCAAGATCGGCGGCCTCGTCGATCTGGGAACGCAGGCCTCGCTGGTGCGGCTCGGGAACGGCAATTTCGTCTTTCTCGACAGCTACACATTACCGGCAGACGTGCATCGCGAAGTTCTGCGGATCGTCGGCGATGCGAGGGTCGAGGCGATCCTCAACCTCCACCCCTTCCACACGCTTCATTGCGAGTGGATGCACGCGGCCTTTCCGGCAGCGAAACTCTACGGCACGGCGCGCCATGCCGAGCACCTGCCCACGCTACCGTGGCAGGAGACGCGTTGCGAGGATGTGGCGCTGGCGGAGCGTTACGGGGCCGATTTCGCCTTTTCGACTCCCGAAGGCGTGCCGCTGATCTGTTCGGACGAGAGCGTCCATTTCTCGTCCGTCCTCGCGCTCCATCGGGCGAGCGGGACGCTGCATGTCGACGATACGCTGGTCTATCTCGCCAAGGGGCCGCCCCTGTCGCTGCTGCCGATGACCGGGCGGTTGAGCTTCCATCCGACCTTGAAGAAGGCGCTCATCCCCGAAGCGGGCGCGGCTGACCTCTTCCGCGAATGGGCGATCGCGCTGGGCGTCGAATGGGCCGACACAACCCGCATCGCCGCCGCGCATAATGCGGTGCTGGAACTCGACGAGGGGGAATTTCCCGATCTCATCGGTGCGGCGCTGGGCCGGGTGAAGCCGGTGCTCGACGCGCATCGGGAGCAATACGGGTGAGGTCGCGCTAGGCCCGTTTCGTCCACGGGTCTTCGGTCCGCTCGATTTCGAGCGGGCCGGTCCACGGCACGCAAAGCGCGCGCGCATCTTCGGTCGAGCCATCGGTCCAGCCTGCCCAATCATCCCTTCCCAGCAGAACCGGCATCCGATCATGGCATTCCGCCGCGACGCCTGCGCTGTCGGTCATCACCATGGAATAGACGTCACCCCACTCCTCGCTGGTGCGCCAGATTCCGGCGACCGCGATCAACTCGGCATCCGACCGTGACAGCCAGGTCCGCGTCTTGCGCCCTTTCGCGCCTTCGGCCTCCGCCCAGGCGGTGACCGGGATCAGGCAACGCCGCTCCTCGAAGCTGTAGCGCCAGAAGAAGCTGTCGAGCTTGTCGGTGCGGGTGTTGTTGACCGGGCGGGGTTTAAGCGGTTGGCCGCCTTTCCCCTTCATCTGCAAGGGAAAGCCCCAGTTCATGCGGCGCACCGCTCCTTCCGCGATGACGACACCGGGATAGCCAGGATAGACCTCGCCAGCGAAATTCGCGCCCTGCGATGCCTCAACGGCATCGAACCAGAGCGCGACCTCGTCAACGTTCCTGGTCATGCGGTAGAGATTGCACATAGCGCGACTTTGCCGCGCTGCACGCGCTACCGCAAGCTCACCACGTTATCGCTCGCCACGCGGGCGCGGCTGCCGTCGTAGAGGCTGGCCATCGGCTCGTCCTCCACAATCACATGGCGGGTCGCGCCGAAGCCGTTGAAGTCGGTCTTCATCGCGGCGCCGTATGCGCCGAGCATCCCGATCTCGATATAGTCGCCCGCCTGGATGTCGGACGGCAGGACGAAGGGGCCCTGCATATAGTCCGCATCGTCGCAGGTCGGCCCGTAGAAGGCGAAGTCCATGTCCGGGTTGATGAGATCGTCCTCGAGCGCGCGGACGGGGAATTTCCACGCCACATGCGCGGCATCGAACAACGCGCCATAGGCGCCGTCATTGATGTAGAGCTCCTCGCCCCGGCGCTTCTCTACGCGCACGATCAGGCTGCTGTATTCTGCGCATAGCGCGCGACCGGGCTCGCACCACAATTCGGCATTGTAGGCGATCGGCAGCGCGTAGAAATGCTGGTGGATCAGCGCGAAATAATCTTCGAGCGGCGGCGGTTCGAGGCCGGGATAGACGCTCGGAAAGCCGCCGCCGACATCGACCATGTCGATCACGACCGACGCTTCGGCGATCGCCGCGCGGGTGCGGTCCAGCGCCTGAACGAAGGCGAAGGGTGTCATCGCCTGGCTGCCGACATGGAAACACACGCCCAGCCAGTCGGCATATTGGCGCGCCTCGCGCAACAGCAACGGCGCCTCGGTCAGGTCGCAGCCGAATTTCGATGCGAGCGAGAGTTCGGAATATTCGCTCGAGACGCGCAGGCGGATGCACAAGCGCAGATCGCGCGCGGCCACGCCGTCATCACCGCGGGTCGCTTCGACGATCTTTGCCAGCTCTTCAGACGAATCGAGGCTGAACGTGCGCACGCCGTGATCGAAATACGCCTCACGGATCGCGCCGGGGGCCTTGATCGGGTGCATGAAGCACAGCGTGGCATCGGGCAGCAAGCCGCGCACGAGCCGCACTTCGGTGATCGAGGCGACGTCGTAATGCGTCACCCCGCTTTCCCACAGCACGCGGATCAGGTCGGGCGAGGGATTGGCCTTGACCGCATAGAGCGACTTGCCGGGAAATTTCTCGACGAAGAACCGCGCCGCGCGCGCCGCAGCGTGGGGGCGGTTCAGAATGACGGGCTCGTCCGGCGAAAGGGCGCGAACTACGGCCTTGGCGTCAGGGAAATGCTGCAATTCAAGGGACCCCCTAAACAGCCCTTTCGGGCCATGAAACGACAAGCTGCCTTGCGGTTAGGAAGGGTCCTTGGGGCAGCGGGAGCGGCGCGTATATAGGCTGGATCATGAAACGCAAGTGAATACCCCAACGGTTCGGCGCAAGGTTGGGACGGATGCGGCGATGCTGAGATGCGGTGGGCCGTTCGCGCAGCGATCGCCGCCCGGAACAGGCGTCAGGAAAGCCGGTTGCGAAACTCCTCGTACCCGAATTCGCGCACGCATTCGAGCTGGTCGCTCTCGCTGTCCCACAGCCAGATCGACGGCAGCGGGACCCCGTTGAAGGTGTTGGTCTTGACCATGGAATAATGCGCCTGGTCGAGGAAAGCGACGCGCTGACCCGGCTCGCTGGGAACGGGCAGGCTGTAATCGCCGATCACATCGCCCGCCAGACAGGATGGACCGCCCAGCCTTACCGGCTGGTCGCCCGGCTGTTCGCCCAGCATGGCCGGGCGATAGGGCGCCTCGATCACGTCGGGCATATGGCAGGTCGCCGATACGTCGAGGATGGCGAAGGGCACTTCATTGGTGCCGGTATCGAGAATGGTGCCGACCAGGATGCCCGCATCGAGCGCGACCGCCTCGCCCGGTTCGAGATAGATCTCCGCGCCCGAATCCTCCTTCGCATCCTTCAGGAATTCGATCAGCTCCTCGCGCTGATAGTCGGCGCGGGTGATATGGTGGCCGCCGCCCATATTGATCCATTTCAGCTGCCCGAACCACGGCTCGATCGCGTCGAACACCTTGTCCCAGGTGTGATGCAAAGGCTCGAAATCCTGTTCGCACAGATTGTGGAAATGGATGCCGTCGATCCCTTCCATTATCTCGGGCGTCAGCTGGTCGATGGGGAAGCCCAACCGGCTGCCGGGGCTCGATGGATCGTAGCGCGGCACCTCGCCGGTCGGGACCTGCGGGTTGAGGCGCAGGCCGACATCGAAACTCTGCCCCGAGGCACGCGCGTTTTCGAGGATCAGCGCGGCCCGCTCGATCTGCTGCGGGGAATTGAAAATGACGTGGTCGGACAGGCGGACGACCTCGTCGAGATCTTCGGGCTTGTAGGCCGCACAATAGGTGCTGATCTCGCCATCGTAGAACTCGCTCGCCAGCCGCGCTTCGTAAAGGCCGGAGGTGCAGACACCGTCGAGATATTCCCCGATGATCGGCGCGGCGGAGAACATGCTGAAAGCCTTGAGCGCGGACAGCATCTTGATGTCCGCCGCGTCGCGAATATCGGCCAGCACCTGACAATTGGCGCGCAGCTTGGCGGCATCCACAACGAAGGCAGGACTGTCGACGCGCGAAAGGTCGAAATGAGCAAAAGCGCCCGGATCGCCGGCTTTGGTTTCCATAATGTTTCTGGTGCCTTTGTTTTGATTCACGCGAAGCCGCGAAGACGCAAAGCCATCATCGCTGGCGGAAATCTCCGTCATAATCGTTCACGACGCGCTTCAAGCCCTCCTTCATGGTTCCCTGCCCGAAATTCATGAGCAGTCCGAGCGGCAGGTTCATCAGGCGCAGATAGGTCAGAAGCTGCTTCGCATGAATTGGAGAAACGCGCTCGGTCGATTTCAATTCTAACGGAAGCATATCCTCCACCAGCAAGTCGATCCTGAACGCGTTGTCTACGACAACGCCATCATACTTGATCGGAACGGCAACCTGCCGTCGAACATGCAAGCCGCGCTTTTGGAGAAGGCCGGTTAGAAGCACCTCATATGCCGTTTCCAGTAATCCCGGCCCCAGGTCGCGATGCAGGTGGTATCCGCAATCGACCACGATGCGGGTGATTTCCTCCAGCCGATTGTGATCGATCATCTTCGTGTCTTCGCGGCTTCGCGTGAACCGAATCGACTAGAAGTCCACCGGCCCGTCCAGCTCTTTCACCTGCCAGGGGAGGCCGTGGTCGTTGAGCATGTCCATGAAGGGATCGGGGTCCAGCTGTTCCATGTTGAATACGCCGTCCCCGTCCCACTTGCCGGTGACCATCATGGCCGATCCGATCATGGCGGGCACGCCGGTGGTGTAGCTGACCGCCTGGTTGCCCGTCTCCTCGTAGGCTGCCTCGTGCGAGCAGATATTGTTGATATAGAACGTCTTCTCGCCCGAACCGTCCAGCGCCTCGCCGGTCGCGATGACGCCGATATTGGTGTTGCCCTTGGTCGTTTCGCCCAGCGTTTCCGGCTTGGGCAAGACGGCGGCGAGGAACTGGAGCGGGATGATCTCCTTGCCCTGATACTTGACCGGATCGATCCGGGTCATGCCGACATTCTGAAGCACGGTCAGGTGCTTGATGTATTCATCCCCGAACGTCATCCAGAACCGCGCGCGCTCCAGCTCCGGGTTGAACTTGGCGAGGCTTTCCAGCTCCTCGTGATACATCATGTACATGTTCTTCTTGCCGACGGCTTCGAAGTCGAATTCGACCTTCTTGGCCATCGCGGGCGTTTCGACGAACTCGCCGTTCTCCCAGTGGCGCGCGGGCGCGGTCACTTCGCGGATGTTGATTTCGGGGTTGAAATTGGTGGCGAAAGCCTGACCATGATCGCCGCCGTTGCAGTCGAGAATGTCGAGCTGGCGGATGGTCTTCAGCTTGTGTTTCTTGAGCCACATGGTGAAGACGCTGGTGACGCCCGGATCGAAACCGGAGCCGAGCAACGCCATCAGCCCCGCTTCCTTGAAACGGTCGTGATAGGCCCATTGCCAGTGATATTCGAACTTGGCCTCGTCCTTGGGCTCGTAATTGGCGGTATCGAGGTAATCGACGCCCGCTTCGAGGCAGGCGTCCATGATCGGCAGATCCTGATAGGGGAGCGCGAGATTGACGACGAGGCTCGGCTCGATCTTGCGGATCAGATTTACCATCGCGGGAACTTCCTCGGCGTCGATCTCGTAGGTCGCGATGTCGACGCCGGTGCGCTCCTTCACGCTCTTCGCGATGGCGTCGCATTTCGATTTGGTGCGGCTGGCGAGGTGGATATCGGGGAAAATATCCTTGTTCATCGCCATCTTGTGGACGCACACGCTGCTGACGCCGCCCGCGCCGATTACCAGGACTTTCGACATAACTTGCTTCTCCGAATTCGAATCTTGCCGGTTCCCTAGCGAAATGCGCTAGGTCCGCCAAATGATCCAATCCGAACCGCGCCCCAGCCACCAGCCAGACCGTATGCCGACCCGCGTAGGCGTCCTCGCCGCTGCGCGATCGATCGCGGAAATTCTCCCGCCGACGCCGCTGCTTCCCGTCGAGATTTCGGGCACGCGCTGCCATATCAAGGCCGAGAGCCTCCAGCCGATCGGCGCCTTCAAGATCAGGGGCGGCTGGTGGCGGCTCGTCAATCTTTCCGATGAGGAAAAGACGCGCGGCGTCGTGGCCGTGTCGAGCGGCAATCATGCGCAGGGGGTCGCCTGGGCGGCGCGCAGGCTCGAGATCGGGGCGAGGATCGTGATGCCGCGCAACGCCCCGCAGGTGAAGCTCGACGCGACACGGGCCTTGGGTGCGGAGATCGTGCTCTACGAACGGCCGGGCGAGGACCGGGACGAGGTCGCCGCCGCGCTGGTCGCCGAAAGCGGCGCCACCCTGGTCCATGCCTTCGGCGACAGCTGGGTGATCGAAGGACAGGGCAGCGCGGGTGTGGAGATCGCGGCGCAGCTTGGGCGCGCGCCGGACCGCATCCTGGTCTGCTGCGGCGGCGGAGGGCTGGCGGCGGGACTGTCGCTCGCCTGCCCCGACAGCGCGATCCATGTGGTCGAACCGCATGGCTGGGACATGGTCGGGCAAGCTCTCGAAGCAGGGGAAATCGTGCGCGTGACTGACGATCCGCCGACGACGATCTGCGATGCACTCCAGCCCGATGCGACGAAACCGATCAATCTCGCGGTGCTGAAGGATCGCGCCGAACCGGGCGTGACGGTGACCGATGCCGAAATCCGCACAGCGCAGCGCTTCGCCTTCTCCCACTGCAATCTCGTCGTGGAACCGGGCGGCGCGGCGGCCTTGGCTGCAGCGCTCGCGGGGAAGGTTCCGCTCACCGAAGACACGGTGATCATGGTGACGGGCGGCAATTGCGACCCGGCGCGGTTCGCCGAGACGCTGATTGGTCAGTAAGAACACTCCTGGATTGCCGCGCGGCTGCGCCGCTCGCAATGACGAAGACTAAGACCGCCTTTCTCGTCATTGCGAGCGCAGCGAAGCAATCCAGGGCGAGCAGGTGCAATTTCCTAGAGAAGGCATGGCGCTCGCGTCGTTAGGATTTGACAGCGTTTCGCGCGGCCCTAGGTTCGCGCGCAACAGGGAGAGAATATAATGCAGGCCCAAATGCTCGCACCCGCCGCCGTGCTGGTCGCCTGGTCGATCGTGATGCTGTTCTGGATGGCGTTCACTCGCCTCCCCGCCATGGCGAAAGGCGGCGGTCTGAAAGGCGCGAAGCCGGGCGGGCGCGGCCAGGATCTCGAAGGCGTCATCCCCGATCGGATCAACTGGAAGGCGCATAATTACGCGCATCTGATGGAACAGCCGACGCTGTTCTACGCCGCCGTGGTCATCATCGCGATCATGGGCCCCGGCGCGCTCGATCCGGTGTTCGCCTGGATTTATGTCGCGATCCGGATCGTCCATTCGATCTGGCAGGCGACCGTGAATATCGTGTCGGTGCGGTTCCTGCTGTTCCTGCTCTCGACGCTGGCGCTGATCTGCCTCGCCTGGCGCGCAGTGGCGCTGACGCTGTTCACGGACCCAACGCTGCTCTAAAAGCTACTCCGCCGCTTCGACCGCTTCAACATGGCCGTCGAGCTCGATCTCGAGCCCGGCCAGGAAGCGTTCGGCGTCGAGCGCCGCCATGCAGCCCGTGCCCGCCGCGGTGACGGCCTGGCGATAGGTGTGGTCCATCACGTCCCCGCAGGCGAAGACGCCGGGGATTTCGGTGCGCGGCGTGCCCGGCTCAACGATCACATAGCCGCCATCGTCGAGCGGCAGCTTCCCTTTGACGAGGTCCGTCGAAGGGGCATGGCCGATCGCGACGAAGGCGCCGTCGACCTTCAAATCGCTGCTCGAGCCATCGACCGTGTCCCGCAGCGCGAGGTGGGTGAGCCCGCCCGCCAGCGGATCGCCTTCGAAGCTCTCGACCGCCTTGTTCCAGAGGACGGTGATCTTGGGATGCTTGAGCAGGCGGTCCTGAAGAATTTTCTCGGCCCGCAATTCGTCGCGACGGTGGATCAGCGTCACGTCGTCGGAATGGTTGGTGAGGTAGAGCGCTTCCTCGACCGCAGTGTTGCCGCCGCCGATCACGGCGACCTTCTTGCCGCGATAGAAAAACCCGTCGCAGGTCGCACAGGCCGACACGCCCTTGCCGCCCAGCTCCTGTTCGCCGGGCACGCCCAGCCATTTCGCCTGCGCGCCGGTCGCGATGACGATCGCATCGCCGATATATTCATCGCCGCTGTCGCCCACCGCGCGGAAGGGAGAGCCATTTTCGAGATCCACCTCGACGATGGTGTCCCACATCATCCGCGTGCCGACATGTTCGGCCTGCGCCTTCATCTCTTCCATCAGCCAAGGGCCCTGCACTACGTCGCGAAAGCCGGGATAATTCTCGACATCGGTGGTGATCGTGAGCTGTCCGCCGGGCTGGAGGCCCTGGACCACGATCGGCTCCATCATCGCGCGCGCGCCATAGATCGCGGCGGAATAGCCCGCCGGGCCGGAACCGATGATGAGGAGCTTGGTGCGATGGGTGGCCATGAAAAATCTCGTGCGAAAGTCTTGAATAGGATGGGCGGCTATATGGGAAGCGGCGCCGCTTTTGTCACGCCAGGTAGCGTTCGCGCAGGCTTTCGCGCAATGCGTCGTCCACACCTATCTCGGCTTCAAGCCAGGCGTCGAGCGATCCGTGCTTGTCGCTGACGATCTCGTGGAAGCGGTCGAGATAGTCGCCATGCACTTCGAGAAGGGCCCGAATGCCCTCCTCGTCTAGCGTGCGGCCCAGTCGCGCCTCGATCCCCGGCACGGACTGGCGGCGCAGCACGTCGATTGTCGGCGCATCATTGGTGCGCAGGAATTCGGCGCGCTGGTCCGCCTCGCTCACGCCGAGGATATGCAGGACCAGCGTCGCCGCGATCCCGGTGCGGTCCTTGCCCGCGAAACAATGCACGAGGCTCGCCCCCTCGCGCTCGACCAGAGCGCGCAGATAGCGCGCGAACATGGTCTGCATCGCCGGGTTGACGGGCATCCGCGTATAGACCGCCAGCATCCGCTCGCGCGCGAAGGCGGCGGTGGTGGTATCGGGCGTGATGTCCATATGCGGCGGGCTGGAACTGGTCTCGCCATCGTAGAACAGCACCTCCCCATTCCAGCCTTCGACCCGGCGACAGGGATTGCGCGCCCGCTCACCCTCCCCGCGCAGATCGATCACCGTGCGAATGTCGAGCGCGGCGATGGCGGCGAGGTCCTCGTCGCTCGCCTCGACATGCTGGCCGGAGCGGTACAGCAGGCCGGTGCGAACCGTCTTGCCATCGGCACCCGGCCAGCCGCCGAAGTCGCGGAAATTGTGGATGCCTTCGGTGATGAGAAAAGGATCGGGAGTCTGCATTAGACGCGCGTGGCAGGTCGCAGCCCCGCGGACAAGCGCTGCGCGGCTATCAGGCCCCGCCGCGATCCTCCGCGTCGGGCACGAGGATCAGCGTGTTGTCCTCGACCCGCCAGCTCGACAAGCGCGACAGCACGTTCATTCCCAAAACATTGGTGCGGCCCAGATTGGGCGCGATCACCACATCGATGCCCCGCGCCTCGACATTGCCGAAACTCAGCGAATCCGCACTCGCGATCGACGCGTTGATAGGGCCGTTTGCCGTGGTGATCCTGACCGGAATGCCGCCCCGGCGCGGCTCCAGCCCGGCGGCCTCTGCGACGCCCTGCGAGACCGCCGTGACCGTCGCGCCCGTATCGACGAGGAAATTGGCCGGCACGCCGTTCACCTCCGCCTCAAGCCAGAAATGCCCATCGGGCGAGAGCGGCACGCGCGTCTCGCCGCCGGCCACGACCTGTTCGGGCAGGCCGATTTCCGGCACTGCGATATCGAGGCGCGGGTCCATGCGCGACAATTGCAGCACCACCGTCACCAGCACGCCCACCAGCGCCACGGTCGAAGCGGTGCGGATCAGCCGCCCACCGGGCACGCGGGCGCGCACCAGCATCGAACCGATCCAGCCGCCCACCATCGCGGCGAGCGCGATCATCAGCAATTCGAACCGCGGGACGGCGCGCACGATCTGGGCGATCGCATCGAAAGCGGAAGCTAAAGCGGCGGAAAAATCCATGGCTTGTCGCTACCCCGAACGGCCTGCCGAAATCCTGAACGATAAGCGCGCGATCAGGGAGCGTTGCGCGGCTCGCTCGCCTCGGCGAGGATCAGCGAGAATTGCTTCTTGCTGTCGCGCCAACGCTTGCGCGGCGACCAGCCCGCCGCCTGCAACAACAGGTTCGCGCTGCGGCGGGTGAATTTGTGGCTGTTCTCCGTGTGGATGGTCTCGCCTTCGGCCATCGCGAAAGACTGGCCCGAGATTTCGAATTGGATGGCCCGCGTCGCCACCAGATGCATTTCCACCCGCGCCATCCGGTCGTTCCAGCGCGCTTCGTGGCGCAGCGCATCGATGGGAATAGTGCCCGACAGCTCGCGATTGATCCGCCGCGCGAGATTGTAGTTGAATTCCGCCGTCACGCCCGCCGCATCGTCATAGGCCGCTTCGAGCACGGCCGGGTCCTTCACCAGATCCATCCCGATCAGCAGCATTGGCTGAACCCCGTGATCGGCGCGCAAGGTCGCGCGCATCGAGCGCAGCAAATCGACCGCCGTGCGCGGGACCATGTTGCCGATCGTGGAGCCGGGGAAGAAGCCGAGCTTGGGCAGCCTATCGATCGCATCGGGCAGATCGACTTCGCGCATGAAATCCGCCTCAATCGGATAGACCGGGAGGCCGGGGAACTTTGCCGAGAGCTCGTCCGCCGCCTGGCGCAGGAAATCGCCCGCGATATCGAGCGGAACATAAGCCGCCGGATCGATCGCGTTGAGCAGCAGTGGCGTCTTGACCGAACTGCCCGATCCGAATTCGACCACCGCCCGCCCCTTGCCGATCGCCGCGGCGAATTCGGCACCGCGCGCGGTCAGGATTTCGGCTTCGGCGCGGGTCGGATAATATTCGGGGATCTGCGTGATATCCTCGAACAATTGCGATCCCGCATCGTCATAGAGCCAGCGGGCGGGAATCGCCTTCTGCCTATGCCCCAACCCTTCGAGAACGTCCGCCCGGAACGCGCGATCGACCCCCTGCTCGTCCAGATCGACGAGCGCGATGCCCCCTTCGCTTGCCATCAGATATCCTTTGCGAGCCTTAAGCCGGTGAATTGCCAGCGTTGGTGCGGGTAGAAGAAATTGCGGTAGGAGGCGCGCGAATGGCCGCGCGCCGTCGCGCAGCTTGCGCCTTTCAGCACGAACTGCCCGCTCATGAACTTGCCGTTATATTCGCCCACGGCGCCCTCGGCAGGCCGGAAACGCGGATAGGGTAGATAACCGGACCGGGTGAATTGCCAGCAATCGCCGAACAGGTCGGTGCCCCCGACGGGAAGCGGCGGTGCGGCGCGATCCAGCTGGTTGCCGCCTGACGGATCGTGAGCGGGTGCTGCGCCCTCTTGTCCGCGCGCGACGGCCTCCCATTCGAACTCGGTCGGCAGGCGATGACCAGCCCAGCTCGCATAGGCATCCGCTTCATAATAGCTGATATGCGTGACGGGCGCGTTCGGATCGCGCTTTTGCCAGCCGGAATGGGTGAAATGGCGGTCTTCCTCCCAATAAGAGGGAGTGCGGACCCCGTTCTGGTTCACCCACGCCCAACCGTCCGACAGCCACAGCGATGCGGTCTCGTATCCTCCGTCGCTGATGAAATCGGCCCATTCGCCGTTCGTGACGAGGCGATCGGCGAGCGCGAAGGGTTCGAGCAGGACGCGGTGGACCGGGCCTTCATTGTCGAAGGCGAATCCGTCCGCCTGATGACCGATCCTCGCGATCCCGCCGGGATGGGTGTGCCAGCCCAAGTCGGACTTGTGTGCCTCCGTCAACGCATCATCGCCCTGCCACATCGCCGGGCCGAGCGGATTCTGAAACAGAGCGTGCTTGATATCGGTCAGCAGCAATTCCTGATGCTGCTGTTCATGCGCGATGCCGAGTCGGATCAGCGGCTCATGCTCAGGGTTTTCCAGCAGCGCGCCCATCGCCTCTGTCACATGGGCGCGATAGGCGAGGATCTCGTCCAGCGTCGGGCGGGACAGCATTCCGCGCGAAAAGCGGGCGATCCGCTCCCCTTCGGCCTCGTAATAGCTGTTATGGATGAAGGGCCAGCGCTCGTCGAACAGCGTGTAGCCCGGCGCGTGTTCGCGCAGCAGGAAGGTTTCCCAAAACCACGTTGTATGCGCTAGATGCCATTTGGCGGGCGAGGCATCTTCCATCGACTGGATCGTGGCGTCCGCATCGCTGAGCGGCGCGACCAGAGCTTCGCTCAGCGCGCGGGTGTCGGCAAAGGAGCTGGCCAGATCAAGAGCGGGATCAGGCGCGCGATCAGGCGCGCGATCAGGCGCTGGGGCACCCCGGATATCCGGTTGGGAACGGGTCTGGATTTGGGCCATGCTCGTGCCCCCTTTGCGTGTCTGCGCCCGCGGGATTCGCACGGGCCGACGCCTACATGGCGAACGAAACCCGAACGCGAAAGGGAAAGCACGGAATTTCTTCGCAAATCTTAACCTTGGTTAAGCCGCCGCGCGTCGCTCCGCCGCTTCCTCGTTCAGCATTTCCGCCAAAAGGAAGGCGAGTTCGAGCGATTGCGCAGCGTTGAGGCGCGGGTCGCAATGGGTGTGATAGCGATCGCCCAGCGCCTCGTCGGTGATGGCGACCGCGCCGCCGACGCATTCGGTCACGTCCTGCCCCGTCATCTCGACATGGATGCCGCCGGGATGCGTCCCTTCCGCACGGTGCACGGCGAAGAAATCGCGCGCTTCGCGCAGGATGCGGTCGAAGGGGCGCGTCTTGTAGCCGCTGTCCGATTTGACGACATTGCCGTGCATCGGATCGCAGCTCCACACCACCGGATGCCCTTCGCGTTGCACCGCGCGCACGAGCGGCGGCAGGCCCGCCTCGACCTTGTCGTGGCCGAACCGCGCGATCAGCGTGATCCGACCCGCCTCGCGATCCGGGTTCAGCGTGTCGAGCAGGCGCAGCATCGCGTCGGGCTCGAGGCTCGGCCCGCATTTCATGCCCAGCGGATTGCCGATGCCGCGCGCGAATTCGACATGCGCGCTCCCCTCGAAGCGGGTGCGATCGCCGATCCACAACATATGCGCGCTGGTATCGTACCAGTCGCCGGTCAGGCTGTCCTGACGGGTCAGCGCCTGCTCGTAGGGAAGCAGCAAAGCCTCGTGGCTGGTGTAGAAACTGGTGCGTTGCAATTGCGGCACCGTTTCGGGGTCGACGCCGCACGCTTCCATGAAGTCGAGCGCCTCGCCGATCCGGTCGGCGACGTCGCTGAAGCGGTCCGCCCATGGGCTGCGGCCCATGAAGTCGAGCGTCCAGCGATGCACCTGCCGTAGATTGGCGTAGCCGCCCCCGGCAAAGGCGCGCAGCAGGTTGAGCGTCGCGGCAGCCTGCGAACAGGCGCGCACCATGCGCTGGGGATCGGGCACACGGCTGGCGGCATCGAACCCGATCCCGTTGATATTGTCCCCGAAATAGCTTGCCAGCGTAACCCCGTCCTGCGTCTCGGTCGGCGCGCTGCGCGGCTTGGCGAATTGGCCCGCCATCCGCCCCACCTTCACCACCGGGCGCTTGCTGGCAAAGGTCAGCACGACCGCCATCTGCAACAGGACGCGGAAGGTGTCGCGGATATTGTTGGGATGGAATTCGGCGAAGCTTTCCGCGCAATCGCCACCCTGCAACAGGAAGGCGCGCCCCGCCGCCACCTCGGCGAGGTCTTCCTTGAGCGCGCGCGCTTCGCCAGCGAACACCAGCGGGGGATGCGAGGCGAGCGCTTCTTCCGCCGCCGCCAGAGCTTCCTGATCCTCGTAAGCCGGCAAGTGCCGCGCCTCGGCCTGCTTCCAGCTATCGGGGCTCCACGCCTCAGTCATAATCTTTTCCATCATCTCGGATACGGTCCGCTACGCAAGACCAGCGCGGTGCCTTGCGCAAACAGGTTTTGCTTGGCCAGCCGAAAAGGCCGATTGCCGTGATCGAGCGCGACGGCCTTGTCGCGCTGCGGTTTGTCAGTCCGCTCTCAACGCCCGCCGCGCTGCGTTGCCTGTCCCGCCTTCGCGGTGGCGAGGGTCTGACCCTGCGGGATCACGGCCAGCCGCCACCCTTCCCTACCGCCGAAATATTCCTGCGCCAGCGCCTGCATCGCCTGCGGAGTGGTGCGCGAATAATCGTTGAGGAGCGAACGCAACAGCCCGATCCGGCGCGGGTCCTGCGTGCTGCCTTCGAGCTGGAACAGCCAGAACAGATTCCCGGTCGACGCGCGCGAGATATACTGGCGCAAGGGCTCGGTAACGCGCTCCAGCTCGTCCGCCGTGGGCGGCGTCGCGGCGAGATCGCGGGCGATCCGGTCCGCTTCCTCGAAGAAGATCGGCACGTCCTTGGGCTGCAACTGGGCCAGCGCGCTGATCCGCCCGCCGCCCGCAATGTCGCTCGGCCATTCGCTGCGCACATTGGGCGCATAACTCGCCCCTGCACGCTCGCGCATCGCATCGAGCAGGCGGTTGTTGAACACCTGGACGAGGATTTCGAGCTGACGCGATTCGCGCAGATCGGTGACCCCGCCCCCGCTCGGCCAGGCGATAACCGCCGCGGCCTGATTGGCGTCGCCGCGATGATACAGCACTTTCGTTTCGCCCGCTTCGGGGAAGCCGGGGACGCGCGCGGCGACGTCCTGCGCCAGGCCTTCGCGCGGCTGCAAGGCGCCGAAGCTTTTCGCCAGCGCCTCCACCGCAGCCTCGCGCTGGAAATCGCCGAACACCAGCACTTCGACCGGCCCCTGTTTCAGGATCGGCTCCCAGAATGCGCGGAAGCCTTCGGGAGTCGCAGCCTCGATCGCGGCCAGATCGGGCGTCGCATAGCGCGGATCGCCGTCACGGATCGCGCTGTCGAGATCACGGCCCAAGACGCCCGCCGGGCTGGTGAAGTAGCTTTCATAAGCCAGCCGCGCCGCTGCCTTGGCGCGCAGCACCGGGTTCGGGTCCCAGCGCGGCATCGCCAGCTTGGCGGCGAAGAGATAGAGCTGATCCTCCAGGTCTTCCGCGCGGGTCTGGGCGAAGAAGGTGAAGCCCCCTTCGTCGATCGCGAAGTCGAAGCCCATCTTGCGCCCGGTCGAGATGCGATCGAGTTCGTCCTGGCCGAGTTCGCCGACGCCCGAACCGACCAGCGCCATCTGGCCCAGCCGCGCATAGACCGCATCGTCCGGCCCGACGGATCGATATCCACCGCCGAAGCGAACCTTTACCGCCACGCGGCCCGGTTCCGCATCGTTCGACCACAGGATCGCCTTGACCCCGTTGGCGAAATCCACCCGCTCGATATCGAGCACGCCGAGCGGCTGCGCCTGGGTGATTTCACCCGGCTCACCGATAACAGGCTGGTCGGCAAAGGAAATCTCGCTCGCCGTGACGCGCGCGCTCGCATCCGGTTCGACCGGCGCGGTCAGCGCAGTGCGCAGGGCAGCGGCATCCGCCTCCCCTGCAGCAGGTGTCGTATAGGCCGCGCGAATGACCGGCCCGCTGAACAGAGCCCGCGTGTGCTCGAGAATCTGTTCGGGCGTGATCGTGTCCTTCATGCCCCGGAATACCGTCAGCACGGTTTCGGGCGCGGCGACCGCCTCGCGGATGTCGACCGCCTGGACGATGTCGTCGGCCAGCCTGCCGCCTGCGAGAACAGCACGCTCCTCGACCGAGCTGACGAACACCTGTTCGAATTCGGCGATCTCGCGCGCCAGTTCCTCTTCGCTCGGCGGCGTGGCGAGCGCGTCGGCGATCACGCCCCGCACATCGGTCAGCGCACCGCGCCAGTCCTCGCCGATCGGCGCGAAGCTGACGAAGGTCGCGTCGGTGGAGCGGCTGACATCGTCCTGCTGGACCTGGGCGTAAAGGTAGCTGCCGCCGCCCCGCGCCCGCGCCTCCAGTCGGCGATTGATCAGCTGCTGCGCGAGCGAATCGCGCAGCAGGCCCTGATTATAGGCGATGGTGTCCTGCACCGGCCGCCAGGGCCGGAGGACGGCGTAGGTGAAGGAGCGCGGCAGATCGGGTTCGACCGTGACGGCGGTCTCGCCGACCGGGTTGGCGGGATCGGCCCCGGCGGGCGCGACCGGGTCGCCGAAATCGGGGGCAGCAACCGCCTTGCCGCTCCCCTTCCAGTCGCCGAAATATTTCTCGATCTCGGCGGCGAGAACCTCGGGATCCATGTCGCCGACCGCGACGATCACGGTGTTTTCCGGGCGATACCAGCGCTTGTAGAAGTCCGAGACGCTGCGTCCGCGGGCCGCGCCCAGCGTCTCGGGCGTGCCGATCGGGCTGCGGCTTGCGAGGCGCTGTCCGGCGAACAGGGTCTTGCGCGTGGCATCGCCGCTGCGCTGCGCCGCGCCGCCCCGCTCGCGCATTTCGGCGAGCACGATCGGCACCTCGGCGCGCACATTGGCATCGCTGAGGACGGGCGCGCGCACCATGCCGGACAACAGCTTCATGCTTTCGTCCAGCTTGGCTGCGTCGATATTGGGCAGGTCGAGCTTGTAGACCGTATGCGTCGGCGTGGTTTCGGCGTTGGTGTCGCTGCCGAACGTCGCGCCCAAGCGCTGCCAGGTCGGGATGGCCTGGGCCGGGCCGAGATATTTGCTCTCGCGGAACAGCATGTGTTCGAGAAGGTGGGCATAGCCCAGCTCGCTATCGCGTTCGTGCAGCGACCCGGCATCGATCCTGACCCGGATGGAAACCTGATCCGGCGGCACCCCATTGCGGCGCACGGCATAGCGCAACCCGTTCTTCATCTTGCCGAACAGCCATTCGGGATCGCGCGGCACGTCGCTGCCTTCGTAGATCCACGGTGTTGCGTCCCCACGCTGGAGCGCTGTCGGTGTTGGAAGCGCAATGGCCGGAGCAGTCGCCGCCGCCTCCACGGACGGTTGCGCCGCCGCGTGGGGCACGGCGAGAGCGGACAAGGGAGCGAGGAAGGCGAGGCGCCGGACGGCACGCGCAAGAAATGTCATGGAGCCTCTATAGGGATCGCCGCGGTGAAGCGCGAGTGAATGCCCGATATTTCCGACGAGATGTTAGGGACCGGCCAATCGCCCGCCCTCGCGCCTTGTAGCTTCGGCGCCCCCTGCCTATGTGCCCGCCATGTTCATCGAGACCGAAACCACGCCCAATCCCGCCAGCCTCAAATTCCTGCCGGGTCGCCCCGTCATGGACAGCGGCACGCGCGAATTCGCGGACCCCGAAGCTGCCGAGGCGAGCCCGCTGGCGCAGGCGATCTTCGACACCGGCGATGTGGTGAACGTCTTCTTCGGCAGCGATTTCATCACCGTCACCGCCGCGCCGGGTGTCGACTGGACCGATCTGAAGCCGATGGTGCTCTCGATCCTGCTCGACCATTTCGTCAGCGAGGCGCCCCTGTTCGCCGCGGCACCGGGAACGGCCGCCGGCTTTTCCGTTCCTCCCGAAGACGAGGCCTTGCTGGTCGAGGACGATCCGGCAAATGCCGATATCGTCGCGCAGATCAACGAATTGCTCGAAACGCGCGTGCGCCCGGCTGTGGCGGGGGATGGCGGGGATATCCGCTATCGCGGCTTCAAGGACGGGATCGTCTATCTCACCATGCAGGGCGCCTGCGCGGGCTGTCCGTCCTCGACCGCGACACTGAAGCACGGGATCGAAGGGCTGTTGAAGCATTACGTCCCCGAGGTCGAAGAAGTTCGCGCCGCCTGAGCGCGCTATCAATCGAAACGAGGTTCCATCATGCCCAAGCAGTTCCACGACACGCACCTTTCCGACGATGCGCTCGACCAGATTTTTCGCGAGGCGCGCAGCTATAATGGCTGGCTCGGCAAGGACGTGTCGGACGAACAGCTGCACGCGATCTACGAACTGATGAAGATGGGGCCGACCTCGGCCAATATGCAGCCCGCACGCATCGTCTGGGTCAAGTCGGACGAAGCCAAGGCCAAGCTCGTCGAATGTGTTTCCGATGGCAACAAGGACAAGGTGAAGGCCGCGCCCGTCACCGCGCTCGTGGGTTACGATATCGACTTTCACGAGGAGCTGCCCTGGCTGTTCCCCCACACCGACGCCAAGAGCTGGTTCGAAGGCGATGAGGAGGGCCGCAAGGAAGGCGCGTTCCGCAATTCCGCTCTACAGGGCGCCTATCTCATCATCGCGGCACGCGCGCTCGGCCTCGATACCGGCCCGATGTCCGGCTTCGACGCCGAAGCGGTCGAGAAGGCCTTCTTCGGCGACGATCCGAAGCACAAGGTCAATTTCATCTGCTCGATCGGCTATGGCGATGCGGAAAGCATTTTCGAGCGCAGCCCGCGTCCCGAGTTCGACAAGTTCACCCGCATCGCCTGAACCGGCGGGTCGGACCTGGCCGCTTGAAGCAACGACACAGCTGAGGCAGCGCTGACCCGATGCGAAGCGATCAACGAATCCTGGCGATCGAATGCGCCACCGAAGCGTGTTCGGTCGCGTTGTTCGGCGGCGACGGCAACGAAGACGGGCCAAGCCTGCTCGACCACCGCCACGAAACCATCGGTCGAGGGCATGCCGAGCGGCTGGTGCCCCTAATCGCCGAATTGCCCGAGCGTGGGCGCGCGGATCGCATCCTCGTTTCGCTCGGGCCGGGGAGCTTCACCGGAACGCGCATCGGGCTTGCCGCGGCACGCTCACTCGCCATCGCATGGGGCGCGGACGTGCGCGGATACCCCACTCTGGCGCTGGTCGCCGCCATGGCGAGAACGGGGCCCGAGCATGAGGGCCGAGAAATCCTCGTCGCCATGACCGGTGGTCACGGGGAAATCTTCGTCCAGCCTTTTGGCCCCGGTGGGCATCCCAGCGAACCGCATCGGTCGCTGCCCACCGACAGCGCGGCGGGCTTGTTTCGAACCGAATTCGTCGCAGGCAACAAAGCGGCCGAGCTGGTCGATAGAAGGGGATCGGGCGTGGCTCTCGACCTATTGCCCGATGCCCGCTTCGCCTGCGCGCTGCCGCAAGCGCTGCTCACCGACAGGCTGGCCCCGATCTATGGCCGCGCGCCCGACGCCAAGCCGCGCCACCTTGTGTCAGGTTCATGACAGTTCTTGATGGCATCATGCTCGTCATGGACGAAGCATTCGATCCCCATTGGGGCGAGGCCTGGACTCGCGCGCAGGTCGCCAGCTCGCTGACGATGCCGCACACCTATGCGCTGGTCGTCGATAGCGAGGGCCGGATAGATCGGCCCGCCGACGCACGCGAACCGGCGGGATTTGCCCTGATACGGAGCGCGCCGGGCGAAGAAGAACTCCTGTTGATCGGAGTGCGCCCCCGTTTTCGCAAACGCGGTCTCGGACGCATCCTGCTGGAATCGTTTTTCACGCAAGCGCGCAAGAAGAAAGCCGATCGAGTCTTCCTTGAAATGCGCGCGAACAACCCGGCGCGCAGCCTCTACACCTCGCTGGGATTCGAACAGATCGGGCATCGGCCCGACTATTATCGGCTCAGCGACGGATCACGGATCGATGCGATAACTTTCGGCAAATCCATTTGAAAATCGATCGCGGCAATAAAATACGCATTTATTCACAGCTAGTTTTTGTGTCGAATGGTGTGGCTTGACTGGACATCGTGATGTCGAAAGGTCTAGGGGCGCGAAAAAGGAGACAATCCATGGAAGAATTCCAGACCGACATGTCGGAAACGCTAATCACTCTCACTTCCGATATCGTCGCCGCGCATGTCGCCAACAACAATGTCGAAGTCGCTGATGTCCCGACTTTGATCCAAACTGTTTATTCCGCACTCGCGGGTCTTGGCGGCGAAGAACAGCCGAAAGAAGAACGACCAGAACCGGCAGTATCGGTGCGCGCCTCTGTCAAGCCTGACTACATCGTTTGCCTGGAAGACGGCAAGAAGCTGAAGATGCTCAAGCGCTATCTTCGGACCAATTACGATATGTCGCCCGAAGAGTATCGCCAGCGCTGGGATTTGCCCTCGGACTATCCGATGGTTGCACCGAACTACGCGGAGAAGCGTCGCGAACTCGCCAAGCAGATCGGTCTCGGTCGCAAGCCGGGTCAAAAGCGCGGTCGCAAGAAGAAAACAGACTGATTCGTCAGGTCACCGACTTGAGCCAGACGCCTCGGCCCCTTATGGGTCCGGGGCGTTTTGTTTAGCCGGAGCCTGTTTTGCCGCATCGGATCGATCTCGAACAGCTTTGCGCCGACAAGGGTCTGCGCATCACCGAACAGCGTCGCGTGATAGCGCGGGTGCTGTCAGACGCGGACGATCACCCCGATGTCGAGATGGTGCACGAACGCGCCAACAAGATCGATCCGGGCATTTCGATCGCCACCGTCTATCGCACCGTACGCCTGTTCGAAGAGGCGGGGATTCTCGATCGCCACGATTTCGGGGACGGCCGCTCGCGCTATGAAGCCGCGCCCGAAGCGCATCACGATCACCTGATCGATGTGGAAACGGGCAAGGTCGTGGAATTCGTCGATCCCGAACTGGAAGCCTTGCAGAAACAGATCGCGGAAAAGCTCGGCTATCGCCTCGTCGATCACCGCATGGAACTGTACGGCGTTCGGCTGGAACGCGACGAAAAGTGAGTGACGCGCCCTCGGGGCAGCCCGTTCGGAGCGAGCGGGCCCGCCGCCGGGCGGAGAAATACGGGCGCAAGCGCATGGCCGCCATGCGGGGCGAAACGGTCCCGCTGACCGTGGCGGGATGGATACGCTTCATCCTGCGTGCGATCGGTATCCTGGCCCTGCTGATCGTCTTCGTCCCGCTCCATTACCTTTATCGCATCTTCGCTTACGGTTCTCCGTTTCCGATGCTGTTCCTGCGCTACACTGCCCGCGTGGTCGGTGCGAAGGTGACGCGCGTCGGCACGCCCTTGCGGCGCGATGTCTTTTTCATTTCCAACCACCTGTCCTGGATCGACATCCTCGCCCTCGCCGGTGCGAGCGGCACGGCGTTCGTCGCCAAGCAGGAATTGTCCGAAGTGCCGGGGATTGGCCGGCTGTGCAGCCTCAACCGCACCGTCTTCGTGAAGCGCGAGAACCGCATGGGGGTCGCCGAACAGATCAACGCCTTGAAGGAGGCGTTGCAGGACAATTGGTCGGTCACCGTATTCCCCGAAGGTACGGTGACCGATGGCCAGTCTCTGTTACCGTTCAAATCGAGCATGTTGAGCGTATTGGAGCCGCCCCCGCCCGGCGTGCTCGTCCAGCCGGTGGTCATGGATTACGGCGCCGCAGCCGAAGAGATCAGCTGGATCGGCGACGAGAGCGGATTGCACAATGCGATGCGCGTAATGGCACGGCGTGGGACATTTCGGCTCAAGATCCACTTTCTCGATCCGTTCAGCCCGGAAACCCATCGCGGGAGGAAAGCCATCGCCGCGCAGGCCCGCACGCAGATCGTCGAACGGCTTGAAGAGGTGCTGGGCAAACCGTTGCGCGACTATCAACACACGGTGGACGCGATCCGGTATCGCCCTCCCCCCGCCGCGGACAACAGCTAGAGTTCTGCCCTCACCAGCCAGTCGTGAAAAATGCGCACGGGTCGCTCCTCGAGTGCGGTAGGCTTGCACACGAACCAGTAGCTGTAGGGGCTTTCGACATCGATGCCGAAGAGATCGGTCAGCCGGTCGTCTGCCGCGCGGCGCATGTGATCGTCATGCATGATCGCGATGCCGAGGCCCTGCTTGGCCGCCTCCAGCATCAACTGGCCGGAATCGTAATGGTCGATCGCCGCCGGTTCGAGATCGTGCATCGCAAGGGCCGCCTTCCACGCTTCGAAGCTGGCGGGCAATTCGTTGTGGATCAGGAAGGTCTGCGCTTCCAGCCTTTCTCGATCCGGCAAATCGCCGACCGCCTTGGCGATGTCGCGGCTGGCGATGGCGTGGACCCTGTTATGATCGAGCCGCACGGCGTGAAGGCCACTGGCAGGCCCGCGTGACAGGATGATCCCGGCGTCGAGCGTGTCGCCCACCCGGTCCTCGATATGCGCGCCGGTGTCGATATCGATATGCAGGAGCGGATGCGACCGCCGCAGTTCGGCGAGGCGCGGGAACAGCCGCTGGCTGCCGAACAGCGGGAGCACGCCCAGATGCAGGCGCAGCAGCGAAAGGTTTTCCGACTGGCTTTCCACCGCGCGGGCGAGCGATTCGAGATGCGGATTGACCGCCTCGTAGAACGCCTGCCCTTCATCGGTAAGCTGCATCGACTGGCGCGCGCGCGTGAACAGCTTCTTGCCGACGAAGGTCTCGAGATTGCCGATGCGGCGCGACAGGGCCGACGGGCTCAGGCCCAATTCGTCCGCTGCCGCGCGCGCCGAACCCAACCGCACGGTCCGCACGAACGCTTCGAGCGCGCGCAAGGGTGGAAGACGACGAATGGCCATGGCTTACCCGTATTGCCGCCCCCAACGCGTGTCGAGCGCGAATTGCATTTTCCGCAACGTTACACTTCGGTCTCTAGTTTTCGCTGTGGGTCTCTTCGGGCGCGTGCAATCGCAACCGCGTGACATGCGTTTCGTCGCCCTCGATCACCTCGATCCGCCAGCCGCTGGGATGGTCGACCACGACGCCGACCGGTGGGACCTGTTCGGCCAGGACGAAGGCCAGCCCTCCGAGGGTATCGACCGATTCCTCCACCTCGGCGAGGCGGGCGTCGATCAGTTCGGCGACATCGTCCAGTTCGGCGCGCGCATCGCATTCCCAGATCCCGTCACCCATCGGGCGGATCATTTCGAGCGGCGCATCGTCGTGCTCGTCCTCGATCTCGCCGACGATCTCTTCGACCAGATCCTCGATCGTGATGATCCCGTCAGTGCCCGAAAATTCGTCCAGCACGATGGCGAGATGCATCCGTTGGGCGCGCATGTCGGCCAGGACGTCGAGCGCGTTCCGGGTCTGCGGGACATAAAGCGGCTGGCGCATCAGCGCGGTCCAGTCGCTCGGCGGCGGATCGGCCTTGGCGAGATAGGGGAAGACGTCCTTGATGTGGATCATCCCGATCACGTCATCCAGCTGGTCGCGATAGACGGGCATCCGCGAATGGCCGTTATCGGCGAAGATCGCGATCATCTCGTCCCAGCTGGCATCGGCGCGGATCGCCACGATCTCGCCCCGCGGCACGGCGACATCGTCCGCGTCGTGCTCGCTGAAATGCAGGAGATTGCGCAGCATCTGGCGCTCGACCGGGCTGAGATCGCCCTTGGCCTTCTCCTCCGGCGTTTCCTCGCCGCCGCCATTGTCATGGCCGTGCTCGTGCTCGTCGATCGCCTCTTCGAGCTGCGCGCGCAGCGAGCGCCCGCCCTCCGTGCCTGCGAAGATGCGTTTGAAGGCGGACACCAGTCCGCCGCTACTTTCCGCGTCTCCCGCGGCGGTGTCGGAATCGGGCATGGCCCTGCAATCTGCTCCTTAGCTAGTCGCGATCCCCATATGGGTCGGCGATGTCCAGTTTGGCAAGCGCCGCGATCTCCAATCGTTCCATGGCAGCGGCCTGCTCGTCGTTTTCGACATGATCGTGACCCGCAAGATGCAGCAATCCATGGACCAGCAGATGCGCGGTATGCTGGGCGAGCGTGACGCCCTTCTCGCCGGCCTCGCGCTGGCAGGTTTCGTAGGCCAGCGCGATATCGCCCAGCATTTCCGGCCCGCCCTCCGGCGCCAGACCCAGCAGCGCATCGCGCGACAGCATGGGAAAGGACAGGACATTGGTCGGCCTGTCCTTGGCCCGCCATTCCTTGTTCAACGCCTGGACCTCGTCATCGACGGTGAACAACACGCTGGCGGTGAGGCGCGGATTGGCGAGCGCAGGCTCCACGGTTTCGGCGGCGGCGTGCGCGCGCTCGGCGAGATCCGCCCAATCGGTTTCAGCCGACGGCCAGCCGTCGACTTCGATATCGAGGTCCATCAGACGGTCGGGCCTTCGTAAGCCTCGACGATCCGCCCCACGATCGGATGGCGCACCACATCCGCGGCGGTGAAGCGGATCGTGCCGAACCCGTCGACGCCCTCCAGCTTCTCGACCGCATCGGCCAAGCCGCTCATCCGATCGCCGCCGGGAATGTCGACCTGGCGCGGATCGCCGCACACCACCATCCGGCTGTTCTGGCCGAAGCGGGTGAGGAACATCTTCATCTGCTCGCGCGTGGTGTTCTGCGCCTCGTCGAGGATGACGAAGGCATCGGCCAGAGTGCGCCCGCGCATGAAGGCGATGGGAGCGATCTCGATCTCTCCGCTCGCCAGCCGGCGCTCGACCTGTTCGGGCGGCATACAATCGTAGAGCGCGTCGTAGAGCGGGCGCAGATAGGGATCGACCTTGTCCTTCATGTCGCCGGGAAGGAAGCCGAGCTTCTCACCCGCCTCCACCGCCGGACGCGAGAGGATCAGGCGCTGCACGCTGCCGGTGATGAGCTGCGCCACGGCCTGCGCGACCGCCAGATAGGTCTTGCCCGTACCCGCCGGACCCAGCGCGAAGATGATGTCGTCACGCACCAAACTACGCATATAGGTCGCCTGCGTGGCGGAGCGCGGCACGATGGTCTTGCGACGGGTGCGGATCATGATCGGCGGCATTCCCGCCCGCTCGCCCGGCTCCGCATCGACGATACCGTCCAGCGTCGGCTCGTCCGACATGGCGATGATCGATTCGATCAGGCCCGCATCGAGATCCTGACCGACCGCCAGCTTGTCGTACATCGCCCGCAGAACGTCACGCGCCCGCGCGACGCTGTCTTCCGGTCCTTCGAGATGAAGCTCGTTGCCCCGCGCCGAGATGAAGACGCCGAGGCGGTTTTCCACCTGCACCAGATTGGCGTCGAACTGTCCGAACAGAGCACCCAGAAGGCTCTGATTGTCGAAACTCAGATCGAGTTGCGCGCGGCGCACCTCGCGCTGGGGGACGGGGGATTTGCTGAACGCGATGCGCTCGGCGCTTCCAGGCCGGTTTGCGGGTTTTCGAGCCATTGGTTCCTTTCGCTCAGATGAAAGGAATGTAGGCGGGTTGGGGCCTTACGCAAGCGAGGAAGAGTGCCGTGACAGTGGATAGTCATCGCGCTGCAACACAAGCGAAGCCTGTCCGGCGTCTTACGCGGTCTCGCGTTCCAGCAATTCGCCGGCCATCGAATTGGGCCCCGCCTCGCCCAGCCTGACCTCGACGAGATCGCCGATCGCGCAATTTCCTTCGAACCACACGCTCTGGAGCCAGGGCGACTTGCCGAGCCATTGGCCGGGAAGCTTGCCCTTGCGTTCGACGAGGACCTGGCAGGTCCGGCCCTCGGTCACACGATTGAAGGCGAACTGATCGCGGTTGAGCGCAGCCTGGAGGCGCTGGAGGCGATCATCCATAATCTCTGGCGCGATCTGTCCATCCATCGTGGCAGCCGGGGTGCCGGGGCGCGGCGAGTATTTGAAGCTGAAGGCCTGCGCGTAACCGACCGCGTCGACCAGCTTCAGCGTCTCTTCGAACTCGGCCTCGGTCTCGCCGGGAAAGCCGACGATGAAATCGCCGCTCAGCGCGATATCGGGGCGCGCGGCGCGAAAGCGGTCGAGCAGTTTGAGATAGCTTTCGGCAGTGTGCGAGCGGTTCATCGCCTTCAACACCCGGTCGCTGCCCGCCTGCACCGGCAGGTGGAGGAAGGGCATCAGCTTCTCGACCTCACCATGCGCTGCGATAAGCGCATCGTCCATGTCGGCAGGATGGCTGGTGGTGTAGCGGATGCGCGCGAGGCCATCGATCTTCGCGAGATCGCGGATCAGCCCCGCGAGGCCGACCGTGTGACCGCGCTCGTCCTCACCGCTCCATGCCGAGACGTTCTGGCCCAGCAGCGTGATCTCCTTAGCGCCCGCATCGACCAGCTTGCGCGCTTCGGTCACGAGGTCCTGATAAGGTCGGCTGATCTCCGCGCCGCGCGTATAGGGCACGACGCAATAGGTGCAGAACTTGTCGCAGCCTTCCTGCACGGTGAGAAAGGCGTTCGGCGTCACGCGCCTGCGCTCGGGAAGCGCCGCGAATTTAGCGATCGCGGGCATGTCCGTATCGGTCGCCCGTTCGCCCTTGACCGCCCGGTCGAGCATCTCCGGCAAGCGATGATAGGCCTGCGGCCCGACCACCATGGACACGGCGGGCGCACGCGCCATGATCTCCTCGCCCTCGGCCTGCGCGACGCAGCCCGCGACCGCGATCAGCGGCTCCTTGCCCGCCGCGCGCCCCGCCTTGGTCAGGCGGCCGATGTCGGAATAGACCTTCTCCGCCGCCTTCTCGCGGATGTGGCAGGTGTTGAGGACGACGAGATCGGCCTCCTCCCCCTCCGGCGCGGGCGCAATGCCCCGCTCGGCCAGCATCTCGGCCATGCGCTCGCCGTCATAGACGTTCATCTGGCAGCCGAAGGACTTGACCCGGTAGGTCTTGGGAGAATTTGTCTGTTTCATGAGTGGCGCGCCTTTACCCGAGGGGGGCGCTCCTTTCAACGAAAAGGGCGGCACTTGGCCGCCCTTCCCTCGTCGCTGTTCGTAAGGCTTACGAAACGCTCGCCTTCACGATCTTGCCCGGCGCCTTGGGCGGCTCGCCCTTGGGCAGGGCGTCGACGTGTTCCATGCCGCTCTCGACCTGACCCCAGACGGTGTACTGGCCGTCGAGGAAGTGCGCGTCGTCGAAGCAGATGAAGAACTGGCTGTTCGCGCTGTCGGGCACCTGGGTGCGGGCCATCGAGCAGGTGCCGCGCACATGCGGTTCGGCGTTGAATTCGGCCTTCAGGTCGGGCTTGTCGCTGCCGCCCATGCCGGTGCCGGTCGGATCGCCGCCCTGCGCCATGAAGCCGGGGATCACGCGGTGGAACACCACGCCGTCATAGAAGCCTTCGCCGACCAGTTCGGTGATCCGCTCGACATGGCCGGGCGCGAGATCGGGGCGCAGCTTGATGACCACGTCCTTGTTTTCGCCGTCTCCGGTGTCGAGCGTGAATGTGAGAGTGTCGGCCATCGTGTCTGTCTCCTGATGAATATGTGGCCGCCTACATAGGGTCTCCGGCCCTGATGTCACCCTCTCGCTTGCCATCCGCGTCCGACTGCCTAGAGCGGGCCGCATGGCAGACGATGCTCTCCTCGACGACGACCGGCTGACGGACGACCTGCCCGAGGATGGCGGCCGCCCGGACGACCGCATCGACGACGAGCGGATGGACGAGGAGAACACGCTCAAGCCGCAATTCGTCCGCCGGGTGGAAGACGCGCTCGAGGAAGGCGACGACGGGGCGGTCTACGATCTCGTCGAACCGCTCCACCCCGCCGATGTCGCCGACCTCCTCGAACTGTTCGACCGCGAGGATCGGCGCAAGCTCGCCTCGGCCATCACCGATCTGATGACCGGCGACGTGGTCGCGGAACTCAACGACTACGTTCGCGACGACATGATGGAGGATCTGCCCGCGGCCAGCGTGGCGCAGATCGCCGAACAGCTCGAAACCGACGACGCCGTCCAGCTGATCGAGGATCTCGACGAGGAGGACCAGCAGGCCATCCTCGCCGAGCTGGACGATGAAGACCGCATCGCGATTGAAAGCGCGCTCGCCTATCCCGAGGAGACTGCCGGGCGCCTGATGAGCCGCGAGCTGGTCGCGGTGCCCGAGCATATGAGCGTGGGCGATCTCATCGATTTCCTGCGCGACGGGCGCGACCTGCCGCAGGATTTCTTCGAGGTGTTCGTGGTGGACGAACGGCACCATCCGGTCGGCACCTGCCAATTGTCGTGGATATTGCGCACGCCGCGCAGCGTCGCCCTCGCCGACGTGATGAAGCGCGACCAGACGCTGATTCCCGCCATGCTCGACCAGGAAGAGGTCGGCAACATGTTCCAGAAATACGCCCTCATCAGCGCCGCCGTGGTGGACGAGAGCGGGCGGCTGGTCGGCCAGATGACGGTGGACGACGTTGTCCACATCATCGCCGAAGAAGCGGGCGAGGACGCGCTTCTCATGTCCGGCGCGGGCGATGGCGACATCAACGAACCGATCCGCGACGCCTATTCTGCCCGCGTGCGCTGGCTCGTCGCCAATCTGGGCACGGCGCTGCTCGCCAGCTTCATCATCGCTCTGTTCGGTGCGGCGATCGAACAATTGGTGGCGCTCGCCGTGCTGATGCCAATCGTCGCCAGTATCGGCGGGAATGCGGGCACGCAGACCATGGCGGTGACGGTCCGCGCGATCGCGATGAACCAGCTGACGCGATCGAACACCAAGCGCATATTGTGGCGCGAATTGCGCGTGGCGATGCTGAATGGTGCGACCATCGCGGTGCTGATCGGGCTGGCGACGGGCGTATTCTTCACGCCGCTGCTCGGCGGAGTGATCGCGGCGGCGATGGTGGTGAACGTGCTGGTCGCAGGTCTGGCGGGCGTCCTCGTCCCGGTCATCTTCGACCGGCTGGATCAGGACCCGGCCGTCGCGTCGAGCGTGTTCGTGACGATGATCACCGATTCCATGGGTTTCTTCGCGTTTCTCGGCCTCGCGGTCGCGAGTGGGGTGGTGGGCTGAGGCGCGCGCTCTTGGATGCCTCTGGATTGCTTCGCTTCGCTCGCAATGACGAAGAAACTCGCCTCTCTCGTCATTGCGAGGAGCGCAGCGACGAAGCAATCCAAAGCGGCTCTCCGCGCCTTTGCCCCATCCGGCTTGAGTCCCTCCGCCCCACACCCATATCGGAGCCGATGCCGCTCAATCTGACCAAGATCGCCTTTGGCGCGAAAAGCTATGCCGATATCGAAAGCTGGTTCGCCAATCGCCCGCGCATGAGCGTCAACACCCGCTATCGCCCGACGCGGTGGGAGGAATGCATCGGCGGGTCGCTGTTCTGGATTCACGAGCACAATCTGGTCGCGCGCAGCCCGATCATCGGCTTCACCGAACAGGATAACGGTCGCTGGTTCATCGACCTCGAACCCCGGCTGATCCCGGTTCTCCCCAAGCCCAAGCGCGCGCATCAGGGCTGGCGTTACCTGAAGGGCGAACCGCCCCGCGATCTGGCCGAGGGCGAAGAGGTCGGCGATGTCATCCCCGGCAGGATCGCGACGAAATTGCAGAGGCTCGGTCTGATTTAAGTCGGAACGGGACCGCTCCCTTACCCGTTGAAAGGAAAAGGAGAATTCGAATGCCCGAACGCCAGTCCCTGCATCCCGACAACGAATTGATCGACGAGATCACCGAAGGCGCGACGCCGTCGCAATCCAGCTCTTCCGGCGGCGAGGTCAATCGCCAGGTTGGCAAGCGCGCCGAGTTGAACGGCGCGACCGACCCAGCCAATCGCGAGCCGGAAGTCGGATCGGACAATCCGGCGCAGGACGCGCAGAAGGGTCCGAAGACCCGCGCCGCCATTCAGGATGAGCGCAACAGCTGATCTTCATCCCGATCGCGATAATAACGCCCCGCCCTCGCCCGGCGGGGCGTTTCGCGTTCAGGCGGGCAATTTCTCGGCCACCCGCCGCAACGCATCGGCGTAGACCTGTGGGGATTGCGCGCCGGGGATCATGAAGGCGTTCTCGACCACCATGGCGGGCACGCCGGTAATGTTGAGATCGTAGGCCGCGCGCTCCTCGGCGCGGACCTTGTGCGCCCATTCCGAACTGTCGAGGGCGACTTCGGCCTCCGCCCGGTCGAAACCGGTCTCTTGCGCGATGTCGAGCAAAACCGCGCGCTCCCCGATCGGACGACGCGCGTTGAAATGCGCGTGAAACAGGGCGAGCTTGAGATCGGTCTGGCGCGCATAGCCATGCGTGTCGCCCGCCCAGACTAGGAGCTTGTGAGCGGCGAAGGTGTTCCACATCATCGCTTCCGGTGCGGGCTCTTCGCCTTCGTAATCGAGCGACACGCCTGCCCGTTCCGCCGCCTCGCGCATCTGGCCCTGCACCCCGCGCGACTGTTCCAGCGTGCGGCCGTATTTGCGCGCGATATGCGCGGTGCGCTCCTCGCCCTCAGGCGCCATATCGGGATTGAGCTCGAACGCGTGCCAGCGCAATTCCGCCGCGATCTCCACATCGAGTTCGTCGAGCGCCTGTCTGAGATTGCCCCAGCCGACGAGGCACCAAGGGCACATCACGTCGGACCAGATATCGATGGTCAGTTTGCGGGGGTCGGTCATTTTGCGCTCCACCAGGTCAGCAGATGTGTCGCGATCGCCTCGCGCGGAGGCTTCGCGAAGGGGGCATCGGGCCCGCCGACAAGCGCCGCTTTGACCTCGTCACGCGTGAACCAGCGCAGTTCGGCCAATTCGGTCTCGTCCATCGTGACCGTATCGTCGTCGGCAAGGGCGTGGCAGCCGATCATCAGCTGGCTCGGGAACGGCCAGGGCTGGCTGGCGACATAGCTGACATCGCGCACCGTAACGCCGCTTTCCTCCAGTACCTCGCGCGCGACCGCTTCCTCGATACTCTCGCCCGGCTCCACGAAACCGGCGAGCGCGGAAAAGCGCCCCTCGCCCCAGCCGAGCCCGCGACCGAGCATCAGGCGGTCTTCATGTTCGACCAGCATGATCGTGACCGGATCGGTGCGCGGGAAATGCTGCGCGCCGCATTGCGTGCAATTTCTCTGCCATCCGCCCTTGGCGATTTCCGTCGCGCCGCCGCACTGGGCGCAGAAGCGGTGCCGCGCGTGCCAGTCGACCAGACTGCGCGCGCCGCCATAAACGGCCAGATCGCCCGGCGAGAGCGCCGCCATCGCCGCCCAGAGGGCCGGATTGGCCATGCGCGGGGCGCTGTCACCCTGCGGGGGCACACAGGCGAAGCAGGGCCGGTCTCCATCGAGGCCGAGAAAGACCAGTTCCGCATCCTGCGGCGCATCGGCCAGGCTGGTCCAGGCGAGCGCGCCCGCTTCGTCCATGCCCGGCATCAGGCCATCGAGCGCAAGCAATCGCGCCCGCCAGCCCATCATACTTGCCAACCGCTCGGGATCGGCGCGGACATGGTCGGCGCGGTCGATCCGCGATCCGGTGAAGGCAAGCGGTGCCTTCATCGTTTTTGCATCGCCGCCAGATCCTTCGCCACCGCAGCGGGAAAGCCTTCGTGGATCGGATAGGCTTCGGACGGCATGTATTGGGTGAACAGGGCCGCCCGCAGACCGGCATCGTAATTGACGAAAGCGACCGTGCCCGCCGCGCCGCCCCATCCGTAGGAGCCGCCGGTCACGCGCCCGCCCGCGCCATAACCCTGACCCTCGACCCAGGTGCCCTCGGTCTTGGCGGTTGCGGGCAGGATGTTGGACGTGCCGACACGGACCGCCAACTCGCCCATCACACGCTTTCCGTCGATCACGCCATAGCCGAGCAGCATCCGCAGGAAGCGGTCGTAATCGCGCGGGCTCGACACCAGCCCGGCGCCGCCGAAGGGGAAAGACGGCTCGTCGAGATAGATGGACGCGCGCGCCGGATCGATCGGAATGGGGACGCCGTTGACGATGCCGTAATTGGTGGTGAAGCGCCCGATCTCGCTCTGCGGCACGCGGAACCAGGTGCTGGTCATGCCGGTAGGCTGGAAGATGCGTTCATCGAGGAAGCGGTCGAACGGCATCCCGCTCGCCACCTCGATCACCCGGCCCATCAGGTCGAGCCCGACCGAATAGCTCCATTTCGATCCCGGCTGGAGGACGAGTGGCAATTCGGCCAGCCGGTCCGCGAAATTGGCGAGGCCCTTGACCGCCGTCGCGCGCCCGAGGCCCGGGATCGGCAGGCGGCTGACCTGGCCCGGCACCACGCCGCGCTCGACATAAGCCTGCGCGATCGGCCCCTTCTGGACGATATTGTAGCCCAGCCCCGCCGTATGGGTCAGCAATTGGCGGATAGTGATCGGACGTTCGGCAGGCACGGTATCGGTGAGCGATCCGTCATAGGTGCGCTGCACGCGCATATCGGCGAATTGGGGCAGTATCTCCGCAAGCGGCTGGTCGAGGCCGAGCTTTCCCTCATCGATCAGCATCATCGCCGCCATGCCGGTGATCGGCTTGGTCATCGAATAGATGCGATAGAGCGAATCGATATCCGCACGCTGAGGCTGCCCGATGGCGAGCGTGCCTTTCGCGATGGTGGTCGGCGCCTGCTGGCCCCAGCCCAGCGTCGCGACGATGTTGGCGACCTTGCGCTCGTCGACATATTTGTCCGCCATCGCGGCGACAGAGGGCCACGCGACGCGCGACGCGTTCGACGCCTGCGCGAACAGCGCAGCCGGGCCGGAAAGGGCGGCTCCGGCCCCAAGGAAGGCACCCCCGCGCAAGAGGGCGCGGCGGGAAAAACCGGTGTCGAAATCGCGATAGGCCACGGGGAAATCCTCTCTGAAATCATTGCGGGCCGATCGCCCTTGTCGCGCTCACTGTGAACGATGGATTGCGGATTGCAACCCGTTCGAAGGCGAACAATCCGCTCTTGCGTGACGAGCCGTATTACCTATCTGGGACACATGCTGAACATCGTCTCCTTCATCCTTGGCCTGCTCTCGCTGGTGATCGTGATCCCCTCGACCATTCCCCTGCTCGGCTGGGGCAATTGGTTCGCCCTGCCGCTGATCGTGGCCGGCATCGTGGTGGGACAATTGTCCTCCAAGCGTTCGGGCCGCAATTTCTGCCTGATCGTCCTGCTCGTCGCAGTGATCCGCCTGTCGCTGGGCGGAGGTATCATCTGACGCGAAATCATCCGGCGGCGAGCCGCGCGGCCTTCGCATAGAGGGTGGGCAGCCCGGCCTCGTCCAACCGGTCGATCCGCCACCACTCGCCCTCGCCGAGCGGTGCCGAACCGCGCATGACCGACAATTCGAGGTCGAAATGCGTGAAGCCATGGCGCACGAGGCCGAGCGGTTCGCCGCGCTCGCCGCCGATTCCGTCGCCGCGCGCGGACCATCCGTCATCGGGCAGACCGCGCATCCCGCCGAGCATCCCCTTGCCCGGCCTGCGTACCAACCAGACGACGGCGCCCTCCGGGCCCTCGCGCTCGATCCACCATGCCATCCCCTTGCGCAGCGGCTTGGGTTTTTTCGGCGGCTTGACGGGAAAGCGTGTGGGGTCGCCCGCCATCCTTCCCGCGCAATCGCCCGCCAGGGGGCAAAGCAGGCATTTGGGATCGCGAGTGGTGCAGATCGTCGCGCCCAGATCCATCATCGCCTGCGCGAAATCGCCCGCGCGTTCCTCGGGCGTGATCGCATCGGTTTTTGCGCGAATGGGTTTGCGCGCAGCGGGAAGCGGTTCCGAAATCGCGAACAGGCGCGCGACCACGCGTTCCACATTCGCATCCACCACCACCGCGCGGCGACCGAATGCGATCGCCGCGACCGCCGCCGCGGTATAGGCACCCAGCCCCGGCAATTCGCGCAAGGCGGCTTCGGTATCGGGGAACCCGCCCCGCTCCGCCACGGCGCGCGCCGCCTTCACGAGATTGCGCGCCCGCGAATAATAGCCCAGCCCCGCCCAGGCTGCCATCACCTCCTCTTCCGGCGCCGCGGCGAGCGCCTCGACGCTGGGCCAGCGTTCGGTGAAGGCGCGGAAATACGGCTTTACCGCCGCCACGGTCGTCTGCTGGAGCATCACTTCCGACAGCCACACGCGATAGGGATCGGTCGGCGGTTGGCCGGGCGGCGCGCGCCACGGCAACTCGCGCCCATGCCGGTCGTACCACGCCAGAAGATGGGCGGCGAAGATGGTGGTCGCGCTGGAGGTCACGCCGTTCCTATGGCATAGGCGCCGCGACGATGAAAAGCGACGACACTCCTCCAGGCAAAGCAGCGACACCGAAGTCGCGCGGGAAATCCACGGCCTCAGGCAGCGAAGCGGTAGGCCGAAAAAAAATTCGCGAATATCACCGCCCGCGCGGCGGACCGGCCCGCGCCGTGTCCGACCTCATGCCGCAGATCGGGCGCACCGCGTTCCGGCGCTTCGGCTTCGTCCAGTCCTCCGTCGTGACGCGCTGGCCCGAAATCGTGGGCGAGACCCATGCGCGCGTATGCGCTCCCGAATCGATCCGTTTCCCGCCGGGCGAGAAGTCGGAAGGCATCCTCCAGCTCGTCGTCACGCCCGCCCATGCCCCGCTGATCCAGCACGTGATCCCCGAGATCATGGAGCGGGTGAACACCTTTTTCGGCTACCGCGCGGTGGCGCGGGTGAAGATTCGGCAAGGTACGGTTAAGCCGCCCGAGGACATGGCCAATCCATCGACCAGGCCGAAAGCGCCGCCCTCGCTCAAGCCCATTCCGATGGAACTGGGCGACAGTCTGCGCGATATCGGCGACCCGGAACTGCGCACGGTGCTCGAATCGCTGGCACGCAGCTTCGGCGATTGAACAGGATGATACGAGACATGACGATGCAGGTTCGCGGCTCGAAACTGGCAGCCCGGCTTACAGCTTCGATGGCCGCGCTGGCGCTTCTTGGCACGGGCGCGGTCGCGCTGGCGCAGAACTGGTCCACCACCGTGGTCGCCAGCGATAACGGGCACAAGGTCGGCAATCCCAAGGCGAAGACCAAGCTGGTCGAATTCATGAGCTATACCTGCTCGCACTGCGCCGATTTCGCGCGCGAGGGCGATGCCGCAATCAAGCTCGCTTACCTTCCCAAGGGCGATGTCAGCTACGAAATCCGCCATCTGCTGCGCGATCCCTTCGATCTGACCGCCGCCCTGCTCACGCAATGCGGCGATCCGAAGAAATTCATGGGCAATCACAACGCCATCATCCTCAGCCAGGAAGACTGGTTCGAGAAGGGCCGCAAGACGACGCGGGCGCAGCAGGCGCGCTGGCAATTCGGATCGAACGGGGCGCGGCGGCAGGCGATCGCCAGCGATCTCGGCTTCTACGAACTGATGGAAAACCGCGGCTACACCCGCGCCCAGCTCGACAAATGCCTCATCGACGAGGCCAAGGCGAACGCGCTGGCCGAAGCGAGCCAGGCCGATGTCGAGAAATACGGCCTCACCGGCACGCCCAGCTTCGTGATGAACGGCGCGCTGCTGGACGGGGTGCACAATTGGGCCGCGCTGCGCCCGGTGCTCGACAAGCAACGCTGAGGGCGCGCCCCTTTCCCTTGCGACTGTAGCGGGCTAAGGCGGCTGCAAGGCGCCCAGCCCGATAGAAATCCCTTGTCTATGGACCTGTCATGACCCGTATCCGCTCTCTCTCTTTAGCCGCCCTGTCCGCCCCGCTCGCACTGGCACTGGCTGCCTGCGGCTCTACCGACGAAGCGGGCGAGGGCGCGGTTTCGGGACAGCCGGTCGCGGCGGTCGAAGCGCCCGCCGGCACCACCTGGACAGACACGGTCCAGGTAACCGATTCCGACGGATATCTGCTCGGCAATCCCGATGCGCCGATCAAGCTGCTCGAATACGCTTCACTGACCTGCCCCGCCTGCGCCGCCTTCGCCGCGAACGGGGCGGACCAGCTGAAGGAAGACTATGTCGCCACCGGCAAGGTCAGCTACGAATTGCGCAACCAGATTCACGGGCCGCACGATCTCGTGCTCGCCCAGATGGTCCGCTGCGGCGCGCCCGAAACCTATCATCCCCTGTCCGATCAGGTGTGGAAGAATCTTCAGGAAGTGCTGAGCCCGGTGTTCGAACGCCAGGAACAGTTCGGCCAGGCGCTCTCGCTTCCGGAAGACCAGCGCTTCGTCCAGGCGGCGCAGGTCGCAGGCTTCTACGATTTCTTCGCCGCGCGCGGCCTCAGCGAAGATCAGGCGCGCACCTGTCTCGCCGATTTCCCCGCCATGGAAGCCATCGCCGAACGGTCCGACACGCAATCGCAGCAGTTGGACGTGACGGGGACACCCACGTTTTTCATCAATGGCCGGAAAATAGACGGCAATAGTTGGGCTCAGGTCGAACAGGCTCTCCAACAGGCCGGCGCGCGCTAAGCGGGTTCGATGCAGCTCGGCAAGCTCAGGCTCAGCGGCTTCAAGAGCTTCGTCGAGCCTGCCACGCTGAGCATCGAGCCCGGGCTGACCGGCGTGGTCGGTCCCAATGGCTGCGGCAAGTCGAACCTCCTCGAAGCGATCCGCTGGGTCATGGGCGAAAACTCGCCCAAGAGTATGCGGTCGGGCGGGATGGAGGACGTCATCTTCGCGGGCACCGCAACGCGCCCCCCGCGCGATTTCGCCGAAGTCGTATTGTCGGGCACGCGCTCCGATGGTGACGAGCTGGAGGTCATGCGCCGCATCGAGCGCGGGGCGGGCTCCGCCTATCGCCTGAACGGGCGGGATGTGCGCGCGAAGGATGTCGCGCTGATCTTCGCCGATGCCGCCACCGGCGCGCACAGCCCCGCCCTCGTCAGCCAGGGCAAGATCGCGCAAGTGATCGCCGCCAAGCCGACCGAACGCCGCCAGATGCTGGAAGAAGCGGCGGGGATCGCGGGCCTGCACGTCCGCCGCCGTGACGCGGAAGCCAAGCTGCGGCAGACCGAGGCCAATCTCGCGCGCCTCGAAGATCTGATGGCGGGCCTCGACAGCCAGATCGCCTCGCTCAAGCGGCAGGCCCGCCAGGCCGAACGCTATGGCGAATTGTCCGAACAGATCCGCACTGCCGAAGCGCGCCTCGTCTTCGTGCGCTGGCGCGATGCGGCGCGTGCGGCGGACGAAGCGAAGCGCGCGGCGAAGGGCGCCGATGCGACAGTCGCCCAAGCGCAGGCGGAGGCCGACGCGGCGCAGAAGGCGCAGCGTGGGGCGGCTGAAGCACTGTCAGCGGCGCGCGAGGAACTGGCCGACCGGCGCGACGATGCCAGCGCCCACGGCCACCGGATGGCCGCGCTCACCAGCCAGCTCGAAACCGCCGAACAGCGCCTCGCCGATCTCGACCGGCAGAAGGTGCGTCTGGAAGAGGATCGGGGCGAGGCCGACCGGCTGACGCGCGATGCCGCCGAGGCGCTGGCGCGGCTCGCGAAAGACCTCGCCCAAAACGAGAAGGCGTTGGCAGACGACGAAAAAGAGCGCCCCGCCCTCGTCAGGCGCGCGGAGGATGCGGAACGCGCCAGCCGCGCCGCCGAACTGGCGCTCGCCAATGCGACGGCGGAACTGGCGGGGGTCGAGGCCGAATGGCGCGTGGTCGAAGCTGAGATCGCACAGGCCCGCGCGCGGCTCGACCGGATCGAGGCCGAGATACGCCGCATGGCCGAACAACGCGCCGCGCTTTCGGGCCGCGACGGAGAGAGCGAGGTCGAAGACGCGCGCGAGGCCGCCGAAAGCGCCGCTACCCGGCTGCGATCGGCGCGCGAGGCTCTCGAAGCGATGCGGGAGAGCAAGTCGGCGCTCCAGACTGCGCGGGACGAGGCCGCAAGCGCCCTGTCGCAGGCGCGCGCCGAACTGACAGGGGTCGAGCGCGAATGGCAGGCGCTCACCCGCGACCGCGAGGCGCGGCAACGCGCGGCGGCGAAGCGGTCCGGGCGTGGTCCCGCGATCGATGCGGTCCGCGCCGAACCGGGCTACGAGCGCGCGCTCGCCGCGGCACTCGGACGCGATGCGAAGGCTCTGCTCGGATCGCCCGATGGGGAGGAAGGACGCTACTGGACCGGGGGCGAGCCCCCCCGCCGCCTTGAAAACTCCCTGCTCGACCATGTTGCGGACTGTCCGCCCGAACTCGCCGCGCGGCTGGCGCTGGTGCATGTCGTCGACAGCGACGATGGCCGATCGCTCGAACCGGGCGAATGGCTGGTCACGATGGCAGGCCATTTGCGGCGTTGGGACGGGCTGGTCGCGCGCGGCGAAGGCGCGGCGGACGCTGCACGGCTCGAAGCGGAGAACCGGTTTCGCGAGCTCGATGGCGCGCTTCCGCCTTTAAAGGACGCTGTCGACGAGGCCGAACGCGACGAGGCTGCGACTCGCGAGGAGCTGGCGCAGCTCCAGCGGGATCTGGTCGCAGCCGAGCGTGCTGTGGCCGATGCGGCGGACGCGGAACGCGGTGCCCTGCGTGCGCTCGATCAGGCGGAAGCGGCGCGCGAGCGGATCGCGGCGCGGCTGGCCGAACTCGCCACCGCCGAGAGCGAACAGGCCGAACGCCTCGCCATCGCGCGCGCCGATCTTTCCGAAGGCGAGGCGAAGCGCAGCGCCCTGTCCGATCCGGCAGCGGGCCGGACGCGGCGCGACACTGCGCGAGATAGCAACGAGGCCGCGCGCGCCGCGATGCAGGCCAGTGCCGCGCAACTGGCCGCGCACGATCAGGCGCTGGCCGTGGCGCGCGAGCGGACGGCGGGCCAGCGATCCGACATGGCGGGCTGGCAGGCGCGCTCGGGCGATGCGGCACGGCGCCTGTCGGACATGGCACGGCGGCTGGAAGAGATCGGCGAGGAGCGCGCGATCGTCGCCGCCAAGCCCGAGGGCCTGATGCGCGAGATCGAACAGGGCGATGCGGTGCGCGCGCGGCTTTCCGAAGAGCTTACGAAAGCGGAAGCCGCGCTCTCCGAGGCGCAAGCGGCCAGCGAACAGGCCGACCGGGCCTTCTCCGCCGCCAACGAAGCCCTCGCCGCCGCGCGCGAGACTCGCGCCGGACTTTCGGCACGGGCCGAGAACCAGGAATTGCGCCGGGTGGAGATGGGCCGCGTATCGGGCGAGCGGTTCCAATGCCCGCCTCCGCTCCTGCCCGAACGGTTCGCTTTCGCCGAAGGCTCCCTGCGCTCCGCCGAACTCGAAAGCGAGGAGATGGACCGCCTCACCGCCAGCCGCGAGCGGATCGGCCCGGTCAACCTTGTGGCGGCGGACGAACTAGCGCGGATCGAGAGCCAGCACGGCGCGAATGCCGAGGAACAGGCCGAACTCGCCGAAGCGGTCGCGCGCCTGCGCGGCTCCATCGGCAGCCTCAACCGCGAAGGGCGCGAACGGCTGCGAGCCGCCTTCGAGGAAGTGAACGGCCATTTCCAGCGCCTGTTCGCGCGCCTGTTCGATGCCGGCGAAGCGCCGGGCGCCGCCGGGGGCCAGGCGCATCTGGCCCTCATCGACAGCGAGGACGTTCTCGAGGCGGGACTCGAAATCTTCGCCCAGCCGCCCGGAAAGCGCCTTCAGTCGCTGACGCTGCTGTCAGGGGGGGAACAGGCGCTGACGGCGGTGGCGCTGATCTTTGCCCTGTTCCTCACCAATCCGGCGCCGATCTGCGTGCTGGACGAGGTGGATGCGCCGTTGGACGATGCCAATATCGACCGCTTCTGCGACCTCCTCGACGCGATGGTGCGCGAAACCGACACGCGTTATCTGATCGTCACGCACAACGCCGTGACGATGAGTCGGATGCACCGCCTGTTCGGCGTGACCATGATCGAAAAGGGCGTCAGCCGCCTCGTAAGCGTCGATCTGGGGGGCGCGGAAGACCTGCTGGCGGCGGAATAGGATCTGCTTGGTGGCTTCGACTGATCGCAGGACTCGCCCCACCCGCCCCCTCTTGCCCTAATTTCGACACGATCGTTCATCCCGGCGACAGGCCGCGATGGCACCCGGCCGCTCTCTTTTGGGCGCGGCCGGTTGGCGCGCTACGTATTTCGAGGAGATTGAAATGACCAAATTCACCGCTGCGCCGCGTGCGCTCGCTTTCGCCGCCGCGATCGCCCTGCCCCTTGGTGGTGGGCTTTCCGCGCAGGAACAGGCCGCAACCGTCGACGTCTATGGCGAGGCGCTGGTCGCCGGGCCGGATGTAGACGGCATCATCTCCGCACGCCGCGACAACCGCATCCAGATCACCGCCGAAGACGGCACCAGCACCGTGGTAACGATCGACCAGGATACGGAGGTCAAGGGCAAGGGCGGTTTCCTCGGGCTCGGCAACAAGACGCTCGCCGCCGATGCGCTGATTAACGGCCTGCCGGTGAGCGTGGAAACGCTCCAGACCGCGAATGGCGATCTGGTCGCCAGCGCGATCGATTTCCGCAACAAGGATCTCGAATTCGCCTCGATGATCCGCCAGGGCACCGCGCAGGGCTTCGCCGAGCAGACCGCCGCCACCGATGCGTTGCGCAACCGGGTCGCCGATATCGACCAGTATAATGTGAAGGGTACCACGAACGTCTTCTTCGATACCGGGGAAGCCAAGCTGTCCGGTCAGGCGCAGGCCGATCTGTGCGCCGCCGCCGCACAGGCCAACGCGACCGACAACGCGCTCCTGCTCGTCGTCGGATACACCGACTCGACCGGCGACTATGATTTCAACCAGCAATTGAGCGAGAAGCGCGCGGCGCGTGTCGTCAATTACCTGCAACAGCAATGCGGCTGGAAGCCCTATCGGATGCTGACGCCGACCGGGATGGCCGAGGCCGACCCGCTGGCCGACAATTACACCGAGCAGGGCAAGGCGCAGAACCGACGCGTTGCAGTGAACGTCCTCGTCAGCAAGAGCGTCGACGGGTTGTAAGCGTTCAGAAACGAAGTGTCGGGGGTGGGAGCGATCCCGCCCCCGTTCGCTTTCTTGGCCGGTTCCTGTGCTCGATCAGGCGGCCAGCGCGCGCCTCAGATCGTCGCGAATCGCCTTGAGGCGCGGCAGGATGTTCGCCATTTCAGCACCCCGATCCTGTGCCACCGTATTGTCGGTGGAAGGTCCCGCAGTGCGATCCTCAGGCTCGCGAAGCGCGGCCTCGGCGCCCTTCAGCGTGTAGCCGTCGCGATTGACCAAACGGTCGATCCGTTCGATCAGCGCGATGTCGGCGGGCCGGTAATAGCGGCGATTGCCGCTGCGCTTCAGGGGTTGGAGCTGGGGAAACTGCTGTTCCCAATAGCGCAGGACATGCTGCTTGATGCCGAGCGCGCGGGCGACCTCGCCGATGGTGCGCAGCGCCCCATCATCCTTGCCGTCATCGAATGTCGCGTCGAACTCAGCCATGCGGCTCCCCCCGATCGCATTCACCCTTGGGCGATGCGGTCCTTCAAAAGCTGGCTCGCGCGGAAGGTCAGCACCCGGCGCGAGGTGATGGGAACTTCGACACCCGTCTTGGGATTGCGACCGATCCGTTCCTTCTTGTCGCGCAGCACGAAGCTGCCGAAGCCGGAGATCTTCACGTTTTCTCCGTCACTCAACGCATCGCACATCTTGGCCAGGATCGCTTCGACCATGTCCAGCGATTCCGCACGGCTCAATCCCATCTTGCGATTGATGGTTTCTGCCAGATCGGCGCGTGTGAGCGTACCCACAGAACGCATGTCGCTTCCTTTCGTAACAAGTGCGACCCTGTGTAACTTAACCTAAGTCTATAAAGCGCAGGCGTGCAAGCTGCAACCGATGGGGACGCCCCGTCCCGAAATGGTCACATCCGGGCCAACGCGGCACCCCATGTGAAGCCGCCGCCCATCGCTTCGAACAGCACCAGATCGCCCTTCTTCACCCGCCCGTCGCGCACCGCCACGTCGAGGGCGAGCGGGACCGAAGCGGCGGAGGTGTTGGCATGGCGATCGACGGTGACGACCACCTTCTCCTCGGCCAGGCCCAGCTTGCGCGCCGTCGCATCGAGGATGCGGGCATTGGCCTGGTGCGGCACCACCCAATCGACCTGATCGACCGCGATGCCAGCCGCCTCGATCGTTTCCCTCAAAACCTCGGCGAGGTTGACGACGGCGTGGCGGAAAACCTCGCGCCCGCGCATCCGCAGTTTTCCGACCGTGCCCGTGGTCGACGGCCCGCCATCGACATAGAGCAATTCCTTGTGCTCGCCGTCGGCGTGGAGCTTGCTGGCGAGGATGCCGGGACCGTCCTCCGCCACGTCCTGCGCTTCGAGGACGACGGCGCCCGCCCCATCCCCGAACAGGACGCAGGTGGTCCGGTCTTCCCAGTCGAGAATGCGGCTGAAGGTTTCCGCGCCGATCACCAGCGCTTTCGTGGCCATGCCGGTGCGCAGGAGCGAATCGGCCGTGGCGAGCGCGTATAGGAAGCCCGAGCAGACCGCCGCGACATCGAAGGCCACACCGCCCTTGCAGCCGAGCGCGTGCTGGACCTGCGTGGCGGTGGCGGGAAAGGTATGGTCGGGGGTGGCGGTGGCGAGGACGATCAGGCCGATCTCGCTCGCATCGACCCCCGCAGCCTCCAGCGCGCGGCGCGCCGCTTCGGTGGCGAGGCTGCTGGTGGTCTCGTCCGGTTCGGCGAGATAACGCTGGCGAATACCGGTCCGCTCGACGATCCATTCGTCCGAAGTGTCGACACGCTCTGCCAGATCGGCATTGGTGACGAGCCGACGCGGGAGAGCGGACCCCGTGCCGGTCAGGACCGAACGGATCATTTCGCCGCCCCGTTCGCGGCGAACCCCATATCCGACACCTCGCCCAGATCGTGAGCGATCCGGTTGACGATATCGTCTTCGAGCAGGCGCGCGGCGACCTTGACCGCATTGGCCACGCCCTTGGCGTTGGCGCTGCCATGGCTTTTCACGACCACGCCGTTGAGGCCGAGGAAGACCGCGCCGTTGTGGTTGTTGGGGTCGAGATGGTGCTTCAGCAATTCCGTCGCGGGCCGCGAGACGAGGAAGCCGACCTTGGAGCGGATCGAGGAGCTGAAGGCCTGCTTCAGCAGATCGGTAACGAAACGGGCCGCGCCTTCGATTGCCTTCAGGGCGATATTGCCCGAGAACCCGTCGCACACCACCACGTCGCACTGGCCACGATTGATCTTGTCGGCCTCGACGAAGCCTTCGAAATCCATCGCCAGGCCGGTGGACGCGCGCAGCCGGTTGGCGGCTTCCTGGATATCCTCGGTGCCCTTGGTTTCCTCGGTGCCGATATTGAGCAGGCGCACGCGCGGACGTTCGCGCCCGGTGACGATACGCGAATAGGCCGCGCCCATGATCGCGAACTGGACGAGATTGCGCGCATCGCAGTCGCGATTGGCGCCGAGGTCGAGCATGATGACGTCGTCTTCGCCCAATGTGGGGAGCAGCGCCGCGAGCGCGGGCCGGTCGAGCCCCGGCATGGTGCGCAGCGCCAGCTTGCTCATGGCCATGAGGGCGCCGGTATTGCCCGCGCTGACGGCGGCACCCGCCTCGCCCCGCTTCACCGCATCGACGGCGAGGCCCATGCTGGTCGTGCGGGCGCGGCGCAGCGCTCTCGACGGTTTCTCGTCGCCCCCGACCACATCCTCGCAATGGAGGATTTCGGACGCGCCGCGCATATTCGGATGGGTTTCCAGCGCGGCTTCGATCCGCGCCTGGTCGCCCACCAGCAGGAATTTGAAAGTGTCGTGCTCGCGCCGCGCCAACGCAGCGCCTTCGACCATGACGCGCACGCCATCATCCCCGCCCATCGCGTCAACGGCGATACGCGGCAAAGTCATGGCATACTCCGGTCAGCTACGGTCAGAGACCGACGGCGATGACTTCGCGGCCGTTGTAGAATCCGCAATGCGGGCACAGATTGTGCGGGCGCTTCAATTCGCCACAGTTCGAGCATTCGTGATGTGCTTCGACCTTGAGCGAATCGTGCGAACGGCGATTGCCGCGGCGGTGGGGCGATACTTTTCTTTTGGGGACGGCCATGGCGGCACCTGTTCCTCAATCAATTCGAATGGTTGATGGCCGCCCTAGGGGAAGGTCCGGGACCGCACAAGTGCGCGGCAGACCGAAATTTCCGACCCGTGACGGTGAAGGCGGGCGCTATAGCGATATTTTGCCGCGTTGCAAGCGCGCCCGTCGCCCCCTAGCACTGCGGCGCACTCAAACCGGGAAATTCGTTCTATGGATATCGTCCTGCCGATCACGCTGACATCCGCCGCGGCGGCGGCCCTCATCAATATCTGGCTCGCGGCCAGGATCGGGCAGCTACGCCTCGCGACCAAGACCGTTCACGGCGACGATGCGGGCGGACCGCTCTCGCGGCGGATGCGCGCCCAGCTCAATTTCGTCGAGAACACCGCCTTCGTCCTGATCCTGATCGCGGCGATCGAACTGGCGGGCAATGGCGGCCTCTGGCTGTCGATCACGGCGGGCGTCTACATGTTGGCGCGCGTGGCGCACGGGATCGGGATGGATGGCGAAGGCCCCACTTTGCTGCGCAAGATCGGCGTGATCGTCACCTTCGGGACCCAATTGTTCCTGGCGGGTTACGCGGTCGGCATCACCCTCGCGGTGATCTGATCCGGTCAGGCCAGCGCCGCATCGCTGACGAAGGCGTTGGTCTTGCGCTCCTGCCCGAACGTGCTGGTCGGGCCGTGGCCGGGGATGAAGGTGACATCGTCGCCCAGCGGCCAGAGCTTGGTGACTATCGCGTCGATCAAGTCCTGATGGTTGCCCATGGGGAAATCGGTGCGCCCGATACTGCCCTGGAACAGCACATCGCCGACAAGCGCGAACTTGCTCGGGCGGTGGTAGAAGATCACATGGCCGGGCGTGTGGCCGGGGCAGTGAAACACTTCCAGCTCGAGATCGCCGACGGTGACCGTCTCGCCCTCTTCCAGCCAGCGATCCGGCTCGAACGTCTGTCCGTGGACACCGAAGCGCGCGCCATCGTCGTCGAGGCGGGCGATCCAGAACCGGTCGGCCTCGTGCGGGCCTTCGATGGGAACGCCCAGCTCCTTGGCGAGAATGCCCGCTTCCCCGCAATGATCGATATGGCCGTGGGTAAGCAGGATCTTTTCCAGCTCCACGCCGGAATTCTTCAGCGCCGCCTTCACCTTGTCGAGATCGCCGCCGGGATCGACCAGCGCGCCCTTATTGGTGGCGGTGCACCAGATCAGCGAGCAATTCTGCTGGAGCGGCGTGACAGGGATGATGCCCGCCTTCATCGGCGGAGTGCGGGGCGGCGTGGTCTTCGGCTCGGTCATGCCAAGGAGATGGCGCAGCGCCACCGGCATTGCAATGCTGCCGGATCCAGGCCGCCTACGATCAACTCAACGCGACAAACGACGCCGGTTCGACCGCACCGTCTTGCCGAAATGCGCCAGACTGCGCTGGGCCGCGACCGCCGGGTCGAGCGTCGGCATTGGGCTGACCATGGCCAGAGGGAGCATCCACAGGGCGAAAATCTTCTCCGCGACCATGCGCTCGCTTTCGCGGTCCGCCACGGCGCCACCGCTCGCCAGCCGCATCGTGCGCAGGCCGATCACGGTCATCGCATCGAAGGACAGGGACCAGGCGTCGAACGCGATTCGCGGCCAGGCATTGCTGGATGTCATACCGATCCTTCCATTGGTGAGCAGAATTGTGAGCGCTTTTTCAGCATCACGCCACCGATCTTCCAGATCGGAAAGGGAGCGCCGCCGATCGGCCGCGCTCCCCTAGCGCCGGATCATCCGAGGCGGAAATCGACGATCCTTCCGTCGCTGCGGAAGGTGCAGCCGAATTCGTCACGGCGCGAATCGCGCGAATCGGTACGACCGATTACGCGAACCGAGTTTTGATCGATCTGCTCGACCCGGTCGATCGCGACACGGCCATATTGCGAGGCCTGGCGCCCGCAGGCGTTGAAGGCCGCGCGTTCGAAATCGTTGCGGTAATTCGTGCCGTAATTGTCCGGTCCGCGATAGGGTTCGTAACCGTAGGAGCCGCTGCGATAGGGATCGTCGCGATAGGTATCGCCGCCCAGAATGCCGCCGAGACCGCCCAGCCCGCCATAGGCGGAACAGCCGCCCAGAAGCATGGTGGCGGCGGCGATGGCGGGGATGAGGGATGTCTTCATGGCGATACTCCTGCAAGATCAGAGAATTACGCGCCCACCACGCGGTCGATGCCAGTGCTACGAAGCGGGGCGCCGATAGTTCCTGCGGGGTCTCCCCGGCCTCACATCCTGCCGCCCTTCCACACCACGCGGCCGATCACCTCGACCTCCTCGCGCGCGAGATCGATCGGGGCATAGGCCTCGTTGGCGCTGACCAGCGCGATGCGGCCGGGCGCGCTCGCCTGCACCTGCTTGACGTGAAGCGCCTCGCCGATGCGGACGACGAAGATGCCCTCGCCCGTGCGGCGGGTGCGATCGACGAAAATCTCGTCGCCCGATTTCAGGAGCGGATCCATACTGTCGCCTTCCACGCGGATGGCGGAAAGGTCCGCCCCTTCCAGCCCCATTTCGCGCAGCCACCGCTTGGAAAATTGGAAGCTGTCGTAGGAAATTTCCTCGGCACCATAGGAACCGGGACCCGCAGACGCTTCCAAGGGCAGGCGCGGGACGCTGACGAACCCGTCGATCCGCGCCCCGCCCGCAAGGTTCCGGCTCGGCTGGGCGATCGTGCGCGTGCCGATCGTATCGCGATCGACGCCCAGAAATTCCGCGATTCGCAGCAAGTCCGGCTCATCGAGATGACGCGGACTGCCGCGGTTCAGATATTGGTGGAGATAGGCGGGATTGCGCCCGATCAGCCGGGCCAGCGCGCTCAGCGTGTGGCCCTGATCCTTCACGATTCCGGCGAGGCGGGCGCGTGCATAGCGTTCCTCGGGTTCGAAGCGGTCGAGCGGGTCCTGCAAGTCCATGAGCGGTCCTTTCCGATGCCGCGTGGTATTTTTCCTATAGAGTAATATTTTTCCTAGACAAGTAGGATTTCAGCTGGAACGTAACGGGAACACAAGCCGACTCGCTACCAGTAACAGAGGGACCCATGCTGCTTCGCAAAGTCGAGAAATTCCTCCGCCGCCACCGCATGGCACCAACCACCTTCGGTCGCCTCGCCGCACGCGATCCGCGCTTCGTGCTCGATTTGCGCCTCGGCCGCGAGCCGCGCGGAAGGACCGAACAACGCGTGACGCGCTGGATGAATGAATATGAGGAGCCGCTCTATGTCTGATGCGCAGGCACTGGAACTCAGCAAGACCAGACCGGCCAAGCGCGCGCGGCGCACATCGGCGGACCGGCTGCGCGACGCGATCCTGGCCCTGTCGGATCATCGCGCCCAGGTGATCGCCCAATCCGAACGCTCTTGGGCCAGCATCACCTTCGCGGGCGCGCGGCACGTCTTCACGCTGATCTTCGTGGGCGAAGAAGCGGTCGAAGCGGGCGAACGCTTCGTAGCGAACCTGCCCGAACACGAATTCGCGCTGTCCGGCCATCTGGTGGCGGATGCGACGGTGAGCGAAGTCGAACACCGCATGGTGCCCAGCCCGCGCATGGTCGTGACCTGCGAAGTGCTGATGCTGGAAGAGGGGTGAATTGGGGGCAGAAGGAGATGACCCCGCTGCCCCCGATCATTCAGTTATATTCGACGATGCTCTTTTCGCGCCGACAAAATCTGTCCTCGGCCGCGCCTACCGCCGGATAACCATGTTCCTGATCTCGGTCATGTCTTCCATCGAGAAGCGGACACCTTCCCTTCCCAGTCCCGAGTTCTTCACCCCGCCATAGGGCATGTTGTCGACGCGGTAGCTGGGGATTTCGTTGACCATCAGCCCACCGACATCGACGCGGTCCCAGGCGTCGAGCACCTTGAACAGATCGCGGGTAAAGATGCCCGCCTGAAGGCCGAACTCGCTGCGATTGACCTCGGCCAGGGCATCGTCCCAGTCGCGGAATTTCATCAGCACGGCGACGGGGCCGAACGCCTCCTCGTTGACGATCTTCGCCGACCGGTCGACATTTTCGAGCAGGGTCGCTTCGACCAGCCGCCCGTCGCGCCCGCCGCCGCAGAGCACTGTCGCGCCGTTCTCGACCGCCTCGGCGATCCAGCTTTCCAGCCGCTCCGCCTCGTCATCGTCGATCATCGGGCCGATAAAGGTCTCGCGCTTCTTCGGGTCGCCCACCTTGAGGTCCTTCGCCGCCGCCACCAGTTTCTCGCGGAAATCGTCATAGACGTCCTCGTGGATGACGATGCGCTGCACGCTGATGCAGCTCTGGCCGGACTGATAGAACGTGCCCTTGATGACCCGCTCGCAGGCATCGTCGAGATCGGCGTCATGGTCGATGACGACAGCCGCATTGCCGCCCAGTTCGAGCACGACCTTCTTCTTGCCCGCCTTGGCCTTGAGCGCCCAGCCGACCGTGTCCGACCCGGTGAAGCTCAACAACTTCAGGCGCTCGTCCTCGGTGAACAGATCCGCGCCGTCGCGGCTGGCGGGCAGGATGCTGAACGCGCCTTCGGGCAGATCGGTCTCGGCCAGAATTTCACCGATGATGAGCGCCCCCAAGGGTGTCTTGCTGGCTGGCTTAAGGACGAAGGGACAACCGACCGCCAATGCAGGCGCGATCTTGTGCGCGGCGAGGTTAAGCGGGAAATTGAACGGCGAGATGAAGCTACATGGGCCCACCGGCACGCGCTTCCAGATCGCCTGATAGCCTTCCGCACGCTCCGATATGTCGAGCGGCATGACCTCCCCGCCCATGCGCACGCTTTCCTCTGCCGCGATCTCGAACGTGTCGATCAGGCGGGTGACCTCGCCCTCCGCATCGCCGATCGGCTTGCCCGCCTCGACGCAGAGCGAATAGGCCAGCTCGTCGAACCGTTCGCGGAACCGCTCGACGCAATGCATCAGCACCGCCTTGCGCCGATAGCTGGCGAGGCGCGCCATCGGCTCGGCGGCGCGGACCGTCCCGGCGATGGCCTTATCGATGATCTCGGGCGTGGCGAGCGCCGTCTTGAACGCGACTTCGCCGGTGAACTTGTCGGTAACTTCGAGATCGGTGTTCGGCTGCTCCGCTCTGTTGCAGAGGTAGAGCGGGTAGGTGTCTTTGAGAGTGGGCATGGGAGTCTCCGTTTCGAGACATTAACGGCGGCCCACCGTGTGACGTTCCGCTCAATAACCGAGCGTCAGATCCATCTGCGGCGCAACCGGCTCGCCATCGTTCCAGCGCCCGAGGTTCTCGATAAAGCGGTCGGCGCTGCGCTGGAACATCTTCGTCTGCGCGCGGCCCGACAGGTGCATGGTGATCTGCGCATTGGCGAGGCTCCACAGGGGATGATCCTCGGGCAGAGGCTCCGGGTCGGTCACGTCGAGCAACGCGGCCTCGATTCGCTTTTCTTCGAGCGCGGACACGAGCGCCGCCTGATCCACCACGTCGCCGCGCGCGATGTTGACGAGGACGGCGGTGCTTTTCATCGCCGCGAGTTCTTCCGCACCGATCATGCCGACTGTTTCCGGCGTGGAGGGCACGGCGAGCACCACCCAGTCGAAATTGCCGAGCTGGCCGCGCCATTCGTCCGGCGCGAGCGAGTTTTCGTGGCGCGAGCGGCGCACCGGCACCACCTCCATGTCGAACGCCTCCAACCGCGCCTTCACCAGCGACCCGATCGCGCCAAGGCCCAACAGCAGCACCCGCTCGCCCGCCAGTTCGCGCTTGCCGGGGCTGTCCAGCAGCCATTCTCGCCGGTCCTGCGCGCGCACGACGTCGCGGTAGCCCTTGGCGTGGGCCAGCATCAGCATGACGGTGTATTCGGCGATCGTGATCGCATTGATGCCGACCCCGTTCGTGACCGTGACGCCGCGTTTATCCAGCAGATCGAGGGGAAGAAAATCGAGCCCCGCATAGATCGAGTTCAGCCATTTCAGCGACGTCGCGGCCTTTACCACCTCCACCATCGGCTCGGGCTGGGTGAAATCGAACCACCCGATCTCGGCCTGCGGCGCCAGTTCCAGCGCCTCGTCCTTGCTGGCGAACCACAGCGGTTCGACCCAGTCGGGCAGACGCGGCTCGACCAGCGGACGGATCATGGCGGACAGGACGGTTTTGGTCATACGAGTTTCCATTCCCAACCCAGCGGATCGCCATCCATCACCTCGACGCCCATAGCCGAAAGGCTGGCGCGGATCGCATCCGATGTGGCGAAATCCTTGGCGAGGCGCGCTTCCTTGCGACGCAGCAACTCGGCCTCGATCTCGGCCTCGGTGATCTGCGCGTCCTTCGGACGGATACGAAGATCGGCGCGGGTGAGATTGGAGAGATTCAATCCAAAAATTTGATCGACGATTTCTAAAGCTTCTAAGCGAACCGATCCTGCGTCATCCAGACTTCCCAGAATTAAATCAAGGTTGGTGAGCGCGGCAGGAGTATTCAGATCATCGGAAAGGAGAAAGTCGACCCCGTCCAAATAAGACTGGAGAGCGGCTGAGCGCTTCTCTGATAACCCGGAGGCGCTTGCTAAATTTCGGGATTTTAGCGCCTCCACGGCAATCACCAGCCGCTTCAACCGCGTCAGCGCCGCGCCCAGCCCTTCCCACGAAAACTCCAGCTCGCTGCGGTAATGCGCCTGGAGGCACATCAGGCGGTAGGCGAGCGGGTGGTAGCCCTTGTCGATCAGCAGCTGGAGCCGCAGGAACTCGCCGGACGATTTGCTCATCTTGCCGGATCGCTCGACGAGGAAATTGTTATGCATCCAGATCTTCGCGCCCGAATGCGTCGCCTCGTCCAAACCGCCACACCCGCAGAACGCCTGGTTCTGCGCGATCTCGTTGGGGTGGTGAATTTCGCGGTGGTCGATCCCGCCGGTGTGAATGTCGAAGGGGAAGCCGAGCAGCTTCTCGCCCATCACCGAGCATTCGAGATGCCAGCCGGGCGCGCCCTTACCCCAGGGGGAGTCCCATTCCATCTGCCGCGTCTCGCCCCGCGGCGTCTTGCGCCAGATCGCGAAATCGGCCGCGTTGCGCTTGCCTTCGACCGCGTCGATGCGTCCCTCACCCTCTTCGGTGACGGCACGCGCCAACCGGCCGTAATCCTCGATGGTCGAAACGTCGAAATAGAGCCCGCTGTCGAGCTCGTAGCAGTGCTCGTCGGCTATGCTTTTCGCGAATTCGATCATCGGCTCGATATAATCGGTCGCGACCGACCATTCCTTCGGCTGGCGGATATTCAGCGCGGCGATATCCGCCTTGAACGCCTCGGTATAATGCGCCGCGATATCCCAGATCGATTTCTCGGATTTCGCGGCGGCCTTTTCCAGCTTGTCCTCGCCCGCATCGGCATCGTCGGTCAGATGGCCGACATCGGTGATGTTGATGATGTGGGTGAGATCGTAGCCCTTCCAGCTCAGCGTCCGGCCCAGTACGTCCGCGAAGACGTAGGCGCGCATATTGCCGATATGCGGGTAGTTGTAGACCGTTGGGCCGCAGGTATAGATGCGCGCCTCGCCCTCATGGACGGGCTGGAATTCCTCCAGCGAACGGGTCAGCGAGTTGAAGAGCTTGAGCGGGGTATCGGGCATGAAGGGCGCTTAAGCCGCAGGGCTGCTACTGCCAACCCTCCCAGCGCACGCTTTCGTCGAGCGGCGCGCGCTTCACGTCGAACCTGTTCACCGCCGCATCCTCGTCGCGATAGCCGATCGCCATGCCGCAGAAGAAGATGTGATCCTCCGGGATGTCGACCACCTCGCGGATCTGCGGGGAATAGACCGCCCACGCCTCCTGGACGCAGCTGTCCAGCCCCTCTTCGCGCAGCAGCAGCGCGATGGTCTGCAACCACATGCCGATATCCGACCATTGCGGCGGGCCCATGTATCTGGGCGTATGCACCAGCATCAGCACCGGCGCCCCGAAGGCGCGGAAATTGCGCGCGAACCATTCGAGCCGCTGGCCCTTGTCCTCACGCGCGATTTCGAGCGCGCCATACATATCCTCGCCGACGCCGAAACGGCGCTGCTCGTAGGCCCCGTCGAGTTCCGGCGGGTAGATATCGTATTCGGGCTTATGCGCCGCGCGGCCCTTGGGGAATTCCTCGGCAATGCGGTCGAACAATGCCTGCATCGGCTCGCCGCTGAGCACGATGCCATGCCAGGGTTGCGTGTTGCCGCCGGACGGCGAACGCTGCGCCTTTTCGAGAATACGAGCCAGCGTCTCGCGCTCGACCGGCTGGTCGGTAAAGGCGCGGACGGAACGGCGCGTGGCGACTGCGTCCGAAACCTTCACCCGTTCTCCCCCTCGAACAACGCCGCCAGCTGCTCGATGATCGTCCCGCCCAATTGCTCCACATCCATGATCGTGACCGAGCGTTTGTAATACCGCGTCACGTCGTGCCCGATGCCGATCGCGGCGAGCTGGACGGGCGACTGCTTCTCGATCCAGCCGATCACCTTGCGCAAATGCCCTTCGAGATAGCCCGCCTGATTGACGCTCAGCGTGCTGTCGTCGACCGGGGCGCCGTCGCTGATGACCATCAGGATGCGGCGATCCTCGGGCCGGGCGAGCAGGCGGGTGTGCGCCCACAACAGCGCCTCGCCGTCGATATTTTCCTTGAGCAGCCCTTCGCGCATCATCAGGCCGAGATTGCGGCGCGCGCGGCGCCAGGGCTCGTCCGCCTTCTTGTAGATGATGTGCCGAAGATCGTTGAGGCGGCCCGGATCGGCGGGGCGACCGTCCGCCAGCCACGCCTCGCGCGACTGGCCTCCCTTCCAGGCGCGGGTCGTGAAGCCCAGAATCTCGGTCTTCACCCCGCAGCGTTCCAGCGTTCGCGCCAAAATATCCGCGCTGATCGCCGCGATGGAGATCGGTCGCCCGCGCATCGAGCCGGAATTGTCGATCAGGAGCGTGACGACCGTGTCCTTGAACTCGGTATCGCGCTCGATCTTGTAGCTCAGCGCATGGCCGGGGCTGATGACCACGCGGGTCAGCCGCGCGGCATCCAGCAGCCCTTCTTCTTGGTCGAAATCCCAGCTGCGGTTCTGCTGCGCCATGAGGCGGCGCTGCAAGCGGTTGGCGAGCCGGGTGACGATGCCCTGCAAGCCGGCCAACTGGCTGTCGAGATAGGTCCTCAGACGATCCAGCTCCTCGTGGTCGCAAAGTTCGGGGGCCTCGACCACCTCGTCGAATTTCTCGGTGAAGGCGCGATAGTCGAACTGTTCGGGCAGGTCGGTCCAGGGGCGGTTCGGGCGGACGGGCTGCATCCCCTCCTCGCCATCGTCGGCGGGGTCGCCCTCGCCCATTTCCTGGTCGCCGCCATCCTCGCCATCGGTATCGGCATCGCTCTCGCCCTGCGCGGGTTCGCCTGCGATCTCGGAGGATTGCGGTTCGGAATCGCCCTCGTCCTGCTCGTCCTCGCCGGTCTCGTCCTCTTCCGGCGCTTCGCCCTCGTCGTCGCCGGTATCGTCGCCCGAATCGTCCGCATCTTCGGGCAAAGTGAGGTCGAGATGGCGCAGCATGTCGAGCGTCAACTGCTGGAAGGCGCGCTGGTCTTCGAGATTGTCGACCATGGAGGCGATGTCCGCCCCCGCCTTCGCTTCGATTTCGTCGCGCACCATATCGACGCCCGCGCGGGCGCGCTCGGGGATCGGCTCGCCCGTCAACGCCTCGCGCAGCATCAGGGAAAGCGCGGTAGGGAGCGGCACCTGCGAGGCCTCGTTCGCGCGCGCGATCGGGTCGGACGCGGTGCGCATCTCCACCGCCGAGGTGATGTTGCCGCGAATCCCCGCATAGCACGTGGCGCCGAGCGATTCGTAGCGCGTCTGCTCGATCGCGTCGTAACAGGCGCGCGCGATCGGCTCGCGCGGCGCACCGCTCGAATGGACCCCCTCGTCGTGATGGCGCAGCCGCAGAGCGAAGCTGTCGGCAAAGCCGCGCGCCTGCCGCGCCTGGTCGGGCGGCAGAGTGCGGCCCGGCAGGGGCACGCGGAAATTCTTGCCCGACTGGGCCGGGCTGTCCGCACTCCATGCGACCTCGACCTCGTCCTCGCGGGCGAGCGCGCGCGCCGTGCCGGTCAGCGCCTGCTTGAAACGATCGAGCGGTGTCTGTTCGGTCATGGAAGCGAAATCACAGGATCGACTGGCCCGTTCCCGCCCAATCCTTCAGAAAACCTTCGATCCCCTTGTCGGTGAGGACGTGGTTGAACAGCGCCTTGATCACCTTGGGCGGCATGGTCGCGACATCGGCACCGATGCGCGCGCTTTCCAGCACATGGGTCGCATGGCGGATGCTGGCGGCGAGGATTTCGGTCTCGTAGCCGTAATTGTCGTAGATCAGGCGGATATCGCGGATGAGGTCCATCCCGTCGAAGCCGTTATCGTCATGGCGACCGATGAAAGGCGAGATGAAGGTCGCCCCCGCCTTCGCCGCCAGCAGCGCCTGATTGGCGGAGAAGCACAGGGTGACGTTCACCATCGTGCCGTCTTCCGCCAGCGCCTTGCAGGTCTTGAGGCCATCGATCGTCAGCGGCACCTTGATGCAGACATTGTCGGCGATGGCGCGCAGCTTATCGGCTTCCTTCATCATGGTCGGATGGTCGAGCGCCACGACCTCCGCGCTCACCGGCCCGTCGACCAGCGCGCAAATCTCCTTCGTCACCTCCATGAAATCGCGTCCCGACTTGGCGATCAGCGATGGATTGGTGGTAACGCCATCGAGAAGGCCGATATCGATCAGCTCTTCGATCTCGGAAATTTCGGCGGTGTCGGCAAAGAATTTCATCTGGCGAGCGCTCCTGTCACGAACCGGTCATAAAAATCCGGCTGGGGAAGATTTCACTTTCGTGTCGCTAATGCGACAGATTTCCAACCGGAGTTATCGTCCCGTGTCGAACAGATTTCCGGCCCTTGCGATCGGCTTTGCCGCCCTGGGCGCCTTTATGCAACCGACTGCCGCCCAAGCCGCCACCAGTGACGACGAGCTGTGGATCGAGACGGGGATCAAGGGCGATATCGCACCGGGCACGGACTTCAAGCTGGAGCTGGAAACGCGCCGCCGCGAAGGGCCGAACGAATATATCCTGGGCGCGGAAGTGAACACCGACGTCTCGAGCGCATTGGCGCTTGGCGGCGGGATCGAGATCCATGACGAGGACGGCTTCACCGAAGTCCGCCCCTATCAGCAGCTGACCTTCGGCCTCGGCAAATTCGACTTCCGCAGCCGGATCGAGGAACGCTTCTATGACGGCGCCGACCGGATGGCCCTGCGCCTGCGCCAGCGCGCCCGCTTCCGCACGAAGATCGCGGACAAGATCACCGGCTTCGCCTCGGGCGAACTGCTCTACCAATTGCGCGACCGCAACGAAGGCGGCCCGCAGCGGATCGACCAATGGCGCCTCAACGCCGGCGCCACCGCCCGGATCGCGCCCGAACTGGAACTGACGGGGGGCTATCTCTTCCAGATCCGCCCGCGTGACAACGGCAACACCCGGCACACCCATGTGAGCCAGGTGTCGCTGTTCTATCGGTTCTGAGCCGCCTGTCGCGCACGGAGCGATTGCCGCGGGTCCCCGGATCGGCGGTTCTCGAACCCGCAAGCACCTCTTCGGGCAAGCGGCGGGATAGCAGGGCCAATACCTGCCGCCCCGTTGCAGAATGGTCCATGACAGGTTAGGGGCGCCGCGTTGGGGAGTAGCTTCCGACTTTAGTCGGCTCTGCGTCAACACACTTGCGCCTTGCGCATGGTGCAGAGAGCGGCGTTCGCCGCCTAGCGAGACCAGCACATCCGAGGCCTTCCGGGCGTCTCGGAGCGTGCTGTCTTGTGCCCGGCGGAGCTTGTGATGTCCCCGTTATCGATTACCGTCCTCGCCTTCAGCATGTCCGCCGATGCGTGTGCCGCCGCGATGGCTCGTGGCGCCACTACCAAGCCATCGTTCCTGCAAGCGGCCAAAGGCGGTCTCGTATTCGGCATCATCGAGACTGTGACGCCGTTGCTGGGCTGGATGCTGGGCCTCGCCGCCAGCGCCTACATAACCGCCATCGATCACTGGATCGCCTTTGGCCTACTCAGCCTCGTGGGCGGCAAGATGGCGTTGAACGCCGGACAGCGCCTCGTCGCGCGCGGCAGCGTCGACGAAACGGATACGGATGAGGTCGTGAGCAAGCATAAGGGCATGCTCGCACTGATCCTCACTGCCTTCGCAACGAGCATCGACGCGGCGGCGGTAGGCGTCACTCTCGCCTTCGTGGATGTCAACATCGTGTCGGTTGCCCTCGCCATCGGACTGACAACCTTCGTTCTCGCGACGGGCGGGCTGATGATCGGAAAGATTGTGGGCGTGAAATTCGGGCCCGTAGTCGAACTGATCGGAGGCCTTGGCCTGATGGCGATTGGAACCGGTATCCTGCTCGATCACACAGGCATTCTCGCCTAGCTTTCAGGCCGTCGATTCACGCACAGCAATCGGTCAGAACGCCGCTTCCGCGCCGAATACGCCAGCGATCAGCGGGTCGTTAACGCTGCTGGGATTGTCACGGATGAAGCTCTCCTCGCGGCCGATCTCGGTCCAGATCGTGTCGTCGATGCGGCTGGCAAAAGTGGTTGCGATGCGCGGCACATCGACGCCGGTGAGGCCCGCCAGCAATTCGCCCACCAGCGGATCCTGCGCCACGCGCATCGCCTGGCCGAGTTCGGGGACCATCGCGTCGATCAGGCGCGAGCCCATGCTGCCGCGCAGATAGGATGTCGCCGCGGTGGGCCCGCCGCGCACCAAATCGATCGCGTTCTGAAAGCCGATCACGCGCACCGCGTCGGTCACGATCGGCGCCGCGCGATAGGCCGCGTCATAGGCGAAATTGGCGAAGGCATCCTCGAGCCGGTTCTTGAACAGCGCCGAGGTGAGGATGCGCCCGAGTACGTCGCCGCGCGCGCCGAGCAGCCCGCCGAGGCCCAGCTGCGCCACCTGCGCGTCCCAGAACCCGTCGGGCTGCAACATGCGCGTGAAGGCCCGTTCGCTGGACAGGAACAGCAGGCGCTCGACCGCATCGACCAGGCTGAAGCCGCCATTGCCGAAGCTGGTGCAGGCAGGCAGCGACAACAGCGCCGCGCCCGCGCCCAGCCCACCACCGACCTTGCCGAGAAAGGCCCGGCGCCCGGTCGGGCGCTCGAGCGTGGAAACGCCAGTACGAAGGGTGAGAATATCGGTCATCTGTAATCTCCTCGAAGGTCCCACCCTTGTTTAGAGCCACTTGTTTTCAGCCACTTGTTTTAGGGGGCATGGCCCGCCCATATTGACGCATTCATGAACCGCGTGCGCTGCCTCGTCCTCAATGCCGCCCTCGGCCCGCTCGATTACAAGGTCCCGGACGGGATGTCGGTCGAGCCGGGGCAGGTCGTGGAGTGTCCACTCGGCCCGCGCGCAGTGATCGGAATCGTCTGGGAGGCGGAACGGCTTCCCGGGGCCGAGGTTCCGGCGGAAAAATTGCGTCCTTTGAGGGGCCTGCTGCCAATCCCGCCGCTGCCCGCACCCTTGCGGCGGCTGATCGAATGGACCGCGGATTATTATTGCGCACCGCTCGCCAGCGTCGCGCGGATGGCGCTGAGTTCGGGCGGCGCCCTGAAGGGCCCGGCGACGACGATCGAGTATCGGCTGACAGGCGGCCTGCCCGAACGCATGACCCCGCAGCGCCAGGCCGCGCTGGAAGCGCTCGAGGGCGAGCAGGCGACGATCCGCGAGCTGGCGGGCATTGGAGGCGTATCGGAAGGCGTGCTGCGCGGGCTGGTCAATCAGGGCTGCCTCGAACCTGTCGAGGTCGATTGCGACCGGCCTTATCACCTCGCCCGCCCCGATTTCGCTCAGGTCGATCTGTCGGACCACCAGCAGGCCGCCGCCGCCACGCTGGGCGCGGCGGTGAAGGCAGGCAAGTTCGCCCCGTTCCTGCTCGACGGCGTGACCGGATCGGGCAAGACCGAAACCTATTTCGAACCCATCGCCGAAGCCCTGCGCATGGACCGGCAGGTGCTCGTCCTGCTGCCCGAAATCGCGCTGACCGAAGCGTTCCTGTCGCGATTCGAGGAAAGGTTCGGTGCCAAACCGGTCCTCTGGCATTCCTCGCTCAAATCCACCGAGCGCCGCCGCGCCTGGCGCGCCATCGCGAACGGGACCGCGCAGGTCGTGGTCGGCGCCCGCTCGGCGCTGTTCCTCCCCTACGCCGCGCTCGGCCTGATCGTCGTCGACGAGGCGCACGAGGTCAGCTTCAAGCAGGACGATGGCGTGCGCTACAATGCGCGCGACGTGGCGGTGATGCGCGGTGCGTTCGAGGAAATTCCCGTTGTTCTGGCAAGCGCCACGCCCGCTCTGGAAAGCCTCGCCATGGTCGAGAGCGGCACCTACGCCAAGCTCGACCTGCCGAGCCGGTTCGGCGGGGCGGCAATGCCCACTATCCGCACGGTCAACCTTACCGAACATGTCCCCGGTCGCGGATCATGGCTGGCCCCTCCGCTGGTCGAGGCACTGGAAGAGCGGCTGGCGCGCGGCGAACAATCGCTGCTGTTCCTCAACCGGCGCGGCTATGCGCCGCTGACCTTGTGCCGCAATTGCGGCTTCCGCTTCCAATGCCCCAATTGCAGCGCCTGGCTGGTCGAGCATCGCTTCTCCCGCCGCCTTGCCTGCCATCATTGTGGGCACGAGACCCCGCCGCCCGACACGTGCCCCGAATGCGGCGAGCCCGATTGCCTCGTCGCCTGCGGCCCTGGGGTCGAACGGATCGCCGACGAGGTGGCTGAACGCCTGCCCGATGCGCGCGTGTTCGTCGCGACATCGGATACGCTCAATTCACCGGGACGCGCGGCGGAGTTCGTCACGCTGGTGGAGAATGGCGGGGTGGACGTGATCGTCGGCACGCAATTGGTAACCAAGGGGTTCCATTTCCCCGATCTGACGCTGGTCGGCGTTGTCGATGCCGATCTCGGCCTCGAAGGCGGCGATCTGCGCGCCGCCGAACGCACCTACCAACAGGTCGCGCAGGTGGCGGGGCGTGCGGGGCGCGGATCGAAACCGGGCGAGGTCCTGATCCAGACCCGTCACCCCGATGCGCCGGTGATCGCCGCGCTGGCGGCGGGCGATCGCGATGCTTTCTACGAAGCCGAAACCGAAGCGCGCCGCATGGCAGGCGCCCCGCCCTTCGGAAGATGGGCCGCGATCATCGTGTCGAGCGAGGAGGAAAGCGAAGCGCGCGACGCAGCCCGCCGCATCGGCGATGCCCGCCCGCGCCATGACGACATGGCGATCTACGGCCCCGCACCCGCCCCGCTGAGCCTGCTGAGAGGCCGCTACCGCTATCGCCTGCTCATCAACGCAAAACGCAGCGCGCGCTTGCAGGACACGATCCGCGAATGGCTGGGCGCGCTCGACCACCCGGCGGGAGTGCGCGTGGGGGTCGATATCGACCCATATAGTTTCGTGTGAAGCCGTCCAGGAAACGCCCGCGCCTATGTCGCGTTCTACGCGCATGGCATCTGACAGCACCGCCCCCGTCCTCGTCCCCATTCTTGGCGATCAGCTGACCCGTAATCTCGCCAGTCTGCGCGGGCGGACAAAGGACGACACCGTCATCCTGATGATGGAGGTCTGGGACGAGGCGACCTATGTCAGGCATCACAAGCAGAAGATCGTCCTGATCTTTTCCGCCATGCGCCACTTCGCCGCCGAGCTGGAGGATGCGGGCTGGACGGTCGATTACGTGAAGCTCGACGACGAGGACAACGCGGGCAGCTTCACCGGCGAAGTCGCCCGCGCGATCGAGCGGCATGATCCGCGGCTCGTCAGCGTGGTCGAAGCGGGCGAATGGCGGGTGCGCGAGGATATGGAGCAATGGGCGGACAAGTTCGCCTGCGAAGTCGAGATCCTGCGCGACGATCGCTTCATCTGCTCGCAGGCCGAGTTCGACGATTGGGCCGAGGATCGCGATGCCCTGAGAATGGAATTCTTCTATCGTGAGATGCGCCGCAAGACCGAGCTGCTGATGACCGACGAAGGCAAACCCGAAGGCGGCGAGTGGAATTACGACAGCGAGAACAGGAAGCCGCCCAAGGAAGGCCTCTCCGCACCCGAGCGCCCGAAATTCGAGCCCGACGAGATCACGCAAGCCTGCATCGCCCTTGTCGAGCAGCGCTTCGGCGACCATTTCGGCAGCCTCGAGAAATTCCGCTGGCCCGTCACGCGCGACGAGGCCGAGAAAGCCGCCGACGCCTTCTTCGCCGAGCGGATCGAGAAGTTCGGCCCCTATCAGGATGCGATGGTCGCGGGCGAGGACGATCTGTTCCATTCGATGCTGTCGACCAGCATCAATCTTGGTCTGCTCGACCCGCTGGAATTGTGCCAGCGCGCCGAACAATCCTATGAGGACCGCAAGGCGCCGTTGAACAGCGTCGAAGGCTTCATCCGCCAGCTGATCGGCTGGCGCGAATATATCCGCTGCTTCTACTGGCATCAGATGCCGCATCTGGAAAAGGCAAACGCCTTGAACGCCCAGCGCGGGTTGCCGGACTTCTACTGGACGGGGGAGACCGACATGGCCTGCCTCGCCGATTGCATCCGCTCGACGCGCGACAACGCCCATGCCCACCATATCCAGCGCCTGATGGTGCTCGGCAATTTCGCGCTGATCGCCGGGATCAATCCGCGCGAGGTGCAGGACTGGTATCTGGTCGTCTATGCCGACGCCTATCAATGGGTCGAACTGCCGAACGTGGCGGCGATGATCCTCTATGCCGATGGCGGCAAGCTCGCCAGCAAGCCCTACGCGGCAAGCGGAAACTACATCAACAAGATGTCGAACTATTGCTCGGACTGCACCTATTCGCCGCACAAGAAGACCGGCGAAGGCGCCTGCCCGTTCAATCCGCTCTACTGGCATTTCATGGACCGCCATCGCGATCGTCTGGAAAAGAACCACCGGATCGGGCGGATCTATTCGACCTGGGACCGGATGGATGCGGACAAAAGGCAGGACTATCTCGATAGCGCCGAGGCTTTCCTCGACACGCTGACTCCCGCGGACAGCAGCTGGGCGCGCAACGCGTAAACGAGCCAGCGCGGACACACGCCATTCCACCGCGCGAACGGGCCCGATTGCGTTGCGAAATGGAACCGATCGCCTGCCTCACCCCTTTCCTGTGTAACTCCAACAGGAAAGACCGCACTCATGGCAACCGTCACAACCGTCAATCCCGCCACCGGCGAGGACATCGAAACCTACACCCAGATCACCAAGGACGAGGCCTTCGCCAAGGTCGATGCCTGCCATCAGGCCTTCACCCAATGGAAGCTGCGCAGCCTCGAAGAGCGCGCCGAAATCATCAAGGGGATCGGCAAGGCGCTGCGCGACAACAAGGAAGACCTCGCCCAACTGATGACGGCCGAGGTCGGCAAGCTGATCGGCGACAGCCGCGACGAGGTCGATCTGTGCGCGGGCATCTGCGATTACACTGCCAAGACCGGCCCTGACGAACTGGCCGACGAGAAGCGCGACCCGAGCAACGCCGCGCGCGGCCTCGTCACCTATTCGCCGATCGGTGTCGTCTACGGCATCCAGCCGTGGAATTTCCCGTCCTACCAGGTCGTGCGCTATGCGATCGCCAGCCTGATGGCGGGCAATGGTGTGCTGTTGAAGCATTCCTCGCTCTGCATCGGCAGCGGGTTGATGCTGGAGAAGATTTTCAAGGAAGGCGGCCTTCCCGACGATCTCTTCACGGTGCTCGTCATCGACCACGACACATCGGACGAAATCATCGCGCATGACAAGGTGCGTGGCGTCACGCTGACCGGATCGGACGGTGCGGGCCGTCATGTCGCGGAAAAAGCCGCCAAGGTCATCAAGAAGACCGTGATGGAACTCGGCTCGAACGACGCCTATCTGGTGCTCGAAGACGCCGATATCGACCTCGCCACCAAGGTCTGTGCGCAGGCGCGGCTCTACAATAATGGCCAGACCTGCATCAACGGCAAGCGCTTCATCGTGACCGACAAGGTCTATGACGCCTTCCTCGAAAAGTTCGTTGCCCGCTTCGAGGGCGTGGAGACAGGCGATCCGACGAAGGAAGGGACCGATATGGGCCCGATGTCCTCGACCGATCAGCGCAAGGATCTGCACGAGCAGGTCGAAAAGTCGGTGTCGAAGGGCGCGAAGATCGCGTGTGGAGGCGAAATCCCCGATGGTCCGGGTGCGTTCTATCCCGCCACGGTCCTGACCGATGTCGAGCCCGGCCAGCCCGCCTATGACGACGAATTGTTTGGCCCCGTCGCCAGCGTGATCCGCGCGAAGGACGACGAGGATGCGATGAGGATCGCCAATGACAGCCGCTACGGCCTTGGCGGCGGCATCCTGTGCGGCGATACTGAACGTGCGATCGAACTGGCGTCGAAGCATTTCGACACCGGCATGGTCTATATCAACACCTATGGCGTCGCCGATCCGTCCATGCCGTTCGGCGGGGTGAAGGATTCGGGTTATGGCCGCGAACATGGCGGCTTTGGCGTGAAGGAGTTCGTCAACGCCAAGGCGATCTTCATCGGCAGCGATTGATTGCAATCTCCGGGGCGAGCATCCGTTCGGGATGATCCTGGACGACCTGCTCGCCCCGACCTACCGTTATGGTCCGAGCGCCGACGCGTAGGCGAGTATCAGGCCTGATCGGGCCTTTCCCTCTTAAGCAGCTCCGCCTTGATCTCGGTCCCATAGGCATAGCCGCCCAGCCCCCCGTCCGCCGCGATCACGCGGTGGCAGGGTATCAGGACCGCGACATGGTTCGCCCCGTTCGCCCCGCCTACCGCGCGGCTGGCCTTGGGGTTGCCGAGCGCCGCGGCCAGTTCGCCATAGCTGCGCGTTTCGCCCGGCGGGATGTCGCGAAGCGCTTGCCAGACGCGCTGCTGGAAGGCAGTGCCCATGACGTCGATCGGGATATCGGCGCCGGTGCCCGGCTGTTCGACCGCTTCGGTCACCCGATCGAACAGGGCGCGGAAATCCTCGCCCGCCGCGACCAGATCGGCCTTGGGGAAGCGGGCGCGCAAATCCGCCTCGCCTTCCCCGAAGGCAAGGCAGCATACGCCCCTGTCGGTCGCCGCGACGAGCATGGGGCCAAAGCTCGTCTCGATAACGCTCCAGGAAATCGTCACGCCCTTGCCTCCCGCCTGCCAGTCGCTCGCTCGCATCCCCAATCGTCCTTTCACATCGGCATAGAAACGGCTCGGCGCATCATAGCCCGCCGCATAGATCGCATCGGTGACCGTGCCCGCCCCCGACAGCGCGCCGCGCGCTCGTTCCTCGCGAAGCGCCCTCGCATAGGCGGCGGGCGACATCCCGGTCGATCGCAGGAACAGGCGCTGGAAATGCGCAGGCGAATAGCCGACCGCGTCCGCCAGTTCGCCTAGCGAGGGAACGGCGTCGCCCGCCTTCGCCGCAGCCTTGATCGTGTCGATCGCAGCGCGCACCGCCGCATCCTCGCGGCTGATCTGGTCGGGCGCGCAGCGTTTGCAGGCCCTGAGGCCCGCCCCTTCGGCCTCGATCGGCGTGGCATAGAAGCGGACGTTTTCCCGCTTTGGCGCGCGCGCCGGGCAGGAGGGGCGGCAATAGATCCCGGTCGAGTGCACACCTGTGACGAAGTGCCCGTCATAGGCACGGTCCTTCGCCAGCGCGATGCGCCAGCGATCGTCGTCGGTCAGGAAGGTCGATTGGGTCATGGGACAAGGGTGTTAGGCCTTACAGGCAGACTGCGCATCCCGAAGCTTGCGGTCAATGTCCGCCGAAGGGTAAGGCCCCGCCGATGGCTCGCCTTCTCGCCCTTGCCGCCTGCCTCTGCGCCCTTCTTGCGGCGTTGCCCGCCCCGGCGCTGGCCGAGCCCGCCGATATCGACGCCGCCGCGCGCGGCGTGGTGCGCGTGGTCATTATCGGGACCGAGGATACGCCCGATGGCGCGGAGGTCTTTCCGATCGGCCACGGAACCGGCTGGGCGGTCGCGCCCGACCGGATCGTGACCAACGCCCATGTCGTGCGCGACGCGATGATGGATGACAGCCTGCGGATCGGGATCGTGCCGTCGGACGGGGCGGATGCAGGCTATGCCGAGATCGTCGCCGCCGATCCGCGCAGCGACCTCGCTCTGCTGCGCATCACCAGTGGATTGCGCTTGCCACCGCTTACGATGGCGAGCGGGCCGGTATCGGACAGCGGCGAAGCCTTCGCGGTCGGCTATCCGATGAATGTCGACCGGGCGCAGGGGCTGGAGATCGGCGACATCTTCAGGAGCCAGCCCCCGGTGAAGAGCCGCGGTTTTCTTGCCGGAATGCGGCCCAGCCGCAATTTCGACACCGTGCTCCACACCGCGCCCATCGCGCGCGGCAATTCGGGCGGGCCTCTGCTGGACGGATGCGGGCGCGTGCTCGGCGTCAACAGCTTCGGTGCCGATTCGGGGGGATCGGATGCGGAGTTCTTCTTCGCCGTCTCGAATCGAGAGGTCATCCCGTTCCTGCGCGCCCACGGCGTCACTGCGCGCACCAACGACACCGCTTGCCGCAGCCTCACCGAGCTGGAAGATGACGAGCGCGAGCGGCTGGAGCGGGAACAGGCGCTCGCCCGCCAGGACATGGCCGCCCGCAGCGAGCAGGAGCGCGAGCGATTGACCCGCGCGCGCTTCGAGGCCGAGATGCAGGTCCGCGACGAGCGTGACGACCGGTTGCTGGCGAGCATCGTGCTGCTGCTGATCGGGGCGGGTGCGATCTGGTGGGCGTTCGAGAAGCGCCGCGTGCCCGAGCCGAGCGAAGACCACCCGAATCCCAGCGCCTGGCCCGTCCCCAATCGCATTGCTCTTGCCGCGGGCGGCGGTGCGATCGTCGTCGCCCTGCTCGTCCATTTCACCCGCCCCGGGATCGACGAAATCGACCGGCGGGTCGCGAGTGTCATGCAGGGGCGCGATACAGGCGAGGCCGCCGATCCCGCAAAGACAGCGACCGAAAGGCGCACTTTCCTCTGCCGTCTCGATCCGCAGCGCAGCCGCGTCACCAATGCGGAAACCGGCGATGTGCGCTTCGAATGGTCACCGGCCGGCTGCGTCAACGGGCGCACGCAATATGGCGTATCCGGCGGGACGTGGTCGCGCGTGCTGGTGCCGAATGACGAGATGGCGGTCTCGGTCAACAGCTTCGACCCGGACCGCGCGGTGTTCCGCACCGAACGCTATCTCCTCTCGCGCGACGCGATGAGCAAGGCCCGCAGCGCACGCGGCGAATACAGCGCACCGAGCTGTGAGGCCAAGGGCGCCGCGACCCAGCTCGGCGAAATGCAGAGCGGCGTGCTCGCGGCCCTGCCCTCCAACCCGAACGAGCGGCTGGTCTATGACTGCGAGCCCGTCAGGGATTGACCGCGCGGCCTAGGCCGCCAGCTTCTCGCCCGTCAGCGTGATCCGGTGCATCTCGCGGGCGTGGCCGTGATAGTCGTTCAGCGCATTGTGCCAAGTGGTGCGATTGTCCCAGATCGTGACCGTGCCCGGTTCCCACACCACGCGGGCATGATGCGCGGGGTTGCGGGCCTCCGCGAACAGTTTTTCGAGCAGCGGCAGACTGTCCGCGCGGCTTCGTCCCGCGATCGTGACGGTGAAGGACGGATTGACGTAAAGCAGCTTGCGCCCGGTGCTCGGGTGGCGGACCACGACAGGGTGAGTAGCGCCGGTGGTCAGATCCTGCCCGCGCAATTCGCCGCCGATATCGGTCTGGGCGTAGATGCCGCCTTCCTTATAGACGTGGTCGGCGGTGTGAAACGCCTCCAGCCCCTCGATCTCGCGCTTCGTATCCTCGTCCAGCGCATCATAGGCCGCGCCCATGTGGGCGAACAGCGTGTCGCCTCCCTTAGGCGGGAGAATGCGGGCGACGAGGATCGATCCCATCGCGGGCACCTGATCGTAGCTGTGATCGGTGTGCCAGGCGCCGCCGATATTGGTTTCCTGCCCGGCGGCCTTGCGCACCACCGCGATTTCGGGATGCGCGTCGGTCAGCGGAAAATAATTGTTGATGTCGATCCCGCCCCATCGTTTCGCCAGCTCGATATGCTCTTCGGGTGAGAGCGCCTGATCGCGAAACACCGCGACTCCGTGTTCGAACACCGCCCGGCGAATCGCATCCAGCGTCTCGTCTTCCGCCTCGGCCAGCCGGATATCGTGGATTGTGACGCCGCATTGCGGCGCCAGGGGCTCACTCTTCAGATCGACGGCCATCCTCTCTCTCCTTTTATAAGGAGGTTCTACAGCATCGCTGGTGGCGCGCATAGCCGCGCACCTTCGAACGGCAGGGACAGCCGGTTGCCAATTCGCGGGCCCGGTGCTAGTCGCGCGCCAGCCTGGCCCGGATGGCATCGTTCCACTCGACACGGCCCGGTTTTCGCATCGGTAATTTTCCGTCACCCGAGAGGACGAGAGCGCGTGGAGACTTCCGCCGGTATACAGGCAAGCCTTGCAGGGCGCTATGCGTCGGCCCTGTTCGATCTGGCGAGCGAGGCCGGGACCGTGACTGCGGTCGAATCGGACCTGGACAAGCTGGAGGCCGGCCTTTCCGAATCGTCCGAACTGGCCATGCTGACGACCAGCCCCAAGGTCTCGCGCGATGCCGCGAAGAAGGCGCTGTGGGGCGTTGCCGCCATCATGGGGCTGAGCGAGCTGACCCAGAATTTCCTCGGCACGCTGGCGCAGAATCGCCGCCTGTCGAAGCTGCCCGACATCATCCGCTCCTTCCGCTCGATCGCCGCCGCCCAGCGGGGTGAGGTCAGCGCCGAAGTCGCCAGCGCCCACGCTCTCACCGATGCGCAGCTCGACCAGTTGAAGGCCAAGCTCACGCAGCGCGAGGGCCGGACTGTCAAACTCACCAGCAAGGTCGATCCCGACCTGCTCGGTGGCCTCGTGGTCACCATCGGATCGAAGCGGATCGACGGCTCGATCCGCACCCGTCTCAATTCGCTTTCCCAGGCAATGAAGGCCTAAAGGACTTACATCATGGATATCCGCGCCGCAGAAATCTCCAAGGTCATCAAGGACCAGATCGCCAATTTCGGCACCGAAGCCGAAGTCAGCGAAGTCGGCACCGTGCTGAGCGTGGGTGACGGGATCGCCCGCATCCACGGCCTCGACAAGGTGCAGGCCGGCGAGATGATCGAATTCGCCAACGGCGTTCAGGGCATGGCGCTGAACCTCGAAGCCGACAATGTCGGCGCGGTGATCTTCGGGTCGGACAACGACATCAAGGAAGGCGACACGGTCAAGCGCACGCAGACCATCGTCGACGTTCCCGTCGGCAAGGCCCTGCTCGGCCGCGTGGTCGACGCGCTCGGCAATCCGATCGACGGCAAGGGCCCGATCGCGACCACCGAACGCCGCCTGGTCGAACAGAAGGCGCCCGGCATCATCCCGCGCGAATCGGTCAGCGAACCGGTCCAGTCCGGCCTCAAGGCGATCGACGCGCTCGTGCCCGTGGGTCGCGGCCAGCGCGAACTGATCATCGGCGACCGTCAGACCGGCAAGAGCGCGGTGGCGATCGACACCTTCATCAACCAGCGCGAAAACAACCAGTCGGACGACGAGAAGAAGAAGCTCTACTGCATCTACGTCGCCGTCGGCCAGAAGCGGTCGACCGTCGCGCAGATCGTCAAGAGCCTCGAGGAAAACGGCGCGATGGATTACACCATCGTGGTCGCCGCGACCGCTTCGGAGCCCGCTCCGCTTCAGTATCTCGCGCCCTATACCGGCGCCGCGATGGGTGAGTTCTTCCGCGATAACGGTATGCACGCCGTGATCGTCTATGATGACCTCTCCAAGCAGGCCGTCGCCTATCGCCAGATGTCGCTGCTCCTTCGCCGCCCGCCGGGCCGTGAAGCCTATCCGGGCGACGTGTTCTACCTCCACAGCCGCCTGCTCGAGCGTGCGGCGAAGATGAACGAGAGCGAAGGCGGCGGCTCGCTGACCGCGCTGCCGATCATCGAAACGCAGGCGGGCGACGTGTCGGCCTATATTCCCACCAACGTGATCTCGATTACGGACGGGCAGATCTTCCTCGAAACGGACCTGTTCTATCAGGGTATCCGTCCGGCCATCAACGTCGGCCTGTCGGTCAGCCGCGTCGGCGGTGCCGCGCAGACCAAGGCGATGAAGAAGGTCGCCGGCTCGATGAAGCTGGACCTCGCGCAGTACCGCGAAATGGCCGCCTTCGCGCAGTTCGGCTCGGACCTCGACGCCGCGACGCAGAAGCTCCTCAATCGCGGTGCGCGCCTGACCGAGCTTTTGAAGCAGCGCCAGTTCTCGCCCATGCCGGTGGAAGAGCAGGTCGTGTCGATCTATGCGGGCACGAACGGGTATCTCGACAAGATCGAGACCAGCCGCGTGACCGAATACGAAGCCGCCATGCTGAGCTATATGCGCAGCGAACACGCCGACGTGCTGGAGACGATCCGCACCACCGGCAAGTTCGAGGACGACACCAAGAGCAAGGTGGTGAGCGCGCTCGACACCTTCGCCAAGCAGTTCGCCTGATTTGTATCGCCGTCATCCCGGCGAAAGCCGGGATCTCGTGCCGCCAGGTACGATCCTAGTGGAAAGAGACCTCGGCCTTCGCCGGGGTGACGAAATGGAGAGTTGGTAGAGTGGCTTCACTCAAGGAACTCAAGGGCCGGATCAACTCGGTCAAGTCGACCCAGAAGATCACCAAGGCCAAGCAGATGGTCGCGGCGGCCAAGCTGCGCCGTGCCCAGGCCGCGGCCGAAGCGGCGCGTCCGTATTCGGAGCGGCTCGCGGGCGTCATGGCCAGCCTCGCCTCGCGCATTTCGGGCGGCTCCGCCCCGCGCCTGCTGGCGGGCACCGGCATGGACAAGCGCCACCTGCTGGTCGTCGTCAACACCGACAAGGGCCTGTGCGGCGGTCTCAACGCCAACATCGTCAAGGCGGCCAAGAACAAGGCGAAGGCCCTGCTCGCGGAGGGCAAGGACGTGCAGTTCTACCTCGTCGGCAAGAAAGGCCGCGCCCCGATCAAGCGCGACTATGCCGACCGGATCGAGAAGCATTTCGACACCAGCGAGGTCCGCACGCCCGGTTTCGACGAGGCCGAAGCGATCGCCGACGATCTGATCGAACGCTTCGAAAAGGGCGAATTCGACGTCGCCCACCTCGTCTACCCGGTGTTCCAGAGCGCGCTCGTCCAGGACCCGACGGTCGACCAGCTGATCCCCGTCCCCTCGATCGAAACCGACGCACCGAAAGCCGGTGACGCCGTGGTCGAATACGAGCCGGACGAGGAGGGCATCCTTGAGGAATTGCTGCCCCGCTACGTCAAGACGCAGCTGTTCGGCGCGCTTCTCGAACGCGAAGCGAGCGAACAGGGCGCCTCGATGACCGCGATGGACAACGCCACGCGCAATGCGGGCGATCTGATCAAGGATCTGACCATCCAGTACAACCGCAGCCGCCAGGCCGCGATCACGACCGAACTGATCGAAATCATCGCCGGGGCGGAAGCGCTCTAGGCCAGATATCAACGGGCGCTCTCTCCCCCCCGAAGGGCACCCCACACAGGACTTCGAACACGTGAAAAAGCTCGCTTACATCCTCCCGCTCTTCCTCCTCGCCGCCTGTGGCGAAGAGCCCGCGCCGCAGCCGGTCGACGGGGCCGCCGCTCCGGTTGCCGAGGCGACGCCTTCGCTGCCCGCGCCCGATCAGGATCTCTTCACCGCGAAATATGCCGAAGCCTGCCCCGAGGACGAGGCGGTCAACACCGCGGTCTGCAAGCGCGCCGGGCTTGGCTCGGATGACGTGATCTGCGAATTCGGCCTCGGCGAAGACGAATATCTGCGCAATTCCGCGACCCTTACCGCCGGTGACGGCGAATGGGTCTTCGCCGAACCGGACAATGTCTGCGTCGGCTGACGCGCCCCCGTTCAAGCATTTCAGGACCAAGTCAGGATAGACATCATGGCCACCGCACCCGTACTCAACCAGTCGCCTAACGGCACGATTTCCCAGGTCATCGGCGCCGTCGTCGACGTCGCTTTCGAAAGCGAACTGCCGCCGATCCTGACCGCGCTCGAAACGAAGAACGGCGCCAATACGCTGGTTCTCGAAGTCGCCCAGCACCTCGGCGAAAACACCGTGCGCACCATCGCGATGGATGGGACGGACGGGCTCGTGCGTGGGCAGGAAGTCGTCAATACGGGCGCGCAGATCAGCGTTCCGGTCGGCCCCAAGACCCTGGGCCGCATCATGAACGTGGTCGGCGAAGCGATCGACGAGCGCGGCCCCATCGGTGCCGAGCAGACCGCCCCGATCCATGCCGAGGCGCCGCTCTTCGTCGACCAGTCGACCGAAGCGGCCATCCTCGTCACCGGCATCAAGGTGATCGACCTCCTCGCCCCTTACGCCAAGGGCGGCAAGATCGGCCTGTTCGGCGGCGCGGGCGTCGGCAAGACCGTGCTGATCCAGGAACTGATCAACAACATCGCCAAGGGCCATGGCGGCGTGTCCGTCTTCGCGGGCGTGGGCGAGCGTACCCGTGAAGGCAACGATCTCTACCACGAATTCCTCGACGCGGGCGTCATCGCCAAGGACGCGGATGGCAATGCGATCTCGGAAGGCTCCAAGGTGGCGCTCGTCTTCGGCCAGATGAACGAGCCGCCGGGCGCGCGTGCCCGCGTCGCCCTGTCGGGCCTCACCATGGCGGAATATTTCCGCGACCAGGAAGGCCAGGACGTCCTGTTCTTCGTCGACAACATCTTCCGCTTCACCCAGGCCGGTTCGGAAGTGTCGGCGCTGCTCGGCCGCATCCCGTCGGCGGTGGGCTATCAGCCCACGCTCGCAACCGACATGGGCAACCTTCAGGAGCGCATCACCTCGACCAATAAGGGCTCGATCACTTCGGTGCAGGCGATCTACGTGCCCGCGGACGATTTGACCGACCCGGCGCCCGCCACCTCCTTCGCCCACTTGGACGCGACCACCACGCTGAACCGCGCGATCTCCGAACTCGGCATCTATCCGGCGGTGGACCCGCTCGATTCGACCAGCCGCGTGCTCGAACCGCGCGTCGTGGGCCAGGAGCATTACGAGACCGCCCGCCGCGTTCAGGAAACCCTGCAGAAGTACAAGTCGCTTCAGGACATCATCGCCATTCTCGGCATGGACGAGCTGTCGGAAGAGGATAAGCTGACGGTCGCGCGTGCGCGCAAGATCCAGAAATTCCTCAGCCAGCCCTTCCACGTCGCCGAGGTCTTCACCAACATTCCGGGCCAGTTCGTGCAGCTCGAAGACACGGTGAAGAGCTTCAAGGCGGTGGTCGACGGCGAATACGATCACCTTCCCGAAGCCGCCTTCTACATGGTCGGCGGCATCGATCAGGCGATCGAAAAGGCCAAGAAGCTCGCGGAAGACGCCTGATGACCGGACAGCCCGACCTTGCGGATTGCGTCAACGACGTGTGTCCCTGGTCGGGCAAGCCGGTAGCGGCCAACAGCCTGACCCGATATCGCGGCAAGGTGGTCGGCTTCTGCAACCCAGCTTGCCGAGACAAATTCGATCGCGCCGTCGGCGATTTCGACGCGGCTATCGACAGGAACTGATATGCCCCTTCATTTTGAACTCGTGACCCCCGCCAAGCTCGTCCGTTCGGAAGAGGTGCACATGGTCGTCGTGCCCGGCACCGAGGGCGAATTCGGCGTGCTCGAAGGCCATGCGCCCTTCATGTCGACGATCCGTGACGGTGCGGTTCAGGTCTACAAGACCGAGGGTGGATCGCCCGAGACGATCGAAGTGCGCGGCGGGTTCGCCGAAGTCGGCGAAAAGGGGCTGACCGTCCTCGCCGAACACGTCGAGGGCTGATCCCCCGACCGGGGGCGCACACCGCTCCTTAACCATGATCGGGCATGGCGGCAGCGATGACCGCACTGCGTGCCCTTCCCCTGACTGCATCACAGGCTCGTGGCGAGGCGCGCTGGTTCGCGCCCGTGATCCTGGCGCTCATGGTCGTCGCGACTCGGGCGATCTGGCTCGGCGATCCGGCGGCGGATTATGATGAGCAGCTCTATTCGCTGATCGGCCTACGCTGGCTCGACGGGGCCTTGCCCTATGCGGATCTGTGGGATCGCAAGCCAGCCGGCCTGTTCGCGCTTTTCGCTGTCGCCCATGCGATCGGCGGCCCGGCGCCCGTGGCCTATCAGGTCATGGCGATGGGCTTCACGCTTGCGGGCAGCCTGCTCCTATACGCCCTCGCAAGGCCGCTCGCCGATCGTTGGGGGGCTTTGCTGGCAGGCAGCGCCTATCCGATCATGCTGCCGCTCTATGGCAGTCATGCCGGGCAGAGCGAGGTGTTCTTCCTCCCGCTATTGCTCGGCGCGCTCTATCTCCTGACGGGAGATCGGCGGCATCTGGGTTTCGGACGCGCGGCTACGGCGATGCTGCTCGGCGGGCTTGCCTTACAGGTCAAGTATACCGCCCTGCCCGTCTGCGCGGCTCTGGGCGGTTTGGCGCTTTATCGATTGCACCGCCAGGGGCCGAAGCCCTCGGCTTTGCTGCGCTACGCTATGCTGTTCGCCGCGATCGGCATCGCGCCCACCATGATAGCAGCCACGATCTTTTTCTCTCTCGGCGCGGGCGAGGCCTTTTGGTGGGCCAATTTCGGCTCGTTCTTCTTGCGCGAAGGCGCGGGGCGCTGGCGCGGCGACTTGCCGATCGCCCTTTTGCCGGTCGTCGTGCCTGCCCTGCTCGGCCTGTGGGCGGCGCTGCGGCTGGCCCCGCCGCGCGATGGTGCGCTCTATGCGAGCTATGCGGTCTTTGCCGCCGGTCTGGTCGGAACGGTCTTCCTGCCGGGTACGCTTTATCTCTATTATCTGGCGGCGCTGGTTCCGGCCTCGCTTCTGCTCGCCCTTCCTCTGTTCGCCTCGCCCAGACCCCTCGCGCGCGGCATGGTGCTGCTGATGTTCGGCTTCTACGCGCTGTTCTATGTCGGGCTCGACCAGGCGGGCAAAAGCGCGCAGCGGCGCGCGAGCGTGGGCCACCTGACGCAGGCCATCGCCCCGCTGGTCGATCGAAACGGGGAATGCCTGTGGATTTTCGACGGGCCGAGCGTGCTCTATACGCGCACGAATAGCTGCATCCCGACCCGCTTCGTCTATCCCGATCATCTCAACAACGCGCTCGAGACAAACGCGCTGGGCGTGGATCAGACGGCGGAGGTGGCACGCATCCTGGCCACACGGCCGCCGGTCATCGTCACGGCCAGCGATCCGCTGACCCGTCAGAACGCGGCGGCCCGGAAGCTGGTCGCAAACGCCCTCAAACGCGATTACGAACCGCTGGCGAACGCCGAATTGGGCAAGCGGACGGTCCGAGCCTGGCGCAGGCGGGCGCGCTGACCCGCAGGCGCAAGGGTTATCCCTTCTTCGCCGCCTTCTTCTTGCGCATCGCATCGTGGAAGCGGTCGGCCCAGCCGGGCTTCACGATCTGCTCGCCCCGCACCATGCGAAGGTCGCCATCGGCCACGTCGCGGCTGACCGTGCTGCCCGCCGCCACGATCGCGTCACGCCCGATCCTGACCGGCGCGATCAGCGCGCTGTTCGATCCGATGAAGGCGCCCTCGCCGATTTCGGTCCGGTATTTGAAATAGCCGTCGTAATTGCAGGTGATCGTGCCCGCACCGATATTGGCGCGCGCACCGACCTCCGCATCGCCCAAATAGGTCAGATGGCTGGCCTTGGCCCCTTCGCCCAGATGGGCGTTCTTCATCTCGACGAAATTGCCGACGAAGCTGTCCTTCGCCATAACCGCTCCGGGGCGGAGGCGCGCATAGGGGCCGACCTGCGCCTTTTCGCCCACGCTCGCACCCTCGATATGGCTGAAGCTCTTGATATGCGCGCCATCCGCCACGGTGACGCCGGGGCCGAACACGACATTCGGATCGACCGTGACATCGCGCCCCAAATGCGTGTCCCAGCTGAAGAACACGGTGTCGGGCGCGCGCAGGGTGACGCCTTCCGCCATCCAGTGCTCGCGCTGCTCCGCCTGCCAGAGCGCTTCCGCCGCGGCGAGTTCCCCGCGCGAATTGATCCCGGCGACCTCGCCCGGATCGCGCGCGGTGACGGCGGCGCAAATGTCCCCGTCCGCGATGGCGATGTTGACGATATCGGGGAGGTAATATTCGCCCTGCGCGTTGTCGTTGCCGACCCGGTCGAGAAGGGCGAACATATCCTCGGCTCGCGCGGCCATCAGGCCCGAATTGCACAGGCGGCAGGTGCGCTCGTCCTCGCTCGCATCCTTGAATTCGACCATCTTGGCGATCCGGCCCGCATCGTCGGCGATCACGCGGCCATAGGCGAGCGCATCGTCCGGTTCGAAGCCCAGCACCACGACCTTGGGCGCGTCCGCCTCGTGCAACCGATCGAGCATGGCCTGCATGGTCTCGCCGCGCACGAAGGGCACGTCGCCATAAAGGACCAGCACGTCTCCGCTAAAGCCCGACAGCCGCTCCTGCGCCTGCTGGACCGCGTGGCCGGTGCCGAGCTGGGGTTCCTGGAGGCAGGTATCCGCCGCATCGCCGACCGCGCTTTCGACCTGATCGCGCCCCGCGCCCACGACGACGACCTGCTTTTTCGGCCCCAGGGCTTCGACGCTGGCCATCAGATGCTTCAGCATCGGACGCCCGGCGATGGGGTGCAGGACCTTGTGAAGGTCGCTCTTCATGCGGGTGCCCTTGCCCGCGGCGAGGATGACGGCGGCGAAATCGTGTTGGCTCATGGGAATGCGCCTTGCCACGACACGCTTGCGGTTTGAAGGCGCATCCTGCACCGATCCGCAGTATGAGCGATTTTCCTTTCGACATCGTCTGCTTCGACCTCGACGGCACTCTCCTCGAAACCCATCGCGACCTCGGCACGGCGGTCAATCACGCGCTGACATTGGGCGGTTTCGCCACGGTGCCGGTCGAAAGCGCGAAGGACCTGATCGGCGGCGGCGCGAAGGCGATGTTGAAACAGGCGGTGGATGCGCAGACCAAGGGCGATGGCGCACTCGACCGCGATGCGTTCAAGCGGCTCTACAAGGCCATGCTCGCCTATTACGGCGAGCATTACGCGGTCCACACCCGCCCCTATCCCGGCGTGATCGAAACGCTCGACGCGCTCGAAAAACGGGGCGTGCGCCTCGCTGTGGTGACCAACAAGTTCCAATCCTTCGCGGGCGGCGTCCTGTCGTCGCTCGACCTGATCGACCGGTTCGACTGCGTGATCGGCGGCGACAGTCTCGGCAAGGGGGAGGACGGGGAATACCGCGCCAAGCCGCTACCCGACCCCATCTTGGCGGCGCAGGAGCGCTGCGGCGGCGGATCGCTGGTCTATATCGGCGACAGCAGTTACGATCGCGACGCGGCGCGCGCTGCCAAGGTGCTCTTCATCGCCGCCTGTTACGGCTATTGCGACCTCACCGCCGAACAGTTCGGCGCCGACGCCCTGATCCAGTCGATGGACGAACTGGTCCCGGCGATCGAGAGTTTTTGACGCGCGATTCGCACCGCAAACGCGTCCAATAGCTCGTCCCGCCCCTACGGCATCGCGCCCTGCCGTGTGACCTGTTGCCAGCGCGCGGCGCGCATGGCATTCCGCTGCCCAGATTGACCTTAACGTAAACGACAACGGAGAGCCGCATGAGCATCGACTTCAAGGACAAGGTAGCCATCGTCACCGGGGCGGGCGGCGGATTGGGCCGCGAATATGCGCTCGAACTCGCCAAGCGCGGCGCCAAGGTCGTCGTCAACGATCTCGGCGGATCGCGCGACGGCACCGGCACGTCGGACGCGGCGGCCAAGGTGGTCGAGGAAATCGAAAAGGCGGGCGGTGAAGCCATCGCCAACGGCGCCTCGGTCACCGAATACGACCAGATGGAAAAGATGGTCGCGGACGCCAAGCAGAAGTGGGGCGGCGTCCATGTCCTCATCAACAATGCCGGCGTCCTGCGCGACAAGAGCTTCGCCAAGATGGAACCGGCGGATTTCGACTTCGTCGTGAAGGTCCACCTTCTCGGCAGCGCCAATGCCACCAAGGCGGCGTGGGAGACCATGCGCGAACAGGCCTATGGCCGCGTGCTGATGACTGCGAGCTCCACCGGCCTGTTCGGCAATTTCGGCCAGGCCAATTACGGCGCGGCCAAGCTCGGCCTGGCCGGGCTGACCAAGACGCTCTATCTCGAAGGGGCGAAATACAACATCAAGGTCAACACGCTTTCGCCCGTCGCGGGCACGCGCATGACCGAGGATCTGTTCCCCGAACAGGCCTTCGAACTGTTCGATCCGGTCAACGTGGTCCCCGCCGCACTGTTCCTCGTCAGCGAGGATGCGCCGACCAACGCCATCGTCGGCGCGGGTGCGGGCGGTTTCCACAGCGCTTGGACCGTGATGAACGATGCGGTCTGGCTGCCTGAAGACCAGCGCACGGTCGAAGGCTTTGCCGAGAACTGGGACAAGATCAGCGACTTCTCGAACCTGAAGGCGCCGCAGAGCGGGTCCGAACAGTCGGGCGCGATCCTGACCGCGATGCAGAAGGTCACCGGCACCGGGCCCAGCTCGGCGCGCGGCTGATCCACCAAGCGTATTGACTGAATAACACACCGGGCGTAGCTTCACCCCTTCAACAGGGTAGGAGCCGTCCGGTGTATTCAGAAGAGGACCTCAATTCCGCCGTCACCGCCGGAGCGCTCAGCGCCGAAGCGGCGGCTTCGTTCCGGGCGCATATGACGCAGGTGCGCGAAATGCCGCGGGGGGACGAAGAGAACTTCCGGCTGATCAACAGCTTCAACGACATCTTCGTGGCGATCGGCGTGATCATCATGCTGGTCGCGGCGGGTGCGATCGGGCAGGCGATCGCGAGTGCCTTCGCCCCCGTACCCCAGATCTGGGACCTCACCAGCGAGCCGACCGAAGCGCAACTCGCCGCCTGGTCCGCCGCCTCCGAATGGCAGAGCGCGCTCACGACCCTGTTTGCCGGGGCTCTGATCGCCGCGACCGCCTGGCCACTATCCGAATTCTTCACCCGGCGCCGGCGGATGGCGCTGCCCAGCATCATCCTGCTGCTCGCTTTCGTCGGCGGGTGTTTCGCGGGCGCGTTGGGCATCGGCCTGTCGCTGGGCGCCATGGACAATGAGAGCACCGGCGCCCTCTTCGTCGCCGGGGCTGGCGTGCTGGCCGCCGGGGGAGCCTGGCTGCACTGGAAGCGCTTCATGGTGCCGATCACTGTCGCAGCCGGGGCGGCTGCTGCGGCCGTGACGGTGATCGCATTGATCGTATCGCTGCTTTACGGCCCACTGGGACTGAACGAAGAAACGGTCGGCGATGCCTTGCTGGCACTGACCTTCGGCATGGGTCTCGGCGTGTTCGCCTTCGCGATGCGGTGGGATATGTCGGACCGCGAGCGCACCACGCGCCGCAGCGATGTCGCGTTCTGGCTGCACCTGCTCGCTGCCCCGATGATCGCGCATCCCGTCTTCTATTCGCTCGGCGTGATGGAAGGGGGCGATCAGGTAGGCGTGGCCGAGGCGGTCGGCGTGCTGGCGATCTATGTCCTGTTCGGCCTCGTCGCGCTGGCGATCGACCGGCGGGCCTTGCTCGTATCCGCCCTCGCCTACGTCCTCGTGGCGCTCGCCTTCCTGTTCGACCGCTTCGGCGCGGTGGAGCTGACCTTCGCGCTGACGGCGCTGGTGATCGGGTCGGCGCTGCTCAGCCTGTCCGCCTTCTGGACGCCGATCCGCAACCGGGTGGTCGCGGGTCTGCCCAATGGCTGGCAGACGCGGGTTCCGGTCGCGGGTGTGGTCCCCGGCTGAGGAGGACGGGCCGGGGCGCGTGTCCCGGCCTTTGTTCTGCGATTCGGTTTCTCGCAGAGACGCAGAGGGAAGAGAGACACGGAGAAAGTGCATTCTCGCGGCGAAGCAGCTTTGTGCTTCCGGCCTTCGATTTGGTTGGATGGATTGAGTGAAAGTGCGGCTGCGCCGCGGACGCACCTTCCTCTGCGTCTCCCTTCCCTCCGCGTCTCTGCGAGGAACGACCCCCTACGAATCCACCACCTTGACCAGCCGTCGCTCCATCGGCGCCAACACGCCAGCCAATTCGTGTCCGCGCTTCAGCACCTGGCCGTGTTCGCCGAACAGCGTCCACATGCCCTGCCGCTGGCGCAGCGACGGGCGCTTCTCTACTCGCGCCTGCGGCCGTTCGGCGGCGCGGCGGAAGGCGGCGAAGCTGGCGAAATCGCGCGTGAAATCCATGGCGTAATCGCGCCACTCGCCCGCCGCGACCATCCGACCGTAGAGGTCGAGAATGCGGGTCAGTTCCTCGCGGGTGAAGCCGACCTGATCGGCATTGCGCGCCGGAAAGGGCAACACCGCGCCGCCGGAATGGCCACTCGGCTGCATCAGCTGTTCGACCCGCTACGCTGCGTGTTTGCGACCTCGGCGGCATCGGTCGCGGCTGCCCGTCGCAGCGCCTCCAACTCGGCGCGCATCTCGGTCAATTGCTGTTCCAGCGCCTCGAACCGGCGCATGTCCGGCTCGCTCTGTTCGTTGCATGGCGTTCCATAGGGCATGAATTCGCGCATATAGGTTTCGACCGGCACCAGCGTACTGCGCGCCTTGAAGCCGATCATCGTCGCGCCCTCGGGCACATCGTCGGTGACGACCGCATTGGCGCCGATCCGCGCCCGTTCGCCCACCACGATCGGCCCGATCACCTGCGCGCCCGATCCGATGATGACATTGTCCATGATGGTCGGGTGCCGCTTGCCTCCGATCCCGTTGGTCGGATTGGTGCCACCCAGCGTCACGTTCTGGTAGATCGTCACGTCATTGCCGATCACGGCGGTTTCCCCGATCACGGTGAAGCCATGGTCGATGAAGAAATTGCGCCCGATCTTCGCGCCCGGATGGATGTCGATCGCGGTGAGGAAGCGACTGAAATGGTTCACGAACCGGGCGAGGAAATGCAGCTCCGCCTCGAACAGCCAGTGCGCGATGCGGTGCCAGAACACCGCCCAGACGCCGGGATAGGTGAGGATTTCCCAGCGGCTGCGCGGCGCGGGATCGCGCGCGCGGATGGAGTCGAGATAGGCTGTCAGCCGGTCGAACATGACGCAGGATTCTCCCACCAATCTCGGATCAAAGCAAGCGGCCCTGCTCGGGGCCTTCCACCGCGTCGAGCGCGTCGCGCCAGACCGACATGGTGGCGGGCAGTTTGCGTTCAAGAGACAAGCGATCGATTTCGGCGACCACGCGCTCGATCGCGGCGTAACTGCGGGTCAGCCGGGGGACGAGATAATCCGCCGCGGACGGGGGCAGTTGCAGGCCGCGCTGTTCGGCATGGGCCAGGATCAGCTCGCCCGCCATCGCATCGTCCGGCGCGCCGATCGCGAGCTGGAGCGACCCGCCGAGGCGCGAGCGCAGATCGGGCAGGTCGATCCGCCAACCATCGGCATCGCTGACCAGCAGCAGCGGCCGCCCATCCTCCTGCGCGCGGTTCCAGCGATGGAACAGGGCGGTCTCGTCCCATCGGTCCGCCCCGTCCACCGCCTCGCCCTTGCCCGAGGCCATGAACCAGCGCGCCAGCAGCGACTTGCCCGAGCGCGACGGCCCCACCAGCACGGCTGTGCGGAACGGCCAGTCCGATGGATCGGCCAGCGCGGCCACGGCAGCGCGATTGCCCTCGCCCACTACGATCCGCACTGGCCTGTCGGATGCGGCCACGGATAGCGGAAGGGCGATCTGGGACACGGGGAACGCTGCTCGCGGAACCGCGCCTAGCGGCTGACGGACAGCGCGTTGTTCGCCTGCCGGACCGTGAAACCCTGACTGCGCAGGGCCGCGGCGAGCTGATCGATCGAGCCTTCGAAGCCCACTGTCAGTACCGACGTGCCGCCGATCGCGGTGCTGCGAATGCCGGCGGTGCGTACGCCCGCCGCGCCGCGCACCTGCGACAGCCCGGCATTGAAGGCGGCGGCATCCGGCGTCGCGATCTGCACCGTGTAGAGGCCGACCGACCCCGGCGGCGGTGGCGTTTCGACCGGCGCTGCCGTCACGTTCGATCCCGGTTCGGCCTCCTGATTTGCGCGCGATGCCCGTTCTGCGGCAGCGGCGGCACGCTGACGTTCCGCATCGGCCCGGCCGAGGTCGATAAGGCGCTGAATCGCCGGATCGATCTGAAGATCGCCGAGGTCGAGCGTGGGATCGGGAGCCAGGCGACCGCTTGCCAGCGCCTGTTCGAAGATCTGGTCGAACCGCGCCACCGCCTTTTCCAGCATGGCTGGCAATTGTTCGGGATTGGCGGCGGTCATGCGGAACCCGGCGAGATATTCGTTATCCGGCCCGTGCCGCGCGGTGAAGGTGCCCTCAATGGGGCCGCCCGGATAGGTATAGCGCAGGTCCGCGATGGGGACGAGCACGTCGGACGCGCTGAACTGGTCGAGCACGGTGCGCCACCAGGTCCGGCTGCGCCGCCCGATCTGGCCATAGGTCACGAGCAGCGAATCGCCACCCGCACCCGAGGGGCGGACGTAATCGATCCGGCTGGAGCCCGACTGGTATTCCGCCCAGGCGCGCTGCCAGGGATTGCGCATTTCATAGACCAGCTCCGTACCGGCGGAAAACGTCACCGGGACCAGCAGCATCGGCGCCGAGCGGCGCGCCTGTTCGCTACCGCCGAGATAGGCATTGGCGCGCTGGCGATCGAAGATCACGCCGAGGCGCGCGATATAGCGGCGCGGGCCCAGTTGTTCGCGCTCGATCACGATCGCCGAAACGATGCCCGCGATCTGCGAATCCGACAGTTTCGGGCCCTTCAGCCGTTCCCACGCCTTGCGCTGAGCCTGCTGCCAGCCATTCTCCCGCGCCTCTTCGCTGCTCTTGCCGGTCGCGTCGACCTCGACTCCCGTGACCGAAATGTCACTGGATGCGGCGACCGGTGCGATTCCGCGATCGCCGCCGACCTGGGCGAAAACCGCCACCGCAAGCAGCGCGAGCGCGACGATCCCGCCGAAAACCCCGGTATAAACGGGAAGCGGGCGGCGCAGCCAAGGGAGGGTTCGGGTCGAATGCATGGGGGAAACCGCGCGCCTTTTGCCCAATGGCTTATGGAAATCCAAGCGCGAATGCGTATGGCAGGCGTCATGCAGGAAAAGAATTCGTCCTACACCTATTCCGACGCCGGGGTTTCCATCGCGGCTGGCAACGCACTGGTCAAGGCGATCGGGCCACTGGTGAAGGCCACCGCCCGCCCCGGAGCCGATGGCGAGATCGGGGGATTCGGCGGCTTCTTCGATCCGAAAGCGGCGGGCTATTCCGATCCGCTGCTGGTCGCCGCGAACGATGGTGTCGGCACCAAACTGAAGCTCGCGATCGATCATGACCGGCACGACAGCGTCGGAATCGATCTCGTCGCGATGTGCGTCAACGATCTGATCGTGCAGGGCGCGGAACCGCTGTTCTTCCTCGATTATTTCGCCACCGGAAAGCTCGAGAACGGCATTGCCGAACGCGTGATCGCGGGCATTGCCGAAGGGTGCAAGATGGCAGGCTGCGCGCTGATCGGCGGCGAGACGGCGGAAATGCCGGGCATGTATCAGGCGGGCGATTACGACCTCGCCGGTTTCTGCGTCGGCGCGGTGGAGCGCGGCGAACAATTGACGGACGAGCGAGTGGCGCCGGGCCACGTCTTGCTCGGCCTCGCCAGTTCGGGGGTTCACTCGAACGGCTATTCACTCGTGCGCAGGCTGGCGGCGGACAAGGGCTGGAAGCTCGACCGTCCGGCCCTGTTCGACAGCGACCGGCTGCTGATCGATGCGCTGATCGAACCGACCCGCATCTATGTCCAAAGCCTGCTCCCGCTGGTGCGCGACGGGCTGGTGGATGCGATGGCCCACATCACCGGCGGCGGCCTGCTCGAGAATATTCCGCGCGTGCTGCCCGAAGGCGCCCATGCCGTGGTCGATGCCGGATTGTGGGACCAGCCGCGCCTGATGGCCTTCCTGCAGGCGCAGGGCGCGATCGAGCCCGAAGAGATGGCGCGCACCTTCAATTGCGGCGTCGGCATGGTGCTGGCGGTCGAGCCCGCCAATGTCGAAATCGTCCGGTCCCGCCTGGAAGACGCGGGCGAAACCGTCCTGGCGGTGGGCGAGATCGTCGAAGGCCAGCGCGGCTGCACCGTGCGCGGCGCGGCGGGTGTCTGGTCCGCGCGGGGCGATTGGGAAGCCGTGCACAATGCCTGACACGGCCCCGCAAAGGGCTCGCATCGCGGTGTTCGTGTCGGGTCGCGGGAGCAATATGGCCGCGCTGCTCTATGCCAGCCGCCTCGATGAGGCGCCTTACGAAATCGCGCTTGTCGCGAGCAACGATCCGGGTGCCGAGGCGCTCGCCCTTGCCGAGGCGGAGGGGATCGCGACCTTCGCCCTGTCGCACAAGGGCATGACGCGCGCGGCGCATGACGCGGCGATGGAGGATGCGGCGCGCAAGGCCGGGGCCGAACACATCGCGCTCGCGGGCTATATGCGCATCCTGACACCGGGCTTCGTCCAAAGGTGGGAGGGGCGGATGCTCAACATCCATCCTTCGCTGCTGCCGAAATACACCGGGCTGGACACGCACGCGCGCGCCATCGCGGCGGGCGATTCGCATGGCGGCGTTTCGGTCCACCTCGTCACCGAGGATCTCGACGCGGGCGAAGTGCTGGGACAGATCGCGGTCGCCATTCGGCCCGACGAGACGGCGGACAGTCTCGCCGAGCGAGTCCGCATCGCCGAACACCAGCTCTATCCGCGCGTGCTTGCCGAGCATATCCGCTCAACCCGCCACGCCGATTGATGCCGCCCCGCCCGCACCCCCTCGCCGTGTCGCGCACGGCGGACCTCATGAACCGCGCGATCACGAATATGTGGAAACGCGGCCTGACGGTGCAGCCGCCGCTCGATCCCGATTTCCTCTGGGCCAAGGGGAGCAGAGGCTTCGCGCGCGAGGACGAGGTTTCGATCCGCGCGCCGGAGGACGTCGCCGATTTCCGCGCGCGGCTTGAGGCCCTGTGCCGCTCGCTGCGGGAGGAAGCGGGGCTCAACGCGCTCGGCCATACGATGGCCTATGGCCAGATCGTTGCCGCGATCGAGAAGCGCCACGCGCTGGGCCGGTTGTGGCGCGAACGGCCCGAGCTGGCGGAGACCGATATCGCACCGCCGATCGCGGTGGTCGGGCAGATGCGCGCGGGCACGACGCGGCTCCACCGCCTGCTCGCCGCCGATCCGCGTCATGCGGGGACGCGGTTTTGCAATGCGGTCGATCCGGTGCCGCCCGCGCCCGGCCATTTCGACTGGCGCCCGCTCAAGATGCGCGCGGGCCTCGCTATCGCGCGGCTGGTCAATCCCTGGCTCGACAGCCAGCACCCTTTCGGCGCGACGCGGGCCGACGAGGAACTGGGCTGGCTGACCACCGCGCTCGACGTCTGCGCGTTCGAGGCCCAGTGGCATATTCCGAGCTATGTCCGCTTCAGCGAGGGGCGCGATGCCGCCCCGCTCTATCGCGAATTCGCGCGCATCCTGCGCACCGATGCCGCCTATATGGGCGATGCGGAGCGTCCGCGCGTGCTGAAATGCCCCAAATTTGCCGAGGACATCCCCGCCCTGCTCGCCGAGCTTCCCGCCACGCGGCTGATCGTGACGCGGCGCGAGCCGGAAGATGTGCTCGCAAGCTCGGTCTCGCTCGTGGCGGCGCAATCCGCGTTTCAAAGCGGGGATCTGTCGCTGGAGAGGATGCGGCTGGAATGGGAGCGCAAGCTGGCCTTGCGCGAAGCGCGGATGGCGGCGGCGCTGGACCATTTCGACGGGCCGCTGGCAAAAGTCGATTTCACCGCACTCGGGCGCGACTGGCAGGCCGAGATCGCGCAGATCTATACCGCGCTGGGCCTGACGCTCACCGATGCGGCGTTACAGGCAATGGGTGCCGAACAGGCCCGCGCCGCGAACGGGGCGCATCACGCGCACCGGTCGCAGATCGCGGGCTTTTCGGCGTCCTGACTTAGCCGACGATTTCGTCGTCGTTGAAGAAGAAGGCGATTTCGGTCTTCGCGTTCTCATCCGAATCCGAACCGTGGACCGAATTGGCTTCGATGCTCTCGGCATAGGCCTTGCGAATCGTGCCGTCTTCGGCATCGGCGGGGTTGGTGGCGCCCATCACGTCACGGTTGCGCTTCACGGCGTCTTCGCCTTCCAGCACCTGCACCACGACCGGACCGCTGATCATGAAATCGACCAGTTCGCCATAGAACGGGCGTTCGGCGTGGACTTCGTAGAACTTCTTCGCCTGGTCCTCGCTCATGTGGATGCGCTTGGACGCGACGACGCGCAGGCCGGCTTCTTCCAGCATCTTGGTGACCGCGCCGGTCAGGTTGCGGCGGGTGGCATCGGGCTTGATGATCGAAAAGGTGCGGGTAACCGCCATGATGAATTCCTTGAATGGAGGGAATGGAATTTAGGGGGTGGAATGCGCGCGCCCGTAGCCGCGCGGGGGGATAACGGCAAGCGTCAGTTGCGCGGCTGACCTCCGGTGAGCTGATCCACGCTGAGCTGGCCCACGGTCAACTGGCCGACCGTCTCGTCCTCCTCGCGCGCGGCCTGGAAGGTGAAATGCGTGCCGTCCTCGCCCCTGCCGCCGATCATCGAGAGCGTATCGGTAGCAAGCTCGACATCGACCGCGACGCCTGCCGCCTCCGCCTCGGCGCGGTAGAAGGCGATCATGTCAGCGGGAGGTGCGTCGCTGGCGAGCGTCAAGGTAACCGACCGCCGCTCGCCGCGCCCGACTGTGACGGTCGAGCGTATGTCGGCGTCGGGATAGAGGGTGAAGCCGGTGGGAAGCTCGGCCTCCGCCCCTTCGCCGCCCTCTCCCGTGCGCAGGATCGTCGTCCCGTCCTCATTCGTGATCGAGGCGCGCGTGGCGCCGGTCTCGGGATCGACGACGTAATGACCCTTCGGCTGCGTGTCTTCGCGCGGCGGCTCGTCCTCGGACGCACCGCAGGCGGCGAGCAGGGACAGGGCAGCGATGGAACCGGCGATGCGCAAAAGGAAGCCTCCTTCCCCACCAACAGGTGGGCGTCACAGAGGGTTCCAGCCGCCTTCCTCGTTCTGTCGGAAAGCGCCGAACTCGACCGCATCTTCGGTCTGGGCGCGCGCCCTGAGATCGCGCCAGAGCGCGCGGGCCGCCTGGGTCTGGTCGGGTCCGAACAGCAGGAAGGTGCGGGCGAACGCGTTCGCTTCCTCGCGCCAGATGCCGTCCGCCAGCAGGAGGAAGCGCGCTTCGTTGGGCGCGGCGCAGGCGTCGGACAACAGGATCGGCTGGCGCGCAGCGTGGGGCACTGTCGCCTCCCCGTTGGCGAGGAAATGCGCCGGGCCTTCCTTCCACAACGCCTCGGCTATCGCGGCGCGCTGATCGCTGTCTTTGCTGACGACGAGCATTCGCTCGCCCGCCTGCAAGGTCTTCCTCGCCAGCAGGGCAACGACCTGCTCCACCGGGTCGCGCGTCAGCTGGTAGAAATCGGCCCGCATCGGCTCAGGCGCTCCCATTTGCGGATTTGGCCGAGCGGCGGCAGCGGTCGGAACAGTATTTCACACTGTCCCAATCCCGCTCCCACTTCTTGCGCCAGGCGAAATCGAGCCCGCAGGCGGCGCAGGTCTTGTGCGGCAGGTCGCCCTTGCGCCGCATCTTGCCGGTTCCGCCGCCCACGAGGCGCTCGCTCAGCCTTCGATCGTGTCGGCGACCAGCCGGTCCATCAGGCGCACGCCGAAACCGGTCGCGCCCTTGCCCCAGGTCGCGCCGGGCTTGTCGCTCCAGACCGTGCCTGCGATGTCGCAATGCGCCCAGGGAGTGCCGTCCTCGATGAAGCGGTGGAGGAATTGCGCCGCGGTGATCGATCCTGCGCCCTTGCCGCCGATATTCTTCATGTCGGCGATCGGGCTGTCGATCAGCTTGTCGTAGGCCGGGCCGATGGGGAGGCGCCAGACCTTATCGCCGCTGGCATTGCCCGCATCGGCGAGGTCCTTGGCCAGGGCATCGTCGTTCGAGAACAGGCCCGCATGTTCGTTGCCCAAGGAAATGATGATTGCGCCGGTCAGCGTGGCGAAATCGACGATGCGCGCGGGCTTAAATTCCTGCTGCGTCCAGTGGAGCGCGTCGCACAGCACGAGGCGGCCTTCGGCGTCGGTGTTCAGCACCTCGATCGTCTGGCCGGACATCGAGGTGACCACGTCGCCCGGGCGCTGGGCGTTCCCGTCGGGCATATTCTCGACGAGGCCGACCACGCCGACCACATTGGCCTTCGCCTTGCGGCGCACCAGCGCCAGCATCGCGCCCGCGACCGCACCCGCGCCGCCCATGTCCCATTTCATGTCTTCCATGCCGGGTCCGGGCTTGATCGAGATGCCGCCGGTATCGAAGGTCACGCCTTTGCCGACGAAGGCGATCGGCGCGTCACCGTCCGTGCCGCCGTTCCAGCGGATGGCGAGGATGCGCGAATCGCGGACCGAGCCCTGCCCCACGCCGAGCAGCGCGCCCATGCCGAGTTCTTCCATCTTGGCTTCATCGAGGACGATCAGCTCCGCCCCGCTGCCTTCGAAACGCTGCTGGCAGCGTTCGACGAAGGTTTCGGGATAGATGATGTTCGCCGGTTCGGTGACCAGTTCGCGCGTGAATTCGATTCCCTCGGCGAGATGCGCGGCTTCGCCCCACGCGTCTTCGGCTCCCTCGGGCGCGTTCAGGACGACGACGCGCTTCAGCGTCACCTTGTGCTCGTCCTTCATCTTGGTGCGATAGATATCGTAACGCCAGTTGCGCAGACGCAGGCCGAGAAGGACATGGGCGAGGTCCTCGGCGGCAAGACCTGTCGCATCGAGCGCGATCGTCTCTTCGCCCGCCGACTGGTACTTGCCGGAGATCGCGGCACCCGCCTTCTCGCAATTCGCCGCACGCCCTTCGGCATCGGCAGCGCCAGTCCCGATCAGGACGAGGCGCTGGACCGCGCCGTCACGCTCCACGAAACCGTCGAACAGCTGGCCCGCCGAACCCTTGAAGCGGGCAGCCTTCGCGCCTTCTTCCATGGCGCGCTCCAGCCCCTCGGGCAGCTGACCCTTGGTGGTGGTCTGGGCAAGGATGCGAACCGCTTCGGGGCGCGATTGGCTGAATTCGATCTGCATGGAGAGCTCCCGCGAGTAATAGGTGTGGCGCGGTCGCGACGCGATGTGAAGCAATGCGCGCAGCCGCTCGTGAACGCGATTGCAGTTAGGGAGCGGCGATGCGATAGGCAAGCCATGCACTCGCCCAGCGTATCCGCGCCCGATTTGCGCCGCATCCGGGCGGGCTTTTCGTTATCCACCGCGCTAAGCATCTGTCTGATCGCCGGTTTTGTCGCCGCACCCGCCTCCGCCCAGGATGGCGCGGCCACGGGCATGGCGACCGCGCAGGAACAGGCCGACCGCCCCGATCCGGCCCATTTCGAGGACGGGGAAGAGAACGAGAACGACGGCGCCGATCTGGGCCAGCGGCCCGCGGAAACCGCGCCGCAGGACACGGTCGACCTTCCTCCCGGCCAGATCGCAGGCGAGGATCAGATCGCCTTCGAAGCCGATACGTTGAGCTACGATTCGCCCAGCGACACGGTAACCGCCAGCGGCAATGTCGTGCTGCGCAGCGGCGATCGCTCGGTGCGCGCAGATCGCGTCACCTGGAACCGCAATAGCGGCGAAATCCTCGCCAATGGGCGCGTGCGCTTCGTGGACGAGAACGGCAACCAGCTGTTCTCCGACAGCGTGACGCTGACCAACGAATTCGAAGCGGGCGCGATGGAGAACCTGCTGCTCGCATTGCGCCAGGGCGGGCGGCTCGCCGCGGAAACCGGATCGCGCGCGGCGGACGGCACGGTCGAGCTGGAACGCGCAGCCTATACCGCCTGCGCCGTCACCACGCCCGAAGGCTGCGACAAGGCGCCGAGCTGGCGCATCACCGCCGACCGGGTGACCTACGATCCCAGCGACAGCCGGGTCAGCTTCCGCAACGCCTATCTCGAACTGTTCGGCGCGCGCATCCTGCCGCTGCCCGGCCTCGCCATCCGCACCGACGGGGGGCCGGTGGCGGGCTTCCTGGTGCCCGACCTGCGCCTTTCCAAGAGCAACGGGCTGGAGGTCAGCGGCAGCTATTATTGGCGATTGGGTCCCAATCGCGACGCGACGCTCAGCGCCTATCTCTTCACCGAAGCCCTGCCGATGGTCAGCGGCCAGTATCGCCAGCTGGCGGACAAGGGCGCGTTCCAGATCACCGGCTACGGCACCTATAGCCGCCGCATTTCGAGCCTGACGGGCAACCGCGTGGGCGAACGCGATTTTCGCGGCTACGTCTTCGCCAACGGCCAGTTCCAGTTCGATCCCAATTGGAGCGTTACCGGATCGGCGCGGCGCGCGAGCGACCGGACCTTCCTGCGCCGCTACGACATCAGCCGGGACGACCGGCTGCGTTCCACGATCAATGTCGAGCGGATCGACCAGAATTCCTATCTCTCGATCGCCGGCTGGGCGACGCAGACCCTGCGCCTCGGCGCCGATCTGGGCCAGGTGCCGCTCGCCCTGCCCGCGATCGATTATCGCCATCGCCTCGCCGATCCACTGCTGGGCGGCAAGGTCGAATTGCAGGCCAACAGCCTCGCCATCCTGCGCAGCGACGGGCAGGACACCCAACGCGCCTTCGCCCGCGCGAAATGGGATATGCGGCGCATTACGGGCCTGGGCCAGCTGGTCACGCTGACCGGGCTGGTGCGCGGCGACGTCTATCATTCGAGCGACAATGCGCTCACCGAAACCGCGCTCTATCGCGGCAATCCGGGCTGGGAGACGCGCGGGATCGCAGTCGCGGCGCTCGATGTCGAATGGCCGCTCGTCGGCGAGTTTCTGGGCGGCCAGCAGGTTCTGACGCCCAGAGTCCAGTTCGCTGCCAGCCCTCCCATCCGCAATCTCGCCATTCCCAACGAGGATTCGCGCGCGATCGATCTCGAAGATTCGAACCTCTTCGCGCTCAATCGCTTCCCCGGTTACGACCGGGTGGAGGATGGCGCCCGCGTCACCTACGGCCTCGACTGGCAATTGCGCGCACCGGGATGGGACGTAAACACGACCGTTGGTCAGACCTATCGCCTGGACAAGGACCCCGGCGTGTTCGTCGACGGGACGGGCCTTTCGGAACGCGTCTCGGACGTGGTCGGCCGCACGCAGGTCCGCTTCCGCGATTTCGTGAAGCTCACCCACCGCTTCCGCCTCGACAAGGACAATCTCGCCGTGCGCCGCAACGAGATCGACGCGACAGTGGGCAGCGCGCGCACCTATGCCGAAATCGGCTACCTGCGCCTCAATCGAGACATCACCCAGGTCGAGGATTTGCAGGATCGCGAGGAATTGCGCGCCGCCGCCAGAGTCGCGTTCCGCACCTATTGGTCGGTGTTCGGCTCGGGCGTCTTCAACCTCACCAATCGCGACGAGGATCCCATGCTCGGATCGGACGGTTTCCAGCCTATCCGCACCCGCCTCGGCGTCGCCTATGAGGACGACTGCCTCGAAATGGGGCTGACGTGGCGGCGCGATTATCTCGATACCGGCGATGCGCAGCGGGGCGACACCTTCCAGGTCTATTTCGCACTGCGCAATCTCGGCTTCCGCTGAGGCGCTTTGCGTCGCGCCCGTTGGCAGCGTGGCTCCGATGCGCTAATCGCCGCGGCCAATCAGCTACGGTTAAGCCGCGCGGCGGCAAAGCCGGGCCATATCCGGGCGCAATCATCGCGCCGCTATTGGACTATCTCTGTGAACCGCAAACCTGTTTCCTCCCTCGTTTCCCTCGCCGCGGTGCTCGGCCTGCTGGCCGCGCCGATGCCCGCAGTGGCGCAGGTCCAGGCGAGTGCGCCCGAGGCGAACAATCCGCTGGGCCTGCCCGAATCGGTGACGTTGCTGGGTGAAAGCAATCCCAATGTGCGCACCGCCACCGCCGTGGTGAACGGCGATGTCATCACCGGAACCGATGTCGACCAGCGCGTCGCCCTCGTCACGGCGGCGAACGATCAGGAATTGAGCGCGGAAGATATGCAGCGGCTCAAGATGCAGGTGCTGCGCAACCTGATCGACGAGACCTTGCAGATCCAGGAGGCCGCCGCGCAGGAGATCGAGGTCACCGATGCCGAGGTGGAACAGCGTTACACCGCGGTCGCGCAGCAGAATTTCGGACAGCGCGAAGGGGCGATGAACGCCTATCTCCAGCAGATAGGCTCCTCCCCCAATTCGCTGAAGCGCCAGATCCGGGGCGAGCTGGCCTGGCAGCGCCTGTTGCGCCGCAACGTCGCCCCCTTCGTCAGCGTGTCGGGCGAAGAGGTCAATGAACAGCTCGAGCGGCTCGAAGCCTCGCGCGGGACCGAAGAGTTTCGCGTGGGCGAAATCTACCTTTCCGCCACTCCCGAATCACGGGCGACGGTTGAGCAGAATGCGCGCAGCATCGTCGAGCAATTGCAGCAGGGTGGCAGCTTTGTCGCTTATGCGCGGCAATATTCGGAAGCCACGACGGCGGCGGTAGGCGGGGATCTCGGCTGGGTGCGGCCCGGTCAGCTTCCGCCGGCCCTGGCCGAAGTCGTCGCGCAGATGCAGCCGGGCCAGCTCGTCGGTCCGGTGCCGATTCCGGGCGGACTCTCGATCCTCTATCTGATCGACAAGCGCCAGGTGCTCACCGCCGATCCGCGCGATGCGGTGCTCAGCCTCAAGCAGATTTCGATCAGCTTCGAACCGGGCACCACGCAGGCGCAGGCGACATCGCGCGTCGAAAGCTTCGCGCGCGGCGTTTCGCAGATTCGCGGCTGCGGCGATGCAGAGAACGCGGCCGCCGCACTCGGGGCCAGCATCGTCACCAACGATCAGATCCGCGTCCGCTCGCTCCCATCAGCCTTGCAGGACGCGATCCTGCAATTGCAGATCGGCCAGGTCACCCCGCCCTTCGGCAGTGTGGAGGACGGTATTCGCGTGCTGATGCTGTGCGGTCGCGACGATCGCGAACAGAGCGCCGGACCCGATTTCGAAACGCTGATGAACCAGATCGAGGACGAGCGCATCGGCAAGCGCGCCCAGCGCTATCTGCGCGACCTGCGCAACGACGCCTATATCGAGTATAACTGACATGCGCCCTCTCGCCGTATCGCTTGGCGATCCGGCGGGGATCGGGCCGGAAATCATCGTCGAGAGCTGGGCGAGAAGGCACGATAGCGGCCTCGCGCCCTTCTTCGTGACCGGCGGACCCGGCATTCTGGAACAGCTTGCTATCGCGCGTGGCATCGCCTGTCCGATCGTGCGTATCGACGATCCGGCAGAGGCCGTTCGGCGCTTCGACGATGGGCTTCCCGTGCTGGGACAGGACGATGCGCCCTATCGCCCCGGAACACCTGACGATGCGGGAGCGGCGCTCGCTCTGGGGTCGCTGGCAGAGGCCGTGCGGATGGCGCTGCTCGGCAAGGCATCCGGTGTCGTCACCGCGCCCGTCGCCAAGGCGCAGCTCGCGCGGGTCGGGTTCGAATTTCCCGGCCAGACCGAATTTCTCGCCGCCGCCTGCGGGCTGGGGCCGGACGAGGTGGTGATGATGCTCGCCGGGCCCAGTCTGCGCGCCGTTCCAGTGACGGTCCATTGCGCGCTGGCCGACGTTCCGCGGCTGATCGACACGAAGACCATCGCGGCCAAGGCGCGGATCGTCGCCAGCGCCCTCTCCCGCGATTTCGGGATCGAGGCGCCGCGCATCGCGGTCTGCGGCCTCAATCCCCATGCGGGTGAAGGCGGCAAATTCGGCCATGAGGAGCGTGACATCATCGCCCCCGCCATCGATATCCTGCGCAGCGAAGGGATCGCCGTGACCGGCCCGCACCCCGCCGATGCCCTGTTCACCCCGCGCGCGCGCCAGACCTATGACGCGGCGCTGGCGATGTATCACGATCAGGCGCTTGTTCCCCTGAAAGCGCTCGATTTCGACGAGGGCGTGAACGTCACGCTCGGCCTGCCGATCGTGCGGACCTCGCCCGATCACGGGACGGCGTTCGACATCGCGGGCAAGGGTCTTGCCGATCCGGGCGCGATGATGGCGGCGCTCAGAATGGCGAGCGCGATGGCGGAACGGCGGGCGCTTTCCTGATGCCCGACCTTCCCCCCTTGCGCGAAGTGATCGCGCGCCACGGCCTGTCCGCGAGCAAGGCGCTGGGCCAGAATTTCCTCTTCGACGAACAGCTGCTCGACCGGATCGCGGCGATCCCCGGCGATCTTTCCGGCAAGCAGGTTCTCGAAATCGGCCCCGGCCCCGGCGGCCTCACCCGCGCATTGCTGCGGGCGGGCGCGCGCGTCACCGCGATCGAGATGGATCCGCGCTGCCTGCCCGCCCTCGCCGAACTCGAAGAGGCCTTTCCCGGCCAGCTGACCGTGATCCATGGCGATGCGATGAAGCTCGACCATGCCGAGTTGATCGGCGGCGAAGCGTTCGAAGTGGTCGCGAACCTGCCCTACAATGTCGGCACCGCCCTGTTCGTGCGCTGGCTTTCGGGCGAGGACTGGCCGCCGCTCTGGACGGGGCTGACACTGATGTTCCAGCAGGAGGTCGCCCAGCGGATCGTCGCCGCACCGGGAGGCTCCGCCTATGGTCGGCTGGCCGTCCTGGCCCAGTGGCGCGGTGAGGCGAAGCTGGCGATGAAGGTCCATCGCAGCGCGTTCACGCCGCCGCCCAAGGTCATGAGCGCGATTGTCCATGTGACGCCCGCTGCGATGCCCGAAGGGGTCAGCGCGCGCACGCTCGAACGCCTGACCGAGGCCGCCTTCGGCCAGCGCCGCAAGATGCTGCGCCAGAGCCTCAAGGGCGTGCCCGGCGCGGTCGAGGCGATGGATATGCTCGGCATCGATCCGCAAAGGCGGGCGGAGACCCTCTTGGTCGGGGAGTTCGTCGCATTGGCCCGGCACTTGGACAGAGCGGCGAAACGATAGGTGTGGCTCGTGCATTGACCGGGCAAAGGAGAAATTTGTTATGCCCGTCAAAGCCATAGCCATAAATTGCTCGCTCAAGAAAAGCTCGGGCGAGGCGAGTTCCACCGACGCCATGATCGCGCTGCTGAAAGAGCAGTTCGCCGCGCATGAGGTGGAAGTGACCGAGACCGTGCGGATCGCGGACTACAATGTCCTGCCCGGCGTTACGTCCGACGAAGGCGAAGGTGATGATTGGCCTGAACTGCGCGAAAAAATCCTCGCGCACGACATCCTGATCTTCGGCGGGCCGATCTGGATGGGTCAGATCGGATCGATCGCCAAGCGCGTCCTCGAACGAATGGACGCCTTTCTCGGCGAGACCGACGAGAAGGGCCGGATGCCGAGTTCGGGCAAGGTCGCCGTCGCCGCGATCGTAGGGAACGAGGATGGCGCGCATTGGAGTTCGGCCCAATTGTTCCAGTCGCTCAACGATACCGGCTGGACGATCCCCGCCGTCGCCGCGTGCTATTGGGTCGGCGAAGCGATGGGCAGCGTGGACTTCAAGGAATTGGACGAAACGCCCGACAAGACCATCGAGACCGCCAAGATGGTGGCGACCAATGCTTCCCACCTCGCCAAGCTGCTACAGGGCAATCCCTACCCCGGCACGGCTTGACGCTCAGCCCGCCTTCTTAACCCGCCGCCATTCATGCAGCAGCGGTTCGGTATAGCCGCTTGGCTGGGAAACGCCCTTGAAGATCAGATCCTTCGCGGCGCTGAAGGCGGGGGCGTCCCGGTTCTCCAGCAGGGGTTCATAAGCCGGATCGCCCGCGTTCTGCGCATCGACCTTGGCGGCCATGCGGGTGAGCGCATCCATCACCTGATCTTCGCTCACAACGCCGTGCAGCAGCCAGTTGGCGATATGCTGCGACGAAATGCGCAGCGTCGCGCGGTCCTCCATCAGCCCGACATCGTTGATATCGGGCACCTTGGAACAGCCGACGCCCTGGTCGATCCAGCGCACCACATAGCCCAGCAGGCCCTGGCAATTATTGTCGAGCTCCTCGCGGATTTCCGCGTCCGACCAATTCACCCCATTCGCCAGCGGGATCGTCAGCAACTCGTCCAGCTTCGCCGCATCGGGCAGCCCCTTCTGGATCTCGAACACGTCCTCGCGGTGGTAGTGGATCGCGTGCAGGGTCGCGGCGGTCGGGCTCGGCACCCAGGCGGTGTTGGCCCCGGCGCGCAGATGGCCGATCTTCTCGATCATCATCTGCCCCATCAGATCGGGCGCGGCCCACATGCCCTTCCCGATCTGCGCCCGGCCCGAAAGCCCGTGGGCGAGCCCGATCCCGACATTGCGCGCCTCATACGCCTTGAGCCAGGGCGCGCCTTTCATCGCGCCCTTGCGCAGCATCGGTCCGGCCCGCATCGAGGTGTGCATCTCGTCCCCGGTCCGGTCGAGGAAGCCGGTGTTGATGAAGACGATGCGGTCCTTCACCGCTTGGATGCAGGCGCCGAGATTGGCGGATGTGCGCCGTTCCTCGTCCATCACGCCGACCTTCATGGTGTGGCGCGCGAGCCCGAGCAGATCCTCCACCGTATCGAACAGGTCGTTGGTGAAAGCGCACTCCTCCGGCCCGTGCATCTTGGGCTTCACGATATAGATCGAGCCCGTGCGCGAATTGCCGAACCGCCCCCTACCCATTCCGGGGCCCGCCACGTCGAGCGCGCCGATCGCACCGGTGACGACCGCGTCCATGATCCCTTCGGGAATCTCGCCACCCTGCCATCGCATGGCAGGATTGGTCATCAAGTGACCGACATTGCGCACGAACATCAGGCTGCGGCCCGGCAGGCGATGGTCGGCCCCATCCGCATCGCGATAGATCTTGTCCTCGCAAAGCCGCCGCGTCAGCTTCGCCCCGCCCTTCTCGAAACTCTCCTCGAGATCGCCGCGGATCACGCCAAGCCAGTTGCGATAGCCGAGCAGCTTGTCCTCCGCATCGACCGCCGCGACCGAATCTTCAAGATCCGCAATGGTGGTGAGTGCCGCTTCGAGAACGATATCGCTGATCCCGGCCTTGTCGGTCCGCCCGACCGGGTGATCGGAGGCGAACTGCACCTCGATATGGAGGCCGTTATGCCTGAACAGCAGACCGGCATCGGTCTTGCCGACGAACCCGCTTTCGTCAGAGAGGTGGATGTCGTCCGCGCCCGAGATGTCCCGCCAGCTTCCCTCCGCTAGCGGCAGGATTTCGTCGAGGAAGCGGCGGCCCTCCGCGATCACCGCATCGCCGCGCTTCCGATCGTACCCTCCCGAAACCGGTGGTGGGGCATCGAGCGCATCGGTGCCGTAGAGCGCGTCGTAAAGGCTGCCCCAGCGCGCATTGGCCGCGTTGAGGAGGAAGCGCGCGTTGAGGATCGGCACGACCAGCTGCGGCCCCGCCATGGTCGCGATTTCGGGATCGACATTGTCCGTCCCGATCGTGAAGGGCGCGGGCTCGGGGACGAGATAGCCGATCTCCTCCAGAAAGGCGCGATAGGCTTCCGCATCGTGCGCCTGTCCGGCGCGATCCACATGCCATGCGTCAATCTTCGCCTGAAGCTCTTCGCGCGTCTCCAACAGATGGCGATTGCGCGGGGCGAACTCGCCCAACAGGGCGGCGAAGCCCTGCCAGAACGCATCCGCGTCCTTCTCCAGCGCGTTCAGAATCTCGGTCTCGATGAAATCGGCCAAAGCGGGATCGACCTCGATCCCGGCGCGGTTCACGTAATTCGTCATGAAAGAAAACTCACCCGTACTCTGCTGCCATTCGAAAAGCGGATCCCGGGGAGGAGATGGCAGGCTTATGCGGGCGCAGGCAAGCCTTTGCAAGAGGAGCCTTCGCGATCGGTCGTGAAGGCCCGAGGCACCGGGCTGGCAAACCCCTCGCCCCGCCGCTAAGCCCCCATCGATGACCAGACACGCCGACCTTCTCGACCGTATCGATGCCAAGACCATGCTCGACCAGACCCTCGACTGGGCGTCGATCAATACCGGCACCGCCAATCTCGACGGGCTGGCGGTGATGGCGGAGAAGCTTTCGTCCGCCTTCTCCGCCCTTCCCGGGGAAATCGAACTGGTCGAACCCGCCAGGGTCAGCGCCATTGCCGCTGACGGGACCGAATTCGAAAAGCCCCATGGCCGCCACATGGTTCTGCGCGTCCGCCCCGACGCGGAACGGCGCGTGGTGCTGACGGGGCATATGGACACCGTCTACCCCGCCGACCATCCCTTCCAAGAGAACAGCTGGCTTGACGACGAGACCGTGAACGGACCCGGCACCGCCGACATGAAGGGCGGACTCTGCGTGATCCTCCACGCGTTGAAGGCATTCGAGGCGAGCGGGGGCGCGCATCGCCTCGGCTATGACGTCATGATCAATTCGGACGAGGAAACCGGCAGCCTCGCGAGCCGCCCGCTGATCGAGCAATTGGCGCAGGGGAAATACGCGGCGCTGACCTACGAGCCCAGCGCCCTTCCCGACGGCACGCTCGCCCATGCGCGCGGAGGCACCGGAAATTACTCGATCACTTTGCGGGGCCGCAGCGCCCATGCCGGGCGCAATCCGCAGGACGGGCGCAACGCCATCGTCGCCGCGTCCGATCTCGTCATGCGGATCGTCGAACTTGCGAAGGACGATATCACGATCAATCCGGCCAAGATCGAAGGCGGCGCGGCCAATAATGTCGTGCCCGACCTGGCGATCCTGCGCTTCAATATCCGCCCCAAATCGACCGACGCGATGGAGCGCTTCGACGGCGAACTCGCGCCCATCCTCGCCGCGATCGAGGCGCGGCACGAGGTTTCCGTCCATCGCCATGGCGGGGTCACCCGTCCGCCCAAGCCGGTCGACGATCGCGCGCAGAAGCTGTTCGATCTCGTCAGGAGCTGCGGCGCGGAACTCGGCCAGACCATCGGCTGGAAACCGACCGGCGGCGTGTGCGACGGCAACAATATCGCCTCGTGCGGCGTGCCCGTGGTCGACACCATGGGCGTACGCGGCGGCGCGATCCACTCGCCGGACGAATTCATGATCGTTCCCTCGCTCGCCGAGCGGGCCGCCCTGTCCGCGCTCGTTCTCGAAAAGCTCGCCAACGGAGACCCGCTTTGACCTTTCGCCTGCGCGCCGCCCGGCCCGAAGATATCGAACCGCTTTACGAAATGGCGAAGCTGACCGGGGGCGGCTTCACCAATTTGCCCGCCGATCGCAACGCCCTGGAAGCCAAGCTGGCCCGTGCCCAGGCCGCCTTCGCGCGCGACGACGACGAATTGGGCGACGATCAGTTCGTCCTGGTGCTGGAGAATACCGAAAACGGTCAGGTGCGCGGCACCTGCCAGCTGTTCACGCAGGTCGGCCAGCAATGGCCGTTCTATTCCTATCGCCTCACCACGCTCACCCAGCACAGCCAGGAACTCGACCGCACGGTCCGCGCCGAATTGCTGAGCCTCGTCACCGATCTCGAAGGGTCGAGCGAGGTCGGCGGCCTGTTCCTCCATCCCAATGAGCGCGCGGGCGGATTGGGCCTGCTGCTCGCGCGCAGCCGATACCTGTTCATCGCCATGCATCGCCTGCGCTTCGCTCCGCGCATCCTCGCCGAACTGCGCGGCATCATCGACGATGCGGGCGGGTCGCCGTTCTGGGACGGTGTCGCGGGCCGGTTCTTCGGCATGAGTTTTCAGGAAGCGGACTATTTCAACGCCATCAACGGCAACCAGTTCATCGCCGACCTGATGCCGAAACACCCGGTCTATGTCGCAATGCTGGATGAAGATGCGCGCAAGGTGATCGGCCTGCCCCACCCGACCGGTCGCGCAGCGATGCGGATGCTGGAGCAGGAAGGATTTGCTTACGAAAACTATGTCGACATCTTCGACGGCGGGCCCACCATGACCGCGCGCACCGATCGGGTGAAGAGCATCGCCGAGGCGACCCCATCTACTGTGAGCGACATCGCGCTCGATATCGGAGAACGCGCGCTGATCGCCACCGGAACCCTCTCCGATTTCCGCTGCGCCTATGGGCGGCGCGATATTGGCGAGGACGGTACGATCGCCATCGACGCCACCTGCGCGCGCACGCTCGAGATCGGTGTGGGCGACGAGGTCTGGAGCGTGGCGCGATGAGCCTGGTCGAGATCAATTTCGACGGGATCGTCGGCCCGTCGCACAATTACGCCGGGCTCAGTCTCGGCAATATCGCCAGCGCCAGTCACAAGGGCGATGCGAGCTTCCCGCGCGCCGCCGCCCTTCAGGGCATCGCGAAGATGCGCGGGAATATGGAGCGGGGTCTGCCGCAGGGCTTCCTGCTCCCGCTGCCGCGGCCGAATTACGGGTTGCTGCGCGATCTGGGCGCTGATGGGAGCCTCGACGGTCCGTTGCTTGCCGCCGCATGGTCGGCGTCGAGCATGTGGACCGCCAACGCCGCCACGGTCAGCCCGGCACCCGATACAGGCGACGGCCTCTGCCATCTGACGCCCGCCAATCTCGTCACCATGCTGCATCGCGGGCAGGAATGGCGCGATACCAAGCGCCAGCTCGACCTTGCCTTTGCCGATCCGCGCCATTTCAGAGTCCATGATGCGGTTCCGGCCAGCTTCGGGGACGAAGGCGCGGCCAATCACATGCGCTTTTGCGAAGGCCACGGATCGCCGGGCGTCGAAGCGTTCGTCTGGGGCCGGCAAGGCGGCAAATTCCCCGCGCGCCAGCACGAACAGGCGAGCCGGGCGGTGGCGCGCCTCCATCGGCTCGACCCGGATGCCTGCGTTTTCATCGAACAGAACCCCGAAGCGATCGCGGCAGGCGCTTTCCACAACGACGTGGTCGCGGTCGCCAACGAGCGCGTGCTGTTCACCCACGCCCGCGCCTTCGCTGACCAGCAGGGCGCCTATGCGGCGATCCGCGCCGCCTTCCCGGCGCTGGAGGTGGTGGAGGTTCCCGAGGATGCAGTCAGCCTCGAAGAAGCGATCCGCACTTACCTCTTCAACGCACAGCTCCTCACGCTCCCCAGCGGCGAAATGGCGCTGGTGGTGCCGAGCGAATGCCAGGACAGCCCGTCGGTCTGGTCGTGGTGCGAAAAGATGCTGGCGAGCAACGGTCCGATCCGCAAGGTCATCCCCGTGGATGTGCGCCAGTCCATGGCCAATGGCGGCGGCCCGGCCTGCCTGCGCCTGCGCGTGGTGGCCAATCCCGCGACGGTCGATGCCCGCTTCCTCCTCGACGAGGCGAAGGCGACACGGATCGAGGCGGTGGTAGCCGAAATGTGGCCCGAGCGGATCGAACCGTCCGAGATTGGAAGCGAAGCGCTTGCCGAGCGGGTCATTGATGCGCGTGAGGCCCTGCTCGGCGTGCTGGCGCTCGACGACTTGCTCTGACCGGCGACGATGAATGGCCTGGGGTGTCGGAACGGTTTACACCCGCCGACCGGTTAACCATGGAAGTCCGCAGAAATCCTCGGCTGGCACGCCTTTTGCTGCCATAAAGGTTAAGAAAGGATCGCGTCCCCAAGTGCTGCACAAGATCAAGCGTCTCTTCGTGATCAAGAACCGCTTCGAAGCGTATCTGATCATTTTCGCGCTCGCTCTGGGCGCGATGACGCGTGGGGCCCATTATACCGAGATCTATCCCGGCCCGATGGGCTACGTCCTGATGGCGGCCACCGCAGGCGCGGTGTTCCTCGGCGGGGCGAAAATTCTCGATTGCCTGCGCTACGAGCGCGAGGCGAAGGCGGCGGAAATTTCGGAAAGTTAGGTGGGGGTTTCTGTTGCTAGCTACCCATGGCTTTTGTTTTCATGGGGCGAGTACCGTTCCGTCTTCGGAAACCTCGGCTCTTTCAACCTAGCAAAGGTGGGGCGGTTCTGTTGCTAGGCCCGCCCCGAGCCCCCGGAATCCGCTTCTGTTGCCCGGTGGGTCCAACCGCGCTTTAGCTTTGTAAGATCAGGGCGTTAGCCCGTCAGATTACGCAGCGAGAGCGAGTGCTTCGTTGTCGTTGGCACTTGTGTGTTGCGAACAGTTTTACGGGTTACTCAGCCCGGGCGAAAATACCGTCTTTCAGCACACGTCGATCCTAGTTCGGCCCCGTCATAAACCGCGACAATGCGCGGTTTGTGGTGGAGCCGCCGGGTACTGCCCCCGGGTCCGTTGTACCTATTACACGGCACCATTTATCGCCATAGTCGGCCGAAACCGACAGACCCCATATAGGCGATCGAGCGTGAATTTAAAGTGACTCGATCACGCGTTCGCGTTTGCCCACCCCGTTTTCGTCATTGCGAGGCGACGAAGGCGCCGCGGCAATCCAGGGACGCTCGGAACCGCTCTGGATTGCTTCGCTTCGCTCGCAATGACGAATGTTGAGGGGACAGCCTGCTTTGGCAGGTCAGCTTGGCGTCGACTTTCCACCCTTCAATTCCGCGAGGATCTTCTTCAGCACGTCCAGCTGCGGATCGGTCGGAACCTCCGGGTTGGTCGAGCTGTCTTCGGTTTCCGCCTGTTTGCGCTGGATTTCCTCGGTCACCTTGTTGACGCTGCGGACCAGCATGAACAGGGCGAAGGCGACGATCAGGAAATTGATGACCGCGGTGATCAGCGCGCCATAGCCGATCATGGCCACGCCCGCTTCCTTCAGCTGCTCGTAATTGTCGAGCGCGCCTTCGTATCCTTCGGGCACCTCGCCCAGCATCAGGAACCAGTTGGAGAAATCGATATCGCCGAAGAGCCAGCCGATCAGCGGCATCAGGATCGCTTCGGTCAACTGCGTGACGATCCCGCTGAACGCCGCACCGATCACGACGCCCACCGCCAGGTCGATCACATTGCCGCGCGCGATGAACTTCCGGAATTCGGTCCCCAATGCCATGATTGTCCTCCCTTGAGCTGATCCGCGATCCATCTGCCCGCTCACTTGCTCGCGATCAAGCGGAGGAATCCCGTCGATCGCGCTTGAACGGGCGGGCGGGTGTGCTAACTTGCCAAGACACTCAATCAGGAGACCGACGACACCATGAACCGCACTGCCATCTTTCGCACCGCAATCGTAGCCATGGCCGCGCTCGCGCTGTCGGCTTGCGGGATCAATTCGGTCCCGACCAAGGAAGAAGCGGCGAAGGCGCAATGGGGCAATGTCGAAACCGCCCTGCAGCGGCGTTCGGACGTGATCCCCAACCTCGTCTCGGTTGTCCAGGCCGCCGCGATCTCCGAACAGAACATCCTGCAAGGCGTGATCGATGCCCGCGCCCGCGCCACCTCGATCAACATCACGACCGACGACCTCTCGAACCCGGAAGAATTCCAGCGCTTCAACGAGGCGCAGAACCAGCTTACCCAGGCGCTGGGGCAGCTGCGCACCGTGGTCGAAAACTATCCGCAGCTCGCCAGCCAGCCGCGCTTCGGCGATCTGATGGTCGCGATCGACGAGGCGAACAACCTCATCAACACCGAGCGCGTGCGCTATAACGAGGCGGCGCGCGACTATAACACGGAAATCCGCACCTTCCCTTCGACTATCGGGGCGAACATCATCCATGGCGCCGAACCGCTGGAATATTTCGAAGCCGACGCCGCGAGCCGCGCCAATCCCGAGGTCGACATGAGCGGCATCACCGGAACTGCGGGAGCGAACTGAGCAGCGCCATGATGCGCCTGTTCCTGACCTGCTGGCTGCTGCTGGCCGCGCTGTGCGCTGGGCCGGCGGCGGCCCAGGCCGACCTGCCGCCGCGCCCGGACGGGCCGGTCTATGACGGCGCCGCCATGCTTTCGGCGCAGACCGAGGCGGCGCTCGACCAGCGTCTTCGCGCCTATAATCAGGAAACGGGCCGCACCATCGTGGTGGCGACCGTGTCCTCGCTCGGGGGCGAGACGATCGAGCCTTACGCGACGCGCCTGTTCGAGACCTGGGGCATTGGCGGCGAAAAGCGCGACACCGGCCTGCTCCTCCTCGTCGCGCGCGACGATCGGCGGATGCGGATCGAGGTCGGCTATGGGCTGCATCCCTATTTCGGCGGCATCATGGCCGGGCGGGTCGTCAACGACGTCATCACGCCGCGCTTCAAGGCGGGGGATTTCGATGGCGGGGTGACGGAGGGCGTCGACGCCATTCTCGATCACCTGGCAAACAGCCCCGAAGATGCCGTTGCGATCGAGGAAGCGCAGCAGGCGGCGGAGCAGGCACGCCAGTCGCGCGATGGCGGTTTTCCCATCGGCGCGATTATCTGGATCGCCTTCATCCTGTTCTTCTTCGTCCTTCCCATGCTGCGCGGACGCGGGCGCAAGCGGCGCTTCGGCGGCGGCAGGCGCGGCCGCGCCGGTCCCTGGGGCAATGCCGCGCGCGACATCATCCTGTGGGAAGCCGGCAAGGCGATCGCGCGCGGCCTCTCCGACAGCGACGACTGGGGCGGAGGTGGCGGCTTCGGCGGCGGTGGCTTCGGTGGCGGGGGCGGCTTCGGCGGCTTCGGTGGCGGCATGTCCGGTGGCGGCGGCGCCTCGGGAGGCTGGTAGATGGCGTATCTCTCCGAACAGCAGCACCGGCTCGTCTCCGACGCGGTCGCAGAGGCCGAGCTAACCACCAGCGGCGAGATCGTCACCGTGCTTGCCGACCGCAGCGACGGCTATTCCGATGTCGTGCTGGTCTATGCAGCCGGTATGGCGTTCACCGCGATGAGCGTCTTCGCCGCCCTGCCCCGACCTTTCCTCGACCTGTGGGATGCGCTCATCGGCGGGTGGGGCCATGACTGGTCCACAGGCGAGCTTGCCAGCATGACGATCGCGCTCGGCCTCGTGGCCTTCGCTGTGAGCTGGGTGGCGCTGAGTTTCGACGCGCTGCGCTTCGCGCTCGTTCCAAAACCGGTCAAGGCGGCGCGCGCCCGCGATGCCGCTGTCCGCCATTTCAAGGTCGGCGCGGAAAGCCGCACCCATGGGCGCACCGGCGTGCTCCTCTATCTCTCCATGCGCGAACACCGGGCCGAAATCGTGGCCGACGCGACCATCGCATCGCAGGTCCCGGCGGAGGTCTGGGGCGAGGCGATGGCCGATATGCTCGGCGAAATCCGCGAAGGACGCGTGGCCGAGGGGCTGGCGGCGGGCATCCGCGATGTCGGCCTGGTTCTCGCGGAACGCTTCCCTCGCGACGCGGAGGACACCAATGAACTGCCCGACAGGCTGATCGAGGTATGACCCCCGACCACGACGCGCCCGAACGGATCGAATGGCAGGGCGATTACATCACCGCCAAGACCCGCGGGCGCTGGGAATATGTCGGGCGCGCCCGCAATATACGCGCCGCGGTGATCCTGCCTCTGATCGGGAACGACGTGATCCTGGTCGAACAATATCGCGTCCCGCTGGGCCGCAATTGCATCGAACTGCCCGCAGGCCTGATCGGCGACGAAGAAGGCAAGGCCGACGAGGACGACCTCTCCGCCGCAGGCCGCGAGCTGGAGGAAGAAACCGGCTATCGTGCCGCGAAGCTCGAAGACATCGGCCAGTTCTTCTCTTCGCCCGGCATGGTCAGCGAAAGCTTCACGCTCGTCCGCGCCACCGGGCTGGACCGGGTCGGCGAAGGGGGCGGGACCGCGACTGAGGACATCGCCGTCCACCGCGTCGCGCGGGCGGGCCTCAAGGAATTTCTCGACCGGAAACGCGCCGAAGGTTGCGGTGTCGACGTGCGCCTGCTCTTGCTCTTGGGACAGGACATAATCGCGGGAGAGTAAACGTGGCGGAAGCGAAACAGGGCAGGTGCGCGGGCAAGCTGGCGCTGGTGACCGGCGCGGCGCAGGGTCTGGGGCGCGCCCATGCGACGCGGCTGGCTGAGGAAGGCGCGCGCGTCCTCTGCACCGATCGCAACGGAGAAGGCGCGGAAGAAACCGCGCGACTGATCGACGAACAGATGGGGAGCGGCACGGCCTTCGCCTGCGCGCACGACGTTACCGATATCGACGCCTGGTCCGATGCCGTCGCAATGGCGCGCGACAAGATGGGTGGATTGAATGTCCTGGTGAACAATGCCGGGATCGGCGTCGGCGGCAATATCGAGACCTGCGATTTCGACGACTGGAAGCGGTGCTTTGCGGTAAATGTCGATTCGATCTTCCACGGCTGCCGCGCGGCGCTGCCGCTGATGCGCGAGCACGCGCCGGGCTCGATCGTCAACATCTCCAGCATCGCCGGGCTGATCGCCAGCGATACGATGCCCGCCTATAATTCGTCGAAGGCGGCGGTGTGGATGCTGTCCAAATCGATCGCGCTTCACTGCGCCAAGAACCGCATGGATATCCGCTGCAATTCGATCCACCCTACTTTCGTGGACACGCCGATCCTCGACGGGACGGCGAAGAACCACAATCTCGACAAGGACGTGTTGCTCGAAAAGCTCGCCCGGCAGATCCCGCTGAGGAAAGTCGGCGAGCCGAACGATATCGCCGATGCGGTGGTCTATCTCGCCAGCGACGAGAGCAAATTCATGACCGGGGCCGAGCTGAAGCTCGACGGCGGTATTTCGGCGATGTGATGTTTTCGCGCTCGCGGGCCGTTCGGGCCCGTTTGGCGAGGGGAGGAGAGCGAACTCCCCTCCCCTCAATCCGCGATCAGGCCGATCGCGAGGTAGATCAGCAGGAAGCTGCCGAGGCCGAGCAGTGTGCCGAGCACGAAACCGACCCGCACCAAAGTCACGTCGATCCCGAAATGGCGGGCGATGCCGCTGCAAACGCCCATGAGTTTGCGGTTCTGGCGGTCGAGCGCGAAGCCCTTGCTGGGGGTGCCGCCGGCGGGGGAATTGCGAAGGTCGTTCATGCCAGCATTCCGTTCGGCGAGGCGGGAATGATCGCGGTGGCGAAGAAGACGGCCGAGATGGCCAGCGAGAAGGCGGCTGCGAACAGCTTGCTGCCGTCGAAGTCGGACATGGGAATTTCCTTTTCTTGAGATGATTTAGGCGATGAGGACGGATGGGCTGGCGGGGACGATCGCGGCGGCCATGCAGAGCGCCGAAATGGCGAAGGCGGCGATGGCGGCGAAGGCGTTGTTGGCGTTGAAGAGAGACATAATCGGTTTCCTTTTTCCCTGAACCCGGCCTTTCCGGGTGACGGAAACATGGTTGCAACCGCCGTGCCAAACTCGAAAAACGGCGTATTTCCGCCATTCGCCCTCCAAGAGAAGCTGACAGCCTCGTTCATCAATCCGAAAGGTTGGGAATTTTTCCCATTTCTTGGATTTCACCCTATTCGGGTGGATAGGATCGTGTGCACGAGCTATTGCCCGGACCGTCCATGGCGCTCGACCGCATCTCCCTTTCCGGCTACCGCAACCACATCGATACCGCGATCAAGGGCACGCGGGCGGTCAATCTGCTCGTCGGCGCGAATGGGGCGGGCAAGACGAATGTGCTCGAGGCGCTCTCGCTCTTCGCGCCGGGTCGCGGAATGCGCCGCGCGGCGCTTGCCGATATGGCAAGGCACGATGGCGGCGGTGGGTTCGCGATCGGCGCGGACCTGACCGCCGCGCACATTGGAGAGGGAGAGCCCGTCCGCCTCGGCACCTATACCGAACCTGCGCGACCGGGTCGCCGCCGGGTGCGGATCAACGGCGCGGAGAAGAGCGCGGTGGCGCTGGGCGAGTGGCTGGCGGTCGGCTGGCTGACTCCGGCGATGGACGGGCTGTTCACCGGCCCGGCGCAGGACCGGCGGCGCTATCTCGACCGGTTGGCGCTCGCGCTCGACCCGGATCATGCCAGTCGCGCCAATCGCTACGAAGCGGCGCTGCGCGAACGTAACCGGCTGTTGTCGGACGATCGCGAGCTCGATCCGGTCTGGCTCGACGCCATAGAAGCGCAATTGGCAGAACACGGCGCGGCCCTGTCGCGCGGGCGCGCCGCCCTGATCGACGCGATGATGGCGGAAATCGTGATCCAGCCCGAAGCGCCTTTCCCGCGCCCCGCCCTCAGCTATGCGCCCGGTGGCCCGGAGGGGTTCGAGGCGCTGTCCCAGGCGCTCCATGACGGACGCCGCCGCGACCGTGCTGCGCAGCGCACGCTTACCGGCCCGCACCGCGACGATCTGGAGGTGCTCTACGCCGCCAAGCGAATGCCCGCCGCCGCCTGTTCGACCGGGGAGCAGAAGGCGCTGTTGCTGGCGATGACGCTGGCCCACGCTGCCCTCGCGGCGAAGGGGCGCGCCTCGCTCTTATTGCTGGACGAGGTCGCCGCCCATCTCGATCCCGACCGCCGCATCGCCCTGTTCGACCGCCTGCGCAGCGGCGGCGCGCAAGTGTGGATGACGGGAACGGAAATCGCCCCCTTCGAAGCGATTGCGGGCGAGGCGGCGGTGTGGGAGGTTCGGGGCGGCGCGGCTTCGCCTCGCTGAGCGATACCCGACGCTACTGCGCTGGCGGCAGGGCCTCGACCACCTCGGCCACCGTATCGTTCGCCAGCACCTGCAGGCCCTCCTCCGTCGGGTGGATGCGATCGTTCTGGAACAGTTCGGGACGCTGATAGACCGTCTCCAGCCAGAACGGGATCAGGTCCGCCCCGTATTCCTGCGCCAGATCGCCATAGAGCGCGTCGAAATCGCGCTGGAATTCCGGCCCGTAATTGGGCGGCGCGCGCATCCCCATCAGCAGCACCGGAATGCCGCGATCCCGCAATTCGCTGAGCATCGCTTCGAAATTGGCGCGCGTTTCTGATGGCGGAATGCCGCGCAACAGATCGTTGCCGCCCAGTTCGAGAATGACGAGGTCGATATTCTGCTGCTTGTCGAGCACGAAGGGGAGGCGCTGGCGCCCCGCCCCGCTGGTGTCGCCCGATACGCCCGCATTGACGATCCGTGCGTCGATCCCGCGTGCGCGCAGGGCCGTTTCGAGCTTGGCCGGATAGCTGTTTTCCGTCCCGACACCGTATCCCGCAAACAGGCTGTCCCCGAAAGCGAGGATGCGGCGTTCCGGCCCGCTGACAGGGATTTGCGGCGTGTCGTCATTCGCCGCGACGGGCGCGGTTTCACGCGGCTGGGGCGCGGGATCGGCGCTCTGCCCGCACGCAGCGAGTGCTATCAGCAGCGGAATGATCGACAGACGGACGAATTGCACCGGCGAGGCTCCTTGTGGGGGACAACGCCCTGTGCCATCGCAGTGAAGTGACCAATTCTCAAGCTGCGATCTCCGCCCGAAATCTCACTCTCACGCTCGGCACCGCGGAGGCTCCAGTAGAAATCCTGCGCGGCGTCGATCTCGACGTGATGCCCGGCGAGACCCTCGCGCTGCTCGGCCCGTCCGGGTCGGGCAAGAGCTCGCTGATGGCGGTCCTGTCGGGCCTCGAACGCGCCACGGGGGGAACGCTCGAGGTCGCGGGCCAGGATTTCGTCGGCATGGACGAGGACGCGCTGGCCCATGCGCGGCGCGGGCGGATCGGGATCGTGTTGCAGGCTTTCCACCTCCTGCCGACCATGACGGCGCAGGAAAACGTCGCCACGCCGATGGAATTGTCGGGCGAGAGCGATGCCCAGGGGCGCGCCCGTGCCGAGCTGGAGGTGGTCGGCCTCGTCCATCGGCTCGACCATTATCCGCAGCAATTGTCGGGCGGCGAGCAGCAGCGCGTCGCCATCGCGCGCGCCATCGCGCCAAGGCCGGACCTGATCTTCGCCGACGAGCCGACCGGCAATCTCGACGCCGCGACCGGCCACGAGATCGTCGACCTGCTGTTCGCGAGACGGGCCGAGACCGGGGCGACCCTGCTGGTCATCACCCACGATCCCGAACTGGCGAAGCAATGCGACCGGGTGATCCAGCTGGGTGACGGGGTGATCGCGAGCGATACGAAGCGATGAGCTGGGCCGAAGCCTGGCGTATCGCGCGCCGCGATCTGAATGCGCGCTTCAAGGGCCTGCGCCTGCTGCTGGTCTGCCTGTTCCTGGGCACGGGGGCGTTGGCGGCGATAGGAACGCTGACTGCCGCCATCGAAGGCGAGATCGCTTCAAGCGGGCAGGAATTGCTCGGCGGCGATCTCGAAATCGAATTGTGGCAGCGCGCTTTGAATCCTGAAGAGGATGCCGCGCTCGCCGAATACGGATCGCTGACGCGCGGCTATCGCTTGCAGGCCATGGCCCGGAACGGCGATCAGGCGGTGCCGATCGGGTTGAAGGCCGTCGACGATGCCTATCCGCTTTATGGCGCGCTGACCTTGCAGGACGGCCGCAATGCAGGCGCGCCAGCATCGGGAGAGGCTTGGCTCGATCGGGGGGCCGCAGAGAGGCTGGGTGTTGGGCCGGGCGATACGATCGCCATCGGAACGCGCAGCGTGACGGTCGGCGGGATCATCGCGACCGAGCCCGACAAATTGAGCGAGGGATTCCAGCTCGGCCCGACCGTGATCGTGGCCGAGAGCCTGCCCGAAGCGGCGGGGCTGCTGGCGCCCGGTTCGATGTTCCAGAGCAAGACCCGCGTCGCCTTCGACACGCCGCGCGATCCTCAGGACGTGCGTGACGAGCTGGAGGACCGCTTCCCCGAAGCCGGGTTCGATTTCCGCACCGCCGATCGCGCATCGCCCGGTGCGGATCGCTTCGTCAGCCGGATGAGCGAGTTCCTGACCCTGGTCGGCCTCGCAGCGCTCGTCATCGCCGGGATCGGGATCGGTGGAGGCGTAACCTCCTATCTCGACGCGCGGCGACAGGCGATCGCGACGCTCAAGATTCTCGGCGCGACAAGCACCGATATCGCGCGCATTTACGCGCTCCAGATCGGGGCGGCGGCGCTGGTGGGCAGTCTTGCGGGATTGCTCGTGGGTGTGGCGGTGACGCCGCTGCTGGCGGTCGCACTGTCCGGCCTGCTCCCGGTCGAGACCGGCCTTGTAGTCGATCCGCTCGCGCTCCTCACTGCGCTGGCCTACGGATTGCTGGTCGCCTTCGTCTTCGCCGCGCCGCCGCTGCTGCGCGCGCGGCATTTCCCCGCGATGGCGCTGATGCGGGCGCGGATCGCGCCGCTGGCACAGGACCGGCAGGCGTTGATCGCGGTCGGCTTGGGCCTCGCAGCGATCGTCGCGCTGGCCCTGCTGAGGGCGAGCAATTGGCAATTGTCGGGCCTGTTCCTCTTGGGCGCAGCCCTGGCACTCGGCCTGCTCGCCCTGCTGGGCCTCGCGATCCGCAAGCTCGCCGGTGCCCTGCCCCGCCCGAACAACCCGATCGCGCGCAATGCGCTCGCCAATCTGCACCGCCCCGGCTCCTCAACCGGCGCGCTCGTGACCGCGCTCGGCTTCGGCCTCGCCGCCTTCGTCCTGCTCGCCGCGGTCCAGTCGGCCATCGACGGCAATATCGAACGCCGCGTGCCCGAGCAGGCGCCCGACTATTTCGTGCTCGACGTACCGCGCGATTCGATCGCGGATTTCGAGGCCCTTGTTCGCGAGGAAGACCCCGCTGCCGATATCCGCACCGTGCCCGCCCTGCGCGGCGCGGTACTCGCTTTCGGGGCTGAGGGCGCGATGACCCGCACCGCCGAACTCGAAGAGATCCCCGACGGCGCCTGGGCCCTGCGCGGCGAGCGCGGGCTGACCTATGCCGACGGGGTTCCTCCCGGTAACACCATCGTCGAAGGCGAATGGTGGGGGCCATTCCATGAGGGCGAGCCGCTGGTCAGCGTGGATCAGGAATTCGCCGAGGCCGCAGGGCTCGAAATCGGCGACCTCCTGACCTTCGGCGTGCTCGGCACCGAGCGCACCGCCCGTATCGCCAATCTGCGCACGATCGATTGGGAGAGTCTCGGCTTCAACTACGTCTTCGTCCTCAGCCCGAATGCGCTGGACGATGTGCCGCACAATCTCGCCGCGACGATCGAACTGACGCCCGGAACGCCCACCGCGCCGATCCTGCAAGGGCTGGTGCGCGAATTCCCCTCCTCCTCGGTGATCGAGGTCGGCGGCATATTGGAGCAGGCGCGTACGCTTCTCGAACAGGTCGGCCTTGCCACGCTGGCCGCGGCGAGCGTGGCGGTGCTGGCAGGTCTCGCGGTCCTGCTCGGCGCGATCGCGGCGGCGCGGGCCGCGCGAACCTACGATACGGTGATCCTGCGCGTTCTGGGCGCGGACCGGCGGCAGGTCCTGATGATGCAGCTGATCGAATACGGCGTGCTGGCCTTGGCGCTCGCAATGGTGGCGCTGGGGCTCGGCAGCCTGCTCGCCTGGCTGGTCATCACCCAATTGTTCGAATTCGACTGGCTGCCCGATTGGGGCGAGATCTTCGCTGTGCTCGGAATGGGGCTCGCCGTAGTGATGGGCTTCGCGCTCGGCGGATCGCTCCCGCTGCTGCGAGCCAAACCGGCACAGGCGCTTCGGGCCTTGTAACCTTACCGCTTCAGGCGGACCAGGAGGCGGGACAAAGAAAAGGGGGCCCGAAAGCCCCCTTCCCCTTCAAATGCTTGAAAGCCGATCCGCTCAGAACCGCATCCGCGCCGTCACGCCGTAAGTGCGCGGCTGGCTGGGATAGCCCGAGATCGAGCCCGCCTGAGCGGTGCTCGGGAAGATCTGGGTGAGATACTGCTCGTTGCCGAGATTGCGGACATAGCCGCTCAGCTCGAACCCGTTCTCCATCGCGAAGGTCAGCGATGCGTTCACCTGATTGACCTCGCGCGTATAATTGCGGGCGATCGCGCGCTGCTGTTCGAAGGTGCCGAAGCCCGGAACCCCTTCGAGCAGCTGGGTGTCGCTCTCGTGGTAATAGTCGACACGGCCGATCAGCAGGTTCCCGCTCGATCCCAGTTCCTGCGTGTAGGTCGCCGAGGTGGCGATCGTGAAGGAGGGGATACCCGCCGGGCGCGTGCCCGTCAGGTCGCCGACAGCCGAATTGGTGAAGCTGTCATAGATCGGATCGAGATGGGTCAGCGCGAAGGTGAAGACCAGCGCGTCGGTCGAGCTGATCGTGCTGTCGAGTTCGAAACCGCGAGTCGACTGCTGGCCCGCATTGGCGAGGGCGAAGCCCGTTCCGGTGAAGACGTTCGACTGGAAGCCGTCCAGCGTCTGGTCGAACAGCGCGAGGTTGAGCGCGAAGCCCGGATAATCGAGCTTGATGCCCAGTTCGTAGACTTCCGATTCCTCGGGACCAGCGAACCGCGAACCGGTGCCGAGATTGGGGACCGCGATGCCCGCATCCCGGATCGGCGAGGACGGAGCGAGGATCAGGCTGCCGCGCGGGCCGGGCGTGTAGTCGGACGCCAGCGGGCGGCTGTCACGCGACAGGTTGACCGAGCTGGCCTTGAAGCCGGTCGCATAGGTGAAATACGCGTTGATATTGTCGTTCACCTCGTAGGCGATGCGGCCCGTGTAGCTCCAGTCGTCGTCTTCCGTCTTGCCCGGTTCGACCGCGTTCGGCACGCCCAGGAAGGGCGGGATGAACTGCAAGGGCTGAAGGGCGAGCAGCGGGTTGACCGCCGGATTGACCGCAGCGCCCGTGATCGCACCGAAGATGGGGCGCGTCGCCGGATTGGTGGCGAAGCCGTTGATGACCGCGGGGGTCACCGCGCCAGGCGCCACGTTGAGCGCACGGGCGATCTGACCGACGATGAAGGCATCGACGAGATTGACGTTCGCCAGCGGATCGAAGGATTGCTGCGCGAGAGTGAAGTCCTTCTCGTCCTTGGTGTAGTTGAAGCCGCCGGTCAGCGTGAGCCGATCAGTGATTTCGAAATCCACCGTTCCGAAGATCGAATAGCTCTCGTTCTGAAGCGTGAAGGCTTCACGCGAGAGCGGACCCTGCGCGAAGCTGCCACCCTGCGGGATGCCCAGCGCCGCTTCGGCCGCCGGAAGCGCGCCGCCCGCCAGCGCGTTGAAGAACGGCCGAGCCGCCGCGCCATTGTCGAGGCCGCTGGTCTGCACCACGTCTTCGTTGAAATAGAACCCGCCGAGCAGGAAGTTCAGCGGCCCGTCGAAATCCGACGTCAGGCGCAGTTCCTGCGTGAAGGTGTCGACCGCCTGGTCGCGGAATTCGCTGACGATGTCGGCGCTGGTGAAATCGACGTCCTGCTGGTTGAAGGCGCGCAGTTCGCGATAGGCGGTGATCGAGGTCAACGACATCGCGCCGATCTCGTATTCCGCCTGGAGCGAGCCGCCATAGCTTTCAATGTCGTTGACCGGCAGCCGGTTGAGATAGGCTTCGTAGCTGAACGGATCGTTCGCCGCGACATTGCCGCCGACCGCGCGGGTGGCCGCGAAAGTCGGCCCGGCGAGGACATTGCCGGCAAAGCAGCAATTCTCGTCGATCTTCGAATAATCGCCGATCGCGCGGACCGTGAGCGGCCCGCCATTGTCGAACAGCAGCTGCGCACGCGCGCCCCAGCGATTGCGATCGTTGATCTTCTCGTCGAGATTGACGACGTCGACATAGCCGTCGCGGGTGTTGTAATTCCCCTCGACCGAGAAAGCCACGCTGTCGGTGATCGGCCCCGTCACGTCGCCGCGCACGACGATATTGTCGTAATTGCCGTAGCTGAGCGAGGCGCTTCCACCGAAATCGAACTGCGGTTCGCGCGTAACGACCGAGATGATCCCCGCGCTGGCGTTCTTGCCGAACAGGGTCGATTGCGGGCCGCGAAGGACCTCGATGCGGGCGACATTGGCGAGATCGTTGATCTGCGCCGCCGAACGCGAGCGATAGACCCCGTCGATGAACACGCCGACCGAAGGCTCGACGCCGACATTGTTGGCGCCGTTGCCGAAGCCGCGGATGAAGAAGGTGGTGTTGGCCGAGCTCTGCAGCTGGCTCACCCGCAGCGAGGGCGCGACGGTCTGAAGGTCGAGCAGGTCGCGGATTTCTGCGCGCTCAAGCGTCTCGCCGGTGGTCACGCTGACCGAGACGGGCGTTTCCTGGAGCGTCTGCGCGCGTTTGGTGGCGGTAACGATGATCGTGTCGGCGCCGGCGGCGGGGGCCACGTCGGGCTCGCCATCGGTCAGATCGGCATCGTTATCGAGCGTCGTGGTGTCTTCTTCGATCGCCTGTGCGGCAGCGGCGCTGGGCATGAGGGCGATGGCGGCGACACCGGCGAACAGGCCAGCAGATACGCCGCGCGAAAACGAACGCGAAAAATTCATGGACAACCTCTCTCATACAGGTGCGGATCTGTCCGATCCGCCTCTCTCCCAAGCGTGTCTTTGTCACACTCGTCGGGGGCGTTCCCCTACGTGTCCTACGCGATCGGAACAAGCGCGATCCCCGGATTTCCAAGTGATTCAGGCCGTGTTGCAGCGCTGCCACAGTTTCCGCTACGGCTTCGCGGAGCGAGGCGCGCCTCTGTTTGCTTGCCGCATTGCAGCAAGTGGGCTAGGGGGCGCGCGCACCGGGTGTTCGATCGCCCGTTCCCCTTTTCCCGACCCTCACGAAAGCACCCCGCCCCATGTCCCGCGACCTGCGCAACGTCGCCATCATCGCCCACGTCGACCACGGCAAGACCACTCTGGTGGACCAGCTGTTCCGCCAGTCCGGCACCTTCCGCGAAAACCAGCGCGTGGAAGAACGCGCCATGGATTCGGGCGATCTCGAAAAGGAACGCGGGATCACCATCCTCGCCAAGTGCACCAGCGTGGAATGGGAGCATGAGGGCAAGACCACCCGCATCAACATCGTCGACACCCCCGGCCACGCCGATTTCGGCGCCGAGGTGGAGCGTATCCTCAGCATGGTCGACGGGGTGATCCTGCTTGTCGATGCCGCCGAAGGGCCGATGCCGCAGACCAAGTTCGTCACCGGCAAGGCGCTGGCGCTGGGCCTCAAGCCGATCGTTGTCGTCAACAAGATCGACCGCAGCGATGCGCGCCCTGATGAAGTGCTGGACGAGTGTTTCGAACTGTTCCTCAGCCTCGACGCGAATGACGAGCAGCTCGACTTCCCCTCGCTCTGGGCCTCGGGCCGCGACGGCTATGCCAGCCCCGATGCGACCGCGCGTTCGGGCGATCTCGAACCGCTGTTCAAGCTGATCGTCGATCACGTTCCGGCCCCCGGCCTCGACACGGACGGGCCGTTCAGCTTCCTCGCCACCCTGCTCGACCGCGACAATTTCATGGGCCGCGTCCTGACGGGCCGGGTCCAGTCCGGCACGGTCAAGATCAACGATCCGATCCGCGCGCTGGATGCCGACGGCAATGTCGTCGAAGTCGGCCGCGCGACCAAGCTGATGAGCTTTGACGGGCTCGACCGCGTGCCGGTCGAAAGCGCGCAGGCGGGCGACATCATCGCGATGGCGGGCCTCGAAAAGGCGACCGTGTCGAACACCATCGCCGATCCGGCGGTGACCGAACCGATCGCCGCCCAGCCGATCGATCCGCCGACGCTGGCGATGCGCTTCTCGGTCAATGACAGCCCGCTGGCGGGCCGCGAGGGATCGAAGGTCACCAGCCGCATGATTCGCGACCGGCTGATGCGCGAGGCGGAAACCAATGTCGCCATCCGCGTCACCGAAAGCGACGACAAGGACAGCTTCGAAGTCGCCGGGCGCGGCGAATTGCAGCTGGGCGTCCTCATCGAAACGATGCGCCGCGAAGGCTTCGAACTCGGCATTTCGCGCCCGCGCGTCCTGTTCCGCGAGGAAAACGGCCAGCGCATGGAGCCGTTCGAGACCGTCGTCATCGACGTGGACGACGAACATTCGGGCACGGTCGTCGAGAAGATGCAGCGCCGCAAGGCCGAGCTGACCGACATGCGCCCCTCGGGCGCGGGTAAGACGCGCGTGACCTTCTCCGCCCCCAGCCGCGGCCTGATCGGCTATCACGGCGAATTCCTCTCCGACACGCGCGGCACCGGGATCATGAACCGGTTGTTCGAGAAATACGACGCGCACAAGGGCCCGATCGAAGGCCGCCAGAACGGCGTTCTTCTCTCGATGGTGGCGGGCGAGGCGACCGGTTATGCCCTGTTCGCGCTCGAAGATCGCGGCGAGCTGTTCATCGGCAGCGGTGCCAAGATCTACGAAGGCATGGTCATCGGCGAAAATGCCAAGCCGCAGGATCTCGAAGTCAATCCGCTCAAGTCCAAGCAGCTCACCAACTTCCGCTCGACCGGCAAGGACGATGCGATCCGCCTGACGCCGCCGCGCGTGATGACGCTGGAACAGGCCATCGCCTATATCGACGACGACGAGATGGTCGAAGTGACGCCCCAGACCATTCGCCTGCGCAAGGCGATCCTCGACCCGCATGAGCGCAAGAAGGCCAAGCGCAAGGACGGATAACTGGTCGGAGGCGGCCGGTCCCGGATCGGGCCGCCCCTGATTGCCGCGGCGCTGCGCGCCTCGCAATGACGAGATTGGGAAATACCCGCACCTTCGTCATTGCGAGCGGAGCGAAGCAATCCAGAGCCTCACTGCGCCTACGCCTCAGTCCCCGAACGCCATGAAGTTCGGCTGCCCGTTCGACGCGCTGACGCCGCCATCGACCGGCAGGTTCGCGCCCGTCACGAACCGCGCATCCTCGCTGGCGAGGAAAGCGACGACGCTTGCCACATCCTCGGGCTCGCCCGCGCGGCCCAAGGGAATGCGGCGCAGGAATGCCTGCATCAATTCCTTCTTGTCGCGGATACCCTCGCTCATTTCGGTCCGGGTCAGCGAAGGCAGGACGGCGTTCACGCGAATGCCCTGCGCACCCAGCTGCAGCGCGAGGCCGCGCGTCAGATTGGTCACCGCGCCCTTCGACGCGTTGTAGATCGGCATGGTCCAGTCGCCGCCGCTGCCCGACACGCTCGAAGTGTTGACGATCGACGCACCGCCCGCGATTTCGCTCTTGGCGAGTTCGGGGATCGCCGCGCGGCACATATAGAGCATCCCCTTGACGTTGATGTCGATCACGCTCTCGATATCCTCGTCCTCCGCTTCGGAAAGCTGCCCGGTGGCGGCGATGCCGGCATTGTTCACCAGCACGTCGAGCCCGCCGAAGCGTTCGACCGTCTTCTCGACGATCTCTTTGGCAAAATCGGCGCCTCCGATTGCGCCCTCGACGATCAGAGTGCGCTCGTCGGGAAAATCCTTCGCGACGTCCTCAAGGTCTTCGCGGGTGCGCGAATTGAGGACGACATTCGCGCCTTCCTCGGAAAAGCGGCGCGCGATGGCGGCGCCGATGCCGGAGGAGGAGCCGGTGACGATGATCGTGTTACCGGAAAAGCGGTTCATGGTTCGGACCTTTCAAGGGTTCGGAAGAATTGAGCGTTCGCCCAAGAAACCAGCCCCGTCGCCGGAAGGTCCTCGAAACATCACGCGGCGAAGTAGAACTCCGCCAGCACCAGGCCCGCATACAGAACAGCACCGCATAGGAACGGCCAGAAGCTGCTTTCGCGCTCTTCCGGCAATTCCTCTTTCAGGATCACCAGGATCATGGCTCCACCCACGAAGGCGAACAGGCCGCCGATCGCGATTGCGGGCAATTCGACAAACAGCCCCGTGATCCAGCCCGCCAGGGTCGCCGTGACAAGCGCCCAGCGGCCCGCGCGGTCGTAGATTTCAGGGTGGTCCGCACGGCTGGCGAAATCGGCGGTGACGAAATGCAGCAGCAGCGCGACGAAGAACAGGGCGAGCCCTTCCAGCGTTGCATCCTCGCGGTGGTTCAGGAGATAGGCGACGATGAAGATCAGCAGCCCGCTCGCCGCGATGTGGAGCCAGAAGATCCCGCTGCGGGGGCGGTTTTCGGCGCGTTCGCGCCCCCCGCGCGAGACCACCAGAGCGCGCTCGATCCCATAGAACAGCGCGAGGCCTGCCAGCGACAGGGTATAGACCCAAGCCTCCGCGGCCCCGCGCGCCAGGCCCGTCGCGCGCTGGAACGTGGCACCATGCGCGCCCAGTTCGGGCAGGATGTGCAGGAAGACGTAAGCGACCGCCACGCCGCCCGCGAAGCTCAGCCAGCGGCTGCGCGGCTCGACATCGAGGAAGCGCAGCCGTCCGACGAACAGATGCACCGCGCAGAAGGCGAGCGCCATGAAGGCGGTGACGGGCTCTATCGCGGGCATGGATGCGGCCTAGCGCGCACAGGCCGATGCCGAAAGGGGCGGACTGTTATCGGCCCGCCCCTTTCAAATTGGTCGATCAGAACCGGGCTTTTGCACTCACCCCGTAAAGCCGCGGCTCGGCGGGAATGAAGGTGGGGATACCGAACGCGCCGCCGGTGTTACCGGCATCGAGCAGATAATCCTCGTCGGTGGCATTGCGGATGAAGCCCGCGATCTCGAAGCGGTCATCCCCGAAGCTGACGCCTGCGCGCGCATTCACCAGCGTTACCCCCTCCTGCGAGATCAGGGGTCGGTTCGGCACTTCGAAGAAGATGCGGCTGCGATAGGTGATGCTGGGCGTAGCGAAGACGCGCATACCGTTGCCGAGTGGATAGTCGACGGTGAAACCGCCCGCCGCCTGCCATTCGGGTTGAAGGCGGAAACGGTCGCCCGCGAAGACGCCGTTCTCCGGCTTGTCGTCGATCCCGCCATCGATGTAGCCGACATTGCCGAACAGGCTCAGCCAGTCGGTCGGGTTCACCGCCAGTTCCGCCTCGACCCCCAGATTGCTGGCGCTGCCCGCGCTTCTGGTGACGCTGGTGCCGTCGGGCTGCGTGATGGTGACCTGGAAGCCCTCATATTCCTGGTAATAGACGCCCAGCGAGCCCGACACGACGCCGCTGGCGAATTTCAACCCCCCTTCGTAATTCCAGACCGTCTCTTCGGGAACGGGTTGCAGATTGGGGACCACCGCCCCGCCCGCGCGCCGCGCGCTCAATTGCACCACCGGCGAACGGCGGCCCTTCGAGACGGTCGCGAAGACGTTGAGATCGGGCGTCAGGCGATAGAGCGCGTTGAAGCGGGGCAGGACGGCGGAATAGCTGGCATCGGCTTCGAACACGCGCCCGCCGGTATTGAGCTGGCCGGGGATCAGCGGAGCGCCGGTCAGGACCGAATTGGGCACGTTCGTGACATAGCCCGACTTCCTCTGTTCGATCAGCAGGCGCGCGCCCGCCGTCAGCTCCAGTGCGGGCACGGGGATGAAGGTGACGTCGGCGAAGGTCGAATAGCTCTGATTGTCGCCCCGGTTCTCGAACACCGAAGAATAGGGAATGGCCGTCGCCGCCCCGCGCGTGAGAATAGCGGTCACGCGGGAGGCCGGGACCGATCCGTCCGCTCCGACGCAGGGAATCCCGGCAATCAGCGGGTTGGGCGTGGCGACGGTGGTGAGGCATTGCAGGAAAGTGCCCTCCTCGGTCGAGAAGGGGACGGTCTGGTTGCCTTTTTCGGTGAAGAAATTCCAGCCGAAGGCGGCGCGCCACATCGGATCGACGTAGCTGAAGCGGCCTTCATGGCTGAACTGCCGCCCTTCCGCGATTTCCGCGAATTCGAGGAAGGGCGCGGGGCTGCCATCGGCGTCGAACACCTCCGCGCTGTCGAATTCGCGATATCCGTTGACCGTGGTGAAGGTCCAGCTGTCGCCGAATTCATATTCCGCAGTCAGATTGGCATCGTAGACCTCGCGGTTGAGGCCGAGCTGCGCATCCCCCAGCGCGGCTTCGGAATAGGGCGATCCGCCCAATTGCGCGTCTCCGAACGGATCGGCTGGCCCGTTCGCCGTCGGGAATCTGCCCGAAATGAACGGGGTGCCGCCATTGCGCTGGCGATCGAACGTGCCGATCAGGTCGACCGTCAGCCTGTCGCTCGGGATGAAGCGCAGCGATGCGCGCACGCCGAGATTGTCCTGCGCATACAGCTCCTCCTCCTGCGAGGCGGCGAGATTTTCGACATAGCCGTCGCGCGTGCGCCATTCGAAGGCCACGCGCCCGGCCAGCACGTCGGACCCGGCATTGACGTATCCCGACAGGAGCGTCGCATCGTAATTGCCGTAACCGCCCGCGATTTCACCGGAGAAGCCGGGGCGCGGCCTGGCGCTGACGAGGCTGATCGCTCCCACCGCGCTTGCCGTGCCGAACAGGGTCGCCTGCGGCCCCTTGATCACCTCGACGCGGTCGAGATCGTAGATCGCCTGATACGATCCGCGCGAACGCGAGATGTCGACGCCGTTGTAATAGAGCGTGACGCGCGGCCCCTGCTGCGACGAGCCCGAATCCGACGTGACCCCGCGGATGACGACGCCGGGATTGTTGGCGCTCTGTTCCTGGATGTTGAGGCCCGGCACGTAGTTCGACAATTCGTCGAGATCGGTGACGCCCAATTCCTCGATGCGCTCCCCGCGCAGGGCTGAAATCGTGATCGGCACATCGGCGGCGCGCTGTTCGATCTTCTGGGCGGTGACGATGATCTCGTTCGCCGAAGAGGGCGATTCTTGGGGAGTGGGTTCCGCCTGCTGATCCGGCTGGGCGGCGGATTGCGCCTGAAGCGTGGCGACGGGGACAAGCGCGCTGGAAAGGGCGAGCAGGCGGATTACGGAACGCGAAGGCGACATGATACAAATTTCCCGTCGTTGAAAGACGCGAGCCCCATCGTCGCTCCGCATGACCGGGGCGTGTCGGTTGCGTTTCGTATTGGTGAAACAGGACCGTTTCGTCAGGTCGAGACGGTCTGGGTCCCATGATTGTGTTATTTTCGACACGCCTGCCCGCGGCCGGATGGCGATGGCGAGGGAAAGGATGCTTCGATCGCGATGGCGCTCTCGCAAAGATATTAGCCGCCTGTCCCACGCAGCCTAGCCTTCGATCAAATTCGCGCCGCGAGGATGACAGCGCGCCTCTGGTCTGTATGTAACGCCCTATGCAGACGGGAACACTCATCACGCTCGCCCTCTATTTCCTCCTGATGATCGGGATCGGCCTGTTCGCCTGGAAGCGATCGACCGACACCAGCGAAGGCTACATGCTGGCGGGGCGGAATCTGCACCCCGCCGTCGCGGCGCTCAGTGCGGGCGCCTCCGATATGAGCGGGTGGCTGCTGCTCGGCCTGCCCGGCGCGCTTTATGCAGCCGGCCTCGTGGAAGCCTGGATCGGAATCGGTCTGTTCGTTGGGGCCGTCGCGAACTGGATCATCGTCGCGCCGCGCCTGCGCCAGCAGACCGAGGAACTGGGCAATGCGCTGACCATCCCCGAATTCCTCGCCAACCGCTTTCCCGACAAGGCGAAGACGCTGCGCGTCGTCTCCGGCCTCGTGATCGTCGTGTTCTTCACCGTCTATACCGCGGCGGGCCTCGTTGGCGGGGGCAAATTGTTCGAGACCGCCTTCGCCAATATCCTGCCCGCAACCGGGATGAGCGATTACATGATGGGCATCTGGATCACTGCGCTGGTGGTCCTCGCCTATACGATGGTCGGCGGGTTCCTGGCCGTCAGCCTGACCGATTTCGTCCAGGGCTGCATCATGGTTGTCGCGCTGGTGCTGATGCCGCTGGTCGTGATGTTCGGCCCTGGCGGCACGGCGGGCGGTTCGATCGAGGCGGTCGCGGCGAGCCAGCCGGGCTTCCTGAGCCTGACGCAGGGCCTGACCTTCCTGGGCTTCGTCAGTGCCGTGACCTGGGGGCTCGGCTATTTCGGCCAGCCGCATATCATCGTGCGGTTCATGGCGATTTCCTCTCTCGAGAAGGTCAAGGTCGCGCGCAATATCGGGCTGGCGTGGATGGGCGTGGCCTTGATCGGCGCGCTCGGCGTCGGCATCGCGGGCCGCGCCTATGCGCAGCGCAACGGCATCGTGCTCGACGATCCCGAGACGATCTTCATCGTGTTGTCGGACCTGCTCTTCCACCCGCTCGTCACCGGCTTCCTGTTCGCAGCCCTGCTCGCCGCGATCATGAGCACGATCAGCTCGCAGCTGCTCGTTTCCTCAAGCTCGCTGACCGAGGATTTCTATCGCCTGTTCTTGCGCAAACACGCCAGCGAGCGCGAGGCGGTCAATGTCGGGCGCGTCTGCGTCGCGCTGGTGGCGGTGGCCGCGATATGGATCGCGCGCGATCCCAATAGCGAGGTGCTGGGCCTCGTCGCGAATGCCTGGGCCGGGTTCGGCGCAGCCTTCGGACCGCTGATCATCCTGGCGCTGACCTGGGACCGGATGACCGGCGCGGGCGCCGTGGCCGGTCTTTTGACAGGCGCGGCGGTGGTCGGCCTGTGGATCGCGCTCGGCCTCAACAGCGACTTCATCAACGGCCAGGGGCTTTACGAGATCGTGCCCGGCTTCATCGCCTCGTGGCTGGCGATCGTGCTTGTCAGCAAGGCCACGGGGGGCCACAAAGCTCCCGCCTGAATGGGAGAGAATTCAATGCGTTTCCTTACCGCCGCGGCCATCCTGGCCCTGATCGCCCACCCCGCCACGGCGCAGGAAGCGAAACCCATCGAAGACCAGATCGGCGCGGGCGGGCGCCCGGTCGGCGCGAACTGGTCGCGCAGTCCGGTGATCGCCCAGAACGGCATGGCCGCGACCGCGCACCCGCTGGCGACCCAGGTGGCGCTCGATACGTTGAAAGCGGGCGGCAGCGCGGTCGATGCGGCGATCGCCGCCAACGCCGCGCTCGGGTTGATGGAGCCGACTGGAAACGGCATTGGCGGCGATCTGTTCGCCATCGTCTGGGACCCGAAGACGCAGAAACTCTATGGCCTCAACGGCTCGGGCCGCAGCCCCAGCGGGCAGACTCTGGCGCAGCTCAAGGAAAAGCTCGGCGATGCGACATCGCTGCCCGCTTATGGCCCCCTCCCCGTCACGATCCCCGGAACGGTCGATGCCTGGTTCGAACTGCACGATCGGTTCGGCAAACGGACGATGGCCGAAAACCTCGCCCCCACCGTGCGCTATGCGCGCGAAGGCCATCCGGTCGCCCCGGTCATCGCCATGTATCTCGACCGTTCGCTCGCCGCCTATTCGCGGCGCGAGGACGAATTCGATTTCTCGAATGCGCGCAAGGTCTGGTTCGCCGATGGCAGCGCGCCGGAAGCGGGCGAGATCTTCAAGAATCCCGACCTTGCCAACACTCTGGAGACGATCGGGCGCGAAGGGCGCGATGCGTTCTACGAGGGCGCGCTGGCCGAAACGATGGTGACCTATCTCCAGCGGCAGAACAGCGCCTTCACTCGCGCCGATTTCGCCGCGCATGACAGCGAATGGGTCGATCCCGCCTGCGCGACCTATCGCGACGGGTTCGAACTGTGCGAACTGCCGCCCAACAGCCAGGGCTTCGCTGCCTTGCAGATGGTCAATATCCTGAAGAACGTCGATCTGGCACAGTGGGAGCGCGGCAGTCCCGAGGCCATGCATTACATGACCGAGGCCAAGCGGCTAGCTTACGAGGATGTCGCGCGCTTCTACGCCGATCCCGACTTCTCCGCACTGCCCGCCGAACTGCTGAGCGAGGAATACGGGCGCGAACGCTTCGCGCTGATCGATCCCGCCAAGGCCACCGCCTATGGCCCCGGCGAGCCCAAGCTGGAGGGCGAAGGCGACACCACCTATCTGACCGTGGTCGATGGCGAGGGGATGATGGTCAGCCTCATCCAGTCGAACTATCGCGGCATGGGCGGCGGGCTGGTGCCCGATGGCCTCGGCTTCATGTTCCAGGACCGGGGCGAGCTTTACAGCCTCGATCCCGCGCATCCCAATGCCTATGCGCCCTCCAAGCGCCCCTTTCAGACCATCATCCCCGCCTTCGTGAAGAAGGACGGCGCGCCCTATATGACGCTCGGCCTGATGGGCGGCGGGATGCAGCCGCAGGGCCACGTCCAGGTGTTGGTCAACATCGTCGATTATGGGATGAACCTGCAGGAAGCGGGTGATGCGGCGCGCTTCAACCACGATGGCGGGCGCCAGCCGACCGATAGCGTCAGCGGCCCGATCGAGGACCCGATGGGCACGCTGTTCGTCGAGCCCGGCATTCCCACCGCCACGATCGAGCAGCTGCGCGCGATGGGTCACAAGGTCGAAGTGGTCGATAACGGGATCATGTTCGGCGGCTATCAGGCGATCGCGCGCGATCCCGAAACCGGCGTTCTCACCGGCGCGACCGAAATGCGCAAGGACGGTCAGGCCTCCGGCTACTGACACGCGAGATAAAGGTCGGGGCTTTCTTCGGCCTGCGTTAACCAAACGGGCGGCATAGCGGGGCCATGCTCCGCTGTGCCGCCGCCCGTTTCTCGACTTTGGCTCTCCTCGCCCTTCTCGCCGCCTGCAACGCCCTGCCGACGGGCCGCGCGCCGGAGCGGATACCGACCGGGCCGATCTCGCGCCCCGCCGTCCCGCCCGAACCGACGCGCGAGGCGCGCCAGTGCATCGCCGAACTGGCGAAAGACGGCACTAGCTTCGCCGTCCAGCCCGACGCCTTTTACGGCGCAGGCTGTTCGACCGTGAACACCGTGCGGATCGAGGGCCTTACCAGCGATGCGGACACGATCGCGGTCACCAATCTCGGCGCGGTGACCTGCCCGCTGGCGCGCACCTTCGGCGGATGGGCCCGCTACGGCGTCGATCGCGCGGCGCGTCAGATCCTCGGCAGTGCGCTCATCCGTATCGAGACGATGGGCAGCTATTCCTGCCGCAACGTGGCCGGGACGGGCCGCCGCTCCGCCCATGCGCGGGCCGAGGCGATCGATGTCGCGGCCTTCGTACTTGCCGACGGGCGCAGGATCAGCGTGCTCGGCGACTGGAATGCGGGCGAGGCGGACGAGCGCGAATTCCTGCGGACCGTGCAGCGCAGCGCCTGCAAGCGCTTCGGAACGGTGCTAGGACCCGATTACAACGCCGCCCACGCCAACCACTTCCATTTGGAAGAAGGCAATGGCAGCTTCTGCCGCTGACTTATTTGGGATGGGGTCGATAGAAGCTGTAATCGGGCAATGAATGGAAGGCGTGCTTCAGCGCGTCGCCCCAACCCGCCGAGATCGCCTGGAAATAGGGATCGTCATAGGCGATCCGCTCGGTATGGCTCGCTTCGAACGTGTCGCGCGGGATCACCATTAGATCGAGTGGCAGGCCGACCGACAGATTGGCCTTCAACGTCGAATCGAAGCTCACCATCAGCAGTTTGACGGCATCTTCCATGCTCATTTCGCGGTCGTATCCGCGCAGGATGATCGGGCGGCCGTATTTGGTCTCGCCGATCTGGAAGAAGGGGGTGTCGGCGCTCGCTTCGATGAAATTGCCCTCGGGATAGATCAGGAACAGGCGCGGCTCCATGCCTGCGATCTGGCCGGCCACGATGATCGAGGCGGTAAAGCGCCCCCGCCCCCGATCGCCGTTTTCCTGCTGGCGATTGCCGACCGTGTGGCGCAGCAGGCGCCCGATCTCGCTCGCGACCTGGAACATGGTCGGCGATTTCAGCAGCACGTTGTCGCGCTCGTCCGGCGCCTTCATCCGCTCTTCGAGCTGGCTTACCACCGCCTGCGTCGTCGCGAGATTGCCCGCGGTCATCACCGTGATGATCCGCTCGCCCTCGACCCGCCACGAGAACATCTTGCGGAAGACCGAGATGTTGTCGACACCCGAATTGGTGCGGGTGTCGCTCATCAACACGAGGCCCTTATCGACCATCATGCCTACGCAATACGTCATTGAAATCCCCAGCCCATCGGGCGTTATTGCTGTACCTGTCGCTGCTCCACCGCCACCTCGACCTCCAGCTCCTGCGAAGCGGTGCCGAAGCTGATCCCGGTGACAGGAGCGGCATCGCGGTAATCGCGGCCCGTGGCAACCCGGACATAGCGCTGATCGGGGCTGATACCGTTGGAGATATCGAATCCGACCCAGCCGAGCCCTTCGACATAGGCTTCGGTCCAGGCGTGGGTGGCGTCCTGTTCGACCCGGTCGTCCATCATCAGATAGCCGCTGACATAGCGCGCCGGAATGTCGAGCATCCGGGCCGCGCCGATGAAGATATGGGCATGGTCCTGGCAGACCCCGGCCCCCTTGCCGAGCGCTTCCTCGCCCTTGGTATCGACGCCGGTGCTGCCGATCCGGTATTCCACGCGATCGAGAATCTCCGCCGACAGGGCGTGGAGCATGTCGAGTGGGCCTAGGTCGCGCCCGCGCATCTCCGCGGCGAGTGCGCGCATCTTGGGGCCGGGCCGGGTGAGATCGCTTTGGCTGCAAAAGCTCCAAAGCGGCAGGTGCCCGGCGTGCCGACCGATCACGCCTGCGTGGTCGCTCGTATCGACCTCTCCCCGGCAGGTGATGGTGACAATCGACGCCTCGCTATCGACCGAAACCAGCGTGGTCGTGTTGTGGTGCTGATCCTCATAGGTCAGCTCGGGCGATGCATTGTCGTATTCCATCTCCCAGGACAGGATTTCCTGGCCCTGGGTTTCCTTGGGCGTCAGGCGCAATCTCTGGAGCGCGTGGACGACCGGTTCGGAGAAGCGATAGCGGGTGGTGTGGCGGATAGAGAGGCGCATCAGGACAGGAACCTGTAATCTTCGGCAATGGCCGCGCCGATCGCCGCGTTCGACGCCATGAACTGGCGCAGGAATTCGTGCAGGCCCTGATCGAAGATCGAATCGATCGTGCGCTCGCTCAAGGAAATATCGGCGCTGCGCATCAGCATGTTGCTCTGGCCTTCGCTCCCGCGCATCCGGGCGAGCGCGGCGAGATTTTCCCGCAGCGCGGTGTGGCAATAGGACAGGCTGCGCGGAAACCGTTCGTCCAGCACCAGAAATTCGACGATACCGCGCGCGTCGATCTGTCCGGCATTGAGCCAGCGATACGACCGATCGCCCGAAACCGCGCGCAGCACCGTGTCCCACTGGCCCGTATCGAGGCTGGAGCCGACATAGGACAGCGACGGCAGCAGCAGGTAATATTTCATGTCGAGAATGCGCGCGATGCTGTCGGCGCGTTCGATGAAGGTGCCCGCGCGGGCAAAGTGGAAGCTTTGGTCGCGCAGCATCGTGCCGATCACCGCGCCATGGGTCAGCGTGCCCGCGCGGCGCACCGCTGCCACCACTTCACCGACGCGCTGTTCGCCGACCGGCCGCTCCAGCATCTCGCTGATATGCAGCCAGCTGTCGTTGACCGCCTCCCACACCTCGCCGGTGATGACATTGCGCGACTGGCGCGCATTCGAGCGCACATTGCCGAGCATGGCGAGGACGCTGGAGGGATTGTCCTTGTCGCGAAGGACGTAATTCCACGCCTGCATTCCCGTATAGCTGGCGTTCTTCGCCTCGTATCCCGACCTCTGCCCGGCGGTCAGGATGACCGAGCGCCACTCCTCCTCCGCGCTCACCACGTCGCGCGTCAGCGCCATGCGCAGGCCCGTGTCGAGCAGGCGCGCGGTATTCTCGGCCCGCTCGAGATAGCGGAACATCCAGAACAGCGAATTGGCGGTGCGCGCTAGCATCAGTCCTTCAACACCCACGTATCCTTGGTTCCGCCGCCCTGGCTGGAATTGACCACCAGCGAACCCTTCTTCAACGCGACCCGCGTCAATCCGCCCGGCGTGATATCGACATTGTCGGGCGAGACGAGCACGAAGGGCCGCAGATCGACATGGCGCGGGGCCAAACCCTGTTTGGTGTAGATCGGGCAGGTCGACAGCGACAGGGTCGGCTGGGCGATGTAGTTTTCAGGCCGCGCCTTCAGCTTGTCGCGGAAATCGGCGATCTCGCGCTTCGATGCGGTCGGGCCGATGAGCATCCCGTATCCGCCCGATCCGTGCACTTCCTTGACCACCAGTTCGGACAGATTGTCGAGCACGTATTTGAGGCTCTCCTCCTCGGCGCAGCGCCACGTTTCGACATTGGGCAATAACGGCTTTTCGCCGGTGTAGAACTCCACGATCTCGGGCATGAAGCTGTAGATCGCCTTGTCGTCGCACACGCCGGTTCCGGGCGCGTTGGCGATCGTCACCCTGCCCGCGCGATAGACGTCCATGATGCCGGGCACGCCCAACACGCTGTCGGGGTTGAAGGTCAACGGATCGAGGAATTCGTCATCGACCCGGCGATAGATCACGTCGACCGGCTTGTAGCCCGCCGTGGTGCGCATCTGCACGCGCCCGCCGACAACCCGCAGATCGCTGCCTTCGACGAGTTCCGCCCCCATCTGGTCGGCCAGGAAAGCGTGTTCGAAATAGGCGGAATTGAAGATGCCGGGTGTCAGCACCGCGATCACCGGCTTGCCCTCGGTACAGTCGGGCGCACAGGCCGCCAGGCTGCGCGCAAGGCGGCGCGGATAGTTCGAGACGGTTTCGACCGGAACCCGCATGAACAGTTCCGGGAACATCGCCATCATCGTCTCGCGGTTCTCCAGCATATAGGAGACGCCGCTGGGCGTGCGGGCATTGTCTTCCAGGACGAAGAATTCGTCCGGCCCGGTGCGGACCAGATCGATGCCGACGATGTGGGTATAGACCCCACCCGGCGGGGTGAAGCCGACCATGTTGGGCAGCCAGGCGGCATTATTGCGGAACAGGCGTTCGGGCACGCGGCCTGCGCGGATGATTTCCTGCCGGTGATAGAGATCGTGCATGAAGGCGTTGAGCGCACTGACCCGCTGCTCGATCCCGCGCGTCAGCCGACGCCATTCGCCCGCGTCGATGATGCGCGGCACCATGTCGAAGGGGATCAGCCTCTCCTCGGCCTCATCCTCTCCGTAGACATTGAAGGTGATTCCGGTCCGCCGAAACGCCTGTTCGGCGTCGCGATGCTTGCGCTTGAGAAACGCGCCGTCCTGATCCGCGAACCATTCCTGATACCCGCTATACGCGTGGCGCACATTGCCATCGGCATCGTGCATCTCGTCGAATTGGTCGCTAGCGGCCATGGTCCCCCGATTGTGATGCCCCATTTCCCGGTGGGGCGGAAAGCTCTGGTGCAGTGCAGCACCGGTCCACCTTAACAAAGGTTCAGGGGCAGTCCAGTTCCCTTAACACGCTTTCGATCGCTTCGGGCGTGTTCACGAATCCCATATGGGTACAGCGCAGGCAGACCGTCCGGTCGCGCTCTCCGGGGCGGCCACAGGCGCTGCGCGGGCTGACCACGCCGTCGCGCGGGCTCCACAGGGCCACCGTCTCTACCGGAGGCTTTTCGGACGGATTCGCGTCGAATTCAGGCTCGTCCACGCGGTGCCCCGCGATCGCCTGATAGGCGCGCCAGCCATTATTGGCGCGCGGGCTGCCGGAAAAGGGCGATCCCATGGTGATGATCTTGGCCACTTTATCGGGATGCAATTTGGCGATTTCGCGCGCCATGACACCGCCGAGGCTCCATCCGACGAGCACCACCGGCTCTCCCGTCCGTTCGAACAGGTCGATCAACCGGCGCTCCACCTTTCGGAACCGATCCTCGGTCGCGCCGAAATTGTAGCCGACGCCCCAGCGCTTGGCCGTGTGGCCCGCCTTTTCGAGCTGCCGCGCCATGTAGCGCATGCGGATCGGATGGGCGCCGAAACCGGGGAGGAGCATGACGGTGCGCTTGTGCTTGGCCTCGGCGATATCCAGCGTCGGGCGGAACAGGCGCTTCACCGGTTCCGCCACCCAGCCGAGTTCGCCGAGCAGCAGCTTGGCGCGCGGGGCCGATACCTCTTCCGCGCACGGCTCGCTCGCCAGCGCCCAGCGCCGGGCCAGCTCCGCCTTGTGCTGGAGAGCGGCCTCGCGCAGCGCGATGTCTTTGAACGGTAACGTTGCCATAATGGTTTCATAACGCGCAGACTGGCTGAACCGATCCCTAAACGCGCGCGATCTTTCGAGCGTCACGAAACCGTAACATCCGCTCCCCCGTGCGCGGCCAATTGCCTTGGCCCGTTGTCTCGGGAGGAAGCGTTCCCCATATGTGCGCCCATGGCTGAACTCGTAATCCGCAGGGGGCTGGAAGAGCCCGACACCACCGGGCAGTTCGTGCCCCACAAGCCCAGCCGCCCGGAAAAATCCATGGGCGGCAGGCGCTTCGAACTGGTGAGCGACTATACGCCCGCAGGCGACCAGCCGACCGCGATCGCCGAGCTGACCGAAAGCGCGCGCGATGGCGAACAGACCCAGGTCCTGCTGGGCGTCACAGGCTCGGGCAAGACCTTCACCATGGCGAAGGTGATCGAGGAATTGCAGCGCCCCGCCCTGATCCTGGCACCCAACAAGATTCTCGCCGCACAGCTCTATGGGGAGTTCAAGAGCTTCTTCCCCAACAACGCGGTCGAATATTTCGTTTCCTATTACGACTATTACCAGCCCGAAGCCTACGTCCCCCGCTCGGACACCTACATCGAGAAGGAAAGTTCGGTGAACGAGGCGATCGACCGGATGCGCCATTCGGCCACGCGCGCTTTGCTCGAACGCGACGACGTGATCATTGTCGCCTCGGTCAGCTGCCTTTACGGGATCGGCTCGGTCGAGACCTATTCGGCCATGATCTTCGACATCAAGAAAGGCGACACGGTCGACCAGCGCGAGCTGATCCGCAAGCTCGTCGCGCTCCAGTACAAGCGCAACGATGCAGGGTTCGCGCGCGGCAATTTCCGGGTGCGCGGCGACAATCTCGAGCTCTTCCCCAGCCACCTCGAGGACACGGCCTGGCGGATCAGCTTTTTCGGCGACGATATCGAGGAGATCGCCGAATTCGATCCGCTGACGGGCAAGAAGGGGCAGATCCTCGACAAGGTGCGCGTCTATGCGAATTCGCACTACGTCACGCCCGGCCCGACGATGAAACAGGCCAGCGCCGCGATCAAATTCGAGCTGGAAGAGCGCCTGAAGGAATTGAACGCGGAAGGCCGCCTGCTCGAAGCCCAGCGGCTGGAACAGCGCACCAATTTCGACCTCGAAATGATCGCGGCCACCGGCAGCTGCGCGGGGATCGAGAACTATTCGCGCTTCCTGACCGGGCGCCTGCCCGGTGAGCCGCCGCCCACTCTGTTCGAATACCTCCCCGAGAACGCGCTGCTCTTCGTCGATGAAAGCCACCAGACCGTGCCCCAGGTTGGCGCGATGGCGCGCGGGGACCATCGCCGCAAGATCACGCTGGCCGAATACGGCTTCCGCCTGCCGAGTTGTATCGACAACCGACCCCTTCGCTTCAACGAATGGGACGCGATGCGCCCGCAGACCTTCTGCGTGTCGGCCACGCCCGGCGGCTGGGAGATGGAGCAGACCGGCGGCGTCTTCGCCGAACAGGTCATCCGCCCCACCGGCCTGATCGATCCGCCAGTCAATATACGCCCGGTCGAGGATCAGGTGCAGGACTGTATCGAGGAGTGCAAGAAGACCGCTGCCAAGGGCTATCGCACGCTGGTGACGACCCTCACCAAGCGCATGGCCGAGGATCTGACCGAATTCATGCACGAGGCGGGCGTCAGAGTCCGCTACATGCACAGCGATGTCGAGACGCTGGAGCGTATCGAGCTGATCCGCGATCTGCGGCTGGGCGTTTACGACGTGCTGGTGGGCATCAACCTCCTGCGCGAAGGGCTCGACATTCCCGAATGCGGTCTCGTCTGCATTCTTGACGCCGACAAGGAAGGCTTCCTGCGTAGCGAAACCTCGCTGATCCAGACCATCGGGCGCGCCGCCCGCAATGTCGACGGGCACGTGATCCTTTACGCCGATCGCATCACCGGATCGATGGAACGGGCGATGGCCGAAACCGAACGCCGCCGCGAGAAACAGCGCGAATACAACGAAGAGCACGGCATCACCCCGCAGACGATCAAGCGCCAGATCGCGGATATCGTCGCGCACACCGCGGCGGGCGACGGGGTCACGGTCGACACCGGAGACGACGAGCGCAACAATCTGGTCGGCCACAATCTGCGCGCCTATATCGAGGATCTCGAAAAGCGGATGCGCAACGCCGCCGCCGATCTCGAATTCGAGGAGGCAGGCCGGTTGCGCGACGAAATCCGCCGCCTCGAAAACGACGAACTCGGCCTCGGCGATCAGGAAAAGAAAGCCCCGCTGGTCGGGCGCAGCAATGAAGGCAAGCCGGGCACCCGCAAGACCCGCTATGGCAAGACGCGCTACAAGAAGATGGGTGGGAAACCGTAGCGGCGCGACGCCATCCATAATCTGTGGATAACTTATCGCTTAAAAACAGACCCTTGATGAAATATGCCAATTAGACGACAGACCTGAAATTTTTGGACGCCGGTCTTTCTTGATCATTAGCAAGCTGCATCGAATGAGGCAGACATGATCGAAACTTTCGCCGACAAGGAAGCAGAACGGCTCTGGTCTGGTCAGCGCAGCAAGAAGCTGCCGCCTGACATTCAGCCACGTGCGCTAGCCAAACTTGCCATTCTTGACGCTGCCGAAACGCTCGATGACCTACGGCTGCCGCCCAGTAACCGCCTGCACGCACTCTCTTCCGACCGTGTCGGACAGCATTCGGTTTCAATTAATGCGCAATGGCGTATATGCTTTCGTTGGAAAGGCGGACACGCATACGATGTCGAAATCGTCGACTATCACTGATCGCTCCGATTGGCTGCATATCCCCCATGCGGGCGAATTGCTCGTGTCCGAATTCATGGAGCCGCTTCAGCTTGATACCTCTGCTTTGGCGAAATCCATCGAGGTCGATCAGGCGCGCCTCCAAGCCCTGATCGATGGTAGTAAGCGCGTGGACGGTGAGCTCGATCTTCGCCTTACCCGCTATTTTCGTCTGTCTGAAGGGTTCTTCCTTCGTCTCCAGGCAAGCGCCGAATTGCGCACTGCGAAGCGCGCTTTGAATGGCGAACTCGATCGTATCCAGCCACGGGCCGCCTGAGATTGATCGATCAAATCCGCGCGTTTACCTGGCACGCTGGCCCTGCCATAGCTCCAGCATGACGCTTCGCACTGCACTGGCCGCTGTTCTTCTTGCCGCCTCACCGTCCGCGCTGATCGCGCAGGGCAAGCCCGCCACCGATACCGCCGCACCGGCCGACATCGTCCCGCAGGTTCGCAGCCGCGACCTGACCGGCACGTTCGGGGGGCAGCGCGTGGCCTATACCGCCACGGTCAAGGAGAACGTCCTGTTTTCCGACGATGGGACCAAGCCCGAAGCGGTGATCGTCACCACCAGCTATGTCGCCAATCCGCGCGATACCTCGCGGCCCGTCTTCTTCCTGTTCAATGGCGGGCCGGGTTCGGGCTCGGTCTGGTTGCAAATGGGCGCGTTCGGGCCGAAGCGGGTCGCGATCCCCAGCGATGCGCGCGATGACGGTGCGCCGCCCTATCCCATCCTCGACAATCCCGACAGCCTGCTCGACGTCGCGGATCTCGTCTTCATCGATCCGCCGGGCACCGGCTTCAGCTATCTGACCGACGGGACCGACCCGAAGAAATATTACGGCCTCACGCAGGATGCGCGCGCCGTGGCGGACGTGATCCGGTTGTGGCTGAACGAGAACGGGCGCTGGAACAGCCCCAAATATCTCGGCGGGGAAAGCTATGGCACCACCCGCACCGCCACCGTGGTCAACGAGCTGGAGGCGGGCACCTACAACGATGTCGGCCTCAATGGGCTGGTGCTGATCTCGACTATCCTCGATTTCGCCGGGCGCGAGCCGACGCCGGGTAACGAGATGGCCTATATCGTCACGCTGCCCAATATGGCGGCGGCGGCCTATTATCACGGCAAGGTTCAGGCCCCTTCGGTCGAAGCGATCGTGGAAGAGGCGCGGCAATTCGCCATCGGGCCTTATGCCTCCGCGCTTCTGAAGGGGCAGGACCTGCCCGCCGCAGAACGCGCCTCGGTCCGCGCGGAGCTGTCGCGGCTGACAGGCCTGTCCGAGACCTATCTCGACCGGGCCGAATTGCGCGTCACCGACCAGCGGTTCTACAAGGAATTGCTGCGCGATCGCGGCCTGACGATCGGGCGCTTGGACGCGCGCTATACGGGCCGCGATTACGACGCGGCGGGCGAGACGCCCGATAACGATCCCAGCTTCTACGGCATCGATGCGGGCTATACCGCCGCGATCAACAGCTGGCTGCGCGAGACGCTGGGGTTCGAGACGCGACGTGAATACCAGTCGATCGGGTTCGAGCCGGGCCGCAACTGGGACTGGTCGCTCGGCCAGGGTCGCGGTGCCTATCTCAACGTCGCGCCCTATATCGGCCAGGCGATGCGGGAAAATTCAGGCCTCAGGACCTTCGTCGCGCAGGGTTATTACGATTTCGCCACGCCGTTCTTCGGGGCGGAATATTCGCTCAACCGCGTGGGTATCCCGCAGGACCGGGTCCAGTTCCATTATTACGATGCCGGGCACATGATGTATGTGCGGGACGAGGATCGGGCGAAACTGTCGCGCGATCTGCGCGCCTTCATCCGCGCACGCTAGGGTGCACGGCTCCGGGACCGGGATAGCAGGCTTGCATGACAAGATCGATGGAGCCTAGCGCGGGCGCGATGCGTCACTTGCTTCTGTTTCTGCCGTTGCTTGCGCTCGCCGCGTGCAAGCCGCCCGCCTCGGACGATTATGTCGCCCGCGTCCCGATCGAGGAGCGCGCCGCACCTTCGGAGCCGATCCTCTCGCCCGACACCGAAGGCGCCGCCTGGGTCTCGGGCCAGCCGAAGGAGGGCGCGGTGGAGCGCATCATCTACGGCGCACCCGGCCAGCGCCCGCTGATGGCGCTGTCTTGCCTCGATTCCGGCGAGAACGTGCGCGTCGGATACGAACGGCTGGTCCGCGCCGATCCCCGTGCGCAGGCCATCCTGGCGCTGATCGGCAATTCGCACGTCACGCGCCTGTTCGTGAACGCGGTGGAGACCGGCGATGCGTGGACATGGCGCGGTGCGGTTCCGGCGGACGAACCGGGCCTCGATGCGCTGACCGGCGGACGCTCGGTCGAGGCGACGGTGCCGGGTGCGGGATCGGTGATCCTGAATGCCAGCCCGCTGCCGGGCGAACTCATCGATCGCTGCCGGGAGCGCCAGCGCGCTAAGGAGCTGGCGGAGCAGCCCGCGCAAGAGCAGGCAGAGCCTCAGGCGTAAGCACTTGCGGCAATTGCCGCGCCTCGCTCCCCGGCGGATACCACAGATAGAGCGGAACCCCCGCCGCACCCTGATCGGCGAGGAAGCTGGCGATCGCCTCGTCGCGCCGGGTCCAGTCGCCGCGGAGGCTTACGACGCCCGCCTTCTCGAAAGCCGCGCGCGTCGCCTCGCGCTCGATCGCGACGCTTTCATTGACCTTGCAGGTCACGCACCAATCGGCCGTGAACCACACGAAGACCGGACGGCCCGAAGCGCGCGCTTCCGCCAGCGCTGCTTGCGAAAAGGGTTGGGGATCGAGCAGGCTTTCGGATGCTGTCACTTCGCGCGCGACGGGCTGCGACGCGCTCCACCACCCGAGGACGAGCGCGGCGGCGAGCGCGGCCCAGCCGAACCGGCTCCTGCGCCCTAGCAGCACGATGGCCCCTGCCACGACCAGGATCGCGACCAGCACCGCGAGCGCGAGGAACGGCCATCCGCCGAGCCGCCAGACCAGCCATCCCAAGGCCGCTACGGTCAGGCCCATCGGCAGCGCCATCCACCGCCGGAACCGTTCAAGCCATGGGCCGGGGCGCGGCAGGAGGCGCCTGATCGCAGGCACGAACCCGATCACGAGGAACGGCAATGCGAGGCCGAGGCCAAGCGCGGCGAAAATCGCCATTCCTTCCATAGGCGCGAGCACAAGTGCCGCGCCCAGAGCCAGCGCCATGAACGGGCCGGTGCACGGCGTTGCGACCAAAGCCGCGAGCAGGCCGGTCGCGAAGGAGCCGCCCGTGCTCGAACCCTGGCCGGAAATCGCGAAACCGGGAAGTTCGAACAGGCCGCTGAAATTCGCCGTGATCGCTGCCGTCAGCGCGAACAGAGCGAGCACCACACCCGGCTCCTGCAGTTGGAACGCCCAGCCGACCTGCTGGCCCGCCGCGCGCAAGGCCATCACGAGCGCGCCAAGGCCTGCACAGGCGAGCACGACACCCGCCGTGTAAGCCAGCGCATCGCGCCGCGCCGCCGTCTCGTCCCCACCCGCTCTGGCAAGGGCGAGCGCCTTGAGGCTGAGGATCGGGAATACGCAGGGCATGATGTTGAGGAGAAGGCCGCCAGCGAAAGCCGCCGCCAGCAGCAGCCAGAGCGACGGCAGGGCGGCGTCGGAAGGAAGGGGCACCGCGCCGTCGAGCGGGATCGCCTGCGGTGCGGCCTCGAACCGCAGACCCTGTCCGTCGCCGAACCCGATAATCCCGGAGAGACTGGCAATCCCTCCCTCGCCCGACCCGTCCCCGGCTAAAGGAATTTCCGCAACCAGCAGGTTGCCCTTGCGAAGGAAGCGCTGCGGCGCAGCGTAATCGACGCGCGCGCCGCCGCCCAAATCGTCCTCCCGCAAGAAGACATGCGGATCGCCGAGCGCGAGGTCGGCGGGAAGCGGGATCGCGATCCGCAAGGTCTCGCCGATCACCTCGAACCCGCCCTCGCGATCGAGCAGGGGCGCGACCTCCGCCCGCCACCGCGCGAAATCGCCGCCCTGCCTCGCTTCCAGCCGCGCATCCTGCGGCACGCAGATCCGGTCCGTGCAGGCGAGATAGGTGACGAAACCCGACAGCGGAGCGCGCCCCAGCGCGCTGGCATCCGCCCCCACCCGGACCGGCACCAGCACGGTATACTCGCCTTCGTAGATATGGTTCATCAGCCCCGCGATCACCAACCGCTCGGGCACGGGGTAGATCGGCTCGCCCATCGTCCAGCCGTCCGGCAGGTCGAGCGTCAGGTCCATGCCCTGCCCCGCATCGCCCGGATTGGCGTAATAGCCATGCCATTCGGGGCCGCTGGGCCTGAACTGGAGCGCGAGCATCCATTCCTCGCCCGCCTGCGGCGCGCCGTCGGCGAAAAGCGATACCGCGATATTCTCGTCGCCAAAACGCGGTTCCTGCGCGCGCAGGCCGGGAGCGGCCAGCAGCGACAGCGCCATCACCAGCAGCGCCAGCGCGGCGCGGAATTCCCGCAATATCCTTGCCTCGATCACGCGGCAGCCTCTACTGCCCGCACGTCCGCCGCGCAACGAGCTAGGGAGCCCCGATTTGGCCGAGAACGATACACGAGATCTGCTCATCATCGGTGGCGGGCTGGTCGGCATGACGCTGGCGCTGGCTGCGGCAAAGAAGGGGATGACCAGCCATGTGGTCGATCGCGCCGATCCGGCGGATCTGACCGCGGAAGGCTTCGACGGGCGCGCCTCCGCAATATCGACGGCGAGCTGGCGATTGTTCCGCCATATCGGGCTGGGCGAGGCGCTCGAACCATTCGGCTGTCCGATCGAATCGATCGCGGTGACCGACCAGATGAAGCCGGGCCGCATCGATTTCACGCCCGAACCCCACGAAGGATCGCTGGGGCGCATGTTCGCCAACCGCCAATTGCGCCTCGCTCTGTTCGAAGCCGCGCGGGCCGAACCCGCGATCGCGTGGCACGAACGCGCCGAGATCAAATCGCGCGAACGCGGCGAATATGGCGTTTCGGTAACGCTTGCGGACGGACAGGTGCTGCGCGCCGCGCTGATGGTCGGCGCGGAGGGGCGCGGGTCGCCCACGCGCGAGGAGGCGGGCATCGCCATCGCCCAGTGGCAATACGATCACCGCGCGATCATTTCAGGCCTCACGCACGAGAAACCGCATGACGGCGTGGCGTGGGAAATCTTCTACCCCGCCGGACCTTTCGCGCTTCTGCCGATGCGCGACGCCGAGGACGGGTCGCATCGCAGCGCTCTGGTCTGGACGGTGGACGAGAAGGATGCGGCGGGAACGCTGAAACTTGGCGACCGCGCGTTCCTGGCCGAGGTCGAGACGCGGATGCACGATATTTTGGGCAGGGTCACCGCCGCCGGTCCCCGGTCCAGCTTCCCGCTGGGGTTCCATCATACGGCAAAGATCACCGACCAGCGGCTCGCGCTGATCGGGGATGCCGCGCACGGCATCCATCCGATCGCGGGCCAGGGCCTCAATCTCGGCCTGCGCGATGTCGGCGCCTTGGTCGAAGTGCTCGAAGAGGCGCTGCGCCTTGGTCTCGACCTGGGCGATGCGCAGATCCTCGCACGCTACGAACGCTGGCGCGGGCTCGACAGCTTCATGGTGGCGCTGGCGACCGACGGGCTGACACGCCTGTTCGGCGTGCCCGGCAAAACCGCCTCGGCGGTGCGCAGGCTCGGCATGGGCGGCGTCCAGCGCATCGGCCCGTTGAAGGACTGGTTCATGGACGAGGCGCGGGGCATCACCGGCGACCTGCCGGAATTGCTACGCGCCTGATTTAGCTCAGACTTCGGGCGCGCCCTGCACCGGGCTCGCCTGCTCGATCCGGTTGCCCGCTCCGTCGCGCAGGCGGCGCGGTTCGAGGACAGCGGCGGTCTCGATCAAGTCGAGCGCGCGCTGGGTCGCCGCATAGCGTTCGGCACTGGCGATCCACTGGGTGGCATTGTTTGCCCCCGGCAAGTTGCGCACTTCCGCGATCGCGGCTTCGGTGCGCCCGCTTTCGAGGAACATGCGCGCCCGATCGAGCCGCCGCTCCGGCTGCGGCGACGGCGTGCTTTCGCGCCGCACGACGAAAAGCTGCGACAATTCGCTGCGCACGAGATCCCAGCTGAAACGCTTGTCGGGCTCCGCAAGACTTGGCGCCAGCCCGTCCAATCGCGCAGTCAGCATGTCGAGCGTGATCGGATCGCGCGAGCTGTCGATGATCGTGCGCACCGCATTGGGCATGGCATCGCCGAACCGCAGTCGCAGCTGATCGGCGAGGAAGCCCAGCTCCGCCCCCTTCTCGATCGCGCGGCGTGTGGCAAAGGCGATCAGCAGCCCTTCGGCGCGCGCGGTGTTGCCCGCCGCTGCCTGCGCCTGCAGATCAAGCCTCGCGAGCCGCTGTTCGGCAGCGGCGAGGCGCTGGTCGATCCCGCCCTGCTGGTCCACCACCCGCTCCACCGCGGCGGCCTGGCGCGCGGCATTGGTGGCGCTGGCGCGCGGCGTCGGCATGGGCGAAGCGGTGGCGAGGTCCGCCGGTTGCGCTTCGCCGGAGAGGAGCGCGGTATCCTGCCGCTCGCCATCGCTCGCCCCCTTGTTCTGCGCGCCGAGATAGCGGTAGGTCCCGTAGCCGATCACCGCCCCGCCGAGCAGGAACGACGCCGTCAGCGCGATCAGCACCGGGCGATAGGAGGTGCGCGCGCGCTTCGTGCTCGCAATAGAATTGGTGGTGTCGTTCATTCAGGTCCGCTTGCGATCCCGCGCTGTTGTCCCTTCGAGGCCCCCGCACCGAAATGCATCGGCCCGCCTTTACCCGACCTTACTACACACTTGCGCCGCCAAGGCCAGCAGAGCGGCATCGTTTGGGCGGTCGGCGATGTGGATGGCGCGCCAGCCATCGCCTGCAGCGGGCAGCAGGCGCGGGCCGATCAGCACCGTATCCAGCCGCGCGCGAGACAGACCCAGCCGCTCGCATTCCTCCCCGAAATGGCGTGCGAGTTCGGCGGAATGGAGCAGGACGACGCCGCCCCGACCAAGATTTTCCGCAAGCGCCGGGGGGATCGGGAGATGACGCAGGCGATAGACGATCGCGTCCGTCACTTCGATCCCCGGAGGCGTTTCGAGCGCGATCCGCGCTTCGCCGCAGGGGCGCAGAAGCTTCAGAGCGCGACTAGCGAGCGAATTGAGGACATTGGCGAGACCGCCATGCCCGACGGTCTCGACCGTAAACCCGTTCTCCCGCGCCGCATCGGCGGTGGTCTCGCCGACGCAATGGACGGGCAGGTCATGCAATTCTTCGAGAAATCGGCCACCGTGGCGGAACACGTTCGCGCTGCCGACGAGCAGGCCGTCGAAGCGTTGCTCGGGAATTTGCCAGCCGACCGACTCGACCTCGGCGAGCGGTTCGCCCTCCACTTTCAAGCCGATGGACCGGGCGGCGGCGGCGCTTGCGCTCCAGCCGGGTTCGGGCCGGAGCAGGAAGGCCGCTCGGCTCACGCGGCCCCGTCGAACAGCGATCGGACCTGCTCCGGCGCGTCTCGCAGCAGCGAGTGGGCGAGTTCGCGCGGCGCGTCGCGATCCGTTCGTGCGAACCTTGCTTCATCCTCGATACGGATCGCACCGTCGGCGCTGTAGATCGCGGCACGCAGGACCAGTTCGTCGCCATCGATGCGGCTCAAGGCGGCGACCGGGCTGTGGCACGAACCGCCCAACCCTTCGAGCAGAGCGCGCTCCGCCATCACCTCGTCATGGCTCGGCGCGTGATCGATCGCGGCGAAGATCGCCCGCATCCTCTCATCGCCCGCGCGGCATTCGATCCCGATCGCGGCCTGCCCCGGCGCGGGCAACCAGTCTTCGGGTGCAAGCCGCGCGCCGACCGCATTCTCGCCCAACCGGTTGAGCCCGGCAGCAGCGAGGAAAGTCGCATCGACATTGCCCGCCGCGAGCTTCGCCATGCGAGTCGCGACATTGCCGCGAAAGGTGACGACGCGGCAATCGGGCCGGCGATGGAGCAATTGCGCCGCGCGGCGCGGTGCGCTCGTGCCGATCGTCGCCCATTGCGGCAGGGCGATGACCGATTCCGCGCCCAGCAGCCGGTCGGCGCGATCCTCGCGCTTCAGGATCGCGGCAATCGCGAAGCCTTCGGGCCGGAGCGTCTCGACATCCTTCATCGAGTGAACTGCCCCGTCGATCCAGCCTTCTTCCAGCCAGATATCGAGCTCGCGCGTCCACAGGGCCTTGCCGCCGATCTCGGCCAGCGGGCGGTCCTGTATCCGGTCTCCGCTGGCGATCACCGGCATGAGATCGACCGCGCTCTCGTCCCAGCCATGCGCCGCGCACAGCCGCGCCCGCGCCTCGCTCGCCTGCGCCATCGCGAGCGGCGAACGGCGGGTGCCGAGGCGGATCGGTCGATCGAGAGAGGTGGATTTCGAAACGGAGGTTGGCATCGCGTCGCCTTGCCCTAGCGGTGTGGGTCGCTAAGGGGAAGCGCGATGGGCTTGGTACTCGGGATAGAATCGAGCTGCGACGAAACCGCGGCGGCGCTGGTGACGAGCGATCGCACGATCCTCGCGCAGCGGATCGCCTCGCAGGATGCGGAGCACGCGCCCTATGGCGGCGTGGTCCCCGAAATCGCCGCGCGTGCCCATGCGGAGCGGCTGGCCCCGATGATCGCGGCGGTGCTGGAAGATGCGGGCAAGACGCTGGACGATTGCGACGCGATCGCGGCGACGGCGGGTCCGGGCCTCATCGGTGGCGTCATGGTCGGGCTGGTCAGCGCCAAGGCGCTGGCAATGGCGAGCGACACGCCGCTCATCGCCGTCAACCATCTCGAAGGTCACGCCCTTTCGCCGCGCTTGGCCGACCCAACGCTGGATTTCCCCTATCTCCTCCTTCTCGCCTCGGGCGGGCATTGCCAGATCCTGTTGGTCGAAGGAGTCGGGCGGCACACCCGGCTCGCCACGACGATCGACGATGCGTTGGGCGAAGCCTTCGACAAGAGCGCCAAGGTGCTGGGGCTCGGCTATCCCGGCGGCCCGGCGGTGGAGCGGCTGGCGAAGGAGGGCGATGCCACGAAAGTTCCCTTGCCCCGTCCCCTGCTGGGATCGAAGGAGCCGCATTTCTCCTTCGCGGGCCTTAAGAGTGCGGTCCTGCGCGCCAAGGAAGCAGGAATTTATGCGGACGCCGATATCGCGGCGAGTTTTCAAGCGGCGGCGCTCGACTGCGTGCTCGACCGGCTGAAATTCAGCTGGGATCGTATCGACAGGGTTCCGGCGCTCGTCGTGGCGGGGGGCGTCGCGGCCAACCAGGCGATCCGCGCCGGTCTCGAACGTTTCGCAGAAGAGCGCGCGATGCGGTTCGTCGCGCCGCCGCCGAAACTATGCACCGACAATGCGGCGATGATCGCCTGGGCGGGGTGCGAGCGGCTGGCGCTGGACGGATTCCGGCCCGACCCGCTCGACATCGCCGCACGCCCGCGCTGGCCGCTCGACCCGGCGGCCGAACCGGCGCGCGGGGCGGGAGTGAAGGCATGACGGTGCAAGCGAAGATCGGCGTCCTCGGCGCGGGCGCCTGGGGCACCGCGCTCGCCCAGATGCTGGCGAGCAACGGGCGCGAGGTATTGTTGTGGGCGCGCGAGGAAGCGCTGGTCGAGGAGATCAACGCCGCGCGGACCAATTCGCTTTATCTTCCCTCGGCCCGGCTCGCCCCTTCGATCCGCGCGACCAGCGATTTGGCCGCGATCGCCGCGCTCGACATCGCGCTGGTCGTCACGCCCGCGCAGCATATGGGCAGCGTGCTCGGCGCCATGCCGGACCATCCCCGCGACCTGGTTCTGTGCTCCAAGGGGATCGAGGCGAGCAGCGGGCGACTGATGAACCATGTCGCGCGCGACGTGGCGCCCGGTTCGGCCATCGCAGTCCTCTCCGGTCCGACCTTCGCGCACGAGGTGGCGGACGGCCTGCCCACGGCGGTCACGCTCGCGTGCGGTGGAGGGGAAGACCAGTGGGAGCGGCTCGCCCCTGCCATCGCGCGGCCAGCCTTCCGCCCCTATTATTCCGACGATGTCGCGGGCGCCGAGATTGGCGGCGCGGTCAAGAACGTGCTCGCCATCGCCTGCGGCGTCGTCGACGGGCTGGATCTCGGCCAGAACGCGCGCGCCGCCCTGATCGCGCGCGGCTATGCCGAGATGCTCCGCTTCGGCGAGGCGCTGAGTGCGCGGGCGGAAACACTGGCGGGCCTGTGCGGGCTGGGCGATCTGGTGCTGACCTGCTCCTCCACCTCCAGCCGCAATTTCTCGCTCGGCAAGGCGCTGGGCGAAGGGCGCAGCGCCGCCGAGCTGATGGCGGATCGCCGCACCGTGGCCGAAGGCGCGCACACCGCCCCGGTGCTCGCCCGCATGGCGCGCGACATGGATATCGCCATGCCGATCGTAGACGCGGTGGAGCGGCTGCTGGACGGGGCGGAGGCGCGCGGTGTCGTCTCCGACCTGCTCGCCCGGCCGCTGCGCGCGGAACGCGGCGCCTGAGCGTGAGCCTGCCGCCCCGGATTCCGCCCGGCCCTCCCCCCGGTTCGCCAGCAGTCGCGGGCCTGCCGCCAAACGGCGCGCCCGACGGCCCCGATGGCGATATCGCCGCGCTGGCCAAGGGCGGGCGCACCAACTTCCTCGGCTTCCTGCTGCGCCTCGCCGCGCGCATCCCTTTCCTCTTCATCGCCGGACGCCTCTATGGCGCGGCGGAGCTGGGGCGGTTCGCTTCGGCGCTGGTGGTGGTCGAACTCGTCGCGCTGCTGTGTTCGCTCGGCGAAAAGCGGGGCCTCGCCCAGCGCTTGGCCGAAGGCGAGGGCAAGACCCATCCCACCAATGTCGTGTTCGACGGTATTCTGCTGGCGACGTTGTTTTCCAGCCTTGCCGCGCTGTTCTTCTGGTTCGTGCCCGCGCCCCTGTTCCCGTCAGGCCAATACACTTGGCTCGACCTGCTGATCGTGCTGGCGATCCCCGGCTATGCGCTGACCGAGATCGTCCTTGCCGCGCAGGCCTATAAATACGACATCGCGACCACTGTCAGGGCGCGTGCCGTGGTCGAACCCTGGGCGATCTCGATCATGGCGGGGGTGTTCTATTTCGTGCCCGCCCTCCAGAAGTCCGGGCTCAATCTCGCCTATCTCGTGTCGATCTACGCCGGTCTCGCGGTCGGCCTGTGGTCGTTCCTGAGGAGTTACGGCCTGCCGAAGGGTTGGCGACCGCGCCCGCGCGCAATGAGCCGGATGACGGTGCGCGCTCTGCCGCTGGCGACGGCGGATGCGATCGAATGGGGCACGAGGCGCGTCGACATCTTCATCCTCGGCCTGTTCGCCGCGCCTGCCGCGGTCGGGGTGTATTACGTGGCGCAGCAGGTTGCGAGCCTGCCGCAGAAGCTGAAGACCAGTTTCGAGCCCATCCTCGGCCCGGTCATCACGAAGAATCTGAAGACCAAGAACTACGCCAAGATCGCGCAGCAGGTCTGTCAGGTTGGCTTCTGGATCACTGCGATGCAGGCGGGTATCGCCCTGGCGCTGGGCTTGCCGGGCGAAGCGGTGATGGGGCTCGTCGGACCGAATTTCGTCGGCGGGACCGGGGCGCTCGCCTTCCTCCTTGCCGCGGAAGTGGTGGCGGCCACCGCGGTCGTGTCCGAAGCGGCGCTGATCTATGTCGCGCGGGTGCGCAATCTGTGGATCTCGATCGCCACCATCGCCTTCCAGGCCGTGCTGACGGTGGGCCTGATCCTGTTGGTCGAGACGATGGATTATCCCGAAGCATTCAAGGCCGCCGCCGCCGCGATCGCCCTGATGATCGCCCTGGGCCTCGCCAGCTTGGTCAAGGCCATGCTGCTGGGCCGCATTCTCGGCCACCCGGTCAACAATTGGCGCTGGGCGGTCGTTTGGGCGGCAGCGCCCGCGATCGTCGTCGGCTATGGCGTCACGCGCCTGCCCGAATGGGCCGAGCTTCTATTCGGCATTCCCGCCATCCTGCTCGCCTATGGCTGGGTGATCTGGCGCAAGGGCTTCGGCCCGGAAGATCGCGTCCTGTTCCGCCGCAACGGCGCGCCGGACGCCAATTGATCCTGCGCGAACCGCCGATCGTTTGCCCGATTAGGCGGGTTAGCCCCCTTTTGCTCCGCGCCCCCGCCCGCTAAGGCGGCGCGCATGTCCCCTCGCCCCCTCCTCGCCTTCGGTGCCGGTGCCGCGCTCGTTATCGCGCTCGGCTATGTCGGCGGTCAGCGATACGGCGATCAATTCCTCGCGGCCAAGACGGGCGAGATCGAAGCCGCGATCGCGTCGGCGGATGGCGGGCCGGTCACGGCGCGTCTGATCAATCCGCTGGGATCGGCCATGCGCCATCCCTTGCTCCAGAACGGCGAATCTCTTCCCGAAGCGACCCGTGCCCGCGTGGCGCAGGCGGTCGCGGCGGTACCGGGCGTGGGCGGCGTGTCGTGGGAAGACGGGTCCGCTACCGCGCAGGCCAGCGCCACCCAATACACCCCGCTCCACTGCCAGGAAGATGTCGAGGGGCTCCTGCGCTCGCGCTCAATCCGGTTCGAGGAAGGCTCCGCCGCGCTCGATCCCGCCAGCCGCGTGCTGCTCGACGAGGTCGCCGATGCGCTGCGCCCCTGCCTCGGCTCGATCATCGCGATCACCGGCCATACCGACAATACCGGCCCCGAACCGGGCAATCTCGAGCTCAGCCAGGAACGCGCGCGCACGGTGCGCGAAGGACTGGTCGCGCGCGGCATTCCGCGTGACGGATTGCGGGCACGCGGGATCGGATCGCAGGAGCCGGTGGAGGGACTGGCGCCGGGCGATCCGGCCAATCGCCGCATCGAATTCTCGGTCATCGCGACCGAACCGCTCCTCCCCACCCCCGTCGACACGCCCGGAGCGCGCTGATGCCCATCTGGTTCGAGATCACGGTCATGATGCTGAGCGCCTATGGCCTCGGCGCGGCGACGGGCTGGGCCTTGTGGAACCGCTCGGCCCCCGACGGGCCCGACCTTGACGATCACGACAGCGACGGAGACGCATGATGATGGAAATGATTGAAGCGAACTGGCCGCTGCTGCTGGTCGCTTTCCTAATCGGGCTCGTGATCGCGTGGTTCCTGTTCAACGCGAACCGGCGCACCAAGGTTACGGGGGAGCGGAGCGATGTTCTCGACGAAGGCGCCGCGCCCGCCGCGCGCAATCAGGCGCTGATCGATTCCGCTCCGTCCGCCAGCGCAGGCGTCCCGAAAGAAGCCGCTCCGGTCGTCCCCCCCGCCACTCCAATGGGGCTAGCGGGTGCCGGGGAGGTGGTCGCCGCCAGCGCGGTGGAAACGCAGGCGGAGCGCGCGGACGAAAATTTGGACGAAAGCGCGGAAAGCCCTGCTCCCGCCGCACCACCCGCCCCGGTTGAAGTGCCCGAGCGCCCATCCAAGGACGCCCCCTTGGCCGATGGCGCGGACGATCTGACGAGGATCAAGGGGGTTGGCCCCAAGCTCGCCAATGCCCTGCGCGAGCTTGGCATAACCTCCTTCGCCGAGATCGCCAGCTGGGACGAGGCCGAGATCGACCGGATCGATGCCAAGCTCGGCCGTTTCCAGGGCCGCATCCGCCGCGACGACTGGAAAACCCAGGCGGCCCTGCTCGCGGGCGGGGACACGGCGGCCTATGAAAGCAAGTTCGGCCGGCTGGACTGATCCGGCTTATCGCTTGACCTCCTCCCTTTAGCCCCTAGCCTTGCGAATCGGCGGAAAGCCGATGTGTCTGGGGGTCGCAAAGGAGAAGAGGAATATGGGCCAACCAGTCATTCTTGTCGCCGAGGACGAGACCATAGTCGCCTGGGATCTGTGCGCGACGGTGGAAGAAGCGGGCTACACCGTCGAAGGGCCCTATACCGATATCTCCTCCGCCATGCTCGCCTATCAGAAGCAGAAGCCGGACCTCGCGATCCTCGACGTGCAATTGGGCGACGGAAACGTCTTCCCCCTCGCCGAACAGATGATGGCCGAAGATATTCCCGTCATCTTCCATTCGGGCAATTATACGCCGGACGAGGTCGCGGAACGCTTCCCGCGATCGCACGCGCTGGCAAAGCCCTGCCCGCCTGCCGCAATCATCGATTCGGTCCAGAACGCTCTACGCTGATCGGGTATTTCTGCCGGGGCGCCCTCGCCAGCGCCCGCATACCCTTGATGCGCTCCCGCAAGCCTGCCATCGGTTCTGCGGAGACTTGAGGAGATAGTATGGCCGGCATGGTGCCCTTCGCATGGGACGATCCCTTCGCGCTCGACGATCAGTTGAGCGAAGACGAACGCATGATCCGCGACGCAGCGCACGCCTTCGCGCAAGGCGAATTGCAGCCGCGCGTGCAGGCAGCTTTCAGCGCGGAGAAGGACGCGCCTGAGCTGTTTCCCCTGATGGGGCAGGCGGGGCTGCTGGGCGCGACGATTCCCGAGGAGTTCGGCGGCGCGGGTGCAAGCTATGTCGCCTACGGCCTGATCGCGCGCGAGATCGAGCGAGTCGATAGCGGCTATCGTTCGATGGCGAGCGTTCAGTCGAGCCTCGTGATGTATCCGATCCACGCCTATGGGTCGGACGAACAGCATCGCAAATATCTGCCCGGCCTCGCCAGCGGCGAATTGATCGGCTGTTTCGGCCTGACCGAACCCGATGCGGGCAGCGATCCGGGATCGATGAAGACGGTCGCCAAACAGGACGGGGACGGATACGTCATTTCAGGCTCCAAGACCTGGATCTCCAACTCCCCCTTTGCCGACGTCTTCGTGATCTGGGCCAAGAGCGAGGCGCATGGCGGCAAGATCCGCGGCTTCGTCCTGGAAAAGGGCATGGAGGGGCTCTCCGCGCCCAAGATCGAAGGCAAATTGTCGCTCCGCGCCAGCACCACCGGCATGATCGTGATGGACGAGGTGCGCGTGGGCGCCGATGCGCTGCTGCCCAATGTCGAAGGGCTGAAAGGTCCGTTCGGCTGCCTAAACCGCGCGCGCTATGGCATCAGCTGGGGCGCGATGGGCGCTGCGGAATTCTGTATGCACGCGGCGCGGCAATACGGGCTGGATCGCCACCAGTTCGACGTGCCCTTGGCGTCCAAACAGCTCTACCAGTTGAAGCTCGCCGACATGCTGACCGATATCGGAATGGGCCTGCAGGCGAGCCTGCGCGTCGGGCGCCTGATGGACGAAGGCAAGTTCGCGCCGGAGATGATCTCGATCGTCAAGCGCAACAATGTCGGCAAGGCGCTCGATATCGCGCGCAAGGCCCGCGATATGCATGGCGGCAACGGGATTTCCGAGGAATATCAGGTTATCCGCCACATGGTGAACCTGGAAACGGTCAACACCTATGAAGGCACGCATGACGTCCACGCCCTGATCCTGGGCCGGGCGATCACGGGCATTCCGGCGTTCTGATCGCCCATTCCGCGCGCGTCGGACCTCCGGCGCGCGCCATGCATTGGGACAAGTGATGACCCAGGACATTCGCCTCTACGGCTATTACCGCAGTTCCACCTCATACCGCCTGCGCATCGCGCTCGCCTTGAAGGGGCTCGCTTTCGATTACGTACCCGTCAATCTGCTCGAAAGCGAACAGAAGGGCGAAGCCTATAAGGGCCGCAATCCCTTCGGATCGGTGCCGATGCTGGAGGCCGGGGGCCGCGACCGGGCGCAGTCGATGGCGCAGCTTGAATGGCTGGACGAAGCCTATCCCAATACGCCGCGCCTGTTGCCCGAAAATATCGAAGACCGCTTCACTGCCCGCGAACTCGCCTATGCCGTGGCGACAGAGCTTCATGCGCCGCTGAATCTCCCGGTCTTGAAATATCTCAAGGACCCGCTCGGCCATTCGCAGGACGAGGTCGACACCTTCTACCGCCATTTCCTCGCCCGCACGCTCGACCCGCTGGAAGAGCGGTTGGCTCAGCTCGATACGAAGGACTTCCTGTTCGACCGGCCGGGCCTGTTCGAAGTCGTCCTGCTGCCGCAGGTCTATAATGCGCGGCGCTTCGATTTCGCCTTCGCCGACAAGCCGCATATTTCGCGGATCGAGCGGGCCTGTCTCGGCATGACAGAATTCCAGCGCGCCCACCCCGACGCGCAACCCGACAATCCCGAAAACACAAGAAACTGAAGGACCAGCCCTTATGAAACTCGCCACGCTCAACGATGGAACCCGCGACGGGAAGCTGGTCGTCGTCTCCAAAGACCTGACGCGCTATTGCGCCGCCGACAATATCGCACCGACCCTTCAGGCCGCGCTCGACGACTGGGATCGGATCGCCCCCAAGCTGCAAGCGCTCTACACCGATGTCGAGCACGAGGCGGTGCCCTGCGAACGCTTTCACGAGCGCGAGGCGCATTCGCCGCTTCCGCGCGCCTATCAGTGGGCGGACGGTTCGGCCTATATCAATCACGTCGAACTGGTGCGGAAAGCGCGCGATGCGGAAGTACCGGAAAGCTTCTATCACGATCCGTTGATGTACCAGGGCGGTTCGGACAAGTTCCTGCCGCCGCGCGCGGACATCCCCTTGGGCGATCCCGCCTGGGGCTGCGACATGGAAGGCGAGATCGCCGTCATCACCGACGACGTGCCGATGGGCGTGTCGAAGGAAGAGGCAGCGGATCACATCAAGCTGCTGATGCTGGTCAACGACGTGTCCTTGCGCGGCCTGATCCCGGCGGAACTTGGCAAGGGGTTCGGTTTCTTCCAGTCCAAGCCGTCGAGCGCGTTCAGCCCCGTCGCGGTGACGCCCGACGAATTGGGCGATGCCTGGAAGGATAGCGTGATCCACCTGCCGCTGATGGTCGATTACAATGGCGAGTCCTTCGGCCGCGCCGAGGCGGGCGAGGACGCGACCTTCAGCCTCGCCGAACTGGTCGCCCATGCCGCCAAGACGCGCGAACTGGGCGCGGGCGCGATCATCGGATCGGGCACGGTTTCGAACAAGGGCGAGGATGGCGGCCCCGGCAAGCCGGTCAGCGAAGGCGGGCGCGGCTATAGCTGCATCGCCGAAATCCGCATGATCGAAACGATCTACGACGGCGAACCGAAGACCCGCTTCATGCGGGCGGGCGACACTGTCCGGGTCGAGATGAAGGACCACCAGGGTCACTCGATCTTCGGCGCGATCGAACAGAAGGTGGTGGAGGCCTAGTCTTCAAGATATCGGAGAGGGGGACCACAAACAAAGCATGGTCCCCCTTCCCCTTAAGCGCACGCATCACATCGAACGCGCGATCACCATCTTCATAATCTCGTTCGACCCGCCGAAGATCCGGCTGATGCGGCTGTCGCGGAACATGCGCGCGATCGGGTAATCATTGATATAGCCTGCCCCGCCATGCAGCTGCAGGCACTTGTCCACCACTTCGCCCTGCAATTCGGTCACCCAGTATTTGGCCATGCAGGCGGTCGGCACGTCCAACTCGCCCTTCAGGTGCTTGGCGATGCAGTCGTTGACGAAGATCTTCGCCGCCGTGCCCTTCGCCTTCAGGTCCGCGAGCACGAACTGGGTGTTCTGGAAATCCCAGATCGTCTGGCCGAACGCCTTGCGCTCCTTGGTGAACTTCACAGTCTCTTCCAGCGCGCGTTCGATCACCGTCATGCCGCCCATCGCGATGATGAGGCGCTCCTGCGGCAATTCGCCCATCAGCTGATAGAAGCCCTTGCCCTCTTCCCCGCCGAGCACGTTTTCCGCCGGGACGAACACGTCGTCGAAGAACAACTCGCTGGTGTCCTGCGCATCGAGCCCGACCTTGTCGAGCTTCTTGCCGCGCTGGAACCCTTCCGCGCCTTCGGTCTCCAGCAGCATCAGCGAGATACCCTTGGCCCGCTCCTTCGGGTCGGTCTTGGCGACGATGATGATGAAGTCGGCGATCTGGCCGTTGGAGATATAGGTCTTGGCCCCGTTGATCCGGTAGCCGTTCCCGTCCTTCAGCGCAGTGGTGGTGATGCTCTGAAGGTCGGAGCCGACACCCGGCTCGGTCATGGCGATGGCGCTGACCAGCTCGCCCGAAACCAGCTTGGGCAGATATTTCTTCTTCTGCTCCTCGGTCCCGTGGCGGACCAGATAGGGCAGGATCACAGTGTTGTGGAGGCTGGCGGAAAAGCCTTCGACGCCGTGTTTGCCCTGTTGGTCGATCACCACCATTTCATGGCGGAAGTCGCCGCCATGGCCGCCATATTCTTCCGGGACGGACGCGCCGAGCAGACCCGCTGCGCCAGCCTCTTTCCAGAATTCGCGCTCGACCTGGCCATCCTCGCGCCATTTCAGCACGCGCTTTTCGGGCGCGTGCTTTTCGTAGAACTTGCCGACCGCGTCGGAGAAGATCGCGATCTCCTCGTCCTGCATATATTCGGGTTCGGGTACGTCGATGACGGCCATGCTTATTTCCCCTTCCAGTTCGGCTTGCGCTTCTCGGCGAAGGCGGCTGCGCCTTCGCGGGCGTCCTCGCTGACGAAGACTGGGCCGATCAGCTGCGCCTGCCTGTCGTAGCGCTCGTCCATCGACCAGCCGCGCGATTCCTTGAGGATCTGTTTCGACACGCGCACCGCCAGCGGGCCGTTTTCGGCGATCTTGCGCGCCAGTTCCTTCGCCCCGTCGAGCGCGGAGCCGGAGACCACGCGGTTGATCAGGCCGAGTTCGTAAGCGCGGCCCGCATCGATGAACTCGCCCGTCAGCGCCAGCTCCATGGCGATCCGTTCGGGGATCTGGTCAGGCAGCATCATCACCCCGCCCGCCGCCGCGACGAGGCCACGCTTGGCTTCGGGGATGCCAAACTTGGCGCCGTCATTCGCCACCACCAGATCGCAGGCGATCATCAATTCGAGCCCGCCCGCCAGCGCATAGCCTTCGACGGCGGCGATCAGTGGCTTTTTCGGCGGCGCCTGGACCACGCCCCCGAAGCCGCGCCCTTCCACGCTCGGGCTCTCGCCGCGCAGGAAGCCCTTGAGATCCATGCCCGAACAGAACGTGCCGCCCGCCCCGGTCAGGATCGCGACGCGCAGATCGTCCTGCGCGTCCAGCCGGTCCATCGCCGCAGCGATCCCTTCGGCGGCGGCCTTGTTCATTGCGTTCTTGGCTTCGGGGCGGTTGATCGTGACGATCAAAACGCCGTCCTCGACCTCGGTCTGTACCTCTTCGCTCATGCCTCTCTCCATTGCATTTCGAAACTGGTCTTGCCGCAGTGCTGCTTGAGGCTTACGCAAACGTCAACCGGCAATCGCCGGAGCGAGAGAGGAGCACGCCATGCCTGAAGCCTATATCATCGACGCCGTCCGCACCCCGCGCGGGATCGGAAAGCAGGGGAAAGGTGCGCTTGCCGCCATGCACCCGCAGCATCTCGCCGCGACCGTGCTGAAGGCGATCGCCGAGCGCAACGATCTCGACACGGCGACGGTGGACGACGTGATCTGGTCGGTCAGCACGCAGGACGGAATGCAGGCAGGCGATCTGGGTCGGATGGCCGCGCTCGATGCGGGCTATGACGTGACCTCGAGCGGGACCACGCTCGACCGGTTCTGCGGTGGCGGGATCACCAGCGTGGCGCTGGCTGCGGCACAGGTGATGAGCGGGATGGAGGATTGCGTCGTCGCGGGCGGGACCGAGATGATGAGCCTCACCGCGCAGATGGCGAAAGAGAAGATAGCGGCAGGCCTCAGGCCGCCGATGATGGGCAGCTATAACGAGCGGCTCCAGGCGACTCACCCGCAGAGCCATCAGGGCGTGTGTGGCGATGCGATTGCCAGCAAGGAAGGCTTCACCCGCGAGGAACTGGACGAGGTCGGCTATCGCAGCCAGCAGCGCGCCGCCAAGGCGATCGAGGAAGGCCGGTTCGACAGATCGCTAGTGCCGGTGAAGGACGATCAGGGCGCAATCGTGCTGGACCGCGAGGAATTTCCCCGGCCCCAGACCACGCGCGAAGGCCTCGCCGAATTGCAGCCCGCCTTCACCAAGATCGCCGACATGCCGCTCGACACAAACGGCACCACGTTTCGCGGGCTGGTGAATGCGAAATATCCCGACCTCGCAATCGAGCATTTCCACCATGCGGGCAATTCCTCGGGCGTGGTCGATGGCGCGGCGGCGGTGCTGGTGACGAGCCGCGACTATGCCGAGAAGCACGGTCTTAAGCCGCGCGCGCGGATCGTGGCGACCGCGAATATGGGCGATGATCCCACGCTGATGCTGAACGCCCCCGTTCCAGCGGCGAGGAAGGTGCTGGAAAAGGCTGGCCTCACCGTGGACGATATCGACCTGTTCGAAATCAACGAGGCCTTCGCGGTGGTCGCGGCGAAATTCGTGCGCGATCTCGGGCTCGACTGGGACAAGGTCAATGTGAATGGCGGCTCGATCGCGCTGGGCCACCCGATCGGGGCGACCGGATCGATCCTGATCGGCACGATCGTCGACGAACTGGAGCGGCAGGACAAGCGCTATGGTCTCGTCACGATGTGCGCCGCGGGCGGCATGGCCCCGGCGATCATCGTCGAACGGGTGAGCGATTTCGTCGACTAGCGGGGCGCGAGCAGCGCAAGCAGCGCGAAGCTCGCCAGCCAGTGTTCGCCCATGTAATCGCCCGCCACGCTGGCTTCGGCGGCGGCGAAATGGCGATCGGCCAGCGCGCGCATGTCGGCCACGGCAGAATGCGGCGCGATGGCCGAAGCGATTTCGCGCAAGGCCCAGGCGCGGCTGAGATTGAGCCCGTCGAGATGGGCGATCTTGCCGTCGCTGCGATCGGACACGAAGGCGGGCTCGCATTCGTTTTTCAGCCAGCCATTGTCGATCACCAGCGCCTCGAACCAGGGCGCGAACCTCTCGCGCGGCCAGGTGCGGGACATCAGCAGCGCAGCGGTGAGGACAGGGGACAGGAACTCGTCGCCGCCCGGCTCCCATCCGCGATAGTCGCTCCGATCCGCAAAAGCGGTCTCGGCCCAGCCGTCGATGGTCGCGACGAGCGCGGCATCGCGCTCGCCAGCCCAGTCGCGCGTCAGGACGAGAGCGAAGCTGGTGTTGAAATGGGTGCCGACAGTGATCGGATAGGTCAGCAGCGGCAGATAGGCGGCGAACCGCTCTCCAAACGCGCGCGCGAGCGGTTCCAGCCTCGCGCCCCATTCGCGATCCTGATGTCGCGCGGCCTCTGCGTGCAAGGCCAGCAGCCAGCCCCAGCCATAAGGTCGCTCGAACCCGCGCGCTTCGGGCCGGTCGAGATAGGCACGTTCGACCGCCAGCTTTTCCTCGGTGAACGTCTCGTCCGCCAGCGCCGTGATCTCTTCCGCTTCGGGCGTGGCGGGGAACAGGCGCCGCAAGGTCAGCAACGTCCACCAGCCATGGACGCAGCTGTGCCAGTCGAAGCTGCCGAAGAACGCCGGATGCGCCGTGCGCGGAGGCCTTACGTCCGCTTCCGAGGCGAAAACGTGATCGTCCTTGTAAGGGTAAGGCCGCGTCACATGGCCCAGCGCGATCCGGGCGTAGCTTCGCGCCAGATCTTCGGTCAATTCCATAGCCAGAACCCCGCCAGATAGATGATCGCCACATTGCATCCCCAGAGCGGGATCGCGGTCCAGACCTGCTGGCGGATCACGCCGTTCTGATCGTCGAGTTCGAGCAGGGCGGCGGGCACGATGTTGAAATTGGCCGCCATCGGCGTCAGCAGCGTGCCGCAGAAGCCCGCCAGCATCCCCACCGCGCCGATTACCGCCGGATTGCCGCCGTAATCCTCGACCAGAAGCGGTATCCCGATCGCCGCCGCCATCACCGGGAAGGCGGCAAAGGCATTGCCCATGATCATCGTGAACAGCGCCATGCCGAAGCAAAAGACCAGGACGGTCACGAAGACGCTGTTCTCCGGGATCACCTCACCCGCCAGCGCGCCGATCACATCGCCCACGCCCGCCAGCGCAAACACGGCGCCCAGCGCCGCCAGCATTTGCGGCAGGATCGCCGCCCAGCCGATCGAATCGAGCAGGCGCCGCCCTTCTTCCGCCGGCGCCAGCACGGGCGGTCGCAGCCAGATCATGGCGGCGACCAGAGCGACGAGCACGCCCACACCGAACAGGATCAGCGTCTCGCGCCGCGCTTCGAACAGGCCGGTCTCGCCGAAAGGCGTGTAATTGTAGAGCAGCGTACCCACCACAGCCGTCAGCGGTACGATCAGCGCGGGCAGGAACAGGCGATTGCCCAAGATTGCGGAAAAGTTCAGCCGCTCTTCCGGCGTAGTGGTCGGCGGATCGCTGCGCTTCAGCAGGCCAAGCCCGGCAATGCCCACCATCGCCAGCACCAGCACGCCATTCGCGAAATCGCCCATATGGCTGCCGAACAGGAAGCTCGCCGCGAGCAGACCCCAGAACGCGCCATTGCCCCAGCATCGATCGCGCAAGGACAGCAGCGCCCAGATCGCGAAGAACGCGCCCGCGAGGATATAGAGCCATTCATAGGTGATCATGCCCGCTCCTCCCCGGTACGGGAAGGGGGACCGCCATGCGTAACATGGGGGTGGAGGGGCACCGGATCAGAAACCGGCAAACGTGCCCCTCCCCCATCCTTCGGATGGTCCCCCTCCCCCGATGGGGAAGGATTGCGGCCCATCCGCCGGTCCATGGCGAGGATGCGCCCGCCATGGATCAGGAAGGCGCAGATCGCGGTCGGGATCGCCCAGACCGAGAGTTGCAGCGGCGTCAGCGGATAGCCCGCGGCCTCGAACACGCCCTGGATCAGGAGGATCGAGGCGATCGCGAAGAAGATGTCCTCACCGAAGAACAGCCCGACATTGTCGGTCGCCGCCGACATGGCGAGCACTTTCTGCCGCTCGGCTTCGGGCAGGACCCCGTGCGATTTGGTGGCCGCCGCCTCCGCCATGGGCGCGACGAGGGGCCGCACCGCCTGGGGATGGCCGCCGATATCCTTCATCCCCAAGGCCGCAGTCAATTGGCGGAACAGGAGATAGAGCACCAGTAACTTGCCCATGGTCGCGCCCCGCACGCTCTCGATCAGGCTTCGCGCGCGCTGCTGCAATCCGTAGCGTTCGAGCAGGCCGATCACCGGCAGGATGATCCACGTCACCGAGATATAGCGATTGTCGTTGAAGGCGCGCCCCAGTGCCTCGACCACCGCGACGATGTCGAGTCCTGCCAGAAGCCCCGTCGCCACCGCCGCACCGACCACCACGAGCAGCGGATTGAACCGCAGCGCGAAGCCGATGACGACCAGCGCGATGCCGAGCAGCGGCCAATAGTTCATGCGCCATATCCTCCGCCGCCGGGGGTCAGGATCACGAAGGCGTCGCCGGGCTGCATTTCGGCCGATCCCGTCGCGCCCAATTCCTCGCGCGATCCATCGGCCCGCTCGACCCAGTTGCGTCCCGGCTCGGCATCGCCGCCGCCAGCAATACCCTGCGGCGGATGTTCGCGGCGATTGGCGAGGATGTTCGCGCGCATGTCGTCGAGGAAGGTCACGCGCCGCTCCACCCCGTCGCCACCACTATGCGCGCCCTTCCCGCCCGATCCGCGCCTGATCGCGAAGCGGTCGAGCCGAACCGGGAGGCGCGTTTCGAAAATCTCCGGATCGGTCAGGCGCGAATTGGTCATGTGAGTCTGAACCGCGCTCGTCCCGTCATGATCTGGCCCCGCCCCCGATCCACCGCAGATCGTCTCGTAATACTGATCGCGCGCATTTCCGAAGGTGAAATTGTTCATCGTCCCTTGGCTCGGCGCGAGGCGACCGGTGGCGGCGAACAGCGCATCGGTGACAACCTGGCTGGTCTCGACATTGCCCGCCACCACCGCCGCGCCGGGGCGCGGGTTCAGCATCGATCCTTCGGGCACGACCAGCTCGACCGGGCGCAGGCAGCCATCGTTCATCGGGATCGCATCATCGATCAGCGTGCGCAGGACATAGAGCGTCGCGGCGCGCGTTATCGAGCGCGGCGCGTTGAAATTGTCCGGGCGCTGGTCGCTGGTGCCAGTGAAGTCGATCACGGCAGCGCGCGCTTCGCGGACGATGCGGATTGCCACCTTGACCACCGCGCCATTGTCCATCGGATAAGCGAACTGCCCGTCCTCGAGGCGATCGAGCAGTCGCCGCACGCTTTCTTCGGCATTAGCCAGCACGTGGCCCATATAGGCCGCAACCGTCTCGCCACCGGAATCGCGCGCGGCGCTGTGGAGCAATTCGGCCCCGCGCGTGCAGGCAGCGAGCTGGGCCCTCAGGTCGGACAGGTTGCGATCGGGATTGCGGGCGGGATATTCGGCGCTCGCCAGCAGGGCACGGACCGCGTCCTCGCGAAAACGCCCTCCGTCGACGAGCAGGAAATCGTCGATCATCACGCCTTCTTCCACGATCGTGCGGCTTTCGGGCGGCATCGATCCAGGCGCGATGCCGCCGATATCGGCATGATGACCGCGTGCGGCGACGAAGGCGTCGGGTTCGTCCGAAGCCTCATCGTAGAAGACCGGCACGATCACGGTGATGTCGGGCAGATGCGTGCCGCCACGATAGGGATCGTTGAGCATATAGGCATCGCCGCGCCGGAATCCACGCCCGTCCCTTTCGCTCCCACGCGTCTCGATCACCCGCGCGATGGAATCGCCCATGCTGCCCAGATGCACCGGAATATGCGGCGCATTGGCGATCAGCGCGCCTTCGGCATCGAACAGCGCGCAGGAGAAATCGAGCCGTTCCTTGATGTTGACCGAACTCGCCGTGCTTTGGAGCACCACGCCCATCTCCTCGGCGATGGCCATGAAGAGATTGTTGTAGATTTCGAGCCGGACCGGATCGACATGGCTGCGCTCCGAAACGCCCGCTGCCTGCGCACGCTCGAGCGGTTCTGTGCGTGTGAGCACGAGGCTGCCTTCCGACTGAAGGCGCGCCTGCCAGCCGGGTTCGACCACGGTGGTCGAGCCGGGATCTATGATCAGCGCCGGACCGTCCACATTATCGTCCATGCTCAGCGCCGCGCGTTCCATGGTCCTCCAGTCTCCCGAGGGCGTTCCGCCCGCCGCCACCGGCTCCACCTCCGCCGTGTCGAGCCCGCCGGAAAAGCCGCTCGCCTCGACGCTGAGGGCCTCGACCACGATCGGGGCCGCATCGTCGGAATAGCCGAAGCGCTGGCGGTGAAGGCGGCGGAAATTCGCGTCCATCGCGGCTTTGTCCTCGCAATCGACGGTCAGAATGCTGTCGCTGCCGGAAAACCGCAGGCGTGCCCGGCTTTCGAGCGTTATCGCATCCGCTGCGATGCCCTGTTCGAGCAGGTCGGTGCGTGCTTCTTCCTGCAAAGCCGCCAGATCGTCATCATAGGATTCCTCCAGCGGCCGCACCAGACTGACCTCGCGGATCGCCTTCACCGGGGCGAGGCCGATCCCGTAGGCTGACAGCATCCCTGCGAGCGGATGGACCAGCACCGTCTCGATCCCCAATTCGTCCGCCACCTTGCAGGCGTGCTGGCCGCCAGCACCGCCGAAACAGGCGAGCGCGTATTGCGTCACGTCATGGCCGCGCGCGACGCTGATCTTGCGGATCGCATTGGCCATGCTGTCCACCGCGATGGCAAGGAAGCCTTGCGCGATATCCTCGATCGGACGCGGCTCTGCCCCTAGCTTTTGGACGGCGGCGGCGATCTCTTCCAACCGTGCCTTCGCTGCGCCGGGATCGAGCGGAGCGTCGCCAGCGGGGCCGAACACGCTCGGGAAGAAGGCCGGATCGATCCGGCCGAGGACGAGGTTGCAATCGGTCACTGTCAGCGGCCCGCCCTTGCGATAGCAGGCGGGTCCCGGATCGGCGCCCGCGCTTTCAGGGCCGACACGGAAGCGCGAACCGTCGAAGCTGCAAATCGAGCCGCCGCCTGCCGCTACCGTGTGGATCTGCATCATCGGCGCGGCGACGCGCACGCCTGCGACCGTGCTGTCCCCAGTCAGCTCGTAATGGCCCGCATAATGGGCGACATCGGTACTCGTCCCGCCCATGTCGAAGCCGATCAGCTTCGTATGGCCGAGCGCCGCGCCAGTCGCCGCCATGCCGACCACGCCGCCTGCCGGACCCGACAGGATCGCATCCTTGCCCCGGAACGCGCCGACCTCGGCCAGCCCCCCGTTCGACTGCATGAAGCGCAACGCGCCGGTTTGCGGCAGGCTGGCGCGCAGATTATCGGTGTAGCGATCGAGGACGGGGGAGAGGTAGGCATCGACGCAGGTTGTGTCGCCGCGCGGGACGAGCCGGATCAGCGGCGCGACCTCGTGGCTGACGCTGACCTGCGCGAAGCCCAGTTCGCGCGCCAGATCGCGGAGCTTCACTTCGTGATCGCGGTGTGTCCAGCCATGCATGAGGACGATCGCGATGGACTCGAACCCATCCTCGCGCAGGGCGGCGAACTCTCGCCGCGCCGCGTCGACATCGAGCGGTTCGAGCACTTCGCCATCGACCGCCACGCGCTCGGTAATCTCGACCACGCGTTCGGGCAATTGTTCGGGCAGGACGATATGGCGCGCGAAGATATCGGGCCGGGCCTGCGTTCCGATCCTTAAAGCGTCGGCAAAGCCGCGCGTGATGGCCAGCGCGATCCGCGCGCCCTTGCGTTCGAGCAAGGCATTGGTCGCGACGGTGGTGCCGACGCGCATTTCCGCGATCGGCGCATCCGGCGCGTATCGTTGCATCAGGCGCCGCACCGCTTCGCTGGCGGCGTCATCGTATCGTCCGGGGTCCTCGGACAGCAATTTGTCCGTCACCAGCCGACCGTCGGGCGTGGTGGCGACGACATCGGTGAAGGTGCCGCCGCGATCGACCGCGAAGCGCCAGCTCGGCTTGGAGGAAGCGTCTGTCATGGGCCGGTGCTTGGCACGCAGCACGGCGGAATTCAAACGCCGCCCGCCTTTATGCGCTTCGCATCAGTCGGGCGGCGTTTCCCCGTTATCCGCCAGCGGAGCACCCCCACCGAGCGCCACGAACAGCGTCGCGCGGTTCTGGAGCCAGGCGCGCTCGGTCGCGAGCAATTGCTGTTGCGCGTTGAACAGATTGCGCTCCGCATCCAGCACTTCGAGGTAATCGGCCACACCTTCGCGATAGCGGAGCCGCGCGATGCGGGCGATCCGTTCCTGCGCGGTGACGGCGCGGCGCAACGTCTCCACCTGCTCGGCGAGCCAGCGCCTTCCGGCCAGCGCATCCGAAACCTCGCGAAACGCGGTCTGCACGGTGCGGTCGTAATTCGCGACCTGCTCGACCTCCAGCGCCTGCGCCAGATCGAGATCGGCCTCGCGCGCGCCCCAGTCGAAGATCGGCAGGGAGATCGCCGGTCCGAAACTCCATCCCAAGCTGTCGCCCGAGAACAATCCGTCGAGGCTGGTCGAGGACAGGCCCGCATTGCCCGTCAGCGAAATGGTAGGAAAGAAGGCCGCCCGCGCCGCGCCGATATTGGCGCGCGCGGCCCGCAATTGCTCTTCGGCTGCAACGATGTCGGGACGCACCAGCAAAAGGTCGGACGGCAAACCGGCGGCGAGGCGGCGATCGTCGCCCTGGCCTGCCAGCGTCAGCCCCTCGGGCAGGCCGCCCGGAACCGTCCCTCCGACGAGGACGGCGAGCTGGTTGCGCAATCGCGCCAGAGCCAGCCGCTCGCTCGCCAGCTGCTGTTCGGCCTGGGTCAGCAGGGTTTCCGCCTGCCGATAGGGGAGCGCGGAGGTCACGCCCGCATCCAGCCGCAATTGCGCGATCCTGAGCCCTTCGCGGCGGCTTTCGGCGGTCGCTTCGGCCAGCGCGATCTGCTCTTCGGTTTCGACGATCTCGAAATAGGTCGTCGCGGTGTCGGCGATCAGCGAAAGATAGAAGGCGCGCTGCGCCGCCACGGTGGCGAGATATTCGGCGCGCGCGGCTTCGCTGAGGCTGGCGATCCGGCCCCAGAAATCGAGTTCGAAGCTGCTGACGCCGACGCCGACATCGAAGCGGTTGAACGTCACCGACGAAGGCGCGCCCTCTACATCGCCGGTATCGAGCGCGGGATTGACACCGAGCGGCTGACGCGTGCGGGTCGCCCCGCCGGTCGCGACGACCGTAGGCAATTGGCGGCTGTCCTGAATGCGATAGCGCGCTCGCGCCTGCTCGATCCGCGCCGTGGCGGCGAGAAGATCGCGATTGTTCTCCAGCGCGCTCCCGATCAGCGCGACGAGGCGCGGATCATTGAACCATTCGCGATAGGACAATTGCGCCGCGACCACCTCGCCATCGGGGCGATAGTCGGGATCGAAGACCGGTGCGGTCGCGGCTTGTGGGCGCGTATGTTCTGGCGCCATGCTCGCGCAACCGGCAAGGGCCGTCGAAGCCAGCGCGAGGACGAAAACGGTGTGAAGCGAACGGGTCATCGCGCGGTATCTCCTTCGGGGCGCTGTTCGCGGCTTTGTTCGGGGCCTTGAACGGCCACGGCCTCGCTTTCCTCGATATGTCCGGCGGCAGACGGCTGCTTGCGGCTGATATTCCGGCGCACGAGCAGATACAGCATCGGGATCAGGAAGATGCCGAGCACGGTCGCCGCGATCATGCCGCCCGCGACCCCCGTGCCCACCGCGATCCGGCTGGCCGCGCCCGCGCCGCTCGCCAGCACCAGCGGGACCATCCCCATGGTGAAGGCGAGCGAGGTCATGATGATCGGCCTCAGGCGGAGGCGCGCCGCGGCCTTGACCGCGTCGATCCGCCTTAGTCCCCGCTCCTCTTCCTCGATCGCGAATTCGACGATCAGGATGGCGTTTTTGGCGGCAAGGCCGATAATGGTGATGAGGCCGACGTTGAAATAGACATCCGCCGAAAGCCCGCGCAGCATCGAGAACAGCACCGCGCCCAGCACGCCCATCGGCACGATCAGCAACACCGCCAGAGGCACCGCCCAGCTTTCATAAAGCGCGGCGAGCACCAGGAAGACGACCACGACCGACAGGCCAAGCAAAAGGCCGATCTGGCCGCCCGCCTGCTTCTCCTCGTAGGAGATACCGGTCCATTCATAGCCGATCCCAGCGGGCAATTGGCTGGCGAGCTGCTCCATCTCGGCCAGCGCGGCGCCGGAGGATTCGCCCGGCGCGGCCATGCCCGACAGCGTCATCGCCGGATAGCCGTTATAGCGCGCGAGACTTGCGGGCGCGGCGGACCATTCGGCGGTGGCGAAGGCGCTGAACGGCACCAGTTCGCCCTGCGCGTTGGGAATGCGCAGCGCCAGCACATCGTCGGGCGTCATGCGATAGGGCGCATCGGCCTGCACCAACACCTGAAGAACCCGCCCGTCCCGATTGAAATCATTGGCATAGGCCGACCCGAAGGCGATCGAGAGGGCGGAATTGACGTCCGTCAGCGAAAGACCGAGCGCGCGGGCCTGGACCCGGTCGATGTCGATCGCGACCTCGGGGCTCGGCCCCTGATCCTCGGGGCGCAGATTGGCGATGACCGAGCTTTGCGATGCCATGCCGAGCAATTGGTCGCGCGCCGCGGTCAGCGCCTCGCGTCCCAGCCCGCCGCGATCCTGCAATTTGAGCGTGAAGCCGCTTGCCTGCCCCAGCGACTGGATCGCGGGCGGCTGGATCACGAAAGCGATCGCCCCTTCGATCTGGCTGAATACGCCCATGGCCTGGCCTAGGATCTCGTCCGCAGCGCTGCCATCGGCGGTGCGCTCGTCCCACGGTTTGAACGAGGCGAACATGATCGCGTTGTTCTGGCCCGATCCGAAGAAGCTGAAGCCACGCACGACGACGAGATTCTCGACCTCGTCGCGCGCCAGCCACCAATCCTGGATCGGCTCCAGCGCCTCGTCGGTCCGCTCCTGCGTGGCGCCGGGGGGTGCCTGGACGGCCGTGATGAGGAATCCCTGATCTTCCGTAGGCAGGAAGGCCGAAGGCAGTCGCGCGAACAGCAGCACGGTGACGAGGCCGAGCGCCAGAAACACTGCAAAGGCCCGCCATGGGCGCGACAGGATACGGTCGTTGGCCCGCCCGTATTTCTCCTGCATCCGCGCGAACCAGCGATTGAAGCGCCCGAAGAAGCGGGCAGCAGCAGCGCGAACGCGCGCCAGCCTGCCGCGCCAGCCGGGCTGCGCCTCGGCCTCTTCGTCGGCCACCGGATCTTCGGTGTGGTCGTGGCCATGCTCGATCGGTTTCAGGAACGTCGCGCACAGGGCCGGGGTCAGGGACAGGGCAAGGAAGGCGGAGAAGAAGATCGAGATCGCCAGCGTGACCGAGAACTGGCGATAGATTCCGCCCGTCGATCCGGGGAAGAACGCCATCGGCACGAACACCGCGATCAAGACCAGCGTGATGCCGATGATGGCCCCGCTGATCTGACCCATCGCCTTGCGGGTGGCTTGAAGCGGAGGAAGGCCTTCCTCGCGCATGATCCGCTCGACATTCTCGATCACCACGATCGCATCGTCGACGAGGATGCCGATCGCCAGCACCATGCCGAACAGCGAGAGCACGTTGATCGAGAAACCGAACAGCCACAGGCCGAGACAGGCGCCCGCCAGCGCGATCGGGACGACCAGCGTCGGGATCAAAGTCGCGCGCCAGTTCTGAAGGAACAGGAACATGACGAGGAAAACGAGCGCCATCGCCTCGGCCAGCGTCTTGACCACCTCTTCGACCGACGCCTGGACGAAGGGCGTGGTGTCGTAGGGGATCGACCAGGCGACATCGCCCGGCAGGCCCGCCGAAAGCTGCTCCATCCGCTCCCTCACGCCTTCCGCGGCGGCCAGCGCATTGGCCCCGGTCGCCAGCTGGACGGCCATGCCCGCCATCGGTTTGCCGTTGAGCGTCGTCGACGTGGCATAGCTTTGCGCACCGATCTCGACCCGCGCCACCTCGCCAAGTCGCACCACGGCCGCGCCGGTGCTGGCGCGCAGGATGATGTTCTCGAACTCCTCGACGCTGGTGAAACGCCCGTCGGTGGTGATCGTCGCGGTGATCTGCTGACCATCGGCAGTCGGTTGCGCGCCGATCGAACCGCCGGCGGTCTGCGCGTTCTGTTCGCGGATCGCGGCGAGGACAGCGGTGGGGGAAAGATTGTAGGACGCCAGCGCGTCGGGATCGAGCCAGATGCGCATCGCATATTGCGATCCGAACAGCGTCACATCGCCCACCCCGCCCACGCGGCGCAATTCGTCCACGACCTGCGTCGCGGCGATATTGCCGAGATCGGTGGTGTCGAGCGCGCCGCTCTGCGACGTCAGCGCCACGATCATCAGGAAGCCCGCATTCGCCTGACGCACGGTGATCCCTTGTCGGCGGACCTCCTCGGGCAGACGCGCCTCGACCGTGCTGAGGCGGTTCTGCACCTCGGTCTGGGCGATGTCGATATCGGTGCCCGCCTCGAAGGTCAGCGTGATCGTGGCTGTGCCGTTGGAGGCGCTGGAGGAGGACATGTAGAGGAAACCCTCGACCCCGTTCAGCTGCTGCTCGATCACCTGGGTGACGTTCTGTTCCAGCGTCTCGGCATCGGCGCCGGGATAGACCACGTTGATCGCCAGCGATGGCGGCGCGACTTCGGGATATTGCTCGATCGGCAAAGCGCGCAGGGCGATGATCCCGGCCAGCAGAATGCCGAGTGAGACCACCCAGGCGAAGATCGGCCGGTCGATGAAGAAGCGGGCCATGATCTACCGTGCTCCGCCGCTGCGCGCGGGCTGTTGCGCGTTCGCGGCCCCGCCGGTCTGCGGTCGGGATTGGGGCTGCACGACCTTGACCGGCGCGCCGGGGCGGATTTTCTGCAGATTGGTGACGATCACCCGGTCGCCCACTTTGAGCCCGCTTTCCACGATCCAGCGCCCGTCCACCATCGCACCCAGCTTCACCGGTCGGACAGCGGCCTGCCCCTCGCCATCGACGACGAATACGGTTCCGCCATCCTCGGTCAGCGAAACCGCGCGCTGGGGCACGGTCAGCCCGTTCTGGACTTGCCCCGCGAAGATGCGGGCGCGGACGAATTCGCCCGGCAGGAGAAGGTTCTGCGGATTGGGAAATTCGGCGCGCAGTTCGACCGTCCCGGTCTCCTGGTCGACCGAATAGGCGAGGAAGTCGATAAAGCCCGCCACCGGATATTCCGTCCCGTCGCTGAACGTCAGGCGCACTTCGACGCGGTCGTTGGCGTCGAGATCGATTTCACCCGCCGCAATGGCGCGGCGGATGCGGATCACTTCGCTCGCGGCTTGGGCGAAGCTGACATAGACGGGCGAGATCTGCTCGATCCGCGTCATCAGCGTGCCCTCGGCCTGGCTGACCAGCGCCCCTTCGGTCACCTGCGCACGGCCCACCCGGCCCGCGATCGGCGCGCGCACGGTGGTATAGCCGAGCTGCAACGACGATGCCTCCAATTGGGCGCGGATCTGGGCGACAATGGCCTGCGCCTCGCGCGATGCGGCAAGCGCGGCATCGTATTCCTGGCCGCTGATCGCGTTTTCCTCGACCAGCGGGCGATAGCGTTCGACCACGGCGCGGGCATTGGCGGCGGTCGCCTGCGCGCGCTGCAATGCGGCCTGGGTCTGGGCATAGCTGGCGCGCAATTCGCGCGGATCGATCCGGAACAGCGGCTGCCCGGCGCGAACGTCGGTGCCTTCTTCGTAAAGCCGCTGCTGGACGATCCCGGTCACCCGCGCACGGACTTCGGCCACGCGCACCGGTTCGACCCGGCCCGGCAGTTCGATCACATTGGGGACCGACTGGCTCGCGATGGTGACCGTGCGGACCGGGATCGGCTGCGGCGCAGGCGGCGCCTCGGCACCGGAACACGCGCCAAGCAGGAGGGTTGCGGCCAGGCCAGCGGCAAGGAGGGGCTTCATGACAAACGGTCTTTCGCGGAACGGCAGAATCGGGATCGGCCTGATTAATTGATTGTGCAGGTGCGAAGGTGTAATAGGCATTACACCCTTGCCCCGCAACCCACTTTGCTAGAGCCCTGTAAACGTGACCGATCTTTCCGAATGCGACCGCCTCGACCAGCGCCGCCGTGCCATCCTCGCATCGGCGCGCGCGCTGTTCGTGGAACAGGGCTACGAAAAGACGACGCTGGGTGAGATTGTGGAGCGTGCCGGCGGATCGCTGGCGACGGTTTACAAATTGTTCGGCAATAAGGACGGCCTGCTGGAAGCGGTCATCTTCGAAGGCGCGCAATCGGGCGAGGCGCTGATCCGCGAGGCGAGCGCGCTTGGTGGCGGTCCCGCAGCGATCCTGCACCGGCTGGCCGTATCGCTCGATGCGCATTTCCTCGATCCCGAAGTCGTCGCGCTGGTCAGGATCGTGATTGCGCGCAGCATCAACAACCGCGATTTCGCGCGGCTCTTCTTCGAACGCACTGCCACCAGCACCCGGACCGCAATCGAAGATCTGTTCGAAAGCTGGCACCGCAGCGGCGTCGCGATGAACGGGACGCCTGCGGCTCTGGCCGAACTGTTCCTGGGCCTGTTCGTCAGCGACGTGCACGCAGAGGCGATCAGCCACGGCATTGGCCTCGCCCGCTCCCCCGAACGCCTGCGCGCCCGTACCGATTTCTTCATTCAGGGCGCCGGACTGGGCGGCTAATCGAGGCGGTTAGGGGAATGGAAAGCCCCGGCCTAAAGCAGCGAAGCGGTAGGCCCAAACAAGATGGCGGAGCAGGAGGGATTCGAACCCTCGATACGGGGTTACCGTATACACACTTTCCAGGCGTGCGCCTTCGACCACTCGGCCACTGCTCCGCATTCCCGATTGGCCTGACGAGCAGGCGCCTGGACCGGGAGGGCGGCGCTCTAGCGGGCGCTGGGCGAGTGTGCAAGCCACGGATGGTCGGATGGCGGAATTGCCGCCAAGCCATCGAAGCAGGTGCCCGCCTAGAGGCCGATCGCGCCGCGCAGTCTCGTCAGCAGGTCTGGCGCATGGAGCGACGCCATCGCGGGATCGTCCGACCAGTCCATGGCTTCGCGTTCGGTTTCCAGGACCCCAACCGGCTCGCCAGCCAGCATCACCGGCAATCCCATGCCGTACGCTCTCAACCCGTAATCGAGTGCGGCGCGCGGGCCAGTGAGGTCCGTGTTCAAAAATCCGAGTTCGGCATGGGCGACGCGCGTCACCAGGACGGCCTCTCCCGTAACGCTTGCGGCCATCTGCGGCACGCGGTCGGCGCGCACAAGATCGAGTGAGAGCGGGTGGGATGGATCGCGCTGGACGAAGGCGCCGCCCACGGTTCGATCGCGCATGGGCGACAGGACCGCCCCCGCCATGACCAGCGGCTCGTGCGGGTCGGCAACCATCGCGGCGTCCGCCAGAAGACGGTCGAGCGCGCCGTGATCGAGCGTTAGTTTCTCGTCGATCCACACGAACGCGTCGTAATCGCGCTCGGTCGCGATCGCAGCCTGCCAGGCTCGATTGAGCGTTTCAGCCCAATCGGTCCCGCTGGCGAAGAAAATATCCTCCTCGCCAAACCCGCGCTGTCCGGCCAGCGAGGCCAGGCAGGATGCCGCCCCTTCGGAAAGGCGGGCGACGAGAATTGCGACACGGGGGGAGTGGTCCATCGCATCCGAGCCTAGCCCAGCGATGCGAGCTTGCAAGTCGGGATATGCATGGCAGGATGGCGGTCATGATCCGTACGCTCCCTTTGGCTCTGCCCTTGTCGCTCGCTGCCCTCGTTTTGTCCCTCCCCGCGACCGCTCAGGATGCGCCCAGCCCGAACCAGGTTGTGGCAGAGGCGAATGCAGAGGAATGGGTAAAGATCGCGCCCGAAGACCTGCTGGTGATGACGCTCGCCCCGGACCGGGACGGGGAGGCACGCGAGGTGGTAATCCAGCTGATGCCCGAACCGTTCAGCCAGGGATGGGTCGCCAATATCCGCACCCTCGCCCGCGCGGGCTGGTATGACGGGATCAGCGTCAACCGGGTGCAGGACAATTACGTCGTCCAGTGGGGCGATCCGAATTACGATAACCCCGAGGCGGAAGGCGCGGCCAAGCCTTTGCCGGATGGGCTGCGGGTGATGGATGAGAGCGACTATGTCGACGTCGTCCGCGCAGCCGAACCGGGCGACGACAAGATCGTCCTCTGGCATCCGAGACCGGATTTGCGGGACATCTACGCCCAAATCGCCACCTTTGCGAAAGGCTGGCCGATCGGTATCGAGACAACGCAGGACACCAAGGCTGTAAGACGCTGGCCCGTCCACTGCTACGGCATGGTCGGCGTCGGTCGCGGCATGTCGCCGGACACCGGCTCGGGCGCGGAACTCTACACGGTGATCGGCCATGCGCCGCGCCATCTCGACCGGAATATCGCGCTCGTGGGCCGGATCGTCTCGGGGATGGAATACCTCTCCTCTCTACCGCGCGGGACCGGCGATCTGGGTTTCTATACCAGCGAGGAAGCGGACGAGCGCACCCCGATCCTTTCGATCCGCGTGGCGAGCGATCTGCCTGCCGCCGAACAGCCAAAATTCGAATATCTCTCGACCGCAGGCGGTACATTCCTGCGCTATGCCGAAGCGCGGGCCAATCGGCGCGATCCGTTCTTCATCATGCCTGCGGGCGGCGCGGATATCTGCAATATCCCGGTGCCGCTAAGGGCCGCGCCCGCAGACTAACCAGCAGCTAGATACGCTCCGCCTGCGCGACCGAATCGCTGGCTCTCAGCGCGCTCAGTATGCGCGTCAGATGCGCCAGGTCCTGCACTTGCAGGTCGACTTCGTAGGTCGTGAAGGGATGGTCGAGTTGGACCTGGCTCAGCGAGGTCACGTTGACATTGTTCTTGGCGAAGATGCCTGCCATCTCGGCAAGCGTTCCGGGCCGGTCGTACAGCGTCACGCACAGCCGCCCGACCGCGCCGACCGATTGCTGGGTCCATGACAGATCGATCCAGTCGCTATCGATCCCGCTGGCGAGGCGATGGCAGTCGATCGTGTGGACCTCCACCTTGGCGCCCGACCGGCGCGTACCCACGATCCGGTCCCCCGGCACCGGATGGCAGCAGGGTGCAAGGTCGAACCCGACCCCCGGAGTCAGGCCGCGGATCGACAGCGCCTTCTTGCCCGGCGTCCAGTCCTGCCCTTCGGGCAATTCGTCGGTGCAGCCGGGCAGCAACGCCTCCATCACCTCGCGATCCTCGATCTTGGCCGAACCGATCGCGTAATAGAGGTCCTCGGCCTCTTCCATGTCGAGCCGCTCCAGCGCTTCCGTGAGCGCCTTCTTCCCGATCTTGGCCGGGACCTTGGCGGCGATTTCCTGATAGAGTTTCTGGCCGATCTCCGCGAGTTCGAAGCGCTCTTTCAATCGCACCGCGCGGCGGATCGTCGCGCGCGCCTTGCCCGTGACGACGAAGGCCAGCCAGGACAATTGCGGCTCGGCCTCCTTGCCCTTGATGATCTCGACCACATCGCCATTCGCAAGCGGGGTGCGCAACGGAACGTGGCGCCCGTTGATCTTCGCACCCACGGTCTGCGCGCCGAGATCGCTGTGCACCGCGAAGGCGAAATCGACCGGCGTGGCGCCCTTGGGCAATTGGAACAGCGCGCCCTTTGGGGTGAAGGCGAAAATGCGATCCTGATAGATCGCCAGCTTGGTGTGTTCGAGCAATTCCTCGGGATCGTGGCTGGTATCGACGATCTCGATCAGGTCGCGCAGCCATCCCACCTGCCCGTCAGGCTTGACCGTGTTGCTCGGCCCGCCCTGCTTGTAGGCCCAGTGTGCGGCGAGGCCGAATTCGTTGCGGCGATGCATTTCGCGAGTGCGTATCTGGACTTCGACGCGCATCGAATTTTCATACATCAGGCTCGTGTGCAGGGACCGATAGCCATTGGTCTTGGGCGTCGAGATATAGTCCTTGAACTTGCCCGGCAGCGCCTGCCACGTCTGGTGCAGGACGCCCAGCGCCGCGTAGCAATCCGCCTCGTCGTCGGTAAGGACGCGGAAGGCCATGATGTCGGTCACCTGTTCGAAGCTGACATGGCGCTCGGCCATCTTGCGCCAGATCGAATAGGGGTGCTTCTCGCGCCCCGTGACCTCGACCTTGAGACCCGCTTCGGCCAGCGCGTGCTTGATGTCGAGCGCGATCGCGTCGACCTGGCCGGTGTCGAGCGCGCGCAACTGATCGAGCCGGTTTTCGATCGTGCGATAGGCTTCGGGCTCCAGCTGCTCGAAGGCGAGCAGCTGCATTTCGCGCATATATTCGTACATCCCCACCCGCTCGGCCAGGGGGGCGTAGATATCCATCGTCTCGCGCGCGATGCGGCTGCGCTTGTCGGGATTCTTGATGAAATGGAGCGTGCGCATATTGTGCAGCCGGTCACCCAGCTTGACCAGCAGCACGCGGATATCCTCGCTCATCGCGAGCAGGAACTTGCGCAGATTTTCCGCCGCCCGCTCGTTCTCGGGCATCTGCTCGATCTTCGACAGCTTGGTCACGCCATCGACGAGGCGGGCGACCTTGGGGCCGAAATTGATCTCGATATCGTCGATCGTCGCCAGCGTATCCTCGACCGTGTCGTGCAACAGCGCGGTGGCGATCGTTTCCTGGTCGAGCTTGAGATCGGTCATCAGACCGGCGACCTCGACAGGATGGCTGAAATAGGGATCGCCGCTGGCGCGCGTCTGGGTGCCGTGTTTCTGCACGGTGTAGACATAGGCGCGGTTCAACATCGCCTCGTCGGCGTCTGGGTCGTATTCCTTGACCCGTTCGACTAGTTCGTACTGGCGCAGCATCGTCGCGCCACGATGTGAGGATTCAGCGCGCTATTGCAATGCAAAAACGCGCGCCAAGCCTGTTCATCCGCCGGTTCCGATCACCCGATCCACGCCCGCGCGCGTGACGGCGTGATAGCTGTCGCGCGTTTCGGCGTAGATGCGGCGCGCGATCGGCTGGCCCCATTCGCCTTCGCCCATCAGCACCGCGAAGAGCGGCCTCACGAATTTCGCGCGGCCCACGCGGGCGAGGAATTGCTCCGCCTGCGGCACGGCCGGTTCGTAGCGATTGGCGAGCGCGAGTTCGAGCCAGAGGAACAGTTCCTCGTTATTGCCCGTGGCCGACAGGCCCAGCGCATCGTCCAGCGCGGCGAGCTGCGCGGCACTGCGGGTCTTGGGGATATTGTCGAGGAAGCGCTGGCGTTCCGCGCTGGTCCAGCCGTCATAGCCCGCAGGGATCGCGCCACTATTGGCATAGGCGCGCACCGCCGCATCGACGCTGGCGAAGGCCGCCGGATCGGGCCGCGCGACATTGCTCGGAAGGCCCGGCTCGTAGATCCATTCGCGCAACATCAACCGCTCGGCCTCGGCCGGATTGCGGACCAGATTGCGCTGCATGTCTTCGAGCAGCATCGCGCTGGTCGCGGGCTGGAAGGCGTGATTGTCGAACCATTGACGCAGCCAGGCGTCGAACCGCTCGCGACCGACGATGCTTTCGACCGTGCGCAGGAAATACGATCCCTTGTCGTAAGCGATCGCACTGCCGACCAGATCGCCGCCATCGCTCTGCTGATGCAACGCGGTGCCGGGGGCATCGGCGCCCACCTCGGCTAAAGTCTCCTCGATATTGGCGAAGGCGAGCGCGGCTTCCTGTTCGGCGCGCTTCTTGCCGTAGAGCTCCTCAACGATGCGGTTCTCGAAATAGGAGGTGACGCCTTCGTTCAGCCAGCCATCGCCCCACACCGCATTGGTGACCAGATTGCCCGACCAGCTATGCGCCAGTTCATGCGCGACGAGGCCGTTATTCGACTTGTCGCCTGCGATGAAGGTGGGGGTGAGGAAAGTCATCACCGGGTTTTCCATGCCGCCGTAGGGGAAGGCGGGCGGCAGCACGATCATGTCGTACCGGCCCCAGCGATAGGGGCCGTAAAGCTTCTCCGCCGCATCCACCATGCGCTCGACATCGGAGACCTCGCGCGCCGCGCGCTCGATCGTGGCAGGCTCCGCCCAGACCCCGGTGCGCGGGCCGAGATCGCGATGGACGATATCGCCCGCCGCGATGGCGATCAGATAGGGCGCGACAGGCTTGTCCATCGCGAAGCGGAAGGCGCGGCGATTGCCTTCGACCGCTTCCGGCTCACCCTGCGAAAGGCCGGACATGACCACGGTCAGATCTTCGGGAGCAGTAATCCGCGCGCTCCAGGTCTGGCGGATGCCGGGACTATCCTGCGTCGGAATCCAGGTGCGGTTGAGCGTGGCCTGGCCTTGGCTGAACAGGAAGGGATGCTCGCCCCCTTCGGTCTGTTCGGGCGTCAGCCATTGCATGGCGTCGGCATCCTTCGCCGAATAGCGCACCGTAATCTCGCGCGATTCGCCCATGCGGATCGTCAGGGGCGCGCCCTTGCCTTCGACCCGCTGGCCGACCGTATAGGCGAGCGGGCGCCCCGCCGCATCGGTGATGGCAGTGATGTCGAGGCCGTCATCGTCGAGGACCACCGTATCGACCCCGGGCTTCGCCACGATGTCGAGCATCGCGGTGCCCGCCACGGTCTGGCGCGCGAAATCGAGATCGAGGTCGAGATCCACATGGCTGACCCGCGCTTCCAGCGGGCGCGCGAAGGTCTGGTTGTCGACCGCGTCGGGCCGGTCGAGAACGGGCGCGATCGCGGGCGCATCGGAGGATGCCATGCCGGAGGGGACGCCTGAGGGAACCGTCGCGCACGCGGCGAGCAGCAGGCCCGCGCCTGCGGGAAACGAGCGGGTGAGGTTGCGAAAAGTCATGACAATTCCTTGTGATAGGGGCGCTGCATGGCACCTTAACGGCGTCAGCTCCACACCGCTTCGGGTGGCAGGCTCATCAGGATGGCATCGATATTCCCGCCGGTCTTGAGGCCGAACAGCGTGCCGCGATCGTAGACGAGGTTGAATTCGGCATAGCGCCCGCGCCATTCGAGCTGGGTCTGCTTGTCCTCCGGCGTGAAGGCGCTCTCCATCCGGCGGCGGACGAGCTTCGGGAATATGTCCAGGAACGCTTCGCCGACATCGCGGGTGAAGGCGAAATTGCGCGCGAAGCTTTCTTCGTCAGCGCATTCGAGATGGTCGTAGAAGATACCGCCCACGCCGCGATGGACGCCGCGATGGGGGATGTAGAAATAATCGTCCGCCCATTTGCTGAAGCGTTCGTAATAGGTCGGGTTATGCGCGGCGCAGGCGGCGCGAAACCGGGCGTGGAAATCCTCGGTATCCTCCTTGTAGGGGATCGGCGGATTGAGGTCCGCCCCGCCCCCGAACCACGCCTTGCCAGTGACGAGGAAGCGGGTGTTCATATGGACCGCCGGGACGTGCGGATTCGCCATATGGGCGACCAGGCTGATCCCGGTGGCGGTAAAGCGCGGATCGTCGGGATCGACGCCGTTCATCGTCTTGGCGAATTCCGCTTCGAACGATCCGCGCACGGTCGATACGTTGACGCCGACCTTTTCGAACACCTTGCCCTTCATCAGTCCGCGCGTGCCCCCGCCCGGATCGGGATTGCCTTCCTCGTGCCGCTGCCAGGGCAGGTAGTCGAAGCGCGCATCCGATCCCGCCTCGTGCTCGATCGCTTCGAATTCGGCGCAAATGCGATCCCGCAGCGTTTCGAACCAGGTGCGGGCGGCTTCGGTCTGTTGGGTCCAATTCATCGCCACCCCTTGCCAAGCGGAATCCGGGAGGGCAAGAGCGGGCCATGGTTCCCCTTTCGTTCGCCGATCAGGAATGGCTGCTTACCGAAGGCCGTGCGCTGTACTGGCCGCGCGAGCAGGCCCTGCTGGTGGCGGACCTCCATCTCGAGAAAGGGAGCTTCTTCGCGCGCCACGGGCAGATGATCCCGCCCTATGACAGCCGCGAGACGCTGGAGCGGGTGGCACTGGCGATCCGCGAGACGGGCGCGCGGCGAGTCATCACGCTCGGCGACAATTTCCACGATTCGGATGGATCCACCCGGCTGGAACCGCATGCCTGCGGGATGCTGGAGGCGCTGACCAAGGCGGTCGACTGGGTGTGGATCACCGGAAACCACGATCCCGATATGGAAGCCCGCTGCGGCGGCACGCTGGTCGAGGAGCTGGCGATCGGCGGCACAATCCTGCGCCACCGCGCCATGCCGGGCGAAACGCGGCCCGAACTGTCGGGCCATTATCATCCGCGTGTACAAGTGACCGTCCAGCGTCGCCATATCCGCCGCCCCTGCGCCGTCATCAGCGCGAATGAAGGCGCGGACGGGCGGCCATCGGGCCGCATGATCCTGCCTGCTTTCGGCGCCTATACCGGCGGGATGAACGCCGCCGATCCGGCGATCCTCAAGGCGCTCCAGCCCGCCAATGCGATCGATGCGGTAGTCCCGGCGAAGGGTCGCCTGGCGCGTTTCCCCCTGTGGCGGGCGGGATAGAATTTGCCCGCGTGGCCTTCGCGCCACGCCGGATGGGGCACCTTCGCACTACCCACTTCCGAATCCTTGCAAGAATGCCTACATGGGGCGATCCAAGGCAATGATACAGGAGATAGCCCCATAGCCCGTCCACCCCGTCGTTCCATGCAGCCGCCGGTCAAGAGCGGCCCGCGCTACGACAATTTCATCCAATCGCCCAAGGTCCGCGTCATCGATGACGAGGGAGAGAATCTGGGCGTAATGTTCACCCGCGAAGCGATCGAGCAGGCCAACGAGAAGGGTCTGAACCTCGTCGAAGTGTCCCCCAATGCGGACCCGCCGGTGTGCAAGTTCCTCGACGTCGGCAAGCATCGCTACGAGGCGCAGAAAAAAGCGAACCTCGCGCGCAAGACGCAGAAGACCCAGGACATCAAAGAGGTCAAGATGCGCCCGAACATCGACACGCACGATTACGATGTGAAGATGCGCAACGTGGTCAAGTTCATCGAGAATGGTGACAAGGTGAAGTGCACCCTGCGCTTCCGTGGCCGCGAAATGGCGCACCAGCAACTCGGCATGGACCTGCTGAATCGGGTCCGCGACGATGTCGAAGAGATCGCGAAGGTCGAAAGCTTCCCGCGCCTCGAAGGGCGCCAGATGCTGATGGTGCTCGCACCCAAGTAACGGACCATCCCTGACCGCCACGAACCGGGGAACGGCGACCGCCGCCCCCGGTTGAGGTGGAATGGCGCGTCTCTTATCCCATACCCTGATAGTCGTCGGCCTTGCCGGAGCACTCGCGCTCGGCGGGTGTTCCGATGCAGACCAGCCCGCTTTCATCGAACGCGGCGATGCCGCCCGAGCGGGCAACGCCGAACCGCCGGTGGTTTCCCGGACCCCTTCGGACACGCCGACCAGAGAGGCCACGACAAATGCCGCATCGCCGCCGCCGGGTTACACCGATGGGTCCGGCATCAACGACGGCTATCCCGACCTGACCCCGCCCGTCCTTACGCCCGAGGCCGAGCGGGGCGATCCAGGCGCGCGAAGCGTTCTGGTGAACTTCGCTCGCGCGATCGAGATGCGCGAATACGATCAGGCCTGGGCGATGCTGACGCCGCGAGCGCAGCAGCAATGGAGCAGAGCGCGCTTCAACGGCCTGTTCGAAGGCCTGCGGGAGATTACGGTGGCCGTCCCGGACGGGACCATCGAAGGCGCTGCCGGATCGAGCTATTACACGAGCGATGCCGAGATCACCGCGAGCGATGCGGACGGAAGACCAATCCGTCTCGAAGGCCCGATCATCCTGCGCCGGGTCAATGACGTGCCGGGTTCGAGCGCCGAGGAGCGCCGCTGGCATATCGACACCATCGAGCTTTTAGCGACGCATTGATCGGCGAGATCACTCGATTTCGAAATCCAGCACGGTGAAGGTCGCAGGCGCGGTCGCGTAGACCCCGTGGCCGCGCCCATTACTGCCGCCAAAGGTGAAGCCCACGCGATGCGCGTCGTTCACGGCCCGCCGAAAGCCTTCGCGGTTCTGGTGCGCCGAAGGTCCGGTCATGGCGATCCAGTCCTCGTCCAACCCGATGCTCACCTCGTGGACGCCGGGGCTCAGGGGCATTTCGCGCGCATTGGGGGAATACCAGCGATAATCGGGATGGCGCATCCGCCAGCTATCGCCCGCTCGCTGGAAATAGAGCGACAGGGTCGCTGGCCCCGCGGCGGGATTTTCCTGCTGGATGAAGCGCGTTCCGCGCGGTGCATCGATGCGATAGCGCAGCGTGATCCGCCGCGCCCCTTCGAGCGATCGCACCGGAAGGGTCACGTAGTGGACATGCCCGTCCCGCTTCGTCGGACCCGGTATCGTGAAGCTCGCGCCGTCGCGTCCTTCATAGGGACGAAGCGGCATTCCGACAGAGTAATTGCGCCCATCGATGATCGGCCCGATCTGCCACGCCCCGGCAGGCGGCGCCTCAGCCCCAGCAGGAACCGCCAAGGCAGTCGCGGCCCCCGCAGCCAGAGCGGTCTTGACGTAGGTGCGCAGTCGCGGCGAGCGATGGGAGGTTCTGGTCATGCAGGCTGTCTACAGCAGGGCGACTGAAACGATCCTGACCTGGCCGTAAACCCGGCTGTAATCTGCGCACCGGGTTGATCGATAGCGGCGAGGCTCGTAATCCGCCCGGGCAACGGCCCCCGGTGGAGAGGCGTTCCTGCGGAGGTTAGGAACGGGTGCTTCCGATGCGGCCCTTTCTAAGCCCCCGCCTTCCTGGGGGCGTGCCGAACCAGGAAGGACATCGCCCATGAGCGAAACCGACATCATCGACCCCACCACCCCGCGCAAGAATCCCAAACCGGAAGTCACCAAGATCGACGGACGCGCACTGAAGCCCGCCACGCTGATGATGGGCCATGGCTATGATCCGACCTTGTCGGAAGGGAGCCTGAAGCCGCCGATATTCCTCACCAGCACCTTCGCCTTCCCCAGCGCGGCAGACGGCAAGCGCCATTTCGAAGGCATCACCGGCAAGCGCCCCGGCGGCGCGGACGGCCTCGTCTATTCGCGCTTCAACGCGCCGAACCAGGAAATCCTCGAAGATCGCCTGTCGATCTGGGACGGGGCCGAAGACGCGCTGAGCTTTTCGAGCGGCATGACCGCGATCTGCGTGCTGATGCTGGCCTACGCTTCGCAGGGCGACGTGATCGTCCATTCTGGCCCGCTCTATGCCGCATCCGAAGGCTTCGTCGCCAAGGTGTTGGCGAAATTCGGCGTCACTTATGTCGATTTCCCCGCTGGCGCCACGCGCGAAGAGATCGACGCGGTGCTCGAAAAGGCCAAGCAACAGGCTTCCGATCAGGGCGGCAAGGTCTGCATGATCTACCTCGAAAGCCCCGGCAATCCGACCAATGCCCTCGTCGATATCGAGGCCGTCAGGGACGCGCGCGACGCGGCGGGACTGGGCGATGCTCAAGCAGCCGAAGGCGGTAGCATCGGACAAGGATGCCCGATCGCGATCGACAACACTTTCCTGGGGCCGCTGTGGCAGCGCCCGCTCGATCATGGGGCCGATATCGTCGTTTATTCGCTGACGAAATATGTCGGCGGCCACTCGGACCTCGTCGCGGGCTCGATCGCAGGGGCGAAGAAGTGGATGGACCCGGTGCGAGCCTTGCGCAACACGATGGGCGGCATCTGCGATCCCAACACCGCCTGGATGCTGCTGCGATCCCTGGAAACCGTGGAATTGCGGATGCAGCGCGCGGGCGAGAACGCGGCCAAGGTGTGCGACTATCTCAGCAAGCATGAGAAGGTCGAAGGGCTGGGCTATCTCGGCATGATCGAAGGGGCGCGCCAGAAGGACATTTACGACCGCCACTGCCTCGGTGCCGGGTCGACCTTCTCGCTCCTGCTGAAGGGTGGCGAGGCGGAATGCTTCCGCTTCCTCGATGCGCTCAAGATCGCAAAGCTTGCCGTCAGCCTCGGTGGAACCGAGACGCTTGCCAGCCATCCGGCGTCGATGACCCACCTTTCGGTTGCCGAAGGGCGCCGGGCGGAGCTCGGCATTTCGGACAATCTCGTCCGCATTTCGATCGGGATCGAGGATGCGGACGATTTGATCGCCGATTTCGAACAGGCGCTCGAGCAGGTCTGAGCCTGTCCATGTAAACCGTCACCCCGGGCTCGACCACGGGTCTGGGGTGACACGTTTTTGAAGCTGTTGACTTGACCCGCATCGCCTTCCTCGCCTGCGCCGAAACGCTGCCCCCGACCGGGCCGAACCCCGGCCCGCGGCGCGGCGATGCGTTCGAGCACGATCTCGAAATCGCGGCTCTGCGCCCTGCTTTCGAAGCCGCCGGAATGGATCTGGTCGAACTGGACTGGCGCGCCCCGATCGAGGATTTCACCGGTATCGATCTCGCTCTGCTCGGCACGGCGTGGGATTATCAGGACCATCCCGAGGCGTTTCTGACCCGGCTCGACGAGCTTGCCGGAAGCGGCATCGCGGTCTGCAATCCCCCCGACATCGTGCGCTGGAACGCGGACAAGGGCTATCTGCGCGAACTGGCGCAACGCGGCGTCCCCACCATTCCGACCCGCTGGCACGATGATGCGGGGCGTGACCAGATCGCCGCCGCGATGGACGATTTCGCGACCGACCGGGTGGTGGTGAAACGCTGCGTGGGTGCGGGCGCGCTGGGCCAGCACAGCTTTTCGCGCGACAGCCTGCCCGATTCCGAATGGCACATGGGTCATGCCTGCCTGATCCAGCCCTTCCTTGCGAGCGTGGTCGAGGAGGGCGAATACACGTTCGTCTTTATTGACGGACAGTTCAGCCATGGAGTCCTGAAACGCGCGGCTGCGGGCGATTACCGGATCCAGTCGCTCTATGGCGGGGTCGAGAGCGTCTACACGCCGAGCGAGGCCGATCTGGCGAACGCCGAGGCCGTGATGGCCGCCCTGCCCTTCGCGGATCCGCTCTACGCCCGCATAGACATGGCGCGGCTTCCGTCAGGCGACTTGGCGGTGATGGAAGCGGAGCTGATCGAACCCTATCTCTACCCCCAACAGGGGCCGGATCTGGGCGAGCGAATGGCCGAAGTGGTACGCGCCCGCCTCGCCCGACGGATTTAGCTGTTCACGCTCGCCGGTTCGGGCGCGCCGCTTCCCTGCATCCGATAGAAGACCCGCGTCTCGCAGTTAGTGAAGCCCGTATTCTTCTGCGCGCTCGATCGCTCGATCATCCTCTTTGCGGCCTCGCCGAAATCATCGGTCGGCTCGGCGCGCAGAACGCGGACATTCCCGACCTCTCCCCACGTCGCGACATCATAGGCGATGTCCGCCCACCCCTCGATCGAACGCGCCAGATAGGCCTCAGGGAAAATCCGCTGCGGTTCGCGATTCCATTCCAAGGCCTCGCAGAGATCGGTCCAGCCGGGTGCGCGCGGCGGCGCAGGCGGCGCCGGCAGGACCGCCGCATTGCGCCAATAGGGATAGCTGCAATTGCGCCTGAGCGGCCCTTCCGTGAAACGGCTGTTCTCCACCGCCTCTTCCGACGCCTTGGCGAGTGCATCATTGCCGGTCCCGTAAAGGTGGCGGACATTCACCGTCTCGCCCGAAGCCGCGACATCGAACCCGATCATCGCCCAGTCGCGCACGCCGGGCGTTGCGGGAATGTCATCGAAGTTCGGAAAGGCCCGCATCAGCGGCTGCGTCCCCGGACGGCACTCGTCGCCCGCATGGAGCCGATCATACGCCTCTTTCGGCAGGCGCGGTGTCTGGTTGGTCATGACATAGGATGCCAGTTCGACCGGCTCGGCCTTGTCCGCCGGACGCATCACCGGCTGATAGGTTATCGAGCAACCCTCACGCGCAGCACCCACTTCGTAGCGGCTCGATGCCAGAGCGGGTCCGGCAGTCCCTTGCGCGTAAGCGGGAGGCGAGGTGCGTACGATCGAGAGCGGCCGTCCTGTCGGATCGATCGCGAACTCGAACGCCATCGCGGAGGGCGGAGAGCCCCGGCCGTTCCACAGCGTGTTATAGGGTCGGCGACCTTCGACGACGGGGGCTTCGGCACCAGTTTCGCAGCGGACCGGGCCCGGAATCCAGCTGACCAATTGCGGCGCGGGCGTATCGGTCGATTGAGAAGGATCGGGAGGACTGATCAGGATCGGCGGAGGTGGCGGAACCAGCCCGGTTGCGCCCGCCAGAAGCGATAAGAGCCCGATCATCCCCATATCTCCCAACCTCTTACGTTTAAAAGGGCTGCCCTAGCCCTTCCATTCGCGCCGTTCTTCGGCGGCTTTCAGGACTTCGTAGGCGACCTGCAATTTCTGGAATTCCTGCGCGGCTTCGGCGTCGTTCGGCTTCACGTCCGGGTGGACCGTCTTCGCCTTTTCGCGCCAGGCTTTCTTGATCGCGGGGAAATCGGCATCGCTTTCGAGGCCGAGCGCGTCCAACGCGCGCATCTCGTCCTGGGTGCGCGACCCATCGCCGCTGCCGCCCCAGCCGTAATGCTGCGCTTCGGCATAGCCTGCATTCTCGCTGCGTTCGGCCTTCGCGCGCGCTTCCTTCTCGGCTTTGTCGAGGCCTTCGAAATAGTCCCATTTCTGATTGTATTCGGCGGCGTGGCGCTGGCAGAAATACCAGCGATCGCGGCTGTTGGGCGCCTTGGGCGCGGGGCAATCGCCCACCTCCTCACAGCCATGGCGGTCGCACAGCTTGACGTTCGCCGCCGCGCGCTCGCTTTCATAGCCGCGCCAGCGGGGAAAGCCCCAATCGTTGGAACGACGGGGCTTAGGCATGGGTAATAGAATGGAATTGAAGCATCGGGCCCAATCTAGGGCCTAAGCCCCGCGATGCCAATCATGCAGAAGGGTCAATCACGCAGAAGGGCCGATCGCGCAGAAGGGCAGAGCGTTTCTGTCTGAACCGCCCTCCCCTTCCGCAACTCGATCAGTTGATCACCACACTCGCGGCGCGGCGGTTCTGCGCCCAGGCGCTTTCATTGCTGCCGAGAGCCACCGGACGTTCCTTGCCGTAGCTGACGGTGCGGATGCGCGTCGCCGGGATGCCCAGGCTGACGAGGTAGTTCTTCGCCGCATTGGCGCGCCGTTCGCCCAGCGCGAGGTTGTATTCGCGCGTGCCGCGCTCGTCCGCATGGCCTTCGACGGTGAAGGTGATCTGCGGATACTGGCTGAAATACTGCGCCTGCACCTGAAGGCGGCGCGTGTCCTCGGCATCGATATTGTAACGATCGGTATCGAAATAGACGACCGTGTTCTGCGCGCCGACAGTTTCGGTGAAGTGACGCTGCGTGCCGGGAGCGGCCACGCCCGGCCCCGTCGGCGTCGGAGTGGTCGTCGGCGTGGTCTGCTGCGGGGGCGGCGGCAATTCCTCGGGCGGCTGCTTCTTACAGGCTGCGAGCGCGAGCGCGCTGGCAAGGCAGACGGTGGCGGTCAGGCGGGTGTTCATAGGGGCCGATCCTTTTCGACTGTTTCAAAACCGGTACGCGACCCGGCAGATGCAATACTAAATCCAATGATCCTACGGCAGGATCGGTCCCCAGGCCGGGTCCGAACCGTCAACCGGGGTCGGCAGCTGGCGCTCGTTCTCGCCCGTCAGATCGACCTGCCACAGCCCGGTATTGCCCGAATTGCGCTCGGTGCGGAAAAACTGGACGATGCGGCCATTGGGCGACCAGGTGGGCGCCTCGTCCTGCCATCCGCTGGTCAGGCGGCGGGCGTTCCCGCCGCTCGGCGTCATGACGTAGATGTTGAAATTGCTCGCATTGGTGAACGCGATCTGGTCGCCGCGCGGGCTCCATTCGGGCGTCGCGCAGCGCGAGCTGCCGAAGCTGATGCGGCGCTGGTTCGTGCCGTCGGCGTTCATGACATAGCATTGCTGATTGCCCGAGCGATCGCTCTCGAACACGATCTGGCGCCCGTCGGGCGAGAAGGATCCGCCGATATCGATCCCCGGCGCATCGGTCAGCCGGACGCTCTGCCCGCCGGTCGCGGGGACGCGGTAGATATCGGTATTGCCGCCGACCGCCATCGAATAGAGGATATAGCGCCCGTCCGGGCTCCAGCGCGGGGCGAAGGTGGGATTGGCGCTTTCGGTCACCAGCGTCTGCGACCCCGTCCCCACATCGTAGACATAGATGCGCGGGTTCCCGTCGACATAGCTCAGATAGACGAGCTGGCGATAATCGGGGGAATAGCGCGGTGTCAGCGCGGTCGAACGGCCGGTGGTGATGAAGCGGTGGTTCGCCCCGTCGCTGTCCATGATGGCGAGGCGCTTGGTCCGGTTATCCTTCGGACCCGTCTCCGCAATATAGGCGATGCGGCTGTCGAAGAACGGGCTTTCCCCGGTCAGGCGCGAATAGACGAGATCGGCGCATTTATGCGCGGCGCGGCGCCAGTCGGACGGGGGCACCACCCACCCTTCGCGCACCAGCTCGTCGCGCAGGGCCATGTCGTAGAGATAGCAGCCGATCGTCAGCTTCCCGTCGCTGCGCCCGCGGACATAGCCATGCACCAGCATTTCGGCATTCCGGCTCGACCAGGTGCCCCAGGCGGGCGCGGTGATCTCGGAATAGCTGGGGGTCGGCAACGAATCCGGGCCGGTCGGCTTAAACAACCCGTTATTGCGCAAATCCGAAGTGATGACGCGCGCCAGCTCGAGCCCGAGCGCGGACGTGCCCGACTGGTTGGCGGGCGTCGGCACGTTGCGGTCGGTCGCGAAGGCGGGGATGGCGATGCCGAGATCATCGAGCCGACCTTCATAGCTGACCGAGACATTCAGGCCTTCGCCCTCGTCCACGGTCTCGATCACACCGCCTTCAGGGGGCGCCTCGCCCAAGTCCTGATTCTGGGCGCTGAGCGGGATGGCGATGAGCGCTGCGCCAGTGAGCAGTGGGGCCAGCAGCGGGGCGAGAATACGCGAAATCATTGGGCGAGCCTCCAGTCGAGGTTGGCGGTGATGGTCTTCCAGGCCTCGTAATATTCTTCCGGCAGGTCGAACGGCGCGGCCAGTTGCACGGCGCGGATCGCCTGTTCGGCATGGCGGTCGGCCTGGGCGCGATTGGTGTCGTTGACGCCGGTCTGGCGCGCCACGGTGGGGCGGCCCTGCAATTTCCCATCCGGGCTCAGCTGGAAGCGCACATAGGTAACGATCTTTTCGACCTCCGGCCCGTTGGGCGGCTGCCAGTGCGGCTTGATCTGGCGCGCGACGGCGGATGCGATCGAGGCCTTGGCGCTCGCCCCGATCTGCGAGGCGGGGGTGCGGGTTTCGGTGCTGGTCGCGCTGTCGCCCGCTCCGGCGAGGAAATTGTCGCCAATGCGCGATGCGCCGCCACTCCGCGCGGCGGGCTGCGCCGGGCGCTCGGCAGCTCTGGCGGGCGCTTCCGTGCGCCGGGGCGTTTCCGCGCGGCGCGAAGGGGCTGGCGCAGGCGTGCGCGCGCGCTCGGTCTGGCGCGGCGCCGGTCGCTCTACCGGACGCGGTGCCGGGCGTTCGACCGGGCGGGCTACGGGCCGCTCGACCGGTCTTTCGACGGGCCGTTCCACCGGTCGCTCGACTGGCGCGGGCAGGATTTCGGACAGCGGCGCGGGCGTGTCGCTCAGGACGGGCGCCATCGAGGCGGCACTCTCGCTGACCGGATCGGGCGCGGTCGACGTCAGGCCCACCTCGTCGGTCAGATTGACGGTCATGCGCTCGATCGGCTGGACCGCCTCGCGCTTGGTCGGCTGGAGGAGGAGCACGATCAGCAGCAGGATATGCAGCGCGATGGCCACGAACAGGCCGATGCGCTCTTCCCCTACAAGACCCGTTCTCTCCATCATCACGCGGCTATGGCGCATCCGATGAACGACCGGTGACCAGCGAGATGCGGTTCAGTCCGGCGCGGTTCAATTCGCCCATGATCGCCATCACGCGGCCGTAATCGAGCGCGCGATCGGCGCGAAGCACGACATCGGGGCCGTCTCCCATCTGCTCGATTCCTGCGAGCGCCGCCGCAAAGCCGCCGGCGGGCACCGGCGTGTCGTCGATAAAGGCATTGCCCTGCGCATCGAGGCTGATCGTGATCGACTGCGCCTCGTTATCCATCGCATTGGCGCGGCTGTCGGGAAGGTCCAGGGGGACGCCCGAATTCAAGAGCGGCGCGGTCACCATGAAGATGATGAGCAGCACCAGCATGACGTCGACGAAGGGCGTGACGTTGATCTCCGCCATCGGCGCCCGCCGCGATCCGCCGCGCCGCCTCCGGCTGGAGGACGAGCCGAGCGACATCGCCATTATTTAAGCTCCAGCTGGCGGCTGAAGCTGGAATGCAGCCGATCGGAAAAGCGCGTCAGCCGCGCTTCGTAGCGGTTCACCGAATGGCTGAAGCGGTTATAGGCGATCACCGCCGGGATGGCCGCGAAGAGCCCGATCGCGGTGGCGAACAGCGCTTCCGAAATACCCGGCGCGACCACGGCCAGCGAGGAATTTTCCTGCGCGCCGATCTGGAAGAAGCTGTTCATGATCCCCCAGACCGTCCCGAACAGGCCGACGAAAGGCGCGACCGATCCGACCGTGGCGAGGAAGTTCAGCCGATCCGCAAGAATGTCCGCCTCGTTGGCGACCTGGCTTTCCATCGCGGAGGCGAGCCGCTGCCGGACACCGTCGCGATCCTTCACCCCGTCGCGCGTCGAACGGCGCCATTCGGCCACGCCCGCATTGGCGACGCGCGCGGGCGGCAGATCCTTGCGCCCGCGTTCGGACATGAAGCGGTCGAAATTCTCCGCCTGCCAGAAATCCTCTTCGTAGGATTTGGTCTTGCCGTTCAGGCGGCCCATCCTGAGGCCGAAGCCGACAATGATCATCCAGACCCAGATGCTGGCGAGCAGGAGCCCCGCCATCACGAGCTGGACGACGATGTCGGCATCGAGAAACAGCTCAACCGGATCGAGCCGGGTCGGCGCCGCGACGGCAAGCAGGGAAATAGTGGTCATCTAGAGTCCTGGGTTTTCCATAAAGCGGGCAAAGGCGGCACGCCATTCTTCGGGCTGGCGACGCGGGCGGCCATCGGGCGCGACGAAGCCGACGCGCAATTCGGCCTCGGCCAGCACCTCGTCGCCGCGGCGCGCGGTCTGGTGCATCCGACAGCTCGCGGCGCGCATTTCGGTGCAGCGCGTCTCGATCATGACGTCATCGTCGAGCTTGGCGGGGCGCAGATATTTCAGGCGCACGTCGGCAACGGCATAGGCCCCCTCGCCCGCTTCGATCGCCGCGCGCTGGTCGATATCGAGGCGGCGCAAGAGATCGGACCGGGCCCGTTCGAACCAGCGCAGGTAGTTCGCGTGATAGGTAATGCCCGACAGGTCGGTATCCTCGTAATAGACGCGCACGGCATAGAAATGCGCAGCGCCGTCTATCGTGCCATCGGGGAAGGAGGGTCGAGCCATCACCGGCGCGTTAGCCGAGGTCGGACTCCCCCGGCAATCGAAACCGACGAAGCGTTGGCGAGAGGCGATGGATGCTCGGTCTTATCGCCGCGCAATCATTGGTCCGAGCGGTTCGCCGCCGAAGAGGTGGACATGGAGATGCGGAACCTCCTGCCCCCCATGCGGCCCGACATTTGCGAGCAGGCGATAGCCGGGTTCGACCAGCCCCTTCTGTCGCGCCACTGTCCCGACCGCCCGGACGAAACCGCCGATTTCCTCGTCCGACGCGTGCTGCGAGAAATCGTCCCAACTCACATAGCGGCCCTTGGGGACGACCAGCGTGTGGATTTCGGCCTGCGCGTTGATATCCTCGAAGGCGTAGGCCCATTGGTCTTCATAGACCTTGGTCGAAGGTATTTCGCCGCGCAGGATTTTGGCGAAGATGTTGTCGTCATCATAGGGCTTTGTCGCGTCGATGGGCATCAGCTGGTCCTGTTCGCTTTTTCCTCGAGACCCGAGACACCCTCGCGGCGATCGAGTTCGGCCATCACGTCGGCAAGGCTTACATCCTTTTCCGCCAGCATAACCAGCAGGTGGAACAGTACGTCCGCCGCTTCCCCTATCAGTTCCTCGCGGTCTTCCGCCAGCGCGGCGACCACCGCCTCGACCGCTTCCTCGCCGAATTTGCGCGCGATCACCGGCAGGCCGCGCGCCGAGAGGCTGGCGACATAACTGGTTTCGGGGGCCGCCCGGCGGCGTTGGGCGATCGTGTCTTCCAGGCGAGTGAGCGTGTCCATGATCGCTTATCCATGCGGCGCGGCGCGGGCGAAATCAATGCTGTGGAGGTGCGTCTCCGCTCAATCCTCGCTCGGTGCGCCCGATCGAATCCCGATCAGCCGTCCGGCCACCAGCGCGCCGCACGCAGTCAGGATCACGGCGAGCGCGCTCGGTTCGCCGACTGCGTTCGTCACGGTCCGCACGAACGGCAGGCCCGCGACCTGGGTAGCAAAAGCGGCGAGGTGATTCGTCATGCGATGCTCGTATCATAGGATGTCGGAAGCAAGGGTGCCGCGCGAAGGGCTGTCCCTTTGCGAGACTGGGGCGACAGATTTCGCGAAAAGGCCTAGACGCGCACCGGCAGGCCCGCGGCGCGCAGGGCGTCATGCGCCTCGGCAATCGAGTGCTGGCCGAAATGAAAGATCGATGCGGCGAGAACCGCACTCGCATGGCCCTCGGTCACGCCTGCGACGAGGTGGTCCAGCGTCCCGACGCCGCCGCTGGCGATCACGGGCACACGCACCGCATCGGCGATCGTGCGGGTGAGTTCAAGGTCGTAGCCCCGCTTCGTCCCATCCCCATCCATCGAGGTGACGAGCAATTCGCCCGCGCCTAGTTCGGCCAGGCGCACGGCGTGTTCGACCGCGTCGATCCCGGTCGCGCGGCGCCCGCCATGGGTAAAGATTTCCCAGCCATCTCCGGTAGCCCGCGCATCCACGCTGGCGACCACGCACTGGCTTCCGAAGCGCTCGGCGATCTCCGCGACCAGTTCGGGCTTTTCGACCGCCGCGCTGTTGACGGCGACCTTGTCAGCGCCTGCCAGCAGCAGCGCGCGCGCATCCTCGGCGCTGCGCACTCCGCCCCCCACGGTCAGCGGCATGAAGCAGACCGCCGCCGTGCGCCGGACGATGTCGAGCAAGGTCCCCCGCCCCTCATGGCTGGCGGAGATGTCGAGGAAGCACAATTCGTCGGCGCCCGCCGCATCATAGGCCTGCGCCTGCTCGACCGGATCGCCGGCATCCTTGAGATCGACGAAATTGACGCCCTTGACGACGCGGCCGTTGGCCACATCGAGACAGGGGATCACGCGCACGCGGACGGTCATGCGGTCCATCCCAATTGTTCGCGCGGAGACGCGGAGACGCGGAGATTTTTTTGGGTGCTCACAGAGGCACAGAGGCACAGAGAGATATTCTCTGCGCCGCAGGCGATCCTTGTTTGTGACGAAAGCGGCGAAATGACATTGCGGCTTCGCCGCCAAGGGAAACGTGCTCGGTGCCTCTCTGCCTCTGTGAGCGGAATTCCCTTCTCTTGCTCCGCGTCTCCGCGTCTCCGCCTGAAAACCATCACCCGCGCCCCTCGCCTCTCCGCGCCATCGCCAGCGCCGCGCCGAGGTCGAGCCGCCCATCATACAGCGCACGCCCGGTGATGACCCCCTCGATCCCCTCGTGAGCGTGCAGCGACAGGACGTGGATATCGTCCAGCCCCTTCACCCCGCCGCTGGCGATCACCGGAAGACTGGTCCGGCGCGCTAGATCGAGCGTGGCGTCGATATTGCAGCCCTTCAGCAGCCCGTCGCGCCCGATATCGGTGAACAGGAGCGAGGCAACGCCCGCATCCTCGAACCGGCGTGCCATGTCGTGGACGGGCACGTCGGAGACTTCCGCCCAGCCCTCGGTCGCCACCATCCCGTCGCGCGCATCGACCGCGACGACGATGCCGTTTTCCCATTCCTTCGCCATGTCCTTGACGAATTGCGGGTCCTTGAGGGCCGCCGATCCGATCACCAGTCGCGATACGCCCAGAGCGAACCAGCCCTCGACATCGGAAGGTTTGCGGATCCCGCCACCCAATTGGACATGGCCGGGAAACGCCTCGACGATCCGCTCGACCGCTTCGCGATTACGGCTCTCGCCCGCGAAGGCTCCGTCGAGATCGACGACATGGAGATGCTCGGCGCCTGCGTCCGCGAACAGCAGCGCCTGCGCGGTGGGATCGTCACCATAGACGGTGGCACGGTCCATATCGCCTTCGGCGAGGCGCACCACCTGGCCGTTCTTCAGATCGATGGCAGGAAAGACGATCATCGGGTCACGGCCGCCATGCGAGAAACCTTTCGAGCAATGCCAGCCCATAGGCCTGGCTCTTTTCGGGATGGAACTGGACACCGAGCAGATTGTCGCGCCCGACCGCCGCGACAAGGCCGCCACCATGATCGGTCATCGCGATCACGTCGCGCCCACTGTCCGCGTGGAAATGGTAGGAATGGAGGAAATAGGCCTCTCCGGTTTCGATCACCGGATCGCCCTTTGCATGGGGCGTGGTGGCGACATCGTTCCAGCCCATATGCGGCACCTTCACGCTGACATCGATCGGCTCGATCGCGCGCACTTCGCCCGCAATCCAGTCGAGGCCTGCGGTGGTGCCATGTTCCAGGCCCCTGGTCGCCAGCAATTGCATACCGACGCAGATGCCCAGGAACGGCGCGCCGCCCACGCGAACCCGCTCGGCCATCGCCTCGATCGCGCCGTCCTGCGCCCGCAAGCCTTCGGCGCAGGCCCTGAACGAGCCGACGCCGGGCAGAACGATCCGGTCGGCGCTGCGCAATACGTCAGGATCGGCAGTGACACTCACCTTTGCCCCGACCTTGCGCAGCGCATTCTCGACCGAATGGAGATTGCCCGCGCCGTAATCGACGAGAGCGACAACCTCACCCATTTTTCGTCTCCGCACGCCCCTCCGGGCGCGCGATGTCCTCGCGCCTTGCGGCGCTGCGGACGGCCGGTCGGCCTTGCGGCTGCTGCGCAGCCGATGCCAGGCGATTATCCACCTAGTTGTCCCTTCGTACTGGGAATTGTGCCGCCCTTGCGCGGATCGATCTCGACCGCCTGGCGCATGGCGCGCGCGAAGCCCTTGTACATCGCTTCGCAGATATGGTGGTTGTTGCTGCCGTAGATCAGCTCGCAATGCAGCGTGATGCCCGCCGTCTGCGCGACCGAGTGGAACCAGTGCTCGATCAGCTCGGTGTCCCACTCGCCGAGCTTTGTCTGCGTGAACCCCGCCTTCCAGACGAGCCACGGACGGCCCGAAATATCCAGCGCCACGCGCGCCAGCGTTTCGTCCATCGGCGAATAGGCGGTGCCGTACCGCGCGATCCCGCCCTTGTCGCCCAGCGCCTGATTGATCGCCTGGCCCAAAGCCAACGCGCTGTCCTCGGTCGTGTGGTGCTGATCGACATGGAGATCCCCGTCGACCTTCATCGTCACGTCGATCAGCGAATGGCGGCTGACCTGTTCGACCATGTGATCGAGAAATCCGATCCCCGTCGCGATGTCGTATTGTCCCGTCCCGTCGAGATCGACCTCGACGAGGATCTTCGTTTCCGCGGTATTCCGCTCTATCCGGCCGGTGCGCATGGGGCGCGCTATAGAAGCTGTGCACGGCTTCGCAAGCATTCCGGCTTGACCGGCGCGCGACGCCGCTCCACCTAGCGCGCCATGAGCGACGATCCGCCCGACAGCCTGATCCCCTATGACGCCATCGTGCAGGAGGCCCTGCGTGCCGTGGTCGGCCGCGTGCTCGGCGAAATCGTCGCGGGCGGCAGCGAATTGCCCGGCGCGCACCATTTCTACATCACGTTCAAGACTCACGCGGCGGGCGTCAGCGTCCCGCCGTCCTTGCGCGAACGCTTCCCCGACGAGATGACGATCGTGCTTCAGAACAAGTTCTGGGACCTGAAGGTGGAAGAAGACCGGTTCAGCGTCGGCCTCAGCTTCAACCAGATCCCCGCCGAACTCGTGATCCCCTACGCCGCGATCACCCAATTCGTCGATCCGGCTGTCGATTTCGGGCTCCAGTTTCAGGCCACGGTCGAAGGGTTGGAGCCGACCGAGACCGACGATCCCGAAAATGACGGGGCGGAACAGGGCGATGGCCCGCCCGTTGTTGAAAGCGAAGACGGATCGAACGTCGTCACGGTCGATTTCGGTCGCAAGAAATAAGGCGCACGCAGGCTGCGCCATACAGGGGCAGTAGCATGGTAAAACACGTCAGCGCATACGGGGCCAAGGCCATCGACAAGGCACGAGCGAAAACACCCGGCAAGACCGACGGAATGCCCGGCCCGACAGACAATCCCGCCACCAATCTCATGATGGCTGATGTGGTGATCCGCGCCGGATCCTATGTCGCGCGCCGCGCGATCGAAAAGGGGATATTGCGCGGTCGCTACGGCAAGGATGTCGCGAAGAATATCGTCCAGAACAAGACGCTTGGCCAATCGCTCGTCAGCTTCGGCCTTGCCAAGCTCGCGACGAAGAACCTGCCCGGCGCGGTGATCGTGGGCGGCGGCGCCCTGGTCAAAACCCTTTACGATCGGCGCAAGAGCCGGGGCCACCAGCGCCGCGAGGGCGACCGCGAATTGATCGAACAGGCGCATCGCGACGACTGATCGGGCGCAAGCCTTGGGCTTATCGACATCCTCTGACTTGATTCGCGTGCGCTTGGCGTTTCATAGGCCCGCATGGCCGAATCTGCTTCCACACCTTCTCTCGAACCCGACGCCGACCTCCATCGGCGTGGGCTGATGTTCATCCTGTCCTCGCCCAGCGGGGCAGGCAAGACGACGATTAGCCGGATGCTGCTCGACGCGGACGAGGAAATCCGCCTCTCGGTCAGCGTGACCACGCGCCAACCGCGTCCGGGGGAGATCGAGGGCGTCCATTACCACTTCGTCAGCGATGTCGAATTCGATGCCATGATCGAAGAGGACGATTTCTACGAATGGGCCCCTGTCTTCGGTCACCGTTACGGCACCCCCAAGGGCCGCATCCGCACCGCTTTGAAGCAGGGCCAGGATTTCCTGTTCGATATCGACTGGCAGGGCACGCAGCAGCTCTATCAGAAGGACCAGCAGGACGTGGTCCGCGTCTTCATCCTCCCCCCCAGCATTGCCGAGCTGCGCCGTCGCCTGGAGGGCCGCGCCACCGACGATATGGGCACGATCGATGCCCGCATGGATCGCGCCCGCAGCGAGATCAGCCATTGGGACGCCTATGATTACGTCGTCATCAACGACGATGTCGACAGCTGCTTCGCCAAGGTGCGCGAAATCCTCCATGCCGAACGGATGAAACGCCAGCGCCAGACCGGCCTCATTCCCTTCGTTCGCGAATTGATGACCTAATCCGATGAGCGCTGGGACCGACAGCCGGATCGACGCCCTGACCGATCGCGAGCGGGAGGTGTTGCACCTGCTGCTCGCCGGCCACACCGCGAAGTCCGCCGCCACCGAACTCGATCTGTCGGTCCATACGGTCAACGACTACTTGCGCGAAGCCCGCAGGAAACTTGGGGTGTCTAGCAGCCGGGAGGCCGCAAGAATCTTGGGGGAGCAGGATAGGGACGCCCCCCAAAACCGCGCGCCCGACGAAATCGGGATAGGCGCGGCCACACGGGAAGACGATCATGCGAAGCCATCAGCAACACCGGGAGCGCGATCCTATCGCCCCTGGATCATTGGAGGTTTCATAATGTTGACAGCCGCAATCGCCGCCGCTCTCGCTCTGACCACTTTCGCACCTTCGGATTCGGGCGCGACCAATGAGGTCGTGTCTGCCAAGCCAACATCCGGGGGAGAAAAACAGATGGAAGCCACCGTACGGGAAAACGCCCTCGCCGTGGACGCCGCGCGCTCCTTCGCGCGTCATGTTGATGCGGGCGATTACACCGCGAGCTGGGCAGAAGCGGGGCCGATGTTCAAACAGGCGGTGACCGCCGATGCATGGGCCGCCCAGGTTGCGCCGATCCGCGCACCCTTGGGACCTGTGGTCAGCCGGACGGAAAAATCGATCGAGAGCCAGACCGAATTGCCTGGCGTCCCGCGCGGCGATTATCGCTTGATTTCCTTCGCCACCGATTTCTCGAACGCATCGGGCCGCATCGAAACCTTCGTAATGGCGAAGGACAATGGCCGTTGGGGCGTGGTCGGTTACTTCATCCGCTGAAAGCGCGTCCGCTAAAGTATCGCGGGCCGGAGGCGATCAGCCTGCGGCCCGCTTTCGTTTGATGAAGGTGATGAAGCCGATCGCGGCGCTGCGCGATCCTGCGCCGTGTCAGGCGCAATTGGCGCGATCCGGGAATGGCAGGACGGTCGAACTCTGCTCCTCGTAGGGCAACCAGCGCACGCCGTTGACGGTGCCGTCCTCGCTCAACAGTTCGAGTCGTGCGTTGGAGAGCGTGCGGATAAGGCGTTGCATGGTCGAGCGCTGGGTCGATTTCTTCGCGTCATCGGTCTCCATCCGCCGGACGGTCGATCGCGACAAGCCGGCCTCGCGCGCCAGATCTTCCGCCGACCAGCCGAGCATCGCCCTGGCCGCCCGCAGAGCCGCCGGACGGATCGCGACGACCGTAGCCGAAGCATCGTTCCGCGAAACCGGGGCGATGGCGTTTGGCCGCATCCGATGGGTCATGCGAAGGATCATCCCGATCCAGGCGCTGACATTGCCCTCGCCGTCGAATTCGGGGACCCCACGCGCATTATACCAACGATATGAACCATCCTGCATCTTTACGCGGAATTCGGTGTTGTATTCGATGCCGTGATCGAGCGCGTTCTTCCAGGCTTCGCCCGCGCGCTGCACATCGTCAGGGTGGATCACTTCGAGCCATCCCGCCCCCTGCGCCGCATGCGAGGTCTGGCCGGTCATTTCCTCCCAGCCCGACAGGCGTGTGATATGGCCGCTCGCATCCGTCTCGAACACCGCAGCCGCCGCGCCTGAGACCAGTTTGATCAATTGCTGGTGAGACATCGTGTCGGGCATGGTGCAAACTTACCACATTTACGCGAACCGCTCCAGCGCCAATCCGAAATTGACGCAAATTGGGCCTTAACCAAACTATTAGGCTATCTTCGGTCCCGGAAAAGGCATAGAGAAATCAATAAGGTCTATTCTGGAGAGAGGGGCGGACCATTATGACGCCTGATGCGATCGTCACGATGTCCGAGAAGGAGATGCTTCATCGGCTCCGCAATCTGGAACAGATCAACGAATTCCTGATCCGGTTCCTCCTGGACGTGAGCACCCATCTCGACGCCGCTTTGGGGGAGGACGGACTGGGAAGCGATGTTTCCGCGCTCGTTCTTGCGCGCGAACGCACCTCTCGCCTGCGTGAGCGAATCGCAATCCCGTGCTAGGGATCGGCCTCGCATCGGGGTGGGGAATTCTCGATAGGTAACGTCACGCCCAAACGACAGGCGCAGGGCGATGGTATGCGGGGGGTCACCGCCCCCCTGAAGGATCCGCGAAATGAGTCGGAAGGTGGGCGTTGACGATGCCGCCATCCACCGTCAGCGTCTCGCCGATCGTGTAATCGCCCGCCCGGCTGGCGAGATAGACCGCCGTGCCGCCCATATCCAGTTTGTCGCCCACGCGCTTGCTCGGAATGCCCTTGGCGCTCTGCTCCTCCATATCGCGCGCAACCTTGTTCATGTTCGACGGGAACGCGCCGGGGGCAAGGCTGGTGACGTAGATGTGATCGCTCACCAGCCGCGCCGCCATACGCCGCGTCAGGTGGATCAGCGCGGCTTTCGAGGCCTGATAGCTATAGGTCTCCCACGGATTGACGCGCTGCCCGTCGATCGAGGTGATGTTGATGACCTTGGCCGGACGATCGGCGCTGGCGGCGGCGGTGAGCAGCGTATGGAGCTTCTGCGTCAGGAAGAACGGCGTCTTGACGTTCAGATCCATGACCTTGTCCCAGCCGGCTTCGGGGAATTCGGCATAATCCGCGCCCCAGGCAGCGCCGGCATTGTTGACGAGGATATCGAGCCGATCCTCCTTCGACGACAATTCCGCCACCAATTCGTCGATGCCTTCCATCGTGGAAATATCGCCTTGGATCGGGACGACCCGATCGCCCAGCTCCTCAGCGGTTTCGTGCAATTCGCCGCCCTTGCGCGCGGTGATATAGACTCGCTCGATCCCGGCGGCGAGGAAGCCTTCGACGATCATGCGTCCGATCCCGCGGCTCCCCCCGGTGACGAGCGCGATGCGCCCCTTGAGGCTGAATAGGTCTTCGAGGGTCATGTCCTGTCTCCTTGCCCCGTCGGGCGGGGCCTGTCTCTTTAGTATCCGCTCAGTTCCGCGACGCGGTTGGCGTGGTAATACTGATCGCCGAGGAACTCCTGCAGCGCGCGGTCGCGTTTCATGTAGAGGCCGATATCGTATTCGTCGGTCATGCCGATGCCGCCATGCATCTGCACGCCCTCGCGCACCGCGAGACCTGCCGCCTTGGCGACCTTGGCCTTGGCGACGCTGGACATGAGCTCGGCCTGTTCGCTGCCGCCGTCGAGCAGCTGCGCCGCCTTGATGGTGACGGCGCGCGCGATCTCGACTTCGGAATAGAGATGCGCGGCGCGATGCTGGAGCGCCTGGAATTCGCCGATCAATTTGCCGAACTGCTTGCGCTGCTTGAGGTAATCGACGGTCATGTCCATCGCCCCGCGCGCCACGCCGACGCCTTCCGCCGCCGCGCCGACACGCCCTGCGGTGAGCATCGCATTCAGGACCGCGCGCCCGCCATCGACTTCGCCGATCACCGCATCGCCATCCAGTTCGACACCGTCGAACGTGATGTGGCTCGCCATCGAGCTGTCGACCAGGCGCACGCTGTCATGGCTCATGCCATTGGCATCCTGGGGTACGGCGAACAGCGTCAACCCATCCTCGTCGCTATCGCTGCCCGACGTGCGCGCAGCGACCACGATCATCTCGGCGCTGGCGCCGTAAACGACGAAATCCTTCTTGCCCGACAGGCGGAAGCCATTGCCCGATTTCTCGGCCTTGCAGGCGATCCGCTCGGGGCGGTGCTTGGGGCCCTCGTCGATGGCGACGGCATAGACCTTCTCGCCCGCGACCATGTCGGGAAGCCAGCGGCCTTTCACATCGTCGCTCCCATGCTTGAGCGCGGTCGCCGCGAGCACGGAGGACGACAGGAAAGGCGACGGCGTCAGATTGCGGCCGATCTCCTCGAGCACGATCCCGGCTTCGACATGGCCCATATCGAGCCCGCCATGGTCTTCGCCCACCAGAATGCCGGTGAAGCCCATCTCGGCGAACTGCTTCCACAGCGCATGGCCGAAGCCGTCCTTGCAATTGCGGTCGCGCCAATGGCGCAGCTGGTCCTTGATGGCGCCCTGTTCGGCCATGAACTGCTGCGCGGTTTCGGCGAGCATCGCCTGATCTTCGTCGTGATAGAGTGGCATAGTATCTCTCTCCTAAGCCCCTCCCCTTCAGGGGAGGGGTTGGGGTGGGGGCTGTAAGGTTGGCGTCATCCTGTGACACGCCCCACCCCCGACCCCTCCCCTGAAGGGGAGGGGAGTTTCAGCAGTCAGGCCCCCGGCAGGTCGAGGATGCGCTTCGAAATGACGTTCAGCATCACCTCGCTGGTGCCGCCTTCGATGCTGTTCGCCTTGGTGCGCAGCCAGCCGCGCGCGGTCTTGCCGCCGCTGGTCTCCTCGCTCTCCCATTCGAGAGCGCGGCTGCCGCCTGCTGCCATCAGCAATTCATGACGCCGCTTGTTCAGCTCGGTCCCGGCATATTTGAGCATGTTCGGCTGGGCGGGATGGCCCTTATTGACCTTGAGCTCGTCCATGAACTTCTCGCTCATCGCGGTGAAGGACAGCGCGTCGACATCGAACATCGCCATTTCAGCGCGCAGCACGGGGTCGAGTTCGCCTTGACGGCTCGTCACCGCGCCGAGCGAGGAGGCGCGATCGCCGCCGCCGGTCGCGGAAATCATCTCACGCTCGTGGCCGAGCAGATATTTTGCCACGTCCCAGCCGCGATTGATCTCTCCGACATAGCCGGGAATGTCCTCGCCATAGCTCTTCGGCACCTTCACATCGTCCATGAAGGTTTCGCAGAACGGGCTGTTGCCGCTGATCAGCTTGATCGGCTTGGTCGAGACACCGTCATTCGCCATGTCGAACAGCATGAAGGTGATGCCCTGATACTTGTTCTCCTTGTCGGTGCGGACGAGGCAGAAGATCCAGTCCGCCTCGTCGGCATAGCTCGTCCAGATCTTCTGGCCGTTGACGATCCAATGATCGCCCTTGTCCTCGCCAAAGGTCTGCATCGAGACGAGGTCCGACCCACTGCCCGGCTCGGAATAGCCCTGGCACCAGCGGATTTCGCCGCGCGCGATCTCGTTGAGGAAACGCTGCTTCTGCCCCTCGGTGCCGAAATGCAGAAGCGCCGGGCCGAGCATCCAGATACCGAAGCTCGACAAGGGCGGACGCGCGCCGATGCGCGCCATTTCCTGGCGCAGGATTTTGCCTTCGGCCGGCGTTAGCCCCGCACCGCCATACTCCTTCGGCCATTCGGGAACGGTATAGCCCTTGTCGCGGCAGGCTTCGAACCATGCCTTCTGCGCATCGTTCTTGAAGCTGGCGTTGCGGCCACCCCAATAGACATCTTCCTCGTCACGCACGGGCTGGCGCATTTCGGGCGGGCAATTGGCTTCCAGCCAGTCGCGCACTTCGCTGCGGAAGCTTTCGGGATCGGACATTTCGGCCTTCCTCTCTCGGTCTCGACTCTCTTCGTTGACGTAAACGTTAAGTCGATTCGCACCCCTTCCGCAAGGGCGATCGCGCCGAGCCGCCATGCCGTAGCGTCGAGCGGTTTCGATTGACGCCGGGGGCTGCGAGCCTAGGCTCGAAGCCGGGAAAGAGGAGCGAGAAATGGCCGGTAATGCGCGGATCCGTCGCAGTTGCAGGGTGTCGTCCTGATGGCGTTTACCACCGGCCCGCTGCCGCAGCGCCTCAAGATCGTGCATGGGTTCGGCGCGGTCGCCTTCGGCGTGAAGGATAGCGGGTTCAGTTTCTTCCTGCTGATCTTCTACAATCAGGTTCTGGGGATGAACGCCGCGCTGGTCAGCGCCGCGCTCGCCTGTGCGCTGCTGGTCGATGCGGTGATCGATCCGATCCTCGGCCACCTGTCCGATCGCACCTATACGCGCTGGGGCCGCCGCCTGCCCTGGCTCTATGCCGCCGCCCTGCCCCTCGCGCTGGCCTGGGCCGTGCTCTGGAACCCGACGATCGACGGGACGCCCAGCTTCTGGGAACTGCTCGGCATCGCCGTGGTGGTGCGCATCCTCCTGTCGGCGTGCGAGGTGCCCTCGGTCAGCCTCGTGCCCGAAATCACGCAGGATTACGACCAGCGCACGACGCTGTTCCGCTATCGCTACCTGTTCGGATGGTTGGGCGGGATCGTGATGATGTTCCTCGCCTATCGGGTGTTCATGCCGGGCGCGGAAGGGATGCTCCAGCCGGGCGGATACAGCCTGTTCGGCATCTTCGGGGCAGGCCTCATCTTCCTGTCGGTGGTGGGCTCCGCCATCGGTCAGCATCGTCTGGTGGCTCGCCTTCCCGAGCACCGTCCCCCGCCCTTCTCGCTGCGCAATGCCTTCGGGGAGATCGGCGAAGCCTTCAAGGAACGCGCCTTCCTGATCTTCGCCGCGGGCGCGCTCGCCGCCTATGTCTCGCAGGGGATGACCTTCTCGATCTCGAATTATCTCAACCTGTTCGTCTGGCAGTTCGATCAGACGGCGCTGACGCTCTACCCGATCGTCCTGTTTTTCAGCGTCGTGCTGATGTTCTTCATCGTCGGGCCGATGCACCGCAGATGGGGCAAGCCGCGTTCGGCGGCGATCGGTATGATCGTATCGTTCCTGATCGGCTTTTCGCCCTATGCCCTGCTTCTCATCGGGTTCTGGCCGCAGGTGGGCAGCGCGGCATCGACGGGCGGCTTCTACGCGTTCGTCCTGATCGCCAATGCGTTCGGGATCGTCGCGCTGATCTCCGCCACCTCGATGATCGCCGAGATCGTCGAGGCCTTCGAAGAGCGCACCGGACGCCGGGCGGAAGGGACATTCTATGCGGGCAATTGGTTCGTCCAGAAATGCGCGACCGGGGCGGGCATCTTCATCACCGGCCAGATCGTGGCGCTGTCGCAATTGCCCAACAATGCCGCCCAGGGCGAAGTCGGCGGTGACGTGATCGCGACGATGGTGCTGCTGTTCGGCGCGCTTTCGGCGCTGCTGGCAAGCTTCGCGGCGTTCTGGCTGGTGCGCTTCCCGATCACGCGCGAAGACCACGAGGCGCGGCTGGCTTCGCTGAATGCGACGCCGGGCGAAGCGCTCGACGCTACGGCACGCGCGGATCGCGACGCGCACATCACCCCGCCCTGATTTCAGCCCGTGGAATAGGCCTTGGCGGACGCGGTTGGCTCTGCCAGTTTCCGGGCAAAGAACGACAGACGAGACGAGTAGAGAGGACCCTCAGACATGGATTTCGAACCCACCGAACGGCAGGCCTATTGGCGCGACCGTGTGAAGAGCTTCATCGCCGATCACATCCGCCCCGCCGTGCCGACCTATCTCGAACAGGATGCGGAAGGAGAGCGCTGGAAGGTGATCCCGGTGGTTGAGGAGCTGAAGGCCAAAGCCAAGGCGCAGGGCCTGTGGAACCTGTTCATGCCGCCACGCAATGACAGCCATCATCATGTCGACGAAAGCTTCGAATTCGAAGGCCCCGGTCTCACCAATCTCGAATACGCCATGTGCGCGGAGGAAATGGGCCGCATCGGTTTCGCGAGCGAGGTCTTCAACTGCTCCGCGCCCGATACCGGCAATATGGAGGTGTTCCACCGCTACGGCACGCGCGAACAGAAGGACCAGTGGCTGAACCCGCTGATGAACGGCGAGATCCGCTCCGCCTTCCTGATGACCGAGCCCTATACGGCGAGTTCGGACGCCACCAATATCGAGACGCGGATCGAAAAGGATGGCGACGAATACGTCATCAACGGCCGCAAATGGTGGTCCTCCGGCGTGGGCGATCCGCGCTGCAAGGTCGCGATCGTGATGGGCAAGACGGATTTTTCCGCCCAGCGCCATGCGCAGCAATCGATGATCCTGATGCCGCTCGATGCCGAAGGCGTCACGGTGCTGCGCCATCTGCCCGTGTTCGGCTATGACGATGCGCCGCACGGCCACATGGAAGTCGAATTGAAGGACGTGCGCGTGCCCGCCTCGAACATGCTGCTGGGCGAAGGGCGCGGCTTCGAGATCGCGCAGGGCCGCCTCGGTCCGGGCCGCATCCACCACTGTATGCGCACCATCGGCGTGGCGGAAGAAGCGCTCGAAAAGATGTGCCGCCGCCTTCAGGAGCGCGAGGCGTTCGGCAAGCCGATCTACAAGCATTCGGTCTGGGAAGAGCGCGTCGCGCGCGCCCGGATCGATATCGACATGACCCGCCTGCTCTGCCTCAAGGCGGCGGACATGATGGACAAGGTCGGCAACAAATCCGCCAAGCAGGAAATCGCGATGATCAAGGTCCAGGCGCCGAACATGGCGCTCAAGATCATCGACGATGCGATCCAGGCGCATGGCGGCGGCGGCGTGTCCAACGATTACGGGCTCGCCAACGCCTATGCCCATCAGCGCACGCTGCGCCTGGCGGACGGTCCGGACGAGGTCCACGCCCGCTCCATCGCGCGCATGGAATTCGCCAAGCACGCGCCCAATGAAGGGCCGGGTTCGAACGCTCTGCGCGGCGGCAACGCCCATTCGGCGAGCGCGGGCAGCGCGGGTGCCAGCGCAGGCATGAGCAGCGGTGACGTGGGAGCTTCGCGCTGATGGCAAAGGCCGCAATTCTCGAACAGACCGGCAGTCTCACGATCGGCGAGGTCACACTCGCCGATCCGCTGCCGCACGAAGTCCTGATCGACACCAAGGCCTGTGGCCTGTGCCATTCGGACCTCCATTTCATCGACGGGGCCTACCCCCACCCCATGCCCGCCATTCCGGGGCACGAGGCGGCGGGCGTGGTGCGCGCGGTCGGGTCGGAGGTGAAGACGGTGAAGCCGGGCGACCATGTGGTCACCTGCCTTTCCGCCTTTTGCGGCCATTGCGAATTCTGCGTCACGGGCCGGATGGCGCTGTGCATGGGCGCCGATACGCGCCGCCCGCAGACCGCCGATCCGCGCATCATGCGCAGTGACGGCCCAGGCTCGGGATCCCCGGTCGCGCAGATGCTGAACCTGTCGGCCTTCTGCGAACAGATGCTGATCCACGAACACGCCTGCGTCGCCATCGACAAGGACATGCCGCTCGATCGCGCCGCCATCATCGGCTGCGCGGTGACGACGGGGGCGGGCGCGGTGTTCAACGCCTGCTCGGTCGTGCCGGGCGAAGCGGTCGCGGTGGTCGGCTGCGGCGGCGTCGGCCTAGCGGTCGTCAACGCGGCCAAGATCGCGGGCGCGGGCAAGGTGATCGCGATCGATCCGTTGAAGGAGAAACGCGACCTCGCCGAAGCGCTCGGCGCGACGCACACGGTCGATGCGATGGCGGACGATGCGGTCGAACAGGTGATGAAGATCACGGGCGGCGGCGTCCACCACGCGATCGAGGCGGTCGGGCGCGATGCCTCGGCCAAGCTCGCGGTTAAGCTGCTTCGCCGCGGCGGCACGGCCACGATCCTCGGCATGATGCCATTGGACTGCAAGGTCGGCCTCGGCGCGATGGACCTGCTGTCGGGCAAGAAACTCCAGGGCGCGATCATGGGGATGAACCATTTCCCGGTCGATCTGCCGCGCCTTGTCGATTTCTACATGCGCGGCCTGCTTGATCTCGACACGATCATCGCGGAGCGTATCCCTCTGGAAGACATCAACAAGGGTTTCGACACGATGCGCGAAGGCCATTCCGCCCGCAGCGTGGTGGTGTTCGACTGATGGCGGACGAAACGATCGATTTCGACAAGGAGATGGTCGGCACCGTCGCGGTGCCGGATGCCGACACGCTCGACCTCGACCGGCTGACGACATGGTTCGAGGCCAATGTCGAAGGCTTCGAAGGGCCGATCTCCTATTCGAAGTTCAAAGGCGGCCAGTCCAACCCGACCTACCGCATCGATACGCCGAACCGCAGCTATGTCCTGCGCCGCCAGCCTTTCGGCAAATTGCTGCCGAGCGCCCACGCCGTGGATCGCGAATACAAGGCGATGTCGGCGCTGGGCCCGACGGGGTTTCCGGTGCCGAAGACCTACGGCCTGTGCGAGGATACGGACGTCATCGGATCGATGTTCTTCGTCATGGGCCTCGCCGATGGACGGTCTTTGTGGAACGGCGCTCTGCCCGGCATCGCGAAGGAGGATCGCCGCGCGATCTATCACGCGATGATCGACACCATGGCCGATCTCCACACGACCGACCCGGCGAAGATCGGCATGGACGATTTCGGCAAGCCGCAGGATTACTGCGCGCGCCAGATCGCCCGCTGGACCAAGCAGTATCGCCTGTCCGAGACCGAGACGATCCCCGAAATGGATCGCCTTATCGAATGGCTGCCCGAGACGATCCCGCCGCAGCACGAAAGCTCGGTCGTCCATGGCGATTACCGGCTCGACAATCTGATTTTCAAAAAGGACGCCAATCGCGTCCTCGCCGTGCTCGATTGGGAATTATCTACTCTGGGCGATCCGGTCGCCGATTTCGCCTATCTCATGCTCAACTGGCACAATCCGGCGGATGGGCGCGCGGGCCTGCTCGGCCTCGATCTCGAAGAGCTGGGCATTCCGTCGCAGGACGAGGCGGTCGAACGCTATGTCGCGCGCACCGGCTATCCGGTCCCGCCGATGGACTGGTATTTCGCCTACAACCTCTTCCGGCTCGCCGGGATCATGCAGGGTATCAAGAAGCGCGTGATCGACGGCACGGCCAGTTCCGCCCACGCCAAGGCGATGAGCGAGCGGGTGGTCCCGCTGGTCCAGCGCGCGCACCAGTTCGCGCTGGATGCGGGGATGCCGGCCTAGCTCGGAAGCCCCCGCTTCCTAAAAACCCCGGCTCCACGTCACCGCCACGCCCGCATCGTCGGGCGCCTGAGCGTAATGGCCGGGATCGGTGCGGTAATAGAGGCTCGCCGATGCCCATCCCCTGGCGAGCGGGCCACGCCATGCGAGTTCGCCCACCGTCTCGCGTCCCGACGGGGCAAGCGACAGGCGGCGCGTGCCGAAGCCCGCGCTTTCGCTGGCATAATCGTAGCTGACGGGGAGCATCAGATCGATCCCCCCACGCGTCACGCGAAGCGGTTGCGACAGGCGGAAGCCGAGCGTGTCGGCATTTCCGAAGACTTGCGCCCGCGTCAGGTCGAGCGACCACGCCTGGCTTTGGAAGCGCGACCCGCCAGCCACAAAGCCGCTCCTATCGGCGCGGGTCAGACCGTGGCGATAGGCCCCGCCCAGCGACCAGCCCGGCGCGACATCCCAGCGGCCCGAAGCATCGACGAACAGCGTGTCCGCCCCGCCCGCGCCGAAGCCCTGCGCCAGATAGGCGCCGAGGATCGTATCCTCCTCCTGCAACCATGACAGGCCGAGCGTCGTATCGAGATTTCCGAACCGGCGATCGGCTGCAAGCGACAGGGTATGCGTCGCGCGCCGGTCGCGCACGCCCTGGAAAACCTCTTCCCCCTGGCGGCGATTGCCGATCCATGCCTCGCCGCTTTCGGCGCTCGCGGTCAGGCCGAGACGGCCGAACTCGCGCCTTACGGCCACGCTCGCATCGCTGCTGCGCGAAAAGCCCACATCGCCGCCCGCATCGCTCGCGATCAGGAAGGCCGGACGCTCCTGCGCCTGCATCCGGCTGGCAAGGCCGAAGGCGCCTTCGCGCATGGCGAAGCCGATCTGCATGTCGGGCGCGACGCGCGCGATCATCCGTGCGGCGAGGACTTCGGCTCCCTCCGCTTCGCGCGTGCTGAGCTGCATCTGGCGCGCCATTGCGCCTTCTGCGGTGGTCTGCGCCGCGAACCGCGCATCGCCGACGGTGAAGCCCAGCGAAAGGTTCGCATTGCCGCCACCGATCTGCCGCTGTCCGCCTGCTAGCGCGTTGTGCAGCCGGTATTCCGGCACCGCGCCGCGCGATCCCGAGGTCACATCGTATTCGTAGGCGCGCTTGTATTCGTCGAGCAGGACGCCGGTGAGGCCCTGCGACCCCGCCAGCGCATCGCCCATCGGCGCGGAACCGATCACCGATGTCTCGCCGATGCGCATCACGCTGGTCCCGCCCGCAAGCGTGGTGGTCCCGCGCGGGGCGAAGGCCGCCGCGATATCGAGCATACCGCGCCCATAGGTCGTATCGACGCCCGTCTCGCCCAGATCGCGCGCGGTTTCGAGCAGGATCTGGACGATCTGCGCGCCGGTGAGGTTGGGAAAAGCCTGCGCCATCAGCGCGACCGCCCCGGCGACTTGCGGCGCGGCGAAGCTGGTGCCGGAAAACAGCAGGCGGAAACTGCCCCGCTCGTCACGCCCGACGAAGATCTGCCCGTTTTCGTAGACGCAGCAGATCCGCTCGCCCCGCGCGGTGAGATAGAAGTTCGCCTGGCTACCGGCGCGCTGGCTGAAGCTGGATATCTGCGATCCCTCGTCGATCGAGCCGACGATGATGACATTGCTTCCGCCCGCTTCGCGGATACCGCTGGCAAAGGGCGTCGGCTGGTTGGGATCGACATCCGCCTTGCTGCCATCGCCGCCATTCCCGGCGGCGACCACGATGACGATGCCTGCACTTGCCGCGCGGCGGACCGCTGCCAGAGTCGCGGAGCCGACCCCGCCGCCGCCCAGGCTCAGATTGATGACGGTCGCGCCGGAAGACACCGCTTGGTCGATCCCCCGAGCAATATCCCCGTCGGAGAAACTGCATGTCAGATTGGTGTTCTCCGGCGTATCGTCGCCGCACGTACCGGGCCGATCTGCTCGCAGCGCCAGCACCCGCGCATCGTAGGCGATCCCGAGAATGCCGGTATCGTTGCGCGCCGCCGCCGCGACGAGCGCGACATTGGTGCCGTGGTCGTCCTCGCCATCGACGCTGCGGTTGCCCGCGACGTCGCGCGAATCGGGATGGATGCGCCCTGTAAATTCAGGACTGTCGAGATCGATGCCCGTATCGACGACCGCGATGATCCGCCCCGATCCGGTCGCGCCGCGCTGCCACGCGCTGACGGCCTTGTGCTGTTCGGGCCCGTCAGACATCCGAAATTCGGCGGTATCGAAGGAAGACGGCGCCGGAGTAGGCGTCGGCGTGGGGGTCGGTGCAGGTGCCGGTGCGGGAGGCGGGGTCGGTGACGGCGTAGGCTGCGGCGCGGGCGTGCTGATGACAGGGCCACCCCCACTGCCGCCTCCGCCACAAGCGGCGAGCAGCGCCAGCGCTCCGATCGCCGCGCCGCTGCGCAGTGCATGACGATCAATTCGGGAGATTTTTCTCAATGCCATGGCGAACCCTCTTCGTGCGCGATCCGTACACCATTGCGATGTCGTAACTATTAACGGCTGGGCGGCACGGCGCTTGCCGGTTCGCGGCCATCTATCTAACAGCGCCCCAAACGCCCGTTTCGACCAATCGCCTGAAGGACCCCAGCCCCATGACCGCAAACCTCGCCCGAGCCATCGAAGCTGCCTGGGACGATCGGGCCTCGGTCACTCCCGAAAGCCATGAGGTGCGCGACCATGTCGAACGCGCGCTCGCCATGCTCGACAGCGGCGAGGCGCGCGTGGCCGAGCCCGATGGGACCGGCGGGTGGCAGGTCAATCAATGGCTCAAGAAGGCCGTGCTCCTGAGCTTCCGCCTCAACGACAATCAGGTGATGGACGGCGGCAGTGCGGGCCATCCTGCCTTCGACAAGGTGCCCAGCAAGTTCGCCGGATGGGACGATGCGCGCTTCCGCGCGGCGGGATTTCGCGTGGTGCCGGGCGCGGTCGCGCGTGCCGGGGCCTATATCGCGCCGGGCTGCGTCCTGATGCCGAGCTTCGTTAATATCGGCGCCCATGTCGGCAAGGGTACGATGGTCGATACCTTTGCCAGCATCGGCAGCTGCGCCCAGGTGGGTGAGAACTGCCACATCTCGGCGGGCGCGGGCATCGGCGGCGTGCTCGAACCGATGCAGGCGAACCCCACCATCATCGGCGACAATTGCTTCATCGGCGCGCGCAGCGAAATCGTCGAGGGCGTGATCGTCGGCGAAGGATCGGTGGTGGCGATGGGCGTCTTCATCACCCAGTCGACCAAGATCGTCGACCGGGCGACCGGCACGGTCACGCGCGGTGAAATCCCGCCTTATTCCGTCGTCGTCCCCGGCACCCTGCCCGATCCCGATGGCGGCCCCTCGCTTGCCTGCGCGGTCATCGTGAAGACGGTGGATGCCCGGACGCGCGAAAAGACCGGCATCAACGAGTTGCTGCGCGATTGACGTGCGGCATATCAGGGAACACAGTATATCAGGGAACATAAGGGCCGCAGTACGGTAATCCCACGAACCGAATGCGCCTGATCCAAAGGGAAAGACTTATCACATGCGTAGCGATGGCAACGAAACCCACGTAACCGAAACCGAAGCCAGCGGCGGTTCGAAAGAAGGCGTCGTGCGCTGGGTGCTGATCATCGGCACATTGCTGGCCGTGATCCTCCTCTCCGCCATCTGGATTTTCGGTGCCGCCTCGCAGAACGAGGTCGAATCGGAAGTCAACGTGTCCGATCGCATCCAGGCGCAGGACGATGCTGCCGGCATCGACGGGGTGACGATGGACGATGCGGACAAGATGGAAGGCACCGCCAACGACACAGCGGCCGACAGCCCGCTCCAGACCATCGAGAACTGAGGCGAGAACTAAGGCGAGAACCGAGCCGAGACCCCGGGGCGACACCGGGAGCGAGAACTGACACCCGTCAGGAACGCCCCGCGCCCCGGCGGATTGAACTCTCCGACACGAGAATGCGGAGAGATTATATGAGCAATCCGAACAGCTTCCGGACCGACCAGTATGTCGAATGGGAATGGGGCAACGGCAAAGGCAAGGGCCAGATCAAGGAACGCTTCGAGCGCGAGGTGACCCGCACCCTTCAGGGTAGCGAAATCACCAAGGACGGGACCGAGGACAATCCGGCCTATCTGATCAAGCAGGAAGATGGCGACGAGGTCCTGAAGCGCGGCAGCGAATTGTCGGCGCAGAACTGATGCCCGCCAAGAGCAAGGCGCAGCAGAAGGCTGCCGGAGCCGCCCTGTCCGCCAAGCGCGGCGATACCAAGGTCGGCGACCTTCAGGGCGCATCCAAGCAGATGTATGACAGCATGAGCGAGGACGAGCTGGAGGATTATGCCTCCACCGACCTCGACGGGCTGCCCGACCACGTCGACGAGGATGACAGCTGATGGCGTCGGACACGGATGACGACCGCGAGGAAACCTGGTCCGAATTTCGCGACTGCGTCAACATGGCGCCCCAGGAACTCGAAGACTGGCTCGATACCGAGGAATCGAAATCTGTTGGCGACAGCGATGGCGGCGAAAGCACCGGTCACAGATCGGGGCGCCGCATCGTCGCAATTAAGCGCACGAACAAGGGCGATCTCACCGACAGCCAATGGGAGCATATGGACAAGGTGGTCGGCTATATCCACCGCCACCTCGCCCAGCGTCCCGACGGCGATATTGAGGACACGGACTGGCGCTACAGCCTGATGAACTGGGGCCACGATCCGCTCAAGGCGGACTGAGCGCCATGGCCGATGCTGATCCCTTCGCGCATTTCCTTACTGCACAGGAGGACGTGTTCGACGCGGCGCTGGCGGAATTGAATGCAGGGCGGAAACGAGGCCATTGGATGTGGTTTGTCTTCCCGCAAATCGCGGGCCTCGGGTCGAGTGAAATGGCCCGCCGTTTCGCTTTGTCCGGCAAGGCCGAGGCACGCGCCTTCGCGAAACATCCCGTTTTTGGCGATCGCTTGGATCAGGCGACCGAAGCCATGCTGGACTGGGCCGGGACGATGGCGGCGGAGGAAATCCTGGGACCGGTGGATGCGATGAAATTCCGCAGTTCGATGACTCTGTTCGAAGCATCGGCAGACGATACCGACCCCTTTACCGCCGCGCTCGACCAGTTCTACGAGGGGGAGCGCGACGCCCTCACCCTCCAGCGTCTCTGATCACACGGTTTGAAGAGAAGCGTCATGGCTTGCGCCACCCCCCGATCGGCCATTCAGGCCCTGCTCGACGAGCGCAAACGGGGGGCGTCTATCTGTCCGAGCGAAGCGGCACGCATTCTGGCTCGCGATGGTGAGGATTGGCGCAAATCCATGCCCATAGTCCATGCGGCGGTCGACGAAATGATCGGCGAAGCAATTGTCACTATCAGCTGGAAGGGACAGGGGCTCCGGACACGCGAAGGCCCGTATCGGATTTCGCTGACCACGAATGCGAGTGACGAGCCGTGATCCGCGCGCTCCTCCGCCTCCTATTGGCATCACTCTACGCGATCGCCGGAGTGCTCCACATCGTTGCGCCGCGACCATTTCTGTCGATCATGCCGGGCGGCTTGCCCTACCCTGAAGCGATCGTGCTGTTGACCGGCGTCGCGGAACTGATCGGCGCGATCGCGCTGGCCCAGGGATGGTCATCGACGCTGCAACGGGCCGGAGCGATCGGCCTCGCCCTTTATGCGGTTTGCGTTTTCCCGGCCAATATAAACCATTTCGCGCTCGACATGGCGCGGCCCGACAACGGTCTGGGCCTTGCCTATCATATCCCGCGCATGTTCGCCCAACCGATCATCGTCTGGTGGGCGCTGTGGGCCGGCGGCGTCACGGACTGGCCGTTCCGCCGCCGACACAACTGAAAGGAATTGACCCTGTCAGCTCATATGCTTCGAGACGGCACCGGTCATCTTGAACATCGAAATCTGTTCCTTACCGATCACCGCGCCCAGCTTGTCGTCGGGGTTGATCATGCGGCGGTCCTTGGCGTCCTGGAGGTCGTTCGCCTTGATGTGGTCCCACACCTTGGACGTGACCTGAGCGCGCGTCATCGGACCCTTGCCCACGACGTTTTCCAGCTCGGGCGAGAGATTGACGGGCTTCTGTAGTGCGTTGTTCTTCCCAGCCATGATATGTCCTTTCCTGTCAGGCTCGTTTTTCGAGATGCGCCCCCGGGGCGGAGCCGCACCATTCTTAATCGTTGTCAGTCGAGGTCGAGATCTTCGGGATCGATGCCCAGATCCTCTTCGAGATCGAGGTCTTCGCGTTCGTGCCCTTCGAACCGCCCTGTCAGCACTGCACAGGCCACGACATGGTCCTTGATCGACGCTTCGACATCCTCGCGCGTGGCGCCGGGCATCAGCGTCAGCGGCAAGTCGAGCGCGAACAGCTGGAAGACATAGCGATGTTCCTTGCCGATCGGCGGATCGGGCAACAGCCATTCGGAATTGCCACGCGCATTCTTGCCCGCGCGGGGCGGAACCTCGCCTTCGAACAATTTGCCGCGCTGACCGGGAAAGCCCCAGGCGAGCCAGTGCAGAAGCGGCTTGTCGGCGGGCGCATCCGCATCCTCTACGATCAGGACCACTTCCTGCGTGCCCGGAGGCGGCGCGCTCCATTCGAGCGGCGGAGCGACGGCGTCCTCCTCGATTGCGGTGAAGCTGGGATCGAGTTCATCGCCGTGCTTGAAAGCGGGGCTGGTCAGAGCGAAGCCCGAACGGCCGAGCAGTTTTTCCGAACCGAAGCGCGCGATTGCGAGATCGTTGGCGAAAGCTCCGCCGCCGACCGCCCGCGTCACCCAGTTCTCACCATCACTCACGCCACTTGATCCTTTGATTGCCACAAAACGGTGCACTGTTTGGGCTGCGCCGTTGCGCCGCGCCATGGGAACGAGGGAAATATGCACCGTTTTTATCCGAAAACACCCCTTTTTCGTGGCGCACCACTCAATTCGTCCCAAGCAATTGGCACTCAGGCGCGATTAAGGCATGGTGGATGAAGCATTATCTTGGGGGGAGAGGCTTCTCCCGGATTCGCAATTTTCGCCTGGAGTCGCATCATGGCCTTCGCTCGTTCCGTACTGTCCGCCACTCTCGCCTTGTCGCTCGTCGCTTGTGGAGGCGGTGGTGGCAGCTCGTCGGCGCCGCCGACCGGCGGTACACCGACGCCGCCCTCATCTGGGGGCGACACCTGTTCACTCGCCAACCGCCAGCAATTCGTGCGCGACGTGCTGAACGAATGGTATCTGTTCCCCGACCTCCTCGCGACAAACGTAACCGCGTCGAACTACACGAATGTCCAGGATTATATCGACGCGCTGGTCGCCCCGGCGCGCGCGCAGTCGAAGGATCGTTTCTTCACCTACATCACGTCGATCAAGGAAGAGAACGCCCTGATCCAGAGCGGATCGAGCGCCGGCTTCGGCATTCGCCTCGCCTACGACACCAGCGCCAATCGCGTCTTCGTCCTCGAAGCGTTCGAAGCCGGTACGGCTTTCCAGGCGGGCATGGACCGCGGCACCGAATTGCTGACCATCGGCGGCCAGTCGGTCGCGTCCCTGATGTCGAGCGGGGGGCCGCAGGCGGTCATCAACGCGCTTGGGCCTTCCGACCCTGGGGTCGCGCGGTCCTTCACCTTCCGCACCCGGGAGGGTACCGAACGCAACGCCAATATCACCAAGACCGAATTCTCGCTCGATCCGATCTCTGATCGTTACGGCGTCAAGGTCCTCAACGACGGCACCGGTCCGGTCGGCTATATCAACCTGCGCACCTTCATCGTCGAGGATGCGGGACCCCAACTGCGCACGGCGTTCCAGCAATTCCGGCAGCAGGGGATTACCAAGGTCATCCTCGACCTGCGCTATAATGGCGGCGGGCTGGTTTCGGTCGCGGAACTGCTCGGTGATCTGATGGCAGCCGACAAGAGTGGCCAGGTCTTCAGCAAGACCGTGTTGCGGCCTTCCAAATCCTCGGAGAACGAAATCGATCGCTTTGCGTCGCAGCCCCAGGCCATTGCGGCGACGAAGATCGCGGTGATCGGACGCGGGGGCACGGCGTCGGCCAGCGAATTGGTGACCAATTCCTTCATCCCCTATCTGGGCGACAACCTCGCGCTGGTCGGGACCAACACGTTCGGCAAGCCCGTCGGTCAGTTCGCCTTCGACCGTTCGGCGTGCGACGATCGCTTGCGCGCGGTCGCGTTCAAGACGACCAATGCCAACGATCAGGGCGAATATTTCACCGGCCTTGCCAGCGTGGTTCGGCGGACCTGCGCCGCCAGCGATGGGATTTTCGAGCAGCTGGGCGATCCGGCCGAAGCGTCCGTCAAAGCGGCGCTGGATTTCCTGGGCGGTCGCACCTGCACGCCGATCAGCAGCGGCGGCGATCAGACGGTGCAATCGGCCGGCGGTCGCCAGCAACTTCTCCAGCCGAACATTCCCAGCCCCGCGCAGCGAGAAGTGCCGGGCCTGTTCTGACGGATTCCTGTGCGTTTATGAATAACGGGGCGGCGGAGAAATCCGGCGCCCCGTTTTTTCATCGCCGTTCCTGCCGAAAGATCAGTGAGCGGGGGCTGCCGTCGGCGATTTCTCCTGTCGGGCTCCACGCAATTCGCTCAGCGCGGTGGCGATGACCTTGTCGGAGGATGCCGGCTTGGGGACATAGACCGCGTCCAGCATTTCGAAGACTTCTTCCTGCCGGTTCGCGTCACCCGAATGGATGATATAGGGGATCGAACGTTCTGAAAGTTCGCGGGCGATAGGCAGGCAGTTCTCTCCGCCCACGAGGTTGAAATCCAGCACCGCGACATCGACGCCATCTTCGATCAGGGCCATGGCTTCCGACACGCAGGACGCGCAGCAGGGCTTGAAGCCCCGATCCTCGGCGGCAAATTCGAGATCCATGAGGATTAGCGGTTCATCATCAACCAGCAATATCGAAATCGGTTCGGTCAAGGCGGCAATCCTATATCGTCACTTCCACAACCGCTTCGAGACCGTGCGGTTTCCAAACCCGTTCGATTTTCCCGGTCGCCGATCGAACGATCCGGTCCATGATGGCCGTCCCGACCCCCGGCGAGATACGCGCCTCGTCCACGGTCGGTCCGCCGCTCTCGCGCCATTCGAGGCGGGCTTTCTCGCCCCCTTCGACGATGCACCAATCGACGGTGACGCGGCCTTCCGGCGATGACCAGGCCCCATGCTGTTCCGCATTGGCGGCGAATTCGTGCAGGATCAGGCCGATCACCGAAACGCTCCCGAACGGGACGCGCGCGCCGTTCCCCTCGATCGAGATCGCCATGCCTGCCGCACGATAGGGTTCGAGGATCGCGCGGATCGCCGGGCCCAGTTCGATCGAACCGCTGGCCGCATCATCGAGTGTCGTTTCATAGGCGCGGCCCAGGGCCTGGATCCGCGAATTGATCTCGGCCGCCTCTCCCTCGATCTCGTGCATACGTCCGCTGACCGTGACGATGCCCGAGATGACGGCGAACATGTTCTTCATGCGATGCGACAATTCGCGCGCCAGCACGCGCGCATGTTCCTCGCCCGCCCGCGCGCTCTTGACGTCGGTGACGTCCCACTGGCTGCCGAAGAAATAGATCAGCTCGCCCGCATCGTTGTAGATCGGGCCGAGATGCAGCGCGTTCCAGAACGCACTCCCATCCTTGCGATAATTGAGCAGTTCGACGATCGCGACCTCTTCGCTTTCGATCGCCTGCCGCATGGCCTGGACCTGTTCGCGATCGGTGCGCTTGCCCTGAAGGAAACGGCAATTGCGCCCGACGATCTCGTCCTCGTCATATCCGGTCAGTTCGCGAAAGGCGCGATTGGCGAAGACGATGGGATTGTCGTGCTGGTTCGGATCGGTCAGGCAGATCGCCATGCGGGTCTGCGCCATGGCCTGTTCGAACAGCATACCCGACGAGCCCGCGAACTGCGCCTGACCGCGCGAGGCCAGAAAGCGTCCCGGACTCTCGTCGAACCGCATATGCGACTGATTGCTGGAGCGCTCATCGCCATCGCGCTCGTGCGTGCCTTCGGGCGCATCGGCACGCTCCTGCGTGTCTTCAGGCGCATCGCTGATCGGCATTTCCGCGGACCGGTCTTCGGTGTCGTCCTTCACTGGCTGTCCTTGCTATCGGTTAAGACACGCCCTGATAGAACTGGTCACGCTTAAAGACCGGACTCGTTCCGCATGCGGTTCTCTTCGAGCTTCGCTTGACCGATCCCTCACAGGAACGCAAGCTGACTTGCATGGCCCGGACCTACACGACTTTCGCCGAATTCTGGCCCTTCTATCTGCGCGAACATTCCAAGCCGCGTACGCGCGCACTGCATTATGTCGGCACAACGCTCGTGATCGCGCTGGCCATCTTCGCCTTGGCGACCGCAAGCTGGTGGCTCCTCGCCGCGCTGCCGGTCGCGGGCTATTTCTTCGCCTGGATCGCGCATTTCGGGGTGGAGAAGAACCGCCCGGCAACCTTTACCTATCCGGCCTGGAGCCTGAAGGCGGATTTCAAGATGTGGTGGCTGTGGCTGACAGGTCGGCTCGGCCCCGAACTCGACCGTGCGGGCGTAACGCGCGCCTAAGCCGATCAAGCCCTAAGCCGATCAAGCCCTAAGCCGATCAAGCCCTAAGCCGATCAAGCGTTGCCAGCCGGTCAGGCCAGGGCAGCGGCGATGGTCAGCGAGCCCAGGCCGAGCGAGAGGGGGACGCGCAAGGCCATCCACCAGCGCGGCGCCAGCGGACCCAGAGCACGGTCGACCAGCGGGCTGAACAGGATCGCCCCTCCAAGAGCGACCAGCGAGGGTTCCGGCCCTGCCAGATCGAACACCAGCGGCAGGAACGCCGCCAAGGCCATCAGGCTCGGCAGGATAGCCGCGATCCACACCCAGCCCAGCGTGCGGCGCCGTTCCGCCGCAGGCGCCGATGCGGCGATGCCCCACCAGGTCCCGCCGAGGAAAGTGAAGATCAGCGCAGCATAGGCGAAGGCGATCAGAGTCGCAGGCTCACGCAAGGCGCTTTGGCCGAGATGCAACACACCGACGCAGGCGATCTGCGGCAACAGGCCGGCCAGACCCAGCATTCGCGGCAGGAATGGGACGTTTCCGATCATCGGCCCAATCACTGGCCTCTCAGGGCTGCGCCGGGCCGCGGAACGGCTGCCGATCGGTATAGGCGCAGCCTTGCAGGGTCTCGTCACCGACAACCAGAGTCGCGACATAGGGAAAGATGCGATCGCTCATCCCGTCCGAGCAATCGCCCGGCGTGACGGCGACGTCCACTGCCGCCCCACCTTTGCTCCCGCTGGTACGATCCGTCATCCGGCCGCTGAAGGAGAGACCGTTATTGCCCGCAAACCGCTCGACGGGAAAGGTCACACCCTCCTGATCCTCGATCGTCATGTAGCGCATGGTGCCGCCTTCGATCTCGGCACTCCAGAACGGTTCGGTGCCGGAAAGCGAGATCGCCTCGCCACTCGCGATCCCGCTAAAGGCAGTGGTCTCGCGTGCATCGGGGCCTGCCCCGCCCGCTGAGCCGCAGCCCGAAAGCGCGAGCGCCATCACGATCATGCCGAGCGCCGTGAATGCGTAGCGGGGAAACGCGGATACCATCATCACTCCTGCCGGGACGGCCTGCCTGGACAAAGGGCGTATGCGGCAAAGCGTCACTCGCTTCAATGGTGGCGCCCCCTTGGAACGCGGGGTGTGCTGGCGCGTTAGTCCGGTCATGCAGATCGCGCCTCGCCTTGCTCTGGCCGCAGCCGTCATCGCCCTTGGCGGCGCTACCGGCGGCGCGGTCATCGGAGCACAGATTGGCGAGACCGGAATCATTCGCCATGCGAGTGTCGGCGGCGAGCGTCCGCAGTATGATTTTCAGGCCGATTACGACCGGCCGAATTTGGCCCGGACGGACGAACGCCCGCCCGATCATTATGCCATCGAAACGCCCGAGGGTCATTTCGAAGTGGGCGAATTGCGCGAACGCGGACTATATCGCAACCGTCGCTATTCCGCCTATGATGCGGCGCTCGCTGCCGAGGATCGCGCTTGGGAACAGGACATGGCCGCGCTCTCGAGCGACGATTGGCAGCCGGACCCTCGATTTGCCGACCGCGAATGGCGCCGGGCGGGCGGCAATGCGTATGAGAGCCGCGAATATGGCGTGACGGTCATTCGCAACACCCCTGACAATACGCGCTCGGTGGCCGCCTCGAAAGCTGGCGGAATGGAAGACGTGGCTCCTGCGGCTCAGCTGCCAGTCAACGAGCCCGCGCCCAGCGCGATCGGGCCGCAGGAGGTCCAACCGCTCGATCTGCCCGTCCCGGTGACCCTTCCCCCTCCCTCGCAATAAGGTCGGTATCGCGGCAGCGAAGTGCCGCTTGCCTACGCTGGATGCCAAAACAAAAAGGCGGCCCCGTTGGGGACCGCCTTTCTTTCTGAACCGATGCTCTCGCGATTAGGCGGGCATCAGCACCGTGTCGATCGCATGGATCACGCCATTGGAGGCTTCCACATCGGTCTGCGTCACGGTCGCGGTGTTACCGGCGGCATCGCGCAGGACGACATTGTCGCCGTCCATCATGGCCGTCAGTGTGCCGCCATTGACGGTGGTGATCGTGTAGCCATCGGCTCCTGCATCCTGGATCGCCTGAGCGAGCGTCGCTGCATCGACGTTACCTTCCACCACGTGATAGGTGAGGATGTTCGCCAGATCCTGCTGGCCCGCCGGGCTCATCAGCTCGTCACGCGTCGCCTGCGGGACCTTTTCGAACGCCGCGTTGGTCGGAGCGAACACCGTATACGGGCCCGTGCCCGAAAGCGTCGCGCCGAGATCGGCGGAGGTCACGGCCGAAACCAGCGTCGAGAAATCGGGGTTGCCCTGCGCGACTTCTACGACGGTTCCTGCGGCCATGTCGTCATTGGCCATCTGATCGGCCATCATGGAATCTTCGGTCGTCACAGTGGTGTCTTCCTCGGCGGGCGAGCCGCAGGCGGCAAGCGCGAGCGTGGCGGCAGAGGCGAGAGCGATGGACAGCTTTTTCATATGTCGTTTCCTTCAGATGAAGTTCGGCCGGGATAGGCATTGGCGCCGGGGACGAACGATTGGCGACCCCTCGTCCCCAAGGGCCTTCGCATCACCTACGAACGCGGCGGACCATCGTTCCAATAAAGGCGAAAATGCGGCGCGCTGGGTAGAGCGTCCGCGCTCACCTTCAGTGCCTCACATCACCTTTTCGGGCGAGGGATCGTGACGGTGCTTGTCCGCCTTGCCGAGATGGCGTTCCAGCCGCTGAGCGAGCGTATTCGCCGCCTTGCGCGCCGCGCCGTCGACCGTGTCCGACTTGCCCGTCACCCCGATCGGCTTGCCGCCGCTGATCCGCGCTTCGATCGTGCAGGCCTTGTCGTCCGCCCCGTGCTTGGCGCCGTTCTCGTCGCGGACATGGATTTCGATCCGCGTCAGCTTGCTTTCGAATCGCGCGAGCTTCTCGCGCACCGCCGCCTCGATCCGCTCGGCGACGTTTTCCGTGCCCATCACCGAACTATCGGAATTGAATTGCACTTGCATGGTATCAGACCCTTTCTCTCTCACTTGAAGTCCTGTCGATTCAACCGGCTGGACAAAGGGCCGTTCCGGGCGCGGCGTGCTGTCGAACGGCTCGGGGAAACCACCCGGCGCAAACGGCGCGGATCGGGGAGAATTGTTTACGCAGCCGCGCCCGAGCGGCTAGCACCCGCGCCATGACGCAGCCCGACACGCCAGCCGCAACCATCCTTGTCGACGCCGATGCCTGCCCGGTGAAGGAGGAAATCTACCGCGTGGCCGAGCGATATGGCGCGCCCCTCACAATGTACAGGTCCGCGTGGTCAGCAACAGCCCCTTCCGCGTGCCGGTGAACGAGCGGGTCAAGCGCGTAGTGGTGGGCGACGGTTACGGGTCGCCCCATATCTCTTTGGGCGACCCGCAAGGGCGACCGCCCGCCGACCGGTTAGGCCGAAAGCAAAGCTGGGCGGACGCCCAGCGCCCGGCGTCTGAGGGTCCAAAATACGACGCAGCGGACGACTGGATCGCGGAGAACGCAGGCCCGCGCAGCGTGGTGATCACCGCCGACATCCTGCTGGCGGAACGCTGCTGCAACGCGGGTGCAACGGTCCTGCGCCACGACGGCAAACCCTTCGACGCCGCCAGCATCGGCACCGCCCTCGCCACCCGCGCAATCATGGAAGACCTGCGCGCCGGGATGGATGGGGTTGGCGGTGGACCCCCGCCGTTCGGGAAGGCGGATAGGTCGAACTTCCTGCAGGCGCTGGAACGGGTTTTATGGGAACACTCTCGAAAGAAATGAATAAGATTTTATCTGGCCAGGGTAAATTCGCCCCTGATACGATCCAACTCAATTTCTTCTAATTGAACATATTTAGGTAGCGCGTTGGGAATAAGAGGTTGAGGCTCGTCTTCTTTTGAATACCAAGCTCTAGCTCTCCCGCCAGTTTTTCTAGAACCTTTCTCAAAAATATCTCTGTAACGGAATGGAGATATACCTAAGAATGGAATGAAGCTTACTTTATTTGAACTTACTTTCTCGATCTCAATCTCATTTGAGTGCAGCTGCTTAGCTCGACTTTTTGGATAAGGTTCGAGAAAGTGAACCCTATGAATTCCCGAAGCAATTATATGTTTTGTGCAATTGTGGCAGGGGAATGTTGTTACATAAAGGGTGCAGTCCTTAATGCGTTTACCTAGGCGGGCGGCGTCACAGATGGAGACCATTTCCGCATGAACGACACGTCCGTATTCGGTTAAGTCGCTAACCTGAGATTCCTTTAGGCAACCTTTGTGCGGGACATCGGATTCTCCGCGCCCAAGTAGGGTCTCAACGAAGGTGTCGGAAGAAACATCGTCGGTTCCATCAACCGAAAGTAGTTTGGCATTTGAAAGGCGCTCCAGAAGGTCACGAATTACGTCCTTCTTCAAGATGTCATTTGGATCGTGACCCAACCTTACATCACGGAAATCCGGCTCTTCGCCTGACCAATATGTACCGCCAAATGCGCGAGGAACCTCGTTGCAGCCTTGCGAAACTATCTCTCCATCAGCAGTGAAAATAGCAGAACCGACTTGGCGTGAAAGATCAGTCGATCTCAGTGAGGCGGCTTTCGCTGCATACATGCCATATTCCGTTTTGGTCGGACCTATATCCACACGACCAAAAAAGGCTTGAATAAACCTCTCAAGACCGGATCGCATCTGGTCTCGATTTATCCCATCAACAAACACATCAGCTAAATGAAATGTGTCTCGGAGATGTTGCACGTGACTGGCCTGTCCTTCATTTTGGTCTCGAAGCAACAGCTTCCATGCTTGCTCAATAATCTCAGGCAGTGCGGTCGAGAGCGGTAAACTTTCCTTACCCTTCTCCTTTACCCGCTCAAAGCGATGCTCTTCACTTCCGTAACCCGATATCAGAATAAATCGTTTCCCATAGATCCGTCTTAGAGAATCGACCTCTTCCGGCCTTTTAAGTTGGCGAATTATAAACGCTGTTTCGGCTAAAACTTCGGCATCGCTATTAAGATCGGCGAGAAGTGCCTGACGATGCTCTCTGATACCGGCGATCATAAGGCGAACAAGAGCGTCAGGTGTTCCGGCTAGCTCGCAAAGCTTGTTCGCGTAGTCCATTTTGAAGTTCATATTGGCGAAAAAATCATCGCCGTTTTTTTCGACGCCTGATGCTTCGTAGCGCATCATCAAATCGGTAACACGAATGGTACGATGATCGTAGCCGACTTGCTCAAGAGCCCTACCCACTTCGTTAGCCATTTGCTCAATGTCGATACCAATGGGACCGGCTAAACCGATGACGAGCTCAGGGTGACTCAAAAGACGCAGCTGGTCGGACATATGGTGCCTCCAATCCCTAGATCATTGCGCTTCTGATTTTGGTAAGCTTAAACGGAGCTCACAGCAAACCATGGGGAGATCGAGTATGGCTAAAACCGATAAAAACTCCGGGCGTACAGAGTGGAAAGCAAGCGAATCCACCAGCAGAATGGCTCGGATTATGGGTGTCGAATTCCATACCCATGATCGATGGACCGCTTCAGGCAGATCTTCTGACCAAGCTAGGCAAAGAGCCTAGATAGACAAATGTGGAAAAAAGGGCGGCTCAATGGCCGCCCTTTTTTATTCTGCAGATCCCTCCGGCAAATATAACTTCTCTCCTTTCTCCCGATACACCTTGCTCATCTCCTCCATCCCCTCGCGCGCCTCTTCGGCCTCCTCAGCCGAAGTCTCCCGCTTGATGCTCTCGCTCGCCAGATAGCTGTCCGAGTTCTGCTTGGCGGCAAAATCCCGCACTTCCTGGGTGATCTTCATCGAGCAGAATTTCGGGCCGCACATAGAGCAGAAATGGGCGGTCTTGGCGCCTTCCGCCGGTAGCGTCTGGTCGTGATATTGCTCGGCGGTTTCCGGGTCGAGCGAGAGGTTGAACTGATCGCGCCAGCGGAATTCAAAGCGGGCTTTCGACAGCGCGTCGTCGCGGACCTTGGCGGCCGGGTGGCCCTTGGCGAGGTCGGCGGCGTGGGCGGCGAGCTTGTAGGTCACCACGCCCACCTTCACATCGTCACGGTCGGGCAGGCCGAGGTGTTCCTTGGGCGTGACGTAGCAGAGCATGGCGGTGCCGTACCAGCCGATCTGCGCCGCGCCGATGCCGCTGGTGATGTGATCGTAACCCGGCGCGATATCGGTGACGAGCGGGCCGAGCGTGTAGAACGGGGCTTCGCCACACGCCTCCAGCTGCTTGTCCATGTTCTCCTTGATCTTGTGCATAGGCACGTGGCCCGGCCCTTCGATCATCACCTGCACGTCCTCGGCCCAGGCGCGCCTGGTGAGCTCGCCCAGCGTGTAGAGCTCAGCGAATTGCGCTTCGTCGTTCGCGTCAGCGATGCTGCCGGGCCGCAACCCGTCGCCCAGCGAATAGGCGATGTCGTAGGCCTTCATGATCTCGGTGATCTCGTCGAAGCGTTCGTAGAGGAAGCTCTCCTTGTGATGCGCGAGGCACCATTTCGCCATGATCGAGCCGCCGCGGCTGACGATGCCGGTGACGCGCTTGGCGGTCATCGGCACATAAGGCAGGCGGACGCCCGCATGGATGGTGAAATAGTCGACGCCCTGCTCGGCCTGTTCGATCAGCGTGTCGCGGAAGATGTCCCAGGTGAGGTCCTCGGCGATACCGCCGACCTTTTCGAGCGCCTGATAGATCGGCACGGTGCCCACCGGCACGGCGGAATTGCGGATGATCCATTCGCGCGTGTCGTGGATGTTGCGACCGGTGGAAAGGTCCATGATCGTGTCCGCACCCCAGCGCGTCGCCCAGACCATCTTGTCGACTTCGCTCGCGACGTCACTCGCAACCGCGGAGTTGCCGATATTGGCGTTGATCTTGACGAGGAAATTGCGCCCGATCGCCATCGGTTCGCTTTCGGGGTGGTTGATATTGTTGGGGATGATCGCCCTTCCCCGCGCCACCTCGTCGCGAACGAATTCGGGGGTGACGTATTCGGGGATGGCGGCGCCCCAGCTGTTCCCGTCGAGCTCGCGGCGGACATAATCGCGCCCGATATTCTCGCGTTCCGCCACATATTCCATCTCGGGCGTGATGATGCCCTGCCGCGCATAGTGCATCTGGCTGACGTTCTGGCCGGATTTGGCGCGCAGGGGCCGGTGGTTGACGTTCGGGAATTGCGGCACGCCGCCCGAACGATCGGGGCCGAGCTGGCCGTTATCTTCGGGCTTCACCGGCCTCGCATCGTATTCCTCGACATCGCCGCGCGCCATGATCCAGTCGCGGCGCAGCTTGGGAAGGCCGCCCTGAATGTCGATCCGGGCGTTGGCGTCGGTATAGGGGCCGCTGGTGTCGTAGACGCGGACCGGCTCCTCGCCGCCCTCGAGCTGGATCTCGCGCATGGCGACGCGCACGCCGCTGCCGCTTTTCGCGCCGACATGGACCTTGCGGCTGCCGCGAATGGGCCCGGTGGTGACACCGATCTCGAGCTTGGAATTGATGTCGGCCATGCGTTTCTCTCCTCGTGACGGAGAGAGAGCGGATGTCCGGATGAGGCCCGCCCACTCCCTCCGCCGATCTTAATCGGTTCAGGTTCAACGGGTCGGGCGGTGCTACGCGCCCCTCTCAGCGTCAGCACGCTCCCCGGGGATGGCTCGACACTAGGCGCGACGACAGGCATAGTCCAGCCATGCCGGAAACACCGCACGTCACCGTCCACCGCTTCGGGCAGGAGAAGCAGCCGGTGGTGCAGATCGATGGCTTCAGCGGCAGAGCGGAAGAGCTGCTCGCTCGCGGGCGCGCGGCGGAGTATCAGGACGGGGGTGCCAGCTATCCCGGCATCAGGGCGTGGTGCGAGCCGGATTATCTCGACCGCAATCGCGACCTGATGTTCTCCGCGCTCCAGCAGGTGTTCGGGTTTCGGCAGGGGATCAGCCTCGACGTATCGACCTTCTCGATCGTCACGCTGCCCGAGGCAAAGCTGAGCCCGCTCCAGCGCATCCCGCATTACGACCACGCCAGCGGCGAGATCGTGGCGATCATGCATTATCTTCTCGGGCCGGAGAGCGGCGGGACCGCCTTCTATCGCCATCGCCGAACCGGGTTCGAGACAATCACGCCGGAGCGCGAGGATGCTTACAACGCTGCGTTGGCCGAGGACGAGCGCGCATACGGGATGCCCCCGCCGCGCTATCATTACGGGGACAGCGATCGCTACGAATTGATCGGCGAGGTCGAGGCGCGGCCGGACCGGCTGATCCTCTATCGCGGGAAGCTGCTGCATTCGGGCGTCATACCCGATCCCGCAGCGCTCACCGACGATCCGGCCGATGCGCGCCTGACGATCAACATGTTCCTGCGCGGACGGTGATCGTGGTGCTTGGGCTTATTTGAAGGTGTTCTTCACCTTCCTGCCCGCCATGATCCCGAGCACCAGGAAGACGACGAAAAGCACCGTCGCGATGACGGCAAGCACGATGGCGACATCCACCATCGTCCCGGCGAGGCCCCCGAAACCGAGAATGGCCGCGACGGCGGCGATGACGAGGCAGAGGATCGCGAGTTTTATCATGGAAGGGGAATGGGCGGCGCGGCTGCCGGTTCCTTGAAGCACGAGGTTTCGCCCCATCGTCCACCGCAGGTTCACTTGCGGCTTGCTCCTCTATGCGAGTGGCCGCTACCGGCTGCGCTTCGAGACCGCGCGCCTAGGCGCCTCCCGCCCCTGCCCTGACTTTTCGGGGCATCGACCGGAGTGACCATGACCGAATTTCCGCCCCCCGCCGATCAGCCCGATCCCGCCGTGCCCGCAAAGAGGGGCGCGTTCACGCGCTTCCTCGATGGGGTGGAATGGCTGGGCAATCTGCTGCCGCATCCGGTAACCCTGTTCGCGCTGCTGGCGCTGGGCATCGTTCTATTGTCCGGCCTGTTCGGTGCGCTGGGCGTGGCTGTCGTCGATCCGAGGCCGCAAGGTGCGCCGGGTGTCGCCGAGGACGGGATGATCCGCGCGGTCAGCCTGATGAATGGCGATGGGCTTCGCCGCATCTTCACCGGGCTGGTCGACAATTTCACCAGCTTCGCGCCGCTGGGCGTGGTGCTGGTCGCCATGCTGGGCGTAGGCGTCGCGGAGAAATCCGGGCTGCTGAGCGCGGCGGTGCGGTCGATGGTGCTGGGCGCTCCGCCCAAGCTCGTTACCGTCGCGATCGTGTTCGCGGGCATCATCTCCAACACCGCGAGCGAGGTCGGCTATGTCGTGCTCATCCCTCTGGGCGGCGCGATCTATTACGCGCTCGGGCGGCATCCCCTGGCCGGGATGGCGGCGGCCTTTGCAGGCGTATCGGGCGGTTACAGCGCCAATCTGCTGATCGGGACGATCGACCCTCTTCTGGCGGGGATCACGCAGGAAGCCGCGCAATTGATCGATCCCGACTACCGCGTGCTGGCGACCGCGAACTGGTATTTCATGGTCGCGAGCACCTTCCTCATCACCGCGATCGGCAGCCTCGTCTCGATCTACATCGTGGAGCCGCAGCTGGGAAAATACGACGCTTCGAAGGCCGATCCCGACATTCTCGACGACGAGATGATGAAGCCGCTCGACGCATCGGAGCGCAAGGGACTGCGCTGGGCCGGGATCGCCATGCTCGGCGTCTTCGCGCTGATGGCGCTGACGCTGTGGCCTGAATGGGGCGTGTTCCGCAATCCGGAGACAGGCGACCGGATGGACTCGCCCTTCTTCGACGGGTTCGTGGTGTGGATCCTGATCTTCTTCGTGGTGCTGGGATACGCCTATGGCCGCGCGGCCAGGACGATGAAGAGCGACCGCGACGTGATCGACGCGATGGCAGGCGCCCTGTCCTCGCTCGGCCTTTACATCGTGCTGGTCTTCTTCGCCGCGCAATTCGTCGCGTTCTTCGGTTGGACCAATCTGGGCGGGATCACGGCGGTGACCGGGGCGCAATTCCTGGTCGATACCGGGATGACGGGGCCGGCGGTGTTCTTCCTCTTCATTCTGCTCTGCGCCATCATCAACCTCTCGCTCGGCTCCGCGAGCGCGCAATGGGCGGTCACCGCGCCGATCTTCGTGCCGATGCTGATGCTGATCGGCTATTCGCCCGAAGCGATCCAGGCGGCCTATCGCATCGGCGATTCCACCACCAACATCATCACCCCGATGATGAGCTATTTCGGCCTGATCCTGGCCTGGGCGACGCGCTATCAGAAGGATCTGGGCGTCGGCACGCTGATCGCGATGATGCTGCCCTATTCGATGTTCTTCCTCGCGGCGTGGTCGGTGTTCTTCTATCTGTGGACCTTCATCCTCGGCCTGCCGGTGGGGCCGGGATCGCCGACCTATTACGAAGGGTAAGCGGTTGACGAGCGGCACGGCGGCGCTCTGGATTGCTTCGTCGCTTCGCTCCTCGCAATGACGAGGATGGTAGGGAGCTTCTCCTCGTCATCGCGAGGGGCGTAGCCCCTTGGCGATCCAGGGGCGGCTCAGTGCCGCGTCAGCCGATTCTCCGGCGAGGCTAGACCCCCAGCCACCAGCGGATCACCATCGCGACCGCGCCCAACACGGCGACGCTGCCCGCCCAGATAGCCGCCATCCAGCCGAGGCGTTGCCAGAGGGGTTTTTCCTCGCTCGGTTCCGCGTCACTGCTCGAGCGAGCCTTTGTTCGCGCTACCGCTTCGCTGCTTGAGCGAGCCTTTGTTCGCGCTACCGCTCCGCTGCTTGAGCGCATTAGTGATACCCCTCATGCCCGACCTTGCCGCGGAACACGTAATAGGCCCAGGCGGTGTAGGCGAGGATCAGCGGCATGGTGATGGCGACGCCCACCAGCATGAAGATCTGGCTGCGTTCGGGCGCGGCGGCGTCCCAGATCGTGACGTCCGGCGGAATGACATAGGGCCAGATCGTCACGCCCAGCCCCGCCATGCCGAAGAAGAACAGCGCAAGGCTGAGCCAGAAGGGCTTCGAATGCCGCTCGACCGACAGCGCACGTAACAGCGCCAGCGCGATCAGACCGGTGAGGATCGGGACGGGCGCGGCGTAATAGATTTCCGGCGCGGTCAGCCAGCGTTCGGCATATTCGGCATTGAGGAAAACGTTGTAGAGGCTCACCGCCCCCATCAGCACGAATGTCGCCCAGGCCGCGCGCTTGCCCAATTTGCGCGCATGATTTTGGCTCTCACCGTCGAGTTTCCACACCAGCCAGGTCGCGCCCAACAAGGCATAGCCCGCCACGGTGCCGAGACCCGTCAGCAGCGTGTAGGGCGTCAGCCAGTCCCACCAGCTGCCCGCATAGGCGCGATCGACCACTTCGATCCCCTGCAACAGCGCGCCCAAGGTCATCCCCTGCGCCATCGCCGCGACGAGGCTGCCGCCCGTAAAGGCCACGTCCCACAATTTGCGGTGCGACGGATCGCGCCAGCGATATTCGAACGCGACGCCGCGAAAGACGAGGCCGAGCAGCATGGCGATTATCAAAGGATAGGTCGCGGGCAGGATCACCGCATAGGCCAGCGGAAAGGCCGCGAACAATCCGCCTCCGCCCAGCACCAGCCAGGTCTCGTTCCCGTCCCAGACCGGCGCGATCGAATTCATTGCCCGGTCCCGTTCCGGCCCGACCTCGAAGGTCGGGAACAGGATGCCGATGCCGAGATCGAAGCCGTCCATCACCACATAGGCGAACACTGCGAAGGCGATTATGAACGCCCAGACGGTGGTGAGGTCCATGGTCATGGCCGCTCCTCCGGTTCCTGCTTGCTGCCGGACAGGTCCTTGGTGGTCTCGTCAGACGGGTCCTGCGTCAGACCGGGCGTGATACCGGCCGTACGGATCGGGCCCTTGTCGCCGCGCTTGACCCCGTATTCGCCCGCATGGGGCGCCTTGCGCATCAGATGGAGGATGTACCAGACGCCCGCGCCGAAGACGAAGAAATAGACCACGACGAAGGCGACCAGCGAAGCGCCCACTGCGGGCGCGGCGAGCGGGCTGGCGGCATCTTCGGTGCGTAAGAGATTGTAGATCACGTAAGGCTGACGGCCGACCTCGGTGGTGATCCACCCGGCGAGCACCGCGACGAAGCCGGAAGGTGCCATGACCAGCGCGGCGCGGTGCAGCCAGCTCCATTCGTAGAGCTTACCACGCCATCGGGCGAGCAGGCTCCACATCCCGACGCCAAGCATCGCGAAACCGACCGCGATCATGATGCGGAAGCTCCAGAACACGATCGCCACCGGCGGCTGCTCGTCGTCGGGAATCGTGTCGAGGCCGGCCAGCGGCGCGTCGAGATCGTGCTTCAGGATCAGGCTGGACAGCTTCGGAATACCGACCGCGTAATCCAGCCGCTGCTCCTTGTCGTTCGGAATCCCGAACAGATAGAGCGGCGCGCCATCGGGGTGGCTCTCGTAATGCCCCTCCATCGCCATGACCTTTTGCGGCTGATGCTCCAGCGTGTTGAGGCCATGCATGTCGCCCGCAAAGATCTGCACGGGCACGACGAGCGCGGCCATCCACATCGCCATCGAGAACATCTTTCTCGCATGGGTGTTGGTGCGATCCTTGATGAGATGGAAGGCTCCCACCCCGCCGACCACGAAAGCGGTCGTGATGAAAGCGGCCAGCACGGTGTGGACGAGGCGATAGGGGAAGCTGGGATTGAACACGATCGTCCACCAGCTCGGCCCCGGCAGGAATTGGCCGTTGGCGCCCATCTCGTAACCCACGGGCGTGTGCATCCAGCTGTTGACGCTGAGGATCCAGAAGGCGGAGATACACGTCCCCACCGCCACCATCAGCGTGGCGGCGAAGTGGAGCTTCTTACCCACCCGCTCCATCCCGAACAGCATGACGCCGAGAAATCCGGCCTCGAGGAAGAAGGCGGTCAGCACCTCATAGGCCATCAGCGGTCCGATGACCGGCCCGGCCACGTCGGAGAAGACCGACCAATTGGTGCCGAACTGGTAACTCATCACGATGCCCGAGACGACGCCCATGGCGAAGGCGATCGCGAAGATCTTCAGCCAGTATTTGAACAGGTCGAGATAGAGCGGCTTGCCCGTCTTCAGCCACAGGCCTTCGAGCACCGCGAGGAAGCTCGCCAGCCCGATAGAGAAGGCCGGGAAAATGAAGTGGAAGCTCACCGTGAAGGCGAACTGTATGCGGGCGAGCAGCAGGGCGTCGAAACCATCGAACATCGTGGCGGCGCCCATAGCGGATCGCAGGCCGCGCGGCCATCGCGTTGCACGCAAGATCCGTTGCACGGGAGAGCGGATCGACCGACGGCGAGCATAGCTGCGGAGGAACGCTTCGCTCTCCCGGCCTTTATTCATGAAACCGGGTCGCACATATCTTCGGGGGCACATCATGGCGGCAGCATCCGCGCCTGCGGGCAGCAAACCGAAACTCGTCAAGAGTCTCAAGCTGTTCGACGTCTATGCGGTGGCCACCGGCGCGATGTTCTCGTCCGGCCTGTTCCTCCTGCCCGGCATCGCCGCGGCGCAGACCGGCAATTCGGTCTGGCTCGCCTATCTCGTCGCCGGGCTGATGATCCTTCCCGCCATGTATTGCATGGCCGAACTGTCCACCGCCATGCCGCGGTCGGGCGGGACCTATTTCTTCCTCGACCGCAGCATGGGGCCGTTGATGGGCACTGTCGGGGGCCTGGGATCCTGGGTCGCGGTGGTGTTCAAAAGCGCCTTCGCCCTCGTCGGCATGGGCGCCTATCTCGCACTCTATATCGATCTGCCGATCACCGTCACCGCGATCGCGCTGACCATCGCCTTCGGGCTGTTGAATATGTTCGGCGCCAAGGAGACGACGCTGTTGCAGCGTATTCTGGTGGGCACGCTGGTCGTGATCCTCACCGCCTTCTGCATCTTCGGCCTCGCGCGCACCGGCATTGCCGACGCCTTCGCGCCCGAGCCCGGATATGGCAGCTTCTTCCGCGACGGGTTCGGCGGCTTCTTCGCCACGATCGGTCTCGTTTTCGTGTCGTATGCAGGCCTGACCAAGGTCGCCAGCGTCGCCGAGGAGATCGAGAACCCCGATCGCAACATCCCGCTCGGAATGACGCTGTCGCTCGCCACCGCGACCGCGATCTACACCCTGGGGACGCTCGTCATCGTCACGGTCATGCCGCCGCAGGATTTGTTCGGAAGCCTGACCCCGGTGGCCGATGCCGGATCGCGCTTCCTCGGCTGGCTGCCCTACGATCTGGGCGTCACTCTGATCGTCGTGTCCGCCGTGGCCGCCTTCGCGTCGACCGGGAATGCGGGTATCATGTCCGCCTCGCGCTATCCCTATGCGATGGCGAAGGACAAGCTGCTTCCAGCCACGCTCGCGCGCCTGGGCAAGAGCGGCACGCCCACGCTGGCGATCGCGATCACCGTTCTGGTCATGATCGCCGTCCTGATCGTCTTCGACGTGGAATCGGTCGCCAAGCTCGCCAGCGCGTTCCAATTGCTGCTGTTCGGCCTCGTCTGCCTGGCGGTGATCGTGATGCGCGAAAGCAGGATCGACAGCTATCGTCCGGGCTTCCGCACGCCGCTCTATCCCTGGGTTCCGATCGCGGGCGTTTTGCTCGCCTTTTGGCTGATCCTCGAAATGGGCGCGGTCGCGATCCTGTTCACCATCGCGCTGTCGGTCCTCTGCGGCCTCTATTACCAGCTCTACGCCTCCAAGCGCGTGAAGCGGCGCGGCGCGATCTTCCACATGCATCGCCATCTCGGCCACAACACCTTCGAAGGGATCGAGCACGAACTGACCGCCATCGTGCACGAGCGAACCCAGCCCCAGAATCTGAGCTATGAAAGCGTCGTCGCGCGCAGCGTGCTGGTCGACCATACGCGCGGTAGCTTCGACCGGGCCGCGCTGATCGAAGAGATGGTGGCCCTGGGCCAGGAACGCTTCGGCATGAGCGAAGAGGCCATTCGCGGTGTCTTTGAAGGCGAGCGGATGGATGTCCACGCGATCCGCCCGAATATGTATCTCGCCTACAAGACCGTATCCGATATCGAGGAATCGCAGCTCTTCATCTTCCGCTTCGGCAATCGGGCGAGCGTGGACATCCTCGGTGCGCGCAACGTCCACACGCTGATGTATCTGATCCTGCCCGAAGAGCCTGCGGGTCTCGATCTCAGGATTGTCGGCCATCTCGCCGAAGTGGCGCAAAGCGATCGGTTCGAGGAACGCTGGCTCGCCGCAAAGGACGAGAACGAGCTGGCGGCGGTGCTGGTGCGCGACGATCATTTCGTGCGCGAGCGCGCGGCGAAGATCCCGGCGCTGTCCTCACAAATGGGTAAGTCCTTGCGAGACATCGACCTGCCGGGCTCCTGCCTCGTCATGCTGGTCGAGCGCGATGAGCAGCTCATGATCGCCGAGCCGGACCTAGCGATAGAACCGGACGATCTCGTCTCCATTCTGGGCGAGCCGAACGATCTCAGCCTGCTCTACGATCCGACCTATCTCGAATGACGGGCTCGGCTGCGGCACGTGGTGCCGGATCGGCCTTGACCCCCACCCGGTTTTGGCGCGAAGCGCGCACCTGTCGCAAAGGGGTCGCAATGCATTCGCGCAAATATATCGGATATTCCCAGTTTCTTGTTGGCGCCGCGCTGGCAGCCATGCTCCCCGCGCAGCTTTTGGCGCAATCGGGCGATACAGGAGAGTCCGAAACCGAACCCGCCGATCCGGTCATCATCGTAACCGGCGAGGGGCTCGCGGAGACGCCCGCCACCCCCGCCTATGCCACGCAAATCATCGAGCGCGACCGGCTCGTCTCAACCGGATCGGGCCGGATCGAGGACGCGCTGTCATCCGTAGCCGGTTTCCAGCAATTCCGTCGTTCCGACAGCCGCTCGGCGAACCCCAGCGCACAGGGCGTGACCCTGCGCGCGCTTGGCGGCAATGCGTCGAGCCGGGCCGCCGTCCTGCTCGACGGGGTGCCGATGGCCGATCCCTTCTTCGGCTTCATCCCCTTCACCGCCATCGCCCCCGAGCGGCTGGCAAGCGCGCGGGTCACGCGCGGCGGCGGGTCGGGACCGTTCGGCGCGGGCGCACTGGCGGGAACGATCGAGCTGACCAGTGCCGATGCGGCGACTTTGGGCCGGTTCGGCGGCCATGCCTATGTCAACGATCGGGGAGAAACCGAGGCCGCAGCCCATCTCGCTGGTGATCTGGGAGAAGGGTTCGGCGTGGTTTCGGGGCGCTGGGACCGGGGTAAAGGCTTCTTCACCACCCCCGAGGCCGATCGCGTCTCCGCCACCGCGCGCGCCCGGTTCGACAGCTATTCGCTCCAGGCGCGCGGGGTCGCGCCGCTGACGGACACCGTGGAACTGCAGGCGCGCGTCCTCGTCTATGACGATCGCCGAACGCTTCGCTTCGACGGCGCAGACAGTTCGAGCAGCGGGCAGGACGCGAGCCTGCGCCTGATCGGTCGCGGCGATTGGCAGTTCGATGCGCTCGCCTATCTCCAGGCCCGCAATTTCACCAATGTCGTCATCAGTTCGACCCGCTTCGTCCCCGTGTTAGACCAGCGGAACACACCCTCGACCGGGATCGGCGGCAAGTTCGAAATCCGCCCGCCTGTCGGCGACAGGAAAGTGCTTCGCATCGGCACCGACTATCGCAGCAGCGATGGTGAGCTGTACGAGGTCGCCCTCAGTGCCTTTACCGGAAACGTCACCGAACGGCGCAATGCCGGGGGCACCAACACCGATTTGGGCGTCTTCGTCGAAGACGATCTGCTGCTCGGCCCGCTGACGCTGACTGCGGGCGCGCGGCTCGATCGCTACACCATCCGCAACGGTTTCTTCGCGGCCACCGATGCGAATGGCGTGACTCTGCGCGAATTCGCTTACGACGATCGCGCGGGCTGGGAGGAATCCTTCCGCGGCGGCTTCGTCTTCGAAGCGGGCGGCGGTTTTCGTCTGCGCGGCGCCGCCTATACCGGCCTGCGCCTTCCGACGCTCAACGAATTATACCGCCCCTTCGTGGTCTTCCCGGTCACGACGAATGCCAATGCCGCGCTCGACAACGAGCGGCTGGAAGGGTTCGAGGCGGGGATCGATTTTCGGCCGGATGAGACCGTCGATCTCTCGCTCACCGCGTTCGACAATCGCGTCGTAGGGGCGATCGCCAATGTCACGCTCGACCGCGTGACGCGCCAGCGGCAGAATATCGACCGGATCCGCGCTCGCGGTATCGAAGGGAGCGCGGGCCTGGGTTTCGGCGCGCTGCGCTTCGACGGCTCGATCGCCTATACCGATGCCGAGGCTCGCCAGACCGGCGCGGATTTCGACGGGAACCGGCCGGCGCAGACCCCGCAATGGGCGGGCAGCGCGACGCTGAGCTATCGCTTCGGCCAGCGCGGCCTCCTCGCAGCGACATTGCGCCATGTCGGGAAGCAGTTCGAGGACGATCTCGAAACCGACATCCTTCCCGCCGCGACGACGATCGACGCCTTTGCCGAATTGCCGCTGACGCGCATGGTCTCGCTCGTCCTGAGGGGCGAGAACCTGACGGACGAGGATGTCGTGACCCGCAATCAGGGCGGTTCGATCGATTACGCTGCGCCGCGCACCGTCTGGGCGGGGATCAAGCTGGGGATGTGACCGAAGCTGACTGGCCGTCCGGTATCGGCTAAATGGCGGAGAGGGTGGGATTCGAACCCACGGTACGGTTGCCCGCACACTGCATTTCGAGTGCAGCGCATTCGACCACTCTGCCACCTCTCCGCGTCTTGCGCGATCATCGGGCCTCGGCCCGATCGGCATCCCCGGTCGTTTGGGAGCAGCGCCGTTAGCGCAGGGGCGGCGCCTTGCCAAGGCAATTGTGGCGGATAGGCGCGCGATAATCGGGGACGAGAAAGCGCGTGCCCTTGTGCGGCAAGGCTTGCTTCCCATATCCAACGCCTATGCAACGCGCCCTGTTCTTCTCCCCCCAGGCCGGTCGCACGATCGATGCCCCCGCCCTTCTCGAGACCCGCTTCGCCATCGGCGACGTCGTGCGCCATCGCATGTTCGATTTCCGCGGCGTGATCTTCGATATCGATCCGGTCTTCGCGAATAGCGAGGAATGGTACGAATCGATCCCCGAAAGCATCCGGCCCGATCGCGACCAGCCCTTCTATCACCTCTTCGCCGAGAATGACGACGAGAGCTATGTCGCCTATGTGAGCCAGCAGAATCTGGTGCGCGATGCGGCGAACGGCCCGGTCGATCACCCCGAGGTGGCGCGGCTGTTCGATGCCTTTTCCAAGGGACGGTACCGGATGCAGCGCGCCCTCACCCACTGAACGGGACGCACTGATTGGGGAGGCGCGGGGGTCTTTCGCCTAGGCCTTGATCTTCCAGCCTGATTTCAACAGCTTGTAGCAGATGACGGCCAGCGCCAGATTGAAGGCGCCGAGCCCGATCCCCGCCCAGACCACTGGCATGGTGCCCGGCCCGATATCGCTGGCCCCGAGAAATCCGAAGCGGAACCCGGAAATCACGTAGAAGAAGGGGTTGAGGCGGCTGATCGTCTGGAACAGGGGCGCGAGATTGTCGATGAGGTAGAACGTCCCCGACAGCAGTGCGAGCGGCGCGACGACCAGCGTCGTGATGGCCGCGTTGTGATCGAATTTCTCCGCCCAGAGCGAGGTGATGAGCCCGAACAGGCTCAGCATCGCGGCGCCCATCAGGCCGAACCAGACGATGGCGAGCGCCCCGACCCAGCCTGCGAGATGGAGCGCGGCACCGGGATAAAGCGCGATCGCCAGCGCCAGGGCCGCGCCGACAGCCACTGCGCGCGTCATCGCGGCGAGGACGATGCCCGCCATCAGCTCTCCTTCGGAAAGCGGCGGCATCAGCAGGTCGATGATTGTCCCCTGGATCTTGCCAGACAGGAACGAGAAACTGCTATTGGCGAAGGCGTTCTGCATCATCGCCATCACGATCAGGCCCGGCGCGATGAAATCGGCGAACGGCACGCCGAGGACGCTGCGATCGCCGCGCCCCAGAGCGACGTCGAAAATCACCAGGAACAGCACCGTACTGACCGCCGGACCCCAGATCGTCTGCGTCTGCACCTTGAGAAACCGGCGAACCTCCTTAATATAGAGGCTCCACAGGCCGATGCGGTTGATCCCGGTGATGACCGGCTGACCGCGCGGCGCAAATCGGGTCCGGCCCGCATCCCCACCCTGCACGAAAGCGGCATCGGTGTCGGCTGCAAGGGCGGCTGGACGTGATTGGGGAGTCTGGGCTTGATCGGCCATGATGGCGCGACTAGGCCCTGTCACCCGCGCTGGCAAGGCTTGCCCGGCCCGGTCGTCTCACGAATTGAGGTGGGACCGCCGCAGCCTCAGACAGGAAATGATTTACGCATGAGCTGGACCGACGAACGCATCGCGACGCTGAAGAAAATGTGGGAAGGCGGCTCGACCGCCAGCCAGATCGCCGACGAGCTGGGCGGGGTCAGCCGCAACGCCGTGATCGGCAAGGCGCATCGCCTCGGCCTGAAATCGCGTCCGTCTCCGGTGAAATCCGCCGACAAGAAGGCCGCGCCCGCCAAGAAGCCGGCCACCGCGCCGAAACCGGCAGCGGCCAAGAAACCTGCGACGAAGAAGGCCGCGCCCTCGCCGAAGCCCGCCCCTGCGGTGGCCCAGACGGGGAGCGCCGCGCCTGCCCCTTCCACAAGCCCGGCGGCCAAACCCGCCGCGTCGGCACCTGCGCCCGCAGCGGCCCCGGCCGCCGCTCCGGTCAACGCGTCCGGCAATCCCGCAGCGACATCGCAACCGCTTCCCAACAAGCAGGCCGATACGCCCAAGATCGTCTCGGTCGGCCCGGGCGGCTTCCTGCGCCAGGGACCCGGCGATCAGCAGCCGCCGATCCCGCCCGCGCCGCCGCGCCGCCTCGTACCTGCCAAGCCGAGCCCCGAGATCGCGGACAAGACCAGCCTGCTCGACCTCAGCGAAAAGGTCTGTCGCTGGCCGATGGGCCATCCGGGCGAACCGGATTTCCATTTCTGCGGCGAGGCGGTGAACCCCGGCTTCCCCTATTGCGTCGAGCATTGCGGACGGGCCTATCAGGCGCAGCTGCCGCGCGGTGCGCGCCGTCCTCCGCCACCCCTCCCCTTCGGCGGTCCGCGCGTGCGTTGATGGGGTTTCTGGCCTCTCGAACACACTGAAATTTGGGCGCGGACGCGGATGGTTAAGGAACCATCCCTTCCTCGTTAACGCTGTCGCTTAAGCCAATGACAGCCCGGAAGCGGCAAAAGCTTGCCGCGGCGTTTGCCGGGTGCAAGAACGTCATCGGGGCTAGAGCGACAGCGCAAATGGATTGGGCGAGTTTCACGATCGGCGCATGGATCGCCTGCATGGTCGCCTTCGCGGTGGGCGCGGCAGGCCTGTTTCTCGTCATCCGCCGCGTTTTCCTCCTATGGCTCAGTGCCCGCCTGCTCGCCATTGGTGCGCTCGGTCTCACTCTGCCCCCACTTGCCGGAACTCTCTTCGCCGACCCGCAGAGGCTTCTTGTTACGCGGCTCGTCGCGACGGATGTGAGCATCGCCTTCGCCGGTGCTCTGATGGCGACCTATCTGGAACGGGCGCTAGGGCATCAGCGCCTGCGCAGGCTATTCTGGGCCATATTCCCTATGGGGATCGCGCTTGCCTTGTGCGCGCCTCTTTTCGCGGACGATTTCCTGCCGCTCTGGCTGCATACAGCGAGCGTCCTGATCATGATCGCGATGATGACGAGTGGACTTGTCGTCGCGATCCGCAGCGCGAGCCGTTCGGCGATGTTTCAGGCGATTGCCTGGGGCCCTGCCCTGGCCGTCGGATTCGTCGCGATCTATTGCGAATTGGTCCTCGGCGGTCCCTTTCCCTTTTATGCGCAAGCGATGCTGGCGGCCCTGATGTTCGAGGCGATCGTCACTCCTGTCGGCCTTGGCAGCGGGTTCGGAACTGTCCAGCGCGAACGGAACGCGGCACTCGCGCAGATGCAATTGGCGACCGAAGCCAGCGCGCTCGATCCCCTTACCGGTATCGCCAATCGGCGGGGCCTCAAACGAACATTCCTGTCGGGAGAACAACGTCCCAAGGGGCTTGCGGTGATCGATTGCGACCTCTTCAAGCGCGTCAACGATAATTTCGGCCATGATACGGGCGACCGCGTCCTCGTCGCCGTCGGCGCGGCGCTCGGCGCGAACGAGACGATCTTTCCCGCCCGGCTCGGCGGAGAAGAGTTCGTGATCCTGCTTTATGGCGAGGATTGGCAGCGCGATGCCGAAGCCGCCCGCCGCAACATTCCAGCGGTCGTCGGCCAGCGCGTGCCCGATCTGCCCTTCCCGGTTACGGCCAGCGCAGGCCTGTCCGCGATCCTCGCCGACGACAGCCTCGAATCCGCGATCAAGCGCGCCGACCGGGCGCTTTATGCCGCAAAGGATGCAGGGCGCGATCGCTCGATCGCTCTCACCGATTTCCGCCGCCATTTCACGCGCCTCGAAGAGGTTGGCTGAAACCTCGCAACCCCGTCCGTCAGTCTGAAGGAACCGCAATGCCCATCTCGCTCCACGCCGCCTTCGTCCCCAGCGCGTTGCAGATCATCGGCAGCACCAGACGCCTCTGCGATACCGCCGAGAGCTGGTGCGGCGAGCAGGATCGCGACGCGCAAACGGTTCTGAATGCGCGTATCTACGAGGATATGCTGCCCTTCGCCTATCAGGTGAAGAGCGTGGCGGTGCATACGCGCGGAGCCGTCGCCGCGCTGCAGGAAGGGCGCTTCAGCCCCGACATGGCGCCGCCGCCCGATAGCTTCGACGGGCTGCGGGCGGCGCTGGACGAGGCGAAGGCGGCGCTGGAGGGCACTGACGAAAGCGCGCTGGAAGATGTCATCGGCAAGGAGGTCCGGTTCGAATTCGGCAAGCTGTCGCTGCCCTTCGATGCCGAGGAATTCCTGCTGAGCTTCAGCCAGCCGAATTATTCTTTCCATGCCGCCACGGCGTATGACATTCTGCGCATGTTGGGCATCAAGATCGGCAAGACCGACTTCCTCGGCCGATTGCGGATGCGTCGCTAGGGCGTTTTGACCCCGTTGCTCAGCTCTTGCGCGCGAACCAGATCGTGTGGCGCGGGCCCTTATTGTTCGGCCGCGCGCGCACCGTGCGGACATCCACCGCGAAGCCCGCTTCTTTCAGGCGCAGCGTGAACTTGTGATCGGGCGCGGCGGACCAGACGGCGAGGATGCCGCCCGGATTCAACGCCTCGCGCGCCTTGGCGAGGCCGGTGCGGGTATAGAGGCGGCTGTTCTGGTCGCGCACGATGCCATCCGGGCCGTTGTCGACATCGAGCAGGATCGCGTCCCATTTCGGGCAGGTCCCGTCATTGGCATCGTCGATCAGCGCGGCGACATCGCATAAGACCACCTCACCGCGCGGATCGGACAGAGTCTCGCCCGTCAAATCGGCGAGCGGCCCGCGCGCCCAGTCGAGGATTTCGGGCACCACCTCCGCCACGGTCACGCTGGCGCCCTCGCCTGCATGGGCGAGCGCGGCCCGGAAGGTGAAGCCCATGCCATAGCCGCCGATGAGGACGCGCGGTGCTGGCCTCGCCAGTTCGGCAAGGGTCAGCTCCGCGAGCTGTTCCTCGCTGAACTGCATCCGCGTGCCCATCAGCTCGTCCCGTCCGAACATGATGACGAAATCGCGCCCGTGAGAAATGAGCGTCAGCGTGTCCCCTCCGGGGATTTGCGCGGTGGCAAGGGTTTCGCGGGGTAGCATGGCGAAGGGCTCTAGCGCCGCGTTCCCCGCGATGCACGTCGGAACTGTCGAGCCAAGGCAGCGGTTGATCGGCTAGACATCAAGGAGAGACCCCCATGCCCAACCAAGCCCGCATCGCCATGGTCGAAAAAGCCGGAGCGGATTTCGAAATCGTCGAAAAAACCATCGACGATCCCGGCGCCCATGAGGTGCTGGTGGAACTGGCCGCGGTGGGCGTGTGCCACACCGACCTCGCCGTGCAGAACGGCGATCTGCCGACGAATTTCCCCGTCGTGCTTGGCCATGAAGGCGCGGGCACCGTCAAGGCGGTGGGCGAGCACGTCCGCGATCTCGCTCCGGGCGACAAGGTCGTCCTCTCCTACGGGTCATGCGGCCATTGCCGCCCCTGCGAGGAAGGCGACCCCGCCTATTGCCTGGATTTCGAAGCGTTGAATTTCATGAACAAGCGCCAGGGCGACGAGGATGCGGTGTTCGCCGATGGGCCCAACGCCGCCTTCTTCCAGCAATCCAGCTTCGCGACCCTTTCGATCGCGCATGAACGCAATGTCGTGAAGATCGAGGAGGATGTCGATATCGCGCTGCTCGGGCCGCTCGGATGCGGAATCCAGACCGGCGCGGGCGCGGTGCTGCGGACGGCGAAGCCGCAGGCCGGTTCGGCGCTCCTCGTCTCGGGCGTCGGCAGCGTGGGTATGTCGGCGGTGATGGCAGCGCGACTGGCGGGGTGCAGCACCATCGTCGCGGTCGACATGAACGCCGAACGCCTGGAGCTAGCCAAGGAACTGGGCGCGACCCATTCGGTGGAGGTCTCCAAGGATACCGATCTCGGCGAGGAAATCCGCAAGATCGTGGCCGAGGGCGTCGATTACGCGATCGAGTGCAGCGGCAACGCGAACGCCGCACGCGCCGCCTGGGGCAGCCTGGCCAAGCGCGGCACCATGGTCGTGGTCGGCGCGCCGCCTTCGGGCACCGATTACAGTTTCGACGCCAACGAACAGATCCTGTCGGGCCGCAAGATCGTCGGCTGCGTGGAGGGCGATTCCAAGGTCAAGCAGTTCATCCCCGAACTGGTGCGCCTGCATCTTCAGGACCGCTTCCCGTTCGACCGGCTGGTGAAGCGCTACAGCTTCGACGACATCAACCAGGCGGTGAAGGATCTGCACGACGGCAAGGTGATGAAGCCGATCCTCGAAATGGGCTGATTTCGTCCGACACGGAATGGCCGACACGAAAAAGGGGCCGCAGCATCGCCGCGGCCCCTTTTCTTTTGGTCAATCCGAAGGATCAGTCCTTCAGGAAGTCCGGCACATGCGCCGGGCCGTCGCTGGAACCGCCATCGCGGTTGCCGCCCCGGTCATTGCCGCGACCGCCGCCACGACCACCACGGTCGCCGCCACGGCCGCCGCCGCCGCCTCTCGGGCCACGGCGATCGCCGCCACGACCGCCTTCGCGGTCACCACGCGGTTCGCGCGGAGGACGGGTGTCCTCCAGCTCTTCGCCGGTTTCCTGGTCGACGACGCGCATCGACAGGCGGACCTTGCCGCGCTGGTCGATCTCGAGGACCTTGACCTTCACTTCCTGGCCTTCCGACACGACGTCGGTCGGCTTTTCGACGCGCTCGTTCTTCATTTCGCTGACATGGACGAGACCGTCCTTGCCGCCCATGAAGTTCACGAAGGCCCCGAAATCGACGATGTTGACGACCTTGCCGTTGTAGATCTTGCCGACTTCCGCCTCTTCGACGATGCCTTCGATCCAACGCTTCGCGGCTTCGATCTCGTCGGCATTGCTCGAGGAGATCTTGATCGTGCCCTCGTCGTCGATGTCGACCTTGGCACCCGTTTCGGCGACGATCTCGCGGATCACCTTGCCGCCCGTGCCGATGACGTCGCGAATCTTCGACTTGTCGATCTGCATCGTCTCGATGCGCGGCGCGTGCTTGGACACGCCCGAACGCGACGAGCCCAGCGCCTTGTTCATTTCGCCCAGAATGTGCGCGCGACCGGCCTTGGCCTGTTCGAGCGCCTTGGTCATGATCTCCTGCGTGATGCCGGCGACCTTGATGTCCATCTGGAGCGAGGTGATGCCCTTTTCCGAACCCGCGACCTTGAAGTCCATGTCGCCGAGGTGATCTTCGTCACCCAGGATGTCCGACAGGACGGCGAATTCGTCGCCTTCGAGGATCAGGCCCATGGCGATGCCGGACACCGGACGTTCGATCGGAACGCCCGCATCCATCATGCTGAGGCACCCGCCGCATACCGTCGCCATCGAGGACGAGCCATTGGACTCGGTGATGTCGCTGAGGATGCGGATCGTATAGGGGAAGTCCTCATGGCTCGGCAGGACCGGGTGCAGCGCGCGCCAGGCGAGCTTGCCGTGGCCGGTTTCGCGGCGGCTGGTGAAGCCGAAGCGGCCCACTTCGCCGACCGAATAGGGCGGGAAGTTGTAGTGCAGCATGAAGGGGTTGTAGGACAGGCCTTCGAGCCCGTCGATCATCTGCTCGGCATCCTTGGTGCCCAGCGTGGTGGTGCAGATCGCCTGCGTCTCACCGCGCGTGAACAGGGCCGAACCGTGCGTACGGGGCAGCAGGCCGACCATCGCTTCGATCGGGCGGACCTGATCGAGCTTACGCCCGTCGATACGCTGGCCGTCCTTGAGGATGGCGCCGCGCACGATGTCGCTTTCCAGCTTCTTGACCGCCTTGTTGGCGACCATCTGGGTCTGCGGCTCTTCGTCGGCGAAGGCTTCCTTGGCCTTGGCGCGGGCGGCGTTGAGCGCGTCCGAACGGGCCGACTTGTCGGTCAGCTTGTAGGCGGCGGCGATGTCGTCACCGACGATCCCGCGCAGCTTTTCCTTGATCGCCGAGGTATCGTCCGAGGTATCCACGTCCCACGGATCCTTGGCGGCCTGTTCGGCGAGGTCGATGATCGCACCGATGACCTTGCGGCTTTCCTCGTGCGCGAACATCACGGCGCCGAGCATTTCCTCTTCGGTCAGCTCCTTGGCTTCGGATTCGACCATCATCACCGCGTCCTGCGTGGCGGCGACGACGAGGTCGAGGCGACCCTCTTCGTCGAGCGCGCTGGAGAGCGACGGGTTCAGTTCGTATTCGCCGTTGCGGAAGCCGACGCGCGCGGCGCCGATCGGGCCCATGAAGGGCACGCCCGAAATGGTGAGCGCGGCCGAAGCGGCGATCATCGCGACGATATCGGGCTCGGTCTCGCCATCATAGCTGAGGACCTGCGCGATCACGTTGATCTCGTTGTAGAAGCCTTCCGGGAAGAGCGGCCGCACGGGGCGGTCGATCAGGCGGCTGGTCAGCGTTTCCTTCTCCGTGGCGCGGCCTTCGCGCTTGAAGAAGCCGCCCGGAATACGGCCCGCGGCGGAGAATTTTTCCTGGTAGTGCACGGTGAGCGGGAAGAAGTCCTGCCCTTCGCGGACGCTCTTTGCAGCGGTGACCGCGCAAAGAACGACGGTTTCGCCGTAAGTGGCGAGGACCGCGCCGTCAGCCTGACGGGCAATGCGGCCGGTTTCCAGAGTGAGGGTCTTTCCGCCCCACTCCAGCGATACGGTTTTCGTGTCGAACATGTATTTTCCTTAACGATCCCGCGCGCCACATTGCGTCGCGGGGCCTACTGTGCCGGGTATTCCGTCCCGGTCCGGTCCGAGGCTTTTCGCCTCCATGGTCCGCACCCTGCCGGATTGCACGGGTGCCGGATAAACGAAGGGGCGACCATCGAGCCGCCCCTTCGCAAAAACTCTTACTTACGCAGACCCAGCTTCTGGATCAGGGCGTTGTAGCGCTCGACATCCATCTTCTTGAGGAAGGCGAGCAGCTTGCGCCGCTGGTTGACCATCATCAGGAGGCCACGACGCGAGTGGTTGTCCTTGTGATTGTCCTTGAAGTGTTCGGTCAGGTTGCGGATGCGTTCGGTCAGGATGGCGACCTGGACTTCGGGAGACCCGGTGTCGCCCTCGCTCTGGGCGTTGTCCTTGATGATTTCCGCTTTGCGTTCGGCGGTTACCGACATGTATTCTACTCCGCGACATCGGGAAGGTTGAAGCCCCGCACGACCTTAGCCGTGCCGCCTTGAAGTTCCATCAAAGCGATCGGGACATCGCCCAGTTTCGCTAAATGGAGCCCATCCGGCTGGGACAGTTCCGACAAGACCCGGCCCTGGCGGACCGCCTGCGCGCTCGTCGGGTCGAGGGGTAGGACCGGGATGTCGTCCAGTCCGGCCTCCAGCGGCAGGAGAAGGTGTTCAAGTGGCGCGCCCTTAGCGATTTCCTCAAGAGTGTCCAGCGAAATCGCCTGTTCCTCGCGGAACGGCCCGGCCTTGATGCGCCTGAGATAGGTGACATGCCCCACGGTTCCAAGCGCATGTGCGATGTCCCGTGCCAACGACCGGATATACGTCCCCTTCGAGACATGCGCGACGAGCGTGACGCTGTCCGCGAATTCGAGCGGGGCCTGAGGGTCGTAGGGGTCGGGCCGACCGAGCGTGGTGGCGAAGGCCGAGGTCAGGTCCATCAGTGAACTGTCCTCGTCACCCCCGCGAAGGCGGGGGTCCATGCGACCTTGCGCGGTTTCGCCACCGTCGTCTGGATTCCCGCCTTCGCGGGGATGACGAAACACGCGTAGATCATAAACCGTCACGCGGCGGGTCTTCATCTCGACCTCCTCGCCTGCGCGGGCGCGGTCATAGGCGCGCTTGCCGTCGATCATCAGCGCGGAATATTTGGGCGGAACCTGCTCGATCTCCCCGGTGAAATGGTCGAGTACCGCCACGACCGCCGCCATGGGCGGGCGATGGTCGGAGGTCCGCACCACCGCGCCTTCGGTATCGAGCGTTTCCGTCTCTTCGCCGAATGCAATCGTGAAGGCGTAGATCTTGTCGCTGTCGAGCATCCGCCCGGCAAGCTTGGTCGCCTCGCCCAGCGCGATCGGAAGGACGCCTTCCGCCAGAGGATCGAGCGTGCCGCCATGGCCGACCTTGGTCCTGGGATAGCCTCCCTGCCTGAGTACGCGCTTGACCGCGCCCACCGCCTGGGTCGAGCCCATGCCGCGCGGCTTGTCGAGGATCAGCCAGCCGGATGCGGGATGGATCATCCTGCGATCATCCGCGCCACCGTGTCCGCAATCCCGGCGAAGATCTGCTGCGCCCACATCACCGGCGGCAACACGACATGCTCCACGATCCCGCTATCGGGAAAGGCCCAGGTGGCCGCGATGAGGATCACGAAGAACGCCATGCCCAGTCCCTGCGCCTTCTGCCAGTGGCGGGCATAGCGGCGGGGCAGCAGCCCGCCGACGATATGCGAGCCGTCGAAGGGCGGGATCGGCAGGAGATTGAACAGCGCCAGGAAGACGTTGATCAGGATGAAGGTTCCGCCCGCCGTCACCGCCCAGTCGGGCAATGCCTCGCCTGCACTGAAAGCGATGCCCGCAAAGACCCCGAACAGGACCGCGCCAAGCAGCGCCAGCACCAGATTGGTCCCCGGCCCCGCCGCCGCGACCGCCATCATGCCGTAGCGGGGATTGTTCAGCCGCCGCGCATTCGCCGGTACCGGCTTCGCCCAGCCGAAGATCGGCCCGCCGAACAGCGCCAGCGCGCCCGGCACCAACAGCGTGCCGATCGGATCGACATGGCGAATGGGGTTGAGCGACAGCCGCCGCTGTTCCTTCGCGGTCGGATCGCCGAGCATCAGCGCGGCCCAGCCATGCGCGACCTCGTGGAAGACGATGGCGACGATCAGGCACGGCACGAGAATGGCCGCGAGGAGGAGGGTTTCGGTCATGGTCTCTATGTAGGTGCGGCAAACTTAACCGGAAGGGTCGTGGCGTGCGCGGTGGCGCATCCAGACGAGCGCTTCACCCTCGATCGCTTTCACAAGTCCGTCCTTGCGCGCGATGTAATCGTCCGTTCCGCGCCATTCCCCGACGATGCGCATTTTCAGGGCGGAGTAATCCGCGGCTCGCTCGGAATGCGTTCTCAGATAGTCGCGAAAGGCGAGATGCCGCTGCGCCTCGTCCGATCCCCATACGAAAACATGGAGGTGATGGGTTCGCCGCCCCGCATCGTCGCTCTTTCGGAAATAGCGGCGCCCGGAAATGCCGTACTCTCCCTTCGCCTCGTACCCGGCCCCTTGCAGGGCATGGGAGCGCGCGTCGATCTTCTCAAGCGAGGTCGCCTCCACCAGAATGTCGATGATCGGCTTTGCGAAAATATCCGCGATCGCGGTGCTGCCGATGTGGTGCAACGCCACTGCCTCCGGCCCCAGCGCCATGCGCACTATTTCGCTTTCCCGTTGGAAATCCTGCACCCATTCCCGGCGGTGGGGCACGGGCACGGCGTTCGACATCTCAACCCGCCAGCGCGCTGGTGAAATGCTTGCGGCATAGTGCGACGTAGCGCTCGTTTCCGCCGATCTCGGTCTGCTCGCCCGCGCTGACGGCCTGGCCGCTTTCGTCGACGCGCAGATTCATCGTCGCCTTGCGGCCGCAATGGCACACGCCTTTCAATTCGACGAGCTTGTCAGCAATGCCCAAAAGCGCGGCGGAACCGGGGAAGAGTTCGCCCTGAAAATCGGTCCTGAGGCCATAACAGACCACCGGGATGCCCGCCTCGTCCGCCAGTCGCGCGCATTGCCAGACCTGATCGCGCGTCAGGAACTGGGCCTCGTCGATCAACACGCAATCGAGCGGTTGCGTATCATGCGCCGCGCGGATCGCGGCCCAAAGGTCGGTATCGGGATCGTAGAGATGCGCATCCGCCTCCAGCCCGATGCGGCTCCTGACCATGCCCTGTCCGCGCGTATCCAGCCGCGCGGTCCACACCATCGTGCGCATCCCGCGCTCGCGATAGTTGAAATCGGCCTGCAACAGCGTGGAACTCTTCCCCGCATTCATGCTGGCATAGTAGAAATAGAGCTTGGCCATGAAGCCGCCTTAGCGTGGTTTCGTCTCCGCGAGGAGCGCGGTGCGACGGCAATCCACCGTATGCGCGGTTGGTCCTGGATTGCCGCGCGACCTGCGGTCGCTCGGAATGACGAGGTTATAAATGGATGCCCTTGATTTCGTCATTGCGAGGAGCGCAGCGACGAAGCAATCCAGAGCCGCCATGCTCAGTCGTCCAGGTCGCGCGCCACCTTGGGATCGTTCAGCAATCGCTCGATCCGGTCCGCCTCGTCGAAGCTCTCGTCGGGCTGGAAGCTCAGGCGGGGCGCGAATTTCAGGCCCAGCCGCTGTGCGACCTCTTTCTGGAAGAAGGCGGTGTTGGTGCGCAGCGCCTTCAACACCGCAGTCTCGTCCTCGCCCATCAGCGGCTTCACGTAAGCCTTGGCGTTCCTGAGGTCCGGGGTCATCCGCACCTCGGTCACGCTGATCGTATGCGCGCGCAGCACGTCGTCATGCGCCTCGCCCCGGGCGAGCAGTTCGGATAGGATATGCCGCACCCGCTCCCCCACCTTGAGGACGCGGACGGATTGCTGTTCGGACGAAGACGCGTGTTTTGCCATCGAGGGTGGGCGAGCGGACTAGAGAGTCCGCTCTTGCTCCGTCACCTCGAACACTTCGAGCTGGTCGCCCGCGCGGATGTCGTTCGTATCCGCCAGCACGACGCCGCATTCGAGACCCGAGCGGACCTCGTCGACATCGTCCTTGAAGCGGCGCAGCGACTGGATGGTCGTGGCCGAGACGATGACGTCGTCGCGCGTGAGGCGGGCATGGACGCCCTTGCGAATAACGCCTTCGACCACGAGCAGACCCGCCGCCTTGTCCTTCTTGCCGGACTTGAAGACTTCCTTGACCTCGGCGCGGCCGATGACGTTCTCGACCTTGAGCGGTCCGAGCTCGCCGAGCATCTCCTTCGTGATCTCCTCCGTGAGGTGGTAGATCACGTCGAAATACTTCATCTCGACATTGTCGCGCTTGACCAATTCGCGCGCCTTGGGATTGGGGCGCACGTTGAAGCCGATGATCGGCGCCTTGCTGGCAGCGGCCAGCTGGACGTCGCTTTCGGTGATCGCGCCGACGCCCGCGTGCAGAACGCGCACCTTGATGTCGTCGTTCGACAGGTTGTGGAGCGCCGCATTGATCGCTTCGACCGATCCCTGCACGTCCGCCTTCACCAGCACCGGGAATTCGATCACGTTCGACTGGAGGCCAGCGAACATGGTGTCGAAATTGGTGGGGGCGAGCGCGGTGCGCTTCTCGGTCGCCTTGGACTGGCGGAACTCGGCGACCTCGCGGGCGCGCTGTTCGTTCTCGACCACGGTCAGCGTGTCGCCCGCATTGGGCACTCCGCCAAGGCCCAGGACCTCGACCGGCATGGACGGCCCGGCTTCCTTGATCTGCTTGCCCTGATCGTTGACGATCGCGCGGACGCGGCCGCTCTGAGTGCCGACCACGAAGGTGTCGCCACGCTTCAGCGTGCCGCGCGTGACGAGCACGGTCGCGACCGGGCCGCGGCCCTTGTCGAGCTGCGCTTCGATCACGGTCGCCTCGGCCTCGCGATCGGGGCGCGCCTTCAGTTCGAGCAGTTCGGCCTGGAGATTGATCGCCTCGAGCAGCTCGTCGAGCCCGGTCTTCTCCTTGGCGGAGATTTCGACGTCCTGCGTATCGCCGGACATCTTCTCCACGATGACCTCGTGTTCGAGCAGGCGGTTGCGGATATTGTCGGGATTGGCTTCGGGCTTGTCGACCTTGTTGATCGCCACGATCATCGGGACACCGGCGGCCTTGGTGTGATTGATCGCCTCGATCGTCTGCGGCATCACGCCATCGTCGGCGGCGACCACCAGCACGACGATATCGGTGACGTTCGCACCGCGCGCGCGCATCTGGGTGAAGGCGGCGTGGCCCGGCGTGTCGAGGAAGGTGATCGCATCGCCCTTCTTCGTCTTCACCTGATAGCTGCCGATATGCTGGGTGATGCCCCCGGCTTCGCCCTTCACCACATTCGCCCCGCGCAGCGCGTCGAGCAGGCTGGTCTTGCCGTGATCGACATGGCCCATGATGGTAACGACCGGCGGACGCGGACGCAGCGTTTCTTCGGGATCGCTATCGTCCTCATTGACGATGTCGACATCGGCTTCGGACACGCGCTGGACGTTGTGGCCGAACTGGTCGACCAGCAATTCGGCGGTGTCCTGGTCGATCGTCTGGTTGACGGTGACCATCATGCCGAGATTGAACAATTCCTTCACCAGGTCCGCGCCCTTTTCGGCCATGCGGTTGGCGAGTTCCTGCACGGTGATCGCTTCGGGCACGACCACGTCGCGCACCTGCTTCTCGCGCGGCTTGCTGGGGCCGCCCTGACCGCGACGCTCCTTTTCGCGCGCACGCTTCAGCGCGGCGAGCGAACGGGCGCGGCGGCCCTCGTCCTCGTTCAGAGCCTTGGTGACGGACAGTTTGCCCGAACGGCGCTTGTCGGGACGCTCCGCAGTCGTGACGGTGCGCGCCTTCTTGTCGTCCTTCTTGGGCTTTTCCGGGCGCTTGGGCTCGGGACGCGCGACGGGCGTGAAGCGGCGCGGCGCGGGTGCGGCGGGCGCACCTTCGCCTGCCGCGTCGGTGGCGGCTTCGCCGGTAGCATCAGAACTTGAATCCTGATTTTCGGCCGGAGCGGACTGAGCCTCTTCCTCAGCGCGCTCGGCGGCGGCCTTCTCGGCCTGTGCCTCGGCTTCCTTCTGCGCTTCCTTTTCCTGAGCCTTGGTCTCGGCGCGCTTCTTCTCGTCCTCGACCGCCTGCTTCGCTTCGCGTTCCTCGCGGACGCGCGCTTCCTCGGCCAGACGCAGGCGATCTTCCTCCGCCTCGCGCTGGAGACGGGCGACACGCTCCTGCGGCGTCTCGTCAGACGGCGCGGGACGCTTGGGCGCGGGAGCCTTGGCGACCGGAGCGGGCGCCGGGGCCGGGGCAGGCGCCGGTGCGGGCGCTGCGGCAGGCGCAGGTGCAGGCTCGGGCGCCTCGCCCGGCTTCACGAGCTTGCGGCGCCGCTTCACCTCGACCGCGACCTTGTTGGTGCGGCCATGGCTGAAGGTCTGCTTGACCTCGCCCGGCTGGCTGCCCTTGAGGGACAGCGGCTTGCGGGCAGGTTTCTTGTCGTCGTCGCTCATCTAGCTCGTTCTTTCTTCCGTATTCGTCATCTCGCGGCCCGCCCCGATGGGGGCCGCGCCATCGTTCAAATCGCTCTGCGTATCGTTCGTATTCGTGGCCGCTTCCGGTGCTTGAGCATCGGTCGCATCCCCGCTGAAATGGATCAGGCGCTGGAGAAGCCCCGCGATCCGCGCCGCCGCCCTGGGATGTCCCACGGCCAGATGCACCACATTCTCGCGGCCCAATGCCACAGACAACGCCATGCGGTCCAGCGGCAAGACGAGGCCGCGATCGCCGCTGCCCTCGCGCTCGGCGCCGACGCGCCATGCCTGGTCGAGCTTCTTGCGCCCGTCTTCGCTGGCATCGCTGGCATGAGCCAGCAGTTCGACCGCGCCCCCGCGCGCCGCTTCGGCGATGCGCTGGGTGCCCAAGATAAGGCTTCCCGCTCTCAGTTCCAGCCCCAGCCGGTCGAGCAGGACGCGCGCGAGCGCGCTTTCGATCTTTTCGGGCAGGTCGGCAGGGATTTCGAGATCGCCGGACTTGAAGGCGCGGGCGAGCGCGGCCTTTAGCCGCCCCTTGGCCATCGCCTCCTCAAGCTCGGCGCGCGTAACGCCGATCCACGCACCACGGCCCGGAGCCTTGGCCTGCACATCGGGTAGGACCAGGCCCGAAGGCGACACGGCGAGGCGGATCAGCCCCTCGCGCGGCGACGATTCGCCCGCAAGGATGCAGCGCCGCTCGTTCTGCTTGCCTTCGGACTGTTGGCGCTTTGCGGGCGCACCCTTCCCCGCCCCGTCCCCTTCAGGGGACGAGATCGGGTCGGCTCGGTCTGTCTGGGACGCTAGGCGCTCATTGTTCGGAGTCCGCATGAGCGGCCTCCTGTGAATCGGAGGAGGCGGCGGGAGCCGGTTCCTCATCTTCGAACCAGTGGGCGCGGGCGGCCATGATGATCTCGTTGCCCTGCTCTTCGTTCAGGCCAAATTCGCCGAGCACCCCGCCCTTGTCTTCGGGACGCTGCGCCGGACGGCGCATCGGCGGGCCGCTCATGTCGCCAGCGGGCTGGCGGCGACGCGGCGCCTCGCGCTTCTTGGCGATCAGTTCGTCGGTGGCGAGATCGGCCAGATCGTCGAGCGTCTTGATCCCCGCCTTGCCGAGCACGACCAGCATCTGTTCGGTGAGGTGCGGCAGTTCGGCGAGATCGTCCTCGACGCCCAGTTCGCGGCGCGTCTCGCGATGCGCGGCTTCCTGGCGCTCGATCGCTTCGACCGCGCGGCTCTGCAATTCCTCGGCCAGCTCCTCGTCGAAGCCTTCGATCGCGGCCAGTTCGTCGAGTTCGACATAGGCGACCTCGTCCAGCTCGGCGAAGCCTTCGGCCACCAGCAGCTGCGACAGCGTCTCGTCGACGTCGAGTTCTTCCTCGAACATCTTGGAGCGTTCGGCGAATTCCTTCGACCGCTTCTCGCTCGCCTCTTCCTCGGTCATGATGTCGATCTGGTGACCGGTCAGCTGGCTGGCGAGACGCACGTTCTGGCCGCGACGGCCGATCGCCAGAGACAGCTGATCGTCGGGCACGACGACTTCGATGCGGCCCTCTTCCTCGTCGAGCACGACGCGCGCGACGGTGGCGGGCTGGAGCGCGTTGACGATGAAGGTCGCCTGCTCCTCGCTCCAGGGGATGATGTCGATCTTCTCGCCCTGCAATTCCTGGACGACCGCCTGGACGCGGCTGCCCTTCATGCCGACGCAGGCGCCGACCGGGTCGATCGAGCTGTCATGCGAGATAACGCCGATCTTGGCGCGGCTGCCCGGATCGCGGGCGGCGGCCTTGATCTCGATGATGCCGTCGTAGATTTCGGGCACTTCCTGCGCGAACAGCTTCTTCATGAATTCAGGCGCGGCACGGCTGAGGAAGATCTGCGGGCCGCGATTGTTGCGCTCCACCTTGGTGATCAGCGCGCGCACCCGCTCGCCCACACGGGCGGCTTCGCGCGGGATCTGCTGGTCGCGGCGAATGACGCCTTCGGCCCGGCCGAGATTGACGATGACATGGCCGAATTCGACCGACTTGATGACGCCGGTGATGACTTCGCCCGCGCGGTCCTTGAATTCCTCGTACTGGCGCTCACGCTCGGCATCGCGGACCTTCTGGAAGATCACCTGCTTGGCGGACTGCGCGTCGATGCGGCCGAGATCAACCGGCGGCAGCGGATCGACGATGAAATCGCCCAGCTTCGCATCCTTGTCGAGCTTTTGCGCGGCGGCGAGATCGACCTGCTTGAAATAATCCTCGACCTCCTCGACCACTTCGACGACGCGCCACAGGCGCAGGTCGCCGCTATTGGGATCGAGCTTGGCGCGGATGTCGTTCTCGGCGCCGTAGCGCGCACGCGCGGCCTTCTGGATCGCCTCTTCCATCGCTTCGATCACGATGGACTTGTCGATCATCTTCTCGGATGCGACCGAATTGGCGATCGCGAGGAGTTCGGCCTTGTTGGCGGAAATGGCACTGGCCATCAGTCGTCTGCCTTTTCTTCAGTTTCGACGATTTCGTCGGCACCGCTCGTGTCGAGCGGCTGGGTGGCGGCGATCAGCGCGTCGGTCAAGACGAGCTGCGCCGAATGAATCTTTTCGCGGGGGACGCTGGTCTCGCCCGCCTTGCGATCGACGATGGTGACCATACCATCCTCTATCCCGACAAGTTCGCCGCGCAGATTGCGCTGGCCGTTCCAGGCCTTGTCCATCGCGATCTTGGTTTCATGCCCCGCCCAGGCGGAGAAATCCTTTGCGCGGGTCAGCGGACGATCGATACCGGGCGAGCTGACTTCGAGGTGATAGGCCCCGTCGATCAGCACCTCGCCCTCTTCCTCCAGCGCGTCGATCCGGTCGGAGACGCGGCGCGAGAGGGCGGCGCATTGTTCGATCACGAGCTGCCCGGTCTTCGGATCCTCGGCCATGATCTGCAGCGCCTGGGCGCCGTCGCCGGCTTCGGACGGCATGATCTTCACGCGCACGAGTTCGAAACCCAGCGCGGCCGCTTCGGGTTCGATCACTTCGGTCAGACGCGCCAGATCGGCCATTCGCTCTCCAGATTTGCAAGGCATCGCAGCGACAGGCCTTCGTGGCCGGCCCCTCGCGGCGCCAGCCCCTCCAGTGTCGCGACAATGTCGGGATGTCAGTCTACCTAACCTTCACGCACAGTAATGGCAAGCTCAATCGCTTTCGCCCAGCCCGTGCTTCTTGATGCAGTGGCGTAGCTGGTCGTAGCTGAGGCCTAGCGCCTTGGCGGTCTGGCGCTGGTTCCAGCGGTGCTTGCCGAGCGCGTGTTCCACGATCGCGCGCTCGTGCTCGTCCACCGCTGCGCGCAGATCGGCGATCGAATCGTAATCGGGCCCGCTCGATTCGCGGGCGGGTGCCGACGGGCCGCGTGGCTCGGCGCGCAGGGGCGGCGCGGCGGGCTTCCACGGGCTGTCGAACGGGTCGAAGACGACATGGCCGATCGGATTTCCCCAATCGTCCCAGCGATAGACCGCGCGTTCGACCACATTGCGCAGCTCGCGGACATTGCCCGGCCAGGGGTGCTGTTCCATCTGTTCGCGGATGTGGTCGGCAAAACCAGGCCACCCTTCCCAGCCGATCTCCGCCGCCATGCGACGCCCGAAATATTCGGAGAGAACCGCTATATCGCCTTCGCGCACCCGCAAAGGCGGCAGGGTTATAACCTCGAAACTCAGGCGATCGAGCAGGTCGGCGCGAAAATCGCCGCGCTCGGCCTTGGTCGGAAGATCCTCATTGGTGGCGGCGACGATGCGCACGTCCACGCGGACCGGGCGGCTCGCGCCGATGCGCGTGACCTCGCCGTATTCGACCGCACGCAGCAATCTCTCCTGCGCGCCCATCGACAGCGTGCCCAATTCGTCGAGGAACAGCGTGCCCTTGTCCGCCTCCTCGAACCGGCCGACGCGCTGCTTCGTGGCGCCGGTGAAGGCGCCCGCCTCGTGCCCGAACAATTCGGCCTCGATCAGCGTTTCGGGCAGAGCGGCGCAGTTCATCGTGACGAGCGGTTCGTCCCAGCGGGTCGACAGGCGATGGAGGCGTTCGGCAATCAATTCCTTGCCCGTTCCGCGCTCGCCAATGATCAGAACCGGACGCCGCATCGGTGCGGCACGGCTGGTCCGCTCGACCGCGTCGAGAAAGGCACCAGATTGCCCGACGAACTGATTTTCCCGCTCCATAGCCCATGGATTAGCGAAAATTCCCATATCTTGGCAACTGGCACCGCAATGTCGTTCGTCGAATTATAGAATGTCTCTTTTTATCAGTATCTTATGTGATTTGGCATACAGCTTGCTAATCTATGAACAACACACGAAACCAGACCGGAAAGATCAGAACCATGTACGACCTTCGCTTCTTCCGCACCCGCCTCGGCCACGCCGCGATGGTCAGCGTGGCCGCGATGGTCACTTTCATCGCTTTCCAAGGCCAGGCCCCGGCAAACCCGCCCGCGCCGCCGATCAGCGGGTTCGCCCAGGTGGAACTGGCATGAGCGATCGTGAGGACCCCCGCCTGATGAGGGACAACAGCAATCTGCGGCCAGAACGCCGCCCCTCGCGGATCGAGGAAGAGGTCGAGCGCCTGCGCCGGTCCCCCACCCCGACCCAGCGTGATCGCCAGTCCGACCGATCGGACAGAATGTCGGCCGGAGACTGGATGGACGGCGCCAGGGTCGAAGCGAAACTCAACGAATTCTTTTCCAACGGAGCACCTTTGATGGGAATATTCAGCCGCACCCGCGACATCATCGCGGCCAATTTCAACGATATGCTCGACAAGGCGGACGACCCTTCGAAGATGATCCGCATGATCATCCTCGAAATGGAAGAAACGCTCGTCGAAGTCCGCGCCAGCGCGGCGCGCACCATCGCCGACCAGAAGGAAATGCACCGCAAGACCGTGCAGCTCGACCGGTTGCAGGCCGACTGGTCCGAAAAGGCGCAGCTCGCTCTGTCGAAGGATCGCGAGGATCTGGCCCGCGCGGCGCTCGTCGAAAAGAAGAAGGCCGCCGATATCTCCGACCAGCTGAAGCAGGAGATCTCGGTGCTCGACGATGCCCTGCGCGCCTACGAGCAGGATATCGCCAAATTGCAGAACCGCCTGCGTGAGGCGCGCAGCCGCCAGACCGCCATCGCCGCCCGCCTCGAAAGCGCGGAGAACCGCGTCAAGCTGCGCACGCTGATGAGCACCGAGCGGACCGACGAGGCTCTGGCGCGCTTCGACCAGCTGGAGCGCCGGGTCGATTACGCCGAAGGGCGCGCCGATGCGCTCTCGATCGCCGACAACAGCGACAAGAACAGCCTCGCCGACGAGATCGCCGCGCTGGAAGGCTCGGACGCGATCGACGACGAACTGGCACAGATGAAAAAGGCGCTCGGCAAGCCCGAAGACGCCGGAAACAAGGAGGGTTGATCCATGGAAGAAGTCTTTGCCGTCGTCGCGATCTTTATCGCCCTGCCGTGGATCGTCATGCATTACGTGACCAAGTGGAAGACCTCCGCTTCGATCACCAGCGATGACGAGGTCCTGCTCGAAGAGCTCTACAACCTCGCCAAGCGCCTCGATGAGCGCATGGACACGGTCGAGCGCCTGGTCGCCAGCGACAACGCCGATTTCAAGCCCGCCCGCCTCGTCCACGACAGCGAGGTCGACAACCAGCAGCTGCGCGAACTCGAGCAGATGATGGCCGAGAAGAAAGGATCGATGAAATGAACAGCCCCCGCACCACTCTCTATCGCGACAAGCAGAATGCGAAGCTGATGGGCGTGTGCTCGGGCCTCGCGGATTATACCGGGGTCAATGTGTTCTGGCTGCGCATGGCGGTCGTCATCATGGTCCTCATCACCGGATTCGCCCTGCCCGCCTATTTCATCGCCGGCCTGCTGCTCGATAAGAAGCCGCCCTATCTCTACGCCGATCAGGACGAGAACCGGTACTGGCAGCGCGTCCGGCAGAGCCCGAAGCGCACGGCCCGCGAAATCCGCGCCAAGATGAAGGACGTGGACCGCCGCCTCGCCGAGGTCGAACATTTCTACGTCAGCTCGAACCCGCGCCTCACCGCAGAGATCGAGCGCCTGCGCTGAGGGGCGCGGAACTAAGGGGAACAGGAGGAAATTACGATGGATCTGGGGATTTTGATACCGCTTGCAGGTATCGTCATGGGGTGCGGCATTCCAATGGTCGCGATCTGGTCGAAGCAGAAGATCAAGGTTGCGGAAATGCAGGTTTCCGCCACCGCCCAGCACACCGCCGAACGTGCCGCCCAATATGCCAGCCAGGTCCAGAAGCTCGAAGACCGGGTCCGCGTCCTCGAACGCATCGTTACCGACAAAGGCTATGACGTCGCCACCCAGATCGAGGCGCTGCGCGACGTCCGAAGCGTCGAAACCGATGATAGCGGCACACCGCTGAGCTTCGAAAAGCGGGAGAGAGTGTAATGGACCGCGAAATCATGATCGCGCTGATCGTGCTCGCCGTGACCGTGGGCTGGCTGATCAACAACTGGATCCGCGCCAAGCACGGCTACCCGCTTGAAAACGATTGGGGCGGCCTGGTCGAAAAGACCGATACCGAGGAGAACAAGCGGCTTCGCGAGGAGAACCGCGAGCTCAACGACAAGCTCGACACCATGCAGGATCGCATGATCGTGCTTGAAAAGATCGTGACCGACCGCGGCTATTCGCTGTCGGAAGAGATCGAGGCGCTGCGCGACGATCGCCGCAAACAGGACGCGCCGCAGGGCAGGGAGAGGGCATGATGCAGTTCACGGATTTCCTCCCCTATCTCGGCTGGATCATCGGCGGCGCGTTCACGCTCGGCGCGGCGGGGATTCTTGCGTCGGTCCACACGACCCGGCTCAAGATCAAGAACGGCTATCCCCTCGAAGGGATGTGGGGACAGTCCCTGAAGCCGGGAACCACCAGCCAGGCGCAGGAGCGCGTGGCACTGCTGACGCAGGAAAACGCCCAGCTGCGCGCCGAGATGGGCGCGATGAAGGACCGGCTCGCCAATGTCGAACGCATCGTCACCGACAGCGGCTATCAGCTCAGCCACGAATTCGAGCGGCTGAAGGACAAAGGCCAGGAGGCGAACTGATGGGCTGGGAAATCATCCCCATCACGATCGGCACCGTGGCACTGGTCGCCATCGTCCTGGGCATGGCGCAGGACAGTTTCCAGGCCTGGCTCAAGCACAAGGAGAGGCAGATGGAGCTGATGGCCAACAAGACCGCCGAACAGGCCGCGCAATACGCCGCCAAGGCGCAGAAGCTGGAAGCCCGCGTGCGCGTTCTCGAACGCATCGCCATCGATCGCGGCTCCGATCTCGCCATGCAGATCGAGGATCTGCGCGACGGCAATGAGCTGGAGGAGAGCGTGCAATGACCGGCTGGGCTCTGGTCGCGCTGGTGGGCATCGTCATCTGGGGGATCGTGCAGATCTACACTCGGCGCCATGACGGCGCGCTGGGCGTGACGCGGGACGAGGACGGCAATCCGGTCTTCCCTCCCGCCCGACATGACGACCGCGACCCAGGCGAGGCGTGCGAGATGCGGCGCGAAATCGAAAATCTGCGCGAGCGCATCCGCGTGCTCGAACGCATCGCCACCGACAGCAATTCCCTCGACGCGCGCGAGACGCGGCGGCTTTCCGCCGAGATCGACGCGCTGCGCACCGAGGGCGAGAAACACGACAAGGACTAAAGGGCATCAAGGCCCCTTCGAGGAAAGGACATGAGGGAAATGTTCGACCCCACCATCATCATCGCGGTCGCCGCCCTGATCGGGCTCGCGATAACGGCCACGGCCCTGCTGGTCGGCTGGCGCGGCTGGCTGGCGCTGAAGGAGCGCGAACTGGCCGAAGGGCGCAGCGAGCCCGAGCGCGGCAGCACCATCGGCGCCGCCCGGATCGAGATATCCGATCTGAAGGAACGCATCCGCAAACTGGAAGCGATCGCGAGCGGGGTGGAATTGTGACGCGAAGCGCCTAGATGGCGGCTCATGCGCTCACTCGATGACATTGCCGAAGAATACGAATTTCTCGAAGGCGACGAACGCTATCGCCTGCTGATCGAGCTGGGTCGCGATCTCGAACCCATGCCCGATGCGTTGAAGACCGACGCGACTCTGGTGCGCGGCTGTTCGGCGGCGGTATGGGTCTATCCCACCGGCGATGCGGGGAAGCTGCATTTCCTCGCCGACAGCAATGCCGCGATCACCAAGGGGATCGTCGCGCTCGTGGTCGCGGCGGTGCAGGACAGGCCCGCCAGCGAAGTCGCCAGGATGGACGTCGCCGAAGCGCTCGCCCCGTTCGATCTCAGGAACCAGCTCTCGAGCAATCGGACCCAGGGCGTGCCCAATATGATCGCCCTCGTGCAGGAACACGCCGCGCGGCTCGCTTCCTGAGCGCGCCGCAAGCGCGCCATGCGCCGCCTCTATCTCGCGCTCGGTCTCGTCAGCCTGGGCCTCGGCATAATCGGCGCATTCCTGCCCCTGCTCCCCACCGTCCCCTTCCTGCTGCTCGCCGCCTTCCTGTTCGCGCGCGGTAATCCCGTCTGGGAGAAACGCTTGCTCGACCATCCTCGCTGGGGCCCGCCGATCCGCGACTGGCGGGCGCGGCGCGCGATCGGGCGGCGCGCGAAATACCTGGCGATCGCCTCGCTGGTGGCGGGCGCGGTGCTGACCTGGTGGACGCTGGGTGCGCCCTATCACTGGATTTCGATCGCCGTGCTGGCAATCACCGGCAGCTGGATCGCCACCCGCCCTGAATAGGGTCTAGCGGACCCTGTCGATCCCCGCGCTGTCGCGCACCACCGCCACGCCCGCTTCGCGCTGGCGCTTCAATTCGGCCTTCAGCTTCGCCGGATGGCCCGCGAAGACGAAACCGAAGCTGACCCCGCCTTCCTTGCCGATCGTCGCATGATGCAGCTTGTGCGCCTGCACCAGCCGCTTGGCATAGCCGCTCTTGGGCACCCATTTGAAATAGCGCTGATGCACCAGCCCGTCATGGACGATGGTATAGATCAGGCCGTAGCAGGTGATCCCGAAGGCGATCCACCACAGCAGTTCGGACACGAAATATCCCACCGCGAACATTATGAACACGATCGTCCCGAAGGTGACCGCGTAGAGATCGTTCTTCTCCAGCGCGTTGTCGTGCGGTTCGTGATGGTCGCGGTGCCACCCCCAGCCCCAGCCGTGCATCACGTATTTGTGCGCCCACCAGGCGAAGATCTCCATGCCGACGATCGACAGGACTATGGTGAGGAGAATGGCGGGAAGGCTCACGGGCGGGTCTCTTGAAGGCGGTCTCGTTCGATCAGCGCGCGACGCGCGGCGGGCAGGCCCCACCATGGGATATGCGGCGCGCGATGGTGTTCGTGATGATACCCGAAATGGAAACACGACGCCAGCGAGGCGAGCGTGCCCAGATCGTCGCTGCGCGCATTGTGTCGGTCGCTGAAGCCGTCCGCGTCATGGCGGTGGGGCCGATAGGTCCCGAAGTAAAACAGCTGGAGCGAGGAAGCGATCGCGGGCAGTCCGTAGAGGATTACGATATTGACGACCGGCACGCCCGCGACCAGCCAATAGACCGTTACCACCGTGCCGACGAAGGCTATCGACTGCCAGCCGAAATACCGGCGCAGGAACACCGCATACCACGGCCAGAACCTCGTGGGATGATCGACGCTGAAATCGGGGTCGCCCGCCGTGCCGGGGGCCGTATGGTGCGCAAAATGCGCCGCGCGCATCCGCTTCCAGCCGAAGCCCGCATAGACGAACAGGAGGAAGCCCCCGACCCAATCGTTGATCGCCCCGCCGCCGGGCACCAGCGATCCGTGCATGGCATCATGGCTGGCGATGAACATCCCGACCGAGAGCCAGCAAAGCAGCACCGCGAGGATCAGGGCGAGCGGCAGGCTGCTCCAGCTCAGGACGAAACCGAACATCCCATAGAGATGCAGCGCCAGCCACGCGGCGAATATCGCTGCTGTCAGGAATAGCCCCGTCGCCGCCTGCTGTCGCCGCCCGGTGGGCGCGATGTCTGTCTCGGTCCGGCTTCGCATGGCGCGGATATAGGGCCGCGCCCCTTCAAGCGCAAAACATTCAGGGCCCGGGTGCCAAGCCCTTGCGCGTCAGGCCCTTGGGCGTCAGGCCCCGGTGGTCTTCGCCTTGGCCGGCATTCCGAAAAAGGTTTCCGCCACATGGCGGCTGATGCGCGCCGGGCGATGCGTTTCGCTGTCGAGGCAGCACCACATGCTCTGCACCTCGGCCAGCACTTCCTCGCCCCGGCGGATGACCGTGTTGTAGAACGAACGGGCGCCCGCGATCTTTTCCAGCACGGTTTCGGCGATCACCGCGTCATGCAGGAAAGCGGGGCGGCGATATGTGATCTCGTGCTTCAGCGCGACCCACGCCTTGCTCGCGACCTCTTCGGCAGGCGCGAGTTTCTGCCAATGGGCGAGCACCGTGTCCTGCACCCAGCCGAGATAGCGGGCATTGTTGACATGGCCCATGAAGTCGATGTCTTCGGGTTGGACGGTAATCGGATGGCTGAAGGGCTTTGCTGACATATGTGTCAGTTAGCGCATTAAACCTTACCTTTCCATGACATTCGTAAAGCCATTGCGAGGAAGGGCGCTGGTGCCTTGCGCGCGGGGCGAGGCTGCCGCAGAAAAAGCCTCATGATGGCCAGCCGCCCCCGCACCCTCTACGAAAAGATCTGGGACGCCCATGTCGTGGCGCAGCCCGACGATCCCGCCTCGGACGATACCTGCCTCGTCTATATCGACCGGCATCTCGTCCACGAAGTCACCAGCCCGCAGGCGTTCGAGGCGCTGCGCCTCGCCGGGCGCACTGTGCGCAGGCCCGACCTGACGCTGGCCGTGCCCGACCACAACCTGCCGACCACCGCACGCCTCGCGCCCAACGGGGCACGGCTTCCCATCGAGGATCCGCAGAGCGCCGCGCAGCTCGCCGCGCTGGAGCGCAACGCACCCGCCTTCGGCATCCGCTATATCGACGCGGTCGCGCCCGAACAGGGGATCGTCCACGTCGTCGGCCCGGAACAGGGCTTCTCGCTTCCCGGCGCGACGATCGTGTGCGGCGATTCGCACACCGCCGCCCATGGCGGGGTCGGCGCGCTCGCCTTCGGGATCGGCACCAGCGAGGTCGAACACGTGCTGGCGACCCAGACGCTGCAATTGCGTCGCTCGAAGACGATGGAAATCCGCGTCGAGGGCAAACTCGGACCCGGTGTCACGCCAAAGGACCTGATCCTGCACATCATCGGCGTGATCGGCACGGGCGGCGGGACGGGCCATGTGATCGAATATCGTGGGGACGTGTTCGAACGGATGAGCGTCGAAGGGCGGCTGACGGTCTGCAACATGTCGATCGAAGGCGGCGCGCGTGCCGGCCTGATCGCGCCCGACGAGACCGTCTTTTCCTATCTCAAGGGCCGTCACTACGCCCCGCAGGGCGAAGCCTGGGATCGCGCGGTCGCATGGTGGCGCTCGCTCCGCACGGACGAGGGCGCGGTGTTCGACAAATCGGTCGTGATCGACGCCGCCGATGTCGAACCCACGGTCAGCTGGGGAACCAGCCCCGAAGACGTGGTGGCGGTGGGCGGCAGCGTGCCCGCGCCCGACAGCTTCGCCGACCCGTCCAAGCAGGCCGCCGCGCGCAAGAGCCTCGATTACATGGGTCTCGAACCGGGAACGCCGATTGCGGACGTGGCAATCGAGAACGTGTTCATCGGCAGCTGCACCAACAGCCGGATCGAGGATCTGCGCGCCGCTGCCGAGGTGCTGCGCGGGCGGACCAAGGCGGCCAATGTGCGCTGGGCCATCGCGGTGCCGGGATCGGGCCTCGTCAAGCGCCAGGCGGAAGAGGAAGGCCTCGACAAGGTCTTCACCGACGCCGGGTTCGAATGGCGCGAGCCGGGCTGTTCGGCCTGCCTCGCCATGAACCCCGACAAGGTACCGCCGGGCGAACGCTGCGCCAGCACCTCGAACCGCAATTTCGTCGGCCGCCAGGGCCCCGGCGCGCGCACCCATCTGATGAGCCCGGCCATGGCCGCCGCTGCCGCGGTGACGGGCCGGATCGCGGATGTGCGCCAGCTGTAAATCGGCCCTTTGATCTTGCCAGCCCCCTTACCCTTCCGCATGAGACCCGCATGAGCAAACTTCCCAAATCCACCGCCGCCATCGCAGGCGCGATCGGCTCCGCCGCCATCGCCGCCGCCCTGCTCTATGCAGGCAAGCGCAAGCAGAAGTCCGATCGCAACAAACCACACCAGCCGGGTCCGATCCCTTCCGGGGAAGCGCCCGAAACCGATTGATGCGCGCCGTTTCCACCATCCACGGTCGCGCCATTCCGCTGGGCCTCAAGAACGTCGACACCGACGTCATCATCCCCGCGCACTGGCTCAAGACGGTCACCCGCGAAGGCCTGGGCAAAGGCGCGTTCGAAACCATCCGCCAGGCGCCCGGAAACCCCTTCGACGTGGAGGATTTCGCAGGCGCGCCCATCCTGATCGCGGGCGATAATTTCGGCTGCGGGTCGAGCCGCGAACACGCCGCCTGGGCGATGCTCGACATGGGGCTGACCGCGGTGATCGCGCCCAGCTTTTCCGACATCTTTTCAGGCAATGCCTTCAAGAACGGGATTCTCGCGGTCGAACTGCCGCAGGATCAGGTCGATCGCCTGCTCGAGGTAGCGCAGACCCACCCGATCACGATCGATCTCGAGAACCAGGTCGTTACGACCCCGTTTCAGGACCGTTTCGCCTTCGATGTGGACCCGTTTCGCAAGCGCTGCCTGCTGGAGGGGCTGGACGAGATCGGCCTGACGCTCGCCAGCGCGGATGCGATCACGCATCACGAAGCGGGGCGTGCGCAGGACCTTCCCTGGCTGGATCGTCCGCTGGTCGCAAACGCCCCATAGACCTACAGAAAAACTAAAAAATCTAGGAGAGAGCCGCCATGAAAGCAGTCCTGTCGAAAGAAGTCGGCGGACCCGACACCCTCGTGGTCGAGGATCTGGACAGTCCCACGCCCGACCAGGGCGAGGTGCTGATCGAGGTCGCGGCGTGCGCGATCAATTTTCCCGACAGCCTTATCATCAAGGATATGTACCAGATGAAGCCGCCCCGCCCCTTCTCGCCCGGCGGCGAGATTTCGGGGACGGTGGCCGCGCTCGGCGAAGGCGTGTCGGGCTGGCAGGTCGGTGACCGGGTGATTGCCGGGATCGGCGCAGGGGGCCTGCGCGAACAGGTCGTGGTGCCCGCGGCGCGGCTCTTCAAAGTGCCCGAGGGGATCGACCTCGTGCAGGCGAGCGCGCTGCTGATGACCTACGGGACGACCATTCACGGCCTCAAGGATCGCGGCGACATCAAGGCTGGCGAAACCGTGCTGGTGCTCGGCGCGGCGGGCGGCGTGGGCCTTTCGGCGGTGGAACTCGCCAAGGCCTATGGTGCGCGCGTGGTCGCCGCCGTCTCCACGCAGGAAAAGGGCGAGGTCGCGAAGAAGGCCGGTGCCGACGAGATCGTCATCTACCCCCGCGCACCCTTCGACAAGGACCAGTCGAAGGCGCTCGCCCAGCAGTTCAAGGAGGCGGTCGGCCCGAACGGGGCGGATATCGTCTACGATATCGTGGGCGGCGATTATTCCGAACCGGCCCTGCGCGCGATCGCGTGGGAGGGACGCTTCCTCGTCATCGGCTTCCCCGCAGGGATCGCCAAGATGCCGCTCAACCTGACGCTCCTCAAAAGCTGCGACATTCGCGGCGTGTTCTGGGGCGCCTTCACCGCGCGTGAGCCGGAGAAGAACGCCGCCAACATCGCCGAACTCTTCCAGCTCTGGCAGGACGGAAAGATCGCCCCGCTGATCAGCGAGACCTATCCGCTCGACAAGGCGCATGAGGCGATCGCCAAGCTCGAAAGCCGCAGCGCGATCGGCAAGCTGGTCGTCACGATGTAGCGCTTGGCGCCGCGACCGGCTTGCCCGCGCCTCAAGGCGCGCCTATCTGCGCGGCGACCTGTTTTTTTCCAGAGGATACGGATTATGGACTTCAAGGATCGTGAGCGCGGCGAGGAAGCCAAGTTCGCCTTTGACGAGGAAAACGCCTTCAAGATCGCCGCGCGTCGCAACCGCCTGCTCGGCGAATGGGCGGCGGGCCTGATGAATCTAAGCGAGGAAGAAACCGACGCCTATAAAAAGGCCGTCGTCCAGGCCGATTTCGAGGAAGCCGGTGACGAGGACGTGGTCCGCAAGCTGCTCGGCGATCTGACCGCCGCCGACTGCGATGTCAGCGAAGCCGATATCCGCGCCAAGCTGAGCGAATGCAGTGTCGAGGCGCGCCGCCAGTTCATGGGCGAAGCGCGCGACGGTCAGGTCTGATCCGATGCCGATGGCAGCAGACGAAATCGAGCGGCTGATCCGCGAAGGCCTCCCCGACGCCGAAGTCACGATCCGCGATCTGGCAGGCGACGGCGATCATTACGCCGCCCATGTCGTCAGCCCCGCTTTCGCGGGCAAGAGCCGGGTCCAGCAGCACAAGCTCGTCTACGAGGCCCTCGGCACGCGCATGGGCGGCGAACTCCACGCCTTGCAACTGACCACGCAAGCCCCCACGTCCTGACCGGATTTGAACGCAATTATTCGAGGATCTGGTCTCATGGCCGACGCAAACGCCCGCATTTCCGACATTGTCGGCTCCAACGACGTGGTGCTTTTCATGAAGGGCACGCCGCTTTTCCCGCAATGCGGCTTTTCCAGCCGCGCGGTCGCCATCCTCGACCATTGCGGTGTCGGCTATGAAAGCGTCGACGTGTTGCAGGACATGGAAATCCGCCAGGGGATCAAGGCCTATTCCGACTGGCCGACCATTCCACAGCTCTATGTGAAGGGCGAATTCGTCGGCGGCAGCGACATCATGATGGAGATGTTCGAAGCCGGTGAAATGCAGGCGCTGATGGACGAAAAGCAGGTCGCCAAGGCTTCCTGAGCGATTTCCCCGATATCCCGGACAAAAGAAAACCCCCGCGACGACCAAATCGCGGGGGCTTCTTTTTGCGGGAAGCGAGCCAAGAACCAGAATGGCCCGCTTCTGATCGAAGACATTTGAGACAGGCCAAGATTAGCACACAACGTGCCAAATCCCCGTTTCGACCAATATCCTAACCCTGCGATGGTTAACGCATCGCTACCAAACGCAAGCGATGTAAATTTTTCCGACACCGGCATGATCGACCGGTCCGCCCCGCTTGGCAGAATCGCGCGCGGCAGGCACTAAAGCCCTAATGCCCCCACCCTCCGATCCGATTCCCGCCGCCACGCTGGTCGTCTTCCGCGAGGGACGGGCCGCGCCCGAACCCGAGATCCTGATGGTGGTGCGGTCCCGGCAATTGCGCTTCGCGGGCGGCATGGCCGTCTTCCCGGGTGGCCGCGTCGATCCCGAGGACCGCGATCTGGCGGCGCAATCGGTCCCGGACGCAGGGGAGGATGAGCATGACGAACTGGCGCACCGCATCGCCGCGATCCGCGAGACGCTGGAAGAGACCGGGCTGGCGCTCGGCCTGACGGGCACGATCGATGCGGACCGCGCCGCCGACGCGCGCAAGCTGGCGCTGGAAAAGGGCGCGCTGGCGCCGGTGCTCGAAAGCTTCGGCTGGAGCCTCGATCCCGCCGCGCTGATTCCCTTCGCCCGCTGGCTTCCTCTCGGTCTGGCGCATGACCGGATCTTCGACACCCGCTTCTATCTCGCCGATCTGGGCACGGGTGCCGTGGACGTCGCCGTGGACGAGACCGAGAACACAAGCCTGTTCTGGACCAGCGCCAAGGATGCGCTCGCCATGGCCGACCGGGGCGAGATTTCGGTGATCTTCCCGACTCGGCGCAACCTCGAACGGCTCGCCCAATTCGCAAGCTATGACGAGGCCCGCGCCCATGCCGAGGCGATTCCGGTCAGGACGATCACGCCTGAAATCGATAAAAGCGGCCCGCATCCGGTCCTGCGCATCCCAGATGACGCCGGCTATCCGGTCACGGAGGAAATACTCGACAGCGCGATGCGGGGTTGATGGCGCGCCCGGCAGGACTCGAACCTGCTGCCTCAAGATTAGAAGTTAGGTCGATAAGCATCCGCTAAGGTCCGAAGGCGTCTCTCGCCGAGAGAAAAGCGTCCGCCTACGTCCGAAGCTATTGCATATTATCCGGGACCGGGTTACCTAATCTGTTACCTATTGCCGATAAGGTAACAGGCGAGCCAGGAGGGAGGGTGGAGCCTCCGACCCGGCTCTGACCACAACCGTCCACAGGAGACGATCAATGGCTACCGACACAATACCGACTGATCCGGCTGCGCGCAAAGCGAAGTCATCCGCTCTTTATGATGCGAGCTGCATCCTCGACATGATCGGCAATGAGCTGGAACGGGTGAGCGAGACGGCTTACGCGCTCGCGACTGCCGAAGTGTTCCAAGAGAACGCGCAGAACGCTTTCTACACGATCGGCTCGCTGCTTGAGCGGCTTCGCGCCGATACGAAATCTCACGAGAACCGCTACGACAAAAGCCGTTCCGAACTTTCGGGAGATGCGAAATGAACCCAGAATTGAAGCAAGCGCTCGACGCCTTCCGCATCAATCGCTGTTCACTTTCGACCGGCATTGACGCCGCGCACGAAATTCTTCCTCAGATACACGGCATCGCCACGTTAATGGAGATGGGTTTCCGCAAAGAGGGCAATGGCGAAGCACTTTTCGACAATGCCAATCCCGAACTGGTAGCGGCAGCGTTAGATGGCATCGCCAACCTTGCCGCCCTTGCCATGCTCAACATGGACGAGCTCTAAGCCATGCTGACCGATACGAAGATCGCAGCAATCAAGCCGCCCGCTAAAGGGCAGCAAGAGCATCCCGATCACAAAGTGACGGGGCTGCGGCTTCGTGTCGGCGCTGGCGGCGCGAAAACTTGGACCTTGCGCCGCCGCGTTGGGGGGAAGGTCATTAACCGTAAGCTCGGCACCTACCCGGCCATGCGGCTGGCAGCGGCGCGCGATGCAGCCGAGACTATGATCGCGGCGCTGGAACGCGATGGCAGCACGGAAGGGCTCGATCGAACCTTTGAGGCGGCGGCAGAGGCGTGGATCGAAGCGAAAAACCGACCCGACCTAATCCGACGCCAACTCGAATTGCATGTCTATCCCGACTGGCGGGATCGCAAGCTGGGCAGCATCAAGCGCGCCGAAATTCGCGATCTAATACAAGGGCTGGAAGGCGATGTCCTCCCGAACCGGGTCCTCGCCACGATCAAGACGGTTTTTGGCTATGCCATCTCGCAGGATTGGATCGAAACCTCTCCGGCCGATCGCATCGACAAGCCGAATAGCGAGGCCGCGCGAGAGCGGTTCCTTTCGATGGACGAAGTCGCGCGCGTGTGGAACGCGTCGGGGCTGCTCGGCTATCCTGACGGGCCGTGGATGCGTCTATTGCTGTTGACAGGCCAGAGGCGCAGCGAGGTCGCTGCGATGCAGTGGGCGGATCTTGACCTCGACAATGCGACCTGGACGCTCACAGCGGCCCACACGAAGGCAAAGCGGGCGCACCTAGTCCCCCTCGCCCCTGCGGCGGTCGATATCATCAAAGCCATGCCAGAGCTTGGCGATTACGTTTTCTCGACGAGCGCGAATTCACCGATAAAGGGTTTTGCCCGATCGAAGCGCCAGCTGGACGAATGGCTCGAAAGCAAGTGCGCGGGCCTGTCCGAACCTTGGCGCTATCACGATCTACGCAGAACTGCCGCCACACATATGGTCCGTCTCGGGATTCCCGAACTTGTCGTCTCGCGAGTGCTGAACCATCGCGTTCAGGGCGTGACGGGGCAGGTCTATGCCTTGCATTCCTACGCGCCAGAAAAGCGCCATGCGCTTGAAGCCTGGGCGGCTGAGGTCGATCGCGCGGTGAATGGTGAGCGCGGCGGCAATATCATTCGGTTGGAGAAGGCCTAATGCCTGGTGGCGTCGTCAATAACCCGGCCCAAAATATTCAATCGGCGGTCCAGCGGACGGTGCCAGAGTTTCCCATTGAGCACTTCAACAGAATTGCGTCGATGTATTTCACTGAATACCATCACGAAGCGGAATCGCCGGGTGCCGTTCGCCAAAAGATGGACGCGATTGGACGCAAGGCGGGTGCCCTTTGGATCGAATTGGGCAACCTCTCTGAAGAATCGAAAGATACCCTGTTTGCCGGATCCATGAAGATGGGAATCGCGGACATTGAATCATTTTCGAATTCGCTTCGTGACCTGATGATGGCCACGCGCCACGCAGAGAATAGCTTGCAGGACGTTGCCAAAGGCCGGGGCCGGGGCGCACTCGCGGCGCTAGTCTCTCGCCTCGCTGGCGTGATGGATGGAATTGGCATGCCGTTAGACGCAAAGCCTAGAGGCGATCTTGTCTATCTGATCGAAAGCGCGCTTGACGCCTATGGTCACGAAACCGGACCAGCACTGAAAGCCGCTCAAAGGCACTTGGACAAAATACGCTCCAATCTAGCCTAATTGTGTCCAGCAGTCCTTGCTGCCATCCGATTAAATGTGTGTATTTACGAAGCCGTCCGAAACAACGGAGCGGCTTCAATGACCAAGTTTCTACGCTTTCCGGCGGTGATCGAACGCACCGGCCTGTCACGATCCACTATCTATGAAATGATGGATCGCGAAGAATTCCCGCGCCCTGTTAAGATCGGCGCGCGCGCTGTCGCATGGTCCTCGGATCGGCTTGACGCCTGGATGACTGAAAGGATGGAAGCTGCCTAATGCAGAAACGCCGCCCCATGAGGGACGGCGCTGATCTGCTTGCTGGCGATCGCGACTGTCCTACTCAAAACCCATCTTTTTTGCAACCTTCAACGGTTACAGAACTGCGCGCGTTGCATTTAATATCTCGTCGTCATGTTCGACCGGGTATGGCATCGACACTGGCCGCGCTGGCGTTTGGTGGTCCGCAATGACTATTCAGACAGCCATCAAGCCGGACGAAATTTACACCTTTCTCGGCACGATCCCGGATGACGAATATGAGCGCCGCGCGAAGCTACGGAGCTATCGCAACGCCGCCAGCGCCATGCTTGCCACCACGCAATCGAACACGGCCCGGCACCTCGCTTGGGAAGTGATCGAATGGGTCAGCCCTAACCTCTACTCGCCCTGCCCGCTCGAATGGCTCGACAAGCTCAATCAGCTCGCCAAGCGCCTGATGCTGACCGCGATCCAAGCGCAAGAAATGGACGACCTTTTGCGGGAGGCGACCGATGCTTGATACGATCGAACCCGAAACCTTTTTCGGCCACGACCGGGACGGCAATCTGATCGAGTGGGAGTCCCAAGAGGCATACGACCGTCATCACGACGGGCAGGACTATCCTGACGATTACAAGCGGCCCGACAGCACTCGTTGCAGAGAAATCAAAGCGCGGTTGCTCCATCTCAGCGCAATTGAGCCAGTTCTAAGCATATCCTACCTTGTGAAAGGATGGCTTTCGGCAGGCGGCTATTCGATCATCTACGGCCCTTCCAATGCGGGCAAAACCTTCGTGGCGCTCGACATGGCGATGCACGTGGCTGCCAGGAAAGAATGGCGGGGCTGCAAGGTCAACGGCGGTCCCGTGTTCTATATCGCTGCCGAGGGCGGCTCTGGCGTCCTAAACAGGCTCGCCGCCTTCAAAGTCGAACACGCCGACATGGCGGATGCGGATTTCACACTCCTGCCGATCGGCGTTGACCTTCACGGCAGTGGAGACGCGGCGATCATCATTGAATTGCTGAAGGGGACAGACCCGGCGCTGATCGTCGTGGACACGCTCGCGCGCTCGATGGGCGAAGGTGACGAGAACACCGCGAAGGATGCGGGCATGTTCATCCGTAACTGCGACCTGATACGCGAGGCGACCGGGGCGCACGTCGCTGTGATCCATCACACCGGCAAGGAAGAGGACCGAGGCGGGCGTGGTTCGTCGGCATATCGGGCAGCTGCCGACACGGAAATCCTGATCGCGAACCATCGCATATCGAGCAAAAAACAGCGCGACATGGCTGCGCCTAACGAGCTTCATTACTCACTGCGCACCGTGACCTTAGGCTGCGATGATGACGGCGACCCGGTAACGAGTGCCGTGGTCGATCCAGCGGACGCGCCACCTGCCATCCGCAAGCCGCTCAAGGGCAAAGACGAAGTAGCGATGACGGCGCTGAATGAGGCGCTTCGCGAACATGGTCGGAATGACTTGGGCGATGACTACCCTTCCGGGTGTCCAGCCGTCGCAATCGAACACTGGCGGGAAGCATGTGCCGCGCATGGTCTCACTACTGGGGCAAGCGATGCGGCTGCTCGCATGGCCTTCAAACGAGCAAAGGACAAGCTGATGGATCTAGATGAGGTTCGCGAATTCGGTGGTCACGTCTGGAAGGTGCGCGACGATGGATAGGATCGAGCGTCACAACCGTAACAGACCGTCACTGTTCGTAACGTGTTCGGGCCTGTCGCACCGTAACGAACGTCACACACCTCTAGGAGGTGTGACGGTTGTTACGCAGGCTGGAAGGCTGACTGATGTCCCCCCGACCTAAAAGTCTGAGCCGATGAGGGACGGAAGGCGGCGGGTGCACAATTTTCTTCATCCCCGAAATTTGATTTGAGGATCCCATGGGAAGACATCGAAAACCGACACGCCTCCACATCCTCAGCGGATCGGCAGCGAAGCATCCCGATCGAATGCGGGAACGGCAGAACGAGCCGATAGCAGCGGGTGATGATATTCGCTCTGCACCGCCACCGAATAATCTTCATGACGGACTGGCGACCGTTTGGCAGCAAGTCGCCTCGCTAGTGCCGAAGGACATTGCCGGGAAAGCCGACCAGCTCGCCTTCGAAGCATTGGTGAGGCTTATTTACACGATGCGCAGCAGGGAAGCCAAGGCGGCACATTTTGCGCGCCTTCAATCTCTGCTCGCTGAATTCGGAATGACGCCTGCCGCGCGGGCGCGTCTCTGCAAACTTTAGGAGAATTCAGATGCTACCGATAACCGATGCTGAGGAGGCGGTAATCGAAACCGCCCGCAAGCTGACCCGCTCTCTCGTATCCAAGTTGACCGAACGCGGCGTGCAACCTGCCGATGCGACGATCGCGCTGGCATATGCCCTGCATGACGCGGCCACCGAACTCACCGGCGATCCCGTCTCAGCGATCGAATGGATGCGAACCGCCGCTGACCTGATGGAACGGCAGATGATGGGAGGAGGCGATGGAAAGCCAACGGCGCACTGAATTGATTGCCCATGCTGACCCGGCAGTGCGCGATGCCGCGCTCGCCCTGGTCGATGAACTCACCCGGCCCTTCGATGCGGGCGAACTGGAGCGAGAGCTTGTCCAATACTACACCCGGAAGAAAGCGCGCGAAATCATCCACGCGCTCAAATTCTTCGATGTCGTCCTCCTTCGGGCAGACGGAAGCGAGACACCGAAGCATAATCGGCCCCGTCCGCTGTATGGGCCGTCCTCGCAGACCCGGCAGCGAACGAGTGGCAGTTCGCGCCGCCGCAGCCAAGCTGAGCGATAATCTATCGGCAAGCGCCAAAGCTGCGGAAGTCGCGCGGCTTGCCGTGTCGGCATATCTGAAGGACGAACAGCGCACAGATCCCTTCGACCAGGCGCTTCATGAAGCGCAACAACGCCTCGACCCTGATCCGGTGGAGGCTCTCGCGACAGGACATGACAGCGCACTAGCTAGCGATTTCCTTCGCCATCGGGTGAGCCGCTACCGGGCGCGCGAGTGCAGACAGATCGGCGATAGGGAATGGCAGAGAGAAACGGTGGCAATCGCCAAGACTGTCGAAAAGAAAATGGCGAGAAGATTTCGAGATTATCTCAAATAGTTGCCCAAAACCGGTTTTTCGGCAGCGAGACTATGCAAGCGCTGTGATCCTGAATTGTAAACATGGGATCGAACACATGAACCTAAGCACTACCCCTCTCGCTTTGGCAGCGGCGCTTGCCAATCCTCCGCGCGCTCTTGTCGGTGCACCCCGCGCCGAAGGCAACGCGCAATCCATCCTCTCCGAACTGCAAGGGGCATTTACCGACTTCCGCGCCCGCCACGACGAGCGCCTGAACGCGATCGAGAACGAACTCGACAAGAACGCGACGGACCGCGCTTTTGCACGACTGAGCGGCGCTTCGGACGGGATGCCGGTGGACCACGAATACACCCAAACCTTTGCCAGCTATTTTCGCAAGGGCGACGGGTCGGCTGAAGCTGCACTGACCTCCGCCAACGCGACGGGCGAGCGCCTCGCGATTCAGAACAGCATGAGCGTCGGGACGAACAGCGATGGCGGGTATCTCGCTCCGGTCGAATGGGATCGGCAGGTTCGCCAGAAGCTGCGCGAGACTTCGCCCATGCGACAGATTGCCCAAGTCCAGCCGACCAGCAACGGCGCATTCTCGACCATTTGGAACAACGACACGTGGGGATCGGGCTGGGTCGGTGAAACCGCAGCGCGCCCTCAGACCTCCACCGCCAGCCTGTCGCAGCTCGTTTTCGAAGCGGGCGAAATCTACGCAATGCCGGCCGCAACTCAGCGCCTACTCGATGATAGCGCGATCAACGTGGACACTTGGCTCGCGGACAGCGTGGAAGCTGAGTTCGCTCGCCAAGAGAATATCGCGTTCATCTCTGGTAATGGCACTAACAAGCCGCGCGGCCTGCTGACCTATGTGCCCGGCGGCGCGTCGGATGGCGTCCACCCTGGCGGCAATCTGGCGACGTTCAACACTGAAAGCGCGACTGACATCCCCGGCGGCGATACCCTGATCGATTTCAAGTATCAGCTGGCAGCGCCTTATCGCCAGAACGCCCGGTTCTTGATGAACAGCCAGACCGCTGCACGCATTGCGAAGCTGAAGGACAACGACGGCAATTATCTGTGGCGCGAAGGTCTTACCGCAGACGAACCGGCGTCATTGCTCGGGCGCCCGGTGACGATTGACGAAGCAATGCCCGACATCGGCGGGGATGCCTACCCGATCGCGTTCGGTGATTTCCAGGCCGGCTACCTCATCAACGATCGCATCGGAATGCGCGTTCTACGGGATCCCTTCACCTCGAAGCCCTTCGTCCTGTTCTATTGCACGAAGCGAGTCGGCGGCGGCGTCCTCGATCCGAACGCCATCAAGCTGCTGAAGGTCGCAGTGACCGCCTAATATCAGACCAGAAGGGTGGAGATGTTCGGTAGCACATCGGCCTCCACCCTCCGCACTCGCGCCGAAGGAATGCGAACACTGCGGCGAGCCGATCAACGTGAGCGACCACTGCGGGCCGAGCGGGCGCGAGCAAGAAAACGGAAGGCCTGTTGAATGGCAAAAGTAGCAAGAACCATCGGAGCCGTCGCGGGCGTGGTCGCCCTTTCGCTCGCCATCCCTGGCTTGGGTCCGGCAATCGGGTTGACTGCCGCACAAGCCGCGTCAGCCGCCGCCATAGCCTCCCCGCCTTCGGCCCACGCATCCATCGCGAAAAAGGAACTGATCTATGACGCTTCAGAATGGTCTGATCGCGAACGGAAAAGCCTATCTATGGACGGACTCGCTAGTGCTGAATGGCGAGACGGGCGAGCCCTTAGGGCTGGCGAAAAAGGCGATCTTCGGGCAGTCGCAACCTTGGGCGATGTCGTTCACCACGATCGGCAATCCGAACTTCTCAGTCTTCGCGTGGGAGATGGAAAGAGCGGACCCGAAAGACACCGACCAGCTAATCGAAGCGGCGCTTTTGGGCCTTCGTCAGTATTGCTCCGATGGATCCTTGGGGCGCGTGCTTTTGGCTAGTTGTTGGAATGAGCCTCGCCTTTTCGGAATATCGAGCGATGCCATTCACGGCCTGCCATGGGGCGTCTATTCCATGGACCACCATGTTGCGCCTTGGCACTCTACCGAGGAAATGACCGTTACGCTCAACACGATGCCGGACATCATCGCGGAACAAGTGACCGGCAACTTCTCCTGGCAGGGCGGCGAACCAATCGCGCGAGCGACCCGAAAGATTGGCGGTCAAATTGCACGAATTGAGGTTTCGCCTTCAGGCGTTCGGGAAAGCGAAATTCAGCTGGCGGGGCGCGCTGGCAAAATGCTGCGGCGCTCATTTGACGAAGGACTTAAGGCTGGTCGGATGCTGCAATGCGCAGCCTGACACCAGCGGAGCGTGTAGCAGCCACCCAGGCGGTAATTGATCGCTTTAGAGACAAGCCCTTTTCATGGGCAGGCGCGAACTGCATCGCCTTGGCGCGGATGCAGGCGAAGGGCTTGGGACATCCGGTCCCCCCTGTGCCGCAATTCAGGTCCGCTTTGGGGGCCAAGCGGGCCATGGCTAAGCGAGGAGCCGCCAGCGTGGCAGAGTTGCTCGACAAGCACTTCCAGCGCCATCTAGCGCCAGCATTCGCGCAAACCGGGGATCTAGTCGTCCTGGCGGGCGATGAGGACGCTACGGGCCTTCAAGCAGTCTGCATCTCGGATGGCCGGGGAAATCTGTTTGGATGGCACGAGAAGCGGCCAGAGGGCCTATCCGTCATTAAGTGGGCCGATGGCGACATCGCGGCGGCTTGGCGCTTGTAGGAGTAGACACCGCCCCCGTTCCACAAATTTGATTAGACCGGGCCCACCGCCTTTGCAGCGCCTAGAAGGTAGCTGATCGTCGAAGCGCATAATCCGAACAGAAAAAGCGCTTCACGTTCAGTCACGTTTTCCGAACTCTGAGCGCCTTGGGAATGCCGCACACCTTTTTCGTCGCTTGCATACCCGTAGATTTTCAAAATGACCTCTCGCAATGCGGGGTGACTGATCCGGCCATCCTTAGCCATCTCTTTCACTAGATCGGATAGCGTGTTTTTCTCATCTTCGCACACGAAGCGCGCGGCAGACTCTACTGCGGCGACGCTTTGGTGGGCGGCTCCCGACCAATCGCCATTGGTCAAGCAAACAGATGCCTGCCGGAAATGAGATTTCGCGCCACTGGCGCTTAACCGATCCATATCCTTAGACGCGTTCGAGATAGTAGCGGTTGCTTCATCGCTCACCACAGGATGTAGCAAGCCATCGGTAACACGATAAGCGGCGCGTGTATCGACCAAAGCCTGCGCAATCGCGCCCTTCCGATTAAAGTCCTCATCGTCGAGCAAAAATTGTATGAAGTTGAAAACAGAAACGTAGCTTCCGCTCATCTCCTTTTTTAAAATTTCCTGCCACATACCATAATAGCTGGGAGCTTCATCAATCATCCTGTGCTGATCTTCGATCCACCACCGCCTCAGTATTGCGGAAGTTCTTCCAGTAACCTTCTGGTAAGTAGTTCCACTGGCGTTTGAGCTCTGTAGCCAACCTAATACGATAGACCACAACTTAGCCCGAGTTGCAGAACTTATCGTGCCAGTTTCCGCTTGTGAGGGCAGCGGAACCAGTCCCTGCCGCTGCGCGAACGTGATTTTGGCCGAATCTGTAGACATACGCCCGTTACCTATGCGTTACCTGAAGCTTTCTAGGTAACTTGCCGATCCTTGGATTTCTGGCGCGCCCGGCAGGACTCGAACCTGCTGCCTCAAGATTAGAAGTCTCGCGCTCTATCCAGATGAGCTACGGGCGCGCGCCGGGGGCGTCATAACGCCGCTTTGCGGGCGCGCCAATCGCGGATAAGCGGACACAGGATGGAAAAGCCCGCACCACAGCCAGTCGTCGCGGCGCCCGATGGCCCGCGCTTTCGCTATTTCGACCTCGTGATGGCGGGGTTCGTCACGGTCCTCCTTCTTTCGAACATCATCGGCGCCGCCAAATTGTCCGCCGTGCCGGTGCCGTTCTGGCCCCAGGGCTGGTGGCCCGCTGCGGACGGGACCTTCATCTTCGGCGCGGGCATCCTGTTCTTCCCGATCAGCTACGTCCTCGGCGACGTGCTGACCGAGGTTTACGGCTATGCCCGCGCCCGCCGGGTGATCTGGGCCGGCTTTGCCGCGCTGATCTTCATGGCGGCGATGAGCGCGATCGTGGTCGCCATGCCGCCCGCCGCAAGCTGGACCGGGCAGGACGCCTACGAACAGGTGTTCGGCCTCGTTCCCCGCATCGTCCTCGCCTCGATCATCGCCTTCTGGGCGGGAGAGTTCGTCAATTCCTTCGTCATGGCGAAGATGAAGATCTGGACAGGGGGCCGCGCCTTATGGAGCCGCACCATCGGATCGACCGTGGTCGGCCAGGGCGTCGATAGCCTGCTATTCTACCCGATCGCCTTTCTGGGCGTCTGGCAAACGGGCGACGTCCTGCTGGTGATGGTCACCAATTGGGCTCTGAAGGTTTTGTGGGAGGCGCTGCTGACGCCCGTCACCTACGCGGTCGTGGGCTGGCTGAAGCGACGCGAGGGGGTCGAAATCTTTGATACCGGGACCGACTTCTCGCCCTTCGCCAAGGACCGTTCGCGGATATGAAAAGGGCCGGACGATAGGCCCGGCCCTTCCATAATTTCTCTTCGGTCTGGGTTCTAGAAGCTCGCCCCCACCGCGATACCGTAGCGGCGCGGATCGAGCGTGAAGATATTGGTGAAATTCCCCGAGCTGGCATCGGTCACGTAAAGCCCGGTGACCGAGTTCGCGTCGAAGATGTTCTGGATGAACCCACGCACGAAGAAGCGGTTGTCGGGTCCGTTCAGCTGGATCTGCGCATTCGCCTGCACGAAGGGTTCGATCCGGTTGACGCGTCCGTTGAAGACATTGCCGAACTGCTCGCCCGTCAGCGCAAGGTCGAAGCGCGGGACCAGGCTCATGTCGTTATCGAAGCGGACGGTGTATTGCGCGCCGACCGAGGCCTTGAGATTGGGGGCCTGGGGCAGCTTGTTGCCGCGCAGATTGACCTCGACCCCCGGGCTCAGCACCTGGATGCCGCCGAAGGCCTGGCCGATCGCCGCCGCCTGCTGCGACAGCACCGAACAGATCGAGAAAGCGCCGGTCGACGCGATGCCGCCATCCGACGGGAACGCGGTCGGCGCACGCAGGCCCAGCGCCGGATTGACGGCGGAGACGAAGGCACGCGCCCCTGCCCCGGTCACCGCGCAGAGCGAGCCGTTGGAGATATCCTTGATGATGACCGCATTGGGATCGCCGCCGCCCGGATCGCGCGGATTGCTGAAGAACTGGTCGCCCGCCACCTTGGCGTTGAGGACGCTCAAATTCATGTTGATCAGCAGATCGTCGCTCGGGCGGAACACCGTCTCCAGCTCGGCGCCGTAGATATCGGCATCGATCGTGTCGTTGACCGATGTCCGGTTCACGATGCGACTAAGCTGCAAACCTTTGTATTTGTAGAAGAAGCCCGTGAGATTGATCTGCGCGGCGCCGTTCAGGAATATGTTTTTCGACCCGATCTCGAAGGCGTCGACTTTTTCCGGCCCGAAGAATTCGTTGACGTTGAATTCCGGTGCGACCGGCGGATTGATCCCGCCCGATTTGTAGCCCCGCGAATAGCTGACATAGAGATTGTGGTCGGGCGAGATCTCGTAGTCGAGCACGGCGCGCCCGGTGATCGCGTCGAAGGATACGCTACGTTCCTGCAACAATTGATTGCCCGGCGTGCTCGCATCGGCATCGAACGTGCCGACGAAGGGCGAATCGAAGGGATCGCCGTCATTGCTGAAGGGATTGAGGAAATTGGCCAGCGTGGTGCGCGCCGCGACGGTCTTGCTGTCGTCGTTGTAGCGGATGCCGCCAGTGAAGCTCAGCCGGTCGGTCAGGTCGACATAGGCTTCCGCGAAGATGCCGAAGCTTTCCAGTTTGAAGTCGGTCGTGTTGTTCCGATACATCGACGTCGCGAGGTAGGACGGCGGCAGGCCGCGGGCGAACGCGGAGAACGTGCCCAGGATCGCGGTCGCGTAATCGAGGCCGAACGAATTCACGTAATAGCTGTTCTCGCTTACCTCCGTCTCGGCATAAATGCCGCCGATCAGGAAGTTGAACGGCCCGTCGAAATCGCTGCTCAGGATCGCTTCCGCCGACCAGGCAGTCTGGTCCTGATTGGACCTGTCGAAGGCGAGAGGCACGCTGGAGCACAGCGAATTGCCTTCGAAGGCGCCGCGGTTGCCGTCGTCATTGTCCGAGGTGCAGAGCGGCCCACCCGGCCCCTGCGGCGTCAATGCTGCGGCGATCGGCGCGAAATAGGCGTTCGATCCGGGAAAAGTCGGCACGCCGTTCGCGGCGAAGAAGGCCAGCGTGTTGAGCGCGGTCGCATAGCCCGACCGGTCGAGCACGCCGAGATTGTAATCCTGCCGCGAATCGACCGAGGTTTCCTGATAGATGCCGGTCAGCGACAGGTTCATCGAACCCACCTCCTGGTCGAGATGCGCCTGCACCTGCAATTCGTCGGCGAAATAATCCGGCGTGAAGGCGGTGTTGACGGTGCGGACATCGTCCGGCTCGTCGAAACCGGCATAGCCGTCACGCCCATAGACGCTGCCCAGGCCGAGCGCGGCCGGAATGCCCTGGATACGGAACAATTCCTGCGAACTCAGCACGGTCGCGAGTGTGGAATTGGCGTTGGTCTTGTCGAAATCGAGCCGGTTGGCAAGGCAGCCCAGCACGCCCGTCGGATCGCGCTGACACAATTGCTTCTGGATGCGCAAACGGTCGTCGTTTTCGCGGAAATAGAAGCCCATCAGGTCGAGCGTGGTACTCGCAGTCGGCTCGAAACGGAGCGATCCGCGCACCGCATACATATCGCGCCCGTCGATCTGGGAATCGTCGAACAGATTGGTCGTGAATCCGTCGCGGTTGAGGTAGAAGCCCGCGACCCGCGCGGCCAGGGTATCGCCGATGGGCACGTTGATCATGCCCTTGGCCTTGATGCTGTCGTAATTGCCGTATTCGAATTCGCCCCCCCCGGCGAATTGGCCCATTTCGGGCTTCGCGGTGACGACGTTGACCACGCCCGAAGTCGCGTTGCGCCCGAACAGCGTGCCCTGCGGCCCACGCAGCACCTCGATCCGCTCGAGGTCGAAATATTCGGTCTCGAACAGGCGCGTGCCGAACAGCGGCGATCCGTTGGTGTGGATCGCGGTGGCGCTGTCGCAGGTCACGCCCACGCACAAATCGCCGATCCCGCGGATTGTGAAGCTGGAGGCGGTGAAATTGGATTTGGTGAAGGAGACGTTGGGCAGCGTCAGCTGGAGGTCCGCCGCGTTCTCGATCTGCTGGGCCTCCAGGGCCTCCGCGTCGAAAGCGCTGACTGCGATCGGGACTTCCTGAAGGCTCTGGCTCTGGCGCTGGGCAGTGACGATGATGGTCGGCGAATTGATTTGCGGATCTTCGAGATCGCTGTCACCTGCCGATTGCGCATGAGCCGGAATTGCGAACGCGCCGGCGCACAGACCGGCCAATAGAGTGGCCTTAACCCTCATAATCCCTCTCCCTGTCGACGCCGCTTTCATGCGGTCTATCGCAGAGAGGCTAACACAAACGGCTTTCTTGGCAAGGGCCAACGCAGCAATGTTGCGCAGCGTAGCTCATGGGCGCCGGAGCGGTGCTAAGCCCGCCCTCCGGTCACGAAAGATCAGGAAAGGTCAGGAAAGCTCAGACGAGATCGGCGCTCAGCGATATCTGGCTGATCCCGCGCCCGCCGCGATCGTCGCGGCCCAGCTGGACGAGGACGTCGATCACGCTCGCTGCATAGGCGATCGTGTCGCTGCGGGTGAGGCCGATGCCGGTCTGCATCACCATCAGCGACAATTGCTCGAGCGCGCCGCGCAGGCTGTTGGCGTGGATGGTGGAAAAGCTGCCCGGATGGCCGGTATTGATCGCGCGCAGGAAGCTAACGCTTTCCGACCCGCGCAATTCGCCCAGCACGATCCGGTCGGGCCGGAGGCGAAGCGCCGCCTGGAGCAATTCGTTCGAGGTAATCTTGGCCTCGCCCAATTCGCCTTTCACCGCGACGAGGCCGACGCCATTTTCACCGGGCAGTTTCAATTCGGGCGTATCTTCGACCAGAACCACGCGCTCATGCTTCGGAATCTCGCCGAGCATGGCGTTCAAAAAGGTGGTCTTGCCCGTGCTGGTGCCGCCCGAGATCAGGATGGTGCGCCGCTGGCGGATCGCTTCGCGCAGGAAGGGGATCGGTTCCTTCTGCGGGTCAGGCATGGCGCCCTGCGTCGCCGGGCGCAGCGGCCCGCGATCATAGGCGTCGAGCGGCAGGTCGAGCCTGCGGTGACGGCGGATCGCCATCGCCCAGTGGCGGCGCGAGGCGGGCGGGCCGCAGAACTGCACGCGCGCGCCATCCGGCAGAGTCGCGCCCAGAAGCGGGTGTTCGCGATTGATCCCCTGATGGCTGACGCGCGCGACCTGTTCGGCGAGGCGCTGGATCAGCCGATCGTCGATCTCGGGAATGCGATGGCACTGCATCCCCGGTTGCGCGCTATCCTCCACCCACACCTCGCCCGGCCCGTTGACGAGGATCTCGGTGACGGTGTCGCGGTCCAGCCATTCGCGAAAAGGGGCGAGATAGGCGTCGAGATAGACGCTGCGCTCGCCGATAACGGGGGCGGGATCAGTGTCCTCGGGCTGGCCCTGGAAAGGGTGGATCTCGGCGCTCATGGTCGGGTCGCGCGGGTCAGCTGACCTGCGTGAAATCGAGATCGCGCGCGGTGAAGATGCGGATCGGCTCACCCTGGCGCACGCGCACGGTGGGGCTGCGCTGGCTGTCCTGCTGGGCCGCCGTGGCCGCAGCGGAGGTGCCTGCCCCGCCGAGGACGACCGCACCCGCTCCGCCGCTCGCCAGCGTGCCGAGCCCGCCGACGACCGACAGCAGCATGGCCGATCCGAAGCGGCTGAAGAACCCGTCGCCCGAAACCTTGCCCGCGAGCCCCGTCGTCCCGTCGAAGCCGATCGCGGGCGAAGCGAGATTGACCGAGGCCCCGTCGGGCCGGATCAGCCGCGTCCAGATGACATAGGCGCGCTTCTGCCCGCCTTGGATGCCCGACTGGTACTGACCGATCAGGCGGCTCGACCGGGGCACGAGCACGCGCGTCCCGTCGAAACTGCGCACGTCCTGGCTGACGACCGCGCGGACATAGCCGGGGACGTTGGTATCGATCGCGGTTTCGAGCACCGCGGGGATCAGCGTGCCCTGCGTCACCGTGGTGCCGGGATTGGTCATCGCCTGCGCGCGCGCGGGAGCGCCGCCGACGCCGCCGACGCGGCTGGCGAAATCGCCCGGCGAATTGCCCGCTGTCACCGCGCTCTCGCCACCTGCGGGCGCCCCGGTCTCACCCGGAGCGAGCGTCGACGGCGAGGCGCCGGAATCGAACACCACGGTCGGGCTGGCATAGGGATTGCCCATCGGCGCCGGAGTGACCAGAGGCGGCGCGGAATAGACCGGGGACGGCGCCGGATCGGCCTGCACGAAGCCGGGCTGCGCCGGAGTCACCGCGGCTTCCGGTATGACAACGCCTTCGGGAACCTGTTCGACCGGTGGCGGCACGGCCTCAGCCTGCTGGCCGCCGACGCCCTCGGGCTCGGCCATGCGCGCCGAGTTCATGCTCCACAGCGTCACCAGCCCGAGCCCGGCGACCAGAGCAATGCCCGCGACCATCCCAAGCCCTTCGGTCTTGCCCTTCTTGGCCGCAACCGCAGGATAGGCGTTGCGCGACGCGAGATCGATGATCTCGGCCTCGCTCTCGTCGCGCGGATCGACATCGTTGGCAGCGCCCGTCGCTTCGCTCTTGGGCGGCAATCGCATGGCCATACGCATCATTTCATCTCCTTAGCCGACGCGAAGGTCGATCCGGCGGTGCCGGTTCTTGCAGAGGTAGCCGCCCTGCGTTCCGCGAGGTCCGGGCCGGAATAGACCAGCACCGCGCGATCCTCGCCCGATCGCAGCACGATCTCGCTCGGCACGCCGTCGACCACGATCGTATCGCCGCGCACCGTGAAATTCACCGGCCCTTCGGACCCCTTGGGTCCGGCCATCAGGATGGCGGGAACCGCTCTGCCTTCGGGCCAGGTCATGAACACCGCCTCGCCATCGTCGAAGGTGCGCACCGGCAGCAGCGCCGCATCGCCGCTGGCGGCCCATGCGAAATTGAGCTCGGCCGGGTCCTGCACGGCCAGCGGATCCTGCGCGGCGGCGATCTCGGTCGAGGTGCGGGCATCGGCCAGCTGCGCTTCGCCGGGCAGTTCGATGGGCTTGGGCTTTTCGGGATAGGTGAAGCTCAGCACATAAATCGGTCGCGCGGACGGCGAGGCGACGAGGTCGAACAGATAGGTCCGCTCGTTCGTGACGACGGTCATATTGGTCGAGGCGCGCGGGCTGAGCGGCTTCACGAACAGGAGGTTGGCGCGCTTGTTGGGCGTGACCTGCCAGCTTTCGGAATCGCCGATCGCGACGTTCTCGATCGCCTCGTCCTCGGCGAACTTGATCGTCGCCTGGACCTTTACCTGGCCGTTGATGCGCACGACGCGGCTTTCGTCGTAGCGCACCTCGACGAGGCGCGCATCGTCGGCGTGGGCGGGCGCGGCGAGCGGGCCTGCGGATGCGAGAACGAGGGCGAGCGCGGTTGCGACCGGGCGGATCATGATTTTGTCTCCAGGGATTTCGCTCCATTGCGCGCGGCTTCGGGCGAGCGGAACCGGCTCCCCACCCCCTGCGCGCGCGACGGGCCGGATTTTAGCGGCGCTGCCTGAGCGCCGCCTGAAGCGGTGGCGAACACCTTGACCGTGCGCGCGCCGCCGCTGCCACCAGCGTAACCGGCGCCCCCTGCCCCGTCATTGGCGGCAGAGGCGACCTGCTGGGCCGACAGATTGATCTGTCGCGCCTGGGCCATCGAATTGCTGGCCGCCTGCGCGGCTTCGGTCTGGCGCGCATTATAGGCGGCGGCGGTCTGGGCCGCAGGAACGGCGGCTGTGTTGACACCGGCGTCACGGTCCTTGTCCGATCCCGCGAGGCCGAACACCGTCCAGCCGCCTACCATCGTCGCGGTCGTCTTGAGGACGAGGAACATCAGCGCGACATGCACCGCCCCGATCATGAAGAAGCCCATCGCCGCCTGGGCGTTTATCTCGCCCGGCGTCGCCACCAGCCTGCTGAGGATCGGCACGGCGAGTTCGAGCATGATCGTCCCGCCGAGCACCGCGAACAGCGGCGCCAGCGCCAGCATCACGACGCCCTTCAGCCAGCCTGCGAACAGCCCGCGCGTGCCGTTGAACAGCGCCATGACGACGAAGACAGGGCCGAGCGCCAGCAGAATCGCAAGCGCGATCTTGGCAGTGACGAGGAGGCCCAGCGTGCCGAGCATGAACAGCATCGCGCCCATCCACATCATCCCCGGCGGGGAAAAGGCCGAGATGTCGTCCTGCCCCTGGCTCGCTTCCTGAATGGCGAGGAAGACCACGTCGATCTTCTGCGCGAAGACATCCGTGGCGGAACCGTCGACGCCGGTGAGGATGCCCGCCAGCTGGTTCGGCCCGCCGACCACGAGGTTCCAGACCACGCTTTGATAGGCGACCCAGCTGGTCGCGAAAGTCAGCACGAGACCGATCGTGATCATGCGCGGCGTCAGCGCCCGCACGCCGAGGCTCGACCGGCCGGTAAGGAGCTGGAGGCCGAAGATCGCGATATAGAGCGTCAGCAGAATCGTCAGCACCGTCGCCATCGATCCGCCAGGCGCGAACAGGCGCCCAAAGGCTTCGGACGTGACCTGCCCCGCCGTGCAATCGACCGCGCGCAGCGCCGCCGCGACGCCTGAGCCCGCCTGTGCGGCGATCTGTGCGCAATCGACGCTCATTCGGCGGCCAGTTTCTGGGCTTCGAGCGCTTCGGGAAGGTCGGCCCAGGCATCACCCGCATCGCCCGGCCAGGGCGCGCCGGTGAGCGTCGGGAACCAGTCGGCAGGCGCGTCGCCCACCGCCGAGCGCAACAGGTCGAGACGGCGCACCGCGCTTTCGCGGCCCGACAGGACGGTGAGCACTTCGGGCGCACCCGACAGGTCCAGCCGGACGACGACGCTCGCATCGGGCTGGCGGATCAGGAAACACCGGCTGTGCGCAGGCAGAGTGCGGATCAGCGCCAGCTCGTGCTGCGTCAGGCCGAAACCGTCGCAATAATCCTCGGGCCGCGCACGGCTGTTGGGCATGAAGATCATCGTCGCGGTCTGTTCGACCAGCGCAGTCGAGATGCGGCTTTCCAATGCGTCGCGCGCGCTCTGCGTGGCGAAACCGACCAGCGCGTTGCGCTTACGCAGCGTCTTCAGCCAGTCACGGATGCGCGCCGCGAAAATCTCGTCGTCGAGCGCCTTCCAGCCCTCGTCGATCAGGATCATCGTCGGATCGCCGTCCAGCCGCTCTTCGATGCGGTGGAAGAGATACATCATGGTCGGCGTGCGCAGCTTGGGATTTTCGAGCAGCGCGGTCATGTCGAAACCGAGCACGCGGGCGCTGAGATCGAGCCGGTCCTCCGCATTGTCGAACAGCCAGCCATGCTCGCCATCCCCGATCCACGCGGCGAGCCGGTCGGCCAGATCGCCCGGCTGCGGACGGCGCGCGCCCGACAGCAATTCCTTGAAATGCCGCAGCCGCCGCAGCGACCCGTCATTGTGATAGGCCGCATCGACCGCAGTGGCGATGATCGCGTCTTCTTCCGGCCCCTCGGCCTTCAGCATGACGCTGAGCCAATCGCGCAGGAAGCCGCGATTGCCCGGCGTATCGGGCAATGCGAGCGGATTGAACCCGGTCGGCTCGCCCGAACGGATCGAATCATAGCGCCCGCCGATCCCGCGAATGAACAGTTCCGCGCCGCGATCCTTGTCGAACAGGACCGTGCGGGGCTTGAACTTCTGCGCCTGCGCGGCGAGGAAATTCATCACCACGGTCTTGCCCGATCCCGACGGACCGATGACCGAGAAATTGCCCAGATCGCCGTGGTGGAAATTGAAGAAGAAGGGGGTGGAGCTGGTGGTCTGGAGCAGCGTGACCGCCTCGCCCCAGTGGTTGCCGTCGGGCTTGCCGAGGGCGAAGCCGTGCAAGCTGCCGAAGCTCGCCATATTGGCGCTGGAGATCAGCGCGCGGCGCACCAGATAGCCCTCGTTTCCGGGGAACTGGCCCCAGAAGCTCGGTTCGAGATTGGTGTCCTCGCGCACGGCGATCGCGCCGGTGTCGCTGATCGCGGCGGCACAGGCGGCGGCGGCATCGTCCAGCCGCGCCAGATCGCGCTCGCGCACCAGCACGGTCAGGTGATGATCGCCGAAACCGACCGACCCCGCGCCCAGTGCATCGCGCGCGGCCAGCATATCGCCGCGTTCGGCGGCCGCTTCCTCGTCGGCGGATTTGAGGCGACGGATCGCCAGATCCATCCGCTCGCGCGCGGTCTGGCGCTCCTGCGGGGCGTAGCTCTCGCTCACGATCATCTCGTAAGGCAGGCGCAGCAGCGCATCGAGCAGGCCCGGCGTGGTCGCTTCGGGATATTCCTTGAGGCCCAGGATCGCGGAGAAATCGGGCGCGCCCGATCCGCGCTGCTCCAGCGCGTCCAGCCCGAAGCTGACCCGGCGATAGGGCAGCATGTGGCCGATATCGACATCGTCGCCCGGACGGCGCACGGGCCGCATCTCGCCATTATACAGCGCCGAAAGCAGCTCGAGCAGCTCGTTATTGGTGGTGCCGTTCGGCCCGGCATAATCGCCCAGCGGCTGCGCCCCATAGGCCGAAAGCGAAGCGGCCAGCCCGGTCGCGGCGGCGCGCAGCGAGCGCAGGTCCTTGGGATCGACCTCGACTTCGGAGCCACCCTTGCCCCTCTTCTTCCAGGCCTTGGCGGTGCGTTCGACCCAGCCCGCCTTGCCCCGCGCGGGGCGACGGATCAGCGTGATGAACTGGTCGTTGATGAAGAGCGATCCCGATCCCAGCCGTTCCTGCCAGCGCGCATCGATATGGCGGCTGAGCGGATCGGGAAAGGCCGCTTCGAGATCGACCTCGACCCGGCGGCGGATCACGTGATGATACATGACGAAGCGCGCATCCAGCGTCGAACGCAGCATCACCTCGCGCGTGGCGGCGTGGGCGTTCAGCGCCTCGCTGTCCTCGGTCTCGAACAGCAGGCCGGGGACCTGCAGGGCCGTCATCACGCTGCCATCGCGCAGCAGCAGCGTGTTTTCGTCGACCAGGCGGGCATAGGGCAGCCGATCACCGGCGCGCGCTTCCTTCGCGCTCCAGGCCGCTGCTCCTTTCCACTTGCTCATAGGTCGCGATCCTTTTGGTTTGGCCTTATGCTTCGGCCTTATCGTTCGACGGGCGCATCCGGCCCGCCGGGTCTAGGCAGCGTAGCTGTTGCAGCCCCACTTGTTGTAATTCTTCACTCGCGGGCATTTGGACACTTTCGTGATCCACAGATCGAAGATCCGCGGTTCGCGAAGGCAGGCGAAATAGCCGATCCCATGCATCACCGCGAAGACCAGCAGCGCCAGCCAGCTGCCGGTGATCAGAAACGCCTCGGTCGTCACCATCCCGTTGATGATGAAGTAATTGAACGTCACGCCCGCGAACATCTGCGGGCGGGTGAGCGCGCGGTGGACGGGATGGCGGACCAGCTGGCTCATCCTAGACGCCCGATGCCGCGCCCTGGATGCCCGCCACGATGGAGGCCGCACCGAACAGGATGAACACGCCGATGATCACGGTCGCCCCGAAACGCCAGTTCAGCCGCCCGGTCAGCATCATGAAGCCGACCGCTGCCACCGCCATCACCGCGACGGCCGTGGCGACATTGCCGAGCAGCGTACCCTGAAGCCAGCCGAGGGCGGCCACGATCGGACCCGAACCGGCGGGATCGGCGGCCTGCGCGAAGGCGGCGGTAGGGGAAGCCAGAAGCGCCAGAGCGGCGGCACGGAATACGGAACGCATAGAACAGTCTACTCCCGGGAATGATCGGACAGGCGGCCCATAATGGCCGCGACATAAAGCTGGGTTTCGCGAATGCGCGGGATGCCCCCGGCGCGCAGCACTCTCCCCGGCCCTGCATTATAGGCCGCCAGCGCTTTCTCCAAGTCGCCATCGAAGCGGTCGATCTGTTCGCGCAGATAGCGCGCGCCGCCTTCCAGATTGGCGAAGGGATCGTCAGGGTTCACGCCGAGGTCGCGGGCGGTGCCCGGCATCAGCTGGGCCAGGCCGCGCGCGCCGACGGGCGAGCGGGCATCGTGGCGCCAGCGGCTTTCCTGCCAGACCAGCGCCTCGATCAGCGACGGGCTGAGGTCGAAGCGCGCGGCGAGTTCGTCGACCTTGGCGCGATAGTTTTGCGGCACCCCCATCGCATGGAGGCGCGGATCGGCCACCGCGCGATCGGGCAGCATGAGGCCCTCGATCGCTTCGAGGGCACCATCATCGACCGCGAGCACCGCCGTTTCGGGCAAAGCCTCGGGCGAGCCGCCGGCGATCCAGCGCGCGGCGCCATCGTCGATCTGGAGGACATCCGCCTTGGCCGGCACCGCGATCAGGGTCTGTGCGCCGACCAGGGCCGCGCCAAGCAGCACAGCGCCGCGCAGGACGGTCCGCGATAATCTGCCTGCCGAAACGGCTCGAATCATAGCGCCCTCCACACTCCCGGTCGCACTGGCTACAATACATGACACGCGGGTGACACGGATATGAACCAGTTCCCGCCATTCGTCCCACCGAAAAAACGGCCCAACGAAAAAAGGCCCGCCCGATGATCGGACGAGCCGTATTCATACCCCACGCCGAAGCGTGGACCCGCTAAACCAGTTTAACGCGAGGCGATCGACGCCGTGGAGGCAAAGGCGCCGCGATCCAGCATCGCCAGTCCCTTCCGCGCGAGCGCGCGGGAATCCACCCACTTGCCGTCGGCGGTTTCCAGTTCGGCCCGATCGTCATGCATCATGGCGGCTTCGAACAGATCGCGGGCCCGCGCATCGTCCCCGCGGCGCGCATGGGCGATGGCGAGATTGATCAGCAAGGCCGGGTCCTTTGCAGCCTGATCGGCATCGGCGCCAATCGCGCGGATGGCGGCGGCATCGCGCCCTTCGACCAGTTCCTGGGTCCCGAAGCTCGAACCCTGACCCTCGTCGGTCATGGCCACGGGCGTGTGCGCAGCAAGGGCCAGCGCGGTAATCTGTGCGAGAGCGAACATCGGTCATCTCCTCTTTCCCGCAGCTTTTATGCAGGCACAGGTCCGATGGTGCAACATAACTGCAACATTGTCATTTAAGTGTCATTCGCGTTCCGGGTGTCATGACTCTTCCCCTCGAACCCAGGCATTTCTGCCATTCGATCAGTTGGCTGGACGGAATCTCCGGTTTGTAAGCGAAGTGTCACGGACGGACACAAACTGTCACGCAGCGGGCCTAGCGGGCGAGTCGCGATCAAGCTTCGCGACACAATTCATCCGGTTTTTTGAGGGGACCGCTGCCCGTGACTAATCTTTTCCGTACGCTCGTACTCGGCACCAGCGCGCTCGCATTGGCGAGTTGCGGGGCCGACGAAATCGTTTCGCCGGGCACCGGCGGCAACATCACCATCAACAATCCCCCGGCACCGGCGCCCGCTCCCGCGCCGACCCCTACGCCGACCAGCACGCTGGTGACCCCGGCGGCGGGCTGCCCCACGATTTCGAACCCCGACCAGCTGGTGAATGACGGCACGATCTCCGGTCCGACCGGCGAATATCGCGTCTGCACCATGCCTGCGCGCTTCACTGCGTCGAGCACGCTGCCTTTCAATCGCGGCATTCTCTATCGCATGAACGGCCGCGTCGATGTCGGCACCGATGGCGGCCCGGCCCCGGACGCTTCGGACGGCGCGACCGACAGCAACGTCAATCTGACCATGGAACCGGGCGTGCGCGTCTATGCCGCCGGATCGAGCTTCCTGATGGTCAATCGCGGCAACCGCCTGACCGCCGTCGGCACGCAGGCTCGCCCGATCATCTTCACCAGCCGCGACAACGTTCAGGGGCTGAACAATGACAGCTCGTCGGGCCAGTGGGGCGGTGTCGTCCTCGCGGGCCGCGCGCCCGTCACGGACTGCATCGCGCCGGGCGCCACCCCTGGCAGCGTCAATTGCGAACGCCAGGTCGAAGGCGCGGCGCAGCCCGCTTTGTTCGGCGGTGCGACCCCGAACGACAAGAGTGGCGATCTCGCCTATGTCCAGATCCGCTATTCCGGCTTCGTCCTGTCGGGCGACAACGAATTGCAGGCGCTGACCACCGGCGGCACCGGCACCGGCACCACCTTCGACCGCGTGATGAGCTACAACAGCTCGGACGACGGCGTCGAATTCTTCGGCGGCCGCGTCAACATGACGCGCCTGATCGTGGTCGGCGCGGAAGACGATTCGATCGACACCGATACCGGCGTGAACGCCAATATGCAGTTCGTGATCGCGGTCCAGCGCCCCGGCGTCGGCGACACGATCATCGAAGCGGATTCGAGCAACGCCTTCAACAATTCGACTCCGCGCCAGAACACGCAGATCTCGAACGCCACCTTCATCGCAAATAGCGGCACCCGCGACCAGGCGATCCGCATTCGCGGCGGCACCGATTATGCGATCGTCAACAGCGTCCTCGTCGACCGTCAGGGCGCGACGCCGTGCCTGCGCATCGACAATGCGGAAACGATCCAGACCACGGGTGACGACGAATTGGGCGTGCCGCGCTTCAATTCCTTCGTGCTCGATTGCGCCACCGATTTCCGCAATGGCAGCGGCGTGACCGCCGATCAGACGCAGGGCATCTTCAACGCCGGTTCGAACAACAACGCCAATTTCACGAACACGCTTTCGATGACCTTCGTCAACGGCGCGAACGAGAACGGCGTGGCGGTGTTCAACCCGACGGCGCTGAGCAGCTTCTTCACCACTCCGACGAATATCGGCGCGGTCTATCCGGGCAACAACACCTGGATCAACGGCTGGACCTGCAACTCGGCCACCGCGACCTTCGACAACGCGGTGACCGCCTGCACCTCGCTGCCGGTCTATTCCTGATCGCAGTCTGAAAGGGGGGAGTGGGCCATCCGCCCGCTCCCCCTGTCTCACTTTCGGCCGGGCCACGTCCGGCCCCGCACAGACCAATTGAATTCGACCAGATGAGGGGGTCATCCATGTCCTTCGACATGTCCACCGGCAAGAAGCTGACCGGGTTGCTGCTTTTCACTACGGCGCTGTCCTGCCCGGCCCTCGCTTTCGCGCAGGGCACTGGCGGCCCGCCCAGCGGCGTCGCGCAGGGCGAATCGCCCGAACCGGAGGACGACGATGTCCTGACCGACACCGCCGCGGGCGTCGGCCAGGATACGCAGATCGACACCCAGATCGACGAGACGCCCGAAGTTTCTGTTCCCGGCGGCGATCTCATCGTCGTGACCGGGCGCCGCCGGGTCGAACCCGAGCGCAATTCCACGCAGGTTATCTCGGTCCTCTCCGCCGAGGCCATCGCACGAACGGGCGAAGGCGACATCGCCGGCGCCCTGAGCCGCGTGACCGGGCTTTCGACCGTGGGCAACGGCCTCGTCTATGTCCGCGGGCTCGGCGATCGCTATTCGCTGGCGCTCCTGAACGGCCTCCCTTTGCCCTCGCCCCAGCCGCTGAGCCGCGTCGTCCCGCTCGACATCTTTCCGACCAATGTCGTCGCCTCCAGCCTGGTGCAGAAGACCTATTCCGCGAATTTCCCCGGCGAATTCGGCGGCGGCGTCATCAATCTGACGACCAAGGCGATCCCCGACGAAAGCTTCGTCACGCTGTCCGCAGGGATCAGCGGGGACGAGCAGACCACCTTCTCCAAGGGCTACACCTATTACGGCTCGCAATATGACTGGTTCGGCTTCGACGATGGCAGCCGCGACATCGTTCCTGCGCTGCAGAGCTTCCTCGACAGCGGTGCGCGCATCAGCGATCCCGGCGTCGACAGCCAAGCGATCCTGACCCAGCTCGGCAATCCGAACCGCATCCTGTTGCAGAAGACCGACTGGACGCCCGCGAACCTCTCGGGCGGCATCACCATGGGCACCAGCGCCGATTTCGGCGACACGGGCCGCATCGGCGTGATCGCCACCGCCTCGCTCAGCAACAAATGGCGCAATCGCCGCATCACGCAGCAGACCGCGATCAACGCCGATCTCGAATTGCGGTCCGATTTCACCGATTTCGTCACCGACAACCGCATCCTCCTGAACGGATTGCTCGGTTTCGGGCTGGAGATCGGAGAGCACCAGTTCCGTTTCACCAACCTCTTCATCCGCGACAGCCTCAAGCGCGGCTCGCTCGCACTGGGGGACGATCTCCAGAACGGGGACACCGACCTCGTCCAGGATACCGCCTGGTTCGAACGCCAGCTCTACAACTCGCAATTCGTCGGCGAGATGGAGTTCGGCGATCTCTCGGTCGATCTGCGTGGCGGCTATGCCCAGACGCAGCGCGAAGCGCCGTATGAGTGGGAATTCACCTATTCGCGCAGCAACAATGCCGGCGATCCGCTGGGCGAACTGTTCCTCAACACGCTCGACCCGCAGCGCGGCGGCGCGATCGTCTCCTTCTCCGACCTGACCGAGGACCTGTATTTCGGCGGGATCGATCTGGGCTATCGCGTAACCGATCGAATCGGCGTGACGATCGGTTACGCTTATAGCGATACCGACCGCTTCTCGACCCGGCGCGAATTCGACATTCGCGCCACCACCGGCTTCCCGGACATCTTCGGCGCCTTCCGGCCCGACAATCTACTCGGCGATTCGCTGATCCAGCTGGGTTACGATCCCACGGCGCAGAAAGCGGCGGGCATCGGGCCGTTCAACTTCAACATCTTCGAAACGACCCAGAGCGATCCGGCCTTCGCCGCCAATCTGACCGTCCATGCGGGCTATGCGAAGGTGAACATCGTTCCCTTCGACACCGTCACGCTCGATCTCGGCGTGCGCTACGAGGATGCGACGCAGACCGTCAGCCCGGTCGAGGTGTTCGCCGTGCCGCTGAATTCGGGCAGCGGCACCGATCTCAGGAACGATTACTGGCTGCCCGGCGGCACCATTACCTGGGAGGCGACCGATCGCCTGCAATTGCGGGCCAGCGCATCGAAGACGATCGCCCGGCCCCAGTTCCGCGAGCTGATCTACCAGACCTATTTCGATCCCGAAACCAACCGCCAGTTCAATGGCAATCCGCGCCTCGTCGACAGCGAGCTTATCAACGCCGAAGCGCGCGCCGAATATTATCTCGGTGGCGGCGACAAGATCAGTTTGGCGGGCTTTTTCAAGGATATCGAAAACCCGATCGAGGTGTTCTCGAGCTTCTCGGACAACGAACAGGTCAGCGGCTTCGCCAACGCCCCGTCGGCCACGCTTTACGGCTTGGAATTCGAATCCCAGCTCGGCGAGGATCTCTACGATTGGGGCGGGTTCTTCGAAACGAAGCGCGCGATCCTGATCGCGAACTATACCTATACGACCTCCGAACTGAAGGTCGGCGACAACGACATCGTCAGCGTCTTCCCCTTTGCCGACCAGCCAGCGTCGAACTTCTTCAATGACGGCGTCGCGCTGACCGGACAGTCGGATCACCTCGTGAACCTGCAACTCGGCCTCGAGGATACCGAGGATCTGCAGCAATTCACCATGCTGCTGAGCTATGCCAGCGAGCGGGTGACCAGCCGCGGCACGGCGAACCTGCCCGATATCGTCGAGGATCCGGGTCTGAGGCTCGACCTCGTCTATCGGCAGGGGCTGAACCTCGGCGGGGTGCCGCTCGAACTGAAGCTCGAAGCACGCAACGTCACCGGGCGCGACCATTTCGAATTTCAGGACAACGGCACGCGCCGGATCGACATCAACAGCTACGAGGTGGGCCGCAGCTTCGGCGCGTCGATTTCCGCCGAATTCTGACAGCCCGTCGCACCCCACAAAAAAGGCGCCTCCTGACGGGGGCGCCTTTTTCGTTGTCCGATTGCTCGAGCGTCAGAGGATATATTTCGACAGGTCGGTATCGCCCGCCAGATCGTCCAGCCGCTCCCGCACATAGGCCGCGTCGATGGTGATCGTCTCGCCCGCATGGTCCTCGGCCTCGAAGCTGATGTCCTCGAGCAGGCGCTCCATCACCGTCTGAAGGCGCCGTGCCCCGATATTTTCGACGCTCTCGTTCACACGCGCGGCAATCTTCGCGACTTCCGCGATGGCGTCCTCGGCAATATCGAGCGTCACGTCCTCGGTCCCGATCAACGCCTTGTACTGCGCCGGGAGATTGGCGCGGGTCTCGGTCAGGATGGCGACGAAATCCTCTTCGGTCAGCGCGCGCAACTCGACCCGGATCGGGAGGCGGCCCTGCAATTCGGGCAGCATGTCGCTGGGCTTCGAAACGTGGAACGCGCCGCTGGCGATGAAGAGGACGTGATCGGTCTTCATCGGACCGTATTTGGTCGCAACCGTGGTGCCCTCGATCAGCGGCAGCAGGTCGCGCTGCACGCCCTCGCGGCTGACCGAGCCGCCGCGCACTTCCGACACCGCTATCTTGTCGATCTCGTCGAGGAACACGATCCCGTTCGTCTCCGCGTTCTCCAGCGCGACGCGGGCGACGTCCTCCTGATCCATGCGCTTTTCGGCCTCTTCCTCGACCAGACGGTCCCAGGCATCGGGCACTTTCAATTTGCGGCGCTTGAGGTTCGATTTGCCCATCGCCTTGCCGAGCATATCGCTGAGATCGATCATGCCGACATTGCCGGGCATTCCGGGGACTTCCATCGCGCTTTGCGGCTGGTCCTTGACCTCGATCTCCACCTCGGTCTCGTTCATCGCGTTCTCGACGATGCGCTGGCGAAAGGCCTCGCGCGTCGCCTCGCTGGCGTTCTCGCCGACGAGCGCGTTCAGCAGCCGGTCCATCGCGGCCTGCGATGCGGCCTCGCGCACCGCCTCGCGGCGGCGGTCCTTTTCGAGGCGGATCGCTTCCTCGACCAGGTCGCGCGCGATCTGCTCGACATCGCGGCCGACATAGCCGACCGCGGTGAACTTGGTCGCTTCCACCTTTACGAAAGGCGCATCGGCCAGCTTGGCTAGGCGGCGGCTGATCTCGGTCTTGCCGCAGCCGGTCGGGCCGATCATCAGAATGTTCTTGGGCGTGACCTCGTCGCGCAGGTCGGGGCTGAGCCGTTGGCGCCGCCAGCGATTGCGTAGCGCCACGGCGACCGCGCGCTTGGCGTCCTTCTGGCCGATGATGTGCTCGTCCAGCGCGGCGACGATCGCCTTGGGGGTGAGAGAATCTGACATAAAAGGGATAAATTCCGTTTGGTACGGACGGAGAAGTCTCAGACCTCTTCCACCGTCACATTGCCATTGGTGAAGACGCAGATATCGGCGGCGACCTGCATCGCCTTGCGCGCGATGGTTTCGGGATCGTCCTCGTATTCGGCGATCGCCTTGGCCGCAGCGAGCGCATAATTGCCGCCCGATCCGATCGCGGTGATCCCGCCTTCCGGCTCCAACACGTCGCCATTGCCGGTGAGGACGAGCAGATTGTCCTTGTCCGCGACGATCATGAGCGCTTCGAGATTGCGCAGATATTTGTCGGTGCGCCAGTCCTTGGTCAGTTCGACCGCGGCGCGCAGAAGCTGGCCGCTATACTGCTCCAGCTTCTTTTCGAGGCGTTCGAACAGGGTGAAGGCATCGGCGGTCGCGCCTGCGAACCCGGCGACGACCGCGCCCTTTTCTCCGATGCGGCGGACCTTGCGGGCATTCGGCTTCATCACCGTATTGCCCATGGAAACCTGCCCGTCGCCCGCAACGACGATCCGGTCGCCCTTGCGCACGCCGATGATGGTGGTGCCGTGCCACTGGGTCAGGCCGTGGCGATTTTCGCTGTCACTCATGCGGCGCGATATGGGGCTGCGCCATCACGGTTCAAGAATGATGCGTCAGCCGCCGGGGCCGCGCGGTGCGCCGCCGCCCGCACCCGGTGCGCCGACCACGCCGATATTGCCGAACAGGTCTTCGAGGAAGCCGCGTTCGCGCCCGAGCGTCGGGGTCTTGTCGCTTTCCGGCGAGAGATAGACCACCTGGTCGATCCCGGTCGTGTCCGCCGCCAGCACGTTGCCGGTCGGATCGAAGCGGATGGCAAGCACACGGTGCGCTTCGATCTGCGGGCGGACGAAGGGTTTGCGCGCCGTCGTGCTCGACACGTAATACCAGATCGGGTCGCCATACTGGCTGGTGAAGGTCGGCCGGCCCAGCGTCGCTTCCACCGATCGCTGGTTATCGAGGCCCGGCTGAATCGCGTTCACCAGCGTGCTGTCGACGATATAGCCGCGGTTCTCGCGGATGGAGGTGCAGGCGGGCAGAACGGCGACGGCCCCCGCGAGGAGGGCGATGCTGGCGATCTTGCGACCATGTGCGCGGATGGAAATCACTCAAACTCCGTATCGTCTGGCGCGCCGAGCGAATGGGCCGGAGCACGATAAAACTGGTGGGCCACGCCTTAAGCGCCCGCGCCCGGGCTTGCAAATACTTGCAACCTCGCGCTTGGGATGCAGGGCTTGAATTGCCGCTGAACGCAGCCGACCTTTCCTGCTAACGAGCGCCCCACCCCGCATGAGCCTGCCATTATGAGCCTTTTCGACCGACTTTTCCGCAAGCCCGCCGATCCGCGCGAGGCGATGCGGCCCCTATGGCACCGCACGGTCGCCATCGCGCGCGAGCCCGAATGGTACGCGCAATGCGGTGTCGCGGATACGCTGGAAGGCCGGTTCGACATGGTGACCGCCGCGCTGGCGCTGGTCATGCTGCGCATGGAAACCGATCCCGCACTGGCGCCGCGCACCGCCTATCTCACCGAAATCTTTGTCGAGGATATGGACGGGCAATTGCGCCAGTCCGGCGTGGGCGATCTGGTGGTCGGCAAGAAGATCGGCAAATTGATGAGCACGCTGGGCGGGCGGCTCGGCGCCTATCGCGAGGGGTTTGCGGATAGCGGCCCTACGCTGGAGGACGCCGCGCGCCGCAATGTGACGTTGACCGACGATTCGCTGGCGCCCCGGCTTGCCGAACGGTTGCGGGCGCTTCGCCTGCGGCTCGACGTGACGGACGCCGATGCGATGCTGGCGGGGGAGATCGCATGACCGCTCCCGATATGCGCGCGCCCGAGATGAGCCGGATCATCAAGCTCGATCGCCTGCCCGATGGCGCGATGCGGATCGAGGCGGACGAGGACGAACGCCGCAGGCTCGCCGGGCGGTTCGGCCTGCCTGCCGTCCACGAATTGGTGGCGACCATCCGGCTGACGCGCGAGGGCGAGGCGATTGCCGCCGCAGGTAATCTGACTGCCCGGTTCGAACAGGCCTGCGCGGTTTCGGGAGAGGCTTTCGCCAACACTGTCGAGGAGCCTGTCGCCCTGCGCTTCGTGCCTGCCTATTCACACGCCGATACGGGCGATGAAGAGGAAGAGATCGAACTGTCCGAGGATGAGCTGGACGAGGTGCCCTACGAGGGGCAGTCCTTCGATCTCGGCGAAGCGATCGCGCAGAGCTTCGGCCTCGCCGTGGATCCCTATGCGCGGGGTCCTGAGGCCGACATTGCGCGCGAGGATAACGGATTGGACAAGCCCGAGACCGGCGGCGCCTTTGCCGCGCTCGCCGCTCTCAGGAAGGACTGACGCGCCGGAACGCTCTGCCGTTTAGAACGGAATGTCGTCGTCGAGGTCGTCGTAGTTCGAGCCGCCGCCGGAGCCGCCACCCTGGTTGCCCGACCCGCCGCTCTGGCCGCCGCCATAGCCGCCCTGGTTCCCGCCGCCATAACCGCCGCCGGACCCACCGCCATAACCGCCGCCCGACTGGCCGCCGCCGTAATTGCCGCCCCCGCCGCCGCCGCCGCCGCCGCGCTGTCCGCCTCCGGGCCCGTCGAGCATGGTCAGCGTGCCGTCGAAACCGCGCAGCACCACTTCGGTGCTATAGCGATCCTGCCCGTTCTGATCCTGCCATTTGCGGGTCTGCAACTTGCCTTCGATGAAGACCTTGCTGCCTTTCTTGAGGTAGTTTTCGCAGACATTGATCAGGCCTTCGGAAAAGATCGCAACCGTGTGCCATTCGGTCCGTTCCTGCCGTTCGCCGGTGTTGCGATCCTTCCACTGTTCGCTGGTGGCGATGCGCAGATTGCACACCTTGCCGCCGTTCTGGAAGCTGCGCACCTCGGGGTCCTGCCCGAGATTGCCGATCAGCATGACTTTGTTGAGGCTGCCTGCCATCGATTCGTCCCTTCGTGTCTGTTGGGCGATGGCCTAACCGAGCGTCCGGCACGGGGCTAGGCCCGCGTGTAATTATGCACGGTGCTTCGTGCTAAAGTCCCAGCCCGACTGCCACCCAATAGGTCAGACCGGCGAAAATCCAGGCCAGCGCGAACAGATAGACGGTCATGAAGATCGGCCATTTCCACCCGTTCGTCTCGCGCTTGGTCACCGCGATGGTCGAGAGGCATTGCGGCGCGAACACGAACCAGGCGAGGAAGGCTAGCGCGGTGGGAAGGCTCCACAGCGCCGAAATCCGGTCGGTCACGCCCTGCGCTTCAAGCTCCTCGTCATCGGCATCGACCGCATAGGTCGTGGCGAGCGCGGTGACGGCCACTTCGCGCGCGGCGAGCGCGGGGATCAGCGCCAGGCTCATCTCGCGGTTGAAGCCGACCGGTTCGAGCACCGGATGCAGCGTATCCGCGACAGCCCCTGCATAGCTCGCATCGAGCTGGCTTTCGCCCGGTTCGGCCCGCGGGAAGCTCAACAGCACCCATAGCGCGATCGTGGCGACGAAGATGATGGTCCCCGCCCGGCGCAGGAACACCCATGCTCGCTGCCACAATCCAATCGCGAGATCCTTGATGCGCGGCAGCTGGTACCGCGGCATCTCCATGATGAAGCCCGACGCCCCGCCCTTCGCCACGGTGAAGCGCAGCACGAAGGCCACCACCATAGCGCCGACTATCCCAGCGACATAGAGCGCGAAAAGGACCAGACCCTGCAAACCGATGCCCGGCCCAACGGTGGTCGCCGGAATGAAGGCCGCGATGATGACCGCATAGACCGGCAGGCGCGCCGAACAGGTCATCAGCGGCGCGATCAGGATCGTCGTCAGCCGGTCCTTGGGATCGGAGATGCTGCGCGTCGCCATGATGCCGGGAATGGCGCAGGCGAAGCTCGAAAGGAGCGGGATGAAGCTCCTACCCGACAGGCCGACGCTGGCCATCAGCCGGTCCATGAGGAAGGCGGCGCGGGCCATGTAGCCGGTCGCTTCCATGATCAGGATGAAGAAGAACAGGATGATGATCTGCGGCAGGAAGACGACGACCGATCCGACACCCGCCAGCACGCCTTCGGTGAGGAAATCGCGCACCAGCCCCGCCGGAAGCGCCTCGCTCACCACGCCTGACAAGGCCCCGACCACGCCCTCCAGCGCATCGGCGAAGGGCGTCGCCCAGGCGAAGACAGCCTGGAAGACGACGAACAGGAGGCCGAAGAGGATGACCGGGCCGAGCCAGGGGTTCAGCAGAACCCGGTCAGCCCCGTTTTCGATCGTATGGCGCGTGCTTTTCGACAGGATCGCGGCGCGCGCGATGTGCTTGGCGGAAAGACGCCGTTCCGGCAGCGTCAGGTGCCAGCGGCGATGCAGCTCCTCGTCCGCATGGCTCTCTGCTTCCGCGATGGCGGCGGTCAGTTCGGCGAGGCCCTTGCGGCGCACTGCCACAGTGGGGATCACCGGCACGCCGAGTGCCTCGGACAAGGCGTCGGGATCGAGCACCAGCCCGTCCCGCTCGGCCAGATCGACCATGTTGAGCGCGACCACCGTTGGGCGCCCCAGTTCGAGGACTTCCTGCGCGAAGACGAGATGCTGTTCGAGATTGGCAGCGTCGAGGACGATGACCAGCACGTCCGGCGCGCGTTCGCCCTGGAATTCGCCCGACACGACATCGCGCGTCACTGCCTCGTCAGGGCTTGCGGCATCGAAGCTGTAGGAGCCGGGCAGGTCGAGCAGTTCGACGGTCTCGCCCCTTCCATCCCTGGACGGCAGAGCGAGGCGCCCTGCCTTACGCTCGACCGTGACGCCGGGATAATTGGCGATCTTCTGGCGCGCGCCGGTCAGGGCGTTGAACAGCGCGCTCTTGCCGGCATTGGGATTGCCGACCAGCGCGGCGCTGCGCAGCCTTGTGGCGGAGGCGGGAGGATCGTCGCGGCTCATGCCGTGGCTCCTGCATCGACGAGTTCGATTTCGATGGCGGCGGCATGGGCGCGGCGCAAGGCCACTGTCATCCGCCCGACCCTGACTGCAAGTGGATCGCGCCCACCGAACACGCCGCGATGCAGCATCGCGATTTCCGCACCCTCGTCCAATCCGAGCGCGCGCAGGCGCTTGGCCTCGTCGCCGGCCAACCTGTCCCAGTCGACAGAGACGATTCGCGCAGGTGTGTTGTGTCGAAGCGCATCCAAAGTCATGCGCTGAGCCCTGTCAGAGGCAGCGCGTAATTGCAACCGATTATCAATAGCGGGGAGCGCGAACCGCTGGTCGCGCTTCTTTTATTTGAGGACCCGCCTCCGCGGGTCCATCCTCGGTGCTGATCCCGCCGCTTCGCGCCGGGGCACCTGCGGGGCGCGCCGTGCGCTTGCGGTCCGCTGGTCGCGGACCGACCGTGCCGGAAAGACTATCTCACCGGATAGCGTAAACGGCCCAGGAAGCGCATCATGCTGAAGCTCTCGCGCTCGCGGCCCAGGTATTGGGCCTTGGCTTTTTCGAACTTCATCACCCCGTCGATGCGGCGGTCGAGGAAGGCGCGCGTCTCCTGCTTGTCCTCGCTCTCGTCGGAAACGAATACAGCCAAAGTCGCGCCATAGATTCCGGCGAGGATGGTGCGTTTCGTATAATGGTTCCAGTCGGTCGCGGTGTCGCCCGCGAGGCGCCACATGAGGTCCGCGCTGCTCCATCCGGTCTTCAGCGATGCGGCGGCGTTCTGCGGCATCGCCATGATCGCGGTGGCGCGGCGCAGCGCCTCTTCCTGCCCGCGCACCGCGTCGAGCCGGAACTGGACGAGACTGCGAATGCGTTCGCGCACCTTCATCGCGCCCAGCTTTTCGGGCGTCATCCGCTCGGCCATCTCGCGGTCGATCGTGGCGATCCAGGCTTCGATCATCGCCATCTGGCTGAGCCCGCTCTTGCCCTTGAAGGCAAGCCGGGCGACATCGCGATCGACCCCCGCCTGATCCGCCGCCATGGCCAGCGCCTCCTCGCTCCAGCCATCGAAAATGGCCGCATCGGCGATCAGCGGGGCGAGATGGAGCCGCAATTCGGCAAGCGTCATGTCCGCCGGATCGAGCGCGGACGGGCTGGTGTCGGCTGCGCTCACAGGCTCGGCCCGTAGGTCTTGCCGCCGCCCTTTTCCGCGCGGTCGGCATCGGCCTGCGCGATTTCCTGCAACACCGGACCGCCACCGACCATCAATTGCGCATAGTCGCGCGCCGAGCGGCCCGAATTGTCGGTCCGGTCGGGGCTGGCGCCGTTCTTTAACAGGACGCGGATCATCGCGGTGTCGCGGCGGTGGATGGCGGAAATCAGCGGTGTCTCCCCGGCGGCATTCGCCTGATCGACCTGCGCGCCCGCCTTAAGCAGCGCCTCGATCCCTTCGATATAGCCGAGCTGCGTCGCGATCTGGAGCGGGGTTACGCCCTTTTTGTCCGCGATGTCGGGATTGCCGCCGCGTGCCGTCAGGAAGGCGATCCAGTTCGCGTCGCGGCGTTCGGTCACGATATGCATGGCCGTGCGCCCGGTGGCGAAATCGCGGGTGTTGATCAGCGTGTTGCCCGGCTGGTTCAGCGCGTTGATGACCGTGTCGCCATCCCGCTCCTTCACCGCTTTCAGGAATTCATAGCCTTCGGACATGTGCTGCGCCGCGACCGGCTGCGCCATTACGGCCGATACGGCCACCGGCGCGGCCAGGGCCTTGAGAATTGTCGCTGCGATCCGATCTTTACCAAGCACTTCGCCAGACCCTCGTTCTGTGTTGGATTGGGGAAGACGCCCCCTTGCCCGCACGGCTTTAGCAGAGCATGAACCGCGACACCATGGCCCCTCCGATCCGTTTCAAATCCCGCCTGCTCTGCATCGCGCTCGCGCCCCTCTTCCTCGCAGCGTGCGATGCGAGTGCACCCGCCCCTCCGCCCGAAGAACCGCCGCTGGCGGGCGCCGATATCGGCGGGCCGTTCGAACTGACCGGGGAAGACGGCAAGACGTATGGATGGGACGATTTCGACGGCAAGTACCGGATCGTCTATTTCGGTTACGCCTATTGCCCCGATGTCTGCCCGACCGATGTGCAGCGCATGGCGCAGGGGCTGAGACTGTTCGAGACGGAATCGCCCGAGCTGGCGCGGCAGATCCAGCCGATCTTCATCACCATCGACCCGGCGCGCGACACACAAGAAGTCGTCGGCGAATTCACCGACGCCTTCCATCCGCGCCTGCTCGGCCTCACGGGAACGCCCGAACAGGTCGAGAAGGCGGCCGAGGTGTTCCGGGTCTATTACCAGAAGGGCGCGGACCAGCCGGGCGGCGGCTATCTGATGGATCATTCCAATTTCACCTTCCTGTTCGGCCCCGACGGGGCACCGCTGGCCACGCTGCCGACCGATCTTGGCCCCGAGGCGGTGGCCGAGGAACTCCGAAAATGGGTGAAATGAGGGACCGGTTCTGGGAGCGCCCGCTGGCCGAGCTATCGCCCGAGGAGTGGGAGGCGCTTTGCGACGGGTGCGGGCGCTGCTGCCTCCACAAGATCGAGGACGAGGATACCGGCGAAATCGCCGACACCAATGTCGCGTGCCGCCTGCTCGATTGCGAGACCGCGCAGTGCAGCGACTACCGGAACCGCAAGAGCTTCGTGCCCGATTGCCTGCGCCTGACCCTCAAGATCGTCGACAGCGTCGAATGGCTCCCCCGCACCTGCGCCTATCGCGTGCGCGCCGAAGGGCGGCCTTTGCCCGACTGGCATTACCTGATTTCCGGTGACCGGCAGGCGGTGGTGCGTGCGGGCGTATCGGTGTCGGGCCGCGTCATCAGTGAAACCCGCGCAGGGCCGCTCGAACACCACATCGTCGAGTGGGATGATGAAGAGGCAGACGGTATCTAATGAAAGCGGGCGCCATGATCGAATGGCTGCGCGCCGATAGCCCGTCGAAACCGGCGAAACCGGCGGTGCCGCCGCAGATCGAGCTGCTGGGCCGTGCCATTCCCATCCATATCACGCGCCACCCCCGCGCGCGCCGATTGACCATGCGGCTCGCCCCCGATGGCGGTGCGGTGCGCGTCACCATGCCGCGCTGGAGCCGCCAGGCCGAAGCGATCCGCTTCGCGCAGGACCGGCGCGCATGGCTCGAAGCGCAGGCGGCCAAGGTTCCGACCCGCGAGGACCCGGTCGCGCGCGGCCATATCCTCTGGCGCGGGCGGACGCTCGCGATCGACTGGCGCGCCGATGCGCCCCGCCGCCCGGTCCTGACCGGCGACACGCTCGCATTGGGTGGCCCGGCGGAAACGGTGTCGAAACGCCTCGCCCGCTGGCTGGAAAGCGAGGCGGAGCGTCTGATGGCCCATGATGTCGCCTTCTATTGCGAGCGGGCGGGCATCGCCGCCCCGCCCCTGCGCCTGTCCCGCGCGCAGCGTCGCTGGGGCAGCTGTTCGAGCAGCGGGACGGTGCGGATCAACTGGCGGCTGGTGCAGGCACCCGACGCGGTGCGCCGCTCCGTCGTCGCGCACGAAGTCGCGCACCTCGTCCATTTCGATCACAGCCCGGCCTTCCACGCTTTGCTCGCCGATCTGTACGAAGGCGACCAGCGCGAGGCGGATGTGTGGCTCAAAACCGAGGGACGCTCGCTCTACGCCGATTTCGGGTGAAACGCTCGCCTCTGGCACTTTCGCGTCCGACGCTCTATCTTCTGCGTCATGCGCCTCTCCACGCGATTCAACCCGGTCGGCGGGATTCAGGATTTCTGGTCCGAATTCACCCGGCCCAATCCCTATCGCTGGCCGATCCTGATCGCGTCCATGCTGTGCACGTTCGGCCTGTTGTTCTGGGTGACGAAGGAACGTGTCATCGGCCCGCCCGCGCGCCCCGAGGTGACCTTCATCTCGACCTTCGCCGAAGGACGGACGGACGATGAGATCGTCGCCTCCAACCTCGCCAACCAGCGATTGCAGGACCAGATCCGCGAGGAACAGGCCGTGCGCGAGGAAGAGGTGCGCGACATGTATCGCACGCTCGGGCGTGCGAGCGGCCTCGATGTCGACGCGATGGAAGCCGAGATCGCCGCCGATCGCGCCCGGCAGGAAGCGCGCCGCGAACGCCTCTTGGAAGCGGCGGGCATCCCTTCCCGGACCCAAGCCGAAGCCGATCCTGAAACCGCCGCCGAATAAGCTGACCGCAGCGCAGGACCGGCGCTGGCTCGACGCGGCAGCGCGGCTGGCGCTGCGCGGGCGCCCGCTCGCGCGTCCCAATCCGTCTGTCGGCGCGCTGATCGTCAAGGATGGCCGCGTGGTCGGACGCGGCTGGACGCAGGCCGGGGGAAGGCCCCATGCAGAGGCGGTCGCGCTGCAACAGGCCGGCGCCGCCGCGATAGGAGCGACGCTCTACGTAACGCTCGAACCCTGCGCTCACCTGTCGCCGCGCGGCCCGTCATGCGCCTCGCTGCTCGCGGAGAGCGGGATCGCGCGCGCCATCGTCGGCTGCGGCGATCCCGATCCGCGCACGGCGGGACAGGGCCTTGAAAGAATGCGCGCGGCGGGGATCGAGACCGCGCTGGTCGATCATGCCGCATCCCGGAAAAGCCTCGCAGGCTATCTGATGCGCGCGCATTTGGGGCGCCCGCACGTCACGCTCAAGCTGGCGATCTCGCTCGACGGATGCATCGCCCTGGCCGACGGGTCGAGCCGCTGGATCACGGGGGCCGAAGCGCGCGCCCACGTCCATTCGCGGCGCGCGCTCGCCGACGTGATCCTCGTCGGCGGCGGCACCTGGCGCGCCGACGCGCCCCGGCTCGACGCGCGCCTTCCCGGGCTCGCCGATCGCAACCCCGAGCGCGTGGTCCTGACGCGCGGGACGATCGAGGGTCCCCGCTGCATCGCCTCACCCGAAGCGATCGCCACGCTCGATGCCCAATATCTTTATGTCGAAGGGGGCGCCGCCACCGCAGCCGCTTTTCTCGCCGCCGATCTGGTCGACCGTCTCGACATCTACCGGGCGCCCATCGTGATCGGGAACGGCCTGCCCGCCATCACGGATATCGGGCTTGGCGATCTTGCCGAGGCGCATGGCCGCTGGCAGAGGGCCGAGACCCGCCTTCTCGGCGAGGATATCTACGAGCGCTTCGAGCGCGTCCGCGACAAAGGATAATCGCATGTTCACCGGCATCGTCACCGCCATCGGCCGGATCGCCGCCGTCGAGAAGACCGGCGATACGGCGGTACGGATCGCCTGTCCCGACGCCGCGCAATGGCAACCCGATGCGATCGCGCTGGGCGCCTCGATCGCCTGTTCGGGAGTCTGCCTGACCGTGACCGAAACCGGGGCCGATGCGGACGGCCCGTGGTTCGCGGTCGACGTTTCGGGCGAGACGATCGCGCGCACCGTTCCCGATATGTGGAGCGAAGGCCGCCCCCTCAATCTCGAACGCGCGCTCAGGATCGGGGACGAATTGGGCGGCCATCTGGTCACCGGCCACGTCGACACTGTGGGTGAAGTCGTACTCGCGCGCGAAGACGGCGGATCGCGCAAGATCGCCATCCGCATCGGTCGCCAGCACGCGCCCTTCGTCGCGCCCAAGGGCTCGATCACCATCGATGGCGTGTCCCTGACGGTGAACGACGTGCGCGACCGGCCGGACGGGTCCTGCGATTTCTCGCTGAACCTCATCCCCCATACGGGCGAGGTCACGACGCTGGGTCGCCTCGACGAGGAGGCCCAAGTCAATCTCGAGATCGACGTGCTGGCCCGCTATCTCCAGAGAATGCGCGCGCTCGACCCGAATTGAGCGGGCGAGAGCGCAAGAGGCGGGTCAGCCCGCGACCTTTTCCAGCGCCGCGATGAAATTGTCGATATTGCCGCGGTGAAGCCCGGCCACGTTGATCCGGCCCGATCCGGCCATGTAGATCCCGTGATCTTCGCGCAGCTTCGCGATCTGGTCGCTCGACAGGGGCAGGACTGCAAACAGGCCGTTCTGATCGGCCAGTGCGCCGAGATTGAGACCGGGAATGGCCGCGTCCGCCGCCGCCAGCCGTTCGCGCACGCCGCGCATCCGCTCACGCATGTCGCCGAGTTCGTCGAGCCATTCGCGCGAAAGACCCTCGTCCTCAAGCACGATCCGCACCGCCGCGCCGCCGTGATCGGGTGGCATCGACCAGGTAGCGCGCGCCAGCATGTTGGCGTTGGACATGATCGTATCAAGATCGTCGGGCTTCTTCGCCAGCACGTAGAATGCGCCCACGCGGTCCCGATAGAGGCCGAAATTCTTGTCGCAGCTATAGGCGACCAGCGCCTCGGGCACGGCAGCGATCACCTGGCGCACGCCCGCCGCATCCTCGTCCATCCCGTGGCCGAGGCCCTGATAGGCGATGTCGAGAACCGGGATCACCGCACTCGTCGCAAGTGCCTCGGCGATGGCGCGCCATTGCTCGTCCGTGTAATCGATCCCGGTCGGGTTGTGGCAGCATCCGTGGAGCAACACGACATCGCCCGCCTCCCCTTCGCGGACCACTCGCAACACCGCTTCGACATTGGCGGTCCCATCGGGAAGGGCATGGTCGAACGGCACCGTCTCCAGACCCAGATCCGCCACGATCTGCGCGTGGTTGGGCCAGCTGGGCGTGCCGAGATGGACGCGCCGCGTCCCCGCCTTTTGCGCCAGGGCCAGCGCCAGGCGCACCGCGCCGGTCCCGCCCGGCGTCTGCATTCCCGCGATCCGCCCGCCGCGATCCGCGTCCTCGCCGAAGATATGCGGCATAAGACCCGACACGAAGGCACCATCGCCTTCCGGGCCGAGATAACTCTTGGAATCCTGCTCGTCGACGAGGCGCTGTTCCGCGCCCTTGATGGCCTTGAAGACCGGCGTGGCGCCATCGCCGGTGCGGTAGACGCCGACCCCGAGGTCGATCTTGTCCGCGCGCGGATCGGCGGCGTGAAGCTTGATGAGCGCGAGCAGCGCATCGGCGGGCTGGGCTTTGAGAGCGTCGAGCATGGGCGCGTCCTTGCCCGCGCACAGGGGCGCCCGCAACAGGGAATTGTCTATCGCATGGACGAGATCGGCTTCACCCGCGCTCTCGATCAATCGATCAGAAGGGCAACCAGCGCTGCTTCTTCGAGAATTTCATGTAGCCCGCATTGATGCCGAGCCTGAGGCCTGCGCCGACCCTGATCGGGATCAGGACGACATCGCCCTTGCGCAGGTAACTCGCGGTCATCCCGCCGATGGCATAGGCCTGCCCCTCGCCTGCGGGATAGCGCTCGTAGAGTTCCTCGCTGTCGTAGAGATTGTAGACGAGGACGAAGGTGCTGCCCGCATTGGCGCCCGCATCGAAGCCGATCGACGGTCCGGTCCAGTAGACCGGCCGCTCGCCCTCCACCTTGTGATAAAGCGTCCCCGAACCGTAGCGCGCGCCGACAATGAAGGCGCCGCCAGCCTCGCGCCCGACGATATAGGCGTTGGGCTGGCCCTGTTCGGCGAGGAGTTTCTGGATCAGCTTCGCGACCCCTTCGGCGCCCTTGCCGAACACGCCCTCGGCCGCGCCTATCAGATCGTCCTCGCGATAGGTCGTCGTGGGATCGTCGGCGGGGGAGACCTGCGCCTCGGGAACAGCCACGGTATCGCCGGCCACATCATTCCCGGAATCGCTCCCAGGGTCACTCCACATGGGCGCGGATGTCTGCGTGGCGGTGTCATCGGGATAGGACACGCTGGGTTCGGCGGGACGCGGATCGGCATAGACGTCGCGATCGCCGGGGCTTTCCTCGAGATCGCCATCGATCGGCGCCTCATAGGCGTCGTTGGGATCGACTCGTTCGACCTGCGCGGAAAGCGGAGCCGCCATCAGGCCGAGTGCGGCAAGCCCGGTCGTGAAGGCTGTGAAGAGCGGGCGCATGGCGATCATGGTCCGGTTGCGCGGCAAGGATGCGGCGGACAGGTTCATGGCGGGGTTCCCCTCCCTTGGGCCAGACAGGATGGCGCGCGATCCACGGACGCGCCTCTACGGTTAACACGAGACGGCGTGGATCGCACCACGGCAATGAGCGCGCGATGAACCGAATCCGAAACGCGCCGAAGCGAGTCCGTCAGGCCGTCAGGCCGTCAGACTGGCAGGCGGATCGTGTGGCTCTCCCCGAGCAAACCCCCTTGAAGCGAACCCCACCCCCCGTTATAGCGCGCCCCTCGCAGCCGACGTGCTCGCTGCGGAGACGTGGGTGAGTGGCTGAAACCAGTTCCCTGCTAAGGAACCGTACTCTATCAGGGTACCGAGGGTTCGAATCCCTCCGTCTCCGCCACCACCCTTTCCCCCATTTTCCACCGATGACCTGAAAAAGCCAAGCATTTGCGCGGCTTATCAGGTGATTCGGGTCCCACACTGTCCTTGCTCATCCATCGGTGTCCGATTGGATTTGTGGGAATAAATGTGGGAGAATTTGCAGCCATGGGTAAGCTTTCGGCAACAGCGGTAAAGGCCGCCTCGAGACCCGGCAAATTAGGCGATGGCGATGGGCTTTACCTCGTGGTGAAGTCGTCGGGCACGAAGAGCTGGATGGTCCGGGTGCAGAAAAACGGCAATCGCCGCGATTTCGGTCTCGGAGGCGCATCGAAGATATCGCTGGCGGTCGCACGTGAGCGGGCCCGCGAGGTTCGAACCTGGGTCGAACTGGGACTGGACCCGCTGTTCGAGCGCCGGAAGGCGGAAGGCATTCCCACCTTCCGGGAAGCCACCGCCAAGGTGCTCGCCCAGCATCGATCGACCTGGCGCAACGAGAAACACGAGCAGCAATGGATCAGGACGCTGGAAGCCTATGCCTTCCTCCCTCGCATGCCGGGAAAGACGAGCTCGCAGTTTCTCACGCGCAGTTCCATGCAGCGCTCGATGATCAGTATTGCCCGATCGCACAGCGGCACGACATGCTCGCGATTGGCTTTCATCCGCTCCTTGGGAATAGTCCAGAGCTTCTCGCGCAGATCGAACTCTTCGAACACCGCATGGCGCACTTCGCCTGAGCGGGCCGCGGTCAGGATCGCAAACTCCAGCGCCAGCCTGCTGTAGCTCTCGCGCTCGCGCAGGCGCGGGATGAAGTCAGGCACCTTAGCATAAGCCATGGCCGCGAAGTGGCCTTCCTTCTTCGGCTGGCGCGGCAGGCCCTTGCTGATCGCGCGCATGGGCGCCTCGCTGTCCCGGTATCCCGAAGCATAAGCCCAGTCGAGCACGGTCCCGATCCGCTGGCGCACCCGGCGCGCCGTCTCAGGCTTTGCCAGCCAGATCTCGGCCAGCACATTGCGGATCATCGGTCCCGTGATGTCATTGACCTGCACATTGCCAAGATGGGGGAAGGCGATGTCCGATATGACGCTGACCAAGCTGCTGCGCGAGATGAAAGAGAGTTGCACGGTTCACGGCTTCCGCTCGGCGTGGCAACTGCCATGACAACGCAGTGGTCGAGAGCTTCTTCAACCTGCTCAAACGCGAACGCGTCCGGCGGCGGACCTATCGCTCACGAGACGAGGCCAGACAGGATGTGTTCGATTACATCGAGATGTTCTACAACCCGATACGCAAGCATGTGAGAAACGGGATGCTGTCACCCGTAGAGTTCGAACGGCAGCAGATGATGAGCACCGAGGGCGTCTAGAAAACTAGGGGCTATTCATCAATGTCCGTAGCGTGAGCGTTCTTCCTGCCATGTCTCGTCAGTTAGATTTTCACGCATGTTCGCGTCGAAAGCTTCGAGTGAAACCTCAGCTGGAAACACCATTTTAGAACCACTTTCGAGTTTAAGCCGAGCAAGTTCAGTTAGTGCTTGATGGAACGACCACGCTCCTATCGCGAGCCAATCGTCGTGGTCGATCTGGGGCTCCAAGCTGTCGTAGCAGTGCACAACGCTCCAAATTGGGTCTCCTGAGCCCGAACTGGCATCGCTCGTCAGAATGATGGAGTCCGGCCACAAAGTGCGGATGCGTTCAAACAAGTGTCGAGCTTTCATTGCAGGTAATATACAAGCTTGGATCGTAGCCTTCCAGAGGCCAATGACGTATGTCGGCTAACCACCCCGTTCTTGCCATCTCCGCCCGGCGGAATGATCACCAAATCCGGACCTTCCGCTGCCGACGCCGTTTACGACATCTTGGCAACGCGCATCAGTTTCCGTCCAGTAGCCCTACCGTGTTTCCCTCTGGATCGCTGAAATCTGAATAGCGGAGGGCTTTGTATCCATCGATTTACTCGGCTTCGGAACACTTCTTCGGCCTCGTTTCTCTTGGCCCAGGGACCTCGCACAATATCTAGCAAATGTCCCCGGCCAAGATCCAACTCAGCTATCCTGCCTTGATCACTGAAAGTCGAATGTCGCGAAAAAGGACGTTCGTAGACCTTCCACAATTAGGTTTCGGATCATAGAAAATTGCCTTTCAGTACCGGATTTGGAACACTCTTTATTGGAGTCGCCCTAAGGTGCGACTTCCAGCAACTCGTCATACTTGCAACCGTATTCCCCGCGATCGGGTGTCGCGAGAAGATCGCCAGTGAAGGTCAGTCTCTGACCCAGTTTGAGCTCAAGGTTCCTGTAGCGCAATACGCGGCCATCGAAGGAAGAATTCGCCGGCAGTATCAGACCGGAACGCCCCCCGTCCCGTTCGACAAAAAGGCAGCCATGCTCATATCCGAGAACGCCCTCTGCGCCCTCAAGAGCGGATTGGCCAGGCGTTCCGTCGGCGGCGCTCAACGCGCCGTGACGGTCGAATGGGTATTGCTCTTCTGCGGTGTTAACGGGCGCCTCTTCTGACGCACAGGATGCGAGGCCCAAGGCGAACGCGAGACTCAGAATTTTTTTAGTATGCAAGGCGATAATCCCACGAATATACGTCGTCGATGCTCGTATAGGTGATGCTGAGCGACTGCGCCGAACCGAGATAATGCGCGGAAGTCAGCAACTATTCCGAAGTTGCGCAATCGGGTGAACGTCCGCTTCCTTAACCCAAGATCCTAAAAGCAGCCTGTCGGCAAACCACCCCAGTTCTCGCCGTTAAGACCAAGTGTGGATTGTGCCAGAAGCGGACCAGCAGATTGCAACGCCAAAGCGGCCATGTGAGACAGCCTCCTGCTTCCCGATATCTGCCGTCGACTCAGCTTATGCGCTTCAGCCATTTTGGGGCCGCTTCGAGACAGTCTGGTTTCGGGCGTTTTCCTAAGGAAACGGACAATCCGTTCGCAACCCAAATCGCATTCAAAGGCAACCCCGTAAAGTTAACGACATAACTCACGTCCCGGCCATTTCGAAGACAATGCCTGTCGCAATGAGGTGCAAGCGATCGCTGCCTTACTGATTTTTATCGGAATGGTTGCGCCTATCCGGTTTCGGCCTGTGCGTTACGGGCAGCAGCAATCGCCGCTGCAAGCTCTTTTGCTGGACCCACTCCCCAGTAGTGGAGGAAGTAAAACATCGGTTCACCGCCGATCATGTGGTTATGCAATGCTACGATATGGATATCCCGCTCGCGCAGTGCGCGGAGCACGGGCTGGACTTCGTCCTCGGTCATGATGAAGTCACCATCCACGGCGGCAAGGTCGTTGGTGCCCGAGAACGCCGCCCAGGTCGTAAGCCCCATCGAACCACCGATCTCAACGCCGTGCATGCGGCCTTGGCGAGCGAAGGTGTATTTCACGACACCATCGGCGATGCTTGGCTCGGTGCCCAAGATTTCGCTCAGCGCCAGGGCTTCGATCGTGCCGTTTGCATCCGGCGTCATGCCACCGAAACTGCGCTGCGGCGTCGGCGAGGCGGCGCGCACTTCCTTGATGGCATCCCAGACGGCTTTTACACCCGCTGCCATCTTGGCGGTTTCCCCATGCCCGCCGATATGCATAAAATAGACCGGCGGATCGTCGAATATGAAATGATTGTGCAGCGCGGTGACGGTCAACCCGTTGGCGAGGGCAGCGTCCATCGCGGCTGTTATCTCATCCTCGAATACGACCGTGTCGCCCATGACCATCACTCCGCCATCGACGGGTTTGAAGGCAGCCCATGAGCCGAGACCTGCCGGGGGATCGAGGCGCATGCCGTCGACCATCACCGGCACGTCGGCGCGCGTCCAACCGATGCGTGCGACCCCATCGTCGGTCATGGTGACCTCCGAGTGCGATGCCTCGAAAATCAGTGCCTCGAGATTGCCGAGATTATCCTGCGCGTGAAGAGCCGCCGACATCGCTGATAGCGATAGAGCCAAGCCGCCGACGAACAATGTTCTGCGTAATTGCTTCATCTTAGTTCTCCTTGGATGTGATTTCAGGTGCCAGCCATCATTGCGAGGTAATACAGCGACCCAATGAGTGCGCTCACGAAGAGAACGAGCAACATCCCGATCTTGAAGCGCAGCATGGCGATCAGGGCCGCAGCGGCAATGACGACGGAGGCGACGTCGATCGTGGCGAAGTCCGGCACGAGCAGGCGTGCGCCGTAACCTCGAACCTCGTCAAGCCGTGCGAAGGCAACGTGCAGCGCAAACCAGATGGCAAGGTTTAGGATCACACCGACGACTGCTGCCGTCACCGCCGAAAGCGCCGCTGTCAGAAGCTTCACGCCGCGCAGTTTTTCGATAAATGGCGCACCAAGGAAAATCCATAGGAAGCACGGCACGAACGTGACCCACGTGACGATGACCGAAGCCGCGATGCCCGAAGCCACCGGGCCTAACATGTCTGCTTCGCGATATCCCCCCATGAACCCCACGAATTGGACGACCTGGATCAGTGGACCCGGCGTGGTCTCCGCCATGCCCAACCCATCGAGCATTTCACCGGGGGCAAGCCAGCCATGCGTCTGCACGGCTTCCTGCGCCATATAGGCCAGCACGGCATACGCGCCCCCGAATGTCACGACCGCGAGCTTGGAGAAGAAAACCGCCAGTTCCGTGAACACGTGATTTGGGCCAACAAGAAGGATCAGCGCAATTATGGGAGCTGCCCAGATGCTGCCCCAGATCAAGGCCGTGCGGACTGCTCCGCGCCATGTAGGCTGCGCTTTCGCCATACCGCCTGTATGAAGCACGGCTTCCGGCTCGCTCTCCCCGTCCTCGGTCGTTTCACGGGCGCGAATGACCAGAAACCGTGCAGGATCGAAATGCCCTCCAAGAAAACCGACCAGCGCGGCGGCCGCGATAATCAGCGGGAAAGGTGCATCGAATGCGAATATCGCCACGAAGGCTGCGGCGGCAATCAGATACATGGGCCAAGTTTTCAATGCCCTTTTCCCGATGCGCAGCAGGGCCTCGATGACTATGGCGAGCACCGCCGCCTTAATGCCGAAGAAAATCGCCTGGACGAAGCTGGCCTCCTGAAAACTGGCATAGAGCACGCTAAGCGCCATAATGCTGAGGAAGCCGGGAAGGACGAACAGGCATCCTGCGACGAGGCCACCGCGAACGCCGTGGAGCAACCAGCCAATATAGGTGGCGAGCTGCATGGCTTCCGGTCCGGGCAGGAGCATGCAGTAATTGAGCGCATGCAGGAACCGGTTCTCGCCGATCCAGCGCTTTTCATCGACTAGAATGCGGTGCATCACCGCGATCTGGCCGGCTGGCCCACCAAAGCTCAACGCGCCTATGCGCGCCCAGACACGCACCCCATCGGAAAACGGGATCGGAGTTTGTTCTACGGAACCTGAATTAGCGGGAGAATTCATCAACGCGTCCTTCGCACACAGCTCATCGAGCCGGACTTGGGCGCATTGCCTTACCGGGCGCCGGAATAAGTGCCCGAAGTCAAACTGCTAGATCATTGATCTGGTGTTGTCAAAAGCCTTACGCGAACAGTCTGCCTTGCCCTTGGAGAATGTCGGCTTTCGAAATCTGGATCTGTATCTTCAATTTCCGGAATGAGGGCGCGTAGCTGCCGGGGCTTGCTACTTGCCTCGACGGCGGCTTTCGCGGCTTAGCCTCCTGAAAGCGGACCGGAAGCTTTCCACCCCGTTGCGGACATTCGCCTGGGCAGAATTCCTTACCGCAAGCTGCCGTCAATTAGGCTCATCCTGATCGAATTCGCTGGCATCCGAGCTCGAGTAGACTTCCTTGGCGGCTTGCATCCCGTTCAACGCTGCTGGAAATCCGGCATACACGCTCATCTGGATGATAATTTCCTCGATCTCGCTCTTCGTAAGACCGACATTGAGTCCGGCTTGGATGTGGACCTTCAACTGGGGCTGTGCCGTGCCCATCGCCGTAAGGGCTGCGATCGTCGCGATCTCTCGTTCGCGGAGGCCAAGACCGGGCCGTGCGTAGATATCGGCGAACGGGTACCGTCATTCCGCTCCATTCGAGCGCCTCGACATGCATCGCCCAATACGCCTGCACTACACGGTTGCGGCGGTCGGTCGTCAGCTTGCCGCCCTTGCGGCGGCGCTTGCACCGACGCTCGGTCGCCCCGCGTTCGACCCGGATTTTGGCCGCTTTCCTGTCCGTCAGCACGTCGAGCCAGCGCACGAAAGTGGTCTCGGTGAGCTTGTGCACGCGGCAATAGGTTTATAGCCGCTGATCGTCGGGCAGGCGCAGCGCCGCGAGGTTGGAGATCGCGTAATAGATCAGGACCGTGAAGGCGCTGAACGCCCAGACCGTCTCGACGCTGCCAATTGCTGCCAGCCCGGTTACGAGCACACCAACCAGTATGACTGCAGAAGCTGGTTCCTTTTCCGCTTCGGTCAATCGGCCGAAGACTGGCGGAATATCGCCTCGTCGCCCCATGGCGAGCACCACGCGCGACAGTCCGAGGATCAGGTTCAGCAACACGCCAAGCATCGCAGTGATAGCGCCTATTGCCACCAACAAGGCAAGCGAACGCGACCCCATGGCGGTGGCGGCGGTCTGGAGGGTAGTTGCCTGCCGGTCCGGCGCGTCCGCAAAAACGGCAGTTCCAACGATGCCCACGACCACCGCCGCCACGCATATGTAGAGGGCCGCCGTCACCGCAACCGTGACGATGATGGCCCGGGGGATCGTCCGATGCGGCTCCCGCACCTCCTCGCCAAGAGTGGCAATGCGACCGTAGCCCGTGAAGGCAACGAACATTAGCGCTGACGCATAGAGGAACGCCGATGCTGGAGATTCTTCACGGTCCGAGAAAAAGGGCGTCCAATTTGAACTACCGGTTGCGAACGCACTCGGAGAACCGAAGAGGATGAAGCCGCCCAGCGCCGCGAGCGTCACCGAAACGATTGCGATATTCACCCAGCTTGAGCGCTTGATTCCAGCGAGCACCAAAAGCGTGAAAAACAAGACCGAACCCATCGCGACCCAAGGCATTGCCGCCGCACCTCCGCCTGCCATCGGCAGCGCATAGCCTGCGAAACCCAGCGCTGCGGTGGCGGCGGAAGCCGATTTCGCACAGAGGAACATCCAGCCTGCGGTGAGCCCGAGGCGCGGGTTGAGGTAGCGATAACCGTATTCATAAGTGCCACCACTCACGGGGTGACTGGCGGCGAGCTGCGCGCTCGACAGGGCGTTGCAGGTCGCAACCAGCGCGGCAAGCGCGATCGCCAGGAGGACCGATGGGCCAGCAACCCCAGCGGCGATACCGATGCTGACGAATACGCCGGTTCCGACCATCGAGCCGAGGCCCATCATGATCGCGCCTCCTATGCCGAGGTCACGCGATAGTCGGTGGCTCGATTCGTTCATCTATATAACCTTGGTATCGTGTGCGAACTCCCAACGGGAGCCCGCGCAGAGAGCGTTGGGTAACTGAAATGGGCGGCGGGATTTCGGTAAACCGCCGGGCCTATGTTACATGATGTCTAGCGGTATTGGCAGCGCACCACTCATCGAACTCCATCAAGATGAGGGGTTCAAGGCAATCGCCGATATGTCCTTTTGTGGATCGATGGCGCGACCTGCTTCCTTGCGTTCCGAGTAGCGGTCGACCAACTGTTCGGCGTGCGGCCGCAGCAGCACCGTGAAGCGGACGAGCTCCTCCATGACGTCCACGATGCGGTCGTAGAGCGGCGAGGGTTTCATCCTGCCCGCCCCGTCGAACTCCTCGTATGCCTTAGGCACGCTGGACTGGTTTGGAATGGTGAACATCCGCATCCAGCGGCCGAGCAGACGCAGCGTGTTGACGGTGTTGAAGGACTGTGAGCCCGCCGACACCTGCATGACTGCCAGCGTCCGCCCTTGGGTAGGGCGCATTCCCCCGATGCTGAGCGGCAGGTGATCGATCTGGGTCTTCATGATGCCGGTGATCTGGCCGTGCCGCTCCGGGCTGCACCACACCATGCCGTCGGACCAGAAGGCGTGCTCGCGCAGTTCGTGGACGGCAGGATGGTCGTCACCGCCGATCTGGTCAGGCAGCGGCAGATCGGAGGGATCGAAGATGCGCGTCTCAGCGCCAAACAGCTGGAGCAGTCGCGCGGCTTCCTCGACCGCGAGACGCGAATACGAGCGCTCCCGCAGGGAGCCGTAGAGCAGCAGGATTCGCGGCGGCGGCTGGTCGGCGCCAAGACCAACGGCAGGGCGGGCATGGATGAAGGCGGGGTCGAGCGACGGGAAGGTGTCGGGATCGGTGAGTGGGCGTAAACGGGACATGAGCGAGCTCCGTAGATCAGGCCAGCGTCAGGCGAAGAGCTAGCGCGGCCAAGGTCACCAGCAGGATCGGCGTGGTCAGCGTGATGCCGACGCGGAAGTAATAGCCCCAGCCGATTTTCACACCCTTCTGTCCCAGCACATGCAGCCATAGCAGGGTCGCGAGCGAACCGATCGGGGTGATCTTCGGCCCGAGGTCGCAGCCGATTACGTTGGCGTAGATCATCGCGTCGCGAACGGGGCCGGTGGCGCCCGTAGCGTCGATCGACAGCGCGCCGACGAGGACGGTTGGCATGTTGTTCATCCCTGAGGAAAGCACGGCCGCCAGGATGCCCGTCCCGAAGGTAGCGCCCCACACACCGCCCTCTGCCGAGCGTTCGAGCAGTTCCGCTATAGCGGCGGCGAGCCCGGCGTTGCTCATGCCGTAAACGACCAGATACATGCCGAGTGAGAAGATCACGACCTGCCAGGGGGCCTCGCGGATCACCTGGCCGGTCGGAATGACTCGTCCGCGCGCGGCGATCGCGATCAGCGCCAGCGCGCCGACGGCGGCGACCGCGCTGATCGGAACGCCGAGCGGATCGAGGACGAAGAAGCCGACCAGCAGCAATGCCAGCACCACCCATCCGGCGCGGAAGGTCGCTCGGTCGCGGATCGCCTCTGCAGGAAGGCGAAGCTGGGCGACATGGTAGCTGGCGGGAATGTCCTTCCGGAAGAACAGCATCAAAGCCACTAGCGTGGCCGCGATGGCGGCAAGATCGACCGGCACCATGACCAGCGCATACTCGCCGAACCCAATGTCGAAGAAGTCGGCCGACACGATATTGACAAGGTTCGAGACGACCAACGGTAGGCTGGCAGTATCGGAGATGAATCCCGCTGCCATGACGAAGGCCAATGTCGCCTTGGCATTGTAGCCCAGCGCCCGGAGCATCGCGATCACGATGGGGGTTAGAATCAGCGCGGCCCCATCGTTGGCGAAGATGGACGCAACGCCTGCACCGAGCAGCACCACGAGCACGAACAGCATGCGCCCGTTTCCGCGGCCCCATCGTGCGACATGGAGCGCGGCCCACTCGAAGAATCCCGCCCGGTCGAGGATGAGGCTGATGAGGATGATCGCAACGAAGGCGCCGGTCGCATTCCAGATGATGTTCCACACCACTGGAATGTCGGCGAGTGAGATGACGCCGGTGGCAAGCGCCAGCAGTGCTCCGCCGATCGCGCTCCACCCGATGCCGAGCCCACGCGGCTGCCAGATCACCAGCGTGATGGTGGCAATGAAGATCGCGATCGCGAGCAGCATCAGGCGATACGCTTGAGCACGCAGGCCGACGTGATCTTCGTCGACGATGACAAGGACGTGCGCGACACGACGATCGAGAGCCTTCTGCTGGCCGGGCACGAGGTCACCGCCTTCGCCAAGGCGGAGCGCGCGCTGGAGCGCCTCTCCCGCGATTTTCGAGGCGTCATCGTATCCGATATCCGTATGCCGGGCATGGATGGCATCCAGTTCCTGCAAGCGATCCAGGAGATCGACGAGGCGCTGCCCGTGATCCTCGTCACCGGTCATGGCGACGTGCCGCTGGCGGTGGCGGCCATGCAGAAGGGCGCGTTCGACTTTCTCGAAAAGCCTTTCTCCAATCAGGCCTTGCGGGAACGCGTCGCGCGCGCCCTGCAATTTCGCAAGCTGCGGCTGGAAAACCGCGAATTGCATGGCACGCTTCACGGAAGCGGAGATGCGATCGACCGGATGTTGGTCGGATCCTCTGCGGCGATGCAGCAGGCACGCGAACGCATTAGGATGCTCGCGGCAACCGATCTGGATGTGCTGCTGACCGGAGAGACCGGGACCGGCAAGGATCTCGTGGCGCGGCTGTTGCACGACATGTCGGCGCGCGCAGGCCAGCCTTTCGTCGCGATCAATCTGGCGGTTCTTCCCGAAGAGAATATCGAGCATCTGCTGTTCGGTCACGAGGCCGACGCGTTTCCCGGTGCGAGCCGGGCACGGTTCGGCAAGCTGGAACATGCGCGCGGCGGGACCTTGTATCTCGACGAGGTCGGCTCTCTTTCCCCGGCCTTGCAGACCAAACTGCTGAGGCTGGTCGATACCCGCATGTTCGAGCGCGTGGGTTCGAACGAGTCCATCGATCTCAACGCCCGGATCATAACTTCGACCAACCGCTCGCTGACCGCTTTGGCGCAGGCCGGCGCGTTTCGGACCGACCTGATGTACCGATTTGCCGTGGCGACCGTGGAGCTGCCAGCGCTGCGAGACCATGCCGAAGACGTCCCCATCCTGTTCCAGCACCTGCTTCGTCTGACGGCGGCCCGGCACGGCATGGACGATTACCGCCGCCCATCCGCCGACTACCTCGGAACACTCGCAAAGCGCGAATGGCCCGGTAATGTGCGCGAGCTGCGCAATCTGGCCGAACTCTATCTTGTCGGCATCGAAAAACCTGACGACGACGAGGGCGTAAGCCCGCAGCGCGATAGCCTGCACGCGCGCATGGAGGCGGCAGAACGCGATGCCATCGTGGACACGCTGATCCGCCATCGCGGGAACCTGAAGGCCAGTTACGAGGAGCTCGGGATCTCCCGGAAAACGCTTTACGAGAAGATGATTCGCCACAAGCTCAACCGGGTCGATTTCACCGATGAGGCTGAGTGAGCGGGCAGCGTTACGTTTTTCGCCCCTGTCGATGCGCGGCATGGGAAGCTGTCGACACATCGCGACGATAATCGACGAAAATATCGTGCTTGAGGTGCACTGCGCCGATTGCCCGAACGGTTCCACGGTTCTTGATGAGCGCACGCATTACGATGCGAGAAGATAAAGCGACTGGGAGAATCTGAAATGCGCAAAATCCTTTCCATGCCGATGGTCGGCCTCGCCGCGCTCGCGCTTGCCGCGTGCAGCGCCTCGTCGAACGAGCCCGCGGCCTCCGAAACCGCCGGTGGAGAACAGCTCGCCACCAATACCGGATGCGATGCTGGCGAGCAGGTCATCAAGTTCAGCCATGTCACCAACACTGACAAGCATCCCAAGGGCATTGCCGCAAACCTGCTTCAGGAGCGGATCAATACCGAGATGAACGGGCGGATGTGCATGGAAGTCTATCCGAACTCCATGCTGTATGACGACGACAAGGTGCTCGAAGCGATGCTGCTGGGCGACGTCCAGATGGCGGCACCGTCCCTGTCGAAGTTCGAAAACTACACGACCAAGCTTCGTCTGTTCAACTTCCCGTTCCTGTTCGACGACATCGACGCCGTCGACCGCTTCCAGGCTTCCCCTTCCGGCCAGGCCTTGCTGAGTTCGATGACCGGCAAGGGCCTGCAGGGACTGGCGTTCTGGCATTCGGGGATGAAGCAGCTTTCGGCCGACCGCCCGCTGCTCGTTCCGGCCGATGCGCGCGGCCTGAAGTTCCGCGTGGAAAACTCGGACGTGCTCGTCGCGGTCTTCGACCAGCTCGGCGCCAATCCCCAGAAGATGTCCTTCAGCGAAGTCTACGGCGCGTTGCAGACCGGCGTCGTGGATGGGCAGGAAAACAGCTGGTCCAACATCTACGGCCAGAAGTTCTACGAAGTGCAGGACGGGATCACCAATACCGACCACGGCGTGCTCGACTACATGGTGGTCACCAGTTCGCGGTGGTGGGACGGCCTGAAGGAAGAAGATCGCCGCGATCTGACCCGGATCCTGAGCGAGGTCACGGCCGAGCGTAACCAGGCCGTGAACCAGCTGGAGCAGGAAGCCCGCGAGGCCATCGCCGCTACCGGTGCCGAAATTCGCGAACTGACGCCCGAACAGCGAGAGCAATGGGTCAACGCCCTGCGCCCTGTGTGGCAGAAGTTCACACCGGATGTCGGTGCCGAAACGCTGAAGGCGGCGCAGGCAGCGAACCAGAAATAAGCAACCGCCGGCTTTCGCCAGCGCGCAATCTGCCAGGGCGGCGATCGATCGCCGCCCTGGTCCGCCGCCAGCTCGCGTCCCGACAAGAGGATAATCCGCTATGTTTTACGAGATGGGTGAATCACCCAGCCTGATTGGACGCATCGAGCGTCTCTTCATCGCTGTGGTCCTCGGCCTGATGACGATCATTACCTTCGTCAACGTGATCGCCAGGTATGTATTCAATTCCAACGTCCTGTGGGCGGTGGAAGGTACGGTCTACCTCTTCGCCTGGTTGGTGCTGATCGGCGCCTCCCACTGCGTCGCGATCACCGCTCATCTCGGCGTCGACGCGGCTGTGAACCTTCTGGGCCCGGTCACCAAGCGCATCGCCGCTCTGTTGGCCGTGGGAGCGTGCCTCGCCTATTCGATCCTGCTGCTGATCGGATCATGGGATTACTGGTATCCCTTCGCCTCTGACCTGTCGTTCCTGACGACGGAGGACGTGCCGATGGTGCCCGGTTTCGGCTGGCTGGCATTCATGAATGGCGGCGAACCCTATGACAAGCTGCCGCGCTTCGTCCCCTATTTCGTGCTTCCCCTGTCGATGCTGCTGCTGACCATCCGCTGGTCGATCTCGGCGATCGAGATCCTGAAGGGCAAGCGCGATTCCATCATCGCAAGTCACGAAGTCGTCGAGGAACTCGAAGACCGCGACGCGCATGTCGAAAAGGCCGCAACTCCGGCCAAGGAGGCCACCCATGGCTGAAGTCCTCATCCTGTTTGTCATGGTCATCGCTTTGCTGATGATCGGCGCGCCGGTCGGTGTCTCGATCGGCCTGAGCTCGATCGTCTTCCTGCTGATCTATTCCGACGGTTCGCTGATTTCGGTGGCCAATACGCTCTTCAATGCCTTTCACGGGCACTACACGCTTCTCGCCATCCCGTTCTTCATCCTGGCAGCAGCCTTCATGTCGACCGGGGGTGTGGCGCAGAGGATCATCCGCTTCGCGGTCGCCTGCGTCGGACATTTGCCCGGCGGCCTCGCTATCGCGGGCGTCTTCGCCTGTATGCTGTTCGCCGCCCTCTCCGGCTCCTCTCCCGCAACCGTGGTCGCCGTCGGGTCGATCGTGATCGCGGGCATGACGCAGGTCGGCTATCCGAAGGAATTCGGCGCCGGTGTCGTCTGCAACGCGGGCACGCTGGGCATCCTGCTGCCGCCCTCCATCGTGATGGTCGTCTATGCCGCCACGGTCGACGTTTCGGTGGGCCGCATGTTCCTGGCGGGTGTCATCCCCGGCATCATCGCGGGACTGATGCTGATGATCGCCATCTACGGCTATGCCCGCTGGAAGAAGCTCGCGCGCGGGGAATGGGCCGGCTGGCGCGAGATTGCTCGGTCGGGCGCGGATGCGTTCTGGGGGCTGATGCTGGTCGTCGTCGTGCTCGGCGGTATCTGGGGCGGCGTGTTCACCCCGACCGAAGCTGCCGCCATGGCTGCGGTCTACGCCTTCGTCGTGGCCAATTTCATCTATCGCGACATGGGGCCGCTCAAGGCGCGCAATCGGGAAGGCCAGCCGGTCATGCTGACCGAGAAGACGGCCGAAACCGACATCCTCGCCATGAACGGCGGTGCAGCGGTCCTTGGCGGAAACGGCCCGGTCGCGGGTTCGGCTCCTGATCGCGCCGACGACCCGTCGCGTCCGACTTCGCTCCTTCGCAAGCCGCAGGCGCTCCTTACCGCGTGGTTCCACAAGGACACGCAGGAAGTGCTCTACGATGCCGGGAAGATCACCATCACCCTGATGTTCATCATCGCTAACGCGCTGATCCTGAAGCATGTGCTGACCGAAGAACAGCTTCCCCAGCACATCACGCAGGCGATGCTCAGCTGGGGCCTCGGCCCGGTGATGTTCCTGGTGGTGGTCAACCTTATCCTGCTGATCGGCGGACAGTTCATGGAGCCTTCGGGACTGATCGTCATCGTCGCCCCGCTGGTGTTCCCGATCGCCATGGAACTGGGCATCGATCCCATCCACCTCGGCATCATCATGGTCGTGAACATGGAGATCGGGATGATCACACCCCCGGTCGGGCTGAATCTGTTCGTCACCTCCGGGGTCGCGAACATGTCGATGCTGGCGGTGGTCCGGGCTTCGCTGCCCTGGCTGGGCGTGCTGGTGATCTTCCTGATCATGGTCACCTACATCCCGATCCTGTCGACATGGCTGCCGACCCTTATGATGGGACCGGAAACCGTCATACGGTGACGCCGCCATAGGTCCCGACGACTGGCCGGGGGCGGCGTTCTCCATCCGACCGCCCCCGGTCCCTTTGTTTGCAATTTGGATGACGGGTCTATGAAGCAGCCGAGGCAAAACGGTATCGGATCGGACGCCAAGGCGATCCTGTCCGATCCCCTGCGCAACAAGGGCACCGCCTTCACCGAGGAGGAGCGCGACCGGCTGGGACTTCACGGCCTGCTGCCGAACCATGTCTCGACCATGGACGGCCAGATAAAGCGGCGCATCGCCGTGCTTCGCGCGTTCTCGACTCCGTTCGAGAAATACGCCTTCCTGCGCGACCTGCAGGACACGAACGAAACGCTCTTCTACGCGCTGCTCGCGCGCCACCGCTCCGAACTCCTGCCGCTCGTCTACACGCCCACCGTCGGCGAGGCCTGCGTGCGGTTCAGCGAAATCTACCGCAGGGCCCGCGGCCTGTTCCTGTCCTATCCCTTGAAGGGACGCCTTTTCGAAATTCTCGCCGCTCTGCCGAATGACGATGTCGAGGTCATCTGCGTGACCGATGGAGAGCGCATTCTGGGTCTCGGCGACCAGGGTGCGGGCGGCATGGGCATCCCGATCGGCAAGCTATCCCTCTACACCGATTGCGCGGGCATCGATCCCGCGCGAACCATGCCGATCCTGCTGGACACCGGCACCGACAACGAAGAACTGCTCGACAATCCGCTCTATGTGGGATGGCGGCACCACCGCGTGCGCGGGGCCGAATACGATGCTTTCGTCGAAGAATTCGTCGAAGCGGTCCGCAAGCGCTGGCCCAGGGCGTTGCTGCAATGGGAAGACTTCGCCGGCCCAAATGCCGTCACGCTGCTGGGGCGCTATCGCTGTCGCCTGCCTACGTTCAATGACGACATACAAGGCACCGCCGCCACCGCCCTCGCGGCCATCCTCGCGGCCGAGCGATTGGCCGGGATCGACCTGATCGAGCGCAATATAGTGGTGTTCGGCGCCGGGGCCGCGGGCTGCGGGATCGCCGAGCTCATACTGGGCGAACTGGTAAGCCGAGGCCTGACCCGCGAGGCTGCGCTCGCTCGCATCCATGCAGTGGATCGCGATGGCCTTCTCATCGAACACGTCAATGTGGTCACTGCGAGCCAGGCGCGGATCGCGAGACCGCATACGGAGGCAGATGCCTGGCTGACGCAGCAGCAGGCTCCGTCGTTGATCGAAACGATCGAGCGGGCCCGACCTGCCGTTCTGATCGGCACGTCCGGCCAGTTCGAAGCCTTTGACAAGCCGGTCATCGAAGCCATGACGCGACATAACGACCGTCCCATCATCCTGCCCCTGTCGAACCCGGCAATCCGGGCCGAAGCAAGCGCGGCGGACGTGCAGACATGGTCGAACGGGCGCGCGATCATCGGCACCGGCAGTCCCTCGCACGGGAGCAACGGCGCGGTAACGCAGGTCAATAACGTCTACATCTTCCCCGGCATCGGATTGGGAGCAGTCGTCTCAGGGGCGGAAACCATCACCGAAGCGATGTTCGCTGAAGCTGCGAAATGCCTGGCATCGCTGGTTCCGGACGAGGATGGGGACCGCCTTTTCCCATCGACGGATCACCTTGCCGAAATCGCCGACAGCATCGCGCTCGCCGTTTGCCGCGTCGCGGAACGCGACCTCGGCGCAATTCCGCCCGCGGGCGGTTGGGAAGACGCGATCGCCGGGCACCGCTGGGCTCCGGTCTATCGCGATCCCGTGTCCCCCTGACATCGACAAAGGAAAGACCATGCCTCTCGTAAAGATCGACATGATAAAAGGCCGCTCGGACGAAGAGATCCGGACGTTTCTCGGCACCGTGCAGGACACCATCGTTGATGCCTTCGGTGTGCCGGAAAGCGATCGCTATCAGATCGTGACGGAGCACAAACCGGGCCGGATGATCATGCTCGACACCGGCCTCGGGCTGGATCGCAGCGACAAGGTCGTCGCGATCCACATTTTCACTTCGCCCCGCACGCCGGACATGCTGAAGGCCCTCTACAAAGGCTTGGCGACGAACCTGAAGGACACATGCGGCCTCGATCCGCAGGACCTGTTCATCGCAGTCACCCCCAACGGCGTATCGGATTGGAGCTTCGGCTGCGGCGAGGCGCAATATATGACGGGTGCGCTTTGACGATGCGATCTCGGCGCTGACGAATATAATTGAATATGCGCGCGGGAACCAGTCGGGGTGATAGCCCCGGTCGGCGAGCAGCGCATTGGCCTTGGAGAATGCATCGCGCGTAGTCTCCACGCCCGATCGGCGTCAGAAGCCGATCCCGATCCTCAGGCCCAACCGCGCGTCCGGCGCGTCGCCGGACACGCCTGCACGCGCATCCGCGCCCAGCCGCAGGCGGGGGGAGAGATCCGTTTCAAGGCCCAGTCCTATCGATTGCTGGTTGGCGAGCGCGGCGCTCGCCGCTTCTTCATAGGCGTAGCTGACCGTCACCGAACTCGCATCGCTCACCAGCAGCTGCGTGCCGATATTCCCGGCCAGCGTGTTGCGGACATCGAAGCCGTCGGGTTCGCCGATCACGGTGTAGGTTGCGGATGCGAAGGGGATGGCGCGCCCGAACTGGCGCGAGACCTGTCCGGTCACGCCGTAATCGAATTCGCCCGTGCCCAGCGCCTTTTCGCGTGATGCGGTGGGCACTTTGACAGTACCCGCGACGAAGGCGTTCACGCTCCCGATCGGCACCGAATATCCCGCCTGGACCACGACATCGCCTATCCCGTCGCGGGTCACCTCACGGCGCTCGGTCGATGGGCGCGCGAGGAGCGGCAGGCCGAGCACGCCGCCATTGCCGACGATCAGATCCTCGGGCGCCGTCGTGGAGACGTAGGGTACCGAAGCAGTCAGCGAGAACCGCCCGGAGCGGACGGAGAGACCCGCGCTGGCAGCGTAGGTCTCGTAGTTTCGGTCGTCCAAATCGCCCGAGATATAATCCGCCCCTGCGAGGAGCGAGACAGAGGTATCAGAACCGTTGTCCTGTTGAGGGGTACCATCCGCCTCCTGAGCCATCGCTGGCGCGCCGGTGACGAGCAGCAGGGCGGTTAGTGTCGCGATCCGCATGATGAATTCCCTGTATCTGGCCCGCCGAAACGTCGAGATCGATCGGGTAAAGGCCGGGCCGCCCCTTCGAGCGGCCCGGCCACCTTAGAGTCGGTCAGTCAGACAGACGGCTTATTCGCCCGTCGCGGCGCCCGAGGCCGAGCCTTCCGCTGCGATCAGGACCGAACCGCTGCCCGAAAGGCTGCCCGAGGGGATGGTCGCGAGGCCGTCCCGGGTCTGGACGACCAGCTGGCGGATCTCGCCGGCGCGTGTCGCCACGATATCGCGGACCGTCCCGAGCTGCTCGCCCGAGGGAAGCTCAACCGGCATTCCCGGAGCGACGGCAAAGGCGCCCTGGCCCTCGGCTGCGCCGCTGCCAGCAAGAGCGAGCATCCCGCCACCGATCATGCCGCTCCCATTCGCCGCGCCGCTGGCCGCACCATTGGCCGACCCGGCAACGTTGCCAATCTGGCCTGCGGTCCCGGACAGACGGTCACGCGCGGCGCCGACCGCCGGGGTGGCGACATTGCGAACGGTGGAGGTGGCTCCACGAACCGCTCCGGTCACGGCATCGGTCCCGATCAGCTGCGCATTGGCGCTGCCCGATCCCGAGGCACTGGCCGAACCCGCGCCATTGGCCGAGGCGTTGCCCGCCTGGCTGCCCAGCACTTGGCTGGTCGCGCCTTCTACGCTGGTATCAACGCTGCGATCGACGGCGACACTGCCGCTGCGGCGGTCGACCGACTGGTTGCCGCGGGTCGAGGCTTCGCCGCGCAGCGTACCGCGCGTGCTCGAACGCAGCGTCTCGGTCGAACCGCGCAGGGTCGAGTTGACCGAACCGCCGAGCGTACCGGTGACGGACTGGCCGACACCACCCAGAAGCTGGGCGTGAGCAGGCGCGGTGAACATTGCGAGGGCCGATGCGGCAAGCAAGAGGGTCTTCATGATGATTTCCTTTCGTCTGCGGATGCGCAAGGAGGGGGATGCATCCGCTTGAAAGGAAAACGGGTGGGCCAACGCGCTTAATCCATCGCTGCCGAAATTTTTTTCCGCGCGCCCGCTCAGCGCCCTAAGTCAGCGTCCCGTGCAGGTCGCGCAGACGAGGCCGCGACCGAAGACATCGTCCGGCCCCTTGCGCCCCAGATCGATCGCTTCCCGGTCGAGCGCGCTGCGCCAGTCGCCGCCCTGCCCCATCGCTCTCGCCACCCGCGCGGCGACGAGCGGCGTGGCGAAGGAGGTTCCGCGCAGCTTGATCCGATTGCCCTTCGCATTGCGCCCGTAAATATCCGCTCCCGGCGCCGCATAGTCGAGATTGAGAGCCCGCCCCGCCTCGATCAGGGCGCGACGCTTGCCATCGACGGCGGTGACCGCGACGACGCCGGGATAGGATGCGGGATAGGCCGGTGGGGCGGCGGGGCCGTCATTGCCGACCGCCGCCACGACGACCACGCCCCGGCGCTGCGCGGCGCGCACCGCTCTTTCGAGCAAGGCGTTGCGCGGCCCGACCAGGCTGATCGTGACAACCTTGCTGCCCCGCTCCACCAGCCAGCCGAGGCCCTTCGCCATGGCGAGCGCATTCCCGCCCGCTTTGTCGGTCCCGTAAACATCGGCGACCCGGATCGTGCCCGCGCCTGCATGGGAGAGCAGGAAGGCGACCGAGCTGCCGTGATGGCTGGGATAGGGCGCCCCCTTGGCGAAACCGCGCGTTTCCGCGACCGCGATCGAAGGCCCGGTCGCGCCGTCGATCATGCCGACCGGCGCGGACCGCCCCGTCGAGGCCGAGGAGGCGGCGGATGCGAGCGCACTGTCGGCGACCCCGGCCTGGAAATGGAGATTGTCGGCCACGATCTCGGCATCGGGCAGGAGGAGCGCCAGCGCGCTCTGCGCTTCGGCGAGGGACAGACCGGCAGGGACGCGCACGCGCACTAGCGAAATACCGAGTCCTTCGACCTCCTCGCGCGAAAGCACGGTGAAACCGGCCTGGAGCGCGGGAGCCAAAGCAGCGGCGGGCACATCCATGACGATCAGTTCGCCGCGGCGCGCGGGCGCGCCGAGAGCGTCCAGTTCGATGATGTCGGGATTGGACCGCACCAATCGTTCGACCGTGCGAAGGCGGTCGCGGGCGAGTTTCTCGACCGTCCGCTGCAAATCCGCGCCCGTTTCTCCCAGCGCGCCGAGACTGTCCCCCACCACGCTCCCGACCGGCGGCAGGGGCAGGCGCGGCAGGGCGATCTGCGCGGCGAGAGGGGCCGCGATAAGAGCCAGAGCGGCACACAGAAGAGGGAAAATTCGCATCAGGGCCTCAATATTCGAATAAAACGCATTAAGCATGGATGAAACGAGCGTCCCCGTCCGTTTAATCCGTGGAAGGCAGAGACACTGAACACCGCTTTCGAGACAGACTTGCTGGCCCTGCTGCCCCGATTGCGTCGGTTCGCGATCGGGCTGTCCGGCAATCCGTCCGACGGTGACGATCTCTGCCAGATGACGATCGAGCGCGCGCTGGCCAATCGCTCCCGCTGGGAGGAAGGCACGCGGCTCGACAGCTGGATGTATCGGATCATGCGCAATATCTGGATCGACGAGGGCCGCCGGACGACCCGCAGCCTGCAAACCTTCGTGGACGAGGAAGCGGGCACCGCCATCGGCGGCGACGGGGCGCAGGAAGCCGTGGTCGAACTCGGCAATGTGGATCGCGCGATGCAGTCGCTGCCGCCCGACCAGCGCGAGGCCGTCCTGCTCGTGATGGTCGAAGGCTATGCCTACAAGGAAGCCGCGGAGATCGTGGGCTGTCCGGTCGGTACGCTCAACTCGCGGCTCGTTAGGGGCCGCGATGCCCTGATGCAGATGCTGGGAGACGAAGCATGAGCAGCCGCGTGACGCCCGAAGAGATCGCCGCCTTCGCGGATGGCGAATTGCCGGCCGAGCGGCAGGCCGCGATGCAGGACGCGATAGCCGCCGATCCCGAACTGGCGAAGCAGGTGGAGCGGCATCGCGCCCTCGCAGCGCGATTGTCGAAGCATTATGCGCCGGTGCTGGACGAACGCGTGCCGGATCGCCTGGCGGATCTGCTGACAGCGCGCAGCGACGAAACGGTGGTCGATTTCGCCGCCGCCCGCCAGAAGCAGGAGGCCCGGAAACAACAGGCCGAACAACGCGAGGTCTCGTCGAGGCGACCGCATTGGGGGTGGTTCGCGGGACCCGCGCTGGCCGCATCGCTCGCTATTGCCGTCATTCTGGGTGATACCAATTCCACGCCGGGTGCCGGATATGCCGGTCCTCAGCTTGCCGCCGTGTTGGACGACCAGCTCGTTGCCGAGCAGCCTCCGGCGGCTGAAACCCGCGTGTTGCTGTCGTTCGAGGATGAAACCGGCCAATTCTGCCGCGCCTTTAGCGGCGTCTCAGGTGGCGGCATCGCCTGCCGCGACCAGGACGGCTGGAAGATCGAACGCCAATCCGAGGGAGCCGAAGCAGCCTCGACCGATTTCCGCATGGCGGGCGCCGATGACGGCGCGATCCTGGCGGAAGCGCAGGAGATGGCGGCGGGTCCCGCTCTCGACGCAGGGGCCGAGCAGGCCGCTCGCGAACGCGGGTGGCGCTGAGCCGCGCACGCTTCCCTTTCCAATTGTCGCTTACCGCCCGGCCTCTGCCCTGTCCTGAACGCGAAAAAGGAAGGATCGGGGGCTGGTCCGATCCTTCCTTCAGGGGTGGCCGCATCCGATCAGGGATGCGGCCGGGGGGCTTGTAAACTCGTTTCGCGGTTCCAGTGTCAGTCGACGATGATGACCCGGCCCATGCGATAGCCACGCTCGGCCATTTCCTCGATATAGTGGACACGCTCGTGCTTCAGTTCGTGCGCATATTCTTCCCAGGCATCGCGACGGTCTTCCAGGTCGCTCGCGCGGCGCAGATCACTCGACAGTTCCTTCTGCGCTTCGGTCACGTCGATGCGGTAATCGAACCAGAACCGGTTCTCGATACCCGCGATCGGAGAGGTGATGATCAGGGCCTCTTCCGCACGCGCCATCTGCTCTTCGTAAAGCATCGGGATGGCGGCGCTCACGGCAGTCGCCCCGATCGCTCCGGACAGGGCAAGGGCGAGGAACGGGATTGCAGCGGGTTTGGTCATCGATCGTTTTCCTTTCATGTGCGGCCGGATCGATCCGGTCGTCTGAGAGGGAAACGAACCGTCTGACGGTTTTAATCCACGCGGTTTCCGATCTTCGGCGAGACGACCCAAGGTTCTCAATCCTGGGAGAGGGAATTCCCGATAGATCGATAAGACGGTCGCCAGTCGATCGCGTGGCTCTCCAGCCAGTCGTCGTCGTAATAGGTGCAGCTGTACCGCTCTCCTCCATCGCACAGGACGGTGACGATCGAGCCTTTCGCACCGGCCGCCTCCATCTCGGCGATCAGTTTCGCGCAGGCGACGAGGTTGGTCCCCGTGGACCCGCCGACGCGGCGGCCCAAGCGGTCCGATAGAGCGCGCATGGCGCCGATGCTGTCGGCATCCTCCACCGGGATCATCCGGTCGATCACCGAGGGCACGAAGCTCGGCTCCAGCCGGGGGCGGCCGATCCCCTCGATCCGGCTCGCGCAGCCCGGCGGCAGCGATGTCGCCGTCCGGTCGTGATAATGCCGGTGGAAGATCGAATGCACCGGGTCGGCCACGCAGAGCCGCGTCGCGTGGCGCTGATAGGCGATGTAGCGCCCGATCGTGGCCGACGTGCCGCCGGTGCCCGCCCCGCACACGACCCATTCGGGCACCGGATATTCTTCCTCCGCCATCTGCGCGAAGATGCTTTCGGCGATGTTGTTGTTGCCGCGCCAGTCGGTCGCGCGCTCGGCGAAGGTGAACTGGTCGAGATAATGGCCGCCCGTCTCGTCCGCGAGGCGCTGCGAGACCTCGTAGACGGTACGCGGATCGTCCACCGGATGAATCTCGCCGCCATGGAAGCGGATCGCATCGAGCTTGGGCGCGGCGGTGCTGGCGGGCACGACAGCGATGAAGCGCAGCCCCAGCATCCGCGCGAAATAGGCCTCGCTCACCGCCGTCGAACCGGAGGAGGATTCGATCACGCAGGTGTCCGGCCCGATCCAGCCATTGCACAGCGCATAGAGGAACAGCGAGCGCGCCAGGCGGTGCTTCAGGCTGCCGGTGGGATGGCTGCTCTCGTCCTTGAGGTAGAGCGTGATGCCGGGATGGCGCGGCAGATCGACGCGGATCAGGTGGGTGTCGGCCGAGCGGTTGTAATCGGCCTCGATCCGGCGGATCGCTTCGGCGCGCCATGTCCGCACGACGCTGTTTGCGGGATCAGTGGGCATCGGCGGTCAGTCCATGGCGAACGAGCATCGCGGCAGGGTCGGCATCGCGCCCGCGAAAGGCGCGGAAGCTGTCGGCGGCGGGGCGGCTGGCACCGCGCGCCAGCACCTCGTCGCGGAATTTGCCCGCGACCGACCGGTCGATCAGCCCCGCTTCGGCGAAATGCTGGAAGCCGTCGGCGGCCAGCACCTCGGCCCAGAGATAGCTGTAATAGCCCGAGGCATAGCCGCCCGCGAAGATGTGGCTGAATGCGTGCGGGAAGCGGTGCCATGATGGCGGACGGATCACGGCGACCTCGTCGCGCACCGCCTCGATCACCTCCATCGGGTCGCTGCCCATCGTGCCCATATGCAGGAGCAGATCGAACAGCGCGAATTCGACCTGGCGCACGATGAAGAGGCCCGACAGGAAATGCCGCGCGGCGATCAGCTTGTCGTACAATGCGTCCGGCAACGCCGCGCCCGTCTCGTGATGGCCCGACATCGCCTGCAAGACCCCCCGGTCCCAGGCGAAGTCCTCCATCAGCTGGCTGGGCAGTTCGATCGCATCCCATTCGAACCCGTTGGTCCCCGCGATATTGGGCCGGTCGACCCGCGTGAACAGGTGATGCAGGCAATGGCCGGTCTCGTGCAGGAAGGTCACCACCTCGCGATGGCTGAGCAGCGAGGGATGGTCTTGCGTCTTCGGTGCGAAATTGCAGACGAGATAGGCGACGGGCACGCGGTGGATGGTATCGTCGTTGAGCCGGGACCGCGCCTGCGCCATCCACGCCCCGCTGCGCTTGCCCGAGCGCGCGTGAAGATCGAGATAGACGCCCGCGAAGATCTCGCCCGCTTCGTCCGCCACGTCGTAATAGCAGGCGTCGGGATGATAGACGGCGACATCGGGCCGCGCGATCAGCTGGATGCCGAACAGGCGGTCCAGCAGGCTCTGCCATCCGGCCAGCACGCGCTCGACCGGGAAATAGGCGCGCACCTCCTGCTCGTCGACTTCATAGCGCGCCTGGCGCAGCCGCTCCGAGACATAGGTTACGTCCCACGGCTGAAACTCGGCAATCCCGAGATGCTCGGCCGCATACTCGGCGAGCGTCTCTATCTCCTGCTGCGCCGCGGGCTTCGCGCGGGCGGCGAGATCGCGCAGGAACGCCAGCACCTCCGCTCCGTCAGGCGCCATCTTGCTGGCCAGCGACCATTCGACCGGATCGGCAAAGCCCAGCAGATGCGCCGCTTCGCGCCGCCGATCGAGAATGTCGGCGATGCGGCCCGAATTGTCGAACCGGCCCGCATCGGGTCCCTGATCCGAAGCGCGCGTGCCCGACGCGGTGTAGACGCGTTCGCGCAAACCACGGTCCTTGGCGAAGGTCAGCACCGCATTGACGCTGGGCATCTGAAGCGTGACGAGGCAGCCGGACAGCCCCTTCGCCTTCGCATAATCCGCCAGCATCGCCTTGTCCGCATCGGACAGTCCGGCGAGCAGGGTTTCGTCCTCGACATGTTCGGACCAGGCATCGGTCGCGTCGAGCACCGCGTTGCCGAACGCGGTGGACAGCTGCGACAGCTCGACCGAGATCTGCGCGAAGCGTTCGCGGGGCGCATCCTCCAGCCCTACGCCCGCCAGCGTGAAATCGCGCAGCACATGCTCCACCGCCGCACGATCCGCTTCCGGCAGGCGTGCGAATTCCGCCGTTCCGGTCAGCGCGACCAGCACTTCGTAGAGCGCGCGGTTCTGCATCACCTGGAGATCGTTCTCGACCAGCCGCTTCTGCCCGGCGGTATAGGCTTCGCGCAGTTCGGGCGTATCGGCCACGCCGTGGAGGTGGGACACGGTGGACCAGACCGCCGCGATGGCAGTCTCCGCCCGCTCCAGCGGCATCCAGCTCTGCGCAAAGGATGTGGGCCGATCCTCCACGATCCGGGCCACGACCGCCCGGTGATCGCCGATCACACGGTCGAGTGCGGGAGCGATATGTTCGGGCCGGATCTCGCCAAAGCGCGGCAGTGCCAGCGTATCGAGCAAGGGATTGGTCATCTCTGTTTCCATTCAAATCAGCAGAGCGATAGCGGCGCCCACGACAGCGACCGGTGCGAAAGCGCCCTATTTTCCCCGCGGCCATGCAACCCATTCCGGCAGAAGTCACGACCCATGGGAAAATCTTGTCCGGCTCCGATCATCGTCGCCCAGCGGTGGTCGTCGGAGCGCAGGATCCCGCAGCCTAAGCCCGCCGCATCACCGCTGTCAGACATCGGCGCGGCGATCGTCCAATCCCGATTCGACGAAACGGTCCAACAACCACGATGTCGCCGGTCCGGGTGTCGCATCGGAGCGGTGGATCGCCGAAAACCGATACACGCCGCCGGTATCCTCGGGCATGTCCAGCTGAACGAGGCTGCCTGAAACGAGATCGGGCTCGATCATCCCTAAGGGCATATTGCCCCACCCGATCCCTTCGCGCAGCAGCGCGTGTTTCGCGCCGAGATCGGCGAGCCGCCATGTGTGCGGGGACTGAACCGCGAAATCCCGGCCCTGCGTCAGCGGGGAGCGGTCGGTCAGCACCAGCTGGATGTGATCCCGCGCCGAGCCCGGCTTGAGACGATCTGCCTGCGCCAGCGGGTGATCCGGCGCGGCGACCGGGACCAGCGTGACCGCCCCCGCCTCGATCCGATCGAGCCCGTCGATCTCCGAGGCGACAGGACCCGCAATCCCGAGGCCCGCCTGTCCGTCCAGCACCAGGGCGGCAACCGCCCCCATCGCCTCGATATGGAGACGCAAGGGGACGGTCGGGAACTCGCTGGCGAAGGCGCGCAATATGCCCGACAGCCTCTCAGCGGGCAGCATCACGTCGACCACCAGGCTCACCTCCGCCTCCAGCCCCTCGATCAGGCCCTTCGCGCGGGCGTTCAGCGCCGCGATACCCGAGGCCACCACGCGCACATCGGCAAGGATCGCCTCGCCCTCGGTGGTCAGCACGGGCCGCTTCGTCCCCTCGCGTTCGAACAGGGTGAGGCCGAGCTGCGCCTCGAGATTGCCGATCCCGTAGCTGATCGCCGAGACGGCCCGCCCCAATCTGCGTCCAGCGCCTGCGAAGCTGCCTTCCTCGACCACCGCGAGGAAGATGCGCAACTGGTCGATCGTGGGGGATCGGGGATCAGACATTTCTAATATCCTGAATAGTTCGATCGAAACTATCTCACTTATCAGCATGGAGGCGCAAGCCTATTTCGATGGTGCGAGACGGGGCCGGCGATCGTGTCGGACCGTCAAGAAACAGGAGTTTGTCGATGATCGAATTGCGCCCCTTCGAAAGTCTGGGTGGAGCCAATCACGGCTGGCTGGACGCCAAACACCATTTCTCCTTCGCCAGCTATCACGACCCCGCGCGCACCCATTGGGGCGCTCTCAGGGTCTGGAACGACGATACGATCCAGCCCCATACCGGCTTCCCGCCCCACCCCCATCGCGACATGGAGATCGTGACCTATGTCCGTTCCGGCGCGATCACGCACGAGGACAGCCTGGGCAATAAGGGCCGGACCGAGGCGGGCGACGTGCAGGTGATGAGCGCTGGCACCGGCATCCGCCATTCGGAATATAATCGCGAAGACGAGGAAACCCGGATCTTTCAGATCTGGATCATTCCGACCAGCCAGGGCGATGCCCCGCAATGGGGTGCCAAGCCTTTCCCGAAGGGCGAGCGGTCGGGCCAGTTCGTGGTTCTCGCCAGCGGTCACGAGCAGGACGGGGACGCCTTGCCCATTCGAGCCGATGCGCGTGTGGTCGGAGCGACGATCCGGGCGGGCGAGACGGTCGAATACGCGCTTGGCAGCGATCGCAAGGCCTATCTCGTGCCCGCTACCGGCGCGGTCACCGTGGATGGACAGCGCGTCAATGCCCGCGACGGTGCCGCGATCAGCGACCTCGAAACACTCAGCGTAACCGCGATCGAAGACAGCGAGATCGTCCTCGTCGACATCGCCTGACCTCTTTTTTCTACAAGGACCAAGACATGACCAACATCCTCCACGTCACAGCCAGCATCCGCAGCGATGAATCGGTTTCGCGCAAGCTCGGAAACCGGCTGGTCGAACGCTTGCGCGACCGCACCGGCGCGAACGTGACGCTCCGCGATCTGGCCAATAACGACCTCCCCCTGATCGATACGGATCGGTTCGCCGCCAATCTCACGCCCGTCGCGGAGCGTGGCGAGCAGGCGCGGCAGCTTGCAGCGATCGGCGACGATCTGATCGCCGAATTGCACGCCGCCGACACGCTCGTGTTGAGCCTTCCGGTGTATAATTTCACCATGCCCTCCACCCTCAAGGCCTGGGCCGATCTGGTCGCGCGGGCGGGCACCACGTTCCGCTACACCGAAAGCGGTCCGCAGGGTCTCCTGACCGGCAAGAAGGCCTATGCCCTGATCGCCAGCGGCGGAACGCCGATCGGGAGCGAGATCGACTTTCTCACCCCCTGGCTGCGCCATTTCCTAAAGTTTATCGGCATCACCGATCTCGAAATCATCGCCGCGGACGGGATTTCAGGTGTCGATGGCGAGGAGAAGATCGCGGCTGCTTTGAACGCCGTCGACGCGCTCGAACCGCGAGCCGTCGCGGCGTAAACTCGCCGGGTCCGTGTGACGATACAGATTTCCGGTTGCGGTGCTTTGATTGCCCGCACCGGACCCTCGATCCAAACCCGGACCGTCGCGCTCAGGCCACAAGCTTCGCGATCTGCTGGACGGCGAGCACGATGAACAGGATCGCGGACCCGGCGAGCGTCACATTCGCCACCACGCCGTTCCTCGCTTCTGCCGGAAGCCGCTCCGAATTGTTCAGCATCATCAGTGTGATCGCGAGGAAGGGCATGAACAGTGCCCCGAACGCCCCGTAGATGATGACGAGCAGGAAAGGCCTGTCCGCGAACAAGAGCAGCATGGGCGGGAAGGTCAGCCAGGCGAGATAGAAGCGGTAGGCCTTGCTGTTTTCATGCCCGCCTTCCCCGCGCCCCTTGAGCTGATACCACCAGTCGGAAAAGAACAGGCTCATCCCCTGCCACACACCGAGCAGCGAGGAGACCGATGTCGCGGCAAAGCCGATCAGGAACAGCACCGCGATGGTTGGTCCGAAACGCTCAGACAGCACGTCCGACAGGCCGAGCAGCCCCTTGTCGCTATCCTCTAAAGCGATGCCCGCCGAATAGAGCAGTTCCGCCCCGACGATCAGCATCGCGACGACGAATATCCCGGTCACCGCATAGGCCACCGTGTTGTCCACCCGCATCATCGGGAACCAGGGCAACCCCTTCCAGCCCTTTGCCTGGGTCCAGTACCCGTATGCCGCGGTGGTGATCGTGCCGCCGACGCCGCCGATGAGGCCGAGCGTGTAGAGCAGCGAATCCTCCGGCAGCGTGAAGGTCATACCGCCTGCGAGGTCGGGCAGGCTGGGTGCGACCAGGATCGCGAGGCCGACCATGATGACGAACATCGTGCCGACGAGCACTTTCATGACCAGCTCGAAGGTTTCGTATCGGTTGAACCAGACGAACAGGAATCCGAATATCCCGGCAAGAACCGCCCAGACGCGTAGCGAAATCTCGGGGAACAGCGCGGTAAGGGGCAGCGCCGTCGCGCTCATCGCGGTGGCCCCATAGATGAAGCCCCAGATGATGACGTAGACCCCGAAATACCAGCTGGTCCAGCGGCCGAGCGAGCGCCATCCGGCGAGGATCGTCGATCCCGTGGCGAGATGGTAACGGGCCGAGCCTTCCGAAAGCGCGATCTTGACGATGCAACCGACCACCGCCGCCCATAACAGCGCATAGCCGAAACGCGATCCCGCGATCAGCGTCGCGACGAGATCGCCCGCCCCCACGCCCGTCGCCGCGACGACGATTCCGGGGCCGAGATGGCGCCACATTTTCCCGCGAGGCGGCGGCGTCTGTCCGGCATCGGGACCTTCCGGGTCAGTCGGGCTTCCCTGAACAGGGCGCGGCGCACCCGTGTCGTCGTTACTGCTCACGAAATCGTTCTCCCACGCTGTCCCTTGTTTGCGGCACGATGTCAGAAGCGCAAGCCTGAGCGCAAGCGCTATGGCGTCGATTTGCTAATTCCTGCGATCCGCGTATCCTGAGCGGCGATATTCCCGGCCTTTTTCGAAGGCTTCCAGCCCTCAGATCACCGGAGCACACCATGCCCTCCCCCTCCGACAAGCGGATTTCTCCGCCTCTCGTCGACCTGCCCATTCGCACCGCAAGCAAGGGGTTCTACGACGGTTTCAGCCGCGAGGTGACGATCCCCGCCAAGGTCATCGTCTCGCTGCTGATCATGTGGGCGATCTTCTTTCCCGTCAGCGCCAACGAAACGCTGACCGCCGCCAATTCGACCATCATCTCGACGTTTTCCGGGTGGTACGTCTATCTCGTCGCTTTCCTGATGAGTGCCTGCGTCGTGCTCGCCGTGATCCCGCAATCGGGGCGGCTGCGGATCGGCATGGCTGACGAGAAACCGGAATTCGGCCGCCTGTCATGGTTTGCCATGCTGTTCGGGGCGGGGATCGGCATCGGCGTGCTGACCTACTCGACCGGCGAGCCGCTGGCGCATTTCAGCAACAACCCGGATATCATCAGAGGACTCGTCGCGTCGCAATCCGCCGAAGCGGTGCGATCGGCCTATATCTATACCTTCCTCCACTGGGGCTTCGCGGCATGGGGCACCTATGCTCTGGTCGGCCTGTCGATCGGCTATGTCGCCTATCGACGGGGGCTTCCGCTCACCATCCGCTCGGCGCTGGCGCCTTTGTTCGGAAAGGCGATGTCGGGCCCGTTCGGCCATCTCGTCGACATCGTCGCGGTCGTGGCTACGATCCTCGGCGTGGCCGTCACCATGGGCCTCGGCGTCGAACAGTTCGTGGCCGGTCTCGCACGCCTTGGGCTGGGTGACTGGCTGCTCGATCCCGATGGCTCCTCGTCCCTTCCGGCGGTGGTTCTGGCCCTCGTGATCCTGGTCGGCGCCTCGACGCTCAGCGCGCTGTCGGGTGTGGGCAAGGGCCTCAAGTGGCTGTCCAATCTCAATCTCGGCCTGTCCGCGCTTCTCCTGCTGATCTTCGCTATCTTCGGGTCGCTGATTTTCGGCCTGAAGACGCTGGGCCTGGGAATTTTCGATTATATCCGCACGCTCGTCCCCAACACGCTGACGCTGTTTTCGAAAGACGCGCCCTTCGGCGCCGAACTCGTCAAGTGGCAGCTCGACTGGTCGGTCTTCTACTGGGCCTGGTGGATCGCCTTCGCGCCCTTTGTCGGCATGTTCATCGCACGGATTTCGCGCGGACGCACGATCCGCGAATATATCTTCGGCGTGATGCTGGTGCCCTCGCTGGTCTGTTTCGTGTGGATGGCCCTTGTCGGCGGAACCGCGATCGATCTCGAACTGAGCGGCGCGGCTGGCGGCAGCATCGTCAATGCCGAGATGTCCGACCAATTGTTCGCGACCCTGGCGGTGCTCCTGTCCCCCGCCTTCGCCCAGATCGCGGCCGGGCTGATCGTGATCCTGCTGCTGACCTATCTGGTCACCTCCGCCGACAGCGCGATCCTGATCGTCAACACCATCAACGGCGCGGGCGAGACCGAGGGCGACCGCCGTCATCACATCATCTTCTGGGGCGCGGCCCTGGCCTTCGTCGTCGGCAGTATGCTGGTCCTCGGCGGGATCGATGCGATCCGCATCACGATGATCATCGGCGCCCTGCCCTTCTCCTTCGTTCTCGCGGCGATGGGCGTGGGTGTTGTGAAAGCGGTTATGTTCGACCTGATCCGCAAGAAACAGGGGGTTCCGACCACCTCCGCCGCAGTCGCCGATGACGTTACGGCACCGCAGGATACAGCGCGTTAAGCGAGCCACAGCTTGTGACAAAATTGCAACGCGCTTGATTTTGTTCCGGTTTTTGCGCCCGCTGGCTGTGGTCCCAGCAGGATCGGTTTGTTACCCCTAGAGACCTAGCAAAAATCACAATTGACAACCGGCTGACACCCGTCGCGCCGGATTGCGTCAACTCGTCCGCAGAAGACGGCCCGGGAAACCGGGCAGAAACAGAAAGGGGCCAAACCCATGAAAAACCACGCCACCGGCGCGTCGATCGGCGCGCTCGCCATCGCACTCGCCGCGCCAGCCGCTGCGCAGCAGTCCGCCACTCCGCAGACATCCTCCGCTCCATCTCAGGCAGGGGCGCAGACAGGAACTCAGGCTGCGACGCAGCCAGCCGCCCAGCGCCAGGGCGGGCTCCAGACCATCGTCGTGACCGCCCAGCGCCGCAGCGAAAACCTTCAGGACGTGCCGATCTCGGTCCAGGCGCTGGGCGAGGAACAGCTCGACCAGCTGAACATCTCCACCTTCGACGATTATCTCGAGGAACTGCCCACGGTGACCGCCGGGGGCGGCAGCCCGGGCCAGAGCACGATCTACATTCGCGGCCTTGCCTCCACCACGCCGAACCTGACCACGGCGGGCGTGGCGGGTCTCGCACCCAACGTCTCGCTCTATCTCGACGAACAGCCGCTGTCCCAGCCGGGCCGCAATCTCGATGTCTACGCCGCCGATCTCGAACGGATCGAGGTTCTGTCCGGTCCGCAGGGCACGCTGTTCGGCGCGAGTTCGCAGGCGGGCGTCGTGCGCCTCATCACCAACAAGCCCGAACTCGGCGCCTTCGATGCGAAGGTCACGCTGGGCACGGCCTTCACCAAGGGCGGCGAGACCAGCTACAACGCCGAAGCCATGCTGAACGTGCCGATCTTCGACAGCTTGGCGCTGCGCGGTGTGGTCTATCTCGACGATCAGGGCGGCTATGTCGACAATGTCGCCGGTATCCGCACAGCCCGCGAAAGCGCGCGCTTCCGTCCTGCGGGCACGGTGCGTCGCAACGGTGTTCCGGTGGCCCCCAACCGCGCGGGCTTCCAGGCCGGGGCCGATTTCTCCAACGTCACCTTCCTCGAAGCCAACAATGCCGGGCTGGTCGAGGAGGATTTCAACGACACGCAATATTCGGGTTTCCGCGTCACCGCGCTCTACGAAGTCTCGCCCGACTGGCAAATCACGCTGGCGCATAGCCGCCAGAGCCTGGAGAGCGACGGCGTCTTTTTCTCCGACCCCGAACTCGACCTCGACGATCTGGAAATCCAGCGTTTCGAGGACGACCGGCTGGAGGACGATTTCTCCAACACCGCCTGGAGCGTCGAAGGCCGTCTCGGAATGCTCGACGTGATCTACAACGGCGCCTACACCGACCGCGAGACCGAGCAGCGGATCGATTATTCCGATTACCTGTTCGCGGGCCAGTATCTTCCCTATTACATCTGCGACGGTTCGGTCAGCTATCCGGGCGATGCCGCGCCGAGCGGGACCTGCCAACCGCCCAACGCCTTCGTGACGTCGGACACCGATCTGACAAAGTTCACCCAGGAATTGCGCGTCAACACCCCGGAAGAGAACCGCTTCCGCGTCAGCGCCGGGGGCTTCTATTCGCGCCTCGTCCTGAAAGAGCGCAACGATTACAATTATCCGGGTAACATCGCCGCGGCGCCCTTCGGTGCGTTCGCGCCCAATTTCCCGTTCCCCGGCGCGTTCCAGTCCGATCCCGGCCCGCTTCCGGCCACCGCGATCTTCCGCAACGACGTGAAGCGCACCGACGAGCAGATCGGCCTCTTCGGCCAGGCGAGCTTCGACATCGTGCCCGACCTGATCTCGATTACCGGCGGGGCGCGGTATTACGACGTGGCGGTCGATTTCGAAGGCACCGCGAACAGCAGCTTCTGCAATTCGGGCGCGGCACAGGACGCCGACGCCTTCGGCACGAACATCTCCGACCTTTACGATGGCGATGGCCAGTACACCTTCATCGGCTCGTGCAACGCGGATCTCCGCCAGACCTTCGACTTGAACGACAGCCTCGCCGACATTCAGGCAGCCGGGCTCAGTGCGGCGCAGGCGCAGCAGGTGTTCAACGCGGTGCGCGCGCCGGACGAGGCGCGCACCAAGGGCGTGATCTTCAAGGGCACGGTGAACTTCACCCCGACCGAAGATCTTCTGTTCTACGCCACCTATTCCGAAGGCTTCCGTCCGGGCCTGCTCAACCGCCCCGGCGGCGCGCAGGGACCCGGCGGCTTCACCGTTCCCTTCGAGCTGGAATCGGACGAGGTACAGAATTACGAGGTCGGCGCGAAAACGCAGCTCTTCGACCGGCAGCTGCGCATCAATGGCAGCCTGTTCTATGTCGATATCAGCAATCTGCAGACGACGATCTTCGATCCCAGCATCACCAATCTGTTCTTCAGTGACAATGCGGCCAATGCGGAGATCAAGGGGTTAGAGGCGGACTTCACCTTCGCGCCCTATGCGATGCCGGGCCTGACCCTGTCGGGCGCCATCTCGCTGCTCGATACCGAGATCACCGAAGTGCTGACTCCGACCGACGATGTGCAGGAAGGCTCCGACCTCGCTTATGCGCCGTCTTTCCAGGGCAATCTGCGCGTACGCTACGAATGGGATCTGTCGGACCGGCTCGAAGCCTTCGTGCAGCCATCGGTGTCGCATTCGGCGTCGAAGTTCACCGACATCGTCGCAATCAACCGGCTCGAGCTAGACAGCTACACGCTGGTGAACCTGTCGGCCGGCGTTTCCTACGATCAGTGGAAGTTCGAAGTGTACGGGGCGAACCTGTTCGACGAACGCGCCCAGATCGCGGGCGACTTCTACTACGATCGTCCGCGCATCGTCACCAACCGACCGCTGACGGTGGGGCTGAAGGCCAGCTTCAGCTACTGATCGCGATCCTGATCACGCACACACGGCGGGGGCGAACCTTCTTGAAGGTTTGCCCCCGTCCGCCATTTTTGCGAGGTGCCCTGGCATGAGCGATCACAGCGAAAGTCTCGGTCGGGCCCGCTTGGCGTTGCAGCAAGGCGATTTCGCTGCCGGGCTGGCGGAGGCCGAAAAGCTTCTGGCGCGCGAGGCTGCGGATGCGGATGCGCTGTACATGGCAGCCGTCGCGGCCCGCTATCTCGATCGCCATGGCGAGGCCGCAGCCTATCTGGCGCGGCTCCACGCCGAAATGCCCGAATACGGCCGCGCCTGGCAGGAAGCCGGTCATCTCGCCCGCGCGCAGGGACGCGATGCGGAGGCGCTGACCGCCTATGCGCGGGCGGTTCGGTTCAATCCCGCCCTCAGCGCCAGCTGGACCGCCCAGACTGAGCTGTTCGCGGCAGCGGGCCGTGCGGATCAGGCCGCCGCCGCGCGCGAACAGGCGCAGCGCATCGCCGCGCTCCCGCGCGAGCTGGTGGCCGTCACCCATCACCTTCACGAAGGCCGCCCCCTGCGCGCGGAGGAAATCTGCCGCCATTTCCTGCGCCGCAATCCGCGCCATGTCGAAGCGATGCGCCTGCTCGCGCAGATCGGGATGCGGCTCGGCATTCTCGACGATGCGGAATTCCTGCTGAACAGCGCCGTCGCTTTCGAACCCGACAATATCCAGGTCAGGCTCGATTATATCGACGTGCTGCGCAAGCGGCAGAAATTCGAACGCTCGCGCGAGGAGGCGGAGGCGCTGTATGATCGCGATCCCGCCAGCCCCCTGTTCCAGTCGCATCTCGCGATCGAAAGTATGCAGACCGGGGATTACGAGCGGGCCTTCGCCCTGTTCGATACCGTCCTTGAGAGGCTGCCGAGCGATGCGGCGACGCTGACCTCGCGCGGCCATGCGCTCAAGACCACCGGACAGCAGGACGATGCCGTCGCGTCCTATCGCGCCGCCATCGCCGCCAAGCCGGATCATGGCGATGCCTATTACGCGCTCGCCAATCTCAAGACCTACCGCTTCACCGAAGCGGAAATCGCCGCGATGCACGCGCAGCTCCAACGGCCCGAAATCGCCTTCATGGACCGCGTCCACCTTAGCTTCGCGCTCGGCAAGGCGCATGAGGATCGCGAGGAATACGAGGCGTCGTTCGGTTTCTACGAGGCTGGCAATGCGCTGAAACGACGCCAGACCCGCTACGATGCGGACCGGATGAGCGAGGAATTCGCGGCCCAGAAAGAGACCTGCACACGCGACCTGTTCGACGGCAGGCAAGGCGCGGGCGATCCGGCGCGCGATCCGATCTTCATTCTCGGCCTGCCGCGTGCGGGCTCCACCCTGCTCGAACAGATCCTTGCCAGCCATTCGCAGATCGACGGGACGCTGGAACTGCCGAACGTGCTCGCGCTGGCGCACCGCCTGCGGGGTCGCAAAGCGGGTCAGTCACGCTATCCGCAAGTGCTCCACGATCTGACCGACGAACAGCTCACCGGATTCGGCCGGGATTTCCTCATCAACACCCGCATCCATCGCCAGGGCGCGCCGTTCTTCATCGACAAGATGCCGAACAATTTCCGGCATATCGGCCTGATCCAGCTGATCCTGCCGAATGCGACGATCATCGACGCCCGGCGCGATCCGATGGATTGCTGTTTCTCCGGCTTCAAGCAGCTCTTCGCCGAAGGGCAGGACTTCACCTACGGCCTGACCGAGATCGGGCGCTATTATGCGGATTACGTCGACCTGATGGCGCATTGGGACGAGGTTCTGCCCGGCAAGGTCCTGCGCGTTAGGCACGAGGATGTCCTCGATGATCTCGAAGGCCAGACCCGCCGGATGCTCGACCATATCGGCCTGCCGTTCGAGGAGGAGTGCCTGCACTTCCACCGCACCGCCCGCGCCGTCCGCACGGCGAGTTCCGAACAGGTGCGCCGCCCCATAAATCGCTCCGGCCAGGGCGCCTGGAAGCCCTACGAGCCCTGGCTCGGAGACCTGAAGAGCGCGCTCGGCCCGCTCGCCGGTTAGCGCGTGGTGCCGCGGTCGCGGTCGAGCAGGAGCTGGAACAGGATCGCGCGCACCTCGCCATCGATGATCCCGTCGATCCGGCGCGGGCGCCAGCGGCGCTGGAAGGCCTCGACCGCCTTGTGCCCGTCGGTGATATCGTAGCCGAAGCGTTCGAGCGCGAGATAGAACGAGGCGTCATTGTCGAACGGATCGCCGCGTTCGAGCTTTTCGGGGATCGGCAGGCAAAGCCCGTATTCGGCCAGCCGCTCCCACGGAAACAGCTCGCCCGGATCGATCTTGCGCTGCGGCGCGACGTCCGAATGGCCGACCACGTTGGCGCGCGGAATGTCGAACCGCTTGACCATGCGCGCGACCAAGGGGACGAGCGCTTCGAACTGCGCATCGTTGAATCCGCGATAGCCGTATTTGTGGCCCGGATGGTCGAGCTCGATCCCGATACTCGCCGAATTGACGTCCTTGATCCCGCGCCAATAGGACACGCCCGCGTGCCAGGCGCGCTTTTCCTCGGGCACCAGCCGGACGACCTCGCCCTGCTCGCCGATCAGATAGTGGGCCGAAACCTTGGCTTCGGGATCGCACAACCGCTCGATCGCGAAGCCCTTGTCCTCCATTTCGGTGTAATGGATGACGACCATGGTAATCGGCAGGGCACGCTCGTCATGGTTGGGCGAGAGCACTTCGCGATGGACCAGCTCGTCACGGCTGGAGGGCAAACCCTCTCCCGCAGATCCGAAATCCGATCCTTCCGATTGCCCGCTCACCCGATCATGCCTTCGGGTTCGGGAAGAACCGCACCCAGGACCAGCGCATCGTCGCCGCGCGCATATTGCAGGCCGCCGCCACATTCCTGCGCCAGAAGATGGATCATATGGGCAGGCGCGGTGCGACTGGTCAGCTCGTCGCTCGCCAGCTTGCCGTCGAGCGCGCGGCCCAGAACCTCGTCGAAGGCGATCTTGGTGCCCGCGGCGCGGATCACGATCTCGCAGGCGCCGTCCCTGACCTCAGCGCCCACATCGAGCGTACCGCCACGCACCAGCGCATCCAAGGCGATCTGGGCGAAATTCAGCAGCACCTTGACCGCAGGCTTCGCCAGCGTGCCGCTTGCAAGGGCCCAGTTCACCTCGATCCGACCCTTGTCGGCGGCGAGCGACTGGATCAGGTCCTTCGGCTCCTCGATCCCGACCCGGTCCCCGAAACCGCCTGCCGCCCCATAGGCAAGGCGGAAATATTTCAATTTGTTGGTGCTGATCGTCGCGCTCTGTTCGAGCAGTTCCATGCAATTCTGCCGCATCTCGGGGTCGGTTTCGCTGGCGAGCAGTTCCAGCCCGTTCGACATGGCGCCGACCGGCGACAGCATGTCGTGGCAAAGGCGCGAACACAGCAATGCGGCGAGATCGGTGGCAGAGGTGGCGGTCATCGTATTCCTATTCCGGGCATGGCGCGAGCGGCCACACAGCCGCCCTTCGCATCGCAATCACATTCGGCATCCCAATCGCGTCGGCAAGACAGGGCATTCGCGCGGCGTAGGGAGGAACGCCTGCGCGAACAGGCCGATGGCAGGATGCGCGGACCCGTCTAGCCATGGTGGACGCTGTAGGAAAGTGGTTCGAAACCATCTTTCGCATCGCGCCAGATCGCGATTTTCCCTTCGCCGACGATCGCCCACACTCTGCCGTCCCCCGTGCCCTGCGCGCGGTCGGTCGCCGAAGGTTCGGGCGGACCGAGGGGATGCGAGTGGTAGTAGCCGACGAGGACCGGGCCTCCCGACCGTGCATCCCGGTGCGCGTCGATCAGGGTCTGCGGGTCGATCTCGAAGAACCGCGCCGGGTCGGGATGGACGTTGGCCGCAGGTCGCGCTTCGTGGATATGATCGTCCTCGCCCAGCAGCAATCCGCAGCATTCCAGGGGGTGCGAGGCTTCGGCCTCTGCAAACATGCGGTCGATCGCCTGCCTTGTCACCACGAGAGCCATGGCGCATGGCTATAACGATGTCCGGCCCCGAATGCATCACTGGCACGCTTCCCGCCGCGAACCGCCTCGACAAGGCCATCGCCGAGGCAACGGACCTTTCGCGCGAACGGATCAAGGGGCTGATCGCGGACGGGGCCGTCACCTTGGGGGGCGCGGTTGCAACCTCCGCCAGCGCCAGAGTGGCAGAGGGCGTGACTTTCACCGTCGCGCTCCCCCCGCTCGCTCCCCTCGACCTCGAGCCGCAGGACATTCCGCTCGAAATCGTGTTCGAGGACGAGCATCTGATCGTCGTCAACAAGCCTGCGGGGATGGTGGTCCACCCGGCGGCGGGAAACCGCGACGGTACGCTGGTCAATGCGCTGCTCCACCATTGCCGGGGCCGGTTGTCGGGGATCAACGGGGTGGAGCGGCCCGGTATCGTCCATCGGATCGACAAGGACACGTCCGGGCTGCTGGTGGTCGCCAAGACCGATGCGGCGCATGAGGGGCTGGCGCGCCAATTCGCCGACCATTCGATCCATCGCCGCTATCTGGCGGTTTGCGCGGGCCATCCGAACCCGCCTGTCGGGACGATCGACGCGCGCCTCGGACGCTCGGATCGGGACCGCAAGAAAATGGCCGTGCTCGCGAAGGATTCCTCACGCGGGAAACATGCGGTCACGCATTATACGCTCGTCCAGCGACTCGCCCATGCCGCGCTGATCGAATGCCGGCTGGAAACGGGCCGCACCCACCAGGTGCGCGTTCACTGCGCATCAATCGGTCATCCGCTATTGGGAGACCCAGTCTATGGACGCACGCCGAAACCGCTTCGCAGCCTTCTCGACAGCCTCGCTTTCAGGCGTCAGGCACTTCACGCGGCGGAGCTGGGCTTCATCCATCCGGCGACCGGCAAAACGGTGGAATTCCGCGCCGAACTGCCCCGCGACATGCGGGAACTTATCGACGAAACCGCACGTTGAAATCGATGAAGAGCGCTTCACGCGCACCGATCCGAAGACTATATATCCAACCAGCGGCCCACAGCCGCGGATGCCCATCAGGGGTCCGCGCACAGAGGCTGGCTAGAGAAAGGTCAGGGTACCATGAGCAAGTCCAAATCCTTGAGCGTTCCGGCGCTCGGCGGCGAAAAGAGCCTCAATCGCTATCTCGCCGAAATCAAGAAATTCCCCATCCTCACCGCCGAGCAGGAATATATGCTCGCCAAGCGGTATGAAGAGCACGAGGACAGCGAGGCCGCGGCCCAGCTCGTCACCTCGCACCTGCGCCTCGTGGCGAAGATCGCCATGGGCTATCGCGGCTACGGCCTGCCGGTGTCGGACCTGATCTCGGAAGGCAATGTCGGCCTGATGCAGGGCGTCAAGAAGTTCGAGGCCGATCGCGGCTTCCGTCTGGCGACCTATGCGATGTGGTGGATCAAGGCTTCGATCCAGGAATTCATCCTGCGCAGCTGGAGCCTCGTGAAGATGGGCACCACCGCCGCGCAGAAGAAACTGTTCTTCAACCTGCGCCGGATGAAGAAGCAGCTCGAAGCCTACGAGGACAGCGATCTCCATCCCGATGACGTGACCAAGATCGCGACCGATCTCGGCGTGCCCGAGCAGGAAGTCATCAACATGAACCGCCGCATGATGATGGGGGGCGACGGATCGCTCAACGTCTCCATGCGCAATGGCGAGGAAGGCTCGGGCGAATGGCTCGACTGGCTGACCGACGATCGCCCCTTGCAGGACGAGACCGTCGCCGACGCCGAAGAGGCCGAGGTGCGGCATGACATGCTGCTGGAAGCGATGGACAGCCTGAACGATCGCGAAAAGCACATCCTCACCGAACGGCGCCTGACGGAAAACCCGCAGACGCTGGAGGAATTGAGCCAGGTCTACGACGTCAGCCGCGAACGCATCCGCCAGATCGAGGTGCGGGCGTTCGAGAAATTGCAGAAGTCGATGAAGACGATCGCGGGTGACCGGCTGCTGCCGGGTATGGCCTGATCCCTCGCCGGCGGATCACGCGCGTCCAATGACACGAAAGGGGCGTTGGCTGCTATATGCGGCCATCGCCCTTTTCGCTTTCTGGCCGCGTTTGATCGATCTGAGTGCCTGGCCAGACGACCCGCTCGCCCGCGCCTACGAGGCCGAGGCACGTGATACGCTCGCCCTGATGCGCGACAATCCCATCCAGCAGGCGTTCGACGCGATCTTCTTGCAGCAATGGCGTTTCTCCGACTGGCGCGAAGTGCCGGGAAGCGGCGAAGGCAGCACCTCGCTACCGAGCCTGATGGATGTGCAGGTCACGGCGACCGCGCTTGGCCCTTGGGGCATCCCCTATGCGCGCTACACCATCGGATGCGGGGGCGCCTGCTCGCAATTGCGGTAAAGCGCCTCAGCGTTTAGACGCCTGCTCCATGCTGTGGCTGATGAAATTCCTCGCCAAGATCGTGTTCGGCTTCGTCGCGCTGAGCCTGTTTTTCGTCGTCCTCTACAAATTCGTGCCCGTGCCCGTCACCGCGACCATGCTGATGGACGAGAACGGCATCACCAAGGATTGGGAGCCGCTCTCCGATATCGACCGCAATCTGGTGCGCGCGGCGATCGCTGCGGAGGATGGCAAATTCTGTTCGCATAACGGCTTCGACCAGGAAGCGATCGAGAACGCGATCCGGCGGAACCGGGAAGGCGGGCGCATCCGCGGCGGCTCCACGATCAGCCAGCAGACCGCAAAGAATGTGTTTCTCTGGCAGGGCGGCGGCTATTTCAGGAAGGGGCTGGAAGCCTGGTTCACCTTCCTGATCGAGAATATCTGGGGCAAGCGCCGGACCATGGAGGTCTATCTCAACGTCGCGGAGACCGGGATCGGGACTTACGGAGCGGAGGCAGGCGCACAGCGCTATTTCAACAAATCCGCCGCCAGCCTCGCGCCGATCGAGGCGGCGCGCATGGCCGCCGCGCTGCCCCTGCCCAAGGAACGTTCGGTGGTGAATCCGGGCGGCTGGCTGCGCCGTCACGGCAATACGATTTCCGCCCGGATCGGCGTGGTGGGGCGTGACGGGTTGGACGCCTGCGTCTACGAATAAAGGATGGGGTCGCATCACGAACATTCGCATGAGCGCGGGCACGGGCACGACCATGCTCACGGACACGACCATGCTCACGGACACGGACACTCCCATGCCCCGAAGGATTTCGGCCGCGCCTTCCTGATCGGCATCGTGCTCAACACCGGCTTCGTCGTGGTCGAGGCGGTGTATGGCTGGCTGTCGGGCTCGATGGCGCTGATCGCGGATGCGGGCCATAATCTGTCCGACGTGCTGGCCCTGCTGCTCGCCTGGGGCGCCAGCGCGGCGGCCAAGCGACCGGCGACCCAACGTTTCACCTACGGGTTCAAATCCTCGACCATCCTTGCCGCGCTCGCCAATGCAGGCCTTTTGCTGATCGCGATCGGCGCGATCCTGTTCGAGACGCTGCGCCGCGTCGCCGAACCTGCGCCTGTACAGGGCGAGACGATGGCGGTGGTGGCGGGCATCGGCATCCTCGTGAATGCGGGCACCGCCGCACTGTTCCTGAAAGGTCAGGACGACATCAACATTCGCGGCGCCTTCCTCCACATGGCGGCGGACGCGCTGGTGAGCCTCGGTGTGGTAATTGCGGGACTGGCGATCCTGTGGACCGGCGAACGCTGGATCGACCCTGCCGTCAGCATCGCGATCGTGCTGGTGATCGCCTGGGGCACCTGGGGCCTTCTGAAGGACAGCGTCGCGATGAGCCTTCTGGCCGTGCCCAAGACCGTTTCGCAAAGCGGTGTGCGCGCCTATCTCGCCGGATTACCGGGCGTCGAGGTGGTGCACGATCTTCATATCTGGCCGATGAGCACCACCGAAACCGCCCTCACCGCACATCTGGTGATGCCGGGCGGCCATCCGGGCGACGATTTCCTGCGCGAGGTGGCGGAAGAACTCGCGCACCATCACCGGATCGGCCACACGACGATCCAGATCGAGCGCGACCGGGTCTGCGTCGGAGGCTGCTGAGGGGGTTAAACCGCTCGACAAGGCGGAATTGTCGGACGCGAAAAAGAGAAACCCCTCCCCTGCAAACGCAAGGGAGGGGTCAATCCTGTTTCTTTTCCAAGAGAGCGTTAAGCCGCCTCTTCCTTATCCTTCTTGCCGCCATGGACCTGGATCGGTTCCTTGCGGCCTTCGACCACGTCCTTGTCGACCACGATCTCGCTCACCCCGTCCATGTCCGGCAGGTCGAACATCGTGTCGAGCAGGATGCCTTCCACGATCGAGCGCAGGCCGCGCGCGCCGGTCTTGCGGGCGATGGCGCGGTCGGCGATGGCCTTCAGCGCATCGTCCTTGAAGGTCAGCTCGACATCCTCGAGCTCGAACATCTTGGCGTATTGCTTGACCAGCGCGTTGCGCGGTTCGGTGAGGATCGTCACCAGCGCATCGACGTCGAGATCGCGCAGAGTGGCGATCACCGGCAGACGACCGACGAATTCGGGGATCAGGCCGAATTTGAGCAGATCTTCCGGTTCGCTCTTTTCGAGCAGTTCGCCCACGCGGCGCTTGTCCGGGTCGGCGACATGGGCGCCGAAGCCGATCGAACGCTTCTGCAAGCGGTCCGCGATGATCTTGTCGAGCCCCGCGAACGCACCCCCGCAGATGAACAGGATGTTGGTCGTATCGACCTGGAGGAATTCCTGCTGCGGATGCTTGCGCCCGCCCTGCGGCGGAACCGAGGCGGTGGTGCCTTCCATTAGCTTCAACAGCGCCTGCTGCACGCCCTCGCCCGACACGTCGCGCGTGATCGAGGGATTTTCCGCCTTGCGCGTGATCTTGTCGATCTCGTCGATATAGACGATGCCGTGCTGGGCCTTCTCGACATTGTAGTCGGAGGCCTGGAGCAGCTTCAGGATGATGTTCTCGACATCCTCGCCGACATAGCCCGCTTCGGTCAGCGTGGTCGCATCGGCCATGGTGAAGGGCACGTCGAAAGTGCGCGCCAGCGTCTGGGCGAGCAGCGTCTTGCCGCAGCCGGTCGGGCCGACGAGCAGGATGTTCGACTTGGCGAGTTCGACGTCGCCCGCCTTGCCCGCATGCTTCAGCCGCTTGTAGTGATTATGCACCGCGACCGAGAGCACGCGCTTGGCGCGATCCTGCCCGATCACGTAATCATTGAGCGTCGCAAAGATTTCCGAAGGCGTGGGGATGTCCCCTTCCTTCTTGCCGGCGATGCCAGCCTTGGTCTCTTCGCGGATGATGTCGTTGCACAGTTCGACGCATTCGTCACAGATGAATACGGTCGGCCCGGCGATGAGCTTCCTCACCTCGTGCTGGGACTTGCCGCAGAAGCTGCAATACAGCGTCGATTTGCTATCGGTTCCGGTCAACTCGGTCATATCCTGTCTTCGCCCCGCTACGCCTTCGGCGAACAGCCGTTTGTAGGCGCCAGCGGAGCAGGGTCAACACTGTAGCGGAGACACGGCGCCCGCTCCGGGATGGGCCGTGCCTTTCCAGCGCCATAGAAATCCTGCCACAGCCGGTCGGGTATACGCCCAACCGGCTGTCCAAAGCGTTAATCGCTTGTCGGGCAAATGCTTATCCGGCGCGTTCGCTCGGGGTCTTACTCGGGCGCGCCGCCCGACCCTTCGCCTTCGCCGCCTTCGCTCTCGGGCCGGGTCTCGAACACCTTGTCGACGATTCCGAATTCCATCGCTTCCTCGGCTTCGAGGAAGGTGTCACGGTCCATCGCCTTCTCGATCGCGGTCAGGCTCTGGCCGGTATATTTGACGTAGAGATCGTTCATCCGCTTGCGGATGCGCAGAATCTCGCGGGCCTGGATCTCGATGTCGCTCGCCATGCCGCGCGCGCCGCCCGAAGGCTGGTGGACCATGATTCGCGCGTTCGGCAGTGCGATTCGCATCCCCGGCTCGCCTGCCGCGAGGAGGAAGCTGCCCATCGAGGCGGCCTGCCCCATGCAGACGGTCGACACGCGCGGCTTGATATACTGCATCGTGTCGTGGATCGCCATGCCGGCCGTCACGACGCCGCCGGGCGAGTTGATGTACATGCTGATCGGCTTCGAGGGATTTTCGCTTTCGAGGAACAGCAGCTGCGCGGTGATGAGCGAGGCCATCCCGTCTTCCACCTGCCCGGTCACGAACACGATGCGTTCGCGCAGCAGGCGGCTGAAGATATCGAAGCTGCGCTCGCCCCGGCTGGTCTGTTCGACGACCACGGGCACGAGTGCGCCGGTGTTGGGATCGCGAGTGAACTGGCCCTGCGTTCCGTAAGTGTCGCCGAGTGCTGCGCTGAGATCGATCATAGTGATGGAGTGTCCTTGCCGTCCGTTTCGCCCCGCTATGTCGCTATCATAGGGGCGTTTTCAAGGGTGTTTACCCTATCGCGCAACACGGTGTGCGGTTCGACGCGCCACATCGGCGTCGGCAGACCGTTCATCGGGCGAGGATTGCACCCGGTCGATGGCGGATATTCGCGCCGACAAAAGCGATTACAGCTGTGGGCAATGAGGGAGGATATCTTCGCCAGTTACCGTTTCTGTCCGGCGTTGCGCTGGTGCGCCGCACTGCTGCTCGCAGGGACGGCCACCGCAGGGATAGCCCAGGATGGCGAGCCGCTTCAGGGCGAAGGCGCGCCGACCGCGAATGTCGCGGATGGCACCGAGAAGGGCCGGGGCACCGTCTACGAACCGGCGTATTTCGCCCAGTTCGCGCCGCGCAATGCGCTCGACATGGTCACGCGCATCCCCGGTTTCGTGATTACGGAACAGCGCGGTTCGGCACGCGGCCTCGGCCAGGCGAGCCAGAACGTCCTGATCAATGGCGAGCGGCTATCGAGCAAATCCGACGGCGCGCGCGACCAGTTGCAGCGCATCCCCGCAAGCGACGTGGTCCGGATCGAGATCGTGGATGGAACGGTCCTCGACATCCCCGGCCTCACCGGGCAGGTCGCCAATGTGGTCATCGCGCGCAGCGGCAGTTCGGGCCAGTTCCGCTACACGGCGGGCTTTCGCGCCTATAACGCGCAGCCGCAATTATACGGCGGTCAAATCTCGTTGACCGGCAAGAGCGGCGCGCTCGAATACACCGTCGCGCTCAGCAACGGCAATCAGCGCTTCGGCGCGGATGGCGACATCATCATCACCGATGGTCGCGGCGATCTCATCGAGACACAGGCGACCAAATTTTCCGGCGGGTTCGACAATCCTGAGCTTTCGACCCGCTTCACCTACAAATTCTCCGACAGCGTGCTTGCCAATCTGAATCTCAAATATGGCGAGGATTTCTTTTTCGAGGAGACGCCTGAAACCGCCACATCGCTGCTCCGCCCCCGGCGCGATCGCATCGCCGATGCGCGCGAGCGCGGGCCGGAATACGAGATCGGCGGCGATATAGAATTTCCCCTCGGCCCCGGCCGGATGAAACTGATCGGCTTGGAACGCTACGAGCGCGACGAGTTCGAAAGCCGCGTCATCGACAGCTTCGACGACGGCTCGCTGCCGCGCGGCAACCGCTTTACCCAGACCAACCGTATTGGCGAACGCATCGGACGATTCGAATATGGCTGGCGGATGCTCTCCGCCGACTGGCAGCTGGCTGGCGAGGCCGCGTTCAATCGCCTCGACCGCGCGTCAGGTCTGTTCCGCCTGTCTCCCGAAGGAGAGTTCGTCGCCATCCCCTTCCCCGCCGGGACGGGCGGCGTGACCGAGGATCGCTATGAGGCGATCCTGTCCTTCAGCAAGCAGGTCACGCGGACCATCGCCGTGCAGGCGACGGCGGGCGGTGAATATTCGCGCATCGAACAGACCGGCTCGGCGGCCAATTCGCGCAGCTTCCAGCGGCCCAAGGGATCGCTCTCGCTCGCCTGGACACCGGGCGGGAATTTCGACGCTTCGGTCAAGGTGACGCGCAAGGTCGGCCAGTTGTCGTTCGGCGATTTTCTCGCCAGCGTGGCGCTCGACGACGACAATCAGAACGCGGGCAACAATGCGCTGCGCCCGGTGCAGAGCTGGGATTTCAATATCGAGGCCAATCGCCGCTTCGGTCCGTGGGGGTCGCTCAAGCTCGAATATTCCTACCGCCGATTCGAGGATTTCATCGATTTCTTCCCGCTCGACAATGGCGGCGAGGCGCGGGGGAATATCGGCGATGCGCGATCCAGCCGGATCACCGCAACTGGTACGCTCAAGCTCGATCCGATCGGCGCGAAGGGCGTGCGTTTCGACGTCACCGCGGCGAGCGCGTCGCAGAACGTCACTGATCCGTTCACCGGGCTGGAGCGTCCGTTCTCCAACAGCACCATCGACTATATCGAGGCGAATTTTCGCCACGACATCGCGGAGTCCGATTGGGCCTATGGCGCCGGATTGTTCAGCAACGACAATGCGCCCTATTCGCGCCGCTTCGAGATCGGGCGCGGCGGCGAAGGCCCGACCTTCGTGGATGTGTTCGTGGAGAACAAGGATGTGTTCGGCCTGACGTTCAACGCCTCGGCGTCGAACATCCTTGGCGCGACGCAGAATTTCGAGCGCACGGTCTTCGCCGCGCCGCGTCCGACCGACGAGATCCTGTTCCGCGAGACCTCGCGCCGCCGGATCGGTCCGATCTTCCGCCTGACCGTCAGCGGGAATTTCTGATTTAGGCTTTGCTGCAAGGGCTTGGCGGTGGCAGTGCTGCCGCATGACCCGTCGCATCCTGCCCCTGCTCGCTCTCGCCTCGTCGCTTACCGCATGTGCCACCCAGGCTCAGGAGACCCCGCCTCCGATCGTTCGGATCGACATTCCACGCGTGGAGCTTCCTGCTGGCGTCGATCCCCTCGGTCCGAACAGCGGCATTCGCGAGGGAGAGGCAGTAGGCCAGGCAGTCAGGACGCTGAAATATGATGATGGTCCGAATGGTCTCAACGCCATCATCGCACTCGCGCCAGACATAACCGCACAGGTCCGCGCAGCACGGCGCCTTCCGCTCGCCGGGCGAACGGTGCTTGTGAAGGACAATATCGAAACCCGCGAATTGCCGACCACCGCCGGATCGCTCGCTCTCGCCAACAATCGCACCGGGCGCGACGCGCCGATGATCGCCAATCTGCGCCGCGCAGGCGGCGTGGTGATGGGCAAGACCAATCTCAGCGAATGGGCCAATATCCGCGACAGCAACTCGACCAGCGGGTGGAGCGCGGTGGGTGGGCTCGTCCGCAATCCTCACGCGATCGATCGCAACAGCTGCGGCTCGTCCTCGGGCAGCGGCGCGGCGGTGGCGGCGGGCTTCGCCTGGGCTGCGATCGGAACGGAGACCAACGGATCGATCACCTGCCCCGCCTCGATCAACGGCGTGGTCGGCTTCAAGCCCAGCGTCGGCGTGGTCAGCCGCACGCATGTCGTGCCCATTTCCAGCACGCAGGACACGGCCGGGCCGATGGCGCGCAGCGTCAAGGATGCCGCCATGCTCCTGACCGCCATTGCGGGTGCGGACCCGGCGGATGCCGTGACGACCACGGTGCCGAACCGTCCCGCCGATTACGCCGCCGGGCTGGCCGAGGCCTCGCTCGCGGGCGTGCGTATCGGCGTGATGCGCGGCCAGGTCGGCGATCGACAGGATTTGACCGCGACCTTCGATGCCGCGCTGGCCGATATGGAGCGGGCGGGCGCCGAGCTGGTCGAGATCGAGTTCGAACCCGACACCGCGATGTATCGCGACAGCTTCCAGGTGCTGATGTTCGAACTGCGCGAGGAGATGGGAAAATACCTGTCCTCCCTACCGGGGGAGGATATGCCCCGCAGCCTGGCCGACCTGATCGCCTTCAACGAAGCCAATAAAGAGACCGAAATGCGCTGGTTCGGGCAGGACCTGTTCGTCCAGGCGGAAGGCACCACCGACCGCGAGGCGTATGAAAAGGCGCGCGCCAATGCGGTGCGGATCGCGGGCGTGGAGACGATCGACAAGCTTCTGGCCGACAACAGGGTCAGATTCCTCGTCGCGCCGACGCGCGGCCCCGCCTGGGTCAGCGATCTCGTCAACGGGGACAATTTCAACGGCTCGATCGGCTTCGGCGCCCCCGCCGCGATCGCGGGCTATCCCCACCTGACCGTGCCGATGGGCGCGGTCGAGGGCCTGCCGGTCGGGATTTCGATCATCGGCGCGAAGTGGGACGATCACGCCGTTCTGAAGGCGGGCGCGGCCTATGAACGCGCACGCAGCGCCGTGTTGCCGCAGCCGCGTTTCGAACGCTGGAGCCCTCCCCTGCGCCCGTCCGCCCCCAGAATCGCCGACTAGGCGACCGCACGGGATGGAATTCGATCCGCGCATCTTCCTGTTCGTGATCTTCGGCCTCGGGCTGATGCTCGCGGTCAGCCTCGAAAAGCACCTCTCGCGCTTCTGGCTGTCGCTGCCGATCGTCTATGTCGCGGCGGGCTTCGCGATCTTCTCGCTGCCGATCGGCCTGCCGCATTTCAATCCGGCGCGCGATGGGTTCGATGCGCTGACATTGGAATACGTCACCGAATTCATCGTCATCGCCAGCCTCGCGGCGGCGGGTATCGCGATCGATCGCCCGGTGAGCTGGAAGAATTGGCGCCAGATCTGGCCGCTGCTCGTGATCGCCATGCCGCTGACCGTGGCGGCGGTCGCGCTGCTCGGCTGGTGGGCGCTCGGCCTCGCGCCCGCTAGCGCGATCCTTCTCGGCGCGGCGATGGCACCGACCGATCCGGTGCTCGCACGCAGCGTCCAGGTCGGCCCTCCCGGCGAGGCGAAGCGCCATGACGTGCGCTTCAGCCTGACGGTCGAAGCGGGGCTGAATGACGGGCTGGCCTTTCCCTTCACCTATCTCGCGATCGCTGCCGTCGGCATGACCTCGCTCGGCTGGTGGACCGCCGAATGGGCGGCTTTCGATCTCGTCTTCCGCATCGCGATGGGTTGCCTCGTCGGCTGGGGGATAGGCCGCGCAGGCGCGTGGTACGTGTTCGAGCGCGAGGCCGATGCCCCGCTCGACGATGTCGACAGCGATCGCCCCCGCTATTCCACCAGCGAAGGGCTGGTCGTTCTGGGCACGCTGCTGTTGGCCTATGGCTGCGCCGAAATGGTCGAGGGCTATGGCTTCCTCGCCGTATTCGTCGCCGCGGTGACGGCCCGCCAGCGTGAGAATGCCAGCCGCTATCACAAGATCAGCCACCATTTCATCGACCAGATCGAGCAGATCGTCCTCGTCGCGGTGCTGTTCGGGTTCGGGGCGATGCTGGCGAGCGGCGTGCTGTCGAGCCTCACCTGGGCAGGGGCGGCGGTCGGCCTGGCGCTGGTGTTCGTGATCCGGCCGATCTCGGGCCTGATCGCCGAATCCTTTTGCGGCCTCCCTCTGCCCGGAAAGCTCGCAGTCGCGTTCCTCGGCGTGCGCGGGATGGGATCGATCTATTACCTCTCCTACGGCCAGAACAATGCGGCCTTCGGCCAGCTCGACGTGCTGTGGGCGACGACGAGCTTCGCCATCCTGCTCTCGATCCTCGTCCATGGCATCTTCGCCGGGCCGGCGGTCGGCTTCGTCGAGAAACGCCGTGCGCATATCCATGTCGGCGAGGAGGACAGCATGGCTTCGCTCGTTCCGCCCGACCATGAGGACCGCGAGGAATTGCACGCGGAGCTGAAAGAGGCCGAAGCCGAGCAGATGCGCGCCGAGGAAGAAGAAGATCGGGCGGATTTGGGCGGAGGTAGAGACCCTCACGAGAGGTAAAGCGCCCGCAATCGCGCATTCTTGGAGACCGCGACGCGGCCTCACCTTAGCGTCCACATGCAACCACGCAAAAGCAAACCCCGCCATGCAAAACGCATGACGGGGTCTGAAAGACGGCGGGCGCAGGCCTGATGCCCTCGCCCGCCTGAACTAGGCTTACTTCTTAGCGGCTTTCTTGGCCGGAGCCTTCTTGGCCGCAGGCTTCTTGGCGGCAGGCTTGTCGTCGGCCTTAGCCTCATCCTTCTTGGCTGTGGCTTTCTTCGCCGGGGCCTTCTTGGCGGCAGGCTTCTTGGCGGGCGCCTTGTCGTCGGCGTCGTCCTTCTTCGCAGCGGCCTTCTTGGCGGGCGCCTTCTTCTTGGCCGGAGCCTTTTCGCCTGCTTCGTCATCAGAATCCTTGGCGCCATCCTTGGCGGCAGTCTTCTTCTTCGGCGCGGCCTTCTTCTTGGCCGGGGCCTTCGCCTTGGCGGCTTCTTCGCCCTCATCCGCCTCGATCGCGGCTTCCAGCTCCTCGCGCGTCACTTCGCGGTCGGTGATGTCGGCCTTGTCGAAGAGGAAATCGACGACCTTGTCCTCATAGAGCGGCGCGCGCAGCTGGGCGGCGGCCATCGGCTCCTGCTGGATATACTGCATGAACCGTTCGCGGTCCTCGGCGCGATATTGCTGGGCGGCCTGCTGGATCAGCATGGACATTTCCTGCCCGGTCACCTCGACGCCATTGGCCTGGCCGATCTCGGAGAGCAGCAGGCCCAGACGCACGCGGCGCTCGGCGATGCGGCGATAATCCTCGCGCTCGTCCTCGACTTCCTTCATCGCGGCTTCGGGATCGTCGGCCTGCGCGGCTTCCTGCTGAAGCTGGGCCCAGATCTGTTCGAACTCAGCCTCCACCATGGTCTGGGGAACGGCGAAATCGTGGCCCGCGGCGAGCTGGTCGAGCAGCTGGCGCTTCATCTGGGTGCGCGTGAGGCCATTGGTCTCCTGCTCGATCTGGGCGCGCAGCAGTTCCTTCAACTTGTCCAGCCCGTCGAGGCCGAAATTCTTGGCGAAATCGTCGTCGATCTCGGTTTCCGTCTCGACCTTGACCTGCTGGACGGTGATGTCGAATTCCGCGTCCTTGCCGGCGAGATGCGCGGCCTGGTAATCTTCGGGGAAGGTGACGGTGATGGTCTTCTCGTCACCCGTCTTCACGCCCGTAAGCTGTTCTTCGAAGCCGGGGATGAACTGGCCCGAACCAAGGACCAGCGGCGTGTTCTGCGCCGCGCCGCCTTCGAATTCCTCGCCATCGACACGGCCGACGAAATCGATGATCAGCTGGTCGCCGTCGCTCGCCTTCTTGCTCTTCGCCGCGTCCTTGTAGCTCTTATTGTTGCCAGCGAGCTGACCCAGCATCTCGTCGACCTGCTCGTCCGCCACCGGAACCGTCAGGCGCTCCAGCTTCAGGCCTTCGACATCGGGCGCGTCGACCTTGGGGAGGACTTCCAGTTCCACCGACAATTCGGCGTCCTTGCCCTGATCGTAGCCCTGGTTGAGCTCGATCTTCGGCTGCATCGCCGGGCGCAATTCCTTGTCCTTCATCAGCGTGTCGACCGATTCGCGGATCATATCGTTGATCGCCTGGGCGTGGAGCTGTTCGCCATGCATCTTGCGCACCAGATTGGCGGGCACCTTGCCGGGGCGGAAACCGGGCATGCGGATCTGCGGGGCGAGCTTCTTGATCTCGCCACCGATGCGCGCATCGATGTCCTTGGCAGGGATCGTCAGCGTGTAAGCGCGCTTGAGGCCTTCATTGGTCGTCTCGGTAATCTGCATGGGAACGGATACTCTCGAATCTTGTCTATCGGGCTGCGCGAGGGATGGCCGGTTGGCGGCGGCTGGTGCGGGCGAAGGGACTCGAACCCCCACATCTTTCGATACTGGTACCTAAAACCAGCGCGTCTACCAATTCCGCCACGCCCGCAATCCGCCCGCATTACGAACGAAGCCGCGCGCCAGCAGCCGCCAGCGCGCGTGTAGCCGCGTGCCTCTAATGCGCTGCGCCGAAAAGGGCAAGCGCGGCGGTGAAGCGCCGATGACGCGAGGAACGGGGCAGACCCGTCATCGGTTGATGCTGGTGAAAGGATCCCCTCGATGACCGACACGCCCGATCCCGACTACGAAACCCCGCGCACGCCGCCAGCGACCCCGCCGACCATCGATCCCAACGTGAATCCCTAGACCGCCGCCGAGATGGAGGATGAGGGCGAAACGGAGGGCGAGGTGCTCGGCCATCGAAGCGATCCCGACGAGATCGATACCGAACTGTCCGACAAATTGGTGGAGCGCGACAAGCGCGATGGGATCGGGGAGCCGACCATCAACCTTCCGCCCGACTGATCGTTTTCCCCATTTACCGCGTAAGGAGCCTCAATCATGGCCACGCAGCCCGATCCCAATGCCGACACTATCGATCCCGGCGCGCCCAGCGAGGTCCCGGCCGAAAGCCCGCCTTCGGAAACCCCGTTCGACGAACCGGACGAGATCGAGCCGGTCCAGCCCGATTACGACCAGCCCGATCGTGCGCCGCTGGAAACGCCACCGCCGCCTGATTGATCTCGGCGAGCTGGCTGAAGTCGTGTAATGCGCGGACGCAAATGATCTTGCCGCCCGAACCCTTGGGAATTAGGGGCGCGGCATGACCGACGAAACCGAGAACACGCCAACCGATACGATTGGCGCCGAAACCACCTCCGACACCGGCACCGCCGCAAAGGCCACCGACGCCAGCGACGTTCCGCCCGATCGCCTGTCCGTCAATCCGCGCAACGCCCATTTCAATCAGGAGGTCTTGCAGCGCGGAGTCGGGATTCGTTTCAAGGGCAATCAGCGCCGCGATATCGAGGAATATTCGATTTCCGAAGGCTGGGTGCGCGTCCAGGCGGGCAAGACCATGGATCGCAAGGGCAATCCGCTGACCATCAAGCTGAACGGCCCGGTCGAAGCCTGGTACGAGGATCTGGGTGACGACGCGCCGGTCGCGAAGGCCTGATCTTCAGCCGCGCCTGACAATCAATCGAGATTGCTGAACGCGGCGAGGAACTGGCGCGAGCTCTTGAGCCGCGTCGGCCCGCTCGGAATGGCGGGCGCCTCTGCCACTCGCGTCGGTGCTGCAGCCGGACTGGCGGCGCGGCCCGGATAGATGAATCCTTCTACCGGCCATTCGGTGGTACCGAGCGCGCCCAGCGGGTGATACCACACGCGCACCGCGCTCCAGTCATTGGCGGGGGACACGTCGACCGCCATGACGTCGCGCTCGATCTGCCCGCGCCGCCCGTCGATCGGTGACCAGTTCGCATGGTCGAGCAACACGGTGCGGCTGTCGATTACACGGCTGACCGCCGCGACATGGCCCAGTTCCATCGAGCGATGCGGGCGGAAGGTCATCACCGCGCCCTTCTTCGGCACGGTGCCGGTGGCGTATCGGCCCTGCGCCTGATCCCACCATGTGCGGGCATCGCCATAGATTTGGATGCCCGACACCTGACGGGCATAGGGCACGCATTGGAGATAGGGCGCCAGTTCATCCTGAGCGCCGATCGCTGGCGACACGGTGCGCGCTTCGAAACCAGGCGCATCGCGCGCGGCGAGCGACGGAGCGAAGGCGGTGGAACCGGCGAGGAGCGCGATGGCGAGCGAGCGGTGAGAAGGCTTGTACATGCCTACCGTAATGGCGGCAAAAATTTGCCGCACCCCTGTCAGTCAGGGTAAACAGAATTTAACCGTAAGGCTGCCGGGCGCGGATCGCGTGCTTGCCAAAAGCCGCCCCAGGGGCCACCTGCCCGCGCGAAACGAAAGCCGCTTTTCATGAAACCCACCGTCATCATCATCGGACGTCCGAATGTGGGCAAGTCCACTCTGTTCAACCGGCTGATCGGCAAGAAGCTGGCGCTGGTGGACGATCAGCCCGGCGTCACGCGCGACCGGCGGATGGGCGATGCCGAGATCGCGGGCCTGCAATTCACCGTGGTCGACACCGCCGGATGGGAGGATGAAGACGCGGACACGCTCCCCGGGCGGATGCGCGCCCAGACCGAAGTCAGCATCGAAGGCGCCGATGCGGCCCTGTTCGTGATCGATGCACGAGCGGGGCTGACCCCGCTCGACGAGGAGATCGGGCGCTGGCTGCGGCAGCAGAGCGTTCCGGTCGTGCTCGTTGCCAACAAGGCCGAAGGGCGCGCGGGCGAAGCGGGCGTGTTCGAAAGCTATGGCCTCGGCCTCGGCGAGCCGGTGCCGCTGTCCGCCGAACATGGCGAAGGCGTGGCGGATCTCTTCGGCGCCTTGTGGCCGGTGATCGGCGAGAAGGCGGAGGCTGCTGACGAGGGCGAACCGGTCGAGGATGACGACGAGGACGGGGAGCGCCCGCGCGGCCCCCTCAAGCTCGCCATCGTGGGGCGCCCAAATGCGGGCAAGTCCACGCTGATCAACCGGCTTCTAGGCGAGAATCGCCTGCTGACCGGCCCCGAAGCCGGGATCACCCGCGATTCGATCGCTGTCGACTGGAGCTGGACCAATCCACGCGATGGGGAGACACGCGAAATCCGCCTGATCGACACGGCGGGGATGCGCAAGAAGGCGCGCGTGGTCGAAAAGCTCGAGAAACTGTCGGTCGCCGATGCGCGCCGCGCGGTGGATTTCGCCGAGGTCGTCGTCCTGCTGCTCGATGCCACCAAGGGCCTCGAACATCAGGACCTCAAGATCGCCGACATGGTCCTGCAGGAAGGTCGCGCGCTGATGATCGCGATCAACAAATGGGACGTTGCCGGACAGGAACCGGGCGGCAATGCCAGCGCGTTGTTCAACGGGATCAAGGGCGCGCTCGACGATGGGCTGGCGCAAGTACGCGGCCTCCCCGTGCTCGCAGTCAGCGCGAAGACCGGCAAGGGTCTCGACACCATGCTGAACGCCGCCTTCGAATTGCGCGAGACCTGGTCGAAGCGCGTCTCCACCGCCGCGCTCAACCGCTGGTTCGACGATGCGCTGGAAGCCAATCCCCCACCCGCCCCCGGCGGCAAGCGGATCAAGCTGCGCTACATCACCCAGGCCGGAACCCGCCCGCCGCGATTCGTCGTGTTCGGCACCCGATTGGATATGTTGCCCAAAAGCTACGAACGCTATCTCGTCAACGGGATCCGCGCGAAGCTCGGCTTCGACGCCGTGCCCGTGCGCGTCGTGCTCAAGAGCGCCAAGAACCCCTACGCGTCCGAATGATCGTCGACCTCTTAAGCTCCGCCGTCCCGGTTGCGTCCGATATCCTCCAGCGCACGGCAAGCACGCCGCGCGTGCAGCAGATCGTTTCGCTAAGCCTCGCGCCCGCCTTCCTGCTGGCCGCGATCGGGGCGATCATGAATGTGCTGGTCAGCCGCATGATCTGGATCGCGAACCGGATCGAGCGCATCGACGACCGAATCGAGGATGGAAGGACCGACCCGCAGGACGAGGAACGCGTCTGGCTAGAAAAAAGGCGCGCGCTGGCGCAGGTCGCGGTCATGTTCGGCACCGGCGCCGCATCGGTCATCAGCCTGGTGATCGCGTTGCTGTTCATCAGCGCATGGATCGAGGCGCAGATCGGCACGCTGATCGCGACCTGCTGGATCCTGACCATGGTGCTGCTGATTATCGGCCTGATCTATTTCTTCCGCGAGACCCGCCTCGCCGCGGTCGGGATCAAACCCCCGCGCTCGTCCCGCAAGCGTCTTTGGCGACGCCGCGAGCGCAATCGCGACTGACCCGGCATATTCGCAAGGGGCACGTAAAATCACTTTTGCGCCAAGACGTTATGGATTTGCGGGCGGACGAGCGGTCGCTCCAGTTTCCGTTCAGAAGCGCAGCCCCATATCTCTTTCCGCCACACGCGAAGGAGAGGAATGTGGGCAGAGTTCAGATCGTGATCCGGCCCCTCGACAACGCGGGCGCGCACTCGAACGGCAGCGATACCGAGCTGGACAGCGACAGCATCGAATCCGCCCTGCTCGTTTCCGATATCAACCTCGTACACGGAACCGCCGAACTGTTCGCCGACGGCAAACGGATCGCGCGCCTCATCAAGCGCGGTACCGGCCATGCCCCCTTCTGGGAGCTAGGCTGACCACCTAGGCTGACAAAACGGTGCGGCGAGTGGGGGCCCGACGCATGTCAGGCCGCAAACTCAATTGCCGTTGCCGTCTCCGCCCCCGAGGCCCCAGGCGCCGCCTTCATTGCCGTCTTCCCCGGCAGCCGCGCTCTGAAGCTGGATGTAGTTCTGCTCGCCCATGCGCACGATCATGTCGAACTGCTTTTCGAGGAAATCGACATGCTCTTCCTCGTTGCGCAGGATCTTCTCGAACAGCTGGCCGGAGGTGAAATCCTTGACTTGCTGGCAGTATTCGGCAGCTTCGCGCAGCAGCGGGATGGCCTCCATCTCCAGCGCGAGATCGGCTTCCAGCACTTCCTTGACCGATTCGCCGACCTTCAATTTGTGCAGCGCCTGGAAATTGGGCAGCCCGTCGAGAAACAGGATGCGGTCCGCCAGCCAGTCGGCGTGCTCCATCTCCTCGATCGATTCCTTGCGCTCGTAAGCGGCGAGCTTGAACACGCCCCAATTGTCCAGCACGCGGTAATGCAGCCAATACTGGTTGATCGCGGTCAGCTCGTTGGTGAGCGCCTTGTTGAGATATTCGATGACCTTTTCGTCGCCCTTCACCGGGGGTCTCCTACACGAGGGAAGTTACCGCTGCGGTATGGGGGACAGGGCATCGGCTGACAAGCCCGCTAGCCCTTAAAAATGGCGGAATTCCGCCATTGCGAGCGCGTTTCAATAGCGCGGGATCAGGCCGCGACGTGTTCGGGAACGAAGGCCATTTCGCGTTCCTCGTCCACGATCTCGTCCGCTTCGCACAGGCACGCGCCGCAATTGGGCGTTTTGCCGAGGGCGGCATAGCAGGCCTCCGCATCGCCCGGACAATGGCGGGCCATGCGGCGCAGATCGTTTTCGCGGATGGCGTTGCAGATACAGACGTACACGCGCGCTACTCTCCCGTTGCGATCGATTCGCATTCACAGGAATAGTGAGAGTTATTCGCAATAGCAAGGGTTGCAGAGCTATTTTAACGCCGGAGCGCGAAGATGCGGCCATAAGTGAGGCACCGCCAGAGCCATTCGAGCGGGCCGTAGCGATACCGGTCCAGCCACGGTTTCGACCAGAGCAGCATCACGCCCCAGGCGATCACCACGACTCCATACAGCGCGCCGCGCGTCAACTCGCCGAACAGGCCCCCCGCCCAGCCATGGAAGACGAGCATCATCACGATCGAGGTCCCGAGATAATTGGTGAAGGCCGCCCGGCCCGCCGCCGATACGCGCACCGCCAGCCAGCCGCGCGCGGTTTCGCCCCACAGCGCTAGCAGCGCGAGCAGGCCCAGCCCCATGAACAGACGCGGGAAATGCGACCAGCCGATGAAGGCGGCCAGCGTGTCCCAATACCCGAATCCACTGGCGCGAACCGCGAGTGCGATCCAGAGCGTCAGCGCCCCGCCGACCAGCACGCCGGCCCAGCCCCAGAGCTTCTGCTTGCGGCGATCCACCGCGCCCGAGAACAATCCCTTGCGATACAGCGCCATGCCCATCAGCATTAGCGGAAGGGTTTCGAGCCAGAACAGCAGCAGCATGGATAGCGGCTCGGTCGCGTTGACAGTGACATTGCGCGCGACCAGCCCGCCATAATCGCCGCTCGCGATCAGATCGGCGTCGATCATGTCCTCGGCGATCGCCTCGTCCTGCGCGTCGACCATAACGCCCTGGACTTCGGCCCGCGTCTCGGCATTGCCGGGAATGGTCCCGTTTGCGCTCATCACCATCGAGGCTGCCATCGCGGCATAGACCACCCCGCCGACACAATATCCCAGCACGCCGAGGATGAACTGGTTGCGGCGCGCCATCTTCGCGAAGGGCAGCACGGCGAGACCGGAGACCGCGTAAAGGAACAGGATGTCGCCGGTCCAGATCAGGAAGAAATGGAGGAGGCCGAACAGGCCCAGCCACAACAGGCGGCGCACCTGAAGCCAGCGGCCCTGCCCGCGCGCCCAAGCCTTTTCGAGAAACAGATAGAGCCCCGCACCGAACAGGAGCGAGAACAGCGCGCGCATCTTGCCGTCGACGAGGACGAACTGCGCCACCCACATCCAGTTCTCCGCCTCGCCATGCGGCGTCAGGAAGGCGTCGGGATACATATAGGCGGCGAACGGCTGGCCGAAGGCGACGATATTCGCCGCGAGGATGCCCATCACCGCGATGCCGCGGATGAAATCGAGGCTGGCGATCCGATCGGGCGAGGCGCCGAGCGGTGCTGCACGCGCTTGCGGCTGGTCGGGTGATGCGGCAGCTATTGCGTGCGTTTCAGTCATTTTGTCCCCCAATCGTCCCAGCAAGGCGTCCGTCCCTTGCGCCCGATACGTTATCTATCGTCGTACAGTTTGACCGCCAAGCTGCCCAGCGCGCCCACCAGCATCAGCACCGACCCGACGATGAAGAGCCAAACGGCAAGTTTCTGCAAATTGTCGAATTGCGGGAGAAAGAGGACGCTTCCGACCACGAATGTGGCATTGCCGGTCACGCCGAGCGAGGTGTGTATCCAGCCGTAATCCTTGACCAGCGTCTTCAGCATATTCGCCATGCCATCATCCCCCTTCGCGCGTCCCTAGACGATCAGGGCGGGCTCCGTAACCGACGAGTTTTATGGGGGTTCTCTCCAGATGCGAGCGCCGCTGCATGGGACGTGCGCTCGCGATCGGGCGACGCGGCTCGATTGAGCAGGCGTTACGCGATCAGCGGGTAACGAGGCAGTCCTGTCCGCCGCGTTTCAGCGCCGAACACGCAGCCTCGGCAGCATCGCGGCTGGGATAGCCGACCGCCATCACTTTGGTGAGGCGCCCGGCGGCTTCCTGCTCGACACGCGCACCGCCGAGAGCGGCATTGCCTGTCAGACGGCTTGTCAGGCGATCGGCATTGCCGGAATTGCCGAAAGCGCCGAGCTGCAATTTCCATTCGCCCGACATCCGCGCGCTCGCACTTGCCGGAATGCTTGCGGTGACAGGGGCGGCCTGCGCTGCGGGCTTGCCTGGAACCGGCGTCGCTCGCGTGGCGGCGGGGACCGGTTGGCCACGACCTTCGGGCAGCGTGTAATCGGCCCCGGCACTATCCGCCCGCGCCACTTCGACCGGGCGCGTTGCAGCAGGAACAGGAGCGGCAGCGCGCGCCGGGGCGGTCGCGGTCGGCACTGCCACCGGCGCGCCGCCGAGATCGATCGCGGCGAGCTGACGCGCACGATTGGCGTCAGCCTCGCTCTTGATCTGCTGGGCGAGGACCTGCGCCTGCTGGCGATCGGCGAGAGGCACGAATTCGTCCATCTGCGCCATCGCCGCGCGGGCCTGCGGCAGGCCGCTATTATTGGCGAGCGTCAACAGCGCATAGGCGCGCGGCCAGTCCTTTTCCGCCAGATCGCCGTTGAAATGCGCCACACCGAGGAGATATTGCGCGCGCGGATCGCCCCGGCCGGCAGCCGCCTCGATATAGGGCATGGCCGCCTCGCGCCGCCCATCCTCGAACAGCATAAGCCCGTAATTGTCCGATGCCTGGACATGGCCCTGCGCGGCGGCGGCGGCATAGAGCGCTTCGGCCTGCGCCTTGTCCGCATCCACCCCGCGCCCCAGCCTGTAGGCCTGCGCCAGATTGAACTGCGCATCGGCATCGCCCGCCTGCGCGGGCCCCGACCATTCGCGCACCGCCGTGGCGTAGTCGCCCGCCGACCAGGCATCGACCCCGGCCTTCACATCCGCGAGCGCGGGTGCGCCCATGGCAAGGAGGCAGGCGGCCATGGCGCTGCCGCCAAGAGTGCGAATAAGGGAAGAAGATGCCATCGTAAGTCTCCGCCGATCCATGGCCCCGTATCGATCCTGCGTCGATCCAGCGGGGCGCTTTCCCCCACTCTATAGTAAACCGGGCGTTAGCAAAACGTTGCCGCGCCTGTTTCGATTAAGCTCGGGTCGAAAGCGATCGAAAGCGGTCGAAACGGCGCCCCGCCTTAACTTAAAATTTAGGGTAGTCTGCGATTCCCCGGATCGAACGTTCGCGCATCGCGGACGAGATCGATCGGACGACATGGTCCGTGCGATCGAGGAATTTTCGGGGGACCAGGCTTTGCGTGTACTGGCATTGGCATCGCAAAAGGGCGGATCGGGCAAGACGACCCTGTCCGGCCACCTAGCCGTGCAGGCGCAGCGTGCGGGCGCGGGGCCCGTGGTGCTGATCGACATCGACCCGCAGGGCTCGCTGGCCGATTGGTGGAACGAGCGCGAGGCGGAATATCCCGCCTTCGCCCAGACCACCGTGGCCCGGCTCGCCGGCGATCTCGTGATGCTGCGCCAGCAGGGCTTCAAGCTCGCCGTGATCGACACGCCGCCCGCCATCACCATGGCCATCCAGTCCGTGATCTCGGTCGCCGAACTGATCGTCGTGCCCACCCGGCCTTCTCCCCACGATCTGCGCGCCGTGGGCGCGACGGTCGATCTGTGCGAACGCGCAGGCAAGCCGCTGGTCTTCGTGGTCAACGGCGCGACGCCCAAGGCGCGCATCACCTCCGAAGCCGCTGTCGCTCTGTCGCAGCACGGGACGGTCGCACCGATCACGCTCCACCATCGCACCGATTTCGCGGCCTCGATGATCGACGGGCGCACGGTCATGGAAGTCGACCCCGAAAGCCGCAGCGCCGCCGAAGTCACCGCGCTGTGGAAATATGTCTCCGACCGGCTCGAAAAGAATTTCCGCCGCACCGTCTTCGCCGCGCCGAACATGCAGAGCGCGATGCCCAGCGCTCATCGCCCCCAGGGTGGCTTCGGCCGCCGGGTGGCGCAGTAAGGAAGGGGCCCGGACGGGATCAGGATCATGAGCGACGCCAGCTTCGCCTCCCTTTCGCCGACGCTGCTAGCCCGCAAGGGCGGCGCGCGCCCGGCCATGCGCCCGCAGCACGGCATGGCGGGCAAGATCGATCCCGCCGATGCCGCCGCCGAACTGGAAGATCTCGGCTGGAACGACATGGGCGATCACGACCCCATCCCCGGTGCGCGGATCGTGCGCTTCGGCGGCGAATCGGATGCGCGTGCTTCCGATGTCGGCCAAGCCGAAGCCGCGCCCGACATCGAGCCCGTCATCGAGCCCAGGCCTGCCCCCAGCCCCGTGCGCGAGACCATCGAGCGGATCGCGAGAAAGCTCGACGAGAATCGCCAGGACGCCGTCGAGGCTGCGATCAAGCCCGCTGCGAAGCTGGTCGCCAAGGCCGCATCGTCGGGCAATCGCCGCGCCGCCTTCACCTTGCGGCTCGACCCCGAACGCCATCTGCGCCTCCGCCTCGCCTCCACGATCAGCGGGTCGAGCGCCCAGGTCCTGGTGACGCAGGCGCTCGACGCGATGCTCGCCAGAATGCCCGAAATCGAAACTCTGGCCACGCAGGTGAAACGCCCGTGACGAGGTTCGCAGAATCGAATGCCCGACCGCTGAGGGAGAGGGAAATGCGCCGCATGACTATCGATCGGACCGCCCGCATGGTGGGCCTGACGCTGACCACCGCACTTGCAAGCGCCACGCTGATGGGATGCAGCGCCAAGGTCGCGCCGCCCGCTTCCGTTTCGGCGGTCAAGGCCGAAGACGCGCTCGCCAAGGGCAAGAGCGACAAGGCGGTCAGCTTCGCGGAAAGCGCCGTGCTGGCATCGCCACGCGATGCAGGTCTGCGCGAATTGCTCGGCGCCGCCTATATCGAGGCCGGACGGTTCGAATCGGCCGCCGCGACGCTCGACGAAGCGCTGCAACTGGGCGCGGCATCCCCGCGCACGATCGTCTCGCTCGCCCTCGCCCAGATCGCCAGCGGACAGCAGGCCGCCGCCCTCGCCACGCTGGATACGCACGAGACGGATCTCGATCCGGCGGATTTCGGCCTCGCCATCGCTTTGGCGGGCCAGCCGCAGCGCGGCGTCCTCGTGCTCGCCAACCAGCTTCGCTTCGGCGAAAACTCCGCCAAGGTGCGCCAGAACCTCGCTTACGCCTATGCGCTACAGGGCGATTGGCGCGCGGCGCGGCTGATGGCGGCAGAAGACGTCCCCGCCGACAAGGTGGGCGAACGCATGGCGCATTGGGGCCAGATGGCGAACCCCGTCTATTTCCGCCATCGCGTCGCCGACCTGCTCGGCGTCGACATGGTGCAGGACCCCGGCCAGCCGGCGCGCCTCGCCCTCGCCAACCATCCCAGCGTCAACCAGCTGGCAGCGGAATCTGCCACGTCTGCTCCGGCGCCGAAGCCAGCTTTTGCCGCGAACGGTGAATTGCCGCCGCTGAATGCGGCTGAGGCGGTGCCCGCTGCGCCGAAGTCCGCACCCAAAGCCGCACCCGGCACGATCGCGCGCCCCGTCGCGCATTCGGTGGCCGCGGCCTTCGAAGCCCCGCAAGCCCGCCCGGTCGAGCGCGTTTCCGCGCCCGCTCCGGCGCGCGTCGCAACGTCGGCCCCGGCCGTCGCTCGCACCGCTGCGCCGAGCGCTCCGAGCACCGGCTTCGTGGCCGAGCGCGGCGATTATCGCGTCCAACTCGGCAGCTATTTCTCGATGTCGGATGCGCAGCAGGCCTGGAAGATCTTCCAGCAGCGCCATCCCGAACTGGCAGGCGCGGAGAAGGTCATCACCAAGGCCAAGGTCAAGGGTAAGATGTATTACCGCGTCGCCGCCTCGGGCTATGCCGAAGCGAGCGCGCGCAACCTGTGTTCGCTGGTCAAGAAGGGTGGCGGCGGCTGCATCGCCTATGCGGCCAACAATCCGCTGCCCGGCGCACTCGAAACCAATGTGCGGATGGCGTCCCGGTAACGCCACCACGCGGATGGCGTTGTTTTAAGGCCAAAATGCGGTTGGCCGCGCGCTAGAGCTTTACCGCGACACCGCCTTTGAACAGAGCGGTCACCCGGCCCTGCGTCGGCTGACCGTCGAAGGGCGTGTTGCCCGCGCTCGCTTCCATCTTGCGCCGATCGACGATCCAGGGCTTCTCGGGATCGATCAGCGCGATATCCGCCTCGTATCCCTGGGCCAGCACCCCGGCCTCGACACCCAGCAGGCGCGCGGGCGCAGTGGCGCAGAGGTCGAAGACGCGCGCCATGTCGATCCGTCCGTCCCGCTCCAGCGTCAAAAGCATGGCGAGCAGGGTCTCGGCCCCCGCCATCCCCGGTTCGGCGTCGGCGAAGGGGAGGCGCTTGTCCTCCGCGCCGCGTGGATCGTGGCCGCTGGAGACGATATCGATCGTCCCGTCCGCAATCCCCTCGATCACCGCCTCGCGATCGTCCTCGGGCCTCAGCGGCGGAGACAGGCGCATGAAGCTGCGGAAATCCGCGATGGCGAGATCGGACAGCATGAAATGGGCGGGCGTCACCCCCGCGGTCACCTTCGCGCCGCGCGCCTTCGCTTCGCGGATCAGGGCGATCCCCGCGCGCGTCGTCACCTGGCGGAAATGGATGCGCGCGCCCGCGATCTCGGCGAGCGCCAGATCGCGCGCGATCGCCAGAGTCTCGGCTTCGGCAGGCGCGCTCGGCAATCCCAGTCGGGTCGCCATCTCGCCTGCGGTCGCCACCGCATCAGCGGCCAGCGCGCCGTCTTCGGCATGGGCCACCACGGGCAGGTCCAGCATGGCGGCATAGCGCAGGAGCCGCAGCATCACGCCCGAATCGCCGATCCAGCGCCGCCCGGTCGCAATCCCGCGCGCGCCCGCCGCGCGCATCAGCGCCGCTTCGGCGAGCGATTCCCCTTCGAGCCCGCGCGTCGCGGCGGCAAGCGGGTGGACCCAGAAATCGGGCTTCCCGCTTTTCGAGATATGGGCCACCCGGCTCGGCAGATCGAGCGGCGGGGACTGGTCGGGCATCAGCGCGGCGCGCGTGATCCCGCCGAAATGGAAGGCCGGCTTGTCGACCGCGAACACGCCGTAATCGACCAGACCCGGCGCGACGAGACTTCCGCGCGCCTGCACCACCTCGTAACCGTCCTGCGGCGCGACATCGCCCAGCGCCGCGATCCGCCCGTCGACCAGCCTGATCGTGCCTTCGCGGAGCCCATCGGGCAGGACCAGCCTGCCGCCCGCGATCGTGATCGGCTTGGCCTGCTTCACGCCCATCCCTCCACGCCGCGCGCCTTTCGGGTCAGCACGTCGAGACAGGCCATGCGGATCGCCACGCCCATTTCGACCTGCCGGGTGATGATCGAACGATCGAGCATATCGGCGACGTCGCTGTCGATCTCGACCCCGCGATTCATCGGGCCGGGATGCATGACCAACGCTTCGGGCGCGGCATTGTCGAGCCGCTGCTTCGTCAGCCCGTAAAGGTGATGATATTCGCGCGCGGAGGGGATGAACTGGCCGCTCATCCGCTCGGTCTGGAGGCGCAGCATCATCACCACGTCGGCGCCTTTCAGCGCCCGGTCGAAATCGTGGAATACTTCCGCCCCCATCCGTTCGATCCCCTGCGGCATCAGCGCGGGCGGCGCGCACAGCCGCACGCTCGCGCCCAGAGCCTGAAGGCACAGAAGGTTCGAGCGCGCGACGCGGCTGTGCAGGATGTCGCCGCAGATCGTCACGGTCAGCCCGGTGAAATCCTCGCTCGGCTCGCCCCGGTCGGCCAGCGCCTCGCGCAGGGCCAGAGCGTCGAGCAGGGCCTGGGTCGGATGCTCGTGCTGCCCGTCGCCCGCATTGAGGACCGGACAATCGACCAGCCCCGCGATCAGCTGGGTCGCCCCGCTCGATCCGTGGCGGATCACGATCCCGTCGGCGCGCATGGCGTTAAGCGTGATCGCGGTATCGATCAGCGTCTCGCCCTTCTTCACGCTGCTGGTGGCGGCGTGCATGTTCACGACATCCGCGCCCAATCTTTTGCCCGCGATCTCGAAGCTCAGGAGCGTGCGGGTGGAATTCTCGAAAAAGGCATTGATGATCGTCAGCCCGGCGAGCGTATCGTGATGCTTGTGCCGCTTGCGGTTCAAATCGACCCATTGTTCCGCCTCGTCGAGCAGGAACAGGATTTCGTGCCGCTCCAGCTGCGCGATGCCGGTGAGGTCGCGATGCGGGAAGGCGAGCCGACCCGCAGGATAGCGGTTTTGGGAGGAAGGGACGCCGGACGATGCCATTGAAGCCATGCCCCTAATCGACCGCCATGGGCCGCTCAAGCATTATCGGTGGCGCTTGCCCCGCATCGTGCCTACACCCCGCCCCAAGCTGAAGACTGCAAGTTGATGGGGACGATCGCATGAAATTCGCAGGCCGGGTGTGGCGCTTGCTGGTGGGGATCAAGGACGGACTGGTGCTCGTCTTCATGCTGCTGTTCTTCTTCGCGCTCTATGCCGTGCTGACCGCGCGGCCCAGCCCCGCGCAGGTCCGCGAAGGCGCGCTGGTCCTCGCGCTAGACGGGGTGGTGGTCGAGGAACGCACCCCGATCGATCCGTTCCAGGCGCTGCTGTCGGGCGCCGCGCCGGTCGGTGAATATCAGGCGCGCGACCTCGTGCGCGCGCTTGACGCGGCGGCGAGCGACGAGCGGATCACCGCGGTCGTGCTCGATCTCGACAGCTTCTTGGGCGGTGGACAGGTCCATCTGCAGGATATCGGCGAGGCGATCGACCGGGTGCGCGCAGCGGACAAGCCGGTGCTGAGCTTCGCCACCGCCTATGCCGACGATGCCCTGCTGCTCGCCAGCCATGCCAGCGAGATCTGGGTCGACCCGCTGGGCGGCGCGGCCATTGCCGGGCCGGGCGGCGGCAATCTCTATTACGGGCAATTGCTCGAAAATCTCGACGTCAACGCCCGCGTCTATCGCGTCGGCACCTATAAGAGCGCGGTCGAACCCTATCTGCGCAACACCATGTCGGACGAGGCGCGCGAGAATTACGCCGCGCTCTACGGCGCGCTGTGGGGCGAATGGCAGGCGCATGTGAAGAAGGCGCGGCCCAAAGCCGATATCACGCTCGCCACGCGCGATCCGCAGGCGTGGCTGGCTGCGTCGAATGGCGATCCGGCCAGCGCCGCGCTCGCTGCCGGGCTGGTCGACAAGCTCGGCAGCCGCGACGAATTCGAAGCGCGGGTGGTGGAAGTGGTCGGCGCGGACGATTGGTCCAGCGAGCGCAACGCCTATCCGGCCACCGAGCTCGACCCCTGGCTCGAGGATACGGAGCCCGCGGCGGATGGCGGCACGATCGGCGTGGTCACCATTGCGGGCCAGATCGTCGACGGGGACGCGGGTCCGGGCACGGCGGGCGGGACGCGCATCGCCGACCTGCTCGACGAAGCGCTGAACGACGATCTTTCGGCTCTGGTCGTGCGGGTCGATTCGCCCGGCGGATCGGTGCTGGCGAGCGAGGAAATTCGCCGCGCGATCCTGCGGCACAAGGCGAACGACATCCCGATCGCGGTCTCGATGGCGAATGTCGCGGCGAGCGGCGGATATTGGGTCTCGACCCCCGCCGACCGCATCTTCGCCGAGCCGGAGACGATCACCGGATCGATCGGCATCTTCGCCGTGATCCCGACTTTCGAAAATCTCGCAGCGCGCATCGGCGTTTCGACCGATGGCGTGCGCACCACGCCGCTTTCGGGCCAGCCGGACCTGATCGGCGGCTTCACCCCCGAAGTCGATGCGATGATCCAGTCGGGGATCGAGGACGGCTATCGCGATTTCCTCACCCGCGTGTCGCAGGCGCGCAATCTCAGCATGGAACAAGCGGACCGCATCGGTCAGGGCCGGGTCTGGGACGGCGGTGCGGCGCGCCAGATCGGCCTGGTCGACCAGTATGGCAGTCTCCAGACCGCGATCGACTGGGCCGCGAAGGAAGCGGGCCTCGAGGACGGCGGCTGGCACGTCGCCTATCTGGGTGACGAGCCCGGCACCTACGATACCCTTCTGCGCCAGTGGCTGATCGGTGATGAAAGCGAGGCGCGGGCCGACATGACCGCCCTGTTCGCGCGCCGCCAGCAGGCGCTCGCCGGGAGGATCGAGGCCGATCTCGATCGCCTGCTCACCACGCAGGGCGCGCAGGTCTACTGCCTCGAATGCCCGCAGACACCGACCGCCAAAACGGCCCGTGTTGACGGGATGGGTGGCGAGCTGAATGGTTGGCTGGGCAGGCTGGCCAGACTGATCCTCGATTGATCGAGCAGCAGGCGAGGCGAGAGGCGCAAATTTCGCGCTGACCGCTTGCCAAGGCCGTCCACCAGGCGTAAAGGCGCGCCCCTGCCCGGCAGCCCAAAGCTGCCCCACGGGCGGGCGCGTAGCTCAGTGGTAGAGCACACCCTTCACACGGGTGGGGTCGCAAGTTCAATCCTTGCCGCGCCCACCATCTTTTCAATGACTTAGAAGAGATGGGCTGCGTTTCCATGAAAAAAACATGAAAAACTTGGGTGGACATCCGCGAACATGAGCGGAGACCTCGGCGTGACGATTTTTCGAGCAATCGCCGGCTTGATCGATTTGCAGCGATGCAGCGAGCCAGAGGGTTACCGCATTTTCACGATTGGCTGACAAATATGCCCGCTCAAATTCGAGAGAACGTATGTCAGTCCATCAACCAATCTTCCCGGCCAAGGCCATCGAGCTCGTTAAGTCCCGGGATCTCGAAAAAGCTGATGCTCTACTAGCCGATTTCGCCGCGGCCGGCCTAATCAAGACTTATGCTCTTGTGCGAGAGATAAGACCCACTGGGGGACCGACCAAGGTAGTACGCGACGCTCAGATTCCGGCCCAAGATTGGGAGAGGATTGTAGCATCAAAAAAGATTCAAGCCGCCCTGGACGGTGGAACGGTTCGGCTCGAAGGATCGCCCCTAGAAGGAGGCACGCCGTCCGTCCTCATAACGGGAATCAGCTTCTCCGAAGCCGCGCTGATCAAAGTCCTCGATAGATATTGCGTGGTTTCACCTGTTGGGCATGGCCGCTCGCGGTGATCTGGGTCCGGCCGACGAAGAGCAGCTGGAGGCCGATGCGGCCAATGCGGGGATCGGCTTCGCGCGCACGCCCCTGGTCTGCGTGATCGACGCGGATTCGATCGTCGAGCCGGATAGCCTGCTGCGCGCCTCCGAGCCCTTCATGCATGATGACGGCAGGCTCGTCGCGGTCGGCGGCGCCATCAGGGTGGCGAATGGCAGCAGGGTCGAAGGCGGATCGCTCCAGGAAATCCGCATATCGAGGGATTTCATCCCGCAATTTCAGGTCTGCGAATATCTGCGCGCCTTCCTCACCGCCAGAGTTGCGAACGCCCATACCAATACGCTGATGCTGATCTCCGGCGCCTTCGGGCTGTTCCGGCGATCGGATCTGATCGAGATGGGCGGATATCGGCACGACACCGTGGGTGAGGACCTCGAACTGGTCACGCATATCCATCGCCACATGAGGGAGAAGAAGCGGCCCTACAGGATAGCATTCGTTCCCGATATCGTCTGCTGGACCGAAGCCCCCGCGTCTTTGGAAGGCCTGGCCAATCAGCGCGCGCGCTGGCAGCAAGGCGCCCTCGAAACTCTCAGCTTTCATCGCCGGATGATCGGCAACCCGCGCTATGGCCGTATCGGAATGCTCGCCCTGCCGCAGATGATCCTGGAAGATCTGCTCGGTCCGCCAGCCGAACTCATCGGCTACGTCCTGATCCCGCTGGCGGTTCTGCTGGGTATTCTCGATCCGATGGCGGCACTGGTCTTCTTCTTCGTGTCGGTCGTGTTCGGATGCGGGTTGAGCGTGGGGACGCTGGCTCTCGAAGAACACCAGCTCCGCCGCACCCCGACCGCGAAGGACCTGTTGCGCATCGGATGGGCGGCGATCGTCGAGAACTTCGGATACCGCCAGTTGAACCTGTGGTATCGCCTCAAGGGGGTGAAGCGCTATCTCAAGAGCGACAGCACATGGGCGGCCGTTCCCCGCGAAGGCTTCAACGCCTGAATGTGATTTTGCTTTTTGAATGAGGACCAGTCAGGCGCGAGCCACCTCTGGAACGGTGGTCCGACGATCGCCTTCAAATGCTTTGGACGCTTGATTTGTCCCGATCCTGGAGAGATCAACCGCCGGTGCCCGCCATCGCCTCCCCTTGCATCAATCTCTGTCGGCTGGACCGGGACAATCGCCATTGCACGGGGTGCGGGCGCTCTCTCGACGAGATCGCGGCGTGGCAGGCGGCCAGCGACGCAGACAAGCGAGCGATCATTCGCGAGGCAGCAGAGAGGCTGCGTGTGGCCGGGTCGGTGCGACCGGAGCCGATGCCCTAAGCCCCACCAGTCTTGCCCACCGATCCCGGTGCGGGTCGCTCCGCCAGTCGCGCCGATCGGGCGGGCCGGTTCGAAGGGGTGTGGCTATGGACGTCCGGGTGTTTTACCCGTTCGTAACCATACCTGCCCTAGGGGTTTCCCGAACCAGCCGCTTCCACGTGTGAACCGAACACCGGGATCATCATCGCGACCATGCCCCAGGCCATCCTGCCGATCCTGACCAATATTCTGGTCGCCGCGATGTTTATCGGGGCGTTCCTCGTCACCGCCCATACCTACCCGATGGTCCGGCGCGCGCGCTGGTTCGCCCTTGCCTTTGCGTTCGGCGTGATCGAGCCTCTGGCTGGTCTCGCCATCTGGCTTGGCGGGAATGTCGCGGTCCTGCAAACCATCGGTTTCGCGTCTTTTCTCACCGCGCTGGTCACGATGGCGCTGGCCATGTCGCATTATCACAAGCGCCGACCGATGTGGGCGAGCGCCGCGCTGATCCTGATTTGCGGCTGCCTGTGGCGGGTCGCGACGATCGAGGCGCCGCGCGATACGGTTTGGTATCAGCTCTCCTTCCAGAGCTGGTTCACATTTGGGGCGATCCTTTGCACGGTGGCGATGAAGCGGCACGCGCCCCCGTCCCTGCTCAATCGCTGTCTCGTCGGTGTATCCGTCGTCATGGCCCTGCATTTCCCGCTCAAGGCGGCGTTCGCCATCTGGCTGGGAACGGGCGCGACGGAACGGGACTATGCGGGCACGATCTACGCCGCCATCTCGCAGGCGAGCAGCGGCTTGCTGACGATTGCCGCCGGCCTGTTGGTCATCGCGAGCTTCCTGCATTCGGTCGTGAGGGCCAGTCAGACCGAGGCGCTTTCCGATCCGCTCACCGGCCTCCCCAATCGCCGGGCGCTCGACCGATGGCTGGACGTTGCGCAGAGCGCAGACACGCACACTGCGCTCAGCATCGCGATCATCGACGTCGATCATTTCAAGCGGTTCAACGACCGTTTCGGCCATGCCGTCGGCGACGAGGTGCTGCGCAAGGTCGCCGCCTGTCTCGAACGCAACCGGCCTTCCGCGGGCCATGCGGCGCGCATCGGCGGCGAGGAATTCGTCCTGCTCCTGCCGCTGGACCAGCGCGCCGCCTTCCTTGCCTGCGAAAGCATGCGCCTCGCCATCGAGCAGCTCGACTACGCGGATGCCGATCTCATCACCGTGAGCATCGGCATGGCCACGATGAAGGCAGGCGAGGCGACGGGCGATCTTTTGCGGCGCGCGGACCGCGCGCTTTACCGTGCCAAGGCCGCCGGGCGCGACCGATGCGAGATCGATGCGGCAGATGGCGAGGTGGCACGGCAGATCGCACCCCCGGCCCTAAAGCTTGTTCCGCGTCGATGACCCCCCGAAAATAAACGCATAACAAACGTTTAAATGGAGCCCGGTGATCTCGCGGGCGGATTGGGTCCCTGTGAGTATCAGGGGCCCTCGTTTGCATATCATGTCGATCGCGCTGGGAGGCTGCCTTCGGGCAGAGCCGGTTCAATACGGAATTACCGAGGATACCGGCGGCCACATCACCTATATTCTCGGCGAGATGGAAGCGCTGGCGCGGCGGGACGATGTCGAGCTGGCGGAGATCATCACAAGGCGCTTCGTCGATAAAAGGCTCGGCGCGATCCATGCGCAGAGCGAGGAATGGATTTCGGACACATGCGTGATCCGGCGGATCGACAGCGGCGATCCGCGCTATCTGGCCAAGGAAGCCCTGGCGCAGGATCGTGCCGCCTTCATCGATGCTTTGTTCGCGGACCTGCGGGCGCGCAGCCGCTTGCCGGACATCGTCCACGCCCACTTCGCCGATGCCGCCGACATCGCCGCCCAGATCGAGCGCGAGTTCGGAATACCCTTCATCTACACCGCGCATTCGCTCGGGCTGGACAAGCGCGCTGCCGTCACCGCTCCCGGACCCGAACTGGCAGCCGAGTTGGATGGCCGGATCGCCGAGGAAGATCGCGCGATCGGTGCCGCGTCGGCGATCGTCGGCTCCTCGCGCGACGAATGCGAGCGGCAGATCCTGGCCTACCCGTCCGCCCGGATAGGCCGCGTCAACCGGATCGTGCCGGGCGTGAAGGTGCCCAGCGTCGGGCAAGACGCCAGGGACCGCGCACGCGATCTGATAGCGCCCTTCCTGCGTGAGCCGGACAAGCCGATCATCCTCGCTATCGCCCGACCCGTGGCGAAGAAGAACCTCGCCATGCTGGTCGAGGCCTTCGGTCGATCGCCCTGGCTGCGCGCGAAGGCCAATCTCGTGATCCTTGCCGGCCTGCGCGACGGGATCGAAAGCGGCGGGGCGGAAAGGCGCGCCGTCTTTTCCGAGCTCCTCGATACGATCGACCGGCATGAATTATACGGGAGCATCGCTTACCCGCCGCGCCACGCGCGCGAGGATGTGGAGGCGCTCTTCGCGCTTGCCCGAGAGAGTGGCGGCGTCTTCGTCAATCCGGCGAAGGTGGAGCCCTATGGCCTCACTCTCGTCGAAGCCGCGGCCCATGGCGTGCCGGTCGTCGCCACGCGCATCGGTGGCCCGATCGACATTCTCGACCAGCTGGACCACGGCTTGCTCGTCGATCCAGACGATCCGCAGGACATTGCCGATGCGATCGAGCGTCTGCTGGACGACCGCGCGCTCTGGGCGGAGAAATCGGCCAACGCCCTCGCCCGCGTAACCGCGATGACGTGGGAGGCCTATGCGGACCATTTCGTCGCTCTGGCGCGTGACATCTTGTCGCGGGAAGAGCCTGTGAACAAGGTCCTATCTTCGCTGCTCGTCTGCGATCTCGACAACACGCTGACCGGCTGCCGCATCGGCGTTTCGCGATTGCGCGAGTATCTGAGCAGGAACAGCGGCGTCGGCTTCGTCCTCGCGACCGGACGCTCGATCGTCGAGGCGCAGCGTATCGTGCGCGAATGGGGATTGCCCAGGCCGCGCGCCTGGATCACCTCGGTCGGAAGCGAACTCTACGTCGAGCGCCATGGAGAAATCGAGCGCGATCTCCTCTTCGATCGCAAGATCGCGCTCGGCTGGGATCCTGCTGCCGTGGACGAGGCGGTGAAAGGCCTCAAGGGCCTGACGCCGCAGCCCCATTACGAACAACGCGAATTCAAGCGCAGCTTCTTCGCCGACGACCCGACCGTGGCGGACGCCCTGCGCGTGCGTCTGCTGGAACGCGGCATCTACGCGCGGACCGTCCTCAGCCATGCGACCCTGCTCGACATTCTTCCGATCGCGGGGGGAAAGGCGGTTGCCATGCGGCACATCGCCGGACGGCTGGGCGTCGATATGCGCAACGTTTTCGCTGTGGGGGACAGCGGAAACGACGAGGATATGCTGAGCGTGTGCGACAATGCGATCATGGTCGCGAACCACTCGCAGGAAATCGCCACGCTGTCGGACCGGGCGAATGTCTATGTGGCGCGGCGCTCGCACGCCAATGGCGCGCTGGAAGGCATCCTGGCGCACCAGCGGCGCCAGCGCGCGGCTCACCGGGTGGAGCAGGTGGCATGACGCGCGCGCAGCCGATCGGCTATTTCGTCCACCACCAAGGACGCGGCCATGCCGAACGCGCGGCGAGCATTGCCAACGAGCTGGCGGCGAAAAGGCCGGTCACCCTGTTCTGCGCCCGCGAGGATATCTTTCCCGCTCTCGCCCCCGGTGTCGAGGTGATCGCCATCCCCTCCCTGTTCGAGCCGACCGGTCGCGAACCGGCAGCGCTACAAAGTTTCGCGATGCCGGACACCACGCATTGCGCGCCGCTGGGTTGGGATACGATCAGAGAGGCCATGGCGACCATCACCGCATGGTTCGCGCGCGCCAATCCGGCGCTGTTCGTCACCGACGTTTCCGCCGAACTCGGCCAGCTCGCGCGGCTCTGTTCGGTGCCGCATATAGCTGTGATGCAGCACGGCGCTCGCAACGATCCGGGTCACATGGCGGCGTATGACAGCGCGGTGGGCCTGCTGGCGCCCTATGCGCAGGCGCTGGAGCAGGCCGACCGGCCCTATCATCTGCGCAAGAAGACTCACTACGCCAGCGGCGTCGGGATCGATTGCCGCGCCGCGCCGTCTCGCATGGCGGCTAGGGCGGAACTGGGGATCGCGGAGGATGCGGAGATCGTGCTGGTGGTCGCGGGCGGCGGCGGCGAAGGCACGCCGAGCGCCCCGATCACGCTCGGCGCGCGGGCCGAACCGAATGTGCGCTGGATCACCATCGGCACCGTGCGGAGCGAATGGCACGAGACGCCGCCCGGCAATCTCGAGCATCGCGGCTGGGTCGACAATCCGCAGACCTGGATCGCGGCCGCCGACCGCGTCGTATCGAGCTGCGGCAACACGACCGCGCATATGGTGCTCGCCGCCGGTCGTCCTTGGATCGTGGTGCCCGAATGGCGCTATTTCGACGAACAGCTCTGCAAGGCGGAGGTGCTCGATCGCGAAGGCCTGGCCGCGGTATCGCGCCAATGGCCGTCCCATGCGGAAGGCTGGGCGGGCCTGAGGCGCGCTGCCGGTCTTATCGAGTGCGAACGCCAGCGCGCGATCATCGATCATGATGCTGCGACGAAGGCGGCACACTGGCTGGACGAACTGGCTGTCCGGCTCTGGCAATCGGACGGGGAAAAACCTGCCGTGGAAATAGTGGCGGAGATCATCGCATGACAGCTTCGGTTTGCACGCTCGCCCATGGGCGCGAGCGGCATCTCTCCAATCTCGTGAGCGGCCTCGCCCGTAATCGCCGACAGCCGATGGAACTGGTCGTGGCGGTCATGCAGGATCGCGAATACGATCTGCCGGAAACCGACTTTCCCATTCGCCAGATCGTCATGGGCGAAAAGGGAATCCCCCTGGCACAGGCCCGCAATCGCGCCGCTGCCGAGGCGCGGGGCGAGCTGCTCGTCTTCCTCGACGTGGATTGTATCCCGGATCCCGAATGTCTGGCGGATTACGCCATCGCCGCCGCATTGAACGATGGCGTGTTCATGGGCGAAGTCGGCTATCTACCGAAAGGCGCCACCGATGCGGGGATCGATTACGCCCGGTTCGAACGCGTCGCGGTCAAGCATTCGGAGCGTGCCGGCCCTCCGGCGGGAATGGTCGGCGAATGCGGCGATTATCGTTGCTTCTGGTCGCTCAATTTCGCTCTTACGAAAGCGGCGTTCACCCAGATCGGCGGGTTCGACGAGGGATATGACGGCTATGGCGGCGAGGATACCGATTTCGGGCGGACATTCGTGTCGCAAGGTCAGCCCTTGTGGTGGGTGCGCGGCGCGAAGGCCTATCACCAATATCACCCCCACCACATGCCGCCCGTCCACCACATCGACAGCGTGATCCGCAACGCGCAATATTTCGAAACGAAATGGAACGCGCCGACGATGGAACACTGGCTGCGCGCCTTCGAACTGATGGGCCTCGTCAAGCGCGATGGACAAGGCGGCTTCGTCAAGCTCCGCGATCCCGGCCCGGCAGAACTGGCCCTGACACGCCAGCAGGAACACGCGCCCTATGCGAGTGCCTCCAAAGCCTTGGCGCTGATGGAGGAACGGATCGCGCGCGGCGAACCGGCCGTGCCGCAAGCCGAGATGGCCGCCGCGTAGCAGCACTCGTACCCGGCGATCATCCGGGGGATCGAAAACCGCGCCAGCGCGCGCTCGCGGCACAGGGAGCGGTCGACCTTCGCGACAGCCTGAATGGCTCGGGCAAGCGCGGCCACGTCACCATCGGGCCCCAGTATCCCGCAATCGCCGACCACCTCCGGGATAGCCCCGCGCGCGAATCCGACGACGGGAGTGCCGCTGGCGAGCGCTTCCGCCGCGACGAGACCGAAAGGTTCGTCCCAACGCGGCGTGACGAGCGCGGCACGGCTGGTGCGGATTTCCTGTTGCAGGCGCGCGGAATCGAGATGGCCTTGATAGACGATCTGCTCGCAGAGATGCGGCGCGACTTCACGGGCGAAATACGCGGCATCCTCGATCGGGCCGAACACACGCAGCGCAGCCTTCGCGAGCCGCGCGGCGCGCACCGCTTCCGCCGTTCCCTTGTTCGGCGCGATCCGGCCCACCCATGTCAGGTGCTCCCCGACTGTCTCTTCGGGGTTAGCGGCTAGCGGACGCCATGCGTCGGTATCGACTCCGTTCGGCACCACGCGCAGCCGGTCCCGGCACGCTTCCGGCCAGAGAGAAACCTGGTGGTGCGAGGTCACGGTCACCGCCACACCCGGACGCCCGATATGGGCCGCAACCGCGTTCCTCATCGCGCCGAAGGGGGGCACGTGCTGGGATGTGACGCAGGGTATCCCCGCATCGGCGCACCAACCAATGACCGGAGCGAACAGCGAATTGTTGTGGACCATGTCGAACGATCCCGCGCGCAGGTGATCGAACGCGCTGGCGAACCCTTCGAATTGATAGGCCGCCAGCCGCTCCGTCCCGTGCCAGAGTTCGAACGGCAGCACGCTCTCATAGGGCTGCGCGACGGTCGGCACGAGAGCGGGATCGTCCGACCCGGCGGCGGCGAACAGCGTCACCTCGTGGCCTCGCGCCCGCAATCCGCGGCACAGGGCGTGGCAGTGCGCCTCCATCCCGCCCTTAAAGGGTTCGGCGATGGCGTGGCGGATATGGGCGAGAACCGCGATCTTCATGCGCGGCGTGTGCGTGTGGGCATGAGAAACCGAACGGGTTCGCCGCTCACCCGGCCACCGAACTAACAATAGTTGGCAGCTTGGCGATGCGCCGCTAACGCACCGCCATGGTGGACCAGACGGAGATCGAACGCTTCCCCCTGACCGGACGGTTCCTCGAGGGCCGCGCCCGGCACGCCCTGAGCGAGAGCGAAAAGGCGCGGATCGAAGGATTGGTGTCCGAAACGGTTGATCGCGACCATGGCGACCGCATCATCGCGCGCGGCGATGTCTGCAACACCTCCACCATGCTCGTCGAAGGCTTCATGCTGCGAACGCTCGAAAGCGACGGCAAGCGCCATGCGGTGAGCTTCCACGTGCCGGGAGACTTCGTCGATCTGCACTGCTTCGCGCTGAAGCACCTCGATCACAATATCGACTGCGTGGGCCCCGCCAAGATCGCGCTGGTTCCCCACGAGCGGCTGACCGCCGCCATGGCGGACGACCCCCATCTCGGCCGCCTGTTGTGGTTTTCCACCCTGCTGGACGCGGCCCTCCACCGCCAGTGGATCATGAAGCTGGAGCAGCTGACCGTGCCGCGCCGCATCGCCTATATCTTCGCCGAGATCTGGCGGCGGCTCGAAATGGTCGGCCTTGGCGACGAAACCGGGTTCGACACGCCGCTGACCCAGAACAATATCGCCGAAATGTGCGGCGCGACCGCGATCCATACGAACCGCGCGATCGGGAAACTGCGCGCCGAGGGCATCGCCGATTTCCGGCGCGGGCGCGTCGAGATCGCATCGCGCGAAACGCTCGAGACCTTCGCGGATTTCGAACCCGATTATCTCTACGGGGACGGAGACCTGTCCTTCCGCTGAGCGCTCGGTCTTCGCAAAAAACGCGAAACGAATAAAGAACAGGAAGCTAACATCCGTCAATAGACCCGCCCCACGGGCTCGCTTACGTCCGCGCCGACCTGAACGTGATGTGGGATTGCGAGACGATGGAGTATCCGCTGACCGGCAATTTCCTCGCCGGCCGCCTGCGCGACAATCTCTCCGAAGACGATCTGCGATATATCGAGACCCTGGTTGAATCTGTCGAGGAGCATGGCAATGCGACCGTCCTCATCGAGCGCGGCCAGGTCGCCGAACGCAGCACCCTTCTGATCGAGGGTTTCGTCTTCAGAACAATCGAGAAAACCGATCGACGGTATATCGTCGGCGTTCACGTGCCGGGTGACTTCGTCGACTTGCACGGGTTCGCCCTCAAGCGGCTGGATCACAACATCGTCACCGTAGGGCGAGTGAAGGTCGGGTATGTGAGCCACGGTGCGCTTCGATCGGTGATGCGCGAGCGGCCGGGTGTCGCGCGGGCGATGTGGTTCGCCACGCTGCTCGATGCCGCCATCCATCGCAAATGGATCCAGACGCTCGAACAGCTCGATGCCCCGCGCCGGATCGCGCATCTCTATTCCGAATTGCGCAAGCGGCTGCAATTGATCGATCGCCCGGTCAACGGACCGATGAGGACGCCGTTCACCCAATTGGACCTCGCCGATATGTGCGGGGTCAGCGCGATCCATGCCAATCGCGCAGTGGGCAAGCTGCGCGCGGCCGGGGTCGGCGAGATCCGGCGCGGCGATCTCTATCCCACCGATTGGGACGCGCTCGAAGCCTATGCCCGGTTCGAACCGGACTATCTCTATGGTGACGGCGCGCTGAGGCTGACGGAAGCGTGGGACGCCGCGTAAGCCCGCTGGTGACAGCCCTTATTCGCTGTCGAAGACATAGCCCAGCGATCGCACCGTGCGCAGCGGCTGGCCCGCGCCCGCCTGCTGGAGCGCGCGGCGCAGGCGGCCGACCCAGACATCGACGGTGCGCTCGTCGATCGGGGGGTCCTGCTTGCCCAGCCCCGCGATCAGATCCTGGCGGCTAAGCACGCGATCGGGATTTTCTGCGAAGAACCGCAGCAGGCGAAACTCGTTGGGGCGCAGGGCCAGCCGCTCGCCGCCCCAGCGCGCCTGGAGCGATCCCAGATCGATCGCCAGCGCCCCCAGTTCGATCACGCGCGCCACCCGCTGCTGCTGGCGCGGCGAGCGCAGGGCGAAGACCCGGTCGAGCATGGCGTGGCGATCGACGGGGCCGATCATGTAATCGTCCGCCCCCGCCTTCAGCGCGCGGCGCCGATCCTCGTCATGCGCAGCCTTGTCCTCGCCATCCAGCACCATGGTGATATGCGCATCCGCCATGCGCGGATCGCGGCGCAGGCGGCGGCACAGTTCGAGGCCCGACATATCCTCGAGCACCCAGTCGATAAAGGCCCAGACCTGCCCTTCCGCGATGCGGCGCGGCCCGTGCCCGGTCAGCCGGTCGAACACGACATGGGTGTCGTCATGATCGAAAGGCGCGAAGGTCTCCGCCTCTTCCCCGGTCAGAAAGATCGAAACGATTTGCATGATTCCCCGACGCAATGCCCCCTTTGCCGGAGCCTTGTGTCGCGCTTGCGTGACCGCTGCGTGACGGGGATATCGCGAATGTGACAGGCCTGTCGCAGATTGCGCGATTTGCGCGTGTTTTTTGGCGGATAGGTGCTTATTCCCCGCGCAGGGTAAGCGCGAGATCGCCCGCCACCGTGCTTTCGACTCCGACCGGATTTTTGGGAAGGTAGGGCGCTTCGAGCCGCGCGATCTCCTCCTCGCTCAGGGCAAGCCCGGTCGCCGCCACCGCCGCCGCGATATGGCCGGGCTTGGTCGCCCCGATGATGGGCGCGACCATGGCGGGCTTGGAAAACTGCCAGGCAAGCGCCACGCTGGCCCGCTCCACCCCGCGCTCCTTCGCGATTGCGCCGACCGCTTCGATCACCGCGCGATCGGCCTCGACGTGCTGGCGATAGAGCGTCTTGCCGAACCCGTCGGTCTCGCTGCGGACCGTGCTTTCGTCCCAGGCCCGCGCCAGACGTCCGCGCGCCAGCGGGCTCCACGGGATCAGGCCCACGCCCTGATCCTCACACAGCGGGATCATCTCGCGCTCCTCCTCGCGATAGAGCAGGTTCACATGGTTCTGCATCGAGACGAAGGGCGTCCAATTGTTCGCGCGCGCCGTCTCCTGCGCCTTGGCGAATTGCCAGGCATACATGCTGGATGCGCCGAGATAGCGCGCCTTGCCCATCTTCACGATGTCGTGAAGCGCTTCCATCGTCTCCTCGATCGGGGTCGACGGATCCCACCGATGGATCTGGAACAGGTCGACATAGTCCATGTCGAGCCGCTTGAGGCTGTCGTCCACCGCCTGGAACAGGGCCTTGCGCGACAGACCGCCAGCGTTCGGTGCCCGCTTCCACGGGAGAAAGGCCTTGGTCGCCACCACGATCTCGTCGCGATGGGCGAATTCGGGCAGCAATTTCCCGATCACCTCTTCCGATGCGCCCATCGAATACATGTTGGCGGTATCGAAGAAGTTGATCCCCGCCTCGACAGCCTCGCGGATGAAGGGGCGGGACTGCCCTTCGTCCAGCACCCAGTCGCCATGCCAGCCGCGGCTGGTGTCGCCATAGCTCATGCAGCCGAGGCACAGGCGCGACACCTTGAGGCCCGAACGGCCAAGATTGCCATATTCCATGATCGAAACCCTTACGCGTCGAGGAACCCGGCGAGCCGCTGACGGATAATCGCCTCGGCCTCGCTCATGATCCGGTCGATCAGTTCCTGACAGGTCGGGATGTCGCTGATGAGGCCGGCCACCATACCGCAGGACCAGGCGCCCGCATCCATGTCTCCTTCCGCCATGATGCGCGGATAGACGCCCGCGACCTGTTCGTAGATATCCTCGAAAGTGAGGTCCGCGCCCTTTTCCTTCTCGATCTCGAGCAGTTTCTCGACCGCGTCATTGGTCATCACCCGCTCGGTGTTGCGAAGGGGCCGCATGACCAGCCGCGTGTCGAGTTCGCTCGCCGCGAGGATCGCCTGCTTCACATTGTCGTGCACCGGCGCTTCCTTCGTCGCGATGAAGCGCGTGCCCATGTTCATCCCCTCGGCGCCCATAGCCAGCGCCGCGACAAGGCTGCGCGCATCGGCCATCCCCCCGCTCGCGACGAAGGGGATCTCCAGCTCGTCCGCCGCGCGGGGGAGCAGGATCATGTTGGGAATATCGTCCTCGCCCGGATGGCCGCCGCATTCGAACCCGTCGACCGAGACCGCGTCGCAGCCGATCGACTGGGCCTTCAGCGAATGGCGCACGCTGGTGCATTTGTGGATCACCTTGATCCCGGCACCTTTGAGATGCGGCAGGACCTGTTCGGGATTGCGCCCGGCGGTCTCGACCACCTTCACCCCGCCTTCGATGATCGCCTTGACGAGGCCGGGATAGTCGGGCGGATTCAGCGAGGGCAGGAAGGTCAGGTTCACGCCGAAGGGCTTGTCGGTCATGTCCTTGCAGCGTGCGATCTCGTTGGCGAGCTTTTCGGGCGTGCCTTGGGTCAGCCCGGTGATGATGCCCAGCCCGCCCGCATTGGAAACCGCCGCCGCCATCTCGGCAAAGCCGACATAATGCATCCCGCCCTGGATGATGGGATGCTGGATGCCGAACATCTCGGTGATCGCGGTCTTCATGGGCGGGCCTCTCCTTTGTGTTTCGTTTTGCAACCGGTATCGGTGCGGAAGAGAGCACGCAAGGGAGCAATAGGATGGAGCTGAACCCGGAACGGATACCGGTCATCGTGGGCGTTGGGCAGGTGAACGACCGCCCTGACCAGCCCGGAGACGGGCTCGATCCGGTCGGGCTGATGGCCGAAGCACTGCGGCGGGCGGAAAGGGATGGCGCCGCCGGGTTGCTCATGGATTGCGACAGCCTTGCCGTGGTGACGCAGATCGGCTGGCCCCAGCTCAATCCGGTTGAGGATGCTTTATGCGCCGCGCTGGGCATCGTTCCCGCCCACCGCACCCACACGCCCGGCCCGAACGGCGACGGTCCGACCCGTCTGCTGAACGATGCCGCCAATCGGATCGGCGCGGGCGAGGCGACAATCTGCGCGATCGTCGGTGGCGAGGCGCTGCGCACGGCGGGCCAGCTCGCCGCGCTGAAACGGCGCGAGGACGGCGCAAAACCCAACGCCCTGCGCGATGCGCCGCACCGCCGGAAGGAAGGTTATGCGCAGAGTTACGGCCTCACCCTGCCAGTCGACGTCTATCCGCTTTACGAGAACGCGGCGCGCTCCGCATGGGGGCAGCCGCTGGCCGAAGGGCAGGCGGAAAGCGGGGCCTTGTGGGCGGGAATGAGCGCGGTCGCAGCGGATAATGCGCACGCCTGGCTGGACGATGTCGTCTCTGCTGAGGAAGTCGTCACGCCTTCATCCCGCAACCGTCCGATTGCCTTTCCCTACACCAAATTCCAGGTCGCCAATGCGAGCGTCAATCAGGGCGCGGGTTTCCTCGTCACGAGCCTCGCCGAAGCGCGGCGGCGCGGCATCGCCGAACAGCGCCTGATCCATATCGGATACGGGGCGGCGGCGCGGGAGGATGCGGATTTCCTCGAGCGCGACAGCTACGCCGCCTCGCCCAGCCTCGCGGTGTCGATCGAACGGGCGCTCGACCTCAATGCCGTGACCGCCGCCGATCTCGACCATGTCGAACTCTACAGCTGCTTTCCCTGCGTGCCGAAGATGGCGCGGCGCGTCCTCGGGTGGCCACTGGACAGGCCGATCACCGTCTTCGGCGGCCTGACCTTCGGCGGGGGACCGATCGGCAATTATATGAGCCACGCGGTCGTCAGCATGGTGGAGCGGTTGCGTGGGCGTCCCGGCACGGGCCTGCTGTTCGCGAACGGCGGCTATGCGACCTATAACCACACGATCATTCTATCGAGCGAACCGACCGGCGCGCGCTTTCCGCAGGACTACGATTACCAGGCCGAAGCCGATGCGCGGCGCGGCCCGATCCCCGCGATCGACGAGGCCTATACCGGGCCGGTGACGCTCGAAACCTATACCGTCCAATACACCCGCAGCGGCGAGGTTCGGATGGGCACGGTGGTCGCGCGCACGGCTTCTGGCAAGCGTGTGCTGGCCTGCATTCCGGCGGAGGATGGCGAAACGCTTGCGACCCTGACCGATGGCGCGCGCGATCCGGTCGGGCTCGACGGAGTGATCGAAGCGGGCGCTGACGACCTGCGACGCTTCCGCTTCTGCTGACCGGCCTCAATCCTCGAATTGGGGCGCGCGCTTCTGCATCTCGGCCATCACCGCCTCGATCTGGTTGGGCTTGCGAATGACTGCATCCTGCTCCTCGCTCTCGGCCATCAGGATCGCGTCGGTATTGCGATCGTGCATCGCGTCGAACAATCGCTTGGACCCGCGCACCGCCGCCGGGTTCTTGCCAGCGATCGTCTGGGCCAAGGCCGTCGCGCGCGCCAGCGGGTCATTCTCGACGAAGGTCGCCAGCCCCAGCTCCTGCGCCTCGCGTCCGGTGAATTCGCGATTGGTGTAGACCAGCTCGCGCAGCACATCGTCGCGCACCAGCCCGCGCCACAGCGCGTATCCGCCCATGTCGGGGACCAGCCCCCATTTCATCTCCATGATCGCCATGCGCGTTTCGGGATGGACCACGCGGATATCCGCGCCGCTCGCGATCTGTAATCCGCCGCCGAAGCACACCCCATGCACCGCAGCGATCACCGGGACCGGGCATTTGCGCCAGGTCATGGCGGCTTCCTGCGCGCGATTAGAATTGCCGTGGGTGCGCTCGGCCAGCTTCGCCTGCGGGCTGGAGCCACCGGCGGCCATGCTGGAGAGGTCGAGCCCGGCGCAGAACGCCCTGCCCTCGCCCGACAGGACCACGACACGCAGGCCTTTCAGCGTGCGCAAATATTCGCCCGCTTCGATGATCCGGTCGAACTGTTCGGGGTCGAGCGCGTTCATCTTGTCGCCGCGCGTGAAGCGCACCTGCGCCACGCCATCCTCGCCGAGATCGATCCGAATCCGATCGTTTTCCTGCACGCCACTGCTCCTTTGCCGGGTCTTTCCCGCAATGGTGGGACAAGCGTGCGGCGCTGTCCAGCGTCAGCCTTTGAGCTTGTAGCCCCCTTCGGGTGCCGTCTCGATCAGGCCCGCGACTCCGGCGGCGTTCAGCTTGGTGCGCAGGCGCGAGACATGGACTTCGAGCGAATTGGTCCCCGGATCGTGCCGCAAGCGCCAGACCGCCATCAGAAGATCGGCGCGCGTCACGGCCTGGCCGGTCGTTTCGGCGAGATGCCACAGCAGCGCGAATTCGCGCGGATGCAGGCCGAGCCAGCGATCCTCCACCCGCCCGTCGCGGTGGAAGAGATCGAGTGTTACCGGCCCCGCCTGCATTTCGCGCGGCAGACGCGCGGCGTTGTCGGCCATGCGCGCGACGCGCGCGGCCAGTTCGGCGAGATCGATATCGGCTGCGAGGACTTCGCCGAAACCGCTTGTGAGCAGTTCGCCGCGCCGCGCCGGACTGTCCACGCCCAGCACCGCCACCCGGCGTCTCGGCGTCTCTGGAATGGCGGGCGCGGTGCCATCGCGCCCGTCGAGGAGGAGCGGCACGGTGCCGCCCTCGTCTGGCAGCATCGTCCAGCCCACCGTGCGCAGATCCCATGGCTCGGGCGGCTCGTCGGCGAGCGAAATCCAGCTGAATTGGCGCGCCATCGACCCTTCCCGGCTCCGCCACTGTGCGGGCCGGATGGGGGCCTAGCGGGCCGATCGCGAGGCTGCGGGCGCGGAAACCTCCGCTTTGGAGGGGTAGCGCGGTATTCCCGCTCAGCCCCGTTCGGCGAGGAAGCGCTTCACATTGCGTGCCGCCTGGCGGATGCGCTGTTCGTTCTCGACCATGGCGATGCGGACATAGCCCTCGCCCTCCTCGCCATAGCCGACGCCCGCCGCCACCGCGACACCCGCGTGTTCCAGCAATTGCTTGGAAAATTCGAGGCTGCCGACATTGTGGAAGCCCGGCGGCAGGGGCGCCCAGGCGAACATGCTGGCGGGCGGCGAGGGAATGTCCCAGCCCGCGCGCCCGAACGCCTCCACCATCACGTCGCGCCGATGCTGATAGCGGGCGCGGTTTTCCTCCACGATATCTTGCGGCCCGTTCAGAGCGGCGCAGGCTGCCGCCTGGATCGGCGTAAAGGCGCCGTAATCGAGATAGCTCTTCACCCGCGTCAGTGCCCCGATCAGTTCGGGATTGCCCACCGCGAAGCCCATCCGCCATCCGGCCATGGAATAGGTCTTGGACATGGAGGTGAACTCGACCGCCACATCCTTCGCCCCCGGCACTTCCAGGATCGATCGGGTCGGCTTGCCGTCGTAATACAGCTCGGAATAGGCGAGGTCGGACAGGACCCAGACCTTGTTCTCCTTCGCCCAGGCAACCAGCCGTTCGTAGAAGGCGAGATCGACCGTCTCGGCGGTGGGGTTGCTGGGATAATTGACGACCAGCACGGTCGGGCGCGGCACGGTGTAGGCCATCGCATTGTCGAGCGCCTGCCAGTATTTCTCGTCGGGCGTGGTCGGCACGCTGCGGATGGTGGCGCCCGCGATGATGAAGCCGAACGTGTGGATCGGATAGCTGGGGCTCGGCGCCAGCACCACGTCGCCCGGTGCGGTGATCGCGGTCGCCATGCTCGACAGGCCTTCCTTCGAGCCCATCGTGACCACCACCTCGCGCTCGGGATCGAGATCGACGTTGAAGCGGCGGCCGTAATAATTCGCCTGCGCGCGGCGCAGGCCCGGAATGCCCTTGGACTGGGAATAGCCGTGCGCGCCGGGCTTGCCCGCGACCTCGCACAATTTGTCGACGACGTGCTGGGGCGGCGGGCGATCGGGATTGCCCATGCCGAGGTCGATGATGTCGCGCCCTTCGCGCCGCGCCGCGTGCCGCATCGCGTTGACCTCCGCGATCACATAGGGCGGCAGGCGTTTGATGCGGTAGAATTCTTCGGCCAAGCGATCCTCCGAAAGTGCGAGACGGCGTCGTATCCCTTATGCGTCTAGCTGCTCCGGCCCGCCACGCAAACTCACCCTAGTCACGGCGCGCCGGAATATTCTACACGGGAGACAAGCGCGCCTTGATACCGATCGGCGCGACAGCGAACGAGCGGAGCCTGTGATGACCGACAAGACCCAAGCGCCCAACCCCTTCAGCACGGATGCCATGACGGCCATGGCCGAAGGCCCCGCCAAGCTCGCCCAGGCAATGTTCGCGCCCATGTTTACGCCGACGATGAACCCCTCCCTGTTCCCGATGGCGGGCGGCGAGGCGGTTTCCGCCATGTCGCCCCAGGATATGCAGCATTGGGCCGAGGTCGGCACGAAGCTTCAGACCATGTGGCTGGAATATCAGCAGGAGAAGCTGGCCGATCCCCAGGCGATGATGCCCTTCTTCGATCCGTCCCGCTGGATGAGCTTGGCCGAAAACTGGTACAGCCAGATGCCGATCGCCCAGGTCGAACAGCAGAAGGCCCTGTTCGAACAGGGCATGGCTTTGTGGGAACAGGTGCTGGGCCAATACGGCATCGGGCCGCAGGCCGACGCCGTGAGCGAAGGGGAGCCCGACCTCCCGCTCAAGGACAAGCGTTTCGCCGATCCGCGCTGGCGCGCCCATCCCGCCTTCGCGCTGATCCACCAGACCTATCTCTTCCTCGCCCAGCAGGCGCTGGCCATGGTCGACGATATGGAAGGCCTGACGCCCGACAAGCGCGAGCAGTTGCGCTTCACCACCCGCGCCATCACCGAAGCGGCGAGCCCGGCCAATTTCCCGATGACCAATCCGGTCGTGCTCGAACGCACGCTGGAAACGCGCGGCGAGAACCTCATCAAGGGAATGGAGCACCTGATCGCCGACCTGCGGCGCGGACAGTTGAGCCACACCGATTCCGACGCGTTCACGCTTGGCGAAAACATCGCGACGACGCCGGGCAAGGTCGTCCATGAAACGCCGCTGTTCCAGCTGATCCAGTATTCCCCGACGACGGACACGGTGATGGAGACCCCGCTCGTCATCTTCCCACCCTGGATCAACCGCTTCTACATCCTCGATCTGAACGAGAAGAAGAGCTTCGTGCGCTGGGCGGTGGCGCAGGGGCTGACCGTGTTCATGGTCAGCTGGAAATCGGCCGATGCCAGCATGAAGGATGTCGTTTGGGACGATTACGTGCGCGGCCAGATCGAGGCGATCGACCATGTGCGCGAACGGCTGGGCGTCGAAGCGGTGAACGCAATCGGCTATTGCGTGGCGGGCACCACGCTCGCCGCGACACTGGCGCTGCTGCATCGCCGGGGCGAGCAGGACAAGGTCAGCAGCGCGACCTTCTTCACCGCGCAGGTCGATTTCGAACAGGCTGGCGAATTGCTGCATTTCGTCGACGACCAGCAACTGGCCGCGATCCAGTCGCTCTCGCCCGAAGGCTATCTCGACGGGCGGTATATGGCGGCGACGTTCAACCTGTTGCGGGGCACGGACCTCATCTGGAACTACGTCGTCAACAATTACATGCTGGGCGAAGACTATCCGGCCTTCGATCTCCTGCACTGGAACGGGGACGTCACCAACCTGCCCGCCAAATGGCACCAGGACTATCTGCGCGATCTCTATCGCGACAACCGGCTGGTCGAGAAGGACCGGATGGAGGTCGACGGGACGAAGATAGATCTCGGGCTGGTGGAGACGCCCACTTATGTGCAGGCCGGGCGCGAAGACCACATCGCGCCCGCCGCAAGCGTCTGGAAGATCACCGAACACTTTAATGGCCCACTGCGCTTCGTCCTCGCCGGATCGGGGCATATCGCGGGCGTGGTCAATCCGCCCGAGGCGGGTAAATACCAGTACTGGATCAATGAAGGCGATCCCGCCTCGCTGGAGGAGTTTGCTGCCGGGGCGACCGAGCACAAGGGCAGCTGGTGGCCCGACTGGATCGAATGGCTGCGCGCGTCCGACGGATCGACGGTGAAGGCGACGGGCAAGCGCAAGCCGGGCGGCAAGGGCGACGCTGTTATCGAGAACGCGCCGGGGCGTTACGTGATGACGCGATAGGGGCCAACGCAAAGGGCGGACCCACCCTCTAAAATCGGAATTTGTGCACTGCACAAAAACTGCTTGACGTTTGTTGCCCCGCACCCTATTTGTGCAATGCAACAAAGTGAGGTTACCGATGGCCGAGGGTCAGAGCAAAATCGATGCTGCCGCGGAAAAGGCGTTTGCCGACGCGGCGCAGAAGAAAGCCGGCGAAGTAAACGCCAAGGCTGTCGAGAAGGCGGTTTCCGCTGACGAGACCGCTGCGGTCAAGCCGTCCGCGATTGCCGAAGCGGTTGCCGCGGAACCGGCGCAGGCCGAGTCGAAGGCTCCGGCTGCGAAAGTAGAAGCCGAAAAGGCGGTGCCTGCAAAGGCACCGGCGAAGAAGGCCCCTGCCAAGAAAGTCGCTGCCAAGAAGACGCCCGCGAAGAAGCGTGCGCCGAAGAAGGCTGCCGACAAGCCCACTGAGAAAACAACCAAGAAGGCGGCTGCGCGCAACAACGCCCGCCCCACTGTATCGCAATTGAAGGAAAAGATCATGGCCACTGCCAAGAACACCAAGACCGACTACACCGCCACCGCCAAGGACATGGCTGCCCAGCTGCAGACCCGCGCCAAGGCCGCTTTCGAAAAGGGCAGCGAAATCACCTCGCAGGTCACCGACTTCCACAAGGGCAACATCGAAGCCCTCGTCGAATCGGGCAAGATCCTCGCCTCGGGTATGCAGGACATGGGCCGCACCTATGTCGAGGAAGCCAAGACCGCTGCCGACACCGTCCAGGACGACGTGAAGAAGATGGCCGCGATCAAGTCGCCGACCGAATTCTTCCAGCTCCAGGGTGAGATCGCCCGTCGCAATTTCGACGCGATGGTCGCCACCACCTCGAAGAACGCCGAGATGATGATGAAGCTCGCCAACGAAGCCTTCGCGCCGATCTCGACCCGCGCCAGCGTCGCCACCGAGAAGCTCTCGAAGGCCGCCTGAGCGTAACAAGCTCCTCGTTCCCGGGCCTCTCTCCTCTCTCTCCCGCCCGGGGACGATACGATCACGGGCCGGATGGCATCTGCCATCCGGCCCGTTTTTTGTGGTTCCATCTCCAGGCAGCCATCGGCTTCGTATCCGATAAACCGCGCGCCGCATCGCGTGGCGACTTGCGAAGCGCACGATCGATACGATATGCGGTCTCTCATGCGATCCTTGCGCTCTCCCTATCCGGCCGCTGCCACCGATGCTGCGTATGCGGCGGGCCCTTTCGACCCTGCGATCTTCACCGCTGGCGGGGATGATGCCGATGGCGGCGGCGACGACGATGCCGGCGGCCAGAGCCGCGTCGGCCTCGCCACCCGGACCCGTGCCAAGCCGAAAAAGCCGAGCCAGTACAAGGTCCTGCTGTTGAACGACGATTACACGCCGATGGAATTCGTCGTCATCATCCTCAAGCGGTTCTTCCGCATGGACATGGAAGAAGCGACTCGCGTCATGCTCCACGTCCATCAGAAGGGCGTCGGCGTGTGCGGCATCTTCCCTTACGAGGTGGCCGAAACCAAGGTGAACCAGGTGATGGATTTCGCCCGCCAGAATCAGCATCCGCTCCAATGCACGCTGGAAAAGGCGTGAGCGCAGGCTGCGCAATCGTTTCGGGATGATCGGACATCCCGAACCCGATCAGATCGGTCCGGGGCAGGAAAGCGTCTGGGACTATCCCCGCCCCGCCGTGGCCGAACCGAGCGATCGCCATATCCTGATCCGTCACAAGGGTGTCGTCCTCGCCGATACGCGGAACAGCTGGCGCACGCTCGAAACCAGCCATCCGCCGACCTATTACCTCCCGCAAGGCGATATCGCGATGGACCTGCTGTCTCCCAATCCGCGCCGTTCGCTGTGCGAATGGAAGGGGCAGGCGCGATACTGGGACGTCGCGATCGGCGGCGACCGGTTTGAAGGCGTCGGCTGGTCCTATCCCGACCCCACCTCCTCCTTCGCGCCCGTCGCGGGCCACATCGCCTTCTATGCCGATCCGTTCGAGGAATGCCTTGTCGATGGCGAACAGGTCGTGCCGCAGCCGGGCGGGTTTTACGGCGGCTGGATCACCTCGCGCGAGGCTGGACCGTTCAAGGGCGTGCCCGGAAGCCGGTTCTGGTGACGGTTTGGTGCGTTTGCGACCCCGTTTCGAAGCCGGTACGACGCCTTTGCGCATGACCGATCCGGCAAACCACGCTAGGGCATTCGCGCCCCCCGAACGATAGCCAGGCCCCTAGTGTTCAACTTCGTCCCCAGCATCGATCGCTATATCTTCAAGCTCGTCGTCGTGCCGATGCTGGGCGTGTTCGCGCTCGCCGCCTCGCTGCTGACGCTCGACAAGATGCTGAGACTGTTCGATTTCGTCGCGGTCGAAGGCGGACCGGTCGGCGTCGTCTTCAAGATGCTAGGCGCGCTGATCCCTGAATATGCCAGCCTCGCCATTCCGCTCGGCCTGATGCTCGGCATCCTCGTCGCCTTCCGCAAGCTCGCCACCAGCAGCGAACTCGACGTGCTGCGCGCCGTTGGGATGAGTTATGGCCGGATGCTGCGGATGCCCTACATCATCACGGCGGTGCTGATGGCGGTGAACGTGGCGCTGGTCTTCTACGTCCAGCCGATCAGCCGCTATTATTACGAACAGCTCGAATACGAATTGCGGTCGGGCGCGCTGGGCGCCTCGATCAAGGTGGGCGAATTCACCACGCTGGCGGACCGGATGGCGCTGCGGATCGAGGAGAGCGAGGATGACGGAACACGCCTCAAGGGCATCTTCGCGCGCGTCTCCAACGATAAGGGCCAGATCCTCTCGATCAGCGCGCGCGAGGGCTCGTTCCTCGCCACGACCGACAGTCCCGACACGATCATCCTGCGGCTCGACGATGGCACCATCGTCCAGGACATGGGCAATCAGTCGCCGCGCGTCCTGGCCTTCACGCGCCAATATCTGCCAATCGACCTGCCCGCGATCGAGGAATTCCGCGCCCGCGGCGATGCGGAGCGGGAATATATCCTGCCGGAATTGCTGAGGATCGGATGGAATTCCGGTGAGAGCGAGGCGCGGCGCGATGCCAGCCAAGCGAGCTTCAATTTCCGCCTCGTCGAGGTGGTGATGATGGCGCTGCTGCCTCTGCTCGCCGTGTCGCTCGGCATTCCGCCCAAGCGATCGACCAGCGCGCTCGGCGTGTTCGTCTCGATCGTGATGGTGGTCTCCTACCACAAGATAAACCAGTACGGCGAAGACCTCGCCGCGCTCGGGCGCTTCGACCCGATCCTCGCCCTGTGGGGGCCGTTCGTGCTGTTCGCGGCGCTGATCGGCTGGATGTATTATCGCGTCGCCCATGTGCCCGGCGGACAGGCGATCGGCGCACTGGAAAGCTGGTTCGCGAAGATCGCCAAACGGCTCGGCAGGCTATTCGGACGGCGGCGGATGCGCGATGAGACGGCGCATCCCGACACGCAAGGCGGCACGCCGCTCGATCCGGTCCCGGCGGAATAGGACACGGCGCCCACAGATGCAGTTCGATTTCTTCCCCTCGCGCACGCTGACGCTTTATCTCGCAAAGATGTTCATCGCCCGCATCCTGGCGGTGCTGGTGATGCTGGTGCTCGTCCTGCTGATGCTGGACCTGCTCTCCTCGAGCGGCGAAATCCTCGCGGTGGAGGGGAACGGTCAAGCCGAATTGCTGACCTATGCCGGATTGCGCATCCCGCAGCTCGTCGCGCGTTTCCTGCCCTATTCGGTTCTCCTTGCGACACTGATCGCGCTTGTCGGCCTCAACCAGAACAGCGAGGTGGTGGCGATGAAAGCCGCCGGCCTGTCCGCCCATCAGGTGCTCGCCCCCTTCCTGCTAACGTCGCTGGTCGTCGCGGGCGTCAGCTTCGCCTTCAACGAGCGGGTGGTGACGCGCGCGACCGCTACGTTGAAAGCGTGGGAGGCGAACGAATTCGGCTCGATCCCCGAGACGAGCAATGTCCGCACCAATGTCTATCTGACCGATGGCACCGACATCCTTTCCGCTGCGGCCGTCGCTGGCAGCGGGGAGGCGATCGCGATGCGGCAGGTCACCTGGTATCGCCGCAGCCCCGAAGGCGCCATCGTCGAACAGATCCGCGCGCCGGTCGCGACCTATGCGGCGCCCGGCTGGCGGCTGGAGGATGCGACCCGCTTCGAGGTCGCAAGCGCGGGCGCGGAGCAGATACCCGAGATCGTGGTCGCCCAGGGGTTGACGCCCGAGCAGGTCGACCTCGCCCAGGTCGATCCCGACACCGTGTCCTTCTTTGCTCTGTCCGGCGCCATCGATCGATACGAGGCGGCGGGACGGCGCACGGCCGAATTGCGCGCCAAATGGTGGCACAAGCTGTCAGGGCCGCTCTCGGCCGTCCTGATGCCTTTATTGGGTTCGGTGGCGGCGTTCGGCCTCGCGCGGTCGGGCCAGTTGTTCGTTCGCGCGCTGATCGGAATGGCTCTGGGCTTTGCCTATTTCGTGGTCGACAACGCGGCGCTGGCGATGGGCAATTTCGGCGGCTACCCGCCCTTTCTTGCTGCCTGGGCGCCGTTCCTCCTGTTCTTCCTCGTGGGTGAGACCGTCCTGATCCGGACCGAGGAGTGAGCGGCGCCTGGTCGCTTCGTCTCGCGCGCAGCGAAGATGCGGCTGCGTTTCATCGGGTCGAGGAAGATGCGGCGGACCTGCTGCGCTCCGCGCCCGAACTGGCGGGCGTCGCGATCCCGCCTTCGCAGAGCGAGCAGGATTACGCGCGCCTGATCCGTCGCGGTCATTGCCTGTCCGCCATCGCGGGCGAGCAAGTGATCGGCTTCGCCGCCGCTGCCCCCAAGGGCCGCGAGCTTCATCTCCATGAACTGAGCGTCGCGCGATCCTGGCAACGTCGCAGGATCGGCGCGACATTGCTCGAAGCGCTCGCGATCGATGCGCGCAATTCCGGCTTCCGGGCGATCACTCTCACCACCTGGCGCGACATCGCCTGGAATGCGCCGTTCTATGCTTCGCAAGGTTTCGTTGAAGTGGCGAACAGTGATGATAGCGCGGTCGAGGACGGCGCGCCGGATCTGCCGCGCTGCGCGATGATCCGGCTGCTGGACTGACGCGCGCCCCCTCGATCAGCGGCGCGTCATGGTGCTCCGCGTGATGCGCGCCACCAACGAGGCCATTCCGGGGTGGTTCGCGCCATGATAGGTCGACCCCTCGCCCAATTCCCTCGCCAGACGCCGATGCGCCTCGGGCAGCGAATGGTAAGGCATGGACGGCATCAAATGGTGCAGCGCGTGATAGCGCAGGCCGACCGGCGCCCACAATTCCGCGATCCGCCCCGGCGGCGGCACGTTGACGCTGTCGAGGAACTGGGCGGTCACCGTCATCGGTTCGCCTTCATTCTCCCAGAGATGCGCCACCAAGGTCCGCAGCTGGTTGACCGTCGCCACGACCGAGAACACCGCGAAGGCGATCAGGATCGGCTTCCAGCCCAGCAGAAACACGCTGGCGATCAGCGTCCAGGCCCAGACCGCCCCGCCCAATTCCTGCCAGAACACCTTCTGGCGCAGATCGTCTTCCACCGGGCGGCGCCGGAACTTGGGATTGATCGCGAGGGCGGAAAAGCGCGCCCAGGTCACGCGTCGCACCGCCGGAATGACGGCCCCGAGCGGCACGAGCACCGCGAACCGGAACAGCAGCCCGACCGTCGCGAGCGGCGCGATCACGACGAAGAGCGGAAGCGTCCACGGTTTCATTAGAGCGAGCGGGAGATATTCCGGGTCCTCGACCGTGCCATACTGGGTGCGTTTGTGATGGATGACATGGGCGCCCTCATACATGAAGGACGGCGTCAGCAGCGGAATGCCGACGAGGACGTTCCAGGCCGCACCGAAGCGCGCCATCGCACCCCTGCGGAAATGCGAGATTTCGTGGATGAACAGCAGGGCGCGATACAGCGCCAGCGCCGATATCACCCCGAGCGCGATGGCGAGGGGAACGCTGTCGGCAAGGATCGCCCCGGCCAGAGCGCCATAGCCGATCAGGGCGGACACCAGCATATCGGTCCAGTAGATCGCGGGATTGGCCTCCGCGATATCCTTGGTCAGATCCCGCGCGGCGCGCAGCATCACCTTGTCGTCCTCGATCGGCTGGCGCGCGGCGGCAGGGGCCGCGCGCTGCTGCGTCACGATGCCGCGATCCGTGTTTCCGGGGTTCAAGGTGTGCTGACCATTCATGCCGCGATCTATCCGTAACTGCGCCGCGTAGGCAAAGCGATGTTTATCGTCGCGTTTGGGCGGGCGTCTTGACACGATGCTCTTTGGGGAAGCAGGGGCGAACCCCGGCTGAATGCCCAATTCATAGCGACGCACATTCCATCGAAAGGTTCGCACCGTGACGACAGGCGAAATAGTGATCCGCCCGGTATCGGGCAAGGCCGGTCGGGCGGAATTCGTCGATCTCGGCCGCAGATTCGCCGCGCGCGAGCCCCATTCGGTGCCGCAATTGCGCTCCGAACAGCTCGAACTGATCGATCCCGACAAGAACCCCTTTTTTGGCCATGCCCGTGCCGCCTTCTTCATCGCCTATCGCGGCGACACCCCGGTCGGGCGCATTTCCGCCCATATCGACGAACTCGCGCTCGAACTCCCGCGCGAACAGGGGATGGGGCCGGGCACCGGCCTGTTCGGCTATTTCGATGCCGAGGACGAGGAAACTGCCCGCGCCCTGCTGACCCAGGCCGAAGCCTGGAACCGCGCCCAGGGGATGACCCGCGTGCTGGGTCCGATCTCGCTGTCGATATGGGAGGAGCCGGGCCTGCTGGTGAAGGGGCAGGATCACCCGCCGACCATGCTGATGGGCCACCATCCGGCGCATTATCGCCGCTGGATCAAGGACGCGGGCTATGCGCCCGCCAAGACGCTTCTGACCTACGAACTCGACATCACGCAGGATTTTCCGCCGCTGATCCGCCGTATCGTCCAGTCGGGCGAACGCAATTCCCGCATCACGGTGCGGCCCGTCGACAAGGCGAACTGGGACCGGGATCTGGCGATCGTGCTGGCGATCCTCAACGATGCCTGGTCGGATAATTGGGGCTTCGTGCCCTTCACCGATCGCGAGATCGCCTATGCCGCGAAGAAGATGAAACCGATCGTGCACGAACGGCTCAACATGATCGCGGAAGTCGATGGCGAGCCGGTGGCCTTCATGCTGACCTTTCCCGACATGAACGCAGTTCTGAAGCGCATAAACGGTCGGCTGCTGCCCCTCGGATGGCTGCGCCTGCTGCGCTGGCTGAAGAAGCCGACCGGCGCAGATATGCGTGTGCCGCTGATGGGAGTCCGCCGCGAGCTTCAGAACTCGCGCATGGCCAGCCAGCTCGCCTTCATGATGATCGAGCGCATACGGCAGAACGCGACCAGGGATTTCAAATCGGTGCGCGGCGAGATCGGCTGGATCCTCGAAGACAATAAGGGGATGCTCGCCATCGCGGATGCGATCGATAGCCGGATCAACCGGGAATACGTAATCTTCGAAAAGCCGCTCGACGAGCGCTGAGCCGCATCGCCCGAAAACTGGGTCTTTGTCGCAACAGGGTCGTAATTCGCGTCAGGCGGGGAACCGGGAGGGGCCGCGCTCGGTTCGGAAGGACAGGTGCGGATACTCGCGCCCCAGATGGATTCGCGCACCCCGATCATGACTCGCACGGCTCAGCCTCCTTCCCGTTCCCTTCCCCGCCACGTCCTGGTGGTGGAAGACGACGCCATTCTGGCGATGGCGCTGGAAATGGCCCTGCGCGACGCGGGCGTGGAGCAGGTCGAGATCAGTTCGACGAGCGAAATGGCATTGGCCGCGCTCAGAACCGGGCAACCCGATGCTATCGTCCTCGACGTCCATCTGGCGGATCGCGACGATGGCTGGGCGGTCGCCGAGCTGGTTCGCTCGCTCGGTCCATCCGGCCCGAGAATTGTCTTTTCGACCGGTGCCCCGCAGGACATTCCCGAACAGATCGCGGAAATGGGCTGTGTCATGGAAAAGCCCTATGACCCTAAGGAACTGGTCGAAGTTCTGACGGAGCCGAAGCGGCGCGGCCTGATTTCGCGCCTGCGTGCTGTTCTGAAATGACGGCTGCTTGAGGCAGCGTCGAAAGCCAGTCCTAACCCGAATGTCCCTGTGCGATTTCCCGGTGCGGCCTTAGGGCGCAGCACCGCTCCACGACCGGTAGCGTTCCATCAAGACCGAGAAAGCCATCCGAAGAAAAAAGGCCTCCGTTCTTTGTGAACGGAGGCCTTTCGGGATCGTATCACCAGCCGCTTGGACGGGAGGGGGGGTCTCGGCGGTGACATGGGTATAATGTGCGACCGCGACAGGGGTTCCCGCCCTATCCCAAAAAATTGCAAGTCTTTTTCGGAAAAAGGTTTTTTCGTTTCAAATAAAGGGCTTGGGCCGCGCGCAACACCGTTCGAAATGCGCGAATTCGCGCGCAGCCGGAAGATCGGGCACATGGATCTCGTTCGGCTGCCAGGTAACCAGACCATCGCGATCGAGCGCCTTGATAGTGCGATTGGTGTGCACCAGCGACAATCCGAGCATGTCCGCGATCTGCGCCTGCCGGATAGGGAGCGCGAGCCGGTTATCGTCACCGGCCATGCCCACGCTCTTGGCGCGATCCATCAGAAATACGGCGAGATAGGCGACCCGCTCTTTCGCGGAGCGGCGACCGAGAGCGACGAGATGCTCTTCGAGCGCGGATTCCTCCTCCGCCGCCATCCAGATCACGTCATAACCGAGGCGCGGATGTTTCGCGATCAGGTTTTCGAATTTCGGGCGCTGGAACACGCACAGGCGCGACGCCAGCAGGGCTTCCACCGAATGCGCGGACGGGTCGTCGAATGCCCCTTGCAGGCCGACCAAATCGCCGGGGAACATGAAATTGACGATCTGTCGCCGTCCGTCTTCGAGGGTGCGATACCGGATCAGCACGCCTTCCATCAGCGTATAGAGGCTTTCGAGCTGCTGCGACTGCTCGACGAGGACCTCCCCTCTACCAAGCTGGATTTCGCCATCCTTGAAATCCTGCATATAGGCGATCTGGGTCTCGTCCAGCTCGCGCAATCCGGGCATATCCTGCAGCGGGCAACGCGCACAGGCCATCGCCCGCACTATATTTTCCATCGAAATTCGCCCCTGCCGTCCTTGTTCGGCCCTGATTTTTCCAACCTGCAGGGAAAATGTCAAATTTCGCACGGAGTGACGCTTGAAGGCAGAGGAACCATCCCCCAAACGGGGCGTTCTACGCGCGAATTCCTTGGAAGGGGTCTCTATGTCACTTGGTGATCAAATTGCTAAAAACCTACCCTATTTGCGCCGTTACGCGCGTGCCCTGACCGGCTCGCAGGCGACCGGCGATGCCTTTGTCCGCGCGACTTTGGAAGCGGCGCTGGCCGATGAAGATCTGAAGGCCTCGCTCGAAGGCGGTCGCGTTCCTCTCTACCGCGCCTTCAACAAGGTGTGGGGCAGCGCCTATATGGAAACGCCCGACAGCGGGTCCGATTTCAGCGACCACGAAGAAGCGGCCAGCGGGCGGCTCAAGGCGATTACGCCGATGAACCGCCAGGCGCTGTTGCTGACCACTCTGGAGGATTTCTCCACCGATCAGGCGGCGGAGATCATGGAAGTCTCCGAAGAGGATATCGAGAAGCTGGTTCAGGAAGCAGTCGAGGAAATCGATCGCGAAACCTCGACCGAAGTGCTCATCATCGAAGACGAGCCGCTGATTTCGATGCAGCTCGAAGATCTGGTTACCTCGCTCGGCCATCAAATCTGCGGGACTGCCGCCACGCGGACGCAGGCGCAGGAAGTGGTCGCGGAAAAGACCCCCGGCCTCGTCCTCGCCGATATCCAGCTTGCCGACGGGTCGTCCGGCCTCGACGCGGTGGACGACATCCTGGCGATCGGCAGCGTTCCGGTCATCTTCATCACCGCCTATCCCGAACGCCTTCTCACCGGTGACCGGCCTGAACCGACCTATCTGGTCACCAAGCCGTTCCAGGAACAGACGGTGCGCGCGGCGATCAGCCAGGCCTTGTTCTTCGGCTCCAGCCGTCCGCTTGCCTGACGCTTTCCGCCTGACGGAAATATCGCATTGAAACGGCCGGTGCCTTCGTGGCGCCGGCCGTTTTGTTTGCTTCACGCGAACCAATGGGCGGGCCCAGATCGGAGCGGCGGCTGCGCTTGATCGCGCAACCAATACGACTTCGTCAGCGGGAGGTCGGCAGCTGGCGGCTGGCGCGAATTTCGAAATCGCCGCGTTCGCGCACCGGAACCATGAGCGTGCACCGCACCCCCTTGGGGTCGAAGATCAGCTCGACCGGATGGCGCAATTCATGGGCGACGATCTTTTCGATCAAGTCGGTTCCGAAACCGCGCTTGCGCTGTTCGGGCACCGATGGCCCTCCCCGCTCCTGCCATTCGATCCGCGCCAAGCCTTCGGACATCAATTCCCACCGGATGTCGACGCAGCCGTTTTCGCAGCTGAGAGCGCCGTATTTGGACGCGTTGGTCGCCAGCTCATGCAACGCCAGCCCGAGCGACAGCGCATCGTTGGGCGCAAGTTCCACCGGCGGACCCTGGCTGACGATGGTATGCGCCTCGTCATGCGCGTAGGGCGCGAGTTCGGCCGCCACGACCGATGCGATCGGCGTGGTGCCCCATTCGGATTGCGTGAGCAGGTCGTGGGTCGCGGAAAGCGCCCTGATCCGCCCGTCCAGCCCGTCCGCAAAGGATTGGACGTCCTCTGCCCGTCGCCTGGTCAGCGCCACGATCGACAGCACGTTCGCAAGCGTGTTCTTGACGCGATGATTGAGTTCGCGGGTCAGGGAATTGCGGATCGAGTTCTGTTCCGCGAACCAGTTCAACGATCGCTGGTCCTCCAGCGCCTGTTTGGTCAACAACCGCGCCACCAGCATGAGCAGGCTGGCGACCGCCAGTCCGAACAACATCGTGATCATAGAAAGCGGCGACAGAGCCGAATCGTTCTTGGCGCGAACCACCAAGCGCATATCGCGATTGGCGACATTGACTTCGCGTTCCACGGTCCTCCCGTCCTCGTCCCCACCCTCGAGGGTTCCGAGCAAGGCGCCCCCGGCGGCCCCACCATCGTAGAGCTCGATACCGACATTGCCCCGGTCGACCAGTTCGCTCGCGGATTTGAGGAAGTCGGGCGCGTTGAAAGGGCTGTAGATGAACCCGAGCAGAGTGCGTCGCTCGCCCGTGCCGGAAAAAACGGGCATATAGATCAGAAAGCCGGGATCGGAGCCGCCGCCTTCCTGCGCGAGGACGACGCTTCCGCTGGCAGTCGGCCGCAGCATTCGCTGGGCGCGATCCATCGCCTCGCGCCGGATGGGTGAGGAATACATATCGTATCCCAGCGCGCGTCGGTTCCTCACCGTGTCCGGCTGGAGATAGCGCACCGGGACCAGCCGATCGCGCGGCTGTTCGGCGAGTGTGGGCCTGATACGGACATCGCCGATGCGGTAGCGGTTGAGATCGGCTTCGAAGGCCGGAACTTCGGAAGGGCGCAGGACCGGCGCCCAGCCATAGCCTTCCGCGCCCTGGTAATCGGCATCGAGCCGCAATTCCGCGACGAACCTGTTGAACAGCGCCGGATCGACGCTTCCCTGGGCGGAAAACAGGGCGGCGCCTGCGCGAAGATAGGAAGCGTTGACCGAGGCCCGCCGTTCCAGCACCGCCGACATCGCACCGGCGGTGCGCGCCATCGCGGCATCTTCGCGCGCCCGCTCGCCACGCTCTATCGTCAGCACGCTGAGCGCCGTGAGAGCGACGATGATCAGGAAGATGCCCACCGGGATCAACCTGGGGTAGGTCACCAGCCAATGCCTCGGGCCGCTTTCGCGCGAGTCCGGGCTCCTGGTTTCCCGTTTGCTAGCCAGAGCCCTGCCTTCCAAAAAAACTTCCAAAGAGTGCCTTTTCCCAATTGCCGGGGGAGCGGTTCGGTTCGGCCGAACGCGCAGAAACCTCAGGACACTCACATTATCGACACGGACGTCTGGGCGAAATTCCCGGATACGTCAAAACAGGGAACAAAAATATGGGGGCATCGTTCCCTCCAAACTCACGGGATCGACATCTGCACCGGGGTTCCCTATCTCCGGTGCCTGGAATGACAGGAACCTACCTTTCCGCCTATGAAATCCGAACAGGACAAAGACGCCGGGCGCTTACCCGCTGCTGGCGCGGCACCAGTCGAGAAAAGCAAGGCTCGTACCGAACGCCCCGAATGGGCGACGGGCTTGCGGCAGCTTTACGATTCCGTTGTCGACGAGGACATACCGGATCAATTCAAGGATCTGCTATCGCAGCTGGACACTAAGAGCTGATGGGGTCGAACACACGCACGGTCGCGGAAAAGGCCGATTTCAAACGGGAACTGACAGAGGTCGTTCCGCATCTGCGCGCCTTTGCGCGCGGGTTGTGCGGTCGCGCCGACATGGCGGACGATCTGGTGCAGGAAGCCCTGCTCAAGGCCTGGGCGGCGCAGGAACGGTTCGAGCCGGGCACCTCGATGCGCGCATGGACCTTCGTGATCCTGCGCAACGCCTATCTGACCGATATGCGCCGCAACCGCTTCCGCGGGGAATATGACGAGAACGTCGCCGAACGCGTCCTCACCGCGCCCGCGGGCCAGGAAGAGCCTTTGCACCTGTCCGACATGCATCGCGCTCTGCTGACCCTGCCGCCCGAGCGGCGCGAGGCCCTGCTGCTGGTGGGGGCAGGCGGCTTCTCCTACGAAGAAGCGGCGAATATCTGCGGCTGTGCCGTCGGCACGATCAAGAGCCGGGTCGGTCGCGCCCGCGCCGCGCTGAACGCGATGCTCGCCGACGGGTCGATCCCGCGCCGCTCCACATCGGACGACGCGGCGCATCGGGCGATCCTCGAAGAACTGGATGAAGTTGCCGCCGGCAATGGTATCGCCGCGCGCAATTGAGCGCCTTGCGGTCGCGTCCATAGAGGATGCGATGCGGGTTTCGCCTCGCCTCGCGTACCGACCTCTCGCATGAGCGACGCTAATCCCGGACCGGTGGGAACGCCGCAAGACCCTGCCGTGCCTGAACGCGCGCCGCGCGTCGGGCGCAGGATGGGCTTCGCGGAACAGGAATTGCGGCTGATTTCGGCGCTGGTCGTACTCATCGGCCTTGGCCTCTTTTTCGCCCTGCCTTTCGTGCTGTCGATCGGATCGGTCGTCTTCCTGCCCGTGACGGCGGCCCTCGTCCTCACGATCATCCTGTCCCCGCTGGCGGACAGGCTGGCGGCGTGGGGGCTTCCCAACGTGCTCGCATCCTTCATTGCACTGCTCGTCTTTCTCGGCGTCCTTCTTCTTGCGCTCGCCCTGATCCTGCAACCCGCGACGGTCCTGTTCGACCGCCTGCCCACCATGATCGCCACCGCCGGCGCCCGCTTCGCCGATTTGCGCAACCAGTTCGGCTGGGTGGCGCAGATCAACGAGCAGCTGGCCGAACTCATGACCCGCGAGGAATCGCGCGAGGTCGTGGTGGCGACACCGAGCCTGCTCGAGGAACTCGCCTTCGCCACGCCGAGCGTGGTGATCGAGACGATCCTGACCTTCCTGATGGCCTTCTTCATGGTCGAGGCGCGCGTGAGATTGCGCCAGAAGCTCCTGTTCGGGCGCAGCTCCTTCGGCACCAGCGTCAAGGCCGCACGGGTTCTGCGCGAAGTGCAGGATCGCGTCGCCGCCTATGTGCTGACGGTGGGCTGGATCAATATCTGCGTGGGCATCGTCGCCGGGCTCGGCGCCTGGGCGCTGGGGGTCGAGGCACCGGTGATGTGGGGCGGCCTTGCCGCGCTGCTGAATTTCCTGCCCTATATCGGCCCGACGATCATGGTCGGCCTGCTGGCGCTGTTCGGCATCGGAACGATGGAGACGGTGCTGATCGGCCTGATCCCAGCGGCGGCCTATCTGGGCCTGCACACCGTGGAAGCGAATGTCGTGACGCCTTCGATTTTGGGCGCGCGGTTCACGATGAACCCGGTCATGATCCTGATCGCGCTGATGTATTTCTCGTGGATCTGGGGGATGATCGGCGCGCTGCTGTCGGTGCCGATCCTGCTGATGCTCACCGCCCTGTTCGATCATATCGGGAGGCCGAACCTGATAGGCTTCGTGTTCGGTGAGCCGCTATTCGCCAACAATGTGTTCGAAAGCGAAAGCGATGGTGCGAACGCTTCTGCGGGCGACGATACGCGCACGAGCTGACCGCCACGACGAGCTCGCAACGGCGTCGCAACGCGCCTGGAACGGGGTTGCAACCCATACGAAAACGGCCCGCACCGCGCGTGGCGGTACGGGCCGATCTTTTCGCTTAGGTAATACCCGGCTTAGCTCGAATATTTCCAGGTTTCGCCGCGCGCCAGATTGTCGGACGCGAAGCTCCAGTTGATCTTGCTGCCGAGAACCGCGTCGAGATATTCCGGACGCTTGTTCTGGTGGTCGAGATAATAGGCGTGTTCCCACAAGTCGATCGTCAGCAGCGGATTGACACCGTCCTTGTCGGCCAGCGTATCGCCATCATGCGTTTCTTCGATCGTCAGCTCGCCATCCTTGACCGCGAGCCAGACCCAGCCGCTGGCGAAGTGGCCTGCGCCACGCTCTGCGAGCTTCTTCTTCAAGTCCTCGGTCGAGCCGAAGGCCTTGTCGATCATCGACTGCAATTCGTCGGAAATCTTGCCTTCTTCGGCAGCCATCGAATGCCAGTAGAAGCCGTGGTTCCAGGCCTGGGCCGAATTGTTGAACAGGCCCTGGTCGCTGCCGCGCGCCGCCGCGATCACCTCTTCGAGCGATTTGTCCGCATGGTCGGTGCCTTCGATCGCCTTGTTGGTCTTGTCGACATAGGCCTGGTGATGCTTTCCGTGGTGATAGGAGAGAGTTTCCGCCGAAACGGCCGGATCGAGCGCGCTGTCGGCATAGGGAAGGTCGGTGAGTTTGAAAGCCATGTCGTAAAAGTCCCTCTTTGGTTTCGATAGGGTTGGGGCGGTTAGCCGCGTGTATGGTGGATTAACGCATATACGCCATGATTGTTGCACAGCGGGGAACCAATTTCTTGCCTGCCCGTGATCGCTTCGCTCGATTGGAAATCCGAAGGAGGCACCCCCCTTCCCTTTCGCGGCCATTCGCGCCAGAAGCGCCACCGTAAATCAGGCATTTGGACAATCGCATGGCACGCAAGTTCTTCGGCACGGACGGGATCCGGGGCCGCACCAATTCCGGCAAGATGACCGCCGCGATGGCGATGACGGTGGGGCAGGCCGCCGGTCTCCATTTCCGCCGGGGCGATCACCGGCACCGGGTCGTGATCGGCAAGGATACGCGGCTGTCGGGCTATATGATGGAAAGCGCGCTGGTGGCGGGCTTCACCAGTTCGGGCATGGATGTCATCATGACCGGGCCGCTGCCCACCCCGGCCATCGCCATGCTGACCCGCGAAATGCGCGCCGATCTGGGCGTGATGATCTCCGCCAGCCACAATCCTTACGAGGATAACGGGATCAAGCTGTTCGGCCCCGACGGGTTCAAGCTGTCGGACGAGGACGAATTGGCGATCGAGGCCCTGATCGGCGAACAGCCCGTCCTCGCCGATGCGCCCGAGATCGGCCGCGCGCGCCGGATCGAGGATGCGCGCGGGCGCTATATCCACGCGATCAAGCAATCGGTCGGCCCGGCCATGCGCTTCGACGGGCTGAAGGTCGTCATCGATTGCGCCAATGGCGCGGCCTATCAGGTTGCCCCGTCCGCGATCTGGGAATTGGGGGCCGAGGTTGTCACGCTCGGCGTGGAACCCAATGGCACCAACATCAACCGCAATGTCGGCTCCACCGCGCTCGACGCCGTCAAGGCCAAGGTGGTCGAGGTCGGCGCGGATATCGGCATCGCGCTCGACGGGGATGCCGACAGATTGATCGTGGTCGACGAGAAGGGCCGCACGGTCGATGGCGACCAGATCATGGCCCTGATCGCGGACCGGATGGCGGACAAGGGCGTGTTGCGGGGCGGCGGCGTGGTCGCCACCGTCATGTCCAATCTCGGCCTCGAACGCCATCTTGCCGAGCGCGGGCTGACGCTGGAGCGCACCAAGGTCGGCGATCGGTATGTGCTGGAGCGGATGAAGGAAGGCGGCTTCAATGTTGGCGGCGAGCAATCGGGGCACATGATCCTGCTCGATCACGGCACCACCGGAGACGGCACGATCGCGGCGCTGCGCGTGCTGTCGAGCCTCGTCTGGTCGGGCAAGCCGGCGAGCGAATTGCTGCACGTCTTCGATCCCGTTCCGCAATTGCTGAAGAACGTGCGCTACGAAGGCAGCTCCCCCCTCGATGACGAGACGGTCAAACGGGTTATCGCCGACGCCGAAAGCGAGCTTTCCGGCAAGGGGCGCCTCGTCATCCGCGCTTCGGGCACCGAGCCGCTTATCCGCGTAATGGCCGAAGGCGACGATGCCGATCAGGTCGAAACCGTGGTCGACCGTATCTGCGACGCGGTGCGCGGCGCGGCATGAGTTCACCTACCCCCCCTTCCGTGCCGCCCCGCATCCTCACCATCGCAGGGTCCGACAGTTCGGGCGGCGCCGGGATCCAGGCCGATCTCAAGACGATCGCCATGCTGGGCGGTTACGGGATGAGCGCGATCACCGCCGTCACCGCGCAGAACACCGAGGGCGTCCAGGCAGTCGAGACGCTGGAGGCGGATTTCGTCATGGCGCAGGTCGATGCCTGCCTCGACGACATCGGCGCCGACGGGATCAAGATCGGGATGCTGGGATCGCCCGCGATCGCGCACGCTCTCGCGGTCAGGCTGGACAGCTTCGCAGGCCCGATCGTGTTCGACCCGGTGATGATCGCGACGAGCGGCGCGACCCTCGCGGACGAGGCGACGATTGGGGGCTTCGCCGAATTGATGGCCATCGCGACCGTCGTCACGCCGAACATCCCCGAACTGGCCGTGCTGACCGGGCGAGAGGCCTTGTCCGAAGACGATATCGTCGAAGCGGGGCTGGAGCTTGCGGCCCGCCACGATGTCATGGTCCTCGCCAAGGGCGGCCATGCCGAAACGGGCGATCAGGTCCTCGACCGGGTGCTGGCGCCCAGCGGCAAGATCGCGAGCTTCGGCCATGCCCGGCTCGACACGCGCCACACCCATGGGACGGGCTGCACCCTGTCGGCGGCGCTGGCGACGATGCTCGCCCATCGCCTGCCCCTGACCGATGCGGTGCGGATGGCGCGCGCCTTCACCTTCGCCGCCATCGAGAACGCGCCCGGCTTCGGCGCCGGACATGGGCCGCTCGGCCATCAGGCCGTGCGCAGGCTGGCCGAGCCTGACTGAGCGACCGGGTAGCCTAGCGCTTCAATTCGTAGAATGCTGCGATGTGGTCCCAGGCATCCTCGGCGCTTTCGCACCAGCGGAACAGGTCGAGATCGGCGTGATTGATCGTGCCTTCTTCGGCCAAGGCTTCGAAATTCACCACGCGCGTCCAGAAATCCTTGCCGAACAGCAGGATCGGCATCGGCTTCATCTTGCCGGTCTGGATGAGGGTGAGCAGTTCGAAGAATTCGTCGAACGTCCCGAACCCGCCCGGAAACACCGCCACCGCCTTGGCGCGCAGCAGGAAATGCATCTTGCGCAGCGCGAAATAGTGGAAGTTTAGCGAGAGATACGGCGTCACATACTGGTTGGGCGCCTGTTCGTGTGGCAGGATGATGTTGAGGCCGACGCTTTCGCCGCCCGCATCGCTCGCGCCGCGATTGGCCGCTTCCATGATCGAAGGGCCGCCGCCCGAACACACGACGAACTGGCGCTTGCCGTTCTCGATGATGGATTTCTCGGTCGCGATCTTGGCGAGCTTGCGCGCCTCGGCGTAATATTTGCTTTTCGCGACCAGGCTCTCGACGACGCGGCGTTCGTCCTCGGGCAGGTCCTTGGCGCCTTCAAGCGCGGTGTCGGCCGCTTCGGGCGGAGGGATGCGGGCGCTGCCATACATCACCAGCGTCGAGCCGACGCCCGCTTCGTCGAGGATCATTTCGGGCTTCAGCAGTTCGAGCTGGAAGCGGACCGGGCGCAATTCCTCGCGCAGCAGGAAATCGGTGTCCTGGAACGCCAGCTGATACGCCGGATGCGCGGTCTGCGGCGTCTGGCGCGGCTGCGATTTCTCGAACTTCGCCTCTTCTTCGGCCGGATAGAACTTGCGGTCGCTCAGATCGCGTTCGGTCTTGTCTGTCTTTTCGTTTTTCATCACCGCGCCGATAGGTCGGCAGGCCGACCCGATCAAGCATCCTGTCAGGCCGTGGCGCGCTGCCTCGGTTTCGCCGCCATCTCATCGAACAGCTCGTTCACTCCCGCGCTCGGGATCGGCTCGCTGAGCAGGTAGCCCTGGATATATTGGCAGCCTTCGCGGCGCAGGATTTCCAGCTGCTCGGGCAGTTCGACGCCTTCCGCCAGCGTATCCATCCCCAACGCCTCTGCCAGGGTGGTGATCGCGCGGATCACGGCATGGGCGTTGCCCTCCTGCGCCAGATCCTGGACGAAGCTGCGGTCGATCTTGACCTTGTCGAAGGGGAAGCTGCGCAGATAGCTCAGCGAGGAATACCCCGTTCCGAAATCGTCGAGCGCGATGCGCACGCCGACATCGCGCAGCGAATGCAGCGTCCCCAGCGTCTTCTCGACATTGGCGATGAACACGCTCTCCGTAATTTCCAGCTCCAGCCTTTCGGGCGAAAGGCCGGTCGCTGTCAGCGCCTGCATGATCGTGGTGGCAAGGCCCGGAGCGAGGAATTGCTTGGGCGAGATATTCACCGCGACAGACAGGTTGTCGGGCCAGGCGCGCGCAATACGGCAGGCCTCGCGCAGGACCCATTCGCCGATCGGCAGGATCAGGCCGGTCTCTTCGGCCAGGGGGATGAATTCGCCCGGACTGACCATCCCCTTGGTTGGGTGCGGCCAGCGGATCAGCGCCTCGAAACCCTGCAGGCGGTCCGCACGCAGATCGTAGAGGGGCTGGAAATACAGCTCGAACCCACCGTCGCGGATCGCCAGCCTTAGATCCAGTTCCATCTCGCGGCGGCGGCGCGCCTGTTCGTCGAGCGAGGGTTCGAAGAAATGGTGGTTGGCCTTGCCGTCCCTCTTGGCGCGATAGAGCGCGAGGTCGGCGTGCTTCATCAAGGTGATGCCGTCCGCCCCGTCACCCGGCGCGACGGCGATGCCGATGCTGGCGGAACTGACCGCCTGATGGCCGCCCAGATCGACCGGACGTTCGAAACAGGCCTGGATCTCGTCGGCGAGCGCGGTGAGATTTTGGTCGGGATCGATGCCCTTGACCAGCACCGCGAATTCGTCCCCGCCGAACCGCGCGACCTTCGCCTGGGGCAGGTGCTTGCGCAGGTGAACGGCGGTTTCGCGCAGCAGCGCATCGCCCGCCGGATGGCCCATCGTGTCGTTGACGACCTTGAAATCGTCGAGGTCGACATAGGCGACCAGGATTTGATCGTCGTCCCTCCGCAGCGACAGCGCCTCGTCCAGCTGCTGGACGAACAGCTTGCGGTTGGGCAGCCCCGTCAGCCCGTCATGCAGGCCGACATGGATGATCTCGCGCTCGCGCTCGGCGATCGCCTGGACCATGCCGTTGAAATTGGTTGCGAGGCGGCCGATCTCGTCCTCGCCCTCGACCGCGAGCGTCGCATCCTCCCCGCGCGCGAATTTGCGCACTGCGATATCGAGGCGATTGAGCGGCCGCGTGATGCTGCCGGCGATACGGAAGCCGAGCGCGATGACGAGCGCCAGTCCGGCGGCGATGACGGCGGCGAGCAGATAGCGCAGCGAGGCATATTGCGCCAAGGCTTCGGTAAGCGAATGCTGGAGCACGAGGCGCGGCTCGATCCCGTCCTGCAAGGCGGGCAGGCGCGAGACGTGATAGAGGCCGTCGTCCTGCCCCGGCGCTTCGACGATTTGGCCATCCGCGCTTTTCGCGGCCCAGTCGGGCAGGTCGGATTGCGACGCGACGCGCGCCTGCATGTCGACCGCGCCCAGCTTCGCAAGGCGGTCCATCTCCCTGGCGCCGAGCGGTTGCGTCACCACCAGCCAGCCCACGAGATCGGGCACTTCGATCGGCGATGACGCGGCGAGCGCGAATTCGTCACCATAGCGCATCAGGCCCTTCTGGTTACCGTCATCGAGCGGCCCCCAGATCGTATCCACCGGGGGATGGCGCCCGCTGCCATCATCCACCATCGACCCGTCGAGACCGACCACGAAAGCCGATCCGCTCTTGGCGCGCGCCCGAAGCGATCGCAGCGCGCTCGCGATTGTCGCGCTATCGCCGGTGGCGACCGCTTCGCGAAAACCGAAATCGCGCGACAGGACCTCCGCCGAGGCGCGCATCTGCTGCGCGCGCAGGTCGAGGATTTCGTCGACGACCTTGGCGTTCGCCGCGAGATCGCCGGATGCGGCCCGTTCGCCGAACCGTTCGATGCTCTGGCTGACGAGGATCATGACGACCGACATGACCAAGGCGAACAGGATCGTGAACAGGACCGCGATCCGCAGGCGCAGGGTCCCGAAACGCAAGCTCGGGAGCCGGTCGAGAAACATGCCTTTCATCGCAAATTGACCGCGAGCCGGTGCCTGTTCGAACCGCCCGAAATCGTAACGGTGCGGCGCATCTCATTGCCCGGAGCCCGCAGGCGCGGGTGCCAGACCGTGATGACCGCCGAACCGCTCGGAACCGCATCGAGCGACAGCATCCCGTTATGATCGGTCTTGCCCGCATAAGGCGTGTCGACGACGCGGATATAGCCCCGCATGTCGTCATGGATGTTGCAGCCCAGCGCCACCGCGCCCGCGATCGGGAAATTCTGGGTCCGGGTCTGGTCGCGCCCGAACAGGTCGATCTCGAACCGCGCGGGCTTGGAGAAGCTGTAGACCGAATGGCGCACCTTATCGAGATTGGGAAACGCCACCGTGCTGCCCCGCGCGACCACCAGCGTACCGGGCACGAATTGTTCGTTGCGCTGCGCCATCGCCATCCGCCAGGGGAAGGTGATGCGGCCGCTTTCGGACCCTGCCGCGTCGATTTCCACCACTGCATCGCGCACCGGCACGCCCTTGGCATCGACCACCTGAACCCGCACCGGCACGCTCGCGGCGGCCCAGGCGGCGGTCAGGGGAATGACGATGAGGAGGCAGAGCAGGGAAATCGTTCGGATCATGATCCACGCGATAATACGACATTCCTTAAATTTCTCTGCCGCGAGGATTAGAAGAATATTGACCATTGTGTGGGAGGGGGCTGCCATGACCTCGCGCTTCCTCACCGCAGCTTCGGCGATCGCCTTTCTGTCCGCCGCATCGTCCGCGAATGCCGCCGAGGCGCAGATCGCCTACGATACGGCGCTTTTCCACACGGAGTATGACGGCGTTTCGAACAGCGCGATCGCGCCTGCTTCGGCGCCTTCGACGGGTGGTGACGCTACGGCACAGGCGGGAACCGCACAGCGCGCAATTTCTACGCAATTTGCTGATTCCGAAGAAGAACAGGGTTCGAGCGCAGCGGGCGCGCCCATGGTCACCCCGTCCTTCCGGGACGGCTATTCGCGTAAGCTGTTGCTCACCAACGGGATCGCCAGTCTCGAAGGCGCCAGCGGCGGAGGAATCGCGAATTGGGCGATCCTTGCCGGAATGCAGGAACGCGGCTTCGGCGGCGGCCTCCATGCGACCGCCGTTCTCCTGCCCGATTTCGACTGGCAGAGCTTCGGCGCGGGCGTCAGCTACGCCAATCGCGTCGAACTGTCCTATGCGCGCCAGCGTTTCGACACGCGCGATGTCGGCGCGGCCTTGGGCCTCGGCCAGGGTTTCACCTTCGATCAGGACGTCTTCGGCGCCAAATTGCGGCTGTTCGGCGATGCGGTCTATGGCGACCCGCTGCTGCCTCAGGTCAGCCTGTCGATCCAGCACAAGCGAAATCGCGATAGCGCGGTGGTCCGCGCGGTGGGCGCGCTGCACGATAGCGGCACCGATATCGCCCTGTCGGCGACCAAGCTGCTGCTCGCGCAAAGTATTCTCGTGGGCGGGACCGTGCGCCTGACCAAGGCCAACCAGACCGGCCTGCTCGGTTTCGGGAGCGCGGCGAACCCAGATTATTCGCTCCAGTTCGAAGGCTCGCTCGCCTATCAGCTGTCGCGCCGCGCGGTCGTGGGCGCGGAAGTGCGCACCAAGCCCGACAATCTGGGCCTCGGCGAGGACGATTGGATGGATCTGTTCGCGGCCATCGCGCCGACCGATTTCCTCACGCTCACCGCCGCCTATGCCGATCTCGGCTCGATTGCCACGTTCGAGGATCAGCGCGGCGCGTTTCTCCAGGCCCAGCTGGCCTTCTGACCTTATCCCAGGATTTTCCCATGTTTTCAAATGCCGCCACGATCGCCCTCGCCCTGCTCTTCCAGCAAGCGCCGGACGAGAATGTCGATTGGGACGCCGAATTCGGTGTCGAGGAGGTCGAGCGCGATCCCGTCACCGGCGAACTTCCGGTCGAGGATTACGAACAGAGCAACGCCAATGCCGGAGCCACGCCCTTTTCCGGGGACGGAATGGCGCAGGCCTTCGGCGGGCAGGACGGCATCCGTCGCATCACCGACCGCCTGATTGCGCTCAACACCGCCGATCCGCGCATCGCAGCAGTCTTCGAAGGCCATGACATGGTCCGCCTGCGCCGGGTGCTGTTCGAACAGTTCTGCTACATCCTCAACGCCGGCTGCACCTATACCGGGCGCGACATGAAGGATTCGCATTCCGGCATGGGCACGACGCGCGGCGACATGAATGCGCTGGTCGAGAACCTGCAACGGGCGATGCGCGAAGAAGGCGTCGGATTCCGGGCGCAGAATCGCTTCCTGTCGAAGCTTGCGCCGATGTCGGGCGACGTGATCACCCGCTGATCGCGCATTTTGCTATTGAGAGTTATTCTCATTGACGGAGCGACCGCACCCGGCTAGCCGCCCCGTCATGACGCGCGGGACGATCAAGACCTGGTATCTGATTCACAAATGGAGCGGTCTGATTCCGACCGTGTTCCTGCTGATGCTCTGCATCACCGGCCTGCCGCTGATCTTCCATGACGAGATCGACGCAATGATGGAGGATGGAGCCTCGTCGGCGCTTGCGGGGACGCCGTCCGCCGAAGGAGGCCTGCCGCTCGATGCGATGCTGGCCACCGCGCTCGCCGAACGGCCCGGCGAAGTCCCGCTGTTCATGGCTTTCAGCCCCGATTCGCCGCTTCTGACCGTAACCACCGGCCCGACGCCCGATGCGGCGGGCGAGGATATGAGCCTCCTCTTCCTCGACCGGGCGACCGGCGCATCGCTTGGCCCCGCACCGACCAATCCGGTGATGGATTTCCTGTTGCAATTGCACACCGACATGTTCCTGGGATTGCCGGGCATGTGGGTGCTGGGCGCGATGGGTCTGCTATTCGTCGTCGCGCTGGTTTCGGGCACGGTCCTTTACGCGCCCTTCATGCGACGCCTCGCTTTCGGGACCGTGCGCGCCGATCGCAGCGAACGTGTAAAACGGCTCGACCAGCATAATCTGATCGGCGTGGTCGCGCTCGCCTGGATGGCGGTGATCGGCCTGACCGGCGCGATCAACGCCTTCGCCGATCCGCTGACCGATAGCTGGCGCGATGGCGAGGTCGCCGCGATGGCCGCGGCCTATGAAGGCGAAGCGCCGTTGCCGCCCGCGCGCTACGGCTCGCTCGACACCGCGATGGCCTCGGCGCAGGCCGTCCTGCCCGGCCGATCGCCCCAGTTCATCGGCTTTCCCGGCGGCGACTGGTCGAGCGGGCATCATTACGCGATCTTCTTCCAGGGCGACCGCCCGCTGACGCAGAACCTGCTGACGCCCGCGCTCGTCGATGCCGAGACCGGCGAACTGACCGATGCGCGCACCATGCCCGCGCTCAACCAGGCGCTGATGATGTCGAAGCCGCTGCATTTCGGCGATTACGGCGGGCTGCCGCTCAAGATCGTCTGGGCGCTGCTGACCTGCGCGACGATCTGGGTGCTGTGGACCGGCGTGATGCTGTGGCTGCGCCGCCGTCCGGGCGCGCTGGAGCGGCGGATCGAGGAAATCGCCAGCGGCGGTTTCAGGAGAGTGCGCGCATGATGCCTTTCTCTCCCGACCGCAGCCGAAAGGCGCACGCCGCACGCCGCCTCACGCATCGCCGCAGCAATCTGGAAATCTTCGTCTGGCCGCTCCTGATCGGTTTCGCCAGCATTCTCGGCCTCGTCCTCGGCCTGACCGGCGACGGCCTGCGCGATCTTGCCTGCTGGGTCCTCCTGGGCCTCGCACCGCTCGTCATAATCGCGGCGCTCCTGCGCCGCCGCACCCAGCCTTCCAACTAGAAAGACTCTCCGATGGTCCCCGCCTACCGCATCTCCTCGCTCGCCCTGATCGCCTCGCTTGCAACTGCGACGCATGCGCAGCAATCGACCCCGCAATCCTCCGAACAATCCGCCGAAATCGTCGTCACCGCGCAGGCCGAGAACGCCACCGAGGTGGTGAATGGCGGCAGCGCGGGCGTGCTGGGCGACAAGCCTGCCGAGGATCTGCCCTTCACCATCCGCTCCTATGACGAAAGCCTGATCCGCAACCAGCAGCCGCAAACCCTCGGCGCGGTGCTGGAGAATGATCCGACCATCCGCACGACCTACGGCTTCGGCAATGCCGCCGAACAGTTCATCGTGCGCGGCTTCAGCCTGTTCGGGGACGATGTGGGCGTCAACGGTCTCTACGGGATCGGCCCGCGCCAACTGGTCGCGCCCGAACTGTTCGGCAGCGTGCAGGTCCTGAACGGAGCCAGCGCGTTCCTCAACGGCGCCGCGCCGGGCGGCTCAGGCCTGGGCGGCAATGTCAATCTGATCCTGAAGCGCGCGCAGACCCGCGACTTCGTCCGGGCCACCGCCAGCGCGGAAGAAAGCGCGCGCTTCGGCGGCGCAGTCGACGTCTCGCGCCGTTTCGGTGCGAATGGCGAATGGGGCCTGCGCGTCAACGGCGCCTATCGCGACGGCGAAACCGCGATCGACCGCGAGGATCGCCGGACCGCCGTGATCGGCACCGCGCTCGATTACGATAGCGGGCCGTTCCGCGCCGTGCTCGACCTCGCCTACCAGGAAATCCGGGTCGATGCGCTGCGCCCCAAGGTGACGGTGGCGACGGCCACGATCCCCGCCGTGCCTGAAGCGGACGCCAATTACGCGCAGGACTTCACCTATAGCGAATTGCGCGACGTGTTCGGGACGCTGAGCCTCGAATACGACATCGCCGACAATGCGCTGCTCTATGCCCGCGCGGGCGCGCGCGATGGGGACGAGGCGGGACTCTATGGCGGCATCACCGTCAACGACGCGACAAGCGGCGCGGCAAGAGGAACGGCCCTGTTCGTCCCTGCGACAACCAATAACGAAGCAATCGAGGCGGGCCTGCGCGTGAAGCTGGGCAGCACGATCACGCATGAATTCAATTTCGGCGGCAATGCCAATTGGCAGGTGTTCCGCACGGCCTTCGATTTCCTGCCCGGATACGCTACCAATCTCTCTGCAACGCCCCAGGTGCCCGAACCCATCGGCCCCGGCTTCGTCGGCGGCGATCTCGCCGATCCGAACCCAACCGCGCGCACCACTTTGTGGAGCGCTTTTGCCAGCGACACGATCGGTCTGTTCGGCGATCGCGTGCTTCTGACCGGCGGCATGCGCCTGCAGACGATCCGCCAGGAAAACACCAATTACGATGGCACGCCCGGCGCCATCTATGACGAGAACGCCGTCACGCCCGTCGCCGGGATCGTGGTCAAGCCGACAGAGCGCCTGTCGCTCTATGCCAACCGGATCGAAGCGCTCCAGCAGGGGCCGAGCGTGCCGGTCGATCCCAACAACCCCACCACCAATCTCGGCCAGTCGCTGCCCCCACGCAAATCGACCCAGTACGAATTCGGCGGGAAGCTGGGGCTCGGCGGGATGTTGCTGACGCTCGGCGCCTATCGCATCGATCGGCCGGGCGAAGGCGTGCGTGCCGATGGCAGCTTCGGCTATCTGGGCGAACAGCGCCATGAGGGGATCGAATTCACCGCCAATGGCGAGGTCGCACCCGGCCTTCGCCTGATCGGCGGCGCGGCGCTGACCGACACCGAATTCGTGAACGGGAACGCGGTGCCGGGCGTGCCCGAATACACCGCCAACGCCAATGTCGAATGGGATCTGGGCTTCGTCCCCGGCCTCACGCTGACGGGCCGCGTCGTGCAGACGGGGGAGCAATTCGTCGATCAGGCCAACACGCTCAAGCTCGACAGCTGGACGCGCTTCGATCTCGGCGCGCGCTACGTCTTCGCGGCGGCTGACACGCCGGTCACGCTTCGCCTCTCGGTCGATAACGTCGCCAATAAACGTTATTGGGCGAGCGCGTTCGATGCCTTCTCCCCTGCCCTGTTGCAAGGCGGACCCCGCGCGGTGAAGGCCTCGATCTCCGCCGACTTCTGATCGGTGTGACGGGGAGCGCGTCGTCCGACCGCTCCCCTCTGACCGCTCCCCTCCGACCGCTCCCATCTGGTATTCGTCGAGTTTCGCCTTGCCCCGGCGACGATCGCGCCGCACGATCCGCGCGACTATTCGGGTAAGGGGTTTATCATGAAGACGATCACAATTTCGGCGTTCGCGCTGGCAGCGGCGCTTGCGGCAAGCGCGGCACCGCAGGCGCTGTCCGCACAGGAGACCACCACCATGGCCGAGGAAACCGAGGCGCCGTTCGAAAGCGAAAACGATCCCTTCATCTGGCTGGAAGAGGCGCGCAGCGTGCCCGCCCTGTCCTGGGTGCGCTCGGAGAACGAGCGCGTCGACCAGACACTCGGCAACGATCCGCGCTTCGCCGAATTGAAGGCCGAAGCGCTCGCCATCCTCGATAGCGAGGATCGCATCCCCTATGTCAGCTTCACGCCGCACGGGCTGATGAATTTCTGGCAGGACGCGAAAAATCCCAAGGGTGTGCTGCGCCTCACCACGCTCGACAGCTATCGCACCGACAGCCCGCAATGGGAGACGGTTCTCGATATCGACGCGCTGGCGCGCGAAGAGGGCCGCGAATGGGTGTTCGCGGGCTTCAACTGCCTGCCGCCCGAAGGCAATCGCTGCATGGTTGGCCTGTCCGATGGGGGCAAGGATGCCAACGAGATGCGCGAATTCGACGTGGAAGCGCGCCAATTCGTCGACGGCGGTTTCCGCCTGTCGGAGAGCCAGGGCGGCGTCAGCTGGATCGATGACGATACGCTGCTCGTCAGCCGCGATTTCGGCGAAGGCACGCTGACCGAGAGCCTCTATCCCTTCACCACCCGCCTCTGGAAGCGAGGCACGCCGATCGAGGACGCGCCCGAAATCTTCCGTGGCGAGCCGTCGGACGTATCCGCGGGCGCGATCCTGCTGCGCGACTCGACCGGAACGGTACAGGCCCGCGCCGCCTATCGCGGCCTGAGTTTCCATGAGCGCGCCTATTATCTGCAACAGGGCGAGAAATGGACCCGGCTCGCCATGCCGGAGAAATCCGGCCTGTTCGGTATCGTCGACGGGCATGTCCTCTTCAGCACCGACGTGCCCTGGACGGTCGACGGTATCACCTTCCCGGCGGATTCGATCGTCGCCGCCGATCTCGAGGAATGGAAGGCCGATCCCAATGGTGCAGCCAAGTCGCTGGTCTGGGCGCCCGGTGAGCGCCAGACCAAGCAGGGCGCCTCGATCACCGCCAATTCGATGTTCGTGAACCTGCTCGACAATGTGCGCGGGCAGGTGCTCAAATTCGATTACGAGAACGGCGAATGGGTCAGCCGCCGCGTCGCCCTGCCCGACAACGCCACGGTGGGCGTCGCCGCGTCGGACAATGAAAGCGACCGGATCATGTATTCGGTCACCGACTTCCTGACGCCCAGCACGCTCTATTATTCGGACGGCAGCGGGGCGCCCGAAGTGCTCAAGACCAGCCCCGCGCGCTTTTCTGCCGAAGGGATGGAGGTCGAACAGTTCGAGGCCATCAGCAAGGACGGGACGCGCATCCCCTATTTCGTGGTCAAGCCCGCGGGGATGACAATGGACGGGACCACGCCGACGCTCCTGTCCGGCTATGGCGGCTTCCAGGTCCCGCGCCTGCCCGGCTATCTCGGCACCACGGGCAAGCTCTGGCTGGAGCGCGGCGGGGCCTATGTGCTCGGCAATATGCGCGGCGGGGGCGAATTCGGCCCCGAATGGCACCAGACCGCGATCCGCGAGAACAAGCAGCGCACCTGGGACGATTTCATCGCCATCGCCGAAGATCTGGTGAAGCGCGGCATCACCAGCCCGCAGCATCTCGGCATCCAGGGCGGCAGCCAGGGTGGCCTGCTGGTCGGCACCGCCTTCACCCAGCGCCCCGATCTCTACAACGCGGCGATCGTCCAGATCCCGCTCTTCGACATGTTGCGCTATCACGAGATCGGGCGCGGCGCGTCGTGGATCGGTGAATATGGCGATCCGCGCATCGCCGAACAGCGCGGCTGGATCGAACCTTACTCGCCCTATCAGAAGCTGACGCAGGACACCGATTTCCCGACACCCTTCTACATCACCAGCACTGCCGACGACCGCACCCACCCCGCCCACGGGCGCAAGGCGGCGGCCCGGATGAGCGCGCAGGGTCAGGCCTATTACTATTACGAGGACATGACCGGCGGCCATTCGGGCGGCGTCGACAACGACCAGCGCGCCAAATTGCTGGCCCTGCAGCACGTCTATCTGATGCAGCAGCTGATGGACGAAGGCGGCGGCTACGACGAGGACTAATCCGTCGACCCAGGCGGTGCGGCCCGCACGATGCGCGGCGCACCGCCCTGCCCAGATACTCAGGTCACGCCCACGACGCCGAGCGCGCGGCTGCGCTCGCGTTTGTTTGATTGTCTGTTCGAGAAACTGGATGCCCCGCGAGGATTCGAACCTCGATTGACGGAGTCAGAGTCCGTAGTCTTGCCATTAGACGACGGGGCATCGGCACGATGGCTGCCCGGCGCGGAAACGGTCGGGAAGCGGTGCGAGCGGCGCCCTTAGGAAAAGCGCGCAGCACGGTCAAGGGGGTCCGAACGCTCGCGATCCGTCAGCCGCTTGCCCTCACCGGGCTTCCGCTGTAGCATCCGTGTCAGGTCCCCGCATCGCACGCCGCGCTGCGGGAGGATAATGGAAGACACGATTTATGGCGGACGCTCCTCCGCCGGACGCAACAGGGGCTGGCAAGCGACGGGGCGGCACGTCCGGCAAGGTAGCCGATTTTCGCTACAAGCGCCCCGCCCAGCCCGAAAAGAAGCGCCGCGATGCGCGCTCTGGCCATGAACGTTCGGGCCCTGAGCGTTCAGGCCGTGAGCGTTCTGGACAAGCGTCGCCGCTGCCTTCGCAGATGCGTCCCGACGCGGGGGCGCAGTCGCGCGCAGGCAGCGCGCGCAGGCAGGCCTATGCGGCCCTCGATCTCGGTACGAATAATTGCCGTCTGCTGATCGCGCGGCCTTCCGGCGAAAACTTCACCGTCATCGACGCCTTCAGCCGGGTCGTGCGCCTCGGCGAAGGGCTCGCGGCGTCGGGGCGCCTGTCCGATGTGGCGATGGACCGCGCGCTGGCCGCCCTCCATGTCTGCGCGGAGAAACTGCGGCGGCGCAACGTCCATCTCGCCCGCTCGGTCGCGACCGAAGCCTGCCGCCGTGCCGCCAATGGCGAGCGCTTCATCGAGCGCGTGCGCGAGGAAACCGGCATCGCGCTGGACATCATCTCCGCACAGGAAGAAGCGCGGCTGGCCGTGCTCGGTTGCCATATCCTGCTGGAAGACGGGCGCGATGGCACCAGAGGTCCGGCGGTCATCTTCGATATCGGCGGCGGTTCGACCGAACTCGTCCTGATCGAACCGGGCGGGCCGGTCCCGCGCATTCTCGACTGGATGAGCGTGCCCTGGGGCGTCGTCTCGCTGACCGACAGCGTGGACGGGCCGGACGGAACGGCAGCGGGCCGCGCGGCGCGCTATGCGGCGATGCGCGCCATCGTCGACAAGAGCTTCGCGCCCTTCGCGCGCCGCATCGCACCCTATCGCGACACCGACGAGGGTATCCGCCTTCTCGGCACGAGCGGGACCGTCACCACTCTGGCAAGCCTGCACCTCGAACTGCCGCAATATGATCGCCGCGCGGTCGACGGGCTGGTCGTGCCCTCCGCCTCGATGCGCGACATCTCGACCAGGCTGTCGACCATGAGCGAGGCCGAGCGCGGCACGCTTCCCTGTATCGGGGACGACCGTGCGAATCTGGTGGTGGCGGGGTGTGCGATCCTCGAATCGATCCTCGACATCTGGCCCGCGCGCGATCTGGCGGTAGCCGACAGGGGTATTCGCGAAGGCATATTGCGCAGCCTGATCGCCGCCGATGCCGAAGGCGAGCGCAGCCGCGAGGAATTGCAGCGCGCGCGCGATGTCACCCGCTCGGGAGCATCGTTGTGAGCAGGGGCAGCAAGGATGCGGGCAAGCGCGTCAGGACCGCGCGCGGGCGGACGGCCTCGTCGACTCGCTGGCTCGAACGGCAGTTGAACGATCCTTACGTCAAGCAGGCCAAGGCCGAAGGCTATCGCAGCCGCGCGGCCTACAAGCTGATCGAGCTCGACGACAAGTTCGGCCTCTTGAAGGGCGTGGCGCGCGTGGTCGACCTCGGCATCGCGCCCGGCGGCTGGAGCCAGGTCGTGAGAAAACGCGCGCCCAAGGCCGCCATCGTCGGGATCGATCTGCTGGAAGTCGAACCCATTGAAGGCGTCGCGATCCTGCAGATGGATTTCATGGACGACGCCGCGCCCGCCGCCTTGGAAGCGGAGCTGGACGGGCCGCCCGATCTCGTCCTGAGCGACATGGCCGCCAACACGGTGGGCCACAAGCAGACCGATCATCTGCGCACGATGGGGCTGGTCGAAGCGGGCGCCTGGTTCGCGACCGAAAATCTCGCGCCCGGCGGGGCTTATGTGGCCAAGGTCCTCGCCGGGGGGACCGATGCCGACCTGCTGACGCTGCTCAAGAAGCATTTCCGCACGGTCAAGCACGCGAAGCCGCCCGCGAGCCGCAAGGGATCGAGCGAGTGGTATGTCATCGCGCAGGGCTTCAAGGGCCGCGCCTGATCGTCGATGAAATGAGACAGGATGACGTACCGGATCGACCGGCCCGCCGAAATCGTCTTCGCGGGATCAGGCGCCCGGCTTGGTCGCCCCATCATTGGTCGTGGCACCCTGCTCGCTCGGCACCGGCTGGTCGTCGCCCATGGCGCCCGCTGCCTGCACCGAACCGGTGTCCCCACCCTCGATCGCGCCCGGCCCCTCGGCTGCACCGTCGACCGCTTCACCCTCTTCCGCTTCGGGAGCGGCAGGGGCAGGCTTGGCAGGTGCACCGCCATTGGCGGCGAGATATTCCATGACGTTGGCGCGGTCTTCGGGGCTCGAAAGCCCGGCGAAGCTCATCTTGGTGCCGCTGGCAAAGGCGCGCGGGCTCTTCAGCCATTCGTTCATGGTTTCCCAATTCCACTGGCCGCCATGGTCCGCCAAGGCACTCGAATAGGCGAAGCCGGGTGCGTGCGCGCCGATCGTGGTGCCGAACACGCCGTAGAGATTCGGACCGATGCCGTTCGCCCCACCCTGGTTGATGGTGTGGCAAGCGGTGCACTTGGCGAACACCTTTTCGCCCGCTGCGGCATCCGCGCTGGCGAGCAGGGTGCCGAGGTCCGGCCCCGCATCCTCGCCCGCGCCCTCTTCCGGTGCATCGATGAAATAGCCCGGCTCCTCAGGGCTTTCAGGCTTGTCGGCATGGAAATACATGCCCGAAGCGATCGAGGATCCGAGCGCGACGATGCCTGCGAAAAGCACCCAGCCGGCGGCAGTGTTGAACTTGTCGTCCATGCGAGAAAAGGTCCGCGTATCTGTTCTGTATCGAGGTGTTCGGGCCCGCATTAGTGTGACGGGGGTGCTTGCGCAAGTGGCATGGGCGAAAGCGGGAACCGGCCACCCTGCGCCCGCAAACCGCTTGCGAGCGTTCGTGACGCTGGATAGCAGGCGGGCGATGCGAAAATTTCCCGCCCCCGCGCTGGCCATGGTCGATTCCATGCGCGCCGCCGCCGCCGCAGAGCCCGCCCGCGCCATCGCCTTCGGAGGCGCGCCGGGGTCGAATTCCCACCAGGCGACCATGCAGTTCGCACCCGATGCGCTGCCGCTGCCCTGCTATGGCTTCGAGGACGCGCTCGACGCGGTGAAGAGCGGTGCGGCGGGCGCGGCGATGATCCCGATCGAGAATTCGCAGCACGGGCGCGTGGCGGATATCCACTTCCTGCTGCCCGAAAGCGGGCTTTCGATCGTGGCGGAACATTTCATGCGCATCACCCACGCGCTGATGGCGGTGCCCAATCAGGATGGCGGCTTCGGACCGTTCAGCGCGGCCTACAGCCATCCGCAGGCGCTCGGCCAGTCGCGCGAATATCTGCTCGCCCGCAACATCGTGCCGATGAGCCATGCCGATACGGCGGGCGCGGCGGCCTTCGTCGCGGAGAAGGGCGATCCCAACCTCGCAGCCCTTGCCCCGCCGATGGCCGCCGAGCTGTACGGGCTAGAGATCGTGGAGGACGCGGTCGAGGATGCGCATGACAACACCACGCGCTTCGTTCTGCTGGCGAAGGAGGCCCGCGATCCCCTAAAGCTTTTGGGCGAGCTTGCGAGCGGACGGGAAACCGCGATGACGACCTTCGTCTTCGAAGTGAAGAACGTGCCCGCCGCGCTCTACAAGGCGCTGGGCTGCTTCGCGACGAACGGCGTCAACATGACCAAGCTGGAAAGCTACCAAAAGGGCGCCAGCTTCGCCGCGACGCGTTTCTACGCCGATGCGGAGGGCGCGCCCGGCGATCCCCGCATAGATGCGGCGCTGGAGGAGCTGGAATTCCAGTGCAACAGCGTACGCCTGCTCGGCAGCTACGCGCAGGCGAGGAAACGGGGATGACGACGCGACGGACCCTATTGGGAGGCGGGCTGACCGCTATGGCCGGACTGGCCCTTGGCGGCTGCATACCACGCGACACATCGGAGGCAGGGCGGCTGGAAGCGCAGTTCCGCCTGATCGAGGTGGCCACCGGCGGCACGTTCGGCATTGCGGCCTATGACACGCGGGCGGATCGCATGATCGCCTATCGCGGGGACGAGCGGTTCGCGCTCGCTTCGACCTTCAAGGCCTCGCTCGCCGCGTTCGCGATGACGGAAGCCCAGGCGGGGCGGATTGATCTCGACGAGCGCACATTTTGGACGCAAGCCGATTTCGTATTCCACCGGCCTTTCACGGGCGAGCGGGTGGACAGCGGCGCGACCTGGCGCGAACTGGCCTATGCCGCGCAGACCCAGTCGGACAATGTGGCGGCGAACCTGCTTTTGAAAAGGCTTGGCGGCCCCGAAGCTTTGACGGCGTTCTGGCGCAGCCTGGGCGATCCGGTGTCGCGGCTCGATCGTTTCGAAACCGACCTCAACCGCGTTCCTCCGGGCACCGTCGAGGATACCACGACGCCCGCCACCATGGCGCGCACGCTCGCGACCCTTCTGTTTGCGGAGGACCGCACGCCGCTGGTGCCCGAACGCCGTCAGGAACTGCGTCGCTGGATGGCCGAAAGCGTGACCGGCCTGCAAAAGATTCGCGCAGGCTTACCGCGCGGCTGGGAAGCGGGCGACAAGACCGGCAATTCGAGCGACTGGCCCGATGCACCCCAGGTGCGCGGCGATATCGGCTTCGTCATCGGGCCGCTCGATGCGCCCGTGACCTTTGCCGCCTACCACCGCTCTCCGCTCGGCGCGCCGCTGGACGATGCGCCTGTCGATGCGGGGTTCGCGGCGATCGGGCGCGCGCTACGCGGTTATGTCGAGCGCACCCAGATCGTCATAAACAGCTGAGCGGCTTCACTCGGTTTCCTCACCGAAGATCGCCACCTCGCTGATGCCTTCGCTCGTCGCGCGGCCGCGATACATGCCGGATGTGTTGAAGCTGTAAATCGCTGCGCCCGAGGGGGCGACGACGATCACGCCGCCATCGCCGCCGAGATCGGCGACCTCGTCCAGAACCGCATCGGACACACGCTGGACAAGCGCGTCGGTGAGCTGGACATCGCCGCCCGTCTCGCTCTCGTCGGCAAGGTCTTCGAGCGAGGTTTCGCTCGACAGCCGCAGCCGCGTGCAGATTTCCTGCGCCACGCCGACGCGGATGAAATATTCGCCCCAGCCGGTGGCGGAGACCGCGCAGCTGCGATTGTCGGCATAGGTGCCCGCGCCGATCACCGGGGCATCGCCGATCCGACCCCAGCGCTTGCCGGTCATGCCGCCCGTGGAGGTGCCCGCGGCGAGATTGCCCGCCATGTCGAGCGCGACGGCCCCGACCGTGCCGAACTTGCGGTCCACATCCAGCGCGGAGACCTGCTCCGCCTTCATCCGCTCCAGCGCCTCGCGCCGCGCATCGGTGGCGAACCATTCGGGGCCTGCAGTCTCCAGCGCATGGTCGCGAGCGAACTGCTCCGCGCCCGCCCCGCTCAGAAAGACATGGCGGCCATCGGCCATCACTTCGCGCGCCAGCCGGATCGGGTTCTTCACGCTGGTGACCCCCGTCACCGCGCCCGCCGAACGATCGCGTCCGTCCATGACCGCCGCATCCAGCTCGTTGCGCCCATCCCAGGTGAACACCGCGCCGCGCCCGGCATTGAACTTGGGATCGTCCTCCAGCCGCACGATCACCGCCTCGACCGCATCCATCGCCGCGCCGCCATTACGCAAAACCTGCGCGCCAGCATCGAGAGCGGCCTGCAAGGCTGCTTCATACTCCGCCTCGCGCTCGGGCGTCATCGCATCGCGGGTCAGCGTGCCCGCACCGCCATGGATTGCCAGCGACCAGCGCGGCTCGGGCGAAGACGCATCCTGCGCGACAAGTGGCGGAGATAATGCACAGAACGCGAGAAGGGCGGTGAGCGAGGCGGCGATGCGGGCGGGCGTTCGGGTCATTCCTGTCGGATAGCACGCGGAACCGTGCGGTGCATCCGCGCATTTCAAATCCGGGGATCGAGGCGAAAAACGCACGTCCTCGCATGAAAATCAGGGGAACAGCCATGCAAGTCGGAAGATACCGCTACGATCAGGACGTCGCGATGATGCTGCTCGAAAGAGTTGGTCTTGCGCTCGTCGTATTACTCGTCACCTGGGCCTTGGCGAAAGCTGCCAAATGGGCCTTCGCCAAGCTAGTCGACAATATCGGTTTCTTCCAGCGTGGGACCGGAACCGGATCTTCGCTGGGTGAATCGCTCGGCAAGATCGTAGGCCTCGTCATCTGGCTGTTCGGCCTGCTCATCATCCTCACCGTCCTCGGCCTCGGCTCCGTCGCCGGACCGATCGACAGCCTGCTCGAAAACTTCATCGAATTCGTTCCGCGCCTGGTCGGTGCGGGCCTGATCTTCTTCATCGGCATGATGGTGGCGCGCATCGTTCGCGACATCGTGCAGACGACGTTGCAGACTGTCGATTTCGACAAATGGGCCAATCGCGGCGGCGTCGAAACCGTCACCGGCAACCACGCCATAAGCAAGACAATCGCCACGATAGTCTATGCGCTGATCGTGATCTTCGTCGCGATCATGGCCCTCGACGTGCTGGACATCCGGGCGATCAGCGAACCGGCTTCGGACATGCTGCGCATGATCTTCAACGCCATTCCGAACATCATCGGCGCCGCGATCCTGCTCGGCATCGGCTATCTCATCAGCAAGTTCGTGGTTCAGATCCTGAAGGAAGTGCTGCCCGGCCTCGGCGTCGACCGGGCGCTGGCGGAAACGGGCATGGTCGGATCGTCCACCACCGCTTCGGGCATCATCGCCCGCGTGGTGCAGGTCGCGATCATCCTGTTCTTCGCGATCGCGGCGACGCGGCTGCTGGGCTTTGCCGAACTGACCCGCATCCTCGACCAATTGCTCGAACTGGGCGGACGCGTGATCTTCGGCGCGGTGGTGATCGCCTTCGGCTTCTTCATCGCCAATCTGCTGGCACGCCTCATCGCCGGGGACAGCCGCAACGAGAGCGGCGAGGGCACTGCGGCGCTGATCGTCAAATGGGCGACCATCGTGCTGTTCGTGTTCATGGGCCTCCAGTTCACCGGCATCGGCGGAATGATCCCCGGCACCGCGCTGACGATCCTGATCGCGGGCGTATCGGTGGCCTTCGCTCTCGCCTTCGGGCTCGGCGGGCGCCAATGGGCGGCGCGAAAGCTCGAGGAGATGGACGACAGCATCGCCAATGCCTCGGCGGGCGAAACGTCGGTCACCTCGACGAAGACCGGCAGCGCGGCCAGCAGGCCCGCCGCCGCGCCGACCGACGACGATCCCCTGCCCCCCGGCGCGTGATCGTCCTGACACGACACGAAGCGGCGCGCAGGCTCGACCTTCGCGCCGCTTTTCTTTCAGGCGATAGTCTCGTCCCCGTCCCGCCCGCTACAGCCAGCGCAGGCGCCGGAACACGGCGATCAGCCCCACCATCAGCAGGACGCACCCTGCGACCACGACCCAGAAGGCGCGCGGATCGTCCATGCCCGGCATCCCGCCGACATTGATGCCCAACAGGCCCGTCAGGAAGCCCAGCGGAAGGAAGATTCCCGCGACGATGGTCAGCATATAGGTCGCGTGCTCGCTCGATGCGGCGCTGCGCGAGCGGATCTCGTCCTGCAGGACCACGGCGCTTTCCTTGCTGATATCGATATCGTCGAGATAGCGACGCAGCCGCGCGATGCTCTCGGCGATCTCGCGGCGGTCATGGTCTTCGAACCAGCGGGGCGCATCGCGGCTGATCTGCTCCAGCGCCTCGTGCTGCGGCGCCATGTGGCGCTTGAGGCCGAGGCAGTTGCGCCGGATCATCGAGATCTGCTTCAGCATCGATTCGGCCATCTCCTCGGGATCGGTCTCTTCCAGCTGGTCGAGCACCTCGTTCATGTCGACGATCGACTGGCTCATCCGCCCGATCAGCAGTTCGGCGAGCAGCGTGATGGTGGCACCAGCGTCCGGCGGCCCGCTGCCCCGGTCGATCTGCGCCAGCACCTCGCGCGGCGTCTGCAAGGGGTGGCGCCGCAAGGTTATCAGGCGGTCTCCATCCGACCAGGCCTGCATCGAGATCATGTCTTCCGGCTCGGCACCGGGGTTGAAATTGATGCCTCGCAACGTCGCGACCAGCGTATTGCCTTCACGAAACGCGCGCGGCCGCGTCTCGTCGCTGGTCAGCAGTTCGGCGGTCGGTTCGGGAATCTCGAGCGCGCTTTCGAGCCATTCCTGAACGCCCGGACGGTTGCGGCACAGATGCAGCCACAGGACTTCGCCCGGCGCGGCCTTCCGCCATGTCTTCGCCTCGGCCCACAGGATCGGGCGCCCGCCCCCTTTCCCGTCGAGGACGCGGCCGAACAGCAGCGGGGTATCGGTTTCGGTATCGTCGGTCTGAACAGGCATTTGCCGGTCATGACGCGGATCGCCGCGTTTGGGAATGGGTTCGCTCAGGCGGTGCGGGCAACGGGCATCAAAGCGGGGCTGTCGGCGCGCGTTTCGCGAGCGCCCGCTCCGGCACCGGCCTCTGCCCGCCAGCGCCGCCGCGCCGCGTCGTAGATCGCCACGGTGAACAGGAAGGCGAGGATGATCATGGCGAATTCGCCCGCGTCCTCGATAAACGCTTCCGCTTCGATCATCACATCGCTGTGCGTTCCGTAGCTCACCACCGCATCCTCGACCACGCCGAACATCGCGGTCGCGCCGATGCAGCCGACGATGATCAGCGAATTGAGCATCGAATCGATCCGCGCCCCGCGCAGCGCCAGGCCCAGCCCGGCGAGCCACAGCGTGCCGATCCCGGCGAACATCAGGGGTTCGCCCAGATGGTGCGCCGCGATCGGCAGGCTCTGCGGCAGGATCGGCGCTACCCAGAACCCGAAGGCTTCGTGGATTTCCAGCGCGTTATCCAGCGTCAGGATCACGAACAGGATCGCGTTGACGAGATAGAGAAGGGACCCGTCACGCCGCCACATGCGCAGCAGCATCACCGCCATCGCGATCATCAGCGCGTATTCGAGATATTCCCCGAAGCTGCGATCCTGCGAAAGCATGAAATCGCGCGGCAACAATGCCCCCGTCAGCTCGCCATAGCGGGTCGCGATGTCGAGCCCCACCAGCAGGCCGGCATAGGGCAGGATGAGCAGCGCGGCATGACGAAAGGCGGGCGAGCAGACCAGATCGCGCACCAAAGTCACGAAGTGGCGGGAGTGGCGGACGAGGTCGGAGTGCGTCATGGCGGAGCCTGCGTGTCGGGATATGCGGTCAAGCGATCGATCCGCCTGCCTAGCCCGATCGGGGCCGCAGCCCAGCCCGAATAGCGGCGTCTTTCCAATTCGGGACACACTGCGCGACAAGTCTTACCACCGTGCCGCGTCCCGCCACGCCATGCGATCCACGCCTTTAGTTCCGCCGCGATCCACCCTATAAGGGGCCCATGTCCTCTATCCGTCCCTGGCGCACCATAGAGCGCCGCCAATCGCGCCAGATCATGGTCGGCAATGTCGCCGTGGGCGGCGATGCGCCGATTTCGGTCCAGACCATGACCAACACGCCGACCGAAGATGTCGGCGCCACGCTCGACCAGATTCGCCGCTGCGAGGATGCGGGGGCGGATATCATCCGCGTCTCCTGCCCGACCGCAGAATCGACCGAACATTTCGACAGGATCACCAAGGCCGCGAAGGTCCCGATCGTCGCGGACATCCATTTCCACTACAAACGCGCGCTCGAAGCCGCCGACAAGGGCGCGGCGTGCCTGCGCATCAATCCTGGCAATATCGGCGACAGCAAGCGCGTGGCCGAAGTGGTGCGCGCCGCCAAGGCGAACGGGTGTGCCATCCGCATCGGCGTCAATGCCGGCAGCCTCGAAAAGGACCTGCTCGAAAAATACGGCGAGCCCTGCCCCGAGGCGCTGATCGAAAGCGCGCTCGACCATATCAAGCTTTTGCAGGACCACGATTTTCACGAATACAAGGTGGCGGTGAAGGCCAGCGACGTGTTCCTCGCGGTCGCCGCCTATCACGGCCTTGCCGAGGCAGTCGATTGCCCGCTCCATCTCGGCATCACCGAAGCGGGGGGATTGATCGGCGGGACGGTCAAAAGCTCGATCGGCCTCGGCAGCCTGCTCTGGGCCGGGATCGGTGACACGATCCGCGTCTCGCTCTCGGCAGAGCCCGAACGCGAGGTGAAGGTCGGCTTCGAAATCCTGAAAGCGCTCGGCCTCAGGACGCGCGGCGTGCGCGTGGTCTCCTGCCCCAGCTGTTCGCGCCAGGGTTTCGACGTGATCCGCACGGTCGAGGCGCTGGAAGCGCGGCTCGAACACATCAAGACGCCGATGAGCCTTTCGGTCCTTGGCTGCGTGGTCAACGGGCCGGGCGAAGCGCGCGAGACCGATATCGGGATCACCGGCGGCGGAGCGGGCAAGCACATGGTCTATCTGTCGGGCGTGACCGACCACCACGTCCAGTCCGACGACATGCTCGACCACATCGTCAGACTGGTCGAGGAAAAGGCCGCTCTGATCGAGGCGGGCGAGGCGAGCGCCTTCGATCCTCATGCCGGGCCCCAGGCCGCAAACCAACGCGAAGCCGCGGAATAACATCCTTAACGGCCTGCTAACCATGTCGGACTATACCCGGCAGTCATGCGGGAATCTGCCCTCCTCATAGTCGCGATAGCGGCCTTCATCGCCTCGGCCTTCGTGCCGGGCGGGCCGGTCGATACGGCGACGCATACGGAAGCCAGCGTCCCGGTCCCTGACGCGAACCTCGTCGGCGAACCCTCGCCGACACCGACCTATCTCGCACCGGGCGAAATCGCCGTGCCGCGCGCTGCCGACGGGCAATTCTACGCCGATGCGCGCGTCAACGATCGCGCGGTCCGCTTTCTGGTCGATACCGGAGCGACCGGCGTGGCGCTGACCGGTGACGATGCCCGCAATGCCGGTATCTTCTGGTCGCCGACCGATCTGCGGATCGTCGCCCATGGGGCCAGCGGCCCGGTCGAAGGCGTCAGAGTCGAGATCGAGAGGATTGCGCTGGGCGATCACGAGATCCGGGATCTGGAGGCGGTGATCGTCCCACAAGGCCTTCCGGTTTCCCTCCTGGGCCAGAGCTTCCTCACCGAAATGGGCGCGATGCGGATCGAAGGCGATCGCATGGTCCTGGGCGATTGAGCGCGTTTTCCCGGCGTTTCATCCGCATCTGTCGCGCCACACCCGGATCGTTCATGGCCCGGCCACGCCGAGGCTGCTAGGACACAAGCATGGCCCGAACACTTGATCGTCGCACCCTCATCAAGACCGCCGTCGCCGCCAGCGCGGCCTTCGCCGCGCCCGCTGCCCTCTCGGCCCAGACCGGCGGGACGGGCGAGCGCGATCGCAGACTGCTCGCGCTGGCACGCGAGGAGGTCGCGCGCGCGCTTGCGGGCGGTCATATCCCATGGCGTCGCGACATCGTGGGAATCGCCGATTTCGGCCTTCATTCCTCGCAGCGCCGCTTCCATTTCGTCGATATCGAGAACGATCGCGTGGCGAGCTATCACGTCAGCCACGGGACCGGCTCCGACAGCGAACATGACGGCTGGCTCAAGCGCTATTCGAATGTCGAAGGGTCCGAAGCGACCAGTCGCGGCGCCTATCTCACGCGCAGCTGGTATACCGGCCGCTACGGCACGTCGCTCAGGCTCGACGGCCTCGACCCGACCAATTCCAACGCCCTGCCGCGCGCGATCGTGATGCATCAGGCCAATTACGCGACGCCCGAACATGTCGAGCGTTGGGGGCGCCTGGGCCGCTCCAACGGGTGCCTCGCCATGGGGCCGGAACAGTTCGACCGCGCGCTGATCGACCTGTCGGGCGGCAGGCTCGTGGTGGCGGGAAGCTACGGTTTCGCGGAGGATGGCAGCATCGTCAGACCGCCGGTTATCCAGACCGATCTGCTGCGCAATGATCGCGGCGGCACCTTCGAACGGACCAATCCGGGCGTTTTCTAGCCCAGCCGGGTTCGCCGAGCGCCTGGGGTCAGGCCCCCGGCGCCTCGATCGGAATCACCTCTTCATCCTGCACCCGGCTGCGATTCGCCTTGCGCGGCGCATCGAAGCTGGCGAGCACGGCATCGTCGCGGCCGTAAATATCCTTGAAGGTCGCCATCTTCCCGTCGACGTCGCGCGCCATGGTGAAATAGGTGATGTAGACCGGCCATTGATTGCTGATCGGATAGGACGTGTATTCGCCCGAAGCGGCGATGTCCTGGACCTCCTGCTGGATGCCGGGAATGTCGTCCTTGCTCTGCATATTGCCGAGGATCGCCATCGTCATCGCCAGTTCGCGCGCACCCTGCACGCGGATGCACCCATGGCTGAGCGCACGCGCGTCCTGCGCGAACAAATGCCGCGAAGGGGTGTCGTGGAGGAAGATCGCGTGCCGGTTCGGCATGTCGAGCTTCATCAGGCCGAGCGAATTGGTCGGCCCCGGCTGCTGCACCACGGTCACGAAGCCGTTTTCGGCGCGTGTCGCCTTGTACCCGTTCTGGCGCGCCCAGGCCGGGTTGCCGAGCACGCGCGCGCCCAGCCCTTCGCCCTTCACGATCGATTGCGGCACCGTCCAGGTCGGGTTGAAGATCACGCCCTCGACCATTTCTGCCAGCTGCGGCGTCGCCGTGCTGCCCGGCTTGCCGACGATGGTGCGGTAATTCTTGATGATCTTGTCGTTCACCGTCAGCCGCAGCTGATATTCGGGGACATTGGTCATCAGATATTTCTTGCCGAGATCTTGCGGCAGCCAGCGCCAGCGATCCATGTTCGCCATGATCAGCTTGCGCTTCGCCGCGTTCGTCGCCGGAGTCTTGGCGAGTTCGGCCTTCAGCAGCGCGTAATCGGGATGCACCGGATCGAGCGCAGTCAGCGTGCCCGCGATGTCCCCGCTGGCGAGCGCACGTTCGAGCAGGATATGCGTCGGCATCCGGTCCGCATCGGGGTCCATCGCGAACCATTGCTTGCGCCCGTCCATCGGGGTGCGTCCGTCGCGCATATCCTCGACCAGCCAGACGAAGCGTTCGCTGGCGATCTGATTCAGCGCCGGGCCTTCTCCCTGCGCGATCGCGGCGGCCAGCGCCTCGCGCCCGTAATCCTTGGGCATCAGGCCTTCCGCGCCGATCCCGTCGATGAATTTCGCGAGCGCCTGTGCCTCGGCCAGCGACCATTCGCCGACCAGCGAGGGCACTTCCTGCACGACCTCGCCCGAAACCATCCGAACGTCGCCGAAGCTGTCGGCCACGCTCGGCTGCGCGGATGTGGGTTTGGGGGCGGGCGCCGGAGCGGGCGCAACCGGGCGCGGCTGCTTGGCCTGCAATTCGGTATAGTCGGGCAAGGCGCGCTCGACCTTGGCGGGTTCGGGAGGAAGCAGGTTTTCCGGCCCGCTCGACTGCACGCCATTCGACTGCGCAACCGCGCCATTCGACGCGACGGCGAACGCCGCCAGGGCGATTCCCGCCGCACCTGCCTTCAGACCACGCATACCCATCATCTTCACCACGTCTTCACCACCGTATCCTGTGCCCCGGCCCCATCAGCCCCCAGCGTCTTTCGACAAAGAAGCGACTGTTCAGCCCGGGCATTGCGCAACAACGCCTTATAGCTCGTTTCTCCGCTTCTCTCCACTGTCATGGCTTTCTGGCGGCTGAATTCGGACTTGCCCGGCCCGGCCATCGGTCCCATCGGCGGCTCATGTCGTCCCCCCCTTCCATTCGCCCGATCCTGGCGGCGCTGCTGGGGGTTGCGGCGTTTTCGCTGATGGACGCTTTCATGAAGGGGGCCTCGCTCGCGATCGGTGCCTACAGCGCGGCCCTGCTGCGGTCGGCACTGGGAGTGTGCCTGATCGCGCCGGTCTGGCTCGCGCGGGGCGGACGCTGGCCTGCGCCTCGGGCGCTGCGCTTCCATCTGGTGCGCGGTGTCGTCTCCGCCTTCATGGCGCTCAGCTTCTTCTTCGCGCTGACCCGGCTTCCGCTCGCCGAGACCATCGCGATCTCCTTCTTCGCGCCGATCCTCTCGCTCTATCTGGCGGCGATCGTCCTCAAGGAGACCATCCGCCCCGGCGCCATCGTGGCCGGCCTGTTCGGATTGGCGGGGACATTGGTGATCGTGGGCGGCAGGATCGGACGCGAGGCGCTGGATGACGGGGCGGCGGCAGGCCTCGCGGCGATCCTGTTTTCCGCGCTCCTCTACGCCTACAATCTGATCCTCGCGCGGCAGCAGGCGCAACATGCGGGGCCGCTCGAGATCGCGAGCTTTCACAGCGGCGTCGGCGCGCTGGTGCTGGCAGTTGCGGCCCCGTGGCTGCTCGTCCTGCCGGATATGCCGACGCTCGGCGCGATCGGTGCCGCATCGCTCCTGACCGTGATAGCGGCCGCCCTGCTGGGCTGGGCCAATGCGCGCGAGGAGGCGCAGGTCCTCGTCGCGATGGAATATTCGGGATTTCTATGGGCCGCCCTGTTCGGCTGGCTGTTCTTTGCCGAAACCGTCACGCCGACCGTGCTTATGGGCACACTGCTGATCGTGATCGGCTGCGCGATCGCGACGCGGCGATCCCCGCGGCCTCGTTGATGTCCCGGCCCAAAATTCGTCCCGATGGTGGTGATCGGGACTTTGCCCCGTCGCGCGCTTGCATTTTCGCCGCTTTTCGCCCACCTGCGCCATACATTTCCGCCTCCCCGCCCGATGGCCGGGTGAAGGCTCCGCACAGAAAGGATCAGCCCGCATGACCCAGGTCGGCAAGGACACGCTCGATACCCGCACAACCCTCACCGTCGGTGGCAAGGAATACGCCTATTATTCCTTCGACAAGGCGGCGGAGAAACTGGGCGACGTGTCGCGCCTGCCCTTCAGCCTGAAAGTGCTGCTCGAAAACATGCTGCGGTTCGAAGATGGCGGCTTCACCGTCTCGACCGACGATGCGCAGGCGATCGCGGACTGGCAGAAGAACCCGGTCACCGGCAAGGAAATCCAGTACCGCCCGGCGCGCGTCCTCCTGCAGGATTTCACCGGCGTTCCCTGCGTGGTCGATCTCGCCGCGATGCGCGATGCGATTGCAAAGCTCGGCGGGGATACCGCCAAGATCAATCCGCAGGTTCCGGTCAACCTCGTCATCGACCACTCGGTGATGGTGGACGAATTCGGCCATCCCAAGGCGATGGAACAGAACATGGAACTCGAATACGCCCGCAATGCGGAGCGGTACGACTTCCTCAAATGGGGCTCGAAGAGCTTCGAGAACTTCTCCGCCGTGCCTCCGGGCACGGGCATCTGCCACCAGGTGAACCTGGAATATATCGGCAAGGGCGTCTGGTCGACCAACGATCCCGATGGCAACGCCGTCGCCTATCCCGACACCTGCGTCGGGACCGACAGCCACACCACCATGATCAACGGGTTGGGTGTGCTCGGCTGGGGCGTCGGCGGGATCGAGGCGGAAGCGGCCATGCTCGGCCAGCCGATCTCGATGCTGATCCCCGAAGTCGTCGGCTTCAAGCTGGAAGGCGCGCTGGCCGAAGGCGTGACCGCGACCGACCTCGTGCTGACCTGCGTGCAGATGCTGCGCGAAGTGGGCGTGGTGGGCCGCTTCGTCGAATTCTACGGTCCGGGCGTCTCCAACCTGAGCCTCGCCGATCGCGCCACCATCGCTAATATGGCGCCCGAATACGGCGCGACCTGCGGCTTCTTCGGCATCGATGAGAAGACGCTGGAATATATGCGCCTGACCGGCCGTGACGAAAGCACGATCGAGCTGGTCGAAGCCTATTCCAAGGCGCAGGGTATGTGGTTCACGCCCGAGAACGAGCCGATCTTCACCGACACGCTCGAACTCGACATGGCCAAGGTCGTCCCCAGCCTCGCCGGGCCCAAGCGCCCGCAGGACAAGGTCGCGCTTCCCCAGGTCGACGAGCTGTTCAACAGCGATCTCAAGAGCGTCTACGGCAAGGACGAGCCGCGCCGCGTCGCGGTCGAGGGCAAGGACCACGATGTCGGCGATGGCGACGTGGTAATCGCCGCGATCACCAGCTGCACCAACACCTCCAACCCCGACGTGCTGATCGCCGCCGGTCTGGTGGCGCAGAAGGCCAATGCCAAGGGCCTGAAGCCCAAGCCCTGGGTCAAGACCAGCCTCGCGCCGGGATCGCAGGTGGTCACCGACTACCTCGTCAAGTCCGGCCTCCAGACCGATCTCGACGCGCTCGGCTTCGACCTCGTCGGATACGGCTGCACCACCTGTATCGGCAATTCCGGCCCGCTCGCCACGCCGATCAGCCAGGCGATCAACGGCAACGATCTCGTCGCCGCCAGCGTCCTGTCGGGCAACCGCAATTTCGAAGGCCGCGTCTCGCCCGACGTGCGCGCCAACTTCCTCGCCTCGCCCCCGCTCGTGGTCGCCTATGCGCTCAAGGGCACGGTGACCGAGGACATCACCACGACCCCGATCGGCCAGGACCGTGAAGGCAATGACGTGATGCTGGCCGATCTGTGGCCCACGAATCAGGAAGTGGCCGACCATCGCGCCGCCAATATCGATCGCGAGATGTTCGTGAGCCGCTATGCCAATGTGTACGAGGGCGACGAGCACTGGAAGGCGGTCAAGGTCGAGGCGTCGGACACCTATCGCTGGAACCCGACCAGCACCTATGTCGCCAGCCCGCCCTATTTCGACGGCATGAGCATGACGCCCGCGCCGGTCACCGACATCGTGGATGCGAAGCCGCTGGCGATCCTGGGCGATTCCACCACGACCGACCACATCAGCCCGGCCGGTTCGATCAAGGAAGACAGCCCGGCGGGCACCTATCTGCGCGAGCATCAGGTCGCGAAGGCGGACTTCAACAGCTACGGTTCGCGCCGCGGCAACCACGAAGTGATGATGCGCGGCACCTTTGCCAATATCCGCATCCGCAACGAGATGGTCCCCGGCGTCGAAGGCGGTGTGACGACCTATAACGGCGAACAGATGTCGATCTACGACGCGGCGATGAAGCACAAGGAAGACGGCACGCCGCTGGTCGTCATCGCCGGCAAGGAATACGGCACCGGCTCCAGCCGCGACTGGGCGGCGAAGGGCACGATCCTTCTGGGCGTGCGCGCGGTCGTGGTCGAAAGCTACGAGCGTATCCACCGCTCCAACCTCATCGGCATGGGCGTCCTCCCGCTCCAGTTCGCAGCAGGCGATACCCGCAAGACGCTGGGCCTCGGCTCTGACGACAGCTTCACGGTCAAGGGCCTCGCCGATCTGACGCCGGGCCAGGATGTCGAGGTCGAAGTGACGCGCGCCAATGGCGAGACCTTCACCTTCACCGCCAAGTGCCGGATCGATACCGCGAACGAAATGGAATATTACCGCAATGGCGGTATCCTCCATTACGTGCTGCGCAAGCTCGCCGCCGACTAAGCCAAACAAGACGGCCCGCCCTCGTATCGGGGGCGGGCCGGTCCAAACCGATCGCGATTAGAGATACGAAAAGGGCGGCCTTTCCAGATCGGAAAGGCCGCCCTTTTGGCGTCCCTGCGGGACGAGCGCGGGGTTAGCGGATCAGGCCGCGGCCTTCTTCGGCGCAATCTTGCGGCGGCGCAGCAGGGCGGCGGCAGCCAGACCGAACAGGACCATCATCGGCGGCGCGGGCACTTCGATGCCGCTGGTCGAGGTGGTGCTGCTGTTCGTGCTTGTATTGTCGCAATTGTCGTAGCCGTTGCAGCCGCTGGTCGAGGACGAGCTCGACGAGGATGTCGAGGAACTGGTCGAAGAGCTCGTGGACGAACTCGTCGAAGAGCTGGTGCTCGACGTGATGTCACCGGAGGTCGAGGTGCTTGTCGACGTCGATGTTGTGCTCGACTGATTCTGGTTCTGCTCCTGCCCCTGGTTCTGTCCCTGACCCTGGTTCTGATTCTGGTTCTGGTTGATATCACCCGAGCTGGTGACATTGCCGGAACTCGTCGAGGTCGAGGACGAGGTCGACACCTGTCCGGTGGAGGTCGACACCTGCCCGGTGGAGGTGGAAACCTGGCCGGTCGAGGTCGAGACCTGACCCGTCGAAGTCGACACCTGCCCCGTCGAGGTGGATGTGCTGGTCGAGACCTGGCCGGTCGAGGTCGAATTGTCGTTCGAATTCGAATTGTCGATATCGATGTTGATATCGCCGTCGAACCCGCTGGTCGACGTGGTCGTGGTCGTCGTGGTGGTGCTGCCCGGCTGATTGGTGCCGTCCTGCCCCTGATCCTGGCCTTGACCCTGATCCTGGTTCTGCGCGAGATTCACGACGACGCTCGTGCTGCCGCCACCGCTGGAGCCGAAGAACCCACCGAAGAAGCCGCCGCCGAAGCCGCCACCGCCGAAACCGCCTCCGACCGCCGGGATCGACCGGGCGGCGGTGCCGCCACCGGTCGCCAGCGGGCGCGCTTCAGGAAGCGGGGGGACGGGAACCGGGGCCAGCGCGGCGCGATAGACCGGCGGGCAGACATTCGCGCCCTGATAGGTCGCCTGCGGCGAGGTGGCGGGAACGCATTCGACCTGGCGCGGAATGACGCGGGCGGCACGCGGCGGCGGGGCCGGACGCGGAGCGCGTGGCGTTGCCTTGGCCTGCTTGATCATCCGGGGCTGCGTCTTCGCGCCCTTGATCGATTTGTAGCTGGGTGCGTCGGTCACCGGCTTTTCCGCGACATGCACCGCACCGCCGGCCAGCAGAGCACCGCCCGCGGCGGTGGCTGAGAGTTTCGCAAGAGCTGCTTTGACCGACATAGTTGTTTTCCTGCTCGCTTCCGGCTGGATCACCCATTCTGCGGGGCGGCCGGATCATTCGTGGATTCGCGTAATAGTAGTCGTACAAACTAAATGTAAATTTTCATTGCGAAAGCGAGTCCTGTCCCTGCCTCGTCCCGAAACGGGACCGGGACGAGCGAAGGTCTTAATCCCGCGCGCCCCCACACCGCATATCGCCGGCAACACCGCGCCGCCGCTACCTATCCTTCGTCATCGAACATATCGCCCTGCGATCGCTGGCCCGCCACCGGCGGCGTGAGCCCGAGATGCGCCCAGCCGCCATCGTTGAGGCAGCGCCCGCGCGCCGTGCGGGCGATCAGGCCGAGCTGGATGAGGTAGGGCTCGATCACCTCTTCCACCGTATCGCGCGGCTCGCTCAGTCCGGCGGCCAGCGTCTCCACCCCCACCGGCCCACCCTTGTAGGTCGTGCCGATCATGGTGAGATAGCGCCGGTCCATCGCATCGAGGCCGAGCGAATCGACCTCCAGCCGGGTCAGCGCATCGTCCGCGACCTGCGTTGTCACGGTATCCTCGCCGAGCACGTGGGCGAAATCGCGCACGCGGCGCATCAAGCGCCCTGCGACGCGCGGAGTTCCACGCGAACGGCGGGCGATCTCGCGCGCGCCGCCCTCGTCTATCCCCATGCCGAGCAGCCCCGCCCCGCGCGTGACGACGCGCAGCAGCTCGTCCTCGGTGTAGAAATTGAGCCTGACCGGAATGCCGAAGCGATCGCGCAGGGGAGTCGTCAGAAGGCCCTGCCGCGTGGTCGCGCCGACGAGGGTGAAAGGCGGCAGGTCGATCCGAACGCTGCGCGCAGACGGCCCCTCGCCGATGATGATGTCGAGGGCGCGGTCCTCCATCGCTGGATAGAGCACCTCCTCGACCACCGGATTGAGGCGATGGATCTCGTCGATGAAGAGGACGTCATTGGGTTCGAGGTTGGTCAGCAATGCGGCCAGATCGCCCGCCTTGGCGATGACCGGGCCGGAGGTGGCGCGAAATCCGACGCCCAATTCCTTTGCGACGATCTGCGCCAGCGTGGTCTTGCCGAGCCCCGGAGGCCCGAAGAACAGCACATGGTCCATCGCCTCCCCCCGCGCCTTCGCCGCCTCGACGAACACGCGCAGATTCTCGCGCGCCGCCTTCTGCCCGACGAATTCGGCGAGCGATTTGGGGCGCAGGGCCGCGTCCGGGTCTTCCGGTTGGCGGGTGGGGGACAGATCGGGATTAGTCGCCATGAACCATGCTCCGGCGGACCTGGCGCGCGTAATGAAGAATGCGCTGGATCAGCACTTCGTCCTCCGATGCACGATAATATATGCGATGGCTTCCATAGCGGTAGGATCGTGATCCGGCTCTCAAATCGTCGCGGACCACGCCGATGCCGGGATGTTCTCCCAAGCGTACGAACGCCTCCCGCAACCCCGCGAGATATTTGGACGTCTGCTCTCTTCCGAATGTTGCGAAGCTGAATTCCTCGATCGCCAGCAAATCCTGTAACGCCAATTCGGTCAGACGTATCTCAACCACCGGCAGTCTGGCGCTGCGATATCAGCCTGTCGATCAGATCAAGCGCATTGACGTCCGACACGCCGGACGCTTCGCCCGCTTCGATGGCCGAACGCAGCTTCGCGGTATCTTCCTCCCACCGCAAAGCCGAATCCTGATCCCGCCTGATCAGATCGCGAACGTAATCTGCCGCATCGGCATGGCGTCCTTCGGCCAGCCGCGTTTCGATCCAGTTCTCCAGATCGGGAGGGAAGGTGAAGTTCATTTCGCCCATAGATGCACTCTAATTCAATTTAAGGCCTCGACCAAGCCGACACGCCTCTCAAAACGGGTTCACCGTATAGCCGCGCTGTTGCAGCAGGGCGTGGGCGGTCATGGCGGAGAGGGCCATTTCGACGCCGGGGATCAGGTCTTCCTGCGCGATGCCCTGCCCCGCCGCGCTCTGGCCGCAGACGATGAAGCGCACCCCGTAATCCAGCAAGTGTTCGACCATCGCGCGCGAGGGATTGTCCGCGCTCGCCAGCAGGTCCTTCACCGCGCCGCCATGGACCACCACGGCGATGCGGATATTCTCCGGATCCACGCCTAGCGATGCGTGCATGTTGATGAAGCGCGCGGCGCTTTCGAAGCCGCGATTGCGGGTATCGTCATCCGCCGGTCTCGCCACATCGAAGGCGACTGCGAATTCCGCGTCCTGCGGCACATGGTCGATCCCCTCGACCGGATAATGCGGGCCGAACTCCTCGAAGATCGGGCCGTAGCGGACCTCAGGTTCCTGCGCGGCGAGGGGCGCCGCCAGCATCGCGCCCAGAATTGCCAGCATCATACGCATATCGCCACTCCTCACCCTGCCGCTTTCTTCAACGCAACCCGGATCAATTCGCCCTCGCCCGCATCATCACCCAACTCGCCCTGGGCCAGCGCCACCGCACGGGCCGCGACCGCGGGCTTGAAGCCGAGATTTTCAAGCGCGCTGACGGCATCGGCGCTGGCGCCGCCCTTCGGCGCGGCAACCGCCCCGCCCGCTCCGCCGCCCGGCAGCGCCCCGGCCTTGTCCTTCAGCTCGTTGACGATCCGCCCGGCTAGCTTCGGCCCGACCCCGTTCGCGCGCGCCACCATCGCCGCATCGCCATTGGCGCAGGCCGATTGCAATTCGCCTGCCGAGAGCGCCGACAGGATCGCGAGCGCCACCTTGCTCCCCACGCCCTGAACCTGCGTCAGAAGCCGGAACCAGTCCCGCTCCGCCCCGTCGGCGAAACCCAAGAGCCGCATATCGTTCTCGCTGACCTGTAGATCGGTAAAAACCGTGCAGGCCTCGCCCCGCTCACCCAGCTGGCTGAGCGTGCGCGCCGAACAATGGACGAGATAGCCGACGCCGCCGACATCGATGACCGCCCAGTCGGCGCCGGTCTCGTCGAGGAGTCCTTTCAATTTGGCAATCATGGCGTGTGCTTGCCCGAGCGAGAACCCCTTGGGAAGCCTACAGCTGGCCGTATTCGAGAAACAGCTTCTCCTCTCCCGCCGATGCGTGGGTTGCGCGAGCGAGCCCCAAATCCTAGCTCAAAGACATGGCGCGCCTGTTTCCCCTCACCTTCCGAATGGCCATCCTGGCTGTTTTGGCGGTCATCGGACTTCAGGCGATGCCGGAGCGCCCGCTCCCCGTAACGCCTTATGACGGGTCCGCTTTCAGTGCCGATACGGCGCAGGTCACGCTTTCACCGCGCGCTGGCGTGGGAAGCGAATTGCGTGCTCTGCCCGCGCCGACACCGCCGGTCGAGCCGGTTTCAGGTGTCCTCGCACGACTGGCACCCACGATTGTCACGGCCCGGCCTCTCGACCATTTTTACCGCGCCACGGCACCGCCGCCCCCTTCGAGGATAGCGCTTGGCGACCCCTCTCCGCGTGGGCCTCCCCTTCCATCCTGACCAATCTCATCGTGTCCGCGTTGGCGGACGCTTCTCGTTGTTGTTTCAGGATTTTTCAAATGTCAGACACTGCCTACGATCCCGTGGCCCGCGGGACCGATCGTTTCGATGCGATCGAATGCCTCCTCGCGCGTTACCCCGATATCGACGGTTCGGAACAGGCGCAGCTCGAATTGTGGTTTCGCCGCGAAGCAAGCGCCTTCGAGATCGCCAGCATGGCGAGCAAGGACTCGGTGGCGGAAGGGTACCGCCGCTTTCGCGCCGATCACATCGATCGCTTCAAGCCAGTCGAACTCGTCGCGATCTTCGTGGTCTGCACTTTGGCCCTTTGCGGCCTGATCGCAGCGCTGGAGATTGGCGCATAATTTTGTGATGATTGGTCGATCGCCCCGTCTTGCTCGCACCCGGAAACGAAACCTTCTCTTTGCAAGCGCAAAGCTGCCGGGCGTGGACTTGACGCGGGCGATCGGCGACAGGGAAAGCATGAGCTGGAACACTTTCGGGCGCGTCTTGCGCTTCACGACCTGGGGCGAAAGCCATGGGCCCATGATCGGCGCCGTGGTGGACGGGTGCCCGCCGGGCCTCGCGCTGTCGGAAGCGGACATCCAACCCTTTCTCGACGCGCGCAAGCCGGGGCAGAACAAGTTCACCACGCAGCGGCAGGAGGCCGATCTGGTCCGCATCCTGTCGGGCGTGTTCGAGGGCAGGACGACCGGCACGCCCCTTTCCCTGATGATCGAGAACACCGATCAGCGGTCGAAGGATTATTCCGAGATCGCAAATACCTATCGCCCCGGCCATGCCGATTACGCCTATGACGCCAAATACGGTTTCCGCGACTATCGCGGTGGCGGGCGGTCGAGCGCGCGGGAAACTGCCAGCCGGGTCGCGGCGGGCGCGGTGGCGCGGCTGGTGATCCCCGAAGTGACGATCATTGCCTATGTCGCGGAAATCGGCGGGGATGCCGTGGACCCCGATAATTTCGACGCGGCGGAGATCCAGCGCAATCCTTTCTGGTGCCCCGATGCGGCAGCGGCGAAGCGTTGGGAGGGCTTGGTGGACGAGGCCCGCAAGTCCGGCTCCTCGTTCGGCGCGGTGGTCGAATGCGTGGCGACGGGTGTGCCCGCAGGCTGGGGCGCGCCGCTCTATGCCAAGCTCGACGCCGACCTCGCCGCCGGCATGATGGGGATCAACGCGGTCAAGGGCGTGGAGATCGGTGACGGGTTTGCCGCCGCGCGCCTGACGGGTGAAGAAAATGCCGATCCGATGCGGCCCGCCGAGGGCGGGACCGAATTCCTCGCCAATCACGCAGGGGGCATCGCGGGCGGCATTTCGACCGGCCAGCCGGTGCTGTGCCGCGTCGCCTTCAAGCCGACCAGTTCGATCCTGACCCCGGTCGACAGCGTGACGCGCGATGGAGAGGCGACGCAGGTTCGCACCAAGGGCCGTCACGACCCTTGCGTGGGCATTCGCGGCACGCCCGTGGTCGAAGCGATGATGGCGCTGGTGCTGGCCGATCACAAATTGCTCCACCGCGCGCAATGCGGATGACGCGCGGACGGCTGCTGTTATGGCTTGCGCTCGCCCTGCCTGGCCTGTGGTTCGGTTGGCAGTGGATCGCCACGCCCGAGAGCTACGGGTTCGGCCATGCGATCAAGGACAGCGGAGACTGGGCCGCGTGGCTATTGTTGCTGACGCTGGCGGTGACGCCGCTGCGATTGGCTTTCCGCCGTGCGCGCTGGACGCTGTGGCTGATGAAGCGGCGACGCGATTTCGGCGTGGCGAGCTTCGCCTATGCCGCGATCCACACTGCGATCTATCTCGTGGACAAGGCGTCCCTCACCGTCATTCTCGATCAGGCGACGGGGTGGGATCTCCTGACCGGCTGGCTCGCGCTGGCGATCTTCCTCCCCCTGGCGATCACCTCGAACGATCAATCGATGCGGGCGATGAAGCGCGGGTGGAAGCGGTTGCACAGGCTGGTGCATCCCGCCGCCGTGCTGGTGTTCGCGCACTGGGCGCTGACGGCGTTCGATCCGGTCACCGCCTATATCCATATCGGGATACTGGCCGCGATCGAGATCGCCGGATGGACGCTCAAGCGGCGCCCATCCGGCTCTCGCATTACAGCGTGACGTATTGGCGCAGGCGCGCGACTTCCGCCTCGTCGACATATTTGCCGATCTCGCGATCGAATTCCGCCATGTCGGCGTAGGGGCGATATTCCTCGAATTCGTGGATCATCCGGTCGGTCATGCCGGGGATCAGCGCGATATCCTCTTCGCTGGCGGTGTTCAGATTGATCGGCACGAAAACGCGCTCGCGGACCTGCGCGGCCTGCTCGGCAGACAGCGACTGCATCAGCACGGTGTTGAAGGCGGTGGCGCTGGCATAGGGCTGGCCGGCCACGACGGCTTGGGCGAGGTCCGGCGTCATCCCGGGAAGCGCGGCGAGCTGCTCGGCCGTGGCAGTGCTCGCATCGAGCACGGCGGCATCGGCAGGCGCTTCGGCGGTGGCAGGCTCCATCGCGGCGGGATCGGCTTCGGCCGTGGTCGCTGCGGTGTCTTCCGCCGGTTCTGAACAGGCGGCGAGCGAGAGCATGGATGCGGAAAGGGCGAGAGTGGCGAAAACTATGCGCATGGCGATTCCTTTTTTGCGAATGCCTCGCACTAGCGCCTAAATCGCGTGAACGAAACCGCTAATGGAGCGAATTTTTCGGGAGACTGTCCGCTTCCGCCCGCTCGCCGCCGTTGTTTTCGAAAGTTCCGGCTTGGTGATAGAAAATTTCGATGTTCGCAATCGCACATAATCGCTTTTGTGCGCTGCAACAGCGCCTATCTCTAACCCGTCAGTTTCACCCCAAACCATCAATGGAGAAGCCCAATGGGTATCATCGGAACCGAAATCAAACCGTTTACCGCCACCGCGTTCAAGGCCGGTGAGGATTTCTACGACGTCACGGATCAGGACGTGCGCGGCAAGTGGGCCGTGTTCTTCTTCTACCCGGCGGACTTCACTTTCGTCTGCCCGACCGAGCTGGAAGACCTCGGCGAGCATTACGAGATGCTTCAGAAGATCGACGTGGAAGTCTATGGCGTCAGCACGGACACGCATTTCAGCCACAAGGCCTGGCACGACACCAGCGAGAAGATCGGCAAGCTGAAATTCCCGTTCCTGGGTGACCAGAATCACAACCTCGCGCGCAATTTCGACGTGCTGCGCGAAGGCGTCGGCCTTGCCGACCGGGCGACCTTCGTGGTCGATCCCGATGGTGTGATCCAGCTTGTCGAACAGACCTGCGAAGGCGTTGGCCGCAATGCCAACGAACTGGTCCGCAAGATTCGCGCCGCCCAGTATGTCCGCGCCAATCCCGGCCAGGTCTGCCCCGCCGCGTGGGAAGAAGGCAAGGACACGCTCGCACCGTCGCTGGACCTTGTCGGCAAGATCTGAGTTGACGTTATAACCGCGCCCGCCCTTCCTCCGGCGGAGCGCGGACAGAGCCCGAGCCCTGCTCGGGTCGCTGGAAGGCCCGGGGCTCCCTCCCCCCTTCGCCCCGGGCCTTTTTCCATCCTCAACTCTTCTTCCTTCGCCCCCTCCGTCCTCGTCATTGCGAGGAGCCGAAGGCGACGAAGCAATCCAGGGCCGTAAAGGCCAACCCGGCCGTGGATTGCTTCGTCGCCCCCGAAGGGGCTCCTCGCAATGACGCCCATCCAGGAAGGTATCCCGCCATGCTCGACGCCACGATGACGCAGCAGCTTTCGACCTATCTCGCCAATCTGCGCGAGCCGATCGAACTCGTCGCTTCACTCGACGACAGCGCGAAATCGGACCAGACACGCGAACTGCTCAAGGAAATCGCCGCGCTCCATGACATGGTGAGCGCGCATTTCGACGGGACCGACGATCGCAAGCCGAGCTTCATCGTGCGCCGCGCCAGCGATGCGGAGAAATGGGTCCGCTTTGCTGGCCTGCCGATGGGCCACGAATTCACCTCGCTGGTGCTGGCCCTGCTCTGGGCGGGCGGCCATCCGCCCAAGGTCGATGCCGACCTGCTGGAACAGGTCCGCGGCCTCGAAGGCGATTTCCATTTCGAAATGTATTTCTCGCTTTCGTGCCACAACTGCCCGGATGTGGTACAGGCGCTGACGCTGATGGCGCTCGAAAATTCGCGCATCACCGCGACGCTGATCGAGGGCAGCACGTTCAAGGACGAGGTCGAGCGGCGTGAGATCATGGCGGTGCCCGCGACCTTCCTGAATGGCGAACCGTTCTATAACGGCAAGATGGAACTGGCCGAGATCCTCGCCAAGCTCGACACGGGCAGCGAGAAGAAGGCGGCAGACAAGATGTCCGCCAAGGAGCCGTTCGAGGTTCTGGTGGTCGGCGGCGGGCCTGCCGGTGCCGCGACCTCGATTTACACCGCCCGCAAGGGGTTCCGCACCGGCGTCGCGGCGGAACGCTTCGGCGGGCAGCTGCACGATACGCTCGGGATCGAGAACCTGCCCGGCACGCCCTATACCGAAGGGCCGAAACTCGCTGGCGAGCTGGAGCGCCATGTCGGCGAATACGATATCGACGTGATGAACCTCGCCAAGGCGGTGAAGCTGGTGCCCGCGAAAGAAGAGGGCGGCCTCCACACGGTCGAATTCGGCAATGGCGCCAAGCTCAAGACGCGCAGCCTCGTCCTTTCGACCGGAGCGCGCTGGCGCAATCTGGGGGTTCCGGGCGAAGCGGAATATCGCAACAAGGGCGTTGCCTATTGCCCCCATTGTGACGGCCCGCTGTTCAAGGGCAAGCGCATCGCGGTGATCGGCGGCGGCAATTCGGGTGTGGAAGCGGCGATCGACCTCGCCAAGATCGTCGGCCACGTGACGCTGATCGAATACGATTCGAAACTGCGCGCCGACGAGGTGTTGCAGAAGAAGCTCCGCAGCCTGTCCAATGTCGAGATCGTGACGAACGGCCAGACGACCGAAATCACCGGCGCGAACGGCAAGGTCGATGGTCTGGTGGTCAAGGACCGCGCCAGCGGCGAGGAGCGCCGCGTGGAGCTGGAAGGCGTCTTCATCCAAATCGGTCTCGTCCCCAACACCGAATGGCTGACGGATAGCGGGCTCGACCTTACGAAATTCGGCGAGATCGCGGTGGACGAGGAAGGCCGCACCAATATCCCCGGCGTGTTCGCGGCAGGCGACGTCACGACCGTTCCCTACAAGCAGATCGTCGTCGCCATGGGCGATGGCTCGAAAGCGGGCCTTTCCGCCTTCGACTATCTGATCCGCACCGAGCCTGTCGAAGACATCGCGCAGGCGGCGTGATCGGCCTCGCGCGTGCGGCTTCTGGATTGCCGCGGCGACTGCGTCGCCTCGCAATGACGAAATAGGAGGGAAACACCCCGTCTCGTCATTGCGAGCGGCGAAGCCGCGCGGCAATCCATAGCGATGCGCCGGAGGCTTTCGCGGCACCGCTCGCCTCACCCCACGATCGGCACAGCCAATCAATCCGACGCAATTAATCGATTGGACCCATCACGGGGTTCGGTGCATTCTTTTATCAGATGCTCGCGCCCACGCGTTGCGAGCTCGATTTTGCATCTGAGAGAGGATACCCCACGATGGACGCCAAGACCGGAGATATCAGCGGCTGCCCCTTCCACGGCGATGGAGGCTTTCGCGGCCTGCTCGGCCGGACCAATCGCGATTGGTGGCCCGACAGCCTCGATCTGCACATCCTGACCCAGGGCGGCACCTCGCCCGATCCGATGGGCGAGGATTTCGATTATTGCGAAGCGTTCAACGCGGTCGATTACGCAGGCCTCAAGGCCGACATCAAGGCGTTGATGACCGACAGCCAGGATTGGTGGCCGGCGGATTACGGGCATTACGGCCCGTTCTTCATCCGCATGGCCTGGCACGCGGCGGGCACCTATCGCACCGGCGACGGGCGCGGCGGAGCCTCTTCGGGCCAGCAGCGGTTCGCTCCGCTCAACTCCTGGCCGGATAACGGCAATCTCGACAAGGCGCGCCGCCTGTTGTGGCCGATCAAGCAGAAATACGGCAAGCATATCAGCTGGGCCGATCTGTTCGTGCTCACCGGCAATGTCGCCATCGAATCGATGGGCGGCCCGGTGTTCGGCTTTGGCGGCGGCCGCAAGGACGTCTACGAGCCGGAACAGGACGTTTATTGGGGCACTGAGGAAGAGTGGGTCGATACCGGCGCGGAAACGCGCATCATTCCCGATGAGGGCAAGGCTCTCGAAAACCCGCTCGCCGCGATCCAGATGGGCCTGATCTACGTCAATCCCGAAGGTCCGGGCGGCAATCCGCACGATCCCGAAGGCATGGCGCGCGACATGAAGGAAACCTTCGCGCGCATGGCCATGAACGACGAGGAAACCGTCGCGTTGACCGCGGGCGGCCACGCCTTCGGCAAGTGTCATGGCGCCAAGCCGTCCGACACGTTCGGCAAGGCGCCCGAGGCCGAAGGCATGGTCGCGATGGGCTTCGGCTGGATGACCGACCCCGAAGAGATCGGGAAGGGCCACATCACCACGTCGGGCATCGAAGGCGCGTGGACGCCCAATCCCACCGAGTGGGGTAACGACTATTTCCGGCTGCTGTTCAAATACGAATACGAGCTGACCCAGTCGCCTGCCGGTGCCAATCAGTGGACGCCGATCAACCCTGAAGAGGCCGACATGGCGCCCGATGCGCGGGACCCTTCCAAGAAGGTGCCCACCATCATGACCACCGCCGACATGGCGCTGAAGCGTGACCCGGCCTATCGCAAGATTTCCGAGCGTTTCCGTGACGATCAGGCCGCGCTGGACGATGCCTTCGCGCGCGCCTGGTTCAAGCTGACCCACCGCGACATGGGGCCCAAGATCCGTTATCTCGGCCCGGATGTGCCCGCCGAAGACCTGATCTGGCAGGACCCTATCCCTGCTGGAAGCAAGCCTTCGGACAGTGCCGTATCGGACTTCAAGCAGGCCGTCCTCGACAGCGGGCTGACGGTGGCCGAACTGGTCAAGGCGGCGTGGGCGTCGGCCAGCACCTATCGCAAGTCCGACCATCGCGGCGGCGCCAATGGCGCGCATATCCGCTTCGATGCGCTGCGCAATTGGAAAGCCAACGACCCGGAAGAACTGACCAAGGTCCTTAATAAGCTCGACGAGCTGCGCGCCAAGGTTTCGGGAGGCATTTCGATGGCGGACGCCATCGTGCTCGGCGGCGCGGCGGCTATCGAGAAGGCGGCGAAGGATGGCGGCTTCGACGTCTCCGTTCCGGTCACCACCGGACGCGGCGATGCGACCGAGGACCAGTTCGACGCCGAAAGCTGGGAGCCGCTGGAGCCCTTCGCCGACGGGTTCCGCAACTACCTCAAGACCAAGGCTTCGGTGAAGACCGAGGACATGCTGATCGACCGGGCCAACCTGCTCGGCCTGTCGATCCCCGAAATGACCGTGCTGGTCGGCGGGATGCGCGCCCTCGGGGCCGTTGCCACCCATACCGAGCATGGCAACAGCATCGGCGTCCTCACCGACAAGCCCGGCACGCTGTCGAACGATTTCTTCGTCAACCTGCTCCATATGGGCACGGTCTGGGAAGTGGTTGACGAGAGCGGTGACGAGGAATTTGTCGGCAAATGCCGCCTCGAGGGCCACGAGAAATGGCGCGCCACGCGCACCGATCTCGTCTTCGGTTCGAACTCGCAGCTGCGCTCGGTCGCGGAAGTCTATGCCGAGAACGGGAACGAAGAGAAGTTCGCCAGGGACTTCGTGAAGGCCTGGACCAAGGTGATGGACGCGGACCGCTTCGACCTCACCTATGAGCAATACCACTCGTAAGGGGAAACCCCTTCGGGACGCGGGAAGCCTCCGGTGCGCAAACACCGGGGGCTTCTTCGTGTGGGACGATCAGACGGATCGGTTTATTGCGGCGAACGGATGGAACGAGGTCGCCAAACGGGGCGTTCAACCCACGTATCCTCCGAAAAACCGAAAGGCGTCGCCATGGCCGACCGTACCGCTCCCTCCGCCACCACCCCACCCACAACGACGGATGCGGGTATTCCCGTCCAGAGCGACGAGCATTCGCTGACCCTTGGCCGCGACGGGCCGATCGTGCTCAACGATCACTACCTGATCGAGCAGATGGCGAACTTCAATCGCGAGCGCATTCCCGAGCGCCAGCCCCACGCCAAGGGGTCGGGCGCCTTCGGCTATTTCGAGACGACCGCCGATGTGTCGAAATACACCAAGGCCAAGGTGTTCCAGAAGGGCGTGAAGACCGACACCGCCATGCGCTTCAGCACGGTGGCGGGCGAACGCGGCAGCCCCGACACCTGGCGCGATCCGCGCGGCTTCTCGGTCAAATTCTACACTGAGGACGGCAATTTCGACATGGTCGGCAACAACACGCCGATCTTCTTCATCCGCGATCCGCTGAAATTCCAGCACTTCATCCGCAGCCAGAAGCGCCGCGCCGATAACGGCCTGCGCGATCACGACATGATGTGGGATTTCTGGACGCTTTCACCGGAGAGCGCGCATCAGGTCACCTATCTGATGGGCGATCGCGGCGTGCCCAAGAACTGGCGCGAGATGAACGGCTATTCGAGCCACACCTACATGCTCATCAACGAAGAGGGCGAGAAGTTCTGGGTCAAGTTCCACTTCCACACCGACGTCGGCGACGAGAGCGGCAACGCTCACCTGACGCAGGACGAAGCGGTCAAGACAGCGGGCGAAGACAGCGACTATCATCGTCGCGACCTGTTCGATGCGATCCACGAGGGTAATTTCCCGAGCTGGACGCTCAAATGGCAGATCATGCCGTATGAGGATGCGAAAACCTATCGCATCAATCCCTTCGACCTGACAAAGACCTGGCCGCATTTCGATTATCCGCTGATCGAGGTCGGCAAGCTGGTACTGAACGAAAATCCGGTCGATTGGGACACGCAGATCGAACAGCTCGCCTTCGAACCCAACAACATGGTCCCCGGTATCGGCCTCAGCCCCGACAAGATGCTTCTGGCGCGCGGGTTCTCCTATGCCGATGCGCACCGCCACCGGCTGGGCGTCAATTACAAGCAGATCCCGGTCAACGCGCCGAAAAACGCCGAGCAGGTCAATTCCTATTCCCGCGCGGGTGCTATGCGGACGGTCAATGCGGTCGATCCGGTCTATGCGCCGAACAGCTATGGCGGCCCGGCTGCCCAGCCGCAGGTCGGCGGGGAGGCGACGTGGTATGCCGATGGCGACATGGTGCGCCAGGCCTATACCCTGCGCGAGGATGACGACGACTGGAGCCAGGCGCGCGCCCTCGTCACCGAGGTGATGGACGATGCGCAGCGCGATCGTTTCGTCGGCAACGTCTCGGGCCATCTGGCCGACGGCGTCAGCGAAAAGGTGCTGGTCCGCGCCTTCGAATACTGGCGCAATGTGGATCAGGCGATCGGTGAGCGAATCGAGACGAAGGTCCGCGAGATGATCGGTGGGAAATCGAGTGCGCCCGGTATGGCCAGCGCCAAGTCGATTTCGGGCGGAGAGCGTGAAAGCGCCGAACCGCAGCGCGAAGCCGCCGAGTAAATACGGTAGCGGGAGGGGACGGCGTTCCGCCCCCTCCCGTCAGTCATTGCGCAGTCGGGTTTACGCGGCGAACCGTGTCACGTTCTGGTGAGGGGCTTGCCACTGGTCCGTGGTCGTATCGTCGCGCAGGCGGAACCTTTCGACATCGGCCTGCATTTCGCGCGTCCGATTGGCGAGCTCCTGGATCGCAGCATTGCTCTCTTCCGAGAAGGCTGCGTTTTCCTGCGTGATGCTATCGATATCGGAAATCGCGATATTGATCTGGCCCATCGTGTCCGCCTGTTCGCGCGTCGATTTGGCGATGGTGGAAATCAGCCCGGTAATGGCGTGGACGCTGTCCGCGATCGCCTGAAGCGATTCCTCGCTTTCACTCACGAGGCTCACTCCTTCCTCGACCTGCGCGGCGCTGGCGAGAATGCGGCGCTTGACGTCCGTGGCCGCTTCCGCCGACCGCTGGGCGAGCGTTCGCACTTCGTGGGCGACGACCGCGAAGCCCTTGCCGGCATCCCCGGCACGCGCGGCCTCGACACCGGCATTGAGCGCCAGCAGGTTGGTCTGGAAGGCAATCCCGTCGATGACGGAGATGATATCGAGGATCTCCTTCGAGGAACGGTCGATCTGGGCCATCGCAGTGTTGGTGCGCTGCGCCACGTCCTGGCCATCGGTCGCCCGCTCCATGGCGGTCTCCACGAGGGCGGCGGCATTGCCCGCGTTCGCCGCGGTCTCGCCGAAGCTCGCGCTCATCTCTTCGATGGCTGCTGCGGTCTCTTCGAGATTGGCGGCCTGGCGTTCGGCCCTGAGCGAAAGATCGTTCGAACCGGTGGTGATCTCGTTGGCGGTGCTGTCGATCTCCCGCGCGTTGGTCGCCACTCTCCCCAGTGCGTTGGACAGGCCCAGCAGCGCCTCGTTGAAATCGGACTGCAATTTGGCATAACCCGTCGGGAAGTTCGACAATTCCGTCGACAGATCGCCGTCACTGACCTTTTCGAGCGCGGTGGCGAGCTTCCGAACGACCTCCTCCTGCTCGGCATCGGCACGCGCCTTGGCGAGCGCCGCTTCACGGAAGACGACCAGGCCGTGGGCGAGGGTGCCAAGCTCGTCGCCACGTCCCTCATGCGGCACCTGGACATTGTTCTGGCCCTGCGCGAGCGATTCCATCACGGAGGTCAGATCGACGATCGGACGAGCAAGCTGGCGGCTGAGCAGGCGCGAAAAGGCGATAGCGATCGCCAGCATGATGGCGCCACCCACGATCAGCGACCACAAGCCGACCTTGAGGGCAAAGGCATGGGCGGCCTGGCTGGCCACCAGCCGTTCCTGCGCGGAGGCCTTGAGCTCACGCAGCGGGGCAAGGACCTCCATCAGGCGGATCTTGTCACCGGCATTGCGGATATAGGCCTGCACGCCCGCCGCATCGCCCTGGCGAACACGCTCGATCAGAACATCGGCCTTGTTCTCGCGCCAGTCCTGGGCAAGCGCCGCCGATTGGCTGGCAAGATCGCGCTCCGTGGCGGTGGGAAGGATTTTCTCGAGCTCCGCGGCCGCAGCGATCGAACGCTCCTGCCCGTCGTAATATTGTTCGAGATATTTCTCGTCGGCAGTTATCGAGAAACCGCGCATCTGGCTGTTCATCCGCAACAGCTGCATCTCCATCTCGGTAGCCTGCTGCACGACCGCATTGTCCCGATCGACATTATCGGCGGAACTGGCGATATTACGGTTCGCCATGAGGATGACGACGGTCATCACCAAGGTGGTGACCAGGATGCACGCGAATGACAGTGCGATCTTTTTGGGTATCTGCAAATTGGTGAACATCTCGAAACAATCCCTGGATGGAGGCCGTCCACGTGGGACAACGCAATCTCTCCTGGCCAGCTTCGTAGGATGAATAGCTTAATTTTAGGTTGTGTATTTCGCAATTTACGCGACTACTGAAAAATTCTATCGCCTTTTCAATATGATATAAAGCGCGCCTTCGCCGCCATGCCTGCGATGGGCGGAGCGGACGGCGGCGATCGCGGAATGGTGGCTCGATGCCGCCAGCCAATCCAGCACCTTGGCACGGATCGCCCCCCTGCTCGATCCGCGATCGGCGGCAGCCACCGGGCGCGGCCTGCCCGTCACCAGCAGGATCGTGCGCGCCTCCATCGCCCGCGCCTGGGCAACCCCGCTCATCAAACGCGAATAGGCCGCATCGAGGCCGTGGCCGTGCAGGTCGAGCGTGAAATCGGGCGCCAGCGTGCCGCCCTTGAGGCGTCGCTCCCAATGCGAATCCAGCCCCGTCTGGCGGGTCTGCGTCGGAGGGGTGTTCGCTACAGGATCGGCGCGTTGCTGTAATTTCCGCTTCGGCGCGGCGGTGGCTTTGGGCGGCGCGGCGTTGGTTTCGGGTTGAGACGAGACAGCGTGGAGTCGCTTCGTCGGCGCCGCTATGGGCTGCGGATCGAGCGGCTTGACCGTCGCGGCGACCTTCTCCCACGCAGCTGCCTCCTCCGCACTGAGGCCGCGCGGATGGCTCATCGCGCCTGCTGGCGGCGCGCGAGCGTTCCCTTGGGCAGCAGTACCAGCGCCTGTCCGCGCCCGCTCATCCCGCCCGCGATCTCGCGCGCCTGCGGGCCATTGCCCCAGAAGGTGTCGAAGCGATTGGCACCCTTGATTGCGCCGCCCGTGTCCTGCGCGATCCACAACCCGTCCGCCACGTCGCGGTCGAGATCGAGCCAGACGGGCGCGCCCAGCGGGACATAGGCGGGGTCCGCCGCGACCGAGGATCCGCGCCTGACCGGAACCTCGAGCGCGCCCAGCGGCCCGTCGGTCGTCAATTCGCGGAAGAAGATCCAGCTCTTGTTGAGCCGCATCAGATCCGCGCCCGCTTCCGGGTAATCGCGCAGATACTGGACGATGCCCTGCATCGATCCGGCATATTGGCCCGGCCCATCCCCCAGCAGCCCGCGCTCGCGCATGACCGATCCGATGCCGACATATTCGCGCCCATTCTGGCCTGCATAGCCGATCCGCATCAGCGATCCGTCGGGCAGGCGAAGGAGGCCGGAACCCTGGATCTGCAGGAAGAAGAACTCGATCGGGTCGGCGGCCCAGGCGATTTCGAGATTGCGGCCCGCCAACGCGCCCCGCTCGATCTCGGCGCGTTCGTAATAGGGGACGTGGTTGCCGCTCGCATCCTTGCGCCCCAAAGGCGCGCGTCCGGTGCGTTCGCTCATCGCCATATCTGCGGGCCAGTCACGCACGAGGTCGGGCGGCAGACGATAGACCGGCACGTCATAGCCGGGGCGGCGCGTACGGCTCCCGAGGATCTCCGGCTCGAAATAGCCGGTGGCGAAGGCTTTCCCGTCGCCGATCCGCACGCTTTCGAAATAGGTGGTGAAGAACCGCAGCGCGTCGCTGGCGGGCCAGGTGCGCGCCGCATCGCAGGCGGGGCGCCAGTCCTCGCGATTGGTCAGCCCGCTCAGGTCGTTGCGCGAAACCAGCTTGGGGCAGGATTCGGAAAAACTGGCAAGCGCGGTGCCCGCATCGCCCGACTGAATGCCGAGCGATCCGATATTCGGCCCGGCGGAAAGCCCGGAAAAGGCCGCGCTTTCGACCTTGGGGACGATCGGAGGCAGCGGAGTCGCGGTGCGCGGCGCCTCGGCCTTCGGCACTGTCTGGCATCCGGCGAGCGCGAGGCTGGCGGAGAGGAACAGGGCGGCAAGGCCCGGTTTGCGAAAACCCATAATCCCTCCCCGATGCCCTGACCCGCTCGCGTCGGGTCGAACGGCGATGTCAGCCCTGGTCGGTCTCGTCGAGGACCCAGTTCGGGTCCGTCGCGTCGACATTGCGCATGAAGGTCCAGATATCGCGGCTCTCGACCGCGTCGTCCAGCGAACCCGCGATGGCTTTTCCGTCCCTGTCGCGCGTGATCGCCGCGATGTCGGACACGAACAGCACGGCGATACGCGCCACGCGGCCATCCATTTCGGCAGACTTGATCGTCGCATCCTCGATACGGATCAGGCGGTTCTCGACCGTTTCGCCAGCTTCGGTGCGCGCGTCGATCGCGCCTGCGAAGCTTTCATAGACATCATCGTCGCACAATTCGCGCAGCGTCTCCTTGTCGCCTTCCCAGAACGCTTCGAGCACCATCGCATAGGCGCCCTTCGCCCCTTCGAGGAAACCGAGCACGTCGAAGCGCGGGTCCGCCGCGGCGATCGCGCGCACGCCGCTTTCGGTCCCTGCGGGCAGATCGGCCTGGCGCAAGGTCACGTCCGGCTGGACGCGGCGCGCGCGATCATCGCCGCGCGGCGGCATCGCGTCGGGCCGCTCGAACCGCTGGGGTGCGTGCTCCTCCTCATGCTCGGCCCGGCGGCCCAGCACCGAATAGAGGCGCAGCCCGAGAAAGGCGGCGATGGCGGCGAGGATGACGATTTCCAGAATCACTATGCTTGCACCTGCGGCTTTGCGTGCGCGCCGTGTCATTACGCGGGGAAATGGCGGCGCGCCGGATATTCGGTCGTAACCTGCCCTACATAGGCGCGAATTACAATTCGACAACGCAGTTGGGCGGGAGCTGTGCCCACTCCGGCTCCTATCGAAAGGAGTTGGCGGATTGCTACCACCGAGAGGCCACCGGCTCGGTTGCCGGGGCCACGGGCAGGTGCTAGGCGCGCGGGCGAACCGGTGCGCGCCCTTTCCCGGCACGTCGCCCGTCACAACATCGAACCGAAAGTGCGCGCAATGGCCGACGAAGGCGACATCCTTACCGATCTGAACATGGACCCGAACGCCAAGCCGAACGGAGCCGACAATCGCCCGGCGGCCGGCATCGTGACGCAATATATCAAGGATCTCTCGGTCGAGAACCCGAACGCGCCCGATTGCTTCCAGTGGAACGAGCAGCCGCAGATCGACCTTCAGGTCAATATCGGCGCCAACACGGTCAATCAGGAACTGTCCGAGGTCGAGCTGAAGGTGAACGTCACCGCCAAGGGCGAGAAGGGCGATTTCTACCTGATCGAGCTGTCCTATTGCGGCCTTGTCGGGATGCGCAACCTGCCCGACGAGCAGGCGCACGCCTTCCTCTTCGCCGAAGCGCCGCGCATCCTGTTCCCCTTCGTGCGCCGCGTGATCGCGGATGCCAGCCGCGATGCGGGCTTCCCGCCGCTGATGATGGACCCGATGGATTTCGGCGCCCTCTACCAGCAGCAGCTCGCCGCGCGCGCCCAGCAGCAAGGCCAGTCGGGCGATGCCATGCCCACCGGCGAGAACTGATCGGGCGCTGCCGCCTCGGCCCGGCGTAAATGTGTGACATGATCGCCGGGGAAGGACGAAGCCGATGAAACTGGCCAAGGCGCTCGGCTCGATCGGGTCGCTGACGCTTGTCAGCCGGGTGCTGGCCTTGGTGCGCGATGCTTTGCAGGCGCGCTATGTCGGCGCAGGCTTCGCGTCCGACGCCTTCCTCGTCGCCTTCCGCCTGCCGAATATGTTCCGCGCCCTGTTCGCGGAAGGGGCGTTCTCCGCCGCCTTCATCCCGATGTTCAATCGCCAGGTCGCCGAAGGCGGGGGAAAGCCCGCAGGGGTCGATTTCGCGGAACGGGCGCTGGCGGTGCTGCTGCCGGTGCTGATCCTCGTCACCATAATACTGATGATCGCGGCCTGGCCGCTGACCTATGCGCTGTCGGGCGGGTTCAACGATCCGACGCCGGAGCAGTTTTCCTACGCGGTGATGCTGTCGCGGATCACCCTGCCCTATCTGTTGATGATCTCGCTGGTCTCGCTGCTGGGCGGGATTTTGAACTCGCTCGAAAGATATTGGGTCAACGCCGCCGCGCCGATCCTGCTCAACATCGCGATGGTCGCCGGACTGGTCCTGTTCCACGGCGAGGACCCTTACGAGACCGCGACCGTGCAGGCTTTATCGGTGACGGCAGGGGGCGCCTTGCAGCTTCTATTCCTGATCTGGGGCTGCCGCCGCGCGGGCATCAAATTGAAACTGCGCCTGCCCCGGATCGACAAGGACATCAAACGCCTCATGCACCTCATCCTGCCCGCGGCGGCGGGCGCCGGGGCGACGCAGATCAACCTTCTCATCTCGACCGCGCTGGCGGGCGCGCTGCTGGCACCAGGCGCGATCAGCTTTATCTATTATGCGGACCGGCTGAACCAGCTTCCGCTCGGCCTGATCGGGATCGGCCTCGGCACGATCCTGCTGCCCACGCTTTCCCGCCTGCTGAGCAACGATCGGGTGGACGAAGCGTTGGACATGCAGAACCGCGGCATAGAACTGGCGCTGTTCCTGACGCTGCCCGCCACCGCCGCTTTCCTGACGATTTCCGAACCGATCGTGCGCGGATTGTTCGAATATGGCGCCTTCAGTGCCGAGGATACGCGGGCGACCGCACTGGTGCTGGCCGCCTTCTCACTGGGCCTGCCTGCCTATATCCTGATCAAGGTGCTGACGCCGGGCTATTACGCGCGATCCGACACGCGCACGCCGGTGCGTTTCGCGCTCGTCGCGATCGCGGTGAATATCGTGGGCAATGTCGCGCTGATCCCGACGATCGGATATCTCGGCCCGCCGGTCGCAACCGCCGTCTCCGCCGCGATCAACGCCGCGCTGCTGTTCTGGACCTTGCGCAAGCGCGGCCAGTTCAAGGCCGATGCGCGGCTGTTGCGCAGGCTTCCCCGTTTGGCGCTGGCCGCCGCGATCATGGGCGGGGCGCTGGCCCTCGCCCTGCCGCTGATCCGCCCCTTCATGGCGGGCGACATGGTCCAGCGCGGCGTGACCCTGGCCGTCCTCGTCGCGGCGGGCGGCGCGGTCTATATCGCCGCGAGTTTCCTCACCGGCGCTTTCCGGCTAAGCGACCTCAAGGCGCTGCGCCGCCGCGCCCCTCAACCCACCCCTTCAGAACCCGAGCAATAGGCCTTTTTCATGCGCGTCGTTTCCGGCATCCAGCCCACCGGCAATCTCCACCTCGGAAATTATCTCGGGGCGATCCGCAATTGGGTGCGGATGCAGGATGAGTTGCCGGAAGGGAGCGAGGCCCTCTATTTTCTCGCCGATCTGCACGCGATTTCCATGCCACACGATCCGGCCCAACTGCGGCAGGGCACGCTGGAAATGGCCGCCGCTCTCGTCGCCTGCGGGATCGATCCCGAACGCTCGATCCTGTTCAACCAGGCGCAGGTGCCCCAGCACGCGGAGCTGCAATGGCTCTTGAACGGCACGGCGCGGATGGGTTGGCTGAACCGCATGACCCAGTGGAAGGACAAGGCGGGCAAGAACCGCGAGGGCGCGAGCGTGGCGCTGTTCGCCTATCCCGTGCTCCAGGCCGCCGACGTGCTGCTCTATCAGGCGAGCCACGTTCCCGTGGGCGAGGACCAGAAGCAGCATCTCGAACTCGCGCGCGACATCGCGCAGAAGTTCAATCACGATTTCGCATCTGACGATGCGCCCGTCTTCACTCTCCCCGATCCGATTGTGCCGCCCGATGCCGCGCGCATCATGAGCCTGCGCGACGGGACGAAGAAGATGTCGAAATCCGATCCCAGCGACATGAGCCGCATCAACCTCGCCGACGATGCCGACGAGGTGATGAAGAAGGTCAAGAAGGCCAAGACCGATCCCGAGCCGCTCCCGTCCGAACGTGCGGGGCTGGAGGACCGGGCCGAAGCGCTCAATCTCGTGACGATCTACGCCGCGCTGACCGATACGAGCGTAGATGCCGTTCTCGCCGAACACGGCGGACAAGGATTCGGCCATTTCAAGCCGCTGCTGGGCGAAGCGCTGGTGGAGACGCTCAAACCCATCTCGGCGCGGTTCACCCACCTGCTCGACGATCGCGAGGCGCTCGACGCCATTCTCGCGCGCGGCGCGGCACAGGCGCGCGATCGGGCGGTGCCGACGCTCGATTCGGCCTATCGCGCACTCGGGCTGGTGCGCGGCTGACGGGAACCGAAGGCGCGTTTTCGCGCTTTTCGGGCAAGACGTTATCATTCAATCCGGGTTCAGCCCGGATACGATAGACCGTGCTTATTCGCTGACAGATTGGCCGCCGATCGACCCGTGACAGGTAGTGACAGGCAGGGGAAAGGGCCCGCGCAGCGCGATCGAACTTCGAAAGGACTATCTATGACCTTCGCATCGCAAGGTTGGGGGCGCATCGCCAGAAAGGCCTCCGTACCTCTACTTCTCGCCAGTCTCGCGGCGTGCGCCACGCCTTCGTTCAAGGCGGACGTGTCGCGTTTCCAGACGCAATTGCCCGCGCCGACGGGCGAAAGCTTCTATGTCGTCGCCGACGATCCCGCTCTGGCGGGCGGCCTCGAATTCGCGCTCTATGCCGACGAGGTCGAGGAAGAGATGCGGCGTCTGGGCTACGCCCAGGCCGCCTCGCCCGAAGCCGCCAGCCTCCTCGTGCGCTTCGATTACGGAGTCGATAATGGGCGCGAGCGGGTTCGCAGCACCGGCTTCAGCGATCCGTTCTACGATCCCTGGTATCGCTACAGCCCCTATCGCTCGCGCCTCGCCTATCGCGGGTTTTACGGGCGGCCCTGGGGCTACGGGTTCTACGATCCGTGGTTCGGCGGCTCCGACATCCGCAGCTACACCGTCTATACCAGCGGCATCGACCTGAAGATCGACCGCGCGGCGACGGGCGAGCGTCTGTTCGAAGGCAAGGCCGAAGCGGTCTCGACCTCGGACCGGCTGCAATATCTGGTGCCGAACCTGGTGGAAGCGATGTTCACCGATTTCCCCGGCAATTCGGGCGAGACGGTGCGCATTTCGATCGCACCGGAAAAGACCGCCGCGCGCCGGTAAACAGCCGAATATTTGACGAGAAGGCGGCATCGCGAGGTGCCGCCTTTTTCGTGTCTATTGCGGACCTGTCCTTCCCCGAAAGGCCAGCATCACCGCGCAGACCGTCGCAGCGGCCAGAATCGCGGCTTCGGTGACGGTCGCGGCCATCAGAGTGCGCGGACCGAAGCCGCTTTCTCCGAACACCGCCCCCAGCGTTTCGAGATGCAGGCGCGTATCGCCAAGGCCCAGCTGCAAGGCGTAAAGCGAGCCGCCCAGCAGGCGCCCCCCGGCAAGGTCGACCAGCAGACCGCCGAACGCGCCGAAGGTAAGCGCCAGGATCGCGCCCGCTGCGATCCCGCGGCGCCGTTTCCACGCCAGCCACAGCGCCGCGCCGATCGCGCCGCCCATGATCAGCCCTTCGACAAGGCCTGCCACGGCTCCGATCGATTGCGAGGTCAGGAGGCCGACACCGTCCCGGCCCAGCGTCCCGCCCAGCGCCCCCACCGCCATGCCGCCGAGCATGGCACCGCGGATCAGCGCACCATCGACCCGCCCGCGCCAGGCGAGCGCGCTTGCCATGCCGAGTCCGATGCCCGCGCCCGCCAGCGTCCCCAGAAGCGCGACCAGCGCCGCGAGGACGAGCATGGTCGACGCTCCGCCCGATGCCGCCGCGATCCCGTAGAACAGGCCACCGACCACGCCGGTCGCGGCCCCGCCCAGCGTGCTCGCCGCAGCGAGACGGCCGGGACCGGCTGGGCGTGGAAGCTCGGCCCTCCCTTCGCCACCGGCGGCCGGTTCGCTCAGGGTTTCGACCTCCGACAGGAAGCGATAGCCGTGCTTGGGCACGGTCTGGATGAAACGCGGATTGCCCGCATCGTCGCCCAGCGCCCGGCGCAAAGTGCGGATGCATTGGGTCAGGGCCTCATCCGTTACAGGGATGCCGCGCCAGACCTCGTCCATGAAGCGATCTTTGGAAACGAGGCCCCCCCGCGCTTCGACGAGCAGGACCAGCGCATCGAAATAGCGGCTGCCCAGCTCCACCGGCGCGCCATCGCGGCACACCTTCCGGTCGGTACGGTCGAGCGTATATTCGGCAAAGCGCAGAATGGAATTTTCCTCGGACATGCTCCCCTCTTCGTGGCCAGGCCTATGCGATGGGGGCGGGAACGGGAAGGGTTTCAGGCAATGCTCGGCCATTGCTCAGGAATTGCTCATGCCGCTCAGGCGCAAGATGGGGCATGGATCGTCCATCGAAACCACAGGAAAAAGCCCATGACCGACACGATCCCAGCGCCCTCCACAGCATCCCCCACAGCAACCCGGCGCCCCCGCTTCCTCAATGGCTGGCGCATCGCCGGGTGGAGCGCCGCGCTGGCGCTGGTGCTGCTGCCCGCCATCGCGATGGGCTTCACCGACGAGGTGGACTGGACTGCAATCGACTTCGTCTTCGCCGGTGTCCTGATTTTCTCGCTCGGGATCGGGATCGAAATCGCGGTCCGGGTCGGGCGCAGCGGCGTGCACTCGCTCGGCCTCGGCATCGCGGCCATCGCGGGGTTCCTCACCTTGTGGGCCAATGCCGCGGTGGGCTTTATCGGCGCGGAGGGCGAACCGGTGAATATCGCGATCAGCCTGATGGTCGTCGCCGCCGCGATTCTGACGCTCGCGGCGCGGTTTCGCCCGAATGTCCTGCGCTATGTCTTCGCTGCCGTCGCCCTGGGGCAGATCGCTGCGGGGCTGTATGCGACCAGCGCCATGCCCGGCCATGCGGTCGAATGGGGCGTCCTGATCGTCTTCGCAGGGATCTGGAGCGCGGCGGCTCTCTGTTTCCACCGCGCCGCGACGCGGCCCGCCTAGGCCAATCTGGCGTGCCCGCCGGTGGAGCCGAACCCACCGCTTCCGCGATCGGTCTCGTCCAGCTCCTCCACCTCGCTCCAGACCGCCTGCGTGACGGGTGCGAGGACGAGCTGGGCGATCCGGTCGCCCCTTGCGATGGCAAAATCCTCGCTGCCGTGATTGATCAGGATCACCTTCAATTCGCCGCGATAATCGGAATCGATCGTCCCCGGCGTGTTCGGAACGGTGATCCCGTGCTTGAGCGCAAGCCCCGAACGCGGGCGCACCTGGATCTCGTAATATTGCGGGATCGCGAGCGCGAAGCCGGTGGCGACCGCGTGGCGCGCACCCGGCGCGATCGTGCAATCCTCCGCCGCGACCACGTCCATCCCCGCCGCCCCCGCCGTCGCATAGGCAGGCAAAGCGAGCCCCGCGCCATGGGGTAGGCGCTTGATCGCCACGCCAATCCGATCAGTCATTCGCATCCTCCAGCGCCCGGGCCGCCCGGCGCACCAATTCGCGCGCGACATCCTGCTTGGGCATATCCTCCAGCGTCTCCACGCCCGCATCGGTCAGGATATGGACCCGGTTGCGGTCCCCGCCCATGACCGAGCCTTCCCCACTATCGGCGACATCGTTGGCGACGATCCAGTCCGCCCCCTTGCGCCCGCGCTTGGCCTTCGCGTTGTCGAGGACATCCTGCGTTTCCGCCGCGAAGCCGATCAGCAGACCGGGCCGCTGCTCCGACCGGGCGAGCCCTGCGAGGATATCGGGATTTTCCGCGAGTTCGAGCGGAGGCGGCGCGGAACCGGACTTCTTGATCTTCTGACCGGCGGGAAGCCGCGCCTTCCAGTCCGCGACGGCGGCGACCATGAAGGCGGCATCGGCGGGCAGCGCCTGTCGCACCGCTTCCGCCATCTCGTCCGCGCTTTCGACATCGACGCGATCGACGCCGAGCGGAGTCGGCAGATGCACCGGCCCTGCCACGAGAGTGACTCGTGCCCCCGCCGCCGCCGCCATGGCAGCAATGGCGAAACCCTGTTTTCCCGAACTGCGATTGGCGATGTAGCGCACGGGATCGATCGCCTCGTGCGTCGGCCCTGCGGTGACGAGCACGTGCCGCCCGAACAGGGGCCGGTGATCCGGGTCGGTGTCGAATTCCGCCTGCCCGTCGAGTGGGTCCGGCTCGGGTTCCGGCAGGGGAGTCCGCTGCGCGCCGACCTCGTGATTGATCGCCTCGCGATCGGTCGGCGGGGCGGCAGCGGCCTTGCCCTTCGTCGCCAGCAGCGGGCCTACGCGGGGCGCCGGATCCGCTGCGGCGAATTCAAACGGATCGTCCGGCATCGCCTCGTCCAGATCGGGCAGGGCATCGAGCTCGCTTTCCAGATCCTCGTGACTCTTTCGCGGGGTGCTGCGCGGGATGATCGCCGAAAGGAGCGAGCCGAGACCGCCGCCACGCGACGCGACCGGACTGCTTTCGGCTTCCGCTTCATCCTCGCTTTCGTCCAGCCATTCGCCGCCGCGCCCGGGTGACGCGATTGCGGGCGCTGCGGGAGCCGGCATCTCCAGCTCCCAGCCGAGCTGCGCCGCGATGGCCTGCATGATCGCTGGCGGTTCCGGCAGGCGACCGGGGCCGAATTCGCCGCAGGCCATCGGCCCTTCGTCAGGGTCGACGACCATAACGCCCGCCTGCCGCAGCCATTCGGCATTGCGCTGCGTCGCGGCGTGTTCCCACATCCTGACATTCATCGCGGGCACGGCCAGCACGGGCTTGTCGGTGGCGAGGATCAGCGTGGTCGCCAGATCGTCGGCGATCCCTGCCGCCATCTTGGCCATCATATTGGCGGTCGCCGGACACACCACGATCAGGTCCGCCTCGCGCGACAATTGGATATGGCCCATCTCGACCTCGTCCTTGAGATCGAAGAGGGAAGTATAGACCTTGTTCTCGCTCAGCGCGGCGAGCGCCATGGGCGTGACGAATTGCGCCCCGCCCTCGGTCAGCACGCAGGTCACGCTGCCGCCCGCCTTGCGGATCAGGCGTACCAGTTCGCACGATTTATAGGCTGCGATGCCGCCGCCGATCACCAGCAGGATGCGCGGGGCCCTCATCGCCGCGCGCCTTTACGCTGCGCTCGTCGAACCGCTGCCACGCGCTGCCGCTTTGCCCGATACCTCATCGCCTCGCCTGCTAGCGCGCCCGGAACGCGAATGCCAGCGGGGTTGCGGAGCATGGGGGCAGAGGCCTATCGCGGGACACGAAGGATCGGGAGAGAAAAGAATGCATTTCGTCTTGAGCGCCATCATCGCCTTGCTGGCTCTGCTCGACCTGATGCTGGGCGTTGGCTTTCTGGTGAACCCGGCGGCATCGGGCGCGGATTTCGGCCTGTCTGCGGGGTCGGCGGCGGCAGAAGGCCTGTCGGCGATGCGAGCGGATTTCGCCGCCTTTTTCCTGGTCGCGGCGGGTTTCATGGCGCTGGGCGCGTGGCGACGGCGGGGCGATGTGCTGACCGTGCCCCTCGCCCTGTTCGCAATCGCCTTTACCGGGCGGCTGATAAACCTGCTGGTCGTCGGCAGTTACGAAGGCTGGTGGCTGCCGATGCTGGTCGAACTCGGCCATGTCGCCGCGCTCGGCCTGGCGATCAGGGTGTGGCCGTGGCGGCGGCGGCGCTCGAAATTTCGCGTCGGCTGAGCGCGTCCCCGATGGCGCGCGGCACGAAAACGAGGCCGACGCCATAGGCGGGCACGACGAGACCCATCCAGTAGAAATTGTCGAGCCGCGCGAACAGGGCGACGAACAGGCCGAAGCCCAGGAACCAGCCGAATGCCAGCGTTCCCATCCGCCCTCCCAAGGCTGCCCAGCCCAATAGCGGCAAAACGCCGAGCGGTCCGGCGAGCCAGACGGGCAGTTCCTGGAGGATGGTCAGCAGATTGACCCCGTAGAGCGGCAGCGCCGGTCCGATCAGCGCCTGCCACCCGTCCGAGACGAGATCGCCCGGCAGGCGTGCCGCGGCCACCGCATGGGCGTGGAAAGCGATTCCGATCGCAAGAAGGATCACGGCAGCTCCAAGCGCCACGGCCCGCCGCCAGCGCCGCTGGAGCAGGCTGAGCGCGCCCCACAAAAGCAGGAACGGCAGCGCCAAAAGGCGCAGCGCCGATGCGGCGAAGGCGATGATCAGCGCCGCCGCGAAGAACCGCTCCGACAAGGCCAGCGCCAGGGAGAGCGCCAGTCCGGCCAGCGCCTCGTGGCTGGTCGCGATTTCGGGGATCAGGGCGACGAGGCCGAACAGCGCGACGATCAGCGCCGCGCCCATCCGCTCGAACCGCGATCCGCGCTTCGCCAGCGCCGCGTGCCAGGCGAGGATATTCGCGACCCACAGGAGGATCGCGATCCCCCGCCATCCTTCCGCTCCCCATAAAGCCGTGGTCCAGGCCAGCACCGGCGTGCGCACGGTTACGAAGGGAGCGGTCGGATAATTGGTGCGCCGATGCTCGTCGGTGGCGACCGCATAATACCCCTCACCCGCCGCCACCCGCGCATTGATCGTGCGGTACAGGTCCATGTCGGCGCGCGCTCCGCTCTCGCTGCGGACGGCGTTCTGGCTTTCGAGGCGCTGGTCGAGCGTTTGCAGGCTCGCAATATTGGCGATGCAGGCGATGGCCGTGAGGATCAGCAGGGCGATCCCCAGCCAGCGCGGCAGGAGGCGCAGCGGCCGCTCGGGCAGCGCGCCGAACCGGGCGGGACCTAGCCGATCCAGCCCTGCGCCGCTGCCAGCCATGCCAGACCCCCTCCCCCCAGAGCCGCGACGAGATAGCCGAGCCAACCACTCTCGCGAGAATGCCTCTCACCGATCAGTTCGATTGCGGGCAAAGGCGGCGGTTCGGGCGCCCCGCCGCGCGGGGGATACATTTCCTCCAGCCGCCGGATCAGCGCGGGCACGCGCAGCAGCGTCTCGGTATCCTCGCGAATGCGGTCAGCCAGCGCGGCTTCCGGCCCCAGCTCGTCGCGAATCCATTCGCGCACGAACGGGGCGCTGACATCCCACATATTGATGCTGGGATTGAGCTGGGTGGCGATGCCTTCGACCATTACCATCGTCTTCTGAAGCAGAAGGAGATGCGGCTGGGTCTGCATGTCGAAATCCCGCGTGATCGCGAACAGCCCGTCGAGCATCTGGCCGACGCTCAACTCGCTCACCGGCTTGCCGCGCATCGGTTCGCCCACCGCCCGCAGCGCGGTCGCGAATTCGTCGACCGAATGGTGAGAAGGCACGTATTGCGCCTCGAAATGGATCTCGGCGACGCGGCGATAATCGCCCGTGGTCAGCCCGTAGAGGATTTCCGCCAGCCATTGCCGCGCCTGCCGGTCGATCCGGCCCATAATGCCGAAATCGATCGCCGCGATCGTTCCGTCCGCTTTCACGAACAGATTGCCCTGATGCATGTCGGCGTGAAAATAGCCGTAGCTGATCGCCTGCTTGAGGAAGGCCAGCACCAGCCGCTCCGCCAGATCGGCGAGATCGTGGCCTTGCGCGAGCAGATCCTCGGTGCGCGAGATCTTGATCCCGTCGATCCATTCGATCGTCATCACCCGGCCGTTGGTGCGATCCCAATCGACCTGAGGAATCATATAGCGCGCCGTGCCGCGCATCGCTTCGGCAAGTTCGGACGCGCTCGCCGCCTCGCGCCGCAGATCGAGTTCGCGCAAGGTCCAGCGCTTGAAATTGGCGATCGTCAGCGCGGGCCGCAGCCGGCGCGCCTCGGGCGAGCCCATCGCTTCCAGGTGTGCGGCGGCCCATTCATAGGTCTGGATGTCGCGCGCGAAGCGTTCGCGGATGCCGGGGCGCAGCACCTTGATGGCGACGGTGCGTCCGTCGGTCGTCACCCCGCGATGGACCTGCGCGATCGAGGCCGCGCCAACCGGATCGGGCTCGATACTGGCGAACAGCGTGTCGAGCTTCTGACCGTAAGCCGCCTCCATCGCCGCCTCGATCTCGGCGAAGGGCACGGGCGGGAGGCTGTCCTGCAAGCCCAGCAGGTTACGCGCCGCATCATCGCCGACGAGATCGGGCCGGGTCGCCAGCGTCTGGCCGAGCTTGATCGCGGCGGGACCGATCGCCTGGAAGGCTCCGGCATAATCGGGCTCTTTGGGCTGGATCGTGCCGAAGCGCGCCAGCCGCGCCAGTCGCTTCACCTGAACGGGCGTGTTCGGATCGCGCTCGATCCCGCGCAGCGCCCCGTGCCGCGCGAGGGTGCGGCCCCATTTCAGGAGCCGCCAGATATGCGTGGAAGGTCTGGTCAAATCCTCAGACCTTCCAGCCCGAATGGATCGCGACCAATCCGCCCATGATCGGCTCCACCCGCGTGTTTTCGAAGCCCGCATCGCGGATCATGCGTTCGAATTCGGGCATGGGCGGGAAGCGGCGGATCGATTCGATCAGATAGCGATAGCTGTCCTCGTCACCCGCCACCATCTTGCCGATCTGCGGCACAAGCTTGTGCGAGTAGAAATCATAGGCTTCCTTGAAACCCGGCCATTCGACGGTCGAGAATTCGAGGCAGAAGAACCGCCCGCCATATTTGAGGACGCGATGCGCTTCCTTCAGCGCCTGATCGATCCGGGTCACATTGCGGATCCCGAAGGCGATCGTATAGGCGTCGAACTGGCGCGAGGGATAGGTCAGCTCCTCCGCATTCTGGCACGACCACGACAGGCCGGTGATCCCGCGCTCCATCGCGCGTTCGATTCCGACGTCGAGCATATCCTGATTGATGTCCGCCACGGTCACTTCCGCCCCGCGCGCCGCCATGCGGAAGGCGATGTCGCCCGTGCCGCCCGCCATGTCCAGCACCGCTTCGCCATATTGCGGTTTCACCCGGCTGACGAAACGGTCCTTCCACAGGCGGTGCATCCCCCCCGACATGGCATCGTTCATGATGTCGTATTTGCTCGCGACATTGGAGAAGACGGCGCCGACGCGGGCGGTCTTCTCGTCTGGGGCGATGTCTTCGTATCCGAAGGAGACGGTATCGTGATCGGCGTGGGTCATGGGGCAAGGCCTTAGGGGGAATTGCCGGGAGGGCAAAGGGGTGTCAGAGGCCCCGGATGCCGGAACTTCCCGAAGTCGAAACCACGGTGCGCGGTCTGGCGCGATTCCTCGACGGGGCGACGATCACGCGCGTCACGGTCAATCGGCCCGATCTGCGCCGCCCCTTCCCGCCCGGCCTCGTCCAGGCGCTGACGGGCGCGCAGGTCTCCGGCCTGTCGCGGCGGGCGAAATACGGGCTGATCCATACGAATCGCGATCACGTGATGGTGTTCCATCTCGGTATGAGCGGGCGCTGGCGGATCGATCCCGAACGGGACGAAACGCACGACCATCTGGTGATCGAGACCGCCCATCACCGCTTCGCCCTGAACGATCCGCGCCGCTTCGGATCGGTCGACCTGCTGCTCGCGCCCGAACTCGACCGCTGGAAACCCTTCGCCGCGCTCGGCCCAGAACCGCTCGGCGACGCACTGACGGCCGTCCATTTGCGTGATGCGACCAAGGGGCGCAAACCCGCGATCAAGCTCCTGCTCCTCGATCAGCGCGTCGTCGCGGGGCTCGGCAATATCTATGTCTGCGAGGCCTTGTGGCGGGCGCGGATCGATCCGCGAAAGGCGGGCGCGAAAGTCACCCGACCCCAGCTCGAGCGGCTCGTCCCCGCGATCCGCGACGCGCTCGAACAATCGATTCGCGATGGCGGATCGACCCTGCGCGATTTCGCGCAGCCCGACGGCGAACTCGGCTATTTCGCGACTCGCTTCGACGTGTATGGGCGCGAGGGACAGGCCTGCCACCGTGAAGATGGCGGCACGATCCGCCGCATCGTCCAGGGCGGGCGCAGCACCTGGTTCTGCCCTGTCTGCCAGCGCTGATTTCGACACCTGGCAATTTCCTTGACGATTCGCGCCCACCTGCGTATGTGCGCCGCTTTCCGGCGGTAACGCGCCGTCTCTTAATCCGAGATTCGATCAACCACCGCGCCGCTCCATCAGGCAGGCGCCAAAGCTACGAGCCAGACAAGGACCGACATGGCCAATACGCCGCAAGCCAAGAAGCGCATCCGCCGCAACGAGCGCCGGGCCGAAGTGAACACCGCCCGCATGAGCCGCATCCGCACGCACCTCAAGAAGGTCGAGAGCGCGGTTGCCGAAGGCGACAAGCAGGCCGCGACCGACGCCCTCAAGGCAGCCCAGCCCGAACTGGCGCGCGGCGTTTCGCGCGGCGTGCTTCACAAGAACACCGCCTCGCGCAAGATGAGCCGTCTGTCGAAGCGCGTCGCTGCTCTCTAAGACCGGCTACGCGCTGGCCCCAACCGGGTCGGCAGGGCACTCTATTCGAAAAGGCCGTCGCGGGCGATCGCGGCGGCCTTTTGACGTTCGGATCACATCCGTCGCGTGACGTCGTAAGGCCGTAACCACGCCGTAACATTAGCTCCGGGCAAGCTTCGGTAATGTCATGATTCGCAGGATCCGAAATCGGCAAGATCGAGCGATTTCATAGGCTTGAACGGCGCTCTGCGGGTCTTGGCCGGTCAAGCGCTTTATTTCAGATTTTTTGCCTTGTCCCCACTTGCGACTCGCTCCGAGACCGACTTAGAACAATCCCACGCCGAGCGAATGCACAGCGCCCGGCTTCACAATCTGATCGAGCGGGGGAGCCTGCGGGACAGCGATTCCGCAGCGGTGCGAAGCTTTGTCGAAACGCCTTTAGGGGGGCTTGAACGCCGGAAGCGAGCGCGCTTCCGGTGACGGGACGGGTGCGGGTACGATGGGTAGAACAAGTGACGGCGCGCAGCAGCGTCGACTGGAACGGCAGAAGGGTCGGGACGAATACATGGAAGACCTCGAAGCTATCAATCTTGCGGCGGACTGGGGCGATATCAGCCAGGGCCTGCGCAAGGATCTCGGTCACCAATTGCACAGCCAGTGGATCAAGCCGATCCAGGTCGGCGGCATCGACCGTGACACGGGGACGCTCGACCTGTTCCTGCCCACCGAATTCGCCGCCAAATGGGTGCAGGACCGCTTTGCCGACCGCCTGTCGCTGGCATGGAAGATCGCCTGCGCGGACGTGCGCAATGTGCGGATCAGCGTGCATCCCGGCCGTCGCAAGGTCGCCGACCTGCACGTCCACACCGATGGCCGCCGCGCCGCCAATGACGGCGCCGATACCGGGATGATGGCGATCGCCGCCGATACGATCGGCGATACCGGCTTCACCTCCAGCGTCGGGCTCGACCCGATGTTGACCTTCGCCGCCTTCGTCACGGGCGAAGCGAATATCCTCGCCTGCAACGCGGCGCAGCGCATGGCCGCGCCCGAACGGCCCCAGTTCAGCCCGCTCTATCTCAAGGCGGGGACCGGCCAGGGCAAGACCCACCTCCTGCACGCCATCGGCCACAGCTTCCTCAAGGCCCATCCGCGCAGCCGCATCTTCTATTGCAGCGCCGAACGCTTCATGGTCGAATTCGTCCAGGCGCTGAAGCAGAATCAGATGATCGAGTTCAAGGCGCGCCTGCGCAGCTTCGATCTGCTGCTCGTCGACGATATCCAGTTCATCATCGGCAAGGCTTCAGCGCAGGAGGAACTGCTCTACACGATCGATGCGCTCCTGGCCGAGGGCAAGCGCCTGGTCTTCGCCGCCGACCGCGCGCCGCAGGCGCTGGACGGGGTCGAACCGCGCCTCCTCAGCCGCCTTTCCATGGGTCTCGTCGCGGATATGCAGCCCGCCGATATCGAGCTCAGGAAGTCGATCCTCGAATCCAAGCTGACCAAGTTCGCCCCGCTCGAAGTTCCGGGCGATGTGATCGATTTCCTCGCCCGCACCATCACGCGTAACGTCCGCGAGCTGGTCGGCGGCCTCAACAAGCTGATCGCCTATGCCCAATTGACGGGGCAGGAAGTGTCCTTGCAGCTGGCCGAGGAGCAGCTGACCGACATTCTCTCGGCCAATCGCCGCCGGATCACGATCGACGAAATCCAGCGCACCGTCTGCCAGTTCTACCGCATCGACCGCAGCGAGATGTCGAGCAAGCGCCGCGCCCGCGCGGTGGTGCGCCCGCGTCAGGTGGCGATGTATCTGTCGAAGGTGCTGACGCCGCGCAGCTATCCCGAGATCGGCCGCAAGTTCGGCGGGCGCGACCATTCCACCGTGATCCACGCCGTGCGCCTGATCGAGGACCTGCGCCAGCGCGACGCCGACATGGACGGCGACGTGCGCAGCCTGCTGCGGCAGCTGGAGAACTGAGGCGACGGAGTCCGTTTCTCGCGGGCTCCAGCAAGGTCGAAAAGTGGTTCCGAGCCGGGCTGGAAGCGCCTAGGGATTTCGCATGGCCCCTCCCCCTCTACCTTACGAATTGCCACAGAATTTTCCGGCAGCGCTGCTGCGCGGGTTTCTCGGCAAATGCCCGCGCTGCGGCGAGGGAAAACTGTTCCGCGCCTGGCTCAAGCCGAAGGATCACTGCCCGTGCTGCGCGCTCGACCTGCGCGAGCAGCGATCGGACGATTTTCCCGCCTATGTCGCGATCTTCATCACCGGGCACGTGCTCGCCCCGATCCTCATCATGCTGGTGCTCGATTTCGACCTGTCGATCCTCGCCCTCACCGCGATCGTCTTCGCTCTGGCGGTGGCGATGTTGCTGGCGCTGATCCAGCCGTCCAAGGGCGCGGTGATCGCGCTGCAATGGTGGAACGGGATGCATGGCTTCAGGAAAGAGCGCGTTGCCGAGGACAGCGAGGCATGACGGCTGCCCCTACCCTATCCGAAGCGCGCCTCGATCGGTTCGCACGCCATATCGTCCTGCCCGAGATCGGGGGCGCAGGCCAGGTCGCGCTGGCGCGCAGGCATCTGGTCCTGATCGGGCTCGGCGGGATCGGCAGCCCGGCGCTCCAGTATCTGGCGGCGGCGGGTATCGGGAAACTGACTTTGGTGGACGACGACCGGGTCGAATTGTCCAATCTCCAGCGCCAGACGCTCTACACCACGCGCGATATCGGCCATGGCAAGGCGGTGATCGCGAAGCGCTGGATCACCGGTTTCGACCCCGAGCTCGACGTGACGATCAGCGATCGCCGGATCGATGCGGCCAATGCCGAAGCGCTGGTGAGGGACGCAGATCTCGTCCTCGACGGGACGGACACCTTCGCCACGCGCCTCGCCGTGTCGGATGCCTGTGTGCGGACGGGCATCCCCCTGATGGCCGCCGCGGTGGGGCGTTTCCAGGGCCAGGTCGGCGCCTTTGCCGGGCACCGCGCCGACCAAGCCTGCTATCGTTGTTTCGTCGGCGATGCTTTCGATGCGGATGATTGCGACACCTGTGCCGAAGATGGGATGCTGGGCGCGATGGCGGGCTGGACCGCCAGCTTCGCCGCCATGCAGTCGATCCGCGCCCTGCTCGACGGCGTGACCGATTACGGCGGCGCCCAATGGGGAACGGTGCATCTCATGGACGGGATGGCCCCCGCGATGCGCAGCTTCCGCATCTCGAAGGACCCGGCCTGCCGGGGGTGCGGATCGCGAGGATGACCATTGAGGCGCTGATCGCGCGCTTTGGCATTCTGGCGGTGTTCGTGGGTGCTGCGGTCGAGGGCGAAACGGCGGTCGCCACGGGAGGATTGTTCGCGCATCGCGGCCTCCTCGCGCTCCCGCTGGTCATCGCCGCCGCAGCGACCGGGTCGTTTCTCGCCGATCAGATATTCTTCCTGATCGGGCGCCGCTATCGCCATCATCCGCGCCTCACCCGCTGGACCGCGAAGCCCGCCTTCGCCCGCGCGCTCGCCGCGATCGCGCGGCATCCGACCGGCTTCATCCTGATCTTCCGCTTTCTCTGGGGCCTGCGCACGGTCAGCCCGATCGCGATCGGCACGACCAGGATCAGCTGGCGGCGCTTTGCCGCGCTGAACGCGCTGGCGGCGCTGCTCTGGGCGAGCCTGGTCAGCATGGTCGGATACAGCCTCGCAGCCACGCTGGCGGGCCTCGGCGCGCGGCTGGAACGGGTGCCGCATTATCTCCTCGCCATCGCCGGCCTCGCCCTGTTCTTCGCGGGTCTGGGATGGTGGCTGCGACGCCGCTGGCGCCTCTCGCGCTGAACCGATTGCCCCGGCGCGATCGTCAGCCGAGCATCTCCTCCACCCATTCGGGCACCAGAACGCTCGCAGGGCCGTGGCGGGATTCGGCGAACCAGTGCGAACCCTGGCTGGCTTCGAGATTGAGCTCCAGCGTCGCCACCCCCAGATCGCGCGCATTCCGCACGAAACCGGCGGCGGGATAGACCGCGCCCGACGTGCCGATCGATACGAACAGATCCGCCTCACGCAATGCGCCGAAAATCCGGTCCATCTCGTAAGGCATCTCGCCGAACCAGACGACATCGGGTCGCAGCGCCTTTTCGCCGCATTCGGGGCAGGCGGGCCGGTCGATCAGCGTGCCACGCCACGGGCTGCGCGCGTCGCAGGCAGTGCACCAGGCGTTGAGATGGGTGCCGTGCATATGGAGCACGCGCTTCGCCCCGGCGCGTTCGTGCAGGTCGTCGACATTCTGCGTCACGATCAGCAGCTCGCCCTTCCATTCGCGGTCGAGCCTCGCCAGCGCCTGATGCGCGGGGTTCGGATGCTTGGTCTGGATGGCTTCGCGCCGCATGTCGTAGAAGCGCAACACCAGCTCGGGATCGCGTTCGAACGCTCCGGGCGTGGCGACATCCTCGACCCGATGCTGCTCCCACAAGCCACCTTCGGCGCGGAAGGTGTCGATGCCGCTTTCCGCGCTGACGCCCGCACCGGTGAGAATGACGATATTGCGTATGTCGGATCGGTCGGCCATGCGGGCGTTGAAGCACAGGCGAGCGGGGAGTGGCAATGGCGCGCATCGGCATCATCGGCAGCGGAGGAGCGATGGGCGCGGCCCTGATCTCCGTCGTGGAGCGATCGGACCACGAGCTGTCGGGCGGGATCGATCGCGGGGGCGATCCGGCGGGCCTTGCCGACCGGTCGGACGTGCTGGTCGACTTCTCGGCGCCCCAGGCGCTCGAGGCCAATATCCATGCCGCCATCGGAGCGGGCATCCCGCTGGTGATCGGCACGACCGGGCTGGAGGCGCGCCACCATCTGGCGATCGACAACGCCGCGCGCGCGGTGCCCGTGCTTCAGACGGGCAATACGTCGCTGGGCGTAACCCTCCTCGCCCATCTCGTGCGCGAGGCGGCGCAGCGTTTGGGCCCGGACTGGGATATCGAGATCCTCGAAATGCACCATCGACGCAAGGTCGATGCCCCCAGCGGCACCGCGATTCTTCTCGGCGAGGCCGCCGCCGAAGGGCGCGGCATTGCGTTTGCGGACAACACGGAGCGGGGCCGCGACGGCCAGACCGGCGCGCGGGCGCAGGGCGCCATCGGCTTTGCCAGCCTTCGCGGCGGCACGGTGGCGGGCGAGCACAGCGTGATCCTGGCGGGCGAGGAAGAGCGCATCACTCTGTCCCACAGTGCGGAAAACCGCTCGATCTTCGCCCGCGGCGCTATCCGCGCGGCGGAGTGGCTGGTCGGGCGCGAGGCAGGGCGCTATCGGATGGACGACGTCCTCGGCCTCTGACGCATGACCAGGGACCAGATCTTCGAATTCTTCCGCCGCCTCGCCGAGGACAATCCGGCGCCCGAAACCGAACTCGAATACGGCAATGCCTACCAGCTCGTCGTGGCGGTGGCGCTCTCGGCGCAGGCGACCGATGTGGGCGTCAACAAGGCGACGCGGGCGCTGTTCGCCATGGTCGAAACGCCTCAGCAGATGCTCGACCTCGGCGAGGAGGCGCTGAAGCAGCACATCAAGACGATCGGCCTGTTCAATTCCAAGGCCAAGAACGTGATCGCGCTTTCGCAGCTGCTGGTCGACGAATACAGGGGCGAAGTACCCGACACGCGCGACGATCTCGTCCGCCTCCCCGGCGTGGGGCGCAAGACCGCCAATGTCGTGCTCAATTGCTGGTTCGGGCAGGAGACCTTCGCGGTCGACACACACATCTTTCGCGTCGGCAACCGCACCGGCCTCGCCAAGGGCAAGACGCCCGATCAGGTCGAGGCCAAGCTGGAACGCCGCGTCCCCCAGCCCTTCCGCCTGCACGCGCATCACTGGCTGATCCTGCACGGCCGCTATATCTGCAAGGCGCGCACGCCCGAATGCTGGCGCTGTTCGGTGGCGGATCTGTGCAGCTACAGGAAGAAGGTGCCGGAACCGCAGCGCAAGGCACCGGTTCGAAAGGCATAGTCCCTGCGCTTTCGAGGAGACGACCGATGCTCCGCCCCATCCTGATTGCCATGCCGCTGACGCTGGTAGCAGCCTGCGCCCCGCTCGACACCGGCCGCGATTTCGTGAGCGATGCGCGCCCCGCCGCTGCGGTGGGGGAGGCTCAGCGTTGCATCAACACCTCGCTGATATCGCGCCAGACGGTGCAGGACGACCGCACGATCGATTTCCGACTGGGCGCGACGATCTATCGCAACACGCTGCCCTCGCCCTGCCCGCGCCTCGGATCGCTGCGATCGATCGCCTACGAGCCGCTGGCCGGACAATTATGCGCCAATCAGACCGTCCGCGTGATCGACCCGATCGGCGGCGGGGCGTCGCAAGGCGCTGTGTGCGGGTTGGGCGAATTCGTGCCGGTCGAATATGTCGATCGGACGAAAGACACGATGGGCTCCTGATTCCTACACATCGTCCGCCGAGATCATCTCCGCGCGGTCGAGCTCTCCCGTCATGCTCGCCACCGTCACGGCCACCGCCGCATCGCCCGACACGTTCGTCGTGGTGCGCATCATGTCCATGATCCGGTCGATCCCCGCGACCAGCGCGATGGTTTCGAGCGGTACGCCGACCGCGCCGAACACCAGCACCATCATGATCAGGCCCGCCCCCGGAATGCCCGCCGCGCCGATCGCACCCAGCGTGCCGAGGATGGAGATCAGGAAATAATCGTTCCAGGTCAGGTCCACACCGAAGGCCTGCGCGCCGAAGATCGTGGCGAGGCCGAGATACATGGCCGTGCCGTTCATGTTGATCGTCGCGCCCAGTGAGATCACGAAGGCGGCGACCGAGTTCGACACGCCCAGATTGCGCTCCGCACAGCGCAAGGTGACAGGCAAGGTCGCATTGGAGCTGGCGGTGGAATAGCTCACCGCCATCGCATCGGTGATCCCGCGGAAGAAATCGATCACCGGCAGCTTCGCCACGAACTTGATCATCCCGGCATAGATCAACCCGATGATGAGCAGGCAGCCGAGATAGTTCAGCGCGACGAGGATGCCGAGCGCCTGCAACGCCTCGAGCCCCAGAGTGCCGGCCACCCACGCCATCAGCGCGAACACGCCGAACGGGGTGAGTTCCATCACGATCATGGTGACCTTCTGCATCACCACCGATCCGCTTTCGAAGATGGCCAGCACGGGCTTGCCCTCTTCCTTCGCCATCAGGATGCCGATGCCGATCAGCAGCGAAAAGACGATCAGCGGCAGGACGTTGACGTCCGCCATCACCTGAACCGGGCTGTCGGGCACGACCTCCAGGATCATGTCGCGGAAGCCCACCGCCTGTTCCTGGCGCGCCTGCGCGTTTTCGAGCGCGCTCTGATCGAGCGCCATCGTACTGCCGTCGATCCGCGAACCGGGTGTGAAGAAGCTGCCGATGGCGAGCCCCAACCAGACCGCCATCTGCCCGGTCACGACGAACAGGAGCAGCGCCCGCCAGCCGACGCTGCCGAGCTTCCGCAAGTCGCCGATACTGGCGACGCCCGCGACGAGGCTGAAGAAGATCAGCGGGACGACCAGCATCTTGATGAAGGCGATGAAGATATCGCCGATGATCTTGATGCTCTCCGCGCCCGGCCCCCATATGAAGCCGACGATCACGCCGAGGATCAGCGCGGCGATGACCCGCTCCCAGAGCGGAATGGCGAACCAGGTTCTCATGTTTTGGCTTCCCTACCCGAATTTCGCGCGAAGCTACGCAAAGCGGTGGCGGAAGGGAAGCGTGCTCGTACGTATCCTCCCCGAAACGGGAAAGATCAGGCCAGGGCCGCCTTCACGATGCGGGCGTAGATCCGGGCCAGGACGCGCAGATCCTCCACCGCCACGGCCTCGTCGCGCTTGTGCATGGTCGCGTTGACCAGCCCGAATTCGATCACCGGACACACGGCGCGCAGGAAGCGCGCATCGGACGTGCCTCCGGTGGTGGATGGCTCGGGATCGACGCCCGTCTCGGCTTTCACCGCCTCGGCGATGATCGCGGAAAACGCGCCCGGCGGGGTCAGGAAGGGCTCGCCCGACACGATCGGCAACGCGGTGCCGCCATGCTTCTTCGCGATGGCGACCACTTTTTCGGAAAGCGACGCGCCCGAATGGGTGTCGTTGAAGCGGATCGAGATGCGCGCCTTGGCCATGGCGGGGATGACGTTGTGTGCGGTGTTGCCGACCTCCAGATCGGTGATCTCGAGATTGGAGGGCTGGAACCAGTCGGTCCCTTCGTCGAGCACCAGCGCGTCGAGTTCCGCCAGCATGGCGACCAGCTTGGGAATCGGATTGTCGGCCAAGTGGGGATAGGCGACGTGGCCCTGCGTCCCCTCGACCTCCAGCCAGATATTGACCGAGCCCCGGCGGCCGATCTTCATCATGTCGCCCAGCCGATTCACGCTGGTGGGTTCTCCCACGAGGCAGAGGTCCGGCTGTTCGCCATGATCGCGCATCCAGTCGATCAGCGCGCGCGTGCCATGGAGCGCGGGGCCTTCCTCGTCGCCCGTGATGATGAAACTGACCGTCCCCGCATCCTCCGGCACATCGGCCACCGCCGCCGCCATGCAGGCGATCGCGCCCTTCATGTCGACCGCGCCGCGCCCGTAGAGCAGGTCGCCTCTGATCTCCGGCTCGAACGCGCCGCTCGCCCAGCCCTCGCCCGGAGGGACCACGTCGAGATGACCGGCGAAAGCGAAATGCTTCGATCCCGGAGGGCCGCGGCGTATGGCGAAGAGGTTCTCGACCGGAGCCTCGGGCGTTCCCGTCTCGCCATCGCCGCGCGTGAAGCGCGTGACTGTGAAGCCCAGCGGGACGAGCAGCTCTTCCATCGCGTCGAACACCGCGCCGGTGGCGGGGGTGACGCTGGGCGCGGCGATCAGGCGCTTGGCGAAGTCGAGAACATCGGTCATTCTCAGCCCGCTAGCAGGAGTGTGCGCCCATGCCCAAGCTCGATCTCGATGCGATCCCGCAGACCAATCTCACCGGCTACCCGGCTCCGTACGATGCGGACGTACAAGGCCGCTGGTATCGCCGCCTCGCGCCGGTTGCGGGGCTTACCAGACTGGGCGCGAGTCATGTAACGCTGGAACCGGGTGCGTTCTCCTCTCAGCGCCACTGGCATCGCGGGCAGGACGAGCTGGTAGTGATGCTCGAAGGCGAAGCGGTGCTGATCGAGGATGCGGGCGAGATGGTCGTACGCCCCGGCGACGTGCTCGCCTGGCCGGCCGGTGTGGAGAACGGGCACCGGCTCCACAATCGCAGCGGCGAACCATGCGTGTTCGTGGCGATCAGCGGTGGGGACAGGAACGAGGATTCGGGCGAATATCCCGACATCGACATGGTATTCGACGCGGCAGGCTATGCCCGCAAGGACGGCACCCGCTACGACGCGGAACGCCCGGCCTAACGCCAGGCCTAACGTTCGTCCGTCGCTAGCGGCCCCGGTGCGAAGGCAGCGTCGAGCGCTTCGGCGATCCTCAACCCGGCCTGAAGTACGCGCCGCCGCGCGATCGGGATGGCGCGATCGATCGCCTGCTGGTCGAGGACGGTGCGTTCCGCCAAATCGCCGGTGCACGGATCGCAGCCATAGGCGTTGGGATAGACGAAATCGCGCGACAGCTGCCAGCTCTCGCGGCCCCAATCCGCCGGGCCGCCACCTGCCAGTTCGGCGCGCTCGGCATCGGTGTAGCGGCGTACCACCGGCGGATTGCCGCTGATCGCGCGCTCGGCCAAGGGGCCGTCCCAGATCCAATGGAGGTTCAATTCCGACACGATCCCGTAATCGACCACCCGATCGTTGCCCCCACGATCGTCGTGATCGCCCGAATGGAGCGGCATGTGGATGTCGCCCGCGAAGTGGACGAGGAAGGCGAGCGCCTCCAGCCGGACATTGGCGGGCAGGCTCTCATCGGCGAGGACGCGCTGGTTGCGCGTAATCTGTGCGCTGACGCAGGACCCGCCCGAGCAGTTCTTGCGGTCGCTGTATTCCTCGGTGATCGGTTCGGTCTGGTAATGCCAGGGGAAGGTATAGGCCCAGCGCCAGCCTTCGCCACGCAAGCAATCGGGCCAGACCGACGCATCCTGGATCGTCGCCAGCGGACAGTCGGGCGTGCCGATCTGATCCTCGGCCCGCATCAGCCGCTCGATCGCGCGACGCGTCTCGGGCTTCACATTCGCTTCGGCGATGTCGGCGGTGATGGTGTGGGCGTAGAACCCCCAGGCCGACGCCGCTTGCGGAACGGCCATCGCCAGAGCGGCGACGAAAATCGTAAGAAGGCGCATCAGGCTTCTCCGGGCGCGGTTTCGTATTGTTCGATCACCCATTCCTCGTTGTCGGAGGCCGCGATCCAGCTCTGCATCCAGTCATGCTCCCACACCGCTTCCATATAGGTCGCGGCGAAACCGGGCACGCCGATTCCGTAGCTGATGAAGCGGCTGACCACGGGGGCGTAGAACACGTCCGCCGCGCCGAACGTGCCGAACAGGAACGGCCCCCCATCACCGAAACGCGCCCGCGCCTCCGCCCACAGGCCGAGAATGCGGACGATGTCGTGCTTGCAGGCATCGGTGAGGTGAACGCCCTGGAAGCGCTTGCGGATGTTCATCGGGCATTCGCTGCGCAACGCTCCGTAGCTCGAATGCATCTCTGCAACCATCGCGCGGGCCATGCCTCGCGCGGTATCGTCCTTGGGCCAGAAGCGGTCGCGCCCGACCTTGTCGGCGCAATATTCGAGAATGGCGAGGCTGTCCCAGATCACCGTCTCCCCATCCCACAGGATCGGCACCTTGCCCGACGAGGCCTGGAAGCCGTCCTGCTGTTTGGCGCTTTCCCATTGTTCGCCGAACATCGGCACGGTGATTTCCTCGAAGGAGAGGCCCGATTGCTTGACCGCGAGCCAGGCGCGCAGCGACCAGCTGGAATAGTTCTTGTTGCCGATGATCAGTTTCATGGGATGCCCCGCTTGGTTGGATGCGCGGTAGAGGCTCTGCCGAGGGCTGTCGAGGCGGATGCGGGCTCTAGGCGCGTCGCTCGGCCAGCGATATGAAAGCATCATGACATTGCGCCCCTTCCACCTCGCCTTCCCCGTCCGCGATCTTTCGGAGGCGCGCGCCTTCTACGGCGACCTGCTCGGCTGTTCGGAGGGGCGCAGTTCGGCGGAATGGGTCGATTTCGAATTCTTCGGCCACCAATTGGTCGCCCATCTGGGCGGAAATGCAGGAGATCGCGCCAGCAACGAGGTCGATGGCCATGACGTGCCCGTCCCGCATTTCGGCGTACTGCTGGAGATGGGGGACTGGCAGAAACTGGCGGACAGGCTGATCGCGGCAGGCACGGATTTCGCCATGGAGCCGACCATCCGCTTCAAGGGCCAGCCGGGCGAACAGGCCACCATGTTCTTTCGCGACCCCAGCGGCAATGCGCTGGAATTCAAGGCATTTGCGGACGACGCGATGATCTTTGCGAGATAGAACGACTCAGTGAGTGTTCGCGGGCCATTGAATCTATGACTAGCGGGTTGTCAGTAAACGGCCTCGATTTCGGTCGTTGGGACACCTTCGCGTCTTTCTTACAAGCCGCCACATGATTGCTTTCGCGAAACGCTACTCAGCCGCTTGAACTCTTCCGCGCCATGTCCGCGATCGCCACCGCTATCCCCTCGAGCTTCGTTTGCGGCAATCGACTGGCCGCGCCGTTCAAGCACAAGCCGGCGACGGTTTCTCCATCCCGACGCAGTGGAACCGCAACGCAGTGCAGGCCGGACTGGTAATCGCCCTGCTCGATGGCGAAACCGCGCCGGCGAACCATATCGAGCGCTAAGAGCGCTTCGTCGCCCTGCGTCGCTTCCAGCGAACGGGCCACGCCCGGCATAAAGGCGGCAAGCACCAGGCCGATGGCCGAGCCGGACAGGGATTCGCGCTGCCCCAATCGGCTGTGCGCGGTCGGATTGTTCGCTTTCTCGATACCGTCGAGATAGTAGAGTTCGTCTCCGCTGGGTACGATCAGGTAGGTCGACTCGCCGAACCGCTCCGCCGCATCATGGACCAAGGGTCTGAATTGCCGCCGCAAATCGTCGTCATCGGCTGCGATCCGAGCGAGGTTCAGAATGCGGCTCCCCAAACGATAGTCCGATCCCGCAGCGGGTCGCTGAATATAGCCGAGCGCAGAAAGCGTGGCGAGGATGTTATGTGCGGTGGATGCTCTGATCCCCGCCTCGGCTGCAATCTTGCTCAGTTTTGCAGCGCCATCGGCGCGGGCAATGATTTCGAGCATACGCATCGCGCGCTCCACGGATTGGATCGGCTTGTTCATCCGCGCAAACTTTCAACCATGTTGAACTTATGCACTTCACCTCGCTTTCTGGCCAGCTTCGCGGAACGCGACTTACCGCGCGGCAATTGGAAAGGTGAGTCCGACACAAGGAGACCAACTTATGCCGCATATCATGATGGCCCAATGCACCGGCCTGCCGGGGCGCGAGGACGAACTGGCATCCCACATCGCCGAACTCGCCTCCGCCGTTCGCAGGGAAGCGGGCAACGAAGCCTTCGAGGTGTTCGCCAAACCGAATAGCGAACGAGGCTGGCTGATGATCGAGCGCTATCGCGACAAGGCGGCGTTCGAGCGGCACCTCGACATGAGCCACACCAAGGCTTTTAACGCGGCGCTGGAGGAGCTTGTCGAAGGCGGCGCCTCGGATGTGACCGAGCTTTCTCCAACCGCCGAGCCTGACGATGCCGCTCCGGGCGTTCGCGGGATCGATCATGTCGGTGTGACCGTGCCCGATATCGATGCCGCCTCGCACTTCCTCAAACTGACCTTCGGAGCCCGCACGCTTTATGACGTACTGCCCGCCGATGCCGATCCAATGGAAGGCCAAGAGGTGGAGCACCAGCTCGGCCTTCCCGAAGGTGCGCGAGTGGAGCACATGCGTCTGATGCGGATCGGCCATTCCGCCAATATCGAGATGTTCCGTATAGAGAACGCCGAACAGGCCGACGCTGCGGGCCTGGCCGATTACGGTCTCCAGCATATCGCGCTTTACGTGGACGATATGGACGATGCCGTCACACGCCTGAAGGATGCGGGCGGCGCGCTGCTCTCCGATCCCCACCCGCTTGCAGGGGTCGAGGATGGGAATGGAAATTCGGGCGTCTACGCCCGCGCACCATGGGGCATGTTGATCGAGCTGATCTCGACACCCGATGGTATCGATTACCCGGAGGATTGCCCGATGCCGCGATGGAAGCCGCAGCCCAGTCTCTGACCCTTATCAAGGAAAGACCGTTCTATGATCAAGATGACCATGTTCCTGAAACGCAAGGATGACCTCAGCCATGAGGAATTCGTGAAGCACCATATCGAAGTGCATGGACCAAAATTCCGCTCCATTCCGGAGGCGGCAACCCATTGCCTGCGCTACATCCAAACCCACCCCATCGAACTGAAGACCGACGCCGCGCAGAACGCCGATTTCGACGGGACCGCCGAATTATGGTTCGACAGCGAGGACGGCATGGAAAAGGTATTGACCTCGGACACGTACAAGAACACCGTCTTCCCCGACGAAAAGACCTTTCTCGACCATGACAACACGTTGATTCTGGTCGGAGAACAGGTCGAGATCATCGACGCGTACCGCGAGCGATGAGGACAAACGCTTCCGGGACGGGGCCGGCAAAGCAAGAGTAATGTCGGAGCCCCTGTAGGCGCGAATGGCAGGTTTCTACATTGGCTTTCTGAAAACCGACAGTCGGCAACGCACCTTAAAATCGGACATTCAATTCGCAGCAGCAAACCGCCGAAAGCCGCCTAGACCCCCGCGTCGCTCAGCACTGCCGCCCTTAGTTCGTCGATCCCCATGCCCTTCTCGCTGCTCGTCACGTGGATGTGCGGATAGGCGGCGACGTGCTTCTTGGCTTCGGCTTCGGTGGCGGCGACGACCTTGGCGAGGTCGCTTGCCTTGATCTTGTCGGCCTTGGTCAGGACCACGCGATAGCCGACCGCCGCCTCGTCGAGCATTTTCATCATCTCGCGGTCGACATCCTTCAGCCCGTGGCGGCTGTCGACGAGGACCAGATTGCGCGCCAGCACCTGCCGCCCGCGCAGATAGGTGCGGACCAACTTGCGCCATTTCTCGACCACCGCGACCGGCGCCTTGGCGAACCCGTAGCCAGGCATGTCGACGAGGCGGAACAGCGTCGGCTCGCCCACCTCGAAGAAGTTCAGCTCCTGCGTGCGCCCCGGCGTCACCGAGGTACGCGCGATCGCGCGGCGGCCTGTCAGCGCGTTCAGCAGCGAGCTCTTGCCGACGTTTGAGCGACCGCAGAACGCGATTTCCGGCACGTCAGGATCGGGCAGGAATTTGAGCTGGGGCGCGGACAGGAGGAAATCCACCCGGCCCGAGAACAATTTGCCTGCGCGCCGGATCAAGTCCGCCTGTTCGGCTTCTTCCCGATCGTTCGTCATTGCGAGCGACCGAAGGACGCGCGGCAATCCACGTCGTGACGCGCGACCGCGATGCATTGCTTCGCTGCGCTCGCAATGACGAGGAGGATACTCACCCGTTCGCCTTCGCTGCCGCCGCAGCGGCCTTTTCCGCGCGTTCCTTCTCCGCCGCTGCGCGCAGCTGCGGGTTCTTGGAATAGAGATATTTCTGCTGCGCCAGCGTCAGGATGTTGCTGGTGTTCCAGTAGAGCAGCAGGCCGGCGGCGAAGGGCGCCATCACGAACATCAGGATCCAGGGCATGATCGAGAAGATCTGCTGCTGGACCGGGTCCATCGCGCTGGGGTTCATCTTGAACGTCAGCCACATGGTGAAGCCGAGCAGCAGAGCGAGCACGCCGATCCCGAACACGATCATCAGGTAGCTCGGCACTTCGATACCCAAGGCCGCCAATCCATTGGCGAGGTTCCACGGATCGGGCGCGGACAGGTCGTGGACCCACAGGAACTTCTCGTGCCGCATCTCGATCGCCAGGATCAGCACCTTGTAGAGCGCGAAGAAGATCGGAATTTGGAGGATCAGCGGCAGGCACCCGGCAAGCGGATTGACGCCTTCGTCCTTGAACAGCTTCTGGATTTCCTGCTGCTGCTTAGTCCGGTCGTCCTTATATTTTTCCTGCACCGCCTTCATCTTCGGCTGGATCGCCTTCATCGCGGCCATCGAGGAAAACTGCTTCTGCGCGACCGGGAACATCAGCCCGCGGACCACCACCGTCAGCAGGATGATCGCGACGCCGAAATTGCCGACCACCCCGTTGAAGAAACGCAGCAGCCACAGGAGCGGCTTTTCGAACCAGCGGAACCAGCCCCAGTCGATCGCAAGCCCGAACTGCGTGATGCCCGAATCCTGATAGGCGTCGAGCACGGCGCTTTCCTTCGCGCCCGCGAACAGGCGGGTGCTGCTGGAAGTCTGCTGGCCTCCCGCAAGAGTCACCGGATCGTGGATCAGGTCGGCGCGGAAGAGATCGTTGCCGAGGCTGCGGAAATCGGCGCGGAACTCGGCGGTCTGAACCGGGACCAGCGCGGAAAGCCAGTAGATGTCCGTAAAGCCCAGCCACGCCGCGCGGCCGGGCGCGGCCACGCTGCCCGCTTCGGCGACATCGTCGTAATCAAAGTCGTAATCCGCCGATCCGTCGAACACGCCGATCGGCCCCGAATGGGCGATCCACATATCCTTCGTCGCGGTGTCGCTGGTGCGCGCGATGTAGGAGAACGGCTGGATGACCGCGCCACTCTGGCCCGGATTGCCGACCGTCTGCTGCGCCGTGATCATGTATTCATCGTCGATCGACAGTGCGATCCGATAGCGCAGGCCATCCTCGCCCGTGCGCGTTAGGACGACCGGGCTGTCGGGCGACAGCACGTCGCCATCGGCCGTCCAGGTCGCGCCCATGCCAGCGCGCTGCCCGTTGGCGAGGAAGCCGAATTCGGCCCATTGCTGGGTCTCGGTCCCCTCGGGCGCGAACAGGCGAACGTAATCCGCCCCCGGCTCGGTCGATTCGCGGTAATCCTTGAGCACCAGATCGTCGATCCGCGCACCTTCGAGATTGATCGATCCCTGCACGCGCGGCGCATCGATCCGCACCCGGTTGCCGCCCCGCAGTGCGGTGGCGAGATCGACCGTGGGGGCCACCGGCCCGGCACCGACAGTGCCGCCGTTATTGGTCCCGCTATTGGTAAGGGCCGCGTTTTCGGCGGGCGTGTCCACCTTCTCGGCCTGCTGGACCTCCACCGGTTGGGGATACAGCCAGCCCATGGCAGCGTCCCAGCCGAATAACAGCAATGCCGAGAGCACCACCGCAAGGATCAGGTTGCGCGAATTGTTCAAGGTCGGTCCCGTTCGTCGATTGCCTGCCGGAGAGAATGGGATCCGCCAGGTGTATTATCAAGATATGGCAGCATGGTTCGAAACAAGTGCACGCCCCTCAAGGCACCGGATCGTGGCCATGGCCACCCCATGGGTGGCAGCGCACTATACGCTTCAGCGCGAGCCATCCACCCCTGATTGCACCATGCTTGTCGAGCGCCTGCACCGCATATTCGCTGCATGAGGGGGCAAAGCGGCAAGTCGGCGGCAGAATGCGGCTCGGCCCCCACTGCCAGGCCCTCGCGATCCAGATAAGCGGGTACTTCATCTTCAGGCCTTCGCTCCCCCGGCCTTGCCGCGCCCCAGAGAACGAGAGGCCCGCGAGCGATGGGGCGGCCTCCGCCTGTCGCCCTTGCCCGCAGCGGCGCGGGCGAGGGCTTCGTCCAGCTCGGCGGCCAGCGCAGCGAAATCGCGCTCGATCCCGCCATCGCGCCCGATAAGAATGTGATCGTGATCGGCCAGCCCCCGCTCCGGCAAAGCCGCGCGCAGCAATTCGCGAAAGCGCCGCTTCATCCGGTTGCGGATGACGGCATTGCCGACCTTTTTCGTCACGGTGATGCCGAAGCGCTTGCCCCGTCCGTCATTCGGGTGCGCCAGCAGCACGAAGCCCGGTCGCGCCACGCGCAGCCCGCGATTCGCCGCGAGAAAGTCCGCGCGCTTGCGGATGGTTGAAAGGGGAGCGGTCATGCCGGGAGGATAGCTTGGAGGGGAGAGAGAGTCTTTGGTTTTGCACAAGCGCGTCCGCGCTCGCGATGTCCTCGCGCCTGGCGGCGCTGCGGGCGGGCGGTCGCCCTTGCGATCCGCTGGTCGCGGATCGGGCTACAACCAGGCAATTGCCTGCCGATATCGCTCTGCCACAAAAAATCTGACACGCGCACGAAAACGGGCTCCGTAAGGAGCCCGCAAGGCCGATTGGCCGCCCTCAACGCCGTCAGGCGCGAGGAGAAGGCACCCGCCTAAACGGGTGCGCTCAATTTACGCGCAGAGGTTCTTGCGGCCGCGCTTGCGGCGGGCGCGCAGGACCTTGCGGCCACCGGGAGTCGCCTTGCGGGCGAAGAAACCGTGGCGACGGGCGCGTACGAGGTTCGAAGGCTGGAAAGTCCGCTTCATCGGATCGTCCTCAAGAATATAGATCGGAGGTGCGGACAGGCCGCACCAATAAAAAGGGCCGCCCGTTCAGGCGACCGCTGACAGGAGGCGCGCTTAGAGTAGCCCTGCGCCTCCGTCAAGCGGATTTGGGATCACGACACCTCGAGCGAGAGATAGGCGATCCGCGGGTTCTGCGCCCGCTGGACCGGCATCGGGCTGCGCTCGACCATAGGCCGTTCGACAGGCGCGCGATAGCCCACCCATTCGCGCATCTCGCCCGCGCGCATCCAGCGGGCGCGATGATGCGGGACCGAATTGGTCATGGCGTAGAAAGCGCGGGCCTGCCCCTCATCCATGCCCATCTCGCGGTAATAGTCGAGATAGGTGCGGTTCTGCGGCGCCTCCATGGAGAAATCGCTAGCTTCGCGCCCGTATTCGTCGCGCCAGCTATGGACCGCGAACTCGGCGCCATTGTCGATTCGGCGCTCCACGCCCGCAAGAAAGAGTTCGACCGCGCCGGATCGCACCGAGCCGTTGGCCGGCACCACTGTCGACAGCCTGGCGCGGCGGATCATGCGGCCGAGTTCGAGATTGGCCCGATCGTCCAGCGTGCCGGGGCATTCCACCATTTCGAGCCGCGCCAGACCGGGATGGTCGCGCAGGAGTCGCGCGAAATGCGCCGGACTACGCGAATCGGTCTCGCCCAAGAGAGCGACGGTCTGCCCGTCGATGACCCGGAACGGTCCGTATTCGACCGCCCCGTAGGTGGGGCGAACGCGATGCGATTCGACGAAGCGCTGCGTCTGCGCGCGCCCAACGGAGGTCTGGACCGAATGCGATGGGCTCCATGCCGGAAGGTCCGTCGGGGCCACGGCATAAACCAACGCCTGCCCGGGGATCACCGCGCTCGGCATGACGTAGGGCAGTTTCGGATGATGCGCTTCCAGAACCAGCGGCTGGCTGGGAAGATGGATCACGCCGAGCGACTGCGCCGCAGCGGGCGCGGCGCCGACCAGGGAAGCGGCGCAGGTTGCGAGAGCGGCGAACGCGAAGGGAGCGAGTCGGGTCATGAGACCGGTATCGCCGCGCGAACTTGCAGAGCTCCCAACGGCTTTCCCTAACAGGCCCTTCATGTCCGTTTACGCGATCCGCGCTTTTCAGCCGCCTTCGCACTCGACAGGCGGCGCTTCTCCCCGCAAAGAACGGTTAACGGCGGGGACATTTCGGGGGTTTGGTTTGGTCGCACTGGTTCGCACGGTGGCCTATCTCGGCCTGGAGGCGCGCGCCGTGGAGGTGCAGTGCCAGGTCGCGCCCGGCCTGCCGCGTTTCATGGTCGTCGGCCTGCCCGACAAGGCGGTGGGCGAGAGCCGCGAACGCGTGCAGGCGGCCCTGTCCGCCATGGGCCTGGCCCTGCCGCCCAAGCGGATCACGGTGAACCTGTCCCCCGCCGATCTCCCCAAGGAAGGGTCGCATTACGACCTGCCGATCGCGCTGGCCCTGCTCGCGGCGATGGGCGTCACCGATGCCGAACAGCTGACCGAATATATCGCGGTCGGCGAACTCGCACTCGATGCCCGCATCGTCCCCTCGCCCGGCGTGTTGCTCGCGGCGATCCATGCGAGCGAGCAGGAATGCGGTCTGATCTGTCCGCGCGCGCAGGGCTCGGAAGCGAAATGGGCGAGCGAGGTTCCGGTGGTGGCAGCGCCCGATCTCGCCAGCCTGCTCAATCATCTGAAGGGCACTCAACGCCTTCCCGAACCGCAACCGGGCGTAGTCGAAGCCGCCCCGCCCGGCCCCGATCTCAAGCGCGTGAAGGGGCAGGAGACCGCCAAGCGCGCGCTGGAGATCGCCGCGGCGGGCGGGCATAATCTTTTCAGGTAAGATACGGCTACACCTAAATCGATATTTCCGATAAGTGAGCTTCCGATGGACTGCGTGATCTATATTCGTTGGTCGAGCGCTGAACAGGGGAAGGGATCGAGTCTCCAGCGACAGAGAGACGACTGCCGTCGTCATGCTGCCGAGAACGGTTGGGCGGTGATCGACGAACTGGTCGATGATGGCATCAGCGCTTTCAAGGGCGAACACGCATCGACAGGGTCGCTTGGTCACTTTGTGAGGGATGTCGAAGCAGGGCGCTACCCGGACGGGGTCATTCTTCTCTGCGAGAAACTCGACCGTCTTTCGCGTCAGGAACCGGGCCGTGTGTTCATGTGGATGATGAACCTCACCGAGGCCGGAGTTGCTGTAGCTACCGTCGATGGCTCGCGTCTCTATAGGAACCCCTGCTGAAGTCGGTACCACAGTATCGCTGTCTCCCCGACGATCCGATCCGGCAGCAGGTCCAGGCCGGAATGCTTCAGGTAGGCGCGTGTCACGAGGGCGAAACACTCGTCGGAGACCTTCGCCGCGTCGAGCGCGTTTTCCGGATCGGCATGCGCCATTCGGATGTTCACCGCGGACCTGAATCCGGCGAACCGGTCGCGGTCTTCCATCACCCTGTCGAGAGCGCCGCGATCGACCAGACCGGGAGGCAGGCTCGTCTGCGAGTAACTGGAGAGTTCCCCGATCCAGACGCAGAGCGAAGGGGCGCGATCTGTCGCTGGACGACGACGAATTGAGGCGACGCGTCCAATTGTACGAGGCGAAGGTCGAGCGTCAGGACCGGGATTTCACGCGTTCGCAGGATGCCAGAAGCAAGTACTGGAAGAAGGTGCCCCCACCGGCGAGGTCTTGCCCGATCTTCAACGAGGTCGAACAGATAGTCGCACACAAGAGCGCGATCGATCCCGAACTCGAGAGGAGCCCCAACGGCGCCTGGGAGAAGGACTCGGCGAAGATATTTCGAAGGCACATCGAACGCTTCGCCCGGTATGCATGCGCGTCTGCGGAACTGGGTGGGCTCGGTCTGGAACCGGACCGGGTTTCGTTGGCCCTCCTCCTCAACAGGAAGGTGGTATTAGCCTATATCGACTTCTGCTCGCGGCTCCGCGTCGATCCCGACGAGGACGTGCCGCTTCAGCCGCTGTTGACGGCCTATGATCTAAACTTCGTGCATTTCATCAGGATGCTGATGCATCCGCGCTACGGGTTCATCACGCAGCGAAGCGACATCTTCTTGCCCATGATACAGGCCGACGAGCGCCCCTTGGGATCATGCGAGGGCCTCGACAGCATCAGGGCGCGCAAATTCACGTTCGAGGATTTCGACCGTGAGGAGGACGCGACCAGGTATTCGAAGACGCCCGAGGAATTCGGTTCGCTCGGCCCGCTCGTTCCGGACGACCTTCGCGCGAGGGCGGAAGACGACTGGCTGCGTCTCGTGATTGATACGAATGCGCGCCTCGGGAACATGTATTCGTACATGAAGCGGCTTGTCGAGAAATCGCGTGATCCGTTCGAACCTGTCCAGGAGATACTGGAAGCCGAAAGACCTTTGGACCACGTTACCGCGATGATCGAACACGCCTATGGTGCCCTGCCGAAGCAGGAAGCGCAACCGATGCTTCATGCGATCGCGGTCCGCAACCTGCTCGTTTTCCTTCTGCTCTGTGTCACATGCCTCCGATCGCAGAACATCCGGGAGCTCCTCTACAGATCGGGCGATGGCGGTCAGATCGTCCTTGATCGCGATGGCGATACCCCCATCGGGCTGAGACTCCATATCCCTTGGGAATCCTTCAAGAACTTCTCGCAGGTCGATTTCTTCGGAACCCCCGATACCAAGCGTGACTACGAGCGCTACTGCCACGACTGGTGGGGCTTGGCCCATCTCTTCGATCACTACGTCGAAAACTGCCTTCCTCTCCTGTCCGACCGCGCGATCCGCAAGGGCAAGCGGGTGTATTCGGTGCTGTTCCCCGACTCCAATGGTACAGCGATGACCTACGACGCACTCGGTCAGATCATCAGGGACTTTACACGGTTAAATTGGGTCATCGATCCGCTGACCGGACTACCGGTCGAGGGCCGCATGGCCTTCGGACCACATGCAATAAGGGACATTCTAGCCACGCACATCGTACGTACTGCGACCGACGAGGGAAGATGGGAACGAGCGGCCAATCTGCTCCAGACCTCCGTCGCGATGGTGAAGGCGCGATACGCGTTCGAGAAGACCCTCGAGCGCGCGGCTAAGTCCGACCCGATCTTCGATCAGCAGCAGGCAGGCTTCGATCGCAGGCTGGTGCTCGGGCTAGCCCGATGAGAAACCAACATGTCTGTTCCGGTGGGAACTGCATGACTGCAGGTCGGATAGTCGGTGCTCCGAACGGTCCTACCTCAGGAGGGGGCCGTCCGCGCTGGGTTGTTCCGCGACTACCTGCCGCTCACTCGAGTTCCGCGAACAATGGAGTATTCTCGGCTAGCCCGTCGACGACGCCGGACATTCCCTTGACCAGTCGCTCCGCCAAGTCATCGAGATCGACAAGGATGAGCGGTCCCGGCTGACCCTTTTTCCTTTCGTCGGGCCAGCGGATCACGACGTCCATCACTGGCGCCTGCTTCTTGGAACCCTTACCGAGCGACCCGAGAGCGTTCGCCCGGAATGTGGCCAGAGCGCCAACCCGGCCCTTGCCGCGGGCACCTTCGCGCAGCGCCTCGGCCAGCAGCTTCCATTCCTTCAGAACGGTATTCACCGCCACATCGGGGGACACGAAAGATGAGGTGAGACTGAGCACAAGCCCGAGCATGGCCACCTCACGGGGGCCGTACGCGACACGGCCCAGTCGACCCAGGTTGACGCCGGGTGGAAAATTCTTGGCTTGCAGGTTCTTCAGCCTGGCCCGGAGCGCCTTCTCTCCCTGCTCGGGGACCCCAAAGACGGTAACGAGAAGTTTTACGAGCTGTGAATACCCTATCTGCGGACCGCTGGAGTTCATCGCCGCAGGCTAAGACGCCGGGTCGCCGCTGCCAAGTCCTCCGGCGGTGGATATGCACGAAGGACGGCGTGGAGCGTCGCTCGGGGATGCTTTCCCGCCGCTAGCACAAGACTTCCCGGCGCCGTGCTGGGGCGAAGACGCGTGATGCGCCCCTGGATCGCAACCGGTGTCGCTGTAGCGTCTGAAGGAGACGGGCTGATAACGGGGTAGCCATCTGGTCGCCTTTAGTCGCTGCAACTTAAGCATCGGTAAGTGCGATCGAACGGGCAGAATCCGTCTTGGCCCTGTTTGCGATGAGGTCCCTGATTTCGTCGTCAAGAAGGCACTCGTGTTGCAGTCGTGACGATGACTTTCGGGGAGAACAAGCGTCGCGCCGATGGCCCGAAGGAAGGGTCGGGTGTATGCTGGCGACGATGACGAAGCCGCGAGACGATACTGGAAGTGCTGACGACCGCCTTGCGCGAAGCCTGGGCGAGCGCCTGCGCCTGTTGCGCCAGGATGCCGGTATCGACGGCACGCAGCTGGCCGAACGGTGCGGGATGCGGCAGGCCTATATCTGGCGGCTGGAAGCGGGTCGGACGTTGCCCAGCTTACGAAATCTCGCTCGACTGGCGGTCGGACTGCAGGTTCCGCTCACTCACCTCCTCGAGAACGTGGAATACGAGGACGTCGAACTGCGCCCGCGATCATACGATAGGGATTGAAGAAGGGCCCTTTCCGTTTCCCGGTCTGACGCGTCTTCTCCCGCCATGGTCGGGTCTGGGAACCCGCGGCAGGAGAACGCGCGCGATGTGGTCGCCACTCTGGAGTCTCGTCGCGAACTCTCCGCCAACATCGCGGACGATCCGCTCGATCAGGGGCGTTCCTGTTCCTCCCCCGACGAGCGGCTGCATCTCGAATGAAGGTCGGCTGATTACGCACAGCTCCACGCGCCCTCCCATGGCCCTGATGGTAACACGGATTGGAAAGTCGACGACCCGGTACTTGAGGGCGTTGGTGACGAGCTCGAACGTGACAGCTAGCGCGGCGTAGGCGAGATTTCCGCGCAAGGGCAAGCTGAGATGCGACGAGAGAAGCTCGATCTCGGGAAGTTCCGCACGGCCGCGCCCCATTGCCTGTAGCATCGCCTGCAGTTCGCTCACCTCGAGACGTTCTTCGAGGCGACGGATCGTATGGCTGAGCGCAGACGGGGAAACGTTCATGCGGACCGCGGCACGGCGGAAGCTCAACTCCTCCGCCACTGCCGCGAAGCTCATCAGTTCGGTAAGGGATCCTGCACGCATGATAATCGTCCTCGGCTCGCCAGCCCGCCCACGGCATATCCTCTTGGGATCGACTGCAGAATGTTCGTCATCGCCTCGCCCCACATATCGGAACGATAATGGACATGGAACTCAGGTGTACCTGAACACGGTCAAGAGCCTGGCTTCAGGTCTGGTCGGCGAAAGGCGTTCTGCCCACCAAGGTATCGAACATGGCCGCGCGGTTAAGCAATCCGGATGGTCTTTCGTTGAGCACCTCGATGTCGAGGTGGGGGGAGGACCGAGGCTCGCGCGACAGCGTCCGCTCGTCTCCTGCAACGGCGGAGCGGCTTGACGCCGCTCCGCTCGCATTGCTCAAGCTGCCAGACGGGTCACCAAGGCCGTCAATCGACCGTCGTCACCCTTGCTCAGCACGTTGAGCCGCGCCCCTTCGAGGTCACCGCGGTCGAAGGTCTTCGCCAGCATTCTCATCCGATGCCAAGCGCGCTTCTCTCCGGCGTCCAGCGATCCTGGCAGGCGGCGCCAGCGTTCGACGAGTCTATGCCCGCTGGCTTCGAAATGGCGCTCGGCGTCCGCTTCAGGCACTATGAGCACCCTGCCGTCATTGGCCGGTGCCCAAAGCCTGCAACGTCCATAGAAGGCCACCTCCGGCTCTTCCAGACGGACGGCTACGATTCCGGTCGGCTCTCCCATGGGATCATCGACATCGAACGTGAGGACGGCCTGATCTATCAGCAGCCTCACTGACGCCGCCATGAGGTAGTTTCGGTCGCTCTCGTCCATGGTGAAGCAGGCGGCCGCGGTCACGTGCTTCGCACCTACCTGATCGATCGGTCGGCCCCGGAGCATCTCGCCCAAGGCTTTCGTGTAACTTGCGATGTGCACCTGCACTGCGGGGTCGGACACGCTGAGCTCTCGAAGTGCCTCGATCACCGAACGCTTTTCCCCATCTCCATCAACCATGTCTTAATCCTTTCGCTTTAACGGCGAAGCCGTAGGCTTTTCCTCCCTACGCACTTCCCGAAAGCTAGGCCCTTCAAGCAGTATGGAGCTGTACTCGCCGCCGCGATCGGCGCGCCCGAAATTCTTCCCGCTGGACGGCTGTAATCCTCGCGAAGATAGAACCCCGGCGGCCCATCGCCTAAGGCTGCGGCCGCTCTTTCCCAGCAGACATTCACAACTGGTTATGGGTTGTTTAATGCAGTCGCCAACGCAACTGACGGTCCAGAATACGTGATGTCCGCTTTGCGCCCCACATCCGGCCGTTCGGCCTTGTCGCCGACGATCCCGAAAGCCGCCATTCTTTCCGCCAGCGCTAAACCGGTTCAGACCCGACATTGCGCTCACGGCCCAACAGGCGTGGCCACCATTATGTTCGGAGTGCAGCAATCAGGGCGTCCCGAGCCATGGCGACGCGCGGATGGCGCAGCGATGAGCGCGCCCAGACGAGGTAGAAGGCGTTGCGGGGAACCGTGATCGGCGCGGGTATCTCGATCAGCGTGCAGGCAGCGCGTTCGCTGCGGATGAGATAGCCGGGCAGTACCGTCCAGCCGAGGTCCGCGCGCAATCCCGACCGTAGCACCCTCAGATCGGGTGCGGTCAAGGCGGGCTGGTTCGTCAGCTCGATCTGGTTTGCCTCGAGCCAGGTCCGCAACAGCGGCCGGTCAAGATCGTAGGCGAGGTGGGCCGTCCGGTTGAGCCCGTCGGCAAGCGGCAATTCGGCAATCCGCATGGCCACGGCGGGAGAAGCTACGGCGCGCAGGTGTTCCTCGCCCAGCGCATGAAAGGCCAGGCGCGGATCTTCGGGTTGCGAGGCGGTGACAGCCAGATGCACCTTGTCTTCGAGGAGCATGGTATAAAGCGCCTCGCGCCCGCCGATATGCAGGCGCAGGTCCAGCCCTGCTTCCAGCAGCGGAGCCAGTCGGGGCGTGATCATCTCTCCCAGCAGGTCCGACGGCGCGGCGATGTGGACCGTGCCCGAGATGCGCGACGATCGGGCCCGCGCGCTGGCCAGTGCCGATTCCGCCGTGTCGAGGCTGCTTCCGATCGAAGCCGCGAGATCGTCGGCAATTACTGTTGGTCGAACACCCCGCGAATGGCGATCAAACAAGGGACGGCCCAGTTGCGCCTCGAGCGATGCGATGTGCTGCGACGCCGCCGGTTGGGTGATGCCGATTGCCCGGGCCGCCTCGCTCAGTGAACGACGGCGGTAGACTTCGACGAAGGTGCGCAACTGCAGAAGTGACATTCCGGTTCCATAAGCGAATTTATGGCCGTCCACCATTCCCGCTGGATTTCATGATGCCGTTCCCTGCCTATCTAGGCCGCCGAAAGGAACGAGCGAATGCAAAATCGCCTCCAACTGCTGAAAGCTTTCACCGCTGCCCTTGTGGCGGGTGCGGCTGCGCCGGTTGCGTTTGCTCGTGCCCCCGACATCAATGGAAAAGGACAATTGACGATGACCCGCATTCTCATGGTGGCCACATCCGCCGACCGCATGACTCCCGGCACCGAACCGACGGGTGTCTGGCTCGAGGAACTTACCACCCCGTACTATGCCTTCCGCGATGCGGGCGCCGAGGTGACGCTGGCCTCCATCAAGGGTGGCGCCATCCCCGTCGACCAGCGCAGCGTCAACGCCGACGGTGAGAACGACACTTCGGTCGAGCGCTATCTGAAGGACGACGCCCTGAAGACCGAGGTTGCCAGCACCCCTGTATTCACAAGCATCGATCCCGCCGGCTACGACGCGCTGTTCCTGCCCGGCGGCCACGGCACCATGTTCGATTACCCCGGCAGCGACGAACTGGCCCGCCTGGTCGAACGCTTCGACCGCGAAGGCAAGATCGTTGCCGCCGTCTGCCATGGACCGGCAGGGCTGGTCTCGGCGAAGAAGGCCGATGGCACGCCCTTCGTCGCCGACCGCCGTGTCGCGGGCTTCACCGACAGCGAGGAACGCGCGGTCGGCCTCGATCAGGCGGTGCCGTTCCTGCTCGAAACGCGCCTCAAGGAACTCGGGGGCAAACACGAGGGCGGCCCCGATTTTGCCCCCTTCGCCCTACGCGACGGCAATCTGGTGACCGGGCAGAACCCCGCCAGCGCTACCCGCACGGCGGAGCTCGTGATGGAAGCCCTCAAGGACAAGGTGGCCTGACCATGCGCTATCTTCACACCTTGATCCGCGTCGCCGATCCCGAGGCGGCGATCCGGTTCTTCACGCTGCTGGGTCTCAAGGAGACCCGGCGCATGGAGAACCAGGCCGGGCGTTACACGCTGATCTACCTTGCCGCCGACGAGGATTTCCGCGGCGACAGCGAGCAGGGCGATGCCGAGGTCGAGCTGACGTACAACTGGCCGCCCGAGGACGGCAGCGCTGCGGCGACTTATACCGGGGGCCGAATCTTCGGCCACCTCGCCTTCGGGGTCGACGACATCTACGAGACGTGCGCGCGGCTGCAGGCGGGCGGCGTGACGATCAATCGCCCCCCGCGCGACGGACACATGGCGTTCGTCCGCTCGCCGGACGGGATTTCGATCGAACTGCTCCAGAAGGGCGAACACAAGGCCCCGGCCGAACCCTGGGCCTCCATGCCCAACACGGGCGCTTGGTGATGGCGCGCCTGTTCGAACCGCTCGAGGTCGCTGGGCTCCGGCTCGCCAATCGCATCGTCATCGCGCCGATGTGCCAGTATTCGGCCGAAGACGGCGCGATGACAGACTGGCACCGGATGCATCTCGGCCAGTTGGCGCTGTCGGGCGCGGGCGCGCTGACGATCGAGGCGACTGCCGTGAGTCCGGAAGGGCGCATCACCTACGGCGACGTCGGCCTGTACGACGAGCCGACCGAAGCGGCGATGCGAGGCGTGCTCGAAAGCGTTCGCCGATGGTCGGACATGCCGCTGATTATCCAGCTGGCGCATGCCGGCCGCAAGGCGAGCTGCGCCAAGCCGTGGCACGGCGGAACGCAGATCGCCCCCGATGCGGAGAATGGCTGGCAGACCGTGGCACCCAGCGCCATTCCCTTCGCTCCGGACGACAATCCCCCTGTCGAACTGGACGAGTCAGGGCTTGCCCGCATCCGGGAGGCGTTCGCGGATGCCGCCCGGCGCGCCGGCAGGTTGGGCATCGAAGCCATCCAGATCCACGCCGCGCATGGCTATCTGCTCCACGAGTTTCTTTCGCCGATCTCCAACCGGCGCGGCGACGACTACGGCGGCAGCCTCGACAACCGGATGCGGTTCCCGCTCGAAGTGTTCGATGCCGTGCGCGAAGCGTTTCCGGCCGACCGCCCAGTGACCGTCCGCGTTTCCGGTACCGACTGGGTTGAAGGCGGCTGGACGGCGGAGGAAACCGCAAGGTTCGCGCAGGAGCTGGAGCGGCGCGGTTGTTCGGCAATCCACGTCTCCGGCGGCGGCCTCGACCCGCGTCAGCAGATCCCTGTCGGCCCCGGCTATCAGGTGCCGCTGGCGCGGTCGGTCAAGGACGCGGTCGCCATGCCTGTCGTGGCGGTCGGAATGATCACCGATCCGCACCAGGCGGAGCGCATCCTCGAAGACGGGCATGCCGACGCCATAGCGATAGCCCGCGCAGCGCTGTGGGATCCGCGCTGGCCCTGGCACGCCGCCGCCGCGCTTGGCGCATCGGTAAAGGCGCCGCCGCAATACCTCCGGTCCGAGCCCCCCGAGGCGGGCCGCGTCCTCAAGGAAATGACACCATGAAAATCTCCGTCAAACTGCTTCTGGCCGCTGGCGCTGCCCTCTCGCTCGCTGCCTGCGCGACGACCCGCGAGGGTGCATCCGCGCCGCAAATCGAACAGGTCGCGACTTTCGATGGCGCGATGCCGACGGGCGTGACCGTCGCCCCCAACGGGCGCATCTTCGTCAACTTCCCGCAATGGGGCGACAACGCGCCGTTCACGGTTGCCGAGCTGGTCGACGGCAAGGCGGTGCCCTATCCCGACGCCGCGACCAACCGGCCCGATCCGGCCGACCCGGCGGGGCACTTCATCTCGGTGCAGAGCGTGGTGGCCGATGGCGCCAACCGCCTCTGGGTGCTCGACACGGCCGCGCCTAAATTTTTTCAGCCGCAGGCCGGCGGGGCAAAGCTGGTGGCGATCGATCTTGCGACCGACCGGGTGGTGAAGACGATCGTCCTGCCGCCCAGCGTGGTGCTGCCCACGACCTACCTCAACGACGTGCGCTTCGATCTGCGTCAGGGCGCCGAGGGCGTCGCCTACATCACCGACAGCAGCAACGCGGGGATCGGCGGCATCATCGTCGTCGATATTGCCAGCGGGCGTGCGATCCGGCGCCTGTCGAACCATGTGACGACCAATCCGGAGCCCGGCTTCACCCCGGTTGTCGACGGCGCGGTGCTGATGAACCGTCCGGTCGACGGCCGCGCGACGCCCCTAGCAATCGCGAGCGACGCGATTGCGCTCAGCGCCGACGGCAGCATGCTGTATTACGGTCCGCTATCGGGCCGCACGCTTCACGCGGTGCCCACGGCGTTGCTGCGCGATCCTGCGGTGACCGAGGAGGAACTGGCCCGCGCGGTACGCAGCCTGGGGCGCAAAGGCGCTTCGGACGGGATTGCCGAGGACGACAAGGGCCGCGTGTTCGCCGGCGATTACGAGAACAACGCAATCCGCGTACTCAACCAGGGCCGCTGGACGACGGTGGTCAGCGACCCCCGCATCAGCTGGCCCGACACGCTGTCGATCGGCACCGACGGCTATCTCTACTTCACTGCCAACCAGCTCCACCGCCAGCCCGGCTTTCACGGCGGACGGGATTTACGCCGTAAGCCTTACGAGCTGCTCCGCATCCGGGTGGGCGCCGGGCCCGTTCTCTTGCGATCACAGTGATCCCATCAGGCCGGGCAGGCTCGCGCGGAGCCGCGATCCGGCGAAAAATCAACAACTGACTTGAAGGAATACAGACATGACAAAGGGTATCGAAGGCAAGGTCGTTCTCATTACCGGCGGCAGCAGCGGCATCGGCGCGGAAACAGCGCGTCTTCTCGCGGAACGCGGCGCGAAGGTGGCCATCGCCGCGCGGCGCAAGGACAGGCTCGACGAGGTCGTCGCGGACATCGCCGCAAACGGTGGCACGGCACGTAGCTACGCGCTGGACGTGACCGACAAATCGGCGGTCCAGTCTGTCGTCGCCGCAATCATTGCCGACTTCGGCCGCCTCGACGTGCTGATCAACAACGCCGGGCTGATGCCGATCCGTCCGATGGCCGAGGTCAACACCGACGAGTGGGACCAGATGATCGACGTCAATCTGAAGGGTACGCTCTACGGCATCGCGGCGGCCCTTCCCGGTTTTCTCGAGCAGGGCAGCGGTCACATCATCAACCTGAGCTCGGTTGCGGGTATCAAGGTCTTCGCACCGGGCGGCACGGTCTACTCCGGCACCAAGTTTGCCGTCAGCGCGATCAGCGAAGGCTTGCGCCACGAGGTGGGGGAAAAAGTCCGGGTCACGTCAATCGAGCCTGGAGCTGTCGAAAGCGATCTGAAGTTCACGACATCCGGCACGGCTGCCGAGACGGTGCTGGACTTCTACAAGCAGGCCATTCCGGCGGCATCGGTGGCGCGTGCTATCGCGTTCGCTGTCGAACAACCTGATGACGTCGACGTCAACGCGATCGTCATCCGGCCGACCGCACAGGAGTTCTGATTTCGACCGGGAGGCGGGGCCGCGTGCGCTCCGCCTCATGGGGAACGTACCGGCCCGCTCGTCCGTTAAGTTGCCGAATAATATCTGTCCGTTTCACTTGAGGAGTCAATTATGCCCAAACTAGCCCTGTATGTACCGCTGAAGGCCAAGCCCGGAAAAGAGCGCGATGTCGCCGATTTCCTGACCTCGGCATTGCCGCTCGTTCAAGCTGAGCCGGGCACTCTGACCTGGTACGCGATCGAGGAAGGTCCCGGTGCGTACGCGATTTTCGATACGTTCGACACCGAGGAGGATCGGCAGGCTCATCTTGACGGCAAGGTTGCCGCCGCACTGATGGAGAAGGCAGAGGAACTGTTCTCTGAACCGCCGCAGATTCACAAGTTCACCCTGCTGGCCGCGAAATAGCGGAGCGGGCGGCCCAAGCTGCCGGCTGACCGCAGATTAAGGCTCGTGTTTCCATCCTGAATGGACGGCCCGACCAAACCGGGAATTGAATAAATCAATACGACAGGCCATCCGCGATAGCGGATGGCCTTGTCTTTTGAGCTCATCACACCTCTGCATTAAATGATAAGGCGCCGTTAATGTGTCGCGACGGACGGCACCATTGGTCTGCGGCTGATTCTTGCGCACATCAATTCGGCGCGTTATTCGGGCGTTCTGACCAAGTTATTCAAAATGCCGCCGTTTATCGACCCAGGATGACCCTAACGCGAAGGAACCTCTCAGGCGGCAGAAGGTTCAAGAACTGAGATCAATTCGAAGGGTGCCATGTCCTCCGCAGTTCCGATGGACCGGATCATGACCACGCTCTCGCTTTGATGACGCGTTGAGAAGAGCTGCGAAAGGAAAAGATCCGTGAAAGCTGTCGTATACAACGGGCCCAAAGATGTTTCCGTCAATACCATCGATGATCCCAAGATCGAAAAGCAGACCGATGTTATCATCCGGCTGACCACGACCAATATCTGCGGGTCGGACCTGCACATGTATGAGGGCCGTACCAGCTTCGAGAAGGGCAGGGTCTTCGGTCACGAAAACCTTGGCGAGGTCATCGAGGTCGGCTCTGCCGTAGATCGTATCAAGAAGGGCGATCGCGTGTGTATGCCGTTCAACGTCGGTTGCGGTTTCTGCGAGAATTGCGAACGCGGTTTGACGGGTTTTTGCCTCACGACCAACCCTGGCACCGCCGGCGCAGCATATGGCTTTGCCGAGATGGGTCCGTGGCAAGGTGGTCAGGCCGAATTGATGCGCGTTCCTTATGCGGACTTCAATTGTCTGAAGCTGCCTGAGGACGCTGAGGAGAAGGAGGATGACTATGTCATGCTCTCCGACATCTTCCCGACGGGTTGGCATGGCGTCGAACTGTCAGGTTTCCTGCCTGGCGAAAGCATCGCGATCTACGGCGCCGGTCCGGTCGGTTTGATGGCCGCGCACTCAGCCGAAATTCGTGGTGCTTCTCAGATCTTCGTGGTGGATTCTCACGATGACCGCCTGAAACTGGCCGAGGCGATGGGCGCTATTCCGATCGACATGCGCAAGGGCGATCCCGCCCAGCAGATCCTTGACGCGACCGGCGGCCTCGGGACCGACCGGGGGGTCGAGGCGGTCGGGTATCAGTGTTGCGATCGCCACGGCAAGGAGCGCAGCAATTACACGATGAACTGCCTCGTCAAAAGCACGAAGGCCACCGGCGGGATCGGCGTCGTCGGCGTATTCATTCCGGAAGACCCGAACGCGCCTGACGATCTCCAGAAGGAAGGCAAGATCGCTTTCGACTTCGGCGACTTCTGGTTCAAGGGCCAGAAGATCGGCACCGGCCAGTGCAACGTAAAGCACTACAACCGGCGACTGATGAAGCTTATCGAGCAAGACCGGGCCAACCCCGCCCAAATCATCTCGCACCGATTGCCGCTTGATCAGGCGCCAGACGCCTACAAGCACTTCGACGAGCGCGATGCTGGTTGGACCAAGGTCGTGCTGAAGCCGGGCACCTGACCTAAATCCTCGACGGAACAGGAAATAAACCATGACTTTGGAAGGCAAATCAGTTGCCATTCTGATCGCACCCCGCGGGACGGAAGAACCAGAATTCTCGAAGCCCAAGCAAGCTGTCGAGGACGCTGGTGGCAAAGTGACCGTGGTCAGTTTTGAACCGGGCAAGGCTCGCACAGTCAATGGCGATCTTGACGAGGGCGGCAGCTATACTATCGACAAGACGTTTTCCGATGTCAAAGCCGACGATTTCGACGGACTTGTCGTGCCCGGAGGGACCGTCGGTGCCGACAAGCTGCGCGGCAGCGACGAGGCAATCGGTTTCATCCGGGCTTTCTTCGATCAGAAAAAACCTGTCGCGGCTATATGCCATGCACCCTGGACATTGATCGAGGCGGACGTGCTCAAGGGTCGCACCTTGACGTCCTACCCGACGCTGAAGGTCGATATCGAGAACGCCGGCGGTACATGGACCGATGAGGAAGTCGTGGTCGACAACGGGCTTGTTACCAGCCGCGATCCCGATGATTTGCCCGCCTTTTGTGCCAAACTCGTCGAGGAAATCGCAGCAGGGAATTAAGACGGGGCGTTTCGACGAACCACGTGAGGGCCATCTCCATGGATAAGGTCTGCACAAAGCAAGCGTGGCGGATGGCCAGCGATTGGCCGTCCGCCACGCCGCGTATCACACGAACATGGCCCACCTCACGGGCAATCGAACCCTGAGCCGCGTCAATCCGCGGTGACACCTCGCCGGCTCTCGCATCCAGAAAAGACCCATTCCAGCGTGGGTTTGAGGTGCACCTGATCGACGTGCCTTCGACCAGATTTACGACCTACAGCGCCGCCTTGAGATAGCGGGCGGTGAGGCTGCCTTCCGCTTCCGCAACGACGTCAGGGACGCCGCTGGCAACGATACGGCCCCCATCTTCCCCGGCCCCCGGTCCAAGGTCGATGATCCAGTCCACCTGTGTGATGGCGCGCATGTCATGTTCGACGACCACGACGGTATTGCCGGCGTCTACGAGGCCCTGCAGGTGTTGCATCAGCCGGTCGCTGTCGGAGGGATGAAGCCCCGAAGTTGGCTCGTCGAGGATGTAGATGGTGTTGCCGCGTTGAGCGCGTTGCAGTTCAGTCGCCAGCTTGATGCGCTGCGCCTCCCCCCCAGACAGCTCGGTCGCCGGCTGACCGAGCCTCAGATAGCCAAGACCGATCTCTCGCAACACATCGAGGGAGCGCATCACAGATGCCTCGCCAGCGAAGAAATCGCACGCATCGTCGACCGTCAGTTCGAGCACCTGGGCGATATTGCGCCCGTTCCATTCGACTTCGAGCGTTTGCGGGTTGTAGCGAGAGCCATGACAGGTCGAGCACGGGGCAAAAACGCTCGGCAGGAACAGCAGCTCCACCATGACGTATCCCTCGCCCTCGCACACAGGGCAGCGGCCTTGCGCAACGTTGAACGAGAACCTTCCCGGGCTGTAGTGCCGCCGGCGGGCGAGCGGCGTATCAGCGAAGATCCGTCGCACATGGTCGAACATGCCGCTGTAGGTGGCCAGGTTCGAGCGCGGCGTGCGACCGATCGGTTTCTGATCGACCCGCACCAGCCTGCGAACATGCTCCATGCCTGCGACAATGCGTCCTTCAGTGTCGTTCTGCGCAACATCGAGCAGCGGATCGATAGCCTCCTCCTCGGCCACGGGGGAGCCGCCGAGGTGTTCCGTGACGAGCTCGGGCAGCGCCTGACTGACAAGACTGGATTTGCCCGATCCCGAGACGCCGGTGACAGCGGTGAAGCAGCCGATGGGAAACTTTACGTCGAGACCATGGAGATTGTTCCGCCTGATCCCTTCCAAGCGTAGCCATGCCTTGGGATCGCGCGGTGTGCGCTCACTGCGGAGCGGCTCTGCGAACAGGTAGCGGCGGGTGATCGAAGTCTCGACGTCGGCAAGCCCCTCTATCGGCCCGCTGTAGAGGACTTCACCGCCCTTTTCCCCGGCTCCTGGCCCGACATCGACAAGCCATTCCGCGCGGCGGATCACGTCGAGATCATGTTCGACGACGAACAGGGAGTTACCCGCCGCCTTGAGACGCTCGAGGATGGTGAGCAAGGCTTCGCCATCTGCCGGGTGCAACCCTGCCGAAGGCTCGTCAAGCACATAGACCACGCCGAAAAGCTGTGACGACAATTGCGTGGCAAGCCGCAAGCGCTGCAGCTCTCCGGAGGAGAGCGTCGGCGTGCTGCGGTCGAGCGAAATGTAGCCAAGGCCAAGATCGATCAGCGGATCCAGCCGCTCGATCAATTCGCAGGCAAGGCGTTGGGCGGCGACCCGCTTCTCGTCGGAGAGATTGGGCGTGCGGCGTACGTCGGGCGCAGCCTTGTGCGCCGAACCTCCTGCCGCGACTCGCCGTTCGACCGCCGCATCGCGGGCCGCCTTGCCGAGGACATGGCCCTTCGGGACCGCCGCGGCGCCCCCGTATTCGCCATGCGCGACGGGCGTGAGCAAATCCCGGAGTTTCAACACCGTCAGGTCGCCGAACTCGGCAATGTCAAGGCCCGCGAACTTCACGGACAGGGCTTCGCGCTTCAGGCGCTTGCCGTCGCAGGTCGGGCAATCGCGGCCGATGATATATTGCGAGACGCGCTTCTTCATCAGCGCGCTTTTAGTGTTGGCGAAGGTTTCCAGCACATAACGGCGCGCGCCGGTGAAGGTGCCCTGGTAGCTCGGCTCCATGCCGCGCTTGAGCGCCGTCCGGGTCTGTGCGGGCGTCAGGCCCGCATAGACCGGCACCGTCGGTGCCTCTTCAGTGAAGAGGATCCAGTCGCGATCCTTTTTCGGCAGGTCGCGCCACGGCGTATCGACGTCATAGCCGAGCGAAACGAGGATATCGCGCAGGTTCTGGCCATGCCAGGCGGTCGGCCAGGCGGCGATCGCCCGGTCGCGAATGGTGAGGCTGTCGTCAGGAACCATGGTCTCTTCGGTCGCGTCATAGACGCGCCCGATGCCGTGACAGGTCGGGCAGGCGCCGGCGACCGTGTTGGGGGAGAAATCCTCCGCATAGAGCATGGGTTGATGGCGCGGATATTCGCCGACGCGGGAATAAAGCATCCGCACCAGGCTGGAGATCGTCGTCACGCTGCCGACCGAGGATCGCGCGTTGGCCGAGCCGCGCTGCTGCTGCAACGCGACCGCAGGCGGCAAACCGTCGATCGCGTCGACCTCCGGCACGCCGGCCTGGTCGATCAGGCGACGGGCATAGGGCGCAACCGATTCCAGATAACGTCGCTGGGCTTCGGCATAAAGGGTGCCGAATGCGAGCGATGACTTGCCCGAGCCCGATATGCCGGTGAACACCACGAAGGCGTCGCGCGGTACATCGACGTCAATATTTTTGAGATTATTCTGGCGCGCGCCGCGAACCTGCACGCAATCGGGCGGCCCTGCATGCCTATGATCGGTGGCCGGCGTCGTCGCGTGAATATCCTTGCTCTTCACTTCAGTCTTCCTGCCTTATTCGCCCGTGGGCCCGTGGTTCATCACAGTCGGGTAGCAGATGAATGCATCGCGACGCGTTGCCCATTTGCCAGAGGGCGCGTCATCATGGCCGGGGTCGGGCCATGATGACGGCTGAGTTGTCGATCCGAGCGCTTCGCGCCGCTTCGGATCGGTGGGTCAGTAGTGAATGACTGAGCGGATCGACTTGCCTTCGTGCATCAGTTCGAAGGCCTCGTTGATCTCCTCCAAACCCATCGTGTGGGTTACGAACGGGGCCAGATCGATATCGCCTTTCATCGCGTCCTCGACCATGCCGGGGAGCTCTGTCCGTCCCTTGACACCGCCGAAAGCGGACCCCTTCCATACGCGGCCCGTGACGAGCTGGAATGGGCGGGTGGAGATTTCCTCGCCCGCGCCGGCAACGCCGATCACGATCGACTGACCCCAGCCACGGTGCGCTGATTCAAGCGCGGCGCGCATGACGTGGACGTTGCCGATGCACTCGAAGGTATGATCGATGCCCCAGCCCGTCATCTCGATCAGCACTTGCTGGATGGGCTTGTCATGATCCTTGGGGTTGATGCACTCGGTCGCACCGAACTGGCGTGCCAGCTCGAACTTGGACGGATTGGTGTCGATGGCAATGATGCGACCCGCCTTCGCCTGGCGCGCACCCTGAATCGCCGCGAGGCCGATGCCGCCGAGGCCGAACACGGCGACCGAGTCTCCGGGCTGGACCTTGGCGGTATTGTGGACTGCGCCGATGCCGGTCGTGACGCCGCAGCCGAGCAGGCAGACGTGTTCGGGGTTTGCCTCGGGATTGATCTTGGCGAGCGAGACTTCGGCGACGACAGTATATTCACTGAAGGTTGAACAGCCCATGTAATGATAGAGGGGCTGACCATTGTACGAGAAGCGGGTGGTCCCATCGGGCATCAAGCCCTTGCCCTGCGTTTCGCGGACAGCGACGCACAGGTTGGTCTTGCCCGACAGGCAGAAGTCGCACTTGCCGCATTCGGCGGTGTAGAGCGGAATCACGTGATCGCCCGGCACGACGCTGGTGACGCCTTCACCGACCTCGACAACGATGCCCGCGCCCTCATGGCCCAGAACCACCGGGAAAACACCCTCCGGATCACTCCCCTCCAGCGTGTACGCGTCGGTGTGGCACACACCGGTGTGAGTCACCCGTATGAGGACTTCGCCTTTTTGCGGTGGGGCGACATCGATTTCGACGATTTCGAGGGGCTTGCCGGCCTCGAAGGCAACAGCGGCGCGAGATTTCATGTTGGGATACCTTCGTTGAGTTAAACTGATTGGTGGTGCGAGTCCGTTGCGTCAGCGCCGCTATGCCGGTCAGACCGTAACGACGACCTTGCCGATCTGGTCGTTCGATTCAAGGAAGCGGTGCGCGTCCTGGATGGCGTCGAGCGGGAAGGTGCGCGCGATCCGCGGCTTGAGCGCGCCCGATTCCAGACCCGCCACGATGAACGCCTTGGCGCGATCGAGGGCGGCATCGTCCGAGACGATCTCGCTGTAGAGATACCCCTTGAGCGTGAGGCTCTTGCCCAGCACGGAGAACAACGGGAACGGCGTCGGCTCGTCGCTGAGCGCGCCATATTGGAGCAGGATGCCGCCGCGTGCCATGCTCTCGGTCAGTGGCTCGAACGACGGTCCTCCGACCGGATCGAGCACCACGCGCGCACCCTGACCATCGGTTATCTCCATCACCCTCGCTACCAGGTCCTCTTCCTCGGTCGCGACGACATGATGTGCGCCGGCATCGATCAGGGCCTGGCGCTTGGCGCCGGTACGCGTCGTCGCGATTACCGTCGCGCCGACCATCCGCGCAATCTGGAAGGCAGCAAGGCCGACGCTGCTGGAAGCAGCTGTGACGATGACGAAATCGCCCTCGCCGAGTTTCGCCTGCTCCACCAGCGCACCCCAGGCGGTGACATACTGCATCCATACGGCCGCCGCTTCCTCGAACGATAGCGCCGCCGGATGCTTGACGACGAGGCGGGCGGGCACGTTGGCGACCTCGCCATAAGTCCCCCAGCGAGCGATATCGAGCGGGGGGATGACGCTGACGGCTTCGCCTTCCGCAAACCCGGTCACGTCCGCGCCGACCGTAACGACAGTGCCGGCAGCCTCATAGCCAAGGCGGCTCGGGAACTCGGCTTCCTGAAGGTAGGCATGGTTGCGGAACATTACCTCGGCGCGGTTTATGCCAATCGCCTTCACCGCGATCTGCACCTCGTCGGCCGCGGGCGCGGGTACTGCCACATCTTCAATTTTGAGGACGTTGGCGTCGCCATATTCGTGGATACGGACGATACGGCTCATTGGAGACTCCTTGATTATTGAATGATCGTTCTGTAAGCGGGTAGACCACCAGTTTCAAGATATTATTTATCGATCGTTCCATATCGTGCACCAGAAATGACAGAGACGAAAGCCCGTCGCCGCGCAGGTCGCCCTCGAGTGTTCGACACTGACGCTGCGCTCGACAAGGCGGTGCGGCTGTTCTGGCAGCGCGGCTACGAGGCGACATCGATGGCCGATCTGGTGGCGGAGACTGGCGTCGCCGCTGCCAGTCTCTATGCAGCGTTTGACAACAAGGCGGGGCTGTTTGCGGCGGTGATCGAGCGCTACGCCGCAACGTTCAGCGTCCACCTCTATGCACCCATCAACGATCCGGCGTTGTCCACTTACGAGGCCGTCAAGGGCCTGCTGGAACGAGCGGCGTCATCATTCTCGGAACCTGGAACGCCGGCCGGCTGCTTCATGTATTCGGCAGCGGCAGCCGTTTCGCCGGCGTCCGCCGCCATCGAATGCCTGCTGCGCGACAAGCGTATCGCGGCGGAGGCCCTCCTGATCGAGCGTCTGCGACGCGGCGCCGCACAGGGCGAGCTTGCGGCCAACACCGATCCGGCCGTGCTAGGCAAATTCATCAATACGGTCATGGAAGGCATGTCCGTTCAGGCGCGCGACGGCGCTACGATCGACGAACTGCTCTCCATTGCCAAAATGGCACTCGATCGATGGCCGGCCGCGATATGATCGTTACATCATGGTCATCTGCCAATCCGCCTTCCGCGACTGAACAGCCGAACTCATCTCACAGGACGAAAGCACATGAAGCACGTGACATTGCCCGGCGGGGAAGTAATTCCTTCAATGGGTCAAGGCACCTAGAAGATGGGTGAGCGTACCGAGCGGCGATCCGATGAGATCGCCGCGCTGCGCGCCGGTGTCGAACTGGGCATGACGCTCATCGATACGGCCGAAATGTACGGCGATGGTGCGGCGGAAACGCTGATATGCAAGGCGCTGGGTAGCGTTCGCGACCAGTTGTTCCTCGTCAGCAAGACATATCCGCAGAACGCATCGCACTCCCGCCTTGCCGGTGCGTGCGAGGCGAGCCTGAAGCGGCTCGGCACCGACCGGCTGGACCTCTACCTGCTCCATTGGCGGGGATCGGTGCCGCTCGCTGAGACTGTGGAGGCAATGGAGGCGCTCAAATCGGCAGGAAAGATCCGGCACTGGGGTGTCAGCAATCTCGATACCGACGATATGGAAGAGCTTGTCGCTGCGGGCGGGGATGGCTGCGTGACCGATCAGATCCTCTACAATCTGGTCCGGCGAGGGCCCGAATTGGACCTGATGCCGTGGCTCGCCGAGCATAACATACCGGTTATGGCGTATAGTCCGGTCGAGCAGGGACGACTTTCTACTCACCCCGCTCTCGACAAAATTGCAGCCGAGGTTGGCGCAACCCCTGTGCAGGTCGCACTTTCGTGGACGTTGCGGCAAGATGGTCTCATCGCAATCCCGAAAGCGAGTTCAGTCGCCCATGTGCGGGAGAACCGCGCGGCCGCCGATATCGTTCTTTCCGACGCTCAGCTTGCGACACTCGACGCGGCATTTACCAGGCCACGCGACCGCCGTCCACTCGAGATGCTTTAGCATCAGATGACGATATTATCGCTTGAAGGAACAGAACGCAGACCGGATCGGCGGTAGAAGCAGAATTTAAACTCGTTGAGCCTGCCACTGGCGCGTGAAGTATCCTTCGCAAGCCTTCGCGCAGCAAGGTGAACCACTAGGAGTCTTTTTATGGATCGGATGCCCGCACTCTTTATCGGCCACGGAAGCCCGATGAACACGCTCGAGAGCAATGGCTACACCTCGGCCTGGCGGGCATTGGGGCCTGAGTTGCCCCGCCCCAAGGCGATCATCGTGGTTTCTGCACATTGGTATTTCGGTGCCACGGCGGTGACGGCCATGGCACGCCCTCGCACAATCCACGATTTCTACGGTTTCCCACAGGAACTGTTCGACTTTGAATATCCGGCCAAGGGCGATCCGGACCTCGCGAAAGAGATCGTTGAGCTGGTGAAGCCCGAGTGGGTGGGTCTCGACCAGGATCAGTGGGGTCTCGATCACGGAACGTGGTCGGTGCTCGCGCACCTCTACCCTGAGGCCGACATCCCGGTGGTGCAGCTCTCGATCAACGCGCTCCAGCCGCTGAGCTATCATCTCGACCTTGGCGCAAGACTGGCAGCCTTGCAGGACCGCGGCGTCCTGGTGGTCGCTAGCGGAAATGTCGTTCACAACCTTCGAGCCGTGCGCTGGAACCAGCCCGATTTTGCGTTCGACTGGGCAGAGCGTTTCGACGAAGCAGCGGTTCGCCAACTGGCAGAAAACCCGGGCGATCTGCTGCGCCTTGTGGAGCATCCCGATTATGCCGCGGCGGTTCCCACGCCCGACCATTTCGTTCCGCTGCTTTATCTTGCCGGAATGGCGGTTGCCCGCAACGAAACCCTTGATCCGCTGGTGCGCGGCTATTCGATGGGTTCACTGTCCATGACCTGTTACGGTCTTGGCACTGAAGGTTTGGCATGCTCCGAAAAAACGGGCGCGGCCAACTTGCCGAGTGATGTGCCGGCCGACCAGACGAATACATGATCCCTCGGCACACGGCGGACAGGCATGATGAAGTCAGGACGGAAGATGCGAAACGTCGGAGTTCGTCTTGATCCTTGAACACGGGAACATGTCGGAATCCTGGCTCTGCCCTCTCGGCTCGCGAAGTCGCGCCTAATGATTTTGCCTTCCTAAAGGGCGTGTTCAACCGAACTGACGAGGATCATGCCGCGGGTTTTCTCGATCATCAGCTGTGGGCGCTGCGCACAAGCCTCGACCAAGACGCAATAATCGTCCCCCTCTTTGTCGATGACGGTACGATAGACAGTTACACCCTGTAGCGACATGAGGTCGAGCACACGCAAAGGCATGTCGAGCGAGCCGACCCCGCGAATAAGAAATCGGTCCACGGTCACGCAGCGACAGCGAGTTCGTCAGGCGCGTCCAGCGAGGCTTTGGCGATCCGCTGCCGAGCCAATTGATCTGCAGCGGTTTGTGGCGCGACTCCGTGCGTTTTTCCGTGGGTGAACACGTCTGCCAGACGATCTGCGGTCGCTTCCACCCGTGCGTTCGAATCTGCTTGGGGCCAGCCCAGATATTTCGCGGCGACGTTGATGATTCCTCCTGCGTTCACGACGTAGTCAGGCGCGTAAAGAATATCGCGCTCGGCAAGACGGTCGCCGTCCTCCGTAGTGGCCAGCTGATTGTTGGCAGCCCCGCGGACCACCTTCGCCCGCAATTTGCCCGCCGCCACTTCGTCGATCACGCCGCCCAGCGCACAGGGAGCGAATATGTCCGCCTTGGCCGAGAGAATGTCGGCGGCACCAACGACGGTGCCGCCGGTTGCGATGGCAAAGCGCGCTGCCGCGGCGGCGTTGACATCGGACACCAGCAATTGCGCCACTGCCTGATGCAGCATCTGCGCGAGTGCGGCGCCAAGGTGACCGACGCCTCGAATGGGGATCGGGCAGTCGGACAGTGGCCGATGCAGCCTTCTGTGGGCGGCAAGCTACATCGAAGGAAAGACCCCCCGTGCGGTCCATGGCGATGGATCGCCGCCGACGCTATCAGCTTCCAGCGGTAACCCGGCGACATGGGCCGTATGTGTTCGCACCAGCGCCATGTCTTGGGGGGTCGTACCGACATCCTCTGCCGTGACGTACTGCCCATTCGCCGCCGCTGCCTGTTACCCTTTTCATCCTTTTACGATGCCGAAGGACCAAAGGACGCTAAAGGCCGTATCTGGTTCGACCACCCCGATGGCGACAAGCCCCTATGCACCGGTATCTAGCGCGACAGCGACGAATGGGGCGTAGCTATTCGATGACCATCACCGGCGCTTCGAAAGAGGCCTCGCGCTTCCACAGCCAGAAGCCGGTCATCCTCATGCCCACCGATCGCTCCCTCGATCACAACCGCACCGACGCCGCGGGGGCCCGCCGACCTTATTGAGACGAAATCACGATCGATCAGACGTCCGATCCTTGGCGCGAGGGTTAGCTCATTCAGTTTCAGATAACCGGTACCTGAATCATAACTCCTCCGGCTTCATGACGCACTTGATGCAGCCGTCGTGCTTGTCGCGGAAAGTCTTGTAGAAATCCGGCCCGTCCTTCAGGTCGCCGCGGTGAGTGATGATTTCCGACAGGTCGATCTCGCCCGCCTCCACCCGCTTCAGCAGTGGCGCGAGATAGCGCTGCATGTGTGTCTGTCCCGATTTCATGGTGAGCCCTTTGTTCATGAAAGGCCCGATCGGAAACGTCACCTTATCTGCATAGACGCCGGGGACGGAAAGCGTCCCGCCCTTGCGCACCGACATGACCATTTCCTGCAGCGCAAACGGCTGGTCTGACATGCCGGTGGTGTGCAGCTCGACTTTGTCCTTGATATCGCCCAGCACGCCGTGCCCGTGGGCCTCCGCGCCGACCGCGTCGATGCCTGCATCCGGTCCCCGGCCACCAGTCATCTCGTCTAGCGCCTCCTTGACGTCGGTCTGGCTGTAATCGATGGTTTCGGCCTTGCCGTAGCTCGCGGCGAGTTCAAGCCGTTCAGGCACCCGGTCGATCACGATGACCCGTTCCGCTCCCATCATCCACGCACTGCGCACTGCGAACTGGCCGACCGGTCCTGCTCCCCAGACCGCAACCGTTTTGCCCTTTTCATCGCCGATGGCGTTTTCCGCCGCCATCCAGCCGGTCGGAAAGATATCGGACAAGAACAGCACCTTGTCGTCCGGCAGGTCGTTTTCCAGCTTGATCGGACCGACATCGGCGTGGGGCACCCTGACATATTCTGCCTGACCGCCGGAATAGCCACCGGTCAGATGCGAATAGCCGAAAAGTCCGGCAGGAGCATGGCCCATGGCCGCGCGCGCGTTTTCCGCGGTGCGATTGGTCGTATCGCACAGAGAATACATTTCGCGCTGGCAGAACCAGCATTCGCCGCAGGATATAGTGAAGGGCACCACCACCCGGTCGCCGACCTTCAACCTTTTGACATCCGCACCGACCTCGACGACTTCGCCCATGAATTCGTGGCCCAAGATATCGCCCTGTTTCATCTTGGGAACGACACCATCCATCAGATGCAGGTCGGAGCCGCAGATCGCGGTCGAACTGACCTTGAGAATGCAGTCCCGGGGATCCTCGATGCGAGGATCGTCGACCGTTTCGCAGCGGATGTCGTTCGTTCCGTTCCAGACTAATGCGCGCATATTTGGGCCCTTTTCGATGAATTCGGTTATTCCTTCTACCCTTTCAAACCCCAGGAGTTCCTAGTCTGGCAGATGTTAGACGGCCATTGGGTTGGGATCGACCGAGGCGTTTTTTACGCTTTGCTTGATGCCATCGATCGAGTTGCCGAAATGGGACTGACAGCACCATCACAATTGACTGTCCTCTCAACCTGCAATGACACCAGTAGTTTGTCATCGCTTGCAAGTGCTTATGCCGGTGCCAGGCTTCTTCAATGGTAGCGTGCTTGACACACCTCGCGGCATCGGAAGCGATGACTGAAGGGCGGAAATCTAGATTATCCGGCGAATGTCTATGCTCTACGATACTGCTGCCAGGACCGAAGATCCTCTTCCGACCCAAAAAGATGGCGTGAGCGCGGAGGCGAGCTCTGCTGTGCGCTTTTTCGAATACTAACCAGCTTACCGGAGCATCATCCAGAGTCCTAGCGATCCGTGGCATCGAGAATGACGCGGATCGCTTAATCTGGTCGATCCCACATAGGGAAGTGTCCGCTGCGCTCGAACCAGTGCATTGTCGCTTCCGGGTAGGCAGCTTTCGCGCGGCTGGCCTGCTGCGGCAGACACAGGCGATCCTTGTGACCTGGCCGACGACCACCCGGGTCGACCGGGTCGCAGGGCCTTCCTGCATCTGGCCAGGGGCAAGGTCCTTCACCAACGAGTCGAACGTAGGCGTATCGGCAAACGACTGCAGTTCATTCAAGACGAAACCGGGATCGAGCACCCAAGGTCTTGCGGAAAGCTGTGGCATGGATCCAGTCCGGCCGGTGACATTTCGCGTGAGGGCGGGAAGCGCCGGTCGCAAAGCCCGTACCAGTGCAATCGATGCCGTTATGGTGGTCCAGAAGAACGTTTGCTCCCACCCTTGCCAGAAGCCGCCCGGGTCCAGGGCGACGACTGAGCCGGCGCGACCGCGCCGCGCCATCTCGAGCACAAGCCCGGCGCCCAAGGGGATACCGACCATGTCGATGCCTGTAAGGTTCTCTTTGATGAGCCAATCGTCCAAGCTCCGCGCCAGCCCTTCGAACGTACCGCTGTCGGCCTGTGTGGGAGCTTGCCCGTGGCCAGGCAGTTCCAGGATAATCACCATCCTCGCTTGGTGGAGGGCAGGCGAGATCGTATCCCAGGACCGACGGCTCCCCCCAAGCCGTGGACGAGCAGATGGGTTTTCTGCGGCCTAGTCGCGTGTGAAGGATGCTCATGCAAAGGTAACGCGTCACAAGGACTTAGGCCCCCCGCCCCGAATGTCGACATAGTCAATAAAGTCGATAAGAACGGACAGTCCGCTCTGGGGGCGGTAGCCGAACGGCTGCTTTTCCGAAATTCGACCCGATCAGCAGACAGTTTGGAATCGGCCCATTTCCTGCCATTCAGGCGCTCTTCCACAGCTAATGCCTGAGCGAGTGTAGGCATATCCAACCTGCTCATGGTCGCGCGGCCGCAAATTGCAGAATTATCACTGGAAGCTATTCTTGCCTTTCAATCGACGTGACTTGGAAAATCATTCGTGGGAATTTCGATCTCTAGTACGATGCAACCTCTGTCCGCGTGTATCTTTTTGATAGTCGCTTCGAGTTCGAACCCCTCAATCTGAAGCAGTGTGTGTAGTGGCCGTCCGACACTGGAAGAGAGGGTTGTCGCAGGTAGGTTGGAAGGGTGCGAAAGTATGACCCTTCTGCCATCGATCCAGCACCGCCCTTTGCGCATCTCGAGCGAGCACTCGAGCGTTCCTCTCGACCAATAGAACCGCCCTGCGGAAAACGGGAGAGAGCCATCGACTGATGTGAAGGGTCGATCACCATCGCCATCGAAGAGCAACGGCAGGTCGTCCGGGCTGATGCCAGTAAGCTCGAGAACGTGGGCGGCAAGGCCTGTAATCTTCCTTCGATAAGATCCCAGCTCGTCGACTGTCAGGGCACCGACGTTGCGATCATGTTCGCGAAGGTCGAAATCAATCGCCTCGATCAGCTCTTCGATATCGGAAGCGATCCGCCTCGATCGAGTGGTCGAAAAATCGTGATTGAGCCGAAGAAACTCGGCATGAAATAGCAGACCGTCATGAGGCCCCGCCGTAAAATCCAGCTTTTCCAAGGAAGCCTCCGGTCTTTTCGCAAACCTTGACTGGAGATCGCTGTGGGTATCGATCCATATCTGATCGTACATCTCCGCGTCCGCTAGCATCAGTCCGATCGACCTGGCCAATGATGCTTCAATTAAACGCTCGTCCGGATGGGATTGAAGATCTATCGGAATGAGAAGCCGAGGTCCCGATCCAGATGCCTGCTGGCAGTCGAGCACACTTAAGGCAATATTTGTGAACCCGTGACCGCTCGCTAGTTCCATGGGGAAGGATTGCTCGAAGCCCATCCGACGCAAGACCTTGCGGAAGGCATGCTCGTACCCTTGAGCGTTTGTCCAAACTGCGCGCCGGTCCATCTGATCGTTCGTAAACACGATCTTCTGGACACGGTTCGAATGCATCGACGTGTGTGAGTTGGACATAATAGCACCTCTACCGGCAAGAACTTAGAACCGGTTATAGGTCGCTCGCGACATGCAGCCCAAGCACCTCGGAGTTCAGAATCCGTGATGTCAGCTTTGCGCCCCGGTTCCGGTCATTCGGGGGTTTGGTTTTTTGTCCTGAAAGCTGCCGTCCTCAATGCGGATCCTTTCAGTCCGCGCCCTTGGCGCCGAGCGCTCAAAGAGCTTCGTCCGGATGCATGAGAATACCTGCCGCGGGCGTCTCTTATTCCGGGAGCATCTCGTCATGGATGATCGGAGAAAGGAGCTCAATCGCTCGCAAGCGGCTGCATTCGAGTTCACTCTAGCTGAGCTAGTGGCAGCCATACCTCAAACGTGCTGCCTTCTCCCGGAGCGCTCTTGACAAGGCGTATTTCCCCGCCGTGCAGTTCGACGAGTTGTTTCACCAGTGCGAGACCGATCCCCAGTCCATCACTGACGATCCCGAGACCATTATCCGATTGTTCGAACATTTCGAAAATCAGCGTTTGCTGTTCGGTCGGGATGCCTACGCCGTTATCCGACACTGTCAGGGTCGCGCGATCATTGAACTTCGCAGCAGTGACAGCGATCCGGCCACCATTGGGTGTATACCGAGCCGCGTTGCCGACGATGTTGCCAACAATCTGGATAAAGCGAGCTGGATCTACATCGAGCATGATCGGGTCTTCGGGAAGATCCACCAGAAGTTCATGACCTCCCGCCTCGATTGACGGCCCTGCGATTTCCAGTGCTTGCGGCATGAGGTCGCCGAGGAAGAGCTTTTCCTTGCGCAGCGATATCTTGCCGTGCTCGATACGGTTTATATCGAGCAGATCGTCGACAAGCCGGGTCATGTGACCGAGGTGTTGCCTGATCGATTTGTGGACGGTCTCGCGGTCCAGACCCTCTCTCGGACGTTCTAGGAAATTGAGCCCGGCCGCCAGCACCGCCAGCGGGTTGCGCAGTTCGTGGGCGAGCACTCCCAGGAAACGGTTCTTTTGCTGGTCGGCGGCTTGCAGCGCTTTGGTCAAGTTTGCCAACTCGTCCCGCTGCAAAATAATCTGCTGACGCTGGATGAACATATCGAAGAAGACGCTCGACTTGGATCGCAGGATGTCGGCTTCCATTGGCTTCTGGATGAAGTCGACCGCGCCTGCCTCGTATCCGCGGAACTTGCGCGCCGCATCCCCGCTGCCTGCGGTGAGGAAAATGATTGGAATATGCCGCGAACGCTCGTTTGCGCGCATGATTTCGGCCAATTCGAAGCCATCCATGCCAGGCATCTGCACGTCGAGCAGGGCAAGCGCATATTCGTTGCCCAGCATCAGTTCGAGAGCTTCCTCCCCGCTGTGAGCCTTGTGCAGTTCAAGATCTTCACGCGCCAGCAGCGCCTCCAGCGCAAGGAGGTTCTCCTCCAGATCGTCTACCAGCAGGAATTTGACAGTATCGGTCATCGCGCGATCATCGCCTCCAGAGCGGGAACAATTCTTTCCAATGCCATCGTCCGCGCGTCGGGACAGGCGGACAGGGCGGCCTCAGGCATGGTCGCGACTTCTGCCGTCGCGGGGATTTGCACGAGACCCTGTCCACCGGCAGCACAAACTGCCCGCAGGCCTTGTGCCCCATCGCTGTTTGCCCCGGTCATGACGATGCCGACCAATTCCGGACCAAAGGCATCGGCTGCACTTTCGAATAGCACATCGATCGCGGGGCGAGAGTGATTCACATGCTCGTCGGACGACAGAGCGATGGTCCCGCTGGCTTCGACGAGCACATGGTAATCCGGCGGAGCGAAATAGATCGTGCCGGGCGCGAGCGGTTCCTTGTCCTCCGCCTCCTTGACCGGAAGCCGACACTTTGCGGCGAACAGGTCGACGAGCGAATTGCTTAGCCTCGGCGGGACATGGACGACCACGAGAACCGGCGCGGGAAAATCCGCCGGCAGCCTGGGGAGCACCTGCGACAGCGCCTGGACGCCGCCAGCCGAAGTTCCGATCACGACGGCCTGGAGGGTCATTGCGCACTCCTCCGGTAGATTCTTTCCTCTCGGACAAATTCCGCAAACAAGTCCGCGTGTTCCGAGAAGCGCAGGCTTTCCTTCGATCCAATGCCGAGGAAACCGCCTCGCACGAGCGACTCCCCGAACAAGCCCACAACCCGGTCCTGCAACTCGCGATCGAAGTAGATCAGCACGTTGCGGCAGGAGATCAGGTGCATCTCGCCAAAGGCTGAATCGGTCACCAGGCTGTGGTCCGAAAATACAGTGCGCTCTCGCAGCGATTTGCTGAAAACGGCCCGGTCGTAGTCCGCGGTGTAATGGTCCGACAGCGAGCTATGCCCGCCCGAAAGGCGGTGGTTCTCGGTGAACAGTTGAATGCGGTCGAGCGGATATATGCCCGCCTGCGCCGCGCGGAGGGCAGCGGGGTTGATATCGGTAGCATAGAAGATCGTTCGTTCGAACAGCCCCTCTTCCGCAAAGAGAATGGCAAGGGAATAGAGCTCTTCACCGTGGCTGCACCCTGCAACCCATACCTTGAGCGAGGGGTAAGTGCGCAAATGCGGCACGACCTTCTCGCGCAGCGCGCGGAAATAGGATGGATCGCGGAACATCTCGCTGACCTGCACCGTGAGGAAATTCAGCAGTTGCGGGAGGATGTTCTCATCGTGGAGCACGGCCGACTGGATATCAGAGATGCTGTCGTATCCCCACTGGCTGCGGGCCTGCAGTAGCCGCCGCTTGATCGACGCCCGGGCGTAGTGCCGGAAATCGTAGTGATAATGGCGATAGACGGCATCCAGCAGCAGCTGGATCTCGATATCCTCGATACTTTCGCTCATCACCGGGGCATCCATACGCGCACCAGCGACAGCAGCTTGTCCACATCGATCGGCTTGGCCATGTAATCATTGGCGCCTGCATCGATGCATTTTTGCTGATCGTCGGGCATCGCCTTGGCAGTAAGCATAACGATCGGCAGCTTCTTCCAGCGCGCATCGGCGCGGATCGCGCGGGCGGCGGTAAGGCCGTCCATCACCGGCATCATCACGTCCATCAGCACGAGGTCGATGGCCTTATCGGGATCGTCCGCAGCCTCGCCGAGCGCGTCGAGCGCCTCCTGCCCGTTGCGCGCGATCTGCGTCAGCGCACCGCGCGGCTCGAGGATGCTGGTGAGAGAGTAGACATTGCGCACGTCGTCCTCGACAATCAGTATGCGCCGTCCTTCCAGCGCGGCGTCGCGATGGCGCGCCTTCTCGATCATCTGGCGCTGTTCGGGTGGAAGGTCCGATACGACCCGATGGAGGAACAGCGATACCTCGTCCAGCAGCCGCTCGGGCGACTTGGCACCCTTGATGATGATCGAACTGGAATAGCGGCGCAGGCGCTGCTCCTCGTCGGCCGACAGGTCGCGGCCGGTATAGACGATGACCGGCGGAAGGGGCCCGTCCCGTTCCTCACTCAAGGTTTCGAGCAGCGAGAACCCCGACGCATCGGGCAGAGCGAGGTCGAGAACCATGCAGTCGTATTGCCCCTCGCGCAATTCCTCGAGGCATTCGGCTGCGGTGCCGACACCCACGGTCTCGACATCCTGCGAACCGAGCAGGCTGGCCACCGCTTCGCGCTGGACCTTGTCATCCTCCACGATCAGCACGCGCCGCACGCGCGAAGCCAGTTTCTCCTGCAAGCCCGAGAGCACTTCGGCCAAACGTTCGCGCGGGGCTGGCTTTTCGAGAAAGCCGATCGCGCCGAGCGCCAGCGCGGTCTGGCTCTGGTCCGTCCCGGATATCACGTGGATCGGGATATGGCGCGTTTCTTCCTCGTGCTTGAGCCGGTCGAGCACGGTCAGGCCGGACTGATCGGGCAATCCGATATCGAGCACGATCGCGCTCGGGCGATATTCGCGGGCAAGCTCGATGGCTTCGGTCGCCGTTCCGGCAATGATGCACTGGAAGCCCAGCTCGCGCGACAGGTCGCACACGATACCGGCAAAGGTCGTGTCGTCCTCGATCACCAGCAGGAGCCGCTTGTCTTCCGAAAGGTCCTTGCGATCGTCGTCCAGCACGGGCGCACTCGCTTTTGCGGATTTTTGCCTGGCGGATGCGGACGAGGGGGGGAGCGCCGTCTCCGTCGCTACCTCGCCAGCAGAGGGAAGCTGCCTCGGTGCAACCATTGCGGGGTCATATGTGGCGGGCACACTGACGATAAAGGTGCTGCCCTTGCCCTTTTCGCTTTCGAGACGGATGCTGCCGCCAAGCAGGCGGACCAGCTCGCGCGAAATGGACAGCCCCAGTCCCGTTCCGCCGAACTTGCGGCTGATCGTGCCGTCCGCCTGGCGGAAGGCTTCGAAGATCGCCTCGCGCTGTGCTTCGTCGATGCCGATGCCGGTGTCGGCCACGGCGAAGTCGACCATATCGTTCTCGCCTGGCGATATGGTCAGGGTGACGCTTCCGTCCTCGGTAAACTTGATCGCGTTGGACAGCAGGTTTTTCAGCACCTGCTCCAGCCGCATCCGGTCGGTCTCGATCGAACGCGGCGCACCGGATTCCAGTGCGATGCTGAGCTCCAGGCCGCGCTGCTGTGCAAGCGGCTCGAAAACCTTGCGCAGATCGGAGGTCAGCCGGTCGGTCGAAACCGTGCCAGCCTCGATTTCGACATGGCCAGCCTCGATCTTCGACAGGTCGAGGATGTCGTTGATGAGGTTCAGCAGATCGTTGCCGGACGATTCTATCGTGCGGGCGAACTTGACCTGGTCGGCGGTGAGATTGCCGTCGCTGTTGTCTCCGAGCAGCTTGGACAGGATCAGCAACGAATTGAGCGGTGTGCGCAACTCGTGGCTCATGTTGGCGAGGAAATCCGACTTGTATTGGCTCGCCTGTTCCAGCTCACGCGCCTTGAGCTGCAGGGCGGCCGTAGCGCGCTTCAGTTCGTCGCGCTGGCCTTCGAGGGCCTGCGCCTGCTCTTCGAGCTGGCTGTTGGTCTGTTCCAGCTCCACTTGCTGGAGTTCAAGGCGCGCCTGGGATTCCTTCAGAGCGTTGCCCTGCTCCTCCAGCTCCTCGTTGGAAACCCGCAGTTCTTCGCTTTGGGCCTGCAATTCGGCTGCCTGCCGCTGGGTTTCCTCCAGTGCTTCCTGCAATAGTTCGCGGAAGCGCGCCGAGCGGAGCGCGACGCCAATCGAGCCGGAGACGTTGTCCAAAAGTTCGAGCACGCGATCATCCACCGCATCGAAGAATCCGAACTCGACGACTGCGTTCACCGAACCTTCGTTGAAGATCGGCGCCACGACGAGATGTCTCGGTGCTTCGCTGCCCAGCGCCGATCCGATTTTCAGATAGCCGGCAGGTATGTCCGACAGCGTGGTGGCCCGCGCATCGGCTGCCACCTTGCCGAGAAGGCCTTCGTTCAGGCCGAACGACTCCGGCACGGATGCGCTGTCCGCAACCCCAAGCGAGGCCACGCGATCGAATGTGCCGCTCTCGCCCTTGAAGAGTGCGCCGGCATTCGCGCCGGTTCTTTCGGCAAGAAAAGAAAGCACTTCGGCAGCCACCTGGGGCACCGTCTTCTCACCGCGCATAGCCTCGCTCAATTCCACCTGTGCAGCCTGTAGCCAGCCCTGCCGCTCGCGAGTTCGGTTACTTCTTGCCATGATGATGAAGATGGCGACCGTCAGGCCGATGCCGATCAGGCTGGTAATCACGGCGCCGAGGATCGCGGCACGCGAAGCCGCAGCGAGTTCTTCGACACGCTGCTGGCGCTCCCGCCCTTCTTCGACGTTCATCTGCGCGATTTGCTGTCGAATGGCGTCCATGGCGATCTTGCCCCGATCGCTGTCGATCATCTCTATGGCTGCCGCGAAGCCCTCGTCACGCCGCGCCTGGACGGAACGTTCCGCGAGGCCGAGCCGGGTTTCGACCGCGGATCGAAGTATGCCGAAGCTCTGGCCCTGAGCCTCGTTGGCCTGCGTCAGCGCTTCAAGTGAGGGGAGGCTTCGGCGAACATCTTCCACTCCCGCTCGATAGGGTTCGAGATATTCCTCCTCACCCGTAATGACGAAGCCACGCTGGCCACTTTCCACATTGAGGGTCGCGATCAGCAGCTCGTCGAGCGCCGTGAGCACCTCGTGGGTGTTGCGGATACGCGCCTCGTTCTCCCGCATCCCGATCACGTTGGAGTAGGCGGCATATGCCGTGACGAGGAAGAACCCGACGCCCACCAGCAGGCCGATGATCGACCACCGGGTGGAGGAGAGACGGATGCCCTGTTTCGTCTTCAGTTCTTGCAAAATCTATCAACCTCAAAGGACGAGCGTGCCGCCCTCAATACACGCAAATTCTGGCGAGCAACTTTTTTTCTGTCGGGGAGAATACTCGGGAGAAATACTTAATTTCGATTATACTCGAATTATCGATTGCGCCGGTGCACAGGTGCCTTATGACGCATTCAAAGCAAACGGAGATTCGCATGACACAGGGCAATCAGATCTGGGCCGTCGATGCCCTCCAAGCCCTTGGGCACGAAACGCGATTGTCGGTCTTCCGCATGCTTGTGAAGGCGGGGTCGAACGGGCTGATGGCGGGCGAGATTGCGCAGGGTTGCGGCGTTCCCGCCTCCACGATGTCGCATCACCTTGCCAACCTCGAGCGGGCAGGCCTCGCGACATCGCAGCGCGAGAGCCGGGTGATCCGCTACCGCGCGGATTACGCCGGCATGCGGCAGCTGCTCGCCTTTCTGATGGAAGATTGCTGCCAGGGGGATCCGCTGCTCTGCGCCGATTTCTCCGAGATTGCTGCCTGCAAGCCCTGATCACCAACCACCGCTCATTTCGAGGTTCCGATGTCTGACAAGGTTTACAGCGTATTGTTTCTCTGCACCGGGAATTCGGCGCGCTCGATTCTGGGCGAAGCGCTGATGAACAGGATGGGCGAAGGCCAGTTCGCTGCCTACAGCGCTGGCAGTCAGCCCAAGGGTGATGTGCATCCGATGGCGATCGAAGTGCTGGTCAACTTCGGCTATCCGACCGACGGCCTGCATTCGAAAAGCTGGGATGAATTCACGAAACCAGGTGCACCCGAGTTCGATTTCATCTTCACGGTTTGCGACAACGCCGCCGGCGAGAGCTGCCCCGTATTTCCCGGCAAACCTATCACCGCCCATTGGGGCGTGGAGGATCCCGCCGCCGTCGAAGGCGAGGATCAACGCAAGGCGTTCCTCGATGCCCTGAGCTATCTCAAGCGTCGGATCGAACTGTTCCTGATGCTGCCGATCAAGACCATCGACGAGATGGCAATGCGCAGCAAACTCGCCGAGATCGGGCGCGAGGAAGGTGCCAGCACCAAGGCCAAGGGCGCCCAATGACCTTCGACATCGTCATCTATCACAATCCCGAATGCGGGACCTCGCGCAACGCGCTCGCCATGATCCGCAATGCCAAGATCGAGCCGCACGTTGTCGAATACCTCAAGACGCCGCCGTCGCGCGCAATGCTCGAAAGCCTGATTGCGCGGGCCGGCATCACCCCTCGCGAGCTGCTGCGTGAAAAGGGCACGCCCTTTGCCGAACTCGGTCTCGACGATCTGGCCTTGTCGGACATGCAGCTCATCGACGCGATGATGGAGCATCCCATCCTTATCAACCGCCCGCTGGTGGTTTCAACGCTCGGGGTGAAGCTTTGCCGCCCGTCGGAAGAAGTGCTCGACCTCATACCTGCCGCCCAGCGAGGGGCGTTCGCTGGAAAGCTGTTCCGCCTCAGCGTGCTGCGCTTCAATTCACGCAGTGCCGAAATCCGGCGCTCGGTCGCGGGATGGGTCGAGAACAGCTCGCCCACATGCGTCGGAACGATGTAGAGTTGGGCGGCAGCTGGGTTCCGCTCGGTCACCGGGTTCGGCACCTGGCGCGCCGCGTGAGAAATCTTGCGCAGCGCCGAGGCTAGTGCATCGGGATCTCCGCAAATCTCAGCTCCCGCTCGGTCCGCACCGAACTCGCGCGTCCGACTGATTGCCATTTGCACGATCATCGCCGCGAACGGAGCGAGCAGTATCGCTCCAATCAGCGCCAGCGGGTTATTCCGGCTATCACTCGAGAAGATCATGCCGAAGTTCGCCAGCATGGAAATCGCACCAGCGATGGTCGCCACCATCGTCATGATGAGCGTATCGCGGTTCTGGATATGGCCGAGTTCGTGCGCCATTACCGCTGCGACTTCATCGCGCGACAACATGTCCAGCAAGCCCGTCGTAGCCGCGACCGCCGCGTTTTCAGGATTGCGGCCTGTTGCGAACGCGTTGGGATGTGGGCTGTCGATCACATAGACTTTCGGCATGGGAAGACCGGCGCGCTGAGCCAGGATCGCGACGATGCTGTAGAAATCGGGCGAGGTCCTCGCGTTCACCTCGCGCGCCTTGTGCATCGACAAAACGATCTTGTCTGCCTTCCAATAAGTCACGAAATTCATCGCGCCCGCGATAATGAGCGCAATGAGAGCGCCGCCGGTCCCGCCAATCATGTAGCCTGTGCCCATGAACAGCGCGGTCAGGGCAGCGAGCAGAATGAAAGTTCTCATAATGTTCACTGTTTATCCTCCAACCTAGAGAAACTTCCCAAAAACTAGTGAACAGGTCTTTCGTTTCAATATCTCTGATGCATACGAATGAATCATGTGAATGCGGCGCCAATCCATGGCGATTCATGCGTCGCCGAGCTGTGCAAATTTCTCGCCGAGAGGTTCTTGAAGCCGCTTCCGCCGGAACTAGATCGCGAAAATCTCCTGCCGAAAATGGGGGAGATTTCCGTGTTCATATTGCTTTGTAATGGAGGTTATGCATGCACTTTAAACCTTTGCACGATCGCGTGCTGGTTCGTCGCCTTGAGGCGGAAGAGAAGACCGCTGGCGGCATTATCATTCCCGACACTGCCAAAGAAAAGCCGATGGAAGGCGAAGTTGTCGCCGTTGGCCCAGGTGCGCGTGACGATGCCGGGAAGCTGGTGGAACTCGCCGTCAAGGCGGGCGACCGCATCCTGTTCGGCAAGTGGTCCGGCACCGAAGTGCGGATCGAAGGCGAGGACCTGCTCATCATGAAGGAGAGCGACATCCTCGGCATCATCGAAACCACCGCCGAGCTCAAGAAGGCGGCGTAAGCAACCAACCCGATCTTCGGTTCAATCGAAGGAAGAGAAAGGAGCAGGCCAGATGGCTGCGAAAGAAGTAAAATTTGCGTCGGATGCGCGTGATCGCATGCTCCGCGGCGTGGATACGCTTGCAAATGCGGTCAAGGTAACTCTCGGCCCCAAGGGCCGCAACGTGGTGATCGAGAAGAGCTTCGGTGCCCCTCGTATCACCAAGGACGGCGTCACCGTCGCCAAGGAAATCGAACTCAAGGACAAGTTCGAAAACATGGGCGCACAGATGCTGCGCGAAGTCGCCAGCAAGCAGAACGACAAGGCGGGTGACGGCACCACCACCGCCACCGTTCTCGCTCAAGCGATCGTTCGCGAAGGCGCGAAGGCTGTTGCTGCGGGCATGAACCCGATGGACCTTAAGCGCGGGATTGATCTTGCGGTTGGCACTGTCGTCAAGGACATCGAAAGCCACGCCAAGACGGTATCCGCCAACAGCGAAATCGCACAGGTCGCGACCATTTCCGCCAATGGCGACGAAACCGTCGGTCGCATCCTTGCCGAAGCCATGGACAAAGTCGGCAACGAAGGCGTGATCACGGTCGAGGAAGCCAAGAGCCTCGAAACCGAGCTCGAAACGGTCGAGGGCATGCAGTTCGACCGCGGCTACCTCTCGCCCTATTTCGTAACCAATGCCGAGAAGCTGAAGGTGGAACTCGAGGATCCGTACATCCTCATTCACGAGAAGAAGCTGTCGAACCTGCAGGCGCTGATCCCGCTACTCGAACAGGTCGTGCAGTCGGGCAAGCCGTTGCTGATCATCGCCGAGGACGTCGAAGGCGAAGCCCTAGCAACCCTCGTTGTCAACAAGCTGCGTGGCGGCCTGAAGGTCGCGGCAGTTAAGGCACCCGGCTTCGGCGATCGCCGCAAAGCCATGCTGGAGGATATTGCAATCCTTACCGCCGGCAATGTTGTCAGCGAGGAACTTGGTACGAAGCTCGAGAACGTCACGATTGGCATGCTCGGCCGGGCCAAGAAGGTCATCATCGACAAGGACAACACTACCATCGTCGATGGTGCCGGCAACAGGGCCGACATCGACGCCCGGGTCAGCCAGATCCGTGCCCAGATCGAGACCACGACCAGCGACTACGACCGCGAAAAGCTGCAAGAGCGCGTGGCCAAGCTCGCAGGCGGTGTGGCCGTCATCCGCGTTGGCGGCGCGACCGAGGTCGAGGTCAAGGAACGCAAGGACCGTGTCGACGATGCGCTCCATGCGACCCGTGCAGCGGTCGAAGAAGGCATCCTTCCCGGTGGCGGGATCGCTCTGCTGCGGGCGCTCAAGTCGCTCGAAGGTCTCAAGGCTGCCAATGATGACCAGCAGTCAGGCATCGACATCGTTCGCCGTGCGCTGCGCGCCCCGGCCCGCCAGATCGCGGAGAACGCAGGCGAAGACGGTGCCTACATCGTCGGCAAGCTGCTCGAAGGCGACGACTACAACCATGGCTTCAACGCCGCGACCGGTGAGTATGAAGACCTGGTGAAGTCGGGTGTGATCGATCCGGCGAAGGTCGTTCGAACGGCGCTGCAGGATGCGGCATCGGTCGCCTCACTGCTCATTACGACCGAGGCGCTCGTGGCCGAACTTCCTAAGGAAGATGCACCGGCACCGATGCCGGCAATGGACTACTGAACCGCCAGAATTCAGTCTTGGCAGACTGGCAGGCGCGCTCGAAAGGGCGCGCCTGCTTTTCTTTCAAGCATCTGAATTAAAGGCATAAAAATCTGCATTTCGACTCTTGAAACCGCTTTTGACCTTACTAAATCAGAAATTGCCGGATGCCATAATAGGTCTGGTTGGACATTAGAGCGTCAGCTCTTTCGTTCGCTGACGCTTCTCGTGCCCAGATTGCTCAACAAGGAGGATTTGGAAATGAGAACTGCATTCGATTTTACCCCCTACCGGCGCTCCACCGTCGGTTTTGACCGTCTGTTCGACGCACTCGAGCGAAGCTCTCGCGTCGATACGCAGGACGGCTATCCACCTTTCGATATCGCCCGAACAGGCGAAGAAAGCTATCGCATCACGCTCGCGGTGGCCGGCTTCAGTCCGGACGAGATCGACATCACCGCTCAGCAGAACCAGCTCATCATCTCCGGCGAAAAGGCCGAGAAGGATGAAGACGGCGTCGAGGTGATCCATCGCGGGATTGCGACGCGCGCGTTCGAGCGCCGGTTCCAGCTGGCCGACTATGTCGAAGTCCAGGATGCGAGCTACGAGAACGGTATGCTGACGCTTTCGCTCGAGCGCGTCGTTCCCGAAGCGATGAAGCCGCGCAAGATCGAAATCGGTGCAAGCGGCAACGACAACGCGCCGCAGATCACCGACGGCAAGTCGAAGGACAAGGCCGAGAAGAAAGCGGCCTAAGCCTGGATCTTCGAGCAAATCCTCGCCGGGTCGGGTGCACCAGTACTCGGGCCGGACGGGGAGGCATGGCTGGCCGGGTCGACCGGTCGGGCGACGAGTGGTGTGCGATAGACAATAAATCAGCGACCTCCGCCCTCATTGGATGACCCTGTCCGCCATGCAGCTCGAAAGAGCGTCGCACGAACGACGCTCCCTTGCAGCGAACGAAAGGAGGATAATCATGCTGCGCAAATCGAAACTCGTGGCGGCGACCGCCGCTCTTTCACTGGCCTTCCCGACTGCCGCGTGCGCTCAGGAGGCTGAGACCCAAATCGAACCGGTCAAAACCACCGAGGAAGTGGAGGCCGATGTCCAGGCGCAAACCGATGAGACACTCTCCGAGCGCCGCGCCGAGCTTCTCGCGGAAGCGACTGAAGCGTTGAGCGAGACGCAGAAAGCGATCACGGCTCATCGCAGCAGGTTATCTGATAGGTGGCTACGCGCTGTGCGCTGCTATCGTCTTGGGAGCGCTTGGTTTCCGGTTGCGCGAATATCAGCGCAGCCGGGATCAAACCGACAAGGACGAACCAAGTGGCGACAGCAATGTTGCTTCGCCCGCCTGAACGAAAGTGCGATGGCTCGACTTCAGTTTGCCGGCACTGATTGTGTCGGCATCTAACGAGGGGTGTTCGCACGACCCCCGGCGGCATCCCTCACCCTCGTTTGTAACGCAAAGTGAAAGGAGAAGAAGATGAATGTACGTGACTTGATTCCATGGTCTCGCAACGAAGAGCGTCTTCCGGTCGCTCGGCGGGACGAACGCAGCGATCCGGTCTCGACGCTGCGAAGCGATATCGACCGGCTGTTCGATCAGGCCTTCGGTTCGTTCGGCCTGCCCAGTTTCGCATCGACGCCAAGCTGGCCAAACATCGAAGTCCGCCGCAAGGACGGCGAACTGCTCGTCACAGCGGAAGTCCCGGGCATGTCGGAAGACGACATCGAGCTCTCGCTTGATGACGGTATGCTGGTCATTCGCGGGGAGCGACGCTCCGAGGACGGCGATGAGGCAAGCGGGTATTCCGAACGCTTCTACGGCCAATTCGAACGCCGGATGAGCCTGCCGCAGGGCATCCAGGAGGACAAGGTGAGCGCGGAGTTCCGCGACGGCGTCCTCAGGATCCATCTGCCGCATGATGAGCAGATGTCGCTCTCGGGGCGGCGTATTCCGATCAATCAGGAAACGCGCCACTAAGAGGCCTGAAGTGGAGCGACCGGGAAATCCGGTCGCTCCTTCCTCAACTCAAGGGCTTCGAATTGCCGGTTTGGTCTAGCGCACCTGGTAATCCCAATCCTGTCTTTCGGCAAAGGCAACTGCGCTTTCGCGGTTCGGGAAGTTCAAGCGGACATGCCGGAAAGGATCATCGTTACGTGTCCAACCGGTAAGCGGATCGGCACTCAAGGGGCGCGAAGCAGGAAATTCGAGCACCCATGGCCGTTTGCGGGAACCGCCTTGCATCACGGATTTGGGCTCTCGATAGATGCGCGCCGCCGGGATCTCGCTGACTGTAAGATTGGTGCCCGGTTGTTTCGGGTGACGGGGCGGAAGATTGTGCCCCAAGCCTGTCTTATCGGTGCGTATCATCCTCTTGTCTCTGGAGCGTTTCAGGTCCCATGATTTGACGCGCTAGGCACTGAAATTGTTCCCATGAGCGGTGCAGGATCGACAATAGTAAAGCAACAAAATCGAATGACAGCAGTGAGTGCCTTTGTAGAAAGCAACTCAGCCTGGATCGGGCTGGCGATACTGGCGCTCGTCTTTGCTGCATTCCTATCCGAGCGACTGGCGCCGGTGACAATAGCTCTGACCGGAGCGAGCGTGATGCTCGCATTCGGTTATCTGCCACGCAGCGAGCTTCAAGCGGTGTTCGGCAACCCCGCACCGGTGACGATCGGCGCGATGTTCGTCCTCTCCGCCGCGCTCGTCCGCACCGGCGTCATCGAAGCGCTTGCCAGTATCGCCACGCGGCGCGCCGAGCGCACACCCAAACGTTCGATCACCGAGCTTCTTGGCGGTACCTTTTTCGCTTCGGCGCTCGTGAACAACACACCGGTAGTCATCGTCCTTGCTCCCATCGTGCGGCGGATTGCCGCTGTCGCCGGATCGAGCGCGCAGCGACTGCTTATTCCGCTCTCCTATCTCTCGATCATGGGCGGGTCTCTGACCCTTTTGGGAAGCTCGACCAACCTTATCGTGGACGGGGTTGCGCAACGCGCGGGAGAGGCGCCGTTCGGAATATTCGAACTGACCGGTATCGGGCTCATCGCTGCGGGAGCTGGGATCGGCACCTTGCTCCTCCTCGGTCGTTGGCTTCTTCCCGATAACGACGGGCCAATGGATCGCTCTGGCGCTCGGCCGATCGAGGAGCGGTATCTGACCCGCATTCAGATAGGCGCGGCTAGCCCTTGGGTCGGACGGAGCCTTAAGAGTATTGGTGGGTTGCAGCGCTCCGGAGTTCGGCTGCTCGCCGTCAGAAGAAGTGGCCACCTCACTCGCAATCCCGATCCGACGTTCGAACTGGCCGCAGGCGATGAACTGGTTGTCGCTGCGGACCAGGCCGAACTGCTGGGGTTGAGCGAGGAACTCGGTGCCGATCTCGGTCTTGCCAAGCGCGAAATTGCCAATTCGCCCGACGATCGGGTCGTAGAAGCATCCATCGGGCCATCGCACCCTGCGATCGGCCAGCAGCTGACCGACATTCCGTTTCTCAATCGGAGCGGCGCGCGAGTTCTTGGGGTTTCACGTCCGCGGCATCTACCCGGCCCCACGCTCGAAACCGTGCGCGTCCGCCCCGCTGACCAACTCCTGATCCGCTGCCCGCCGGAAGCCGCGGCAGACATTCGCGACAACGTCAATCTCATCGATATCGATGAACCCGATATTCGCCCTTATCGTCGGTACAAGGCGCCGATTGCGATCGCGACCATGTTCGCGATCATCGCTCTCGCCGCTCTACAGGTCGCGCCCATCGACCTGCTCGCCATTCTCGGGGTCACACTCGTTCTTTTCACGCGCTGCATCGATCCGGAAGAGGCCTGGCACGCTATCGAAGGTAACGTGATCGTTCTCATCTTCGGAATGCTGGCGATCGGTCTCGGACTGCAAGGAGCCGGCACCGTCGACCTGATCGTCGACGCCGTCGAACCCGCGCTCACCATTCTCCCGATCTTCCTGGTGCTGATCCTCGTCTATGCGCTCACCTCGTTTCTGACCGAGGTGGTCACCAACAACGCGGTTGCCGTTATCATGACGCCCATCGTCATCGACCTCGCAAACAGCGTCGGGGTGGATACCCGCGCCCTGCTTCTTGTGGTCATGTTCGGCGCCTCGGCGAGCTTCGCCACTCCGATCGGGTACCAGACTAACACGATCGTTTATGCGACGGGCGGATACCGGTTCGTCGACTTCCTCAAGATCGGCCTGCCCATGAATATCGTCGTGGGCCTCGCCACATGCATCGCCATCTGGTGGATTTACGTGTGAGAGCCTGTCGATGACCGATCTGCTCACCATCGTCACAGTGCTTCTTGCGGCAAGTCTCATCGTCACACTTGTGCTGCAGCGGATCGGGGCGCCCACGCTCATCGGATACATATTGGTTGGGCTCCTGATCGGTCCAACCGGGATTGGCCTGCTCGAAGCGAGCCCGCAGCTCGAGCTGCTTGCAGAGATCGGCATCGTCTTTCTCATGTTCAATGTGGGCCTGGAATTCTCGTTGCCGGTTCTTCTGGCCTCGCGCCGCGCAGTGCTGGGGCTCGGCGGCCTGCAGGTGCTTTGTACCAGTGTGATCGTTGCCGGATTGGCATTAGCCGCAGGGGTTTCGTTCCTGGCAGCCGTTCTTCTTGGAGGCGCGGTCGCGATGTCATCGACAGCGATCACGATCCGCCAGCTCACCGACCAGGGCGAACTCGATACTCGCCACGGGCGAGCATCGGTCGGGACCCTCCTGTTTCAGGACCTGGCGACCTTACCATTCCTTGTCCTCGTTGCGGCGCTGGGCGTGGTCGGGAGCAGCCACGACGCCGGGGCCGATATCGCGACCTATGGACTGTCTACACCCGCGCAATCGATGACCGATATCGATGCGGGGGTCTGGAGCGAGCTGGGTGCAAGGCTTGGCATCGCGGTGCTCGCGTTCGGCGCAGCACTCGTTATTGGCCGACGCCTACTGTTGAGAATTGTGTCGCTGGTCCATCGCACCGGTTCGCGCGAACTCTTCATGCTTGCCATGCTCACCATTGTCATCGGAGCTGCCTGGGCGGCGCATGAGATCGGTTTATCGCCGCCCCTGGGCGCTTTTCTCGCAGGAATGATCCTTGGTGAGACCCGTTTCAAGGACGACGCCGAGACCGATATCGCGCCGTTTCGTGCAGTGCTGCTCGGCCTGTTCTTTGTCTCGGTGGGGCTGCGCGTCGATCTTTCGGTCATCGTTCCCAATGCCGGTCTGGTTGCCGGCTTCGTTACCGCGCTTATCGTTGGTAAAGGTCTAATCGTCTTTGCACTCGCACGCCTGCTGCGAGAGCCTACCGAAGTGGCCGCGCGAACCGGCGCGATATTGGCGCATGGTGGCGAGTTTGGTTTGCTGATCCTGACACTGGCACTTTCGCAGAACGTCATCTCGGAAAAGATCGGTCAGCCCCTGCTCGGTGCAATCGTCATTTCGATGATCTTCGCGGCATTTCTTATCAACGCGAATGGACGCCTTTTCGGCTCGGCAAGTCAGGGATAACTATTTTCGAAGGGCTGCAAAGAGGAATGAACCGAGGGTTCTAAAACGTCTACAGTTTAGGTCGTACGCTCAATGTCAGCTATCGCGCACCGTCGCCTCAAACCGGACCGTCCGTTTCCGGCCCACTTGCAGCCGGTCCGCAATGCGCCCTCATAGCGGCCATAAAGTCAGGCGAGGACACGCCTGAAAGCTGCCGTTCCAAAGTTTCGTCTGATTGAGGAAAATAAGCCTTCAATCGCAATAGGTCGAAAAATTTTCTTCGCGATGCGTCTTGGTCGCTGAAGTGAGGCGCATGAAATCCTCGTTAAGTTCGGCTTTGCCGTATCGTGACCGTGCACGAATTAAGTTGCTCCTTCATTATGACTTTCGGATGAGCACCACCCCAGCAATCACAAGCGCGCCGCCAGCCAGAAGCCAGGATTGATCGACAAGCAACGCGCTAGCTATGATCAATGCGGCAGCTAGAGGGCCTTTCAAGGACTGACGCTCATTGCGAAGTCCAGCGAGCTGCTCGATACTGAGCGGATCGAGCTGAACCGGCACATATCCTGACTTTGCGATCGAGTTCGCAGTGGCAAGTATGTCGGGCAAGGACGCCGACAACCCCAGCAGCTGACCGCGAAGTCTCTTCAAACCCGACCGAGCGCTGCCGAGCGAGAACCGCTCGGCGAGAAGCTCCGTCATGATCGGCCGGGTCTCTTCGGCGATGTTGTAGTCCGGTGCCAGCGATCGGACGAAGCCCTCTGCAGTCAACAAGGTACGCAGAAGAATGGCCAGATCAGGTGGCAGAACCAGTCGATAATCCCGCAACAGATCGAAAACGCGGGAAAAAATCTGCGAGAACTCGATGCCAGATAGCACGGTCCCCCTGAACTCTCCAATCAACTGATCCAGATCCACCGCGAGCGCATCGCGATCCACCTTCGGCTCCCCCGCCCATGCGAGCAGGACATCCGCGACATCGCTGGTTTCCTCACCAGCAATCGCAAGCACGAGGCGGACGATTTCGTCGCGCCTGGCCTTGGTGAGCGTCCCGACCGATCCGAAGTCGATGAAGCCGACATCCTGCTCGCCGATCAGGAAAACATTGCCGGGATGAGGGTCGCCGTGGAATTCGCCGTTCAGAATGATCATGCGCAGGACTGCGTTGGCATAGCACTTGGCGAACGCCGCCACCTCCGGATCGCCCGATGAGGCGCCCAGCGAAGACGCGGGCCTGCCGTACAGGCGTTCCTGAACGTTCACCCGCAGCCCGGTCAGTTCCCAATGGATGGCCGGGGTCCTGACGCCGATGGTTTCGAGATATGCGCCGATCCGCTCGCAGGCTCGGGATTCCGCAGCGAGGTCCATCTCCCAGGCAAGATTGCGGCCGAAGGTCCGCAGAAACTCGACTGGCCGGTAACGCGCGATGTCAGGCGAGCGTGCTTCCGCGATCTCGGCAAGACGCACAAGCAGGCGCACATCGGCTTCCATGCGCGCGGCGGTGCCCGGGCGGCGAACTTTCACGATGACCTCGCTACCGTCCCGTAGCTTGGCGGAATAGGTCTGTGCAATCGAGGCGGACGCCAGAGGCTGTTCGTCGAACTGCGCAAAGTCGTTCCGCCAGTCCTCACCCCAGCTTGAAGCAAGTACGGGCTCGATATGTGCGAAGCGCACCGGCGACACCTGATCGTGCAGGGTTGAGAATGCAGTGATCCAGTGTTCGGTAAACAGATCGCTTCGGGTGGCGAGGAGCTGCCCCAGCTTTATGCCGACTGGCCCGATGTCACGGAGGAACGCGACAACTGCGGCCGGACGAAATTCGCGAGGATCGATGACATTGCTCGAAGAGGGAATAAATCCGAGGGCTCCGGCGAGAGTCTTCGCACCGTGCCTCATTAAGATTCGGCCGATCTCCGCGGCGCGAGCGATGCTGCTGATAGGCTTTTCCGGGGGCGATGCCATGATATTACTCAGCCTCGGCCCGGAGTTGGTCCAGATTTTCCGATACCCTTGCAAGAATCTGCTGCAACGTTTGCTTCTCGTCGGCGGCAATGTCGCGCCAAAGCAGATCATGAAGCCTATCCGCGGAGCCTCTCAGTTCGGGCAGCATATCATCTAGCTGCTCCGTGAGGATGAGCTGCCACGCTCGCCGATCCGTCTCAGCTCGAAGCCTTTTCATCAGCCCGCGTGCGCAAAGACCTGCAACCGCCTGGCCGATGGTCGCCGATTCCAGTTCCAGTTTCTTGGCGATTTCAGCCTGCGTAAGGGCAGGATCGCGAAGAAGTTGTCCGATGATCCTCCACTGTGTCTGATTGAGACCGATCCTGGCGACCCTCGCATCGTACACTCTGCGCGCGCCGCGACTGATCTCGTCCATAAGATAGAGAATGCGGTCATCATCGGTGATGATCTTCTGCCGACGCTGAGACCGTGACATGGTATCTGGTTTTTCATCCATAGGGCTGTGTAGTCGGATAGCCTCGGATGCCCAAATGCAAACTGCTAAATGCCTTTACTATCTGACTCACGGCTCATAGGGCGCGAGACGCGTTCACCTTTTACTGAGGCTGCCGAAAGAGTCAGATGACCGATAACTCCAACCAACCGGAGCAGGAGGGCACAACCCCAACGAAACCGCAATCGCGGCGTAGCTTGCGCATCGTGCTAATCATCGTTGGTCTTGCCGTGCTGCTTGGCGGGATCTGGTGGTACTACCGGCACGTAACCTACGGACAGTACATGCAGTCGACCGATAACGCCTATGTCGCTGCCGACAGCGTCGTTATCTCTTCCAAGGTAGCGGGATACGTCGAAGAGGTCTTCGTAGGGGAGAACGAGCAAGTAGCTCGCGGCGGAGCCCTCGTACAACTGGATCTGCGGGATTATCAGGCGCAAGCGCAGCAGGCGCGCGCACAGATCGCTGCGACCCTGGCCGGTGCCGACACAATCCGTTCTCAGGTATCCGAACAGGATGCAGCCATTCGCCAGGCGCGGGCCCAACTCGCCGCCGCGAGCGCGGCACTGGACCTCGCGAACGACCAGGTGGCGCGATATCGGCCCCTTGCCGCGACAGGAGCCGAACCGCGGGAAAAGCTAGACCAGTATGAGGCGCAGGCGCGGCAGGCGCGGGCCGAATTCGCCGCTGCGCAGGCGGCGGTGGCTGCCGCGACCGCTCGCCGGGGGACCCTGTTCGAGCAGATCAGCCAGACCCAGGCGCAGGCGGACGCTGCTCGCGCTCAGCTGGAAACAGCCGACCTTACGGTTGAATCGACCTTGCTGCGCGCCAGCAAGGCCGGCCGAGTCGGCGATCTCTCGGTCAGGGTGGGCCAGTTCGTGCAACCGGGTCAACGTTTGATGACGGTGGTTCCGGTGAGCGCGATCTACGTGACCGCGAACTTCAAAGAAACGCAGGTCGGCCTCATCCGGGCCGGCCAGAGCGTCAGGCTCGAAGTTGACGCCCTGCCAGACCTTGAGATCGCGGGACGAGTGGACAGCATATCGCCGGGAACGGGCGCGGAATTTTCCATCCTCCCCCCCGAAAATGCCACCGGCAACTTTACCAAGATCGTTCAACGGATACCCGTCCGCATCGGTATCGATGCTCCCCCTGAAGTGCGGCGTCTGCTCGTTCCCGGCATGTCGGTAGTGGCTACGGTCGACACCCGGAATGCTGCCGGCGAATTGGAAGAGATCTCGAGTCGGACTCAATGACCGAGATACTGGCAGCGCAGGACACTTCGATCGGGCCGGCCGGGGGCCGAAAGAACGCAGACGTGACTGCCTGGGTCGCTGTGGCCGCGGGCGCGCTTGGCGCCATGCTCGCGACGCTGGACATATCAATCGTCAATTCCGCACTCCCCGTCATTCAGGGCGAGATCGGTGCCACAGGCGCCGAAGGCACCTGGATTGCTACGTCATTTCTCGTTGCTGA